>CAVWDJ010000001.1:0-184503 GCA_963753705.1 uncultured Actinomycetota bacterium
GTTCCGGGTCCGGGCGATCGTCCAGCTGCGGCGCCTGACGTCGGGCGAGGGAGTCGACGTGGAGCGACTGGCGACTGTCGACGGGATCACCGAGCTGGTCGCACAGTCGTCGTACTCCCGGCTGCTCGAGCGCCCGCTGCACCGCCTGGCGGCGCTGGCTCACGACGTGGGCGGCATCGCCCGCGTGACCTACACCGAGGCAGCCGAGCTGAGACCCACGATCGACGCGCTGCTGGCGGGCCGGCCGTGACCCGCGCGCGCCGCCTGCCGGTCGTCGACTCGTACCTCGAGGACGGTCGGGCCGCGGTGTTCGCCGAGAACGGCGACGTGGTCGCCCTCTCGGAGCTGGCCAGCTGGGCCTGGTCGGCGCTCCCCGAGGAGTGGACACCGGTCGCCGACGTCGCCGCCGAGCTCGTCGCCGAGTTCGGCGAGCCCGACGGCATCGACCCCCTCGCCGCCACTCGCGCCACGCTGCAGGCCCTCGCGGACCACGGCCTGGCCGAGCTGGACGACAGCTGAGCCCTCGTCGGTCGAGCGTGTCGAGACCACGCCCCCACCTATGCTGACCGCGTGTCCGCGTCGTCGCACGAGCTCGCGCTGGCCGAGGCGGTACCCCTCGCGCACGCGCTGGTGGCCCGAGCCGCCCGCGACCACGACGTCCGGGTGCTCTTCATCAAGGGCCCGGTCGCCGCAGAGCAGGGCCTGCGTCCGGTCCGTCCGTCGGTCGACGTCGACGTGCTGGTGGACCCGATGCGTCGGGGCCTGCTCGCCGCGGTCCTCGACGACCTGGGGTGGGTGGACGAGAACCCCTACCTCTCGCCCACCGTCCTCCCGCAGCACTCGTTGACCCACCGCCACGAGTCGTGGCCGTGCGAGCTCGACCTGCACGACCGCTTTCCCGGTTTCTTCGCCGACCCGCAGGCCGTGTTCGAGACCCTCTGGCCCCGCCGTACGACGGCCCGCGTCGCCGAGCAGGACCTCCCGGCTCCCGACCTGGCCGGACACGCGCTGGTCCTGGCCCTGCACTCGCTCCGCGACCCCCACGCGGCCCCGCGCCAGGTCGACCTCCACGACCTCGAGCAACGCCTGAGCGACATGCTCACCGCCGAGGACCTCCGTGACCTGGCCCTGCTCGCCCGCACCCTGGGCGCCGCCGACACCGCCGCCCCCTTCCTCCGCGCCCTCGGCGCGCCGACGATCGGTCTTGGTTCGACGTCCGCCGCCGACCTCCGGGCCTGGCGGCTCCGGACCGAACCCTCCGACACGACTGCCGTGAGCTGGGTCGAGGAGCTGCGCCACCTCCCACCCCGCGCCTGGCCTCGTTATCTCTGGTACGCCGCCGTGCTCTCCGACGACGAGCTGCGGATGGCGGACCCCAGCCTTTCGACAGACCGTGCGGCGTTGGCACGGGCCCGCCTGAGGCGGCTTCGGCGTGGCCTGAGTGCGTTGCCCGCAGCGCTGCGCAGCGTGTACGCACATGCGCGAAGGTCTGACGAGCCGCGGACCCGCGACTAGCCTGGTCCGGTGCCGACCGAAGCCCTCTCTCGTGTGAGGCCAACGCCCTTGGCGTTCCTGGCTATCGGCTGGCTGGTCGTGATCGACGTCGCGAACGGCATTTCTGCGGGGCCGACGTCCCTGGCTGGACTGCTGTCGATGGCCTCGGTCGTGGTGATGGTCTTCGTATGGCTGAGCAGGGGTTTGGGCTGGTACGACGGCGTGGGCTTCGCGCACCCTGGCCGTGCGCCCGTCCCCTTGATGCTCACCCTGTTCGCGGTGTGGGCTGTCGCCACCATCCCCCTGAATCCGTCCTCGGCCGGGATTCAGAACGTGACGGTGTACTTGGGCTTTGTGCTCGGCATCGCCGTGACCGGCCGGCTCTGCTCATCCGCCGCGACCGATCGTCTTCTCGAGCAGCTCGAGAAGGTCGGCTGGTTCGTCGGAGTCGTCTACCTGGCCACCGTGCTGATGAGCGGTCTCGGCGCATCAAACGTGTACGACGCCCGAGCGTTCGCTTTGGCGGCGCTGGTGTTGCTGGCCGTGGTGGTCGCTCGAGGACAGAGCAAGGTCCTCCCGCTGCTCCTGATGCTGGACGTGGTCCTGAGCCTGTCGCGGACTGCAGCACTCATGAGCATCCTCATTCTCGCGGTCGGTCTGGCGGTGCGAAGCACCACGCGGGGAAGAGCGCTGCGCGTGCTGGTCCTGCTGGCTGTGGGTGTCGCCGCCGCATGGTTCGCCTTCACGAGGTTCGCTCCTCTCCGCGACCGGTTCGAGGGCGGCGACCAGGCGTTCAGCTACGGCGGTACCCGCTTCAACGTCTCCGGCCGCGCAGACTTGTGGTCGTTCACCATCCAGGATGCACGACATCATTGGTGGTTCGGTGGTGGGCCCGGTTCCGCCGACAGGGCGGTCCTCGACCACTTCGTGACGGTGTCCCATCCGCACAACGACTACCTGCGGTTTCTACACGATTTCGGTGTGGTGGGGCTCGTGGTCTTCGTTCTCGGGTTCGTGACCTTGATGGTCAGGACGTGGAAGCTGGGACGGAAATCCGGTCGTCCCATCCATGGGGCGGCTTTTCTGGCGCTCCTGGGCGTGGCGGGGACGGCGTTCACGGACAACGTCATGGTCTACGCGTTCGTGATGGTTCCCCTGGGTGTGCTGGTGGGAGCTTCCCTCGCGGAGACACCGGCTGCGGAACCACAGACGGTCCAGCAGCTTCCCCGGACTACCCCCGCGCCGTCCTGATCGACAGGACGGCTCAGGCTGCCCGTGCTGAGGCCCGAACGGACGGCACCCCGCGCAGCAGCAGTTCAGCCCTGCGCGGTGGCGGCCGAGGTGGGCCTCGTGGACCACATGAAGACCGCCAGACCAATGCACGACACCACGCTTGCCACCACGAGGGACCACACCTCGTCGCCTGCGAGGACGGCGACAGCCAGGGGAGGAAGACACGACAGCAAAGCGGAGGTCGCCACCGGTCGAACCATGGCTCGAGACCAGGGCGAGAGGTCGAGCTTCAGGCGCGCGTAGAGATAGAACAGAGCATTCTGGAGCACGATCGCCAACGCCCACGCAGTCGCTGCACCAGAAGCGCCGTACCTGGGCACCAGGACGAGCGCGGACACGACCATCACGATGACACAGACGACCGCCACGGCGAGGTTCACCGCACTTCGGCCGGCCATGAGCACCACACCACCCACGGCTCCGGTGGCCACGTTCGCGAGGGCGCCGACGGCAAGGATCTGCAGTCCGACGATGCCGCCGGGCAGGTCGGGACTGGCCAATGTGAGCAGGGCGCCTGGGTAGACGAAGAGGAGCACGCACATCGGAAGGGACAGCACGACCAACCAACGGGTGGTCGTGTGGAACAGGTGCTGGACTTCATCGTGCTCGTGGCGCACGAACGCAGCAGAGAGGCGAGGAAGCATCCCGGTGGTCACGGACTGGAGCACCATGCCGGTCCCCATCGTGAGTCTGGTGAGCGCGGCATAGGTCGCTGCCTGGGCGGGACCTGCCATCGACCCGACCATGAGGGTCAGCAGCCAGATGCTGGAGGCCTGGACGACCTCTTCGAGGCCGCGCGGCAGTCCGAAGGCGAAGAAGTCTCGTGCGCTCGACCGGTTCCACACCGGAGACTTCGAACACCGCATCCGGGCACGCCGGAGCGATCCGAAGGCATGCGCTGTTGAGAGGATCGCACACAGGACGGCGGGCCCGGTGATGCTCCAACCCAACGCCCGATCACCACCGTTCACTCCCAGCACCACGACCACCGCCAGCACCCTCAGCACGGGTTGGCCACCGAAGTCGTACAGAGCGCCCGGTGTTGGCTCGTCGACAGCTCGGGAGATCGCCGTGAAGACGCGGGTCAGGACGACGAACGGAACTGCCAGCATCATCGTGGCCAAGAGCTCGTGGAGCGCCGTCTGATGGGGTGCGTCCGTCAGCCGACGGGCGAGGGCACCGGAGCTGATGTACCCGATCGCAGTGACGGCCAGGGAGAACAGAGTGACCGGCACGACGACCGACCAGACGGCTGCCGAGACATCTGCCTCGTGGCCTCGGCGCACCTGCGCTATCGAGCGAGTGACTGCCATGGCACCGCCGAGGCTGCACAGGATCGAGGCACCCGAGACGAGGGCGAGGGACTGGAAGTAGAGGCCGCCACGATCGACGCCGGCGCCCCGGACCACGAGCATGAGCAACGCAAAGGTCGCGACAGCACCGACCGTTGCTCCGGCGGTGTTGATCAATCCTCCCCGGGCGACCTCGCGCAGGTTGGAGTCCGATCGCTGCGTGAGCGTTCGGAGCCTGCTCATGGTGCTTCGTGCCCGGAGGGGAGGGGATGCCGCAGCGCGTGCACGCCGCCGATCGCCACTCCGCGTGCACGGGCAAGGGCCTCGGCGTCGCGCGCCCCGATCGCATGGGCGAAGTGCAACAACGCTTCGCCCACCACGCTCCACCAGAACGCCGAGAGCCGAAGGCCACGATCCCGGTTCTCGCGGACGAATCGATGGAGCAGCTCGATCCGCTCCCGCGAGATGCGCTCCGCTGAGTGCCGGTTGATCGGACTCAAGTGGTGCACCACGCGCGCGTCCTTGGAGATGGTGAGGCGATGGGTTCGACTGAGCGCGTAGCTGAAGTAGAGGTCCTCGCCGAGGCTGTAACCCTCGAGCCGGTCGTCGAACCTGATGGCACCGATGGCCTCGAGCCGGTAGCTCATGGCGCAACCAGGCAGCCACTGAGCGTGCACGGCCTCGTGGCCCTCGTAGTGGCCGATGGTGCTGCGGCCTGAGCGGAGCACGATGCCCGGCCGCGGCGAGTAGAGGGCGAAGGCGTACTTGGCGATCTGAAAACGCGGGAACGGCTGGTTCACGACCACCCCACCCACTCCGCCGAGCCGGGGGTCCGCTGAGAATGCTCGCTCGACCGCTGCGAAGTAGTCGGACGCGGGCTCAGTATCGTCATCGATGAAATGGACGACCTGGATGTCCGCACGCTGATCACGGATCCAGTCGAGGGCCTGGTTGCGCTGACGAGCAAGGCCCGGCGCGCAGTCCAGCAGCGAGCATGACGTGGTGTCCACAACCACGCGTCTCACGTGGACCTTCTGCTCGGGTTCGCTCGAGTCCGCTACGAGGACCTCGAGCGAAGGAGCGACGGCTCGTACGTCGGCCAGGGCCTTCTCGAGCTCCTCAGGGCGATTGCGGGTGCAGATCACGACGATCGACCTCGTCGGCACCGCCGACCCGTCACCCATGGTCCGACCCTACGGTCTGCCTACCTTCCCCACCGAGGCCCGACACGGCCTCGTAGACGGCGAGCAATGAGGCCAGGCCGGCCGCCGGCGTGTTGTGCTGCTGGTACGACGTGCGGGCGGCGGCGCCGCGCGAGCGGGCGTCGTCCGCGGTGATCGAGGCGAGAGCCTGGGCCAGTCCCTCGGCGCTCGGGTCCACGACCCAGCCGGTCTCGTCGTCGATGATCGACCCCACGCTGCCCCCCGAGACCGTCAGGACGGCGCGCCCGCGGCCGAAGGCCTCGGCCACGGCCAGGGGATAGCCCTCGAAGACGCGCGAGGGGACGACGACGTACGCCGCGTCGGCCATGGCCCGAGCGACCCGGTCCGGAGGCACCTGACCGAGCCAGGTGATCATCGGGTCGACGTCGAGCGCGTCGGAGACCAGGGTGCGGAGGGGACCGTCACCGGCGATGACGAGACGCTGGTGGGGGTGCAGGCCGCCGCGGCGCGCCAGTGCCCAGGCGTCGAGGAGGCGATCGATGCCCTTCGCCTCGTCGAGCCGCCCGACGTAGAGGACATCGCGGCCCGGCTCGCCGGCGGAGCCCGGGTCGGGGACCCAGGTCGGACGCACCGTGATCCGCTCGGCCGGCAGGCCGGAGGAGATGAGCATGTCGCGCATGAAGGGCGTGAGCGCCAGGTAGCGCGCCACGCCGTCCCGCCAGGTCCGACGATGCCTGATCATGCCGATCGTCACCGGCACGGTCTGGAGCCGGGAGTCGCGGTAGCAGCCGTGCTCCACGGCCGGCAGCCCGAGCCTGGTGCCCACGCAGTCGGTGCAGACCCGACCGTCGCGCAGGTGGAGCCCGTTGGCGCAGCCGTGCCGGTAGTTGTGGACCGTCTGCACCACCGGCACGCCGTAGGTGCCGGCCACGCGCACGACGGCCGGTGAGATCAACGGCGTGACCTGGTGGAGATGGACCAGGTCGGGCTGCACGCTGTCGAGCAGCCGCTTGAAGCGTCGTACGCCGGACGGCGAGTAGATCGGGCCGGGCGCGGCGCGGACGACGCCGCGCAGGCCGCCGGGGATCGAGTCGGAGTCCTCGAACATCTCCACGGCCTCGATGCCGCCGGTGCGCAGGAGGGCGACCTCGGCCTTGACCAGCTGGTTCTCGCCGCTGGGGGCGCTGGAGCGGTAGAAGTTGTGGGCGACCAGGACCCGCATGCTCAGGTGGTGCGGTGCCGAAGCGCCGACATCACGAAGCGCGGGTTGCCGATCAGGTAGCGGCGCCATAGCCGACGAGGCTCACGAGACAGACGGTAGATCCACTCGAGCCCCGAGCCGTGCAGGAACGCCGGAGCCTCGGACACCGCGCCCGACCAGAAGTCGAAGGCCGCGCCCACCGGGACGATCGGCATCTCGAGCAGCCCGGCGAGCCGGCGTACGACGTAGTCCTGGTTCGGCGTGCCCAGCCCCACCCACAAGATGTTGGCACCGGACGCACGGACCCGGACGGCGAGGTCGAAGAGGTCCTCGTCGCTGAGCGGGGCGAACGGCGGGGTCTCGGTGCCGACGATCGAGACGCCGGGCACGTGCTCGCGCAGGCCCTCGGCCATCCCGTCGGCCACGCCGTCCTTGCCGCCCCACAGGTAGTGGTGCGCGACACCGAGGCCGAGGGCGGCGACGGCGCCGACGAGGCCGGGTCCACGGACCGGGCCGGGCTCACCCTGCGAACGTCCGAGCCAGGCGACCGGCGTACCGTCCGCGAGGTTCATGTGGCTGGCGAGCAGCGCGTCCACGAGCAGGGGGTCGCGGTCGACCAGGGAGAGCGTGAAGGCGTTGCACAGGTGGACCTCGAAGCTGGTGCGCGACGCAGCGGCGCGCACGATGTGGGCCGCGGCCGTGGCGGTGTCGAGGTCGGCGATCGGGATCCGACACACGGAGTAGGTACGGAACTCAGCGAGGCTCGGGGCGCTCAGCGCCAGCGTCGGCTCGAAGGTGTCGGTCACGGGAAGACGGTGTCATCCGGTGGCCCCTCCTGTACGTGGAATGGCCAAGGAGGTCGGTGCGAAGCGGCCATTGTCACCGACCCAGGACGACCATGCCCGGACGCACACAATGACCATGCGCATCCCCCGAAATGACCATGGTCACCCGGTGGTTCGTGGAGAATGGCCGACGTCCTCCCTCCCACTGTTTGGAGACTGCTGTGCCTCGAGCACTGATCACGGGCGTCACCGGCCAGGACGGCTCGTACCTGGCCGAGCTCTTGCTGGGCAAGGGCTACGAGGTCCATGGGCTGATCCGGCGCGCGTCCCTGTTCAACACCGGTCGGATCGACCACCTCTACCGCGACCCGCACGAGGAGGACGCGCGTCTCTACCTCCACTACGGCGACCTCACGGACGGCGCTCGCCTGGTCACCCTGATGCGCGAGATCGACCCCGACGAGGTCTACAACCTCGGCGCGCAGTCGCACGTCCGCGTCTCGTTCGACGAGCCGGAGCACACCGGCAACAGCACGGCCCTCGGCGCGATGCGCCTGCTCGAGGCCGTGCGGATGTCCGGCGTGCAGTGTCGCTACTACCAGGCGTCGAGCTCGGAGATGTTCGGCGCCGCACCGCCGCCGCAGGACGAGTCGACCGCCTTCCACCCGCGCTCGCCGTACGGCGTGGCCAAGGTCTATGCCTACTGGGCGACCAAGAACTACCGCGAGGCCTACGGTCTGTTCGCGGTGAACGGCATCCTGTTCAACCACGAGTCGCCCCGTCGCGGCGAGACGTTCGTGACCCGCAAGATCACCCGCGCGGTCGCACGGATCAAGGCCGGCCTCGACGACCACGTCTACATGGGCAACCTCGACGCCGAGCGCGACTGGGGCTACGCGCCCGAGTACGTCGAGGGCATGTGGCGGATGCTCCAGGCCGACGAGCCAGACGACTTCGTGCTCGCCACCGGCACCTCGATCTCCGTCCGCGACTTCATGGCGGCGGCGTTCACCCACGCCGGTCTCGACTGGGAGGAGCACGTGCGCTTCGACGACCGCTACCTCCGCCCGTCCGAGGTCGACGCGCTGTGCGGCGACGCCGGCAAGGCCGAGCGCGTGCTCGGCTGGAAGCCGACGGTCGACGCCACGCAGCTCGCCCGGATCATGGTCGACGCCGACGTCGACGCGCTGGCGCACGAGGGACGGCCGTGGATCGACCGTCCGGCCCTGAGCGGCTGGCCGGCGACCCCATGACCGACTTCCAGCCCGGCCCGCTCGACCGCGACGCGACGACGTACGTCGCCGGCCATCGCGGCATGGTCGGCTCTGCCGTCTGGCGTCGCTTGGAGGCGGCGGGCTTCACCGACCTCCGCGGGCGCGCGTCGTCCGAGGTCGACCTGCGCGACCGCGACACCGTCTTCGACTACCTGGCCGAGATCCGGCCCCGCTACGTGGTCCTCGCGGCCGCCAAGGTGGGGGGCATCCTGGCGAACGACACCTATCCGGTGGAGTTCCTCTCCGACAACCTGCGGATCCAGACCAACGTCATGGACGCCGCCCTCGAGCAACGGGTCGAAAGGCTGCTCTTCCTGGGCTCGTCCTGCATCTACCCGCGGCTCGCCCCGCAGCCGATCCGCGAGGACTCCCTGCTGACCGGGCCCCTCGAGGCGACCAACGACGCCTACGCGATCGCCAAGATCGCGGGCATCCTCGGCGTGCAGGCCGTCCGGCGCGAGTTCGGGCTGCCGTGGATCTCGGCGATGCCGACCAACCTCTACGGGCCGGGCGACAACTTCTCCCCGACCGGCAGCCACGTGCTGCCCGCACTCATCCGGCGGTACGACGAGGCCCGCGCGACCCGGGCGCCCAGCGTCACGAACTGGGGCAGCGGCTCACCCCGCCGTGAGTTCCTCCACGTCGACGACCTCGCCGACGCCTGCCTCCACCTGCTCGAGCACTACGACGCCCCGGGACAGGTCAACGTCGGCACGGGCAAGGACGCCACGATCGCCGAGATCGCGGGGTTGGTGGCCGAGGCCGTCGGCTACGACGGTCGGACGGTCTGGGACACCACCAAGCCCGACGGGACGCCCCGCAAGCTGCTCGACGTCGGCAAGCTGCAGGCCCTGGGCTGGACCGCCCAGACCTCCCTCGCCGACGGCCTGGCCGACACCGTCGCCTGGTACCGCTCGCACGCCGACCACCTCCGCGAGGTTGGCTGATCTGTTGAGTTGGCCCTCCGGGCTCGCTCACGTGGCCCAAGGTGCGCGATTCTGAACCCGGAGGGCCAATTCAACGAGCCCCGAGGGCCAATTCAACGAGCCCGGAGGGCCAACTCAACGAGCGAGTCAGGAGCCGGAGTTGATCATCCCGGCGCCGACGGTGACACCGGTGGCCTCGTCGATGAGGATGAACGAGCCCGTGGTGCGGTTCTTCGAGTAGGGGTCGCAGAGCAGCGGCACGGTGGTGCGCAGCTGGACGCGACCGATCTCGTTGAGGCCGAGCTCCTTGGTCTCCTGGTCACGGTGGAGCGTGTTGACGTCGAGGCGGTACTGGATCTCCTTGACCATCGCCCGGCCCATCCGCGTGGTGTGCTTGATGGCGAGCTTCTGGCGCGGGCGCAGCGGCTCGTTGGTCATCCAGCAGATCATCGCGTCGATGTCCTGGCTCGGCTTGGGCGCGTTCTTCACCCGGGCGATCATGTCGCCGCGGCTGACGTCGACGTCGTCGTCGAGCCGGACGGTCACCGACATCGGCGGGAACGCCTCCTCGATCTCGCGGTCGAAGAGGTCGATGCCCTGGATCGTGGAGGTCATGCCACTGGGCAGCACGACGACCTCGTCGCCGGGCTTCAGGATGCCGCCCGCGACCTGACCGGCGTACCCGCGGTAGTCGTGGAACTCGTCGGACTTCGGCCGTACGACGTACTGCACCGGGAAGCGGGTGTCGACCAGGTCGCGGTCGGAGGCGACGTGGACGTGCTCGAGGTGGTGCATGAGGGTCGGCCCGTGGTACCAGGGCGTGTTCTCCGAGCGCGTGACGACGTTGTCGCCCTTGAGCGCCGAGATCGGGACCACGACCAGGTCGGGGATCGACAGCTTGGTCGCGAACTGTGTGAACTCGTCGTGGATGCGGTCGTAGATCTCCTCCGACCAGTCGACGAGGTCCATCTTGTTGATCGCGAGCACCAGGTGGGGCACCCGCAGCAGCGACAGCAGCACGGCGTGCCGGCGGCTCTGCTCGGTGAGGCCCTGGCGGGCATCGACGAGGACGAGCCCGAGGTCGGCGGTCGAGGCACCGGTGACCATGTTGCGGGTGTACTGGATGTGGCCCGGGGTGTCGGCGATGATGAACTTGCGGGCCGGCGTGGCGAAGTAGCGGTAGGCGACGTCGATCGTGATGCCCTGCTCACGCTCGGAGCGCAGACCATCGGTCAGCAGAGCCAGGTCGGTGTAGTCGTAGCCGCGCGAGTGGCTGGTGGCCTCGACGGCCTCCAGCTGGTCCTCGAAGATCGACTTCGAGTCGAGGAGCAGCCGACCGATCAGGGTGGACTTCCCGTCGTCGACCGAGCCGGCGGTGGCGAATCGGAGCAGATCCATCAGAAGTAGCCTTCCTTTTTCCGGTCCTCCATGGCGGCCTCGGAGAACCGGTCGTCGCCTCGGGTCGCACCGCGCTCGGTGACGCGCGCGATGGCGACCTCCTCGATGATCTTCGGGATGGTGTCCGCGTCGGACTCCACGGCGCCGGTGAGGGTCAGGTCGCCGACGGTGCGGAACCGCACCGTCTTCTCGACGACCTCCTCGCCCGGTCGGCACGGGTTGTGCTCGCTCTCGGTGAGCCACATCCCGTCACGGTTGAAGACCCGGCGCTGGTGGGAGTAGTAGATCGAGGGGATCTCGACGCCCTCCTGGCCCAGGTAGTGCCAGATGTCGAGCTCGGTCCAGTTGGACAGCGGGAAGATCCGCATGTGCTCGCCGCCGTGGATCCGGCCGTTGTAGAGGCTCCACAGCTCCGGGCGCTGCATCTTCGGGTCCCACTGGCCGAAGTCGTCGCGGTGGGAGTACACGCGCTCCTTGGCGCGGGCCTTCTCCTCGTCGCGACGGCCGCCGCCGAAGGCCGCGGTGAAGCCGTTCTCCTCGATGGCGTGCAGGAGGGTGGCGGTCTGCATCCGGTTACGGCTGGTCTTGCCGTCGTCGACGACGATGCCGCTGGCGATCGCCTCGGTGACGCTGGCCACCACCAGGCGGGCCCCGAGCCGGTTGACCCAGTTGTCGCGGGTCTCGAGGACCTCCTCGAAGTCCAGGCCGGTGTCGACCTGGAGCAGCGGGAAGGGGATCTTGGCCGGGTAGAACGCCTTCTCGGCCAGCCGGAGCATCACGATGGAGTCCTTGCCGCCCGAGAACATCAGCACCGGCTTCTCGAACTCGGCGGCGACCTCACGGAAGATGTGGATCGACTCGGCCTCGAGCTGGTCGAGCTGGCTCAGCTGGTAGTCGGCATGCGTCGGTGGTGCGCTCATCGAATGTGGGGGCCTCTCCTCGGGACAGCAGCGATCATGCTATCCGCCGCGGGCCGGAGCCCTAAACTCGGCAGGTGACCGACGCCCAGCCCGGGGCTCCCGGACCCGAGCCCGGGTCCGCGTCGTCGGAGTCGTCCGGAGCGACGGTCTGGCGCCGCGCCACCAGCACGGCGTACGTCGAGTCGCCGGAGCGTGTGGTGGTGGTCGATCTCGACCACCTGGCCCTCCCGCCGTACGTCTTCGAGGGATCGGCTGCCCAGATCTGGCTCCGCGTCGACGGTGAGCGGAGCGAGGCGCAGATCGTGACCGATCTCGCACACGCCTACGACGTGCCGGCGGACGTGGTGGCCCCCGACGTGCGGGACTTCGTGCAGCGGCTACGGGGCCTGGGGCTGGTCGTCGCCGGGCCGGTCGGCGGCGCCGACGGCTGACGGCGTCGCGCGCGGAGGCGTCTCACCCTCGAGCTCGGCGACCGTGGGCGAGCCGAACATCGGCATGCCCTGCGTGCGTCGGATCAGGCCCCAGACCAGCGGCAGCACCACGATCATCCCGACGCCGACCAGGGCGATGAAGACCGGATGGGTGTCGTCCTCGCCCGCGCCGAGGGGCGCCCATCCGGCCTTGTCGAGCAGGGCGAGCCCGGACATGGTGAGCACGATCACGATGCCGCGACGGATGTAGGACTGGGGTACGCGAGGAGCGATCCGGCTGCCCAGGACGCTGCCCGGCAGGGAGCCGATCACGAGCGGGACCAGGATGTGCCAGTCGAGGCCGTTGAGGGCGATGTTGGAGATCGCGGCCGCGATCACCAGCGGCACCGCCTGCACGAGGTCCGTACCGACCAGCCGCAGCGCGGACAGGCCGGGGTAGAGCATGACGAGCGAGATCATGATCACCGAGCCCGAGCCGACGCTGGTGATCCCGACGAGCAGGCCACCCATGGCGCCGATCGCGATCGTCGGCAGCGGGCGGATGCGGGGGTCGGGGTCGGCCTGGGGGCCGCCGCCCCGCACCCGGTGGAGGTTGATCACCAGGCGCAGGGCATACGTCGCAGCGGCGAACAGCAGGGCGAAGCCGATGCACTCCTTGAGCACGGTGTCGAGGTCGCCCTCGTCGCCCACGGCCCGGTGCAGGAGGAAGGGGCCGGCGAGGGCGAACGGGACCGAGCCGATGATCAGCCACTTGGCCAGGACCCAGTTCGGCTGGCCCTCCCTGGCATGGGTGATCGCGCCGCCCGACTTGTAGATCGCGGCGGCGGTGAGGTCGGCGGTCACCACCGTCGAGGCACCACCGACGCCGAGGAAGATGAGCGCCGGGGTCATCAGGGCACCGCCGCCCATACCGGTCAGCCCGACGATCGTGCCGACGAAGAACGCGGCGACGATGATCGAGAAGAAGTCAGACGTGAGCCAGTCACCCATGGGCGCGATCCTTCACAGAAGGGTGGGCAAGACGCTTGAATCTACCGATTCACGCGAGATCCACCAATCAGGCTGGCCTGCCGTCGCTCAGCTTTTCGACGACCACCTCGAGCAGCTGCTCCATGGTCACGGCGGCCCGGCGAGCGGCCTCGGGGCCACGCCGGTAGGGGTCGGCGATGTCCTGGTCGGGCGAGGCGGGGACCCGCCTGCTCTCCAGGGCGTCGAGGAGGGCGCGCCCGTGGAGCGAGGGGTCGGCCGCCCGGGCGCTCTCGACGAACTGCCCGAGCGTGAAGATCTTGCGGAAGGCCCCGGGCCGCTCCTCGAGCAGGCGGGTGCGGTGGGCGGCCTCGGCGGTGAGGACGACGTCCGCCTCGTCGATCATCTCGCCCGTGGCGGCGCGGCTGCGGAAGCCGTCGACCTCGGTGCCCCACCGGGCGAACTCCGCCTCCATCGTGTCGCTGACCGGTGACGCGTCGAAGCCGTGGGTGCCCGCGCTGCTGACCTCGACGCCGGCATCGGGTCCGAACAGCTGACGCGCCCGGAGCTCGAGGTAGGGCGAGCGGCAGATGTTCGCCGTACAGACGAAGAGCACGCGGAGGGGACGGTCTCGCCTCTCCTCGACCGACGAGGGGCTGTCGACCGAGGAGGTGGCGTCGGCCGACGGACCTGCCTCCGGGGCCGAGGGTGAGACGAAGCCGGCGGCGGCGAGCGCGGCGAGCACCTCGTCGCGGCAGTCGTCGATCGAGCGGCCCGTGGTGTCGAGGCGGACGTCGGCGTCCTGCGGCTCCTCGTAGGGCGACGAGATGCCGGTGAAGTCGGGGATCTCGCCGCGGCGGGCCTTGGCGTAGAGGCCCTTGCGGTCACGCCGCTCGCACTCCTCGAGCGGCGTGGCCACGTGCACCAGGAAGAACGCCCCGCCCGCGGCGCCGGTCATCGCGCGGACGTCCTTCCGCGTCGCATCGAAGGGTGCGATCGGGCTGCACACCGCCACGCCCCCGTGGCGCGAGATCTCGGCCGCCACCCAGCCGATCCGGCGGATGTTGGTCTCGCGGTCCTCGCGGCTGAAGGTCAGGCCGGCGGACAGGTTCCGGCGTACGACGTCTCCGTCCAGGCTCGTGACGGTGCGCTCGCCGCGCTCCAGCAGCGCGTCGATGACCGCCTGGGCGACCGTGGACTTCCCGCTGCCGGACAGGCCGGTGAAGAAGACCACCAGCCCCTGATCGGCCGGTCCGGGGCGGTCGGCGTGGACGATGGCGGCGATGTCGTCGGGGTAGTCGCCGTCGCCGTCACCGAGGGCGAGGACCGGGTCGGGCCCGGCATAGGCCGCGACCACGTGGACTCCGAGGTCGTGGTCGACGTCGGCGTCTCCGTGGGAGGCGAGCGGTACGGCGACCACGGCGGCCTCCGGGAGCCGACCAGCGGCAGCCAGGGAGGCACGCAGCAGCGCGACCGGGGAGAGCTCGGGCGTGCCGGGACCGGTGAGCGCCAGCAGCACCACCGGTGTGCCGAGGCCTCGCAGGCGCTCGACCTCGTCCTCTGTGAGTGCGTCGACGACCGGGACGAACGTGGCGCCGGCGTGGGCCTCGCGGACCTGGGCGGGCGACAGGTGGAGGCGCCGGAAGGGCCCGTGCTGGGCGTGGGTGAGCGCCTCGATCGTGCCGTCGGGGGCGAGCCGTGCGAGCGGCAGCCCCTCGGGGTCGACCAGCTCGACCTCCTGCCCGGCGAGCTCGGCCGGCAGGTCGAGGGTGACCGGCGAGTCCGGCTCGTTGAACCCGGCGATCGGGGCCAGGGCACCGCCGGTGAGCAGCTCGAGGTCGGCGAGCTCCCGTGGGGTCGGGCAGTGTTGGGGCGTCGGCACGGGGCCATCCTGCCAGCGTCGCTACCCTGGCCCGATGCCTGCCACGAGGAGCCCCGTCGTCCCGGTAGCGGAGATCGTGCGCAACGGGTTCGTCGAGGGACACCACTACGGATCCGTGGTCGCACTCGACGCCGACGGCACCGTGGCCTGGTCGGTCGGCGAGGTCACCGACCAGATCCTGCCGCGCTCCTGCAACAAGCCGCTCCAGGCCCTGGGGATGCTGCGGGCCGGTCTCGACCTCCCGCCCGACCTCCTCGCGCTGGCCTGCGCCTCGCACTCGGGCGAGCCGTTCCACGTCGAGGGCGTACGCCGGCTCCTCACGGCCGTGGGCCTGACCGAGGCGGACCTGCAGACACCCCCGGACTACCCGCTCGACGACGCGGCCCGCGAGCAGGTGATCCGCCAGGGCGGCTCGAAGGCACCCGTGCTGATGAACTGCTCGGGCAAGCACGCCGCCATGCTCGCGACCTGTGCCTTCAACGGCTGGCCGACCAGCAGCTACCTCGACCCCGACCATCCCGTGCAGCGGGGCATCGCGGCAGCCTTCGCGGAGATCACGGGCGAACCGGTGGCGGTGACCGCGGTCGACGGATGCGGGGCACCGCTGCTCTCGACGTCGCTGGTGGGCCTGGCTCGGGCGTTCGGGCGGTTGGCCAGGGGTGTGGACGCGGCAGGGGCCGACGACCATGCGGCTGCCCGCATCGCGGAGGCGATCCGCTCCCACCCGGCGTACGTCTCGGGGACGACGCGTGACGAGCGGGCCCTGCTCACCGCGATCCCCGGTGCCATCGGCAAGGCCGGCGCCGAGTGCTGCTACGCCGTCGCCCTGGCTGACGGCCGCGCGTTCGCGCTCAAGGCCGACGACGGTGCTCCGCGCGTCCGACCCGTGCTGATGGCGGAGGCCCTCAGGCGCAGCGGCGTCCTCGACGACCCGGGCGTCGACGCCGACGCCGTCCGACGGACCGGGCTCGTCGAGCTGCTCGGCGGAGGCGTCCCCGTGGGTGAGATCCGGGCCTGCTACTGACCGTCTCCCGTCGCTTGTCAGCCGTGGCAGCCACGACGAAGCGGCCGGCGGCGACGGTCGTGCTAGCAGGAGACAGCGCGGTGAACGCTGCGGAAACCCTGAGTTTCAGGGGAGTTCTCCGCCACTGTGACTGCTCTCACCGTGTCTCGACTTGCTGTTGCTAGCTGCTGCTAGCAGGATGGACGCATGGCGAAGGGCAAGGTCGGCAAGACGGTCGAGACGCTGGGTGACTACCTGCGCGAGCAGCGGGTGTCGGCCCGCCTCTCGCTGCGGCAGCTCGCCGAGCAGGCCGGAGTGTCCAACCCCTACCTGAGCCAGATCGAGCGCGGACTGCGTCGCCCCTCGGCGGAGGTCCTCCAGCAGCTGGCCAAGGCGCTACGGATCTCGGCGGAGCAGCTCTACATCCGGGCCGGGATCGTCGCCCCCGACGAGGGGATCGGCGGCTCGGTCGAGCTCGCGGTCCTCAGCGACCAGGCCCTGACCGAGAGGCAGAAGCAGACCCTGCTCGACGTGTACGCGTCCTTCCTCGCCCTCAACGGCGAGACCGACGCCTCCTGATCGATCCCGGCACCGCCGGGCAACCCACCACCGAAGGAGCACCACCATGGCCAAGGCCACGTTCGACCTCCCCACCCAGATCCCGCCCGTCGCGGCCCGTCCGCTCTACGCCGGCGTCGGCGTGACCGACCTCGTCGTCGAGGCCGTGCGCGACTACGTGGCCGACGTGCAGAAGCGTCTCGACGGGGTGCAGAAGAGCGTCTCCGAGACCAAGCCCGAGGTGCTGCGTGACCGCGCCGGCAAGGCGGTCGCGGACACGATCGACAGCCTCAACAAGGACGCCCAGGCCCGCCGCCGCGTGATCGAGCAGCGTGTCGCCGAGCTCCAGTCCGAGGTGCAGACCCTGCCGACGCGCCTGCAGAAGCTCCTCGACGAGCAGGTCGCCACCGCTGGAGACACCTACGCCGACCTGGTCAAGCGCGGCGAGTCGCTGGTCGGCCGCATCCGCCGCCAGCAGTCCACCCAGGACACCGAGGCTGCCGCGAAGACCACGGTGACCAAGGCCAAGACGACCAAGACGCAGGCCACGAAGGCGGCCAAGAAGACCACGGCCAAGGCCCGCAAGAGCCCCGCGAAGAGCAGCGCCAAGGCCACGACCACCACGGCGAAGAAGACCGCGTCCAGCGCCACCAAGGCGGTCATCGACGCCGCCGAGAAGATCGGCGACTGACCTCGACGTCTGAGTGCATCACCCACTGGGCCCCGGGAGGTATGTGCTCCCGGGGCCTGGTGCGTTCTCGGGGGGCGTCAGGAACCCATCGGGGTCATGGCCGGCATCTGGCCCTGTCCCGGGACGGTCAGGGACGGTACGACGTCGGGTGCGACGAGCACGAGCAGCCCGAGCACGCACAGCACGAGCGCCGTCCCGTACGTCGCGGGTCTCCTCCACGGCAGGACCTTCTCCATGGCGATGAGCCCGGCGACGAGCGCCATCCACGTCACGCTCATCACACCCAGGGCGAAGAGCGAGGCCATGAGTGCCCAGCAGCACCCGACACACCAGGCGCCGTTCTTCGCTCCCATCCGGAGCGCGCCCGACCACCCGTCGCGCCAGGAGCCGAGAAGTGCCCCGAGCGGGCTCCGGCACCTGCCCAGGCACGCGTTCTTGAGCGGAGTGAGCTCGTAGACGGCCGCCACGAGCAGGGTCGTGCCCGCGAGAACCCGGCCACCCTCGTCCCACGCGAGGTCGCCGCCCGCCACACGCGTCGCGACCGCACCGACCGCGAAGGCGATGACGCCCGCCGCCGCCCAGGTGACGAGGTACCCGGCCGTGAACACCGCGGGCACCAGCCGCGACTGCCTGCTCATCCGTGAGTAGAGCGCCACCGTCGGGGCCACCGACGGGAACATCATCGCGGCCATCATGACGACCCAGACGCCGAGGAACCAGCCGAACGTCCCGAGGCCCGTCCAGGGGCCGTTGTCCATCCCCCGCATCTGTCCCGCGGTCCACCACCAGCCGACGCCGGCCAGCAGGAAGAGGACGGCGACCAGACCCAGCTGCGCACGGGTCGCCGCGAAGGCGGGACGCAGCCCGGTGCCGGCAGTCGGTGGCGCCGGCTGCGTGCCGGTCATGCGCTCAGGCGGACCACGAGAAGTCCGACGTCGAGAGGCCGGTCTTCCCCTCGTACTCGATGCCGAACGCGCTGATCCGCGACCGCTTCGCCTCGGCCATCGTCAGGTCCGAACCCGCGGGGTGGAACATGCCGGAGAACTTCACCGGCTGACCGGTCTCCACGCCGAACGGCACGATGTCCTCGATCTCGAAGTCGACGGAGTCACCGATCCGGACGCTGTGTCGTAGCCCGTCGTCCACCACGTCGATCGCGACCCGCTCGACCCCCAGCATCTCGCCGATCAGAGGGGCGAGGCCCGCCATGGGTCCGCCCAGCTGACCGCTGAAGACCTGGACGAGCTGGTCGAACTGTGCGTCCGACGCCCCGTCGTCGACGAACACGCCGACCCGCCAGTTGCCCTCGGTCATGACCTTCGGGGTGTCGGCCACCAGGGCGACCTTGCAGCCGGCGATGTCCGTGCCCTCGACGGTCCCCTCACGGATGTTGAACACCAGGGTCACCCGACAGAAGTCATAGGTGGCCCCGTGGTCGAAGGAGAGGTTGCACGGACACATCAGCTCGCAGGAGCAGGTCTCGACATAGCTACCGGCCAGGTTCCATGGCATCGCAAGCCCCCTTTACGCCAGAGATCCACTGTCCTCCTGTGCCGGGGAACCGTCAACGCGGTGCACGCTCGTGCCCCCGCCTCGTGGGCACTGCGCTCGTGAGAAGGTAGGCCCATGGATTCCGAAGACCGGCCATGGGGGTCGTGGCACGTTCTCGATGAGGGACTCGGCTTCAAGGTCAAGCGCATCGAGGTGCGTCCGCATCACCGCCTGTCCTTGCAGACCCATGCCCAGCGGTCGGAGCACTGGACGGTGGTGCGCGGCACCGCCACGTGCCTGCTCGACGGCGAGGAGCACGTCGTCCCCGTGGGCGGAGCGTTGGACGTGCCTGTGGGGGCGGCGCACCGCATCTGCAACGAGCACGACGAGCACCTGGTCGTGATCGAGATCCAGCGCGGTCCCTATCTGGGGGAGGACGACATCGTCCGCCTCGACGACGACTACGGGAGACTCGACGCGTAGTCGCGCAGCGCCTCGACCGCGTCTCTCGGCTCGAACCCGGTCGCCTCGATCCGCCGCATCGACAGCACCCCGCTCGCCGGCCGCGGAGCGATCGTCCTCCCGGCGGTGTACTCCTCGGTGCTGACCGGACGCACGTCGTCCGGGTCGCGCCCGCGCAGGGCGAAGACCTCGCGCGCCACCTCCGCCCACGACATCGGTGGACCACCGTTGGTGACGTGGTAGGTGCCGTACGGCGCACCCTGCTCGATCAGGTGGTGCGTGGCCCGGGCGAGCTCGTCGGCGAAGGTCAGTCGACCGATCTGGTCCGAGACCACCGAGGGTGACGCGCCCTCGTCCGCCAGCCGGGCCATGGTGCGCACGAAGTTGGCGCCGTCGCCGACCACCCACGAGGTGCGCAGGAGGTAGTGCCGGGGCACCGCTCGGAGGGCCAGGTCGCCGGCGGCCTTCGCCTGGGCGTAGACACCGAGCGGCGACAGCGGCTCCTCCTCGTCGTGCTCGTCGCGGGTCCCGTCGAAGACGTAGTCGGTCGAGTAGTGCACCAGCGTGAAACCGTGCCTGACCGCGAGCCTGGCCAGGGACGCCGGGATCCCCGCGTTGAGGGCCCACGCGGCCCGCCGCCCGTCGGGCGTCTCCGCGAGGTCGACCGCGGTGTAGGCCGCGGCGTTGAGTACGACGTCGTGGTCGGCCCAGGGCCAGCGGTCGAGCTGTGCGTCGTCGGTGAGGTCGAGCTCGGGCAGGTCGACGCCGACCGAGCTGGGGAAGACAGACTGCAGTGCCCGCCCGACCTGGCCGGCGGAGCCGAGCACGAGGGGCCGGCGCACGGTGACACCGTCGACGTCCGCGAGAGCGGGAGCCGACAGGTCCTTGTCGGAGACCACGCGCTCCTCGGGTGGGATGGGCCAGTCGATGCCCAGCGCAGGGTCGGCGAGGTCGACCGCGACGTAGGACGCGTCCGGGCGCCAGTGGTCGTTGACGAGGTAGGTGTACGCCGTGTCGGGAAGCAGGGTCTGGTAGCCGTTGCCGACACCCCGTGGCACGAACACGGACATGCCGGGCTCGAGCTCGACGGCGTGCGTCGTCCCGAATGTCTCGCCCGCCCGCAGGTCGACCCACGCGGCGTACGCGCGTCCGGAGGCGACGGTGACCAGCTTGTCCCACGGCTCGGCGTGCAGCCCCCGGGTGGTGCCCCGCGAGGCGTTGTGGGCGATGTTGGCCTGGACCGGCCCGAAGTCGGGCAGGCCGAGCTCGGTCATCTTGGCGCGCTGCCACGTCTCGGCGAACCAGCCGCGGTCGTCGGCGCGCACGTCGAGCCGCAGCACGAGCAGACCGGGGATGGGGGTGTGCTCGATGGTGAGGACGCCCATCACTGACCCTTCGCGGCGTAGGCCGCCTCGGTGGCGTGCTTGTGCGGACCCCACCAGTCGCGGTGGGCGGTGTACCAGTCGACGGTGTCGGCCAGGCCCTGCTCGAAGTCCTCGAACCGGGGCCGCCAGTCGAGCTCCTGCCGGAGCTTGCCCGACTCGATGGCGTAGCGGACGTCGTGTCCGGCCCGGTCGGCGACGTGCTCGTAGTCGTCCTCCGGGTGGCCCATCAGGCGCAGCAGCAGGCGCACGACCTCGAGGTTGGTCCGCTCGCCGTCCGCGCCGACCAGGTAGGTCTCGCCGATCCGGCCGCGCTCGAGGATGGTCAGCAGGGCCGAGCTGTGGTCGTCGGCATGGATCCAGTCGCGCACCTGCTGACCGTTGCCGTAGACGCGTGGTCGGCGGCCCTCCAGCAGCTCGGTGATCTGCCGGGGGATGAACTTCTCGACGTGCTGCCAGGGGCCGTAGTTGTTGGAGCAGTTGGACAGCGTGGCGCGCAGCCCGAAGCTGCGGACCCAGGCGCGCACGAGGTGGTCGGAGCCGGCCTTGGTGGCGGAGTAGGGGCTGCTCGGGCGGTATGGCGTGTCCTCGGTGAAGCGCTTCGGGTCGTCGAGCGAGAGGTCGCCGTACACCTCGTCGGTCGAGACGTGGTGGAAGCGGGCGTCGACCTTGCGGGCCGCCTCGAGCAGCACGAACGTGCCCACCAGGTTCGTCCGCACGAACGGCGCGGGGTCGTCGAGGGAGTTGTCGTTGTGGGACTCGGCCGCCAGGTGCACCACGGTGTCGTGGGCGGCGACCAGCGGCTCGACCGTGGCGGCGTCCGCGATGTCGGCCACCACCAGCTCGACGCGGTCGGACGGGAGGTCGGCGAGCGACTCGGGGCTCGCGGCGTAGGTCAGCTTGTCGAGCACCGTGACCCGGGCGTCGGTGTGCTCCACGACGTGGCGCACGAAGTTGGAGCCGATGAATCCGGCTCCACCGGTCACGAGCAGGCGTTCCATGCGCCAGATCCTATGAGCAACGACGGTGTGGCCAGGCACGAATGCCCAGGTCGTCTCCCTAGGATGTCGCGCATGCGGGGGATCATCTTGGCCGGTGGTACGGGGTCGCGGTTGCATCCGATCACGATGGCCGTGAGCAAGCAGCTGGTGCCGGTGTACGACAAGCCGATGATCTACTACCCCCTCACCACCCTCATGCTGGCGGGGATCCGTGAGGTCCTGGTGATCACGACGCCCCACGAGCAGGAGGCGTTCCAGCGGCTCCTGGGCGACGGCTCGGACTTCGGCGTGGAGATCACCTACGCCGTTCAGCCCTCGCCCGACGGCCTCGCCCAGGCGTTCCTGATCGGCGAGGACCACATCGGCGGCGAGCCGGTCGCGCTGGTGCTGGGCGACAACATCTTCTACGGGCCGGGGCTCGGCGAGAAGCTCCGTCGCTTCGCCCACGTCGACGGCGCGGCGATCTTCGGCTACCGGGTGGCCGACCCCTCGTCGTACGGCGTGGTCTCGTTCGACCACGAAGGGCGCGCGACCTCCCTGGAGGAGAAGCCGGAGCAGCCGCGCAGCCACTTCGCCGTGCCGGGGCTCTACTTCTACGACACGGACGTCGTCGAGCTCGCGCGGTCGCTCCGGCCGTCCGCCCGCGGGGAGCTCGAGATCACCGACCTCAACCGGATCTACCTCGAACAGGGCCGCCTCTACGTCGAGGTGATGCAGCGCGGCACGGCCTGGCTCGACACCGGCACGGTCACGTCGTTGATCGCCGCGGGCAACTTCGTGCAGGCGATCGAGGAGCGCCAGGGGCTGAAGATCGGCTGTCCGGAGGAGGTCGCCTGGCGGATGGGGTTCCTCGACGACGCCGGGCTGGCACGCCGGGCTGACGCGCTCACCAAGAGCGGGTACGGCGCCTACCTGCAGGCCCTGCTCGAGGAGCGCTGAGCGACCGCCGCGCCGTCGGTGGTCGAGCCCTTCCGTGGGTCGAGCCTGTCGAGACCTCGGCCGAGGCCCCGGGCACCGGCACCGAGTTTCGACTCGCTCGCGCGACTTCGTTCCTCAGTCGCGTCGCTCGCTCAACCCGCCTGACTGCCACGCCGTGCGCTCGTGCCTCGCGCACGGCTCAGTAGGCGCCCCGCGAGCCGAGTACCGCGCCGACGGTGCGGGTCAGGATCACGATGTCCTGGATCATCGACCAGTTGTCGACGTAGTAGAGGTCGAGACGGATCGACTCGCTCCACGAGAGGTCGGAGCGGCCGGAGACCTGCCACAGGCCGGTCAGGCCGGGGCGGACACGCAGGCGACGCGACTGGGTCAGCGTGTAGCGGTCGACCTCGACAGGTAGGGGCGGGCGCGGGCCGACGAGGCTCATGTCGCCCCGCAGCACGTTGAGCAGCTGCGGGAGCTCGTCGAGGGAGTAGCGCCGGATCCACTGGCCGGGCTTGGTGATGCGCGGGTCGGCCTGCAGCTTGAACAGGCCCTCCTCGTAGCCGGCGGCCTGGTGGAGGTCGGGCAGGATCGACTCGGCATCGTTGACCATGCTGCGGAACTTCAGGCACGTGAAGTAGCTGCCGTCGCGACCGACCCGCGTCTGCTTGAAGAGCACCGGCCCACCGTCGTACGTCTTGATCTTCCAGGCGGTCCAGAGCATGACCGGAGCCGCGAGGAACAGCAGCGTGGCCGAGCCGACGATGTCGAAGGTGCGCTTGGCCCAGCGCAGCGCGTCCTGGGAGCGGGGGCGGTCGAGATGGAGCAGCGGCAGCCCTCCGACCGGGCGGACGCGGATGCGCTCGCTGGACACGTCGGTCACGCCCGGGGCCATGATCACCTGCACGTTGTCGGCCTCGAGGTCCCAGACCAGCTCGCGCATCGCGGTCGGGTCGCTGAACGCGCCGCCGACGACGAAGACGACCTCGGCGTCGTACGCACGGATCAGGGCGGCGGCCTCCTCGACCCGGCCGAGCACCGGGACGCCGCCGAGAGTCTCGATGGTCGCGTCGCCCACCGGCGTGAGTGCACCGGCGACGTGGTAGCCGAGCCAGGGCTCGCGGGCGAACACGGCAGCGACGGCGTCGACGTGCTCGGAGCTGCCGACCATCACGGTGCGCTGCCCGAGGGCACCCAGACGGCGGGCGCGGTGCAGCCAGCGGCGGAGCACGAAGCGGCTCACCGCGAGCAGCGGCGGGCCGATCAGGAAGGCGAAGAGGAAGAACCCGCGCGACAGCTGGAACTGCACGAGGTAGCAACCGATGCCGAGTGCCGCCGCAGTGAGGAGGCTGGAGCTGACGACGGCCTTGTACTCGTCGGCGCCGGCGCCGAAGACGCCCTGGTCGTAACCGCCGCGCAGGGCGATGACGCCGACCCAGCAGAGCACGAGCGGGAGTGCGATCAGCGCAGCGGACTCGGTGACGGTGCCCGAGCCGAAGACCAGCATGTGGTTGCGGCCATAGGCGGCCAGGACGACGGTGACGGTGAGCACGACGAGGTCGGCCACGAGGGCCGTGATCGGAAGAGCGTGCAGCGCGCGGCTGCTCTTGTGTAGCGAGGGCGCGCTCGTCACAAGCGCGCGCTCAGGCGCGATCCCCATGCGTGACACCGTGAACTTTCCCCCAAGAGAGCAGCCCCCGGAACACCCCACGCGTTCCGCCCCTGGCTGCGGAGTCGAGTCTAGAGGCGGCTACCCCCCACTGTTCACGGATCGGGGATCTTCACCTCAGCCGCCCTGGGGGTCCCGCAGGTCGGCGTCGACCATCATCTCGACGAGCTCGTGGAAGCTGACCTTCGGAGCCCAGCCGAGCACGGTGCGGGCCTTGGTGGCGTCGCCGACCACCTGGTCGATGTCGGCCGGCCGCATCAGCCGGGGGTCCTGTCGCACGTAGCGGCTCCAGTCGTCGACCCCGACGTGGGCGAACGCCGCGTCGAGGAAGTCGCGGATGGAGTGGGTCTCGCCCGTGGCGATCACGTAGTCGTCCGCCTGGGGCTGCTGGAGCATGAGCCACATGGCCTCGACGTAGTCGCCGGCGTAGCCCCAGTCGCGCTCGGCCTCGAGGTTGCCGAGGACGAGCTCGTCCTGCAGCCCCTGCGAGATCCGGGCCACGCCTCGACTGATCTTGCGGGTCACGAAGTCGACGCCGCGCAGCGGGGACTCGTGGTTGAAGAGGATGCCGCACGAGGCGTGCATGCCGTAGGACTCGCGGTAGTTGATCGTCATGTAGTGCCCGAAGACCTTGCTCACGCCGTACGGCGACCGCGGCCAGAACTGGGTGCGCTCGGTCTGCGGCACCTCGCGGACCTTGCCGAACATCTCCGAGCTCGAGGCCTGGTAGAAGCGGATCGCACCGAGGTCGTCCTCGGTATGGAGCCGGATCGCCTCCAGGATCGTCAGCGTGCCCTTGGCCGTGACGTCGGTCGTGTGGCTGACGTTGGCCCAGGAGTACGCGACGTTGGAGACCGCCCCGAGGTTGTAGACCTCCTGCGGGTCACTGGCACGCAGGGCCCGGATCAGGCTCGAGAGGTCGGTGAGGTCGCCGTTGTGGAGCGTGACGTCGGGGATCAGCGAGCGGACCAGCTCGAGCTTGGGGTTGTGCTGGCCGCGGACGAGTCCGTGCACGTCGTACCCCTTGGCCAGCAAGGCCTGGGCGAGGTACAGCCCGTCCTGTCCGGTGATCCCGGTGATGAGTGCGCTCGGTATGGGGCGGAGTCTCTCATGCCCAGATCTCGGTCCTCGGGCCTGTGTCCCCTCGTGCGCAAGCGCGCTTCGAGGCTTGCTGCGGCGGAGAGTGCCGGCACGCCGGCCTCTCCGTCCTCGCTACGCTGCTGGGATGAAGATCTTGGTCACGGGAGGCGCCGGCTACATCGGGTCGACGACGGCGAAGGCCCTGGAGGACGCCGGTCATGTGCCGGTCATCCTCGACTCCCTGCTCACCGGACCGCTCGCGTTCGTGCGCGACCGGATCTTCTACGAGGGCGACATCGCCGACCGCGACCTGCTCCGGAGGATCGTCGACGAGCACCCCGACCTCGACGCCACGATCCACATGGCCGCGAGGATCGTCGTACCCGAGTCCGTGGAGAAGCCGTACGAGTACTACCGCGACAACGTCGCGAAGTCGTTGGAGCTGTTCGACCAGCTGGTGACGCTGGGCAAGCCGCGGGTGCTCTTCTCGTCCTCCGCGTCGCTCTACGCGATCAAGGACGACTTCGAGGTCACCGAGGACGACCCGCTGGCGACCAGCTCGCCGTACGCGCGGACCAAGCTGATGATCGAGCAGGTGCTCGAGGACATGGCCGTCGCGACCGACCTGCGCGCGGTGATCCTGCGCTACTTCAACCCGATCGGGGCCGACCCCGACCTCGAGTCCGGGGTGTATGCCAAGGAGCCGTCTCACGTCCTGGGCCAGCTCGTGATGGCCGCACGGGGGCAGAAGGACTCCTTCACGATCACCGGCACCGACCACCCCACCCGCGACGGCACCGGGATCCGCGACTACATCCACGTGTGGGACCTCGCCAAGGCCCACGTGCGCGCCGTCGAGCGCTTCGACCAGGTGCTGGCCGAGGCCGGCGGCCCGAGCGTCGTGATCAACGTCGGCCGCGGTGACGGTGTCACGGTCCGCGAGCTGGTGGCGGCGTTCGAGCGGGTCATCGGGCACGACGTGCCGATCACGGAGGCCCCACCGCGCCCAGGTGACGCTGTCGGCGCCTTCGCCAACGTGGACCGAGCGGCCGAGCTCCTCGACTGGCACACCGAGCTGTCGATCGACGAGGCCATCGCCTCGGCCCTGGCGTGGGGCGAGCGCCGCCAGCAAGTCCTGGGCTACGAGTGACGCGCCCCTACGTCGTCTCGCTGGCCGCCGCGGTCATCACTGCGTCGGTGAGCCTGGCGACGCCGGCCTCGGCCACGCACGACTTCCGCGTCACGGCGCCGTCCGACGAGATGGGAGCGTCCGGCCCGCTCAGCGGACGCACCGTGGTGATCGACCCGGGCCACCAGCTCGGCAACCACCGCTACCTGGCCCAGATCGACACGATGGTGCCGGCCGGCGGGTTCAAGAAGCCGTGCAACACCACGGGCACCTCGACCAACGCCGGCTATCCCGAGGCGACGTTCACCTGGCAGGTGTCGCAGGTGCTGAAGAGACGGCTCGAGGCACTGGGCGCCACCGTCGTGCTGACCCGCCACTCCAACAGCGAGCGCCGCTGGGGTCCTTGTGTCGACGTCCGGGGACGGGCCGGCAACGCGCTCCCCGCCGACCTCAAGATCAGCATCCACGGCGACGGCTCCTATGCGGCAGGGGCGCACGGCTTCCACGTGATCGCCCCGACCGACCGCCGGCCCTGGACCCACGACATCTTCAAGCCTTCGCGCAGGTTGGCGCTCGACACCCGGGCAGCCCTGCGCGGGGTCGGGTTGTCGGCGGCGAACTACATCGCGGGCGGCGACGGACTCGACTTCCGCTCCGACCTCGGCACCCTCAACCTCTCCGACATCCCCACGGTGATGGTCGAGCTCGGCAACATGCGCAACGCGGCCGACGCCAAGCGGATGACCTCGGCCAAGGGCCGGGCGACGTACGCGCGCGGACTGGCTGACGCCGTACGCACGTATCTCCGCTGACCGGTCGGCGGCGCCGCTCGCGGGCGTGGGTACTGTCGCGGTCATGGACCTGACCCTCACCGACGAAGAGCGCGAGATCCGCGACTGGGTGCGTACGTTCGTCACCAAGGAGCTCATGCCGCTGGAGCCACAGGTGCTCGAGCGCGAGCGCAACGGCGAGCGCGGCTTCTCCCTCGACGAGCTGCGCGGGCTGCAGGAGAAGGCCAAGCAGTCGGGCTTCTTCGGCGTGCTCACGCCCGAGGAGTACGGCGGCATGGGGCTGAGCTCCCTGATGGCGGCCCTGATCGAGATCGAGCTCGGGCGCACCTTCGTGCAGTTCAAGTTCGGCGGCGATGCCGACAACATCCTCTTCCACGCCAACGACGAGCAGAAGAAGCGCTACCTCGAGCCGACGATCAGCGGCGAGCGCTACAGCTGCTTCGCGATCACCGAGCCCGGGGCGGGCTCGGACGCCCGCAACATCCGCACCTCCGCCGTGCGGGACGGGGACGAGTGGGTCATCAACGGTGAGAAGACCTTCATCACCGGCGGTGACATCGCCGACTTCACGATGGTCTTCGCGGTCACCGACAAGGAGAAGGGCGCCGACGGCGGCGTCACCTGCTTCCTCGTCGACCGCGAGGCCGGCTGGACCTCCGCACCCATCCCGACCATGGGCGAGTGGGGCCCGGCATCGTTGTCGTTCCAGGACGTGCGAGTGCCGCACTCCGCGATCCTCGGCGAGGAGGGCCGCGGGTTCGCACTGGCGATGAAGTGGATCGGCAAGGGACGCTTCATGCTCCCTGCGCGCGCCCTCGGTGCCTGCGAGCGGCTCGTCGAGATGGCGATGGAACAGGCCAAGAACCGCGTCACGTTCGGGGAGCCGATCGCCAACCGGCAGGCCATCCAGTGGATGATCGCCGACTCCGCGGTCGAGATCGAGGCGCTGCGGTGGCTGGTGCTCACCGCGGCCTGGCAGGTGGACAACGGCATCGACTCACGCCAGTCGCAGTCGATGGCCAAGCTCTACGGCGGCGTGCAGGCCAACCAGATCGTCGACCGGGTGCTGCAGATCCACGGCGGCATGGGCTACACGCGCGAGCTGCCCGTGGAGCGGTGGTATCGCGAGCTGCGCCTCCTGCGGATCTACGAGGGGACCGACGAGATCCAGCGGCGCACGATTGCGCGCAACCTGCTGTCGGGCCACGTCTCGGTGCGCGGGCACCTGGGCTAGTCAGACCTCGAGACTCCCCATCGCCGTGAGCACGGCGCGCACGTGGGCCACCTCGTGCGTGCGGAAGAGCTGTGTCCCACCGAGGCTCGCCACGACGGCGAAGAAGCCCTCGGCCTTGCGGAACTCGTCCTCGAAGAGGTCGAAGGCGTGGGGGAGTGCGTTGCACACCGGTACGCCGAGCGGCCGCAGCCGGAAGGACTGCGCCAGGACGCGTGTCTGGTGGCGGACGCGGATCGCGGGGTCGGTGAGGTTGGCGTAGTAGAAGCCCATGCCGGGATCGAGCAGGACCCGGTCGACGCCGAGGGTGCGCGCGCGCTCGAGCCGGGTCCCGAAGTGGTCGAGCAGGCGCGGGAGCGGGTCGTCGTCGAGCGGGACCGTCGCGAGGTCGCGAACGTTGGTGAGCCCCACGAAGCAGAGCACGACCGCGGCGTCGTGCTCAGCCGCGAGGGTGAACATCTCGTCCTCGTGCTCGCGACCGGTCATGTTGAGGATCCGGGCGCCGGCGGCGAGGCCGGCGCGGACGACGGCCGGCTCGTAGGTCTCCACGGACACCACGGTCTCGTCGGCGAGTGCCTCGACGACGGGGACGAGCGCCGCGATCTGGTCGGCCGCGTCGATGCGCTCGGCGCCGGCCGTGCTCGACTCGGCACCGACGTCGACGACATGGGCACCCTGGGCGACCTGGACCCGGCCCTTGCGGATCGCGGACGCGGGCGAGACCGCGACGCTCTCACGGTAGGTCGAGCCGCGGGACAGGTTGACGGTCCCCATCAGCGTGGGCGCGTCGTCGCCGATCACGAGCGTGCCCACCTGCACCGGCGTGACGGGCGCGTCGAGGTCGCTGCGATAGGTGTCCCGCAGGGCGGCGAGGTCGTCGAGCGAGATCATCGCGGGAAGTCTAGGGCGCCCCACCGGCGTACCGGGCCGTCGTGTCGCCGGGCAGGATGACGACGTGACCACCTTCGGACGGATGGCAGACCTCGACGACGACGCACTGCGTACGGCGTACGCCCCGCCCCGGCTGCCGTGGCTGCGTCTGAACTTCGTCTCGACCGTCGACGGCGCGGCGGAGGGTGGTGACGGCACCAGTGGCAGCATCAACAACGAGGCCGACCAGCGCGTCTTCCGGCTGCTGCGCGACCTCGCCGACGCGGTGGTCGTGGGGGCGGGCACGGTGCGGGCCGAGGGGTACCGACCCAACGTCAAGCCGCTGGTCGTGGTCACGCGCTCGGGCGAGCTGCCTCCCACCCTGCTCGAGGGCGACACCGGCCGGCTCTACCTGGCGACGGGCTCGCAGGCGCCGGGTCTGGAGCGGGCTCAGTCGGTGCTGGGCGACCGGGTGCTCGTGCTCGGCGAGGACGCGCCCGATCCGGTCGCGCTCCGGGAGGCTCTGGAGGCGCTCGGCTTCCGGAGCCTGCTGTGCGAGGGCGGACCGCACCTCGCCGCCGACCTCCTCGCCGCGGGTCTGGTCGACGAGCTCTGCAGCACGGTGGCGCCGACGCTGGTCGGTGGCTCGCACGCCCGGATCGCCGAGGGCGCACCGCTCGACGTACCCCTGGAGCTCCACTCCCTGCTCGAGGACGAGAGCACCCTCCTCGCCCGCTGGTTCGTGTCGCGGCCTTCTGGCGGATAGTCCCCGACGTTGTGGCTGCAGTTTCGCCAGTTCTCACGACCAGAACGTCGGGGACTATCCCCACCCCCTGGCTGTGGATGAGGTCCGACGCAGATCGCGCGATGTCGGCACCATCGAGGGATGGGTCAGCACTGTCCGGGCGAGCGGCCTGTCGGCCTGCCCTCCCAGCTGGCGTGGCCCGTCACCGTGGACCCGGCCGGCCTGACCGGTCCGACCCGCGCCGCGGCACGGGGGGCGCGTTGGCGCCGCAGCGGCCGCGGCCTCTACATCCCCTCCGACGCTCCCACCTCGGTGGAGCAGCGCATCGTGGACGCGGCGGCGCGACTCCCGTCGTACGGCGGGGTGACGGGATGGGCCGGCCTCCGGTGGATGGGTGGCGTGTGGTTCGACGGGCAGGCTGACGGAGGTAGGAGTCAGCGCCGTGTCGATCTGGTGACGGCCGACAGCACGATCCGATCGACGCGCGGCATCGCCGTGAGCGAGGAGCGACTCGACCCGACCGAGCTCACGGCGTACGCCGGCCTCGTGGTCACCCACCCGGCACGCTCGCTGTTCTTCGAGATGCGTCACGCGCGTGGGCGTGCGGCTGCGCTGGTCGCGGCGGACATGGCTGCGTACTCCGACCTCGTGAGCCAGACGGAGGCGCGAGCGATCGCGTCCGCGAATCCCGGCTGGGTCGGCATCGGGCAGATGAGGGACGGTGTGGACGACATGGAGGAGAACGCGTGGTCCCCGGCCGAGGTCTCGATGCGGGTGATCTGGTGCGACGCGGGCCTGCCCAAGCCGATGTGCAACCGCCCGGTCTTCGACCTCGACGGCCGACACGTCGGGACCCCCGACCTGTTCGACCCGGCCGTGGGGCTGGTCGGCGAGTACGACTCCGCGCTGCACCTCGAGGGCGCGCAGCGGGCACGCGACGTACGACGCGAAGGGCTGTTCCGGGCGCTGGGTCTGGAGTACGTGACGATGCTGTCGGCGGACTTGGCCCGGCCCGACGGATTCGTCCTGCGCCTCCGCCAGGCCTACGCCCGGGCCGCGCGTATGCCTGTCGCCGATCGGGCATGGACGGTCGAGCTGCCGCCGTGGTGGGTCCCGACGTTCACCGTCGAGCAGCGCCGAGCGCTCGACGACCGGCAGCGGGAGCGGTTCCTGAAGCTGCGGCTCCGGGCCGGCTGACCGCCACCCTCGGCCCTCACCGCGCCGTACGAATCGATGGTCCCCGACGTTCTGGCCGCCATTTCGGCTGTTTCCACAACCGGAACGTCGGGGACTACCCGGGCAGGGGCGGGTTTCGTGGGGGAGGGAGAGGTGTCAGGGTGGTGGGGTGACGACTGAGGCCATCGACCCGAACGTCCCACCGTCCGGCACCGGCTGCGTGGAGTGTCTCGCTGCCGACGGGTGGTGGGTGCACCTGAGGCGCTGTACGGCGTGCGGCCACGTCGGCTGCTGCGACTCGTCGCCGAGCCAGCACGCCACCGCCCACTGGCGGGAGACCGGTCACCCGGTGATCGCCAGCTTCGAGCCCGGCGAGGAGTGGTTCTGGGACTTCGAGCACGAGGAGGGGTTCGCGGGGCCGGAGCTGGCCGGCCCGCGGAGCCACCCGCCGGACCAGCCCACGCCCGGCCCGGCCGGCGCCGTACCCGCCGACTGGCAGGACCACGTGCACCAGTAGCCGCGCCACGACGTACGACGGCGGCGCACCCGACACGTGCGCCGCCGTCTCTACTGCCGTCTCTACTGCGTGAGGGTCAGCCGCCGAAGTTGTACGTGACCCCGTTGACCTGCATCCAGCGGAGCAGCGACGCGAGGTTCTGCCCGTTGCTGAAGCCGGTGCTGATGTAGACACCCGAGATGGTGTCGTTGCCGTGGTCGGTCACGAGCTGCTTGAACGACTCGTCGGGGCCGTTGCCGCCGTCGTCGTCGTAGCGCCACGAACCGCTGGTGGCGACCCACTGGTGGAAGGGGCCCTCCGCGACGTCCGGGTCGGGCGACTGCGTGTTCGGCGAGAAGATCGCGTCGTGGTTGTCGTTGTCGAGGAAGATCCGCAGGTAGGGCACGCCCACGCCGCCGGAGTCACCCGTCGCGGTGTAGCGCATGTCGTACACGAGGTTCTCGACGTCGCTGAGCTTCATGCCGTTCAGGCCGGTGAACCTGATCGAGCCGCCGGCGTTGCCGCCGTCGGCGTACGGGCCGAACGCGACACCGTCGGGGGTCATGGCCACGGAGGCGTTCGTCGCGCGGAACCGCTTGGCGAGCCCAGTCACCTGCTTGGTCCGCGCCAGCTGAGCGGCCAGGCCGTGGCCGAGATCGCTGGACCCTACGGCACCGTCCCGGATCACCCGGTGGGTGGCCGCGCCGTCGGAGATGTCGACGGCCCGGATGGTGCCGTCCTGGATGTCGTGCGAGGTGACCATGCCTGCGGCGACCGCGCCACCGCCGGTGGCGGCGAGCACGAGCGCTGCTGCACCAGTCACCACGGCTGCGGTCCGAGATCGGAACGCCTGGGGGAGATTCACGAGGACACTCCTAGTGTCGTTGACGACGACAGGAGTGGAAGTCCCGCCCCCCGTCGTTGTCCGGCTCAACGACTCGGAGCAGGGGAGGTTACGAGGGGTCGGGCGTCACCGACGGTTTCACCCGTACGGCGCGCGGCTGCCAGTCGTAGACCACCCGCGTCCCGAGGGCCAGGTCCTGGAGCGACTTGTTGTTGCGGCTCAGAGGAACCCACAGGATGCCGATCGGCACCGCGACGACGAAGACGGCCCGTACGGCGGCCCCGAAGAACCTGATCGGCCGGCCGCCGTGCCCGAGCAGGCGTAGCCCCATCACGAGGTACCCGTACGTCCGGCCGCTCAAGGTCCAGAACACCGTGAGGTAGACGACTGCCACGGCGAACGAGGCGGCGAGGCTGAAGACGAGGCCCAGCTCGGGGAACGTGAACGAGCGCGGGTTGAGCAGGAACAGCAACCCCACCAGGCCCAGATAGCCCCCGAGCAGCACGGCGCCGACCACGAACGCGTCGAGGACGGCCGCGATCAAGCGCGTCACCAGGCCGGCGCGCTGCCCCTGGAACGGTCGCGCCTCGCGAGGGACCGGGGAGATCCGGGCAGCGGCCGCGTCATCGGGTGCGTCGTCGTCCATCTCGGGTCACGAGCCTCCGGGGCCGGCCGTGCGGGCGCGGCGCAGGAGGAGACGATCGATGGCGCGGTCGACCGCCTGGTCGGCCCCGATGCCCTGCATCCGGACCCCCTTGACCGTCTCGGAGGCCATGGAGCCGGTCGAGTCGCGGATGATCTCCGGCAGGTCCACCCCCTCGATGATCTCGTTGGCCAGCGCGATCAGGTCCATCTGGTCGAGGACGGCGTCGACGACCTTGACGAGGTCGACGCGCGTCAGCACGGTCTCGGTGAGGTCCATCTGGTCGAGGACGGTCTCGATGTCGAGGCGGCGCGCGATCGTGTCGACGTCCACCTTCTCCACCAGCGCCGCCACGCTCTCCTCGTCGACCCGCGTGAGCACCTGCCGGACGACGGCGTCGAGATCCACGCGGGTCAGCACGATCTGGGTCATGTCCAGACGGTCGAGGACGGCGTTGAAGTCGACGCGGCTGACGGCCTCGTCGAGGTCGACCCGGCGGACGACCTCGGCGATGACGTCGTCGAGCAGGTCGTTGAGCATCACCGCCAGCGTCAGCGCGTACGTCGTCGACCGCTGGACGACGGGGGTGACCGCCGCCCGCACGATCCGTGGGACCGGGACCCTCGACAGGGAGTCAACGCCCGGGATCTGCATGGCACCGCCCCTTCCAGCCGGAGGACACACCTGCACGCAGTGTGTCGCGGGCGCCCCCAGGCGCGACTCACCCGTGCGGGGTGATCCAGGACGGGCCAGGGGGGATCAGCGGGCTCCCTTGCGGGCGCGGGCGGCCAGCTTCGCGCGCTCGTTCTGGTCGAGCACGACCTTGCGGATGCGCACGCTGTGGGGCGTCACCTCGACGCACTCGTCCTCGCGACAGAACTCCAGGCACTGCTCGAGGGACAGCCGCCGCGGCGGGACGAGCTTCTCGAAGTTGTCGGAGGTGGCGGACCGGATGTTGGTCTGCTGCTTCTCCTTGGTGATGTTCACGTCCATGTCGTCGGCTCGGGAGTTCTCGCCGATGATCATGCCCTCGTAGACCTCGGTGGTCGGCTCGACGAACATGATCCCGCGCTCCTGCAGGTTCGTCATGGCGTACGCCGTCGCCGCACCCGCGCGGTCGGCGACCAGCGAGCCGGACGCCCGCGAGCGGATCTCGCCGGCCCACGGCTCGTAGCGCTCGAAGACGTGGTGGGCGATGCCGGTGCCCCGGGTCTCGGTGAGGAACTCGGTCCGGAAGCCGATCAGGCCGCGGGCCGGGACGAGGAACTCCATCCGTACCCAGCCGGTGCCGTGGTTGGTCATCTGCTCCATGCGACCCTTGCGCGTCGCCATCAGCTCGGTGATCGTGCCGAGGTACTCCTCGGGCGCGTCGATGGTGAGCCGCTCGACCGGCTCGTGCACCTTGCCGTCGATCTCGCGCGTGACCACCTGGGGCTTGCCCACGGTCAGCTCATAGCCCTCGCGACGCATCTGCTCGACCAGGATCGCGAGGGCCAGCTCGCCGCGGCCCTGCACCTCCCAGGCATCGGGTCGCTCCGTGGGCAGCACGCGCAGCGAGACGTTGCCGACCAGCTCGGCGTCGAGGCGGTCCTTGACCAGCCGCGCGGTGACCTTCGAACCCTTCTCGCGGCCGACGAGCGGGGACGTGTTGGTGCCGATCGTCATCGAGATCGCAGGCTCGTCGACGTGGATCAGCGGCAGCGCGACGGGGTTCTCGGGGTCGGCGAGGGTCTCGCCGATGGTGATCTCGGGGATCCCGGCGACGGCGCAGATGTCACCCGGTCCGGCCTGGTCGCCGGGCTTGCGCTCCAGGCCCTCCGTGATCAGCAGCTCGGTGATCTTGACCGTCTTGACCGTGCCGTCGCGCTTGATCCAGGCCACGTTCTGGCCCTTCTTCAGGTGCCCCTGGTGCACGCGGACGAGGGCGAGGCGACCGAGGAACGGCGACGCGTCGAGGTTGGTGACGTGGGCCTGCAGCGGCGCGCCCTCGTCGTACTCGGGCGCGGGGATGGTGTCGAGGATCGTCCGGAACAGCGGCTCGAGGTCGGGGGAGTCGGGCAGGCCGCCGTTCTCGGGCTGCTCCAGCGACGCGCGGCCGGCCTTGGCGGATGCGTAGACGACGGGGAAGTCGAGCGCGTCCTGGCTGTGGTGCTCGTCGAGCAGGTCGAGGAAGAGCTCGTAGGTCTCGTCGACGACCTCGGCGATGCGGGCGTCTGAGCGGTCGACCTTGTTCACGACCAGCACGACCGGGAGGTCGGCGTTCAGCGCCTTGCGCAGCACGAAGCGGGTCTGGGGTAGCGGGCCCTCGCTGGCGTCGACGAGCAGCACGATGCCGTCGACCATCGACAGCCCGCGCTCGACCTCACCGCCGAAGTCGGCGTGGCCCGGGGTGTCGATGATGTTGATGGTCATGCCCTGCGGGGCACTCGCACCGGTGTAGTGGACGGCGGTGTTCTTCGCGAGGATCGTGATGCCCTTCTCACGCTCCAGGTCGCCGGAGTCCATGATCCGCTCGGCGACACCGGCCTCCTCCTGGTGCGCGGTGAAGGCGCCGGCCTGGTGGAGCATCGCGTCGACCAGCGTGGTCTTGCCGTGGTCGACGTGCGCGACGATGGCGACGTTCCTGAGGTCCGAACGGGTGGAAGGCATGGCGGTACGACGTCGCTTTCGCAGGCGGGGATTGACCCCTGATCCTAGCGAGGCGAGGAGGTCAGCCCCGCATCGTCGGAGCCGGTCCGTACCGGAGCGTGACGACTCAGGAGATGCGGCGCTGCATGCCGTCCGTCGCGAGGCGGACGCGGTAGCGACGCTGACGGACGCCCAGCGGCACGAGCGGGTGATCGGGGACGGCCATGGCGGCGGTGAGCCGGATCCGGTTGCCCAGGCAGTCCTCGCAGGGGCAGTGGCCCTCGTGCTGGACGCGGTCGTTGCGCTGGGGGAGCGGGGGGAGCTGGGGGGTGATGGTGAACATGGTGTGGCCTCCTCGTCACTAGTGGAACGCTCCTTGACTCGCGGAGTGACGCCGCCGATCGGTTGGCGGTGACTAGTCCGCTCGGACCCCGGCCGTCGTACCGATCGGGCCGGCAGGTCAGGACGCGGAGACGAGTGCGAACGCGCGCCACATCGCGGCGTACCGCCCGTCGTGTGCGACGAGCTCGTCGTGGGTGCCCTGCTCGACCACCTGCCCCTGGGCCAGGACCACGATCCGGTCGGCGGTACGCGCGGTCTGGAGGCGGTGGGCGATGAGGATCGTCGTACGCCGCCCGGCGACGGCCGCCATCGCGGCCGACACCTTGGCCTCGGTCGCCAGGTCGAGGTTGGCGGTCGCCTCGTCGAGGAGCAGCACGACCGGGTCGACCAGCTCGGCGCGGGCCAGCGCGATCAGCTGCCGCTGGCCCGACGACAGCGAGGCTCCGCGCTCGGTGACCGGATGGTGGTAGCCGTCGTGCAGCGACGCGATGAAGTCGTGCGCACCGACCGCCCGCGCGGCTGCCTCGACCTCGGCGTCGGTCGCCTCGGGCCGCCCGTAGGCGATGTTGCCGCGGATCGTGCCGGTGAACAGGAACGACTCCTGGGGCACGTAGCCGAGCCGACTGCGGAAGTCGTCGATCTCGAGGGTGCGCAGGTCCTGGCCGTCGATCGTCACCGAGCCCGAGTCGGGGTCGTAGAAGCGGGCCAGCAGCTTGAGCACGGTCGACTTCCCGGCACCGGTCTCGCCGACCAGCGCGACCGTCTCGTGAGCGCCCACGTGCAGGTCGAGTCCTCGCATCGCCTCGGGCGGGCGCCGGCGTACGACGTCCTCGGGAAGGGCCGAGTCGGCCGGCCCACGCACCTGTGACGTCGTGACGTCGGCCGAGGGGTAGCGGAAGTGCACGTCGACGAGGGCAAGGTCGCCGCGTACGTCGCCCAGGGGCACGGGATGCGCGGGCTCGGGCGTCAGCGTCTCGAGCTGCATGAGCTCGGAGATGCGGTTGACCGAGACCCGGGTCTGCTGCCAGGAGTCGAAGACCTGCGAGAGCTGCTGGATCGGCGAGAAGAACATGGTCAGGTAGAGGATGAACGCGATCAGCACGCCCGACGTCAGCTCGCCCTGCTCGATCAGGTGGGCTCCGACGCCGAGCACGATGACGTCGGCGATGGCGGACAGGAAGAGCACGAACGGGAAGTACGTCGCGATCAGGCGCTGCGCCTTCAGCCGCTCCTCGAAGTAGCGCAGCCCGAGGGCATGGAAGCGGTCGACGGTGGGGATCTCGTGCGCGAACGCCTGCGCCTCGCGGATGCCGGACAACGACTCCTGGAAGTCGGCGTTGACGACCGCGAGCGACTCGCGCACCGCGTCGTAGAGGCGGTTGGTGACCCGCCGGAAGACGACCGTCGCGACGACGAGCGGGATCACGACCAGCAGGGTCCAGAGCGCGAGCTCGACGTCGAGCAGCAGGAGTGCCACCCCCACGCCGACGAAGGTGACCAGCGAGACCAGGGCGGCCAACAGGCCGTTCTCGATCAGCGTCTCGAACTGGTCGACGTCGGTCGTCATCCGCGTCATGATGCGACCGGCCATCTCGCGCTCGTAGTAGTCGAGCGAGAGCCGCTGCAGCTGGGCCCAGATCCGGATCCGCAGCCCGGCCATGACGCGCTCACTCGTGCGGCCGGTCACGAAGGTCTCGGCGACCTGGTCGAGGAAGTCGACGACCACGACCACGAGGAAGGCGGCGGAGGTCAACCACAGGACCTGCGCGGAGTCGACGGAGACGCCGTTGTCGATGCCGGTGTGGACCAACCACGGGCCGAGCAGCGCCGCGACGGCGTCGAGCACGACGAGCAGCAACCCGAGCGCGAACGGCCAGCGGAACTCCGACACCAGACCCCGCATCGAGAAGTGGGGGTCGGGTCGGGACTCCTTCTCGACGTCGAGGACGAGCTCGTCGCGGATGGGCGGGAGCGCCTCGACCCGGGCCAGCAGCTCGGGGGTCGGGGCGAGCGCCAGCTGCCACCCGCTTCCGCGCATGCCGGGCCCGAGGCTCGCCGCCTGCGGGACCTTCGAGGCCCGACGCTCGTCGGCTGCGCGTACGGCGTCGGCCCGGCTCCCGGTCTGCCAGGCCTCCGGTGTCACCTCGAGCTCGGTGAGCGTCTCGATGGAGTCGCCGACAGCCGCGGCGGCGTCGGCGTCGAGGCCGGTCAGCAGCTCGCGGTACGCCGCGTTGCGCGCCATCAGCTCGTCGTGCGTGCCGTCGTCGGCCACCCGGCCCTCTGCCAGCAGGATCACCCGGTCTGCGAGGTGGAGGGTGGACATGCGGTGGGCGACGATCAGCGACGTCCGCCCGGCGAGCACGCGGCGCAGGCCGGTGAAGATCGTCTCCTCGGTGCTGGAGTCCACCGCGCTCGTGGCGTCGTCGAGCAGCAGCACCCGCGGGTCCATCAGCACGGCGCGGGCCAGTGCGATCCGCTGCCGCTGGCCACCGGAGAGGCTCAGCCCACGCTCGCCGACCCGGGTGTCGTAGCCGTCCGGGAGCTCGCGGATGAAGTCGTCCGCGCACGCGACGCCGGCCGCCTCCTCGACCTCCTCGCGGGTCGCCCCGGGACGGCCGTAGGCGATGTTGGCGGCGATCGTGTCGGAGAAGAGGAAGCTCTCCCCGAAGGCGGCGCCGATCTGGCTCCTGAGCGAGTGCAGCGTGACGCCGCGTACGTCGTACCCGTCGACCAGCACCTGACCGCGATCCGGGTCCAGCAGCCGCTGGACCAGACCGACGACCGTCGACTTGCCGCTGCCCGAGGAGCCGACGAGGGCGACCCGCTCGCCCGCGGCGATGTGGAGATCGAGCCCGCGCAGGACCTCTGCCTCGTCGTACCCGAAGTGCACGTCGCGCAGCTCGATCTCGCCGGTGAGCTCCGGCAGCTCGACGGCATCGGGCTCGTCCTCGATCGCCGTCTCGAGGTCGAGCACCTGGAAGATCCGCTCCACGCCGGCGCGTGCCTGCTGTCCGATGGTCAGGACCCCGGCGAGCTGGCGGGCGGGCGCGACGAACTGGGTGACGTAGGTCGAGAACGCCAGGAAGGTGCCGAGCGTGATCTCACCCTGCATCACCAGCCAGCCGCCGAGGGCCAGGACGGCGACCTGGGCGAGCGTCGGGATCGCCTCGAGCAGCGGTTGGTAGCGCGCCTGCAGACGCGTCGCGCGCATCCGGCTCCCGTAGAGCCGCTGGACCACGGCGACCATCCGGTGGAGCTCTCGGTCCTCCTGGCCGAAGGCCTTCACCACCCGGACGCCGCCCACGTCCTCGTCGACGATCTCGGCGACCTCGCCCTCGCGCTGCTGCCCGTCCCAGCTGGCCGGGAACACCTTCATCCGGAGCCGGTAGGAGACCACGAAGAGTGCCGGCGCGATCACCAGGCCGATGCAGGCCAGGAGCGGCGACAGCCAGAACATGATGGCCAGAGACATCAGCATCAGCAGGAGGTTGCCGAACATCAGCGGCAGGAAGTTGAGCAGACCCAGGATCAGGGTGGTGTCGCTGCTGGCGCGGGCGACCAGCTGACCGGTCGAGAGGTTGGACAGGGTGCGCTGGTCGAGCGTGAGCAGGTGGTCGTGGAGCTGGTTGCGGAGGTCGTACTGGACGGCCAGCGATGACCGGCCGTTGTGGAAGCGACGCAGGTACGCCAGCCCGAAGACGGCGAGCGCGATGAGCACGAGCAGGACGAGCCACGGCCACAGCGGCTTGGACGAGTCGCCGATCACGTCGTCGACGATGGTGCGCGCGATCAGGGGCACCATGGCCTGGCCCGCGCTGCCGAGCACGGCGGCGACGAAGGAGATCTGGACGTCGCGCTTGTGCTTCCAGACCTGGCCGCTCAGCCTGCGGATCCACCCCTGCGGAGCGTCCTGGCTGGCTGACATCTGGCGGCGACACACCTCTCTGGTGACGGCCTCCGAGCGGGCCGACGAGAGTCTAGTTGCGCCCTCCACGCCGACGCGTCCCGGCGACCTCGACCAGCCGCCGTACGACGGAGCTCGGGTCGGGCAGCTCGTCGAGCGATGCCCGAACCGCCATGCTGGCGACCCGGTGACGGGGATCCTCGAGCAGCTGCCGTGCTGCGGCGGCGATGCGTCCGGAGCTGCGGTCGTCGGGGGCGAGTGTGATGCCCGCGCCGAGGCGCTCCAAGGCCGCGGCCGAGCCGACCTGGCTCTGTGACTCGAACGGCAGCAGCAGGTGGGGCAGGCCGGCCTCGATGGCGCCCAGGGTCGTCCCGGCACCCCCGTGGGACACGACCAGGTCGACGTGGGGGAGCACGGCGCTCTGGGTCAGGTAGGTGACCGCACGGACCTGCTGCGGTAGCCGTCCGAGCGAGTCCACCGGGTTCGGCCCGGTCGTGACGACGAGGGACGCGACCAGAGGGGCGAGGCCGTCGATGCACTCCCGGAGGCGTCCTGGGGTGCTGAAGACCGGCACCGTGCCCAGCGTGAGGTAGACCGCGGGGCGAGGGAGGGCCTCGAGCCACGGCGGGGGCTCGTTGTCGACCGACTCCTGGAGCGAGACGGGCCTGATCGGGATGACGCCGTCGATGTCCCTGATCTCGGGTGACTGCAAGGGCGGCGGGCAGGCATCGAGATAGGTCTGCCCGATGTTCCGCGGCTCGTGCCCCGCGGCGAGGTCGCGCCACACCGGGGCAAGTGCGGCGAGCGCCTGTCGTCGGTCCACCAACGGACGACAGGGTGACGGCCAGGAGTGGGTGACCGAGGGCACCCCCAGCAGGTCGGCGACGAGGATCCCGGCGTACTCCTCTTCTTCGCTCACCACGAGGTCGGGCGACCACGTCCGGGCGAACGAGCTCAGCCGTGGCACGGCCATGCGTGGCCAGGCGTGCGGGAACAGCCGGTCTCCCCACGCGTCGCCGTGTTCGCGCCGTGCGGCCGCGATGAGCCCGTCGAGACCCGGCCCGATCTCGACGGCCTCGAGCCCGTACCTGGCGATGTGGGCGAGCTGGTCGGCCCCGGACGCCACCCGGACGTCGTGACCGGCATCGCGGGCGGCCAGGGCGAGAGGGAGCACCGGGTTGAGATGTCCCCTGCCCGGGAAGGACGTCACCAGCATCCTCATCTCGGCATGATGCCAGGAGCCTGCGAAGACCCGCCCATCTCCGCTGGTCGAGCCTGTCGAGACCCCGGTTCGTGAGTCGAGCCTGTCGAGACCCCTGCCGTTGGTCGAGCCTGTCGAGACCCCCGTCCGTTGGTCGAGCCTGTCGAGACCCCGGCTGCTGGTCGCGTCGCTTGTTGTCGGTACGGCGTCTCGCTGGGGGCGGTGGGTGACGAACGACGGGGTGTGGTTTCGGTGGGTGGTGGGGTGCGGTACCTCCGCAGGTCGCTTGCTGGGTCGCCGCTTGCTTGGGGTGCTCGCTTGGGTTGCGGTTTCTGGTTCCTGTGGACGATAAGTGGCCCCGAATTTCTTTTCCTGTGGATTATCTCGGATGGTGGGATAACCCTGTTGATAACCGGTTCGGGTGTCGGTGGTGCCTGATTCGATAACCGTATGTCGATCTCCAGCACGGTCCCCGGGACCGGCCCCTCACGGGCGCTGGCCGACGGCGTTGGAGATGGTCCGCGACGCCGACGGATGTGCTGTGGTCGGCACGGTCCGATGCCGAGCTGGTCGACACCGTGGGGCTGGTGACCCGGCTGACCGCGGCGCTGGCCGCCGTCGAGGCGTCCGCGGTGGCCGAGGTCGACGCCCGCGACCTGGCCACCACCCGGTTGGCCTACGGGTCGACCGGCGACTGGCTCACCCACCTAGGAGGGCTCCGCAAGGGCGAGGGGAAGCGGCGGGTGATCCGAGCGAAGGCGTTGACCGGGCCGCTGGCCCGGACCAGGGAGGCGCTGGTGGCCGGGACGGTGTCACCGGCCCAGGCCGACCTCATCGTGCAGTCGATCGCCGAGCTGCCGCCGGGGGACTGGACCCGCCGCCGCGGGGAGAAGCTGATGGTCCGCCAGGCCGGCCACCTCGACGCCACCGAGCTCGCCCGGGCCGGACGGCACCTGGTCGAGGTCGTCGACCCCGACGCGGTCGACCGGAGGCTGCAGGCCGGGTTGGAGCGGGAGGAACGCGCCGCCCACCTCGACCGCCACCTGTCCATCGCGAGGACCGGGCCGGTGGGGTCCGGATCCGCGGCCGCGGGACCGCCGAGGACGGTGCCCTCCTCAAGGCCGCGCTCCTCCCCCTCACCCGACCCGAACCACCCGACGACCGACGGACCGGGTCAACGAGGTGGACGAGGAGACCGGCCAACCCTGCCCGGCGGGACAACCCTGCGCGCCGGGGCGGGATCCGCGGGAGGCCGGCGCCCGCTGCTGGGACGCCCTCATCGCCCTGGCCCAGCACGCCCTGGACACCGACCTGCCACCCCAGACCCACGGCACCCCCGCCCGGCTCCTGATCACCCTCGACCACCACACCCTCCTCCAGCAGCTCGACGCGAACGGGATCGAGACCCGGGCGAAGGGGGTGGGGACCACCGGCGACGGCACCGACCTCCCACCCGGCACCCTGCGCCGGCTGGCCTGCGACGCCGAGCTCCTCCCCGCCATCCTCAACAGCACCGGCGAGGTCCTCGACGTCGGACGCCTCCGACGCCTGGTCACCCCCGCCCAATGGACCGCCCTCATCCTCCGCGACCGGCACTGCACCTTCCCCACCTGCACCCGACCACCAGTCATGTGCCACGCCCACCACCTCACCCACTGGGCCGACGGCGGCGACACCTCACTGGACAACCTCGCCCTCTTGTGCGGACGCCATCACCGCGTCATCCACCACACCCCCTGGCAGATACGACTCAACCCCCACGACCGACAACCAGAATTCAAACCCCCACCCAAACCCGGCATCACCCCCGAATGGATCCGCTATCGACCCAGACTCGACTAGGACGGACTACCTGCCGGCCAGTCCCATACTCCTGTCGATCTCCGACCGTCCTGCGATGAGGCCGCCGATCGCGTCGGCGAGGAGGTCCGCCAGCGGACCGTGCGAGTCCCGGGTGAGGTGCAGGCCGTCGTCGCCCGCGCGAGAGACCTCGGCAGCGTCGACATAGGTGACGCCCCGTTCGCGGGCAACCTGGTGGATGGCCGCGCTCAGCTCCCGCGATCGCGCGACTCCCGCGCTGTCGAAGCTCTCGGCGGTCGTCTCGCGATAGAGCGGCGCGGTGTCATCGATCCAGATCGGACTCACCAGGATCAAGGCCGGAGTACGCCCCCATCGGTCGGTGACGTTCGCAGCGACGTCGTCGACGTAGCCGCGGAGGGCATCCGCGATCGCTGCCGCGGTGCGGTCGAAGCAGGTCTTCAGGTCGTTGGTACCGAGCATCACGACGACGACGTCGAGGGGGTGATGACTCTGCAGGCACGGCACGAAGTACTCCCGGCCGTTGCAGCCCGGGCGGTCCGCGTAGTCCACGTCGGTGGTGCGCCCGTTGAGCCCTTCCTCGATCACCTCGAAGCCGACGCCCAGGATCCCTTGCAGCAGACCGGTCCAGCGCTGGTCGGCGGGCAGACGGAGGTACTCGGGATCGTCGCCGGGCGCGCCGTGGGTGTTCGAGTCGCCGAAGCAGAGGACCCGGACGACGGCGGGATCGGTGATCACCCGAGGAGCCTAGTTGCGCCCCTTGGCGATGTCGGCACACCGGCGTAGGAAGGACGCATGACTCTCGGCCGCTGCTCCTTCGTCCCGCCCTACCTCCTGGAGCGGATCGCGGCGTCCGACTCCGCGGCTGCCGACCACTGCCGGTCGACGCTCGCCACAGACCGGGTCTTCCGAGCGGGGCGTCAGGTCGCACCCACGACGAGCAAGATGGCGACCGGGGAGACGGCAACCGGGGCGGCGTGGGTCGTCCACACGGCCTCGAACGGCTCCACGTTGCCGGGCCGCGTCGTCCGTACGGCGGGTGACCCGGTCTCCGGCGACACCGCGGTGGACCAGGCGGCCGACGGCATCACCGCCACCCTTGCCTTCTACCGCGACGCCTTCGCGCGTGCGTCCTACGACGCCAAGGGCGCCGAGGTCGTGCTGACCGTGCACTACCAACGCAACTACGACAACGCGTTCTGGAACGGCACGCAGCTGATCTTCGGCGACGGCGACGGCACCGTCTTCGGGTCGTTCACCAAGCCGATCGACGTGCTCGGGCACGAGTTCACCCATGCGGTCACCCAGTTCACCGCCGACCTCACCTACCAGGGCCAGTCCGGCGCGCTCAACGAGTCGGTCTCCGACTGCTTCGGCGTGTGTGTGAAGCAGCGGGTGCTCGGTCAGACCGCCGAGACGGCCGACTGGCTGGTCGGCGAGGGCATCTTCCTGCCGCGCATCAACGCCCGGGCGCTGCGCGACATGGCCCACCCCGGCACGGCGTACGACGACCCGACGCTCGGCCAGGACCCTCAGGTGGGTGACATGAAGGACTACGTCGACACCACCGACGACAACGGCGGCGTCCACACCAACTCCGGCATCCCCAACCGCGCCTTCTACCTCGCGGCCACGGCGATCGGCGGCGACGTCTGGGAGGGCGCGGGGCAGATCTGGTACGCCGCGCTCACCGGCGGCCGGGTCACCTCTGCCACCGACTTCGCCGGCTTCGCCGCTGCGACCGTCGCGGTCGCGGGTGTTCACGCCGACGCGGTGAGTAGGGCCTGGGCCATCGTCGGGGTCGACCCGTCGGGCACGACCGCCCCCGTCGGCGGTGGTGGCGCGGGTCAGGCCACCACGGTGGTCCGCGTCCGCCGCACCGGGGGCCTCGCCGGGCGCACCCTCGAGGGCTCGGTCGACCTGGCCGCCGACGACCCGCGGGCCGCGGCGGCGCGCGACCTCGTCGACCGCCTCGACCTGAGCGAACAGGGCGAGCCCGCCACCTACCCCGATGCGTTCAGCTACACCTTCGAGGTCAGCGGACGGTCGGTGACGGTTCCACAGCACCAGCTCAGCGACGACCAGCGCGCGCTCGCCGACCTGCTGCTGGTCACGCCGACGTGAGTCAGTCTGCGAGAGCGCGGTCGAGCGCCGCCGCCACGTGCAGGGTGGTGCAGGGATAGACCGGGAGCTCGCAGTCGGCCTGCGTGATCAGCAGCTCGAGCTCCGTGCAGCCGAGCAGCACCCCACCGGCGCCGGCGTCCCACAGCTCCTCGATCACGCCGAGCACCCGCCGGCGGGTCGCGTCGACGACCCGGCCGTGCACGAGCTCGTCGTAGATGGCGCTGTTGAGCATCTCGTGGTGGCGCGCGTCGGGGATGACGGTCTCGAGCCCGTGTCGGGCCAGCCGGTCGGTGAAGAAGCCGTCCGACATCGCGACCGTGGTGCCGATGAACCCGACCTTCGTGACCCCCTGCGCGCGCACTTCGGCGGCGACCACGTCGGCCAGATGGAGCAGCGGGAGGTCGACGGCGGCCTCGACCTGGTCGGCGACCTTGTGGAACGTCGTGGTGCACAGCAGCAGGAAGTCGGCACCGGCCCGCTCGACGCCGCGGGCCGCGTCGGCGAGGAGCTCGCCGATCTGCTGCCAGCGCTCCTCGTCCTCGAGCGCCGTCACCTCGGCGAAGTCGACCGTGCTCAGCACGAGCTTGGGGGAGGAGAGCCCCCCGAGGCGGTCCCGGACACCCAGGTTGAGGTCGCGGTAGTAGACCTCGCTGCTCTCCCAGCTCATCCCGCCGACCAGTCCGATCGTCTGCATGGACTGCAGTCTGTCCCGGGGCGGAGGGGTCCGTCACCCGGTCCCACCGTTCAGACCCGGTGCACCTTGTGCTGGGCGGCCTGCGCGCGGGGCTTGATCACCAGCTCGTCGATGTTCACGTGCGACGGTCGGGTGGCGATCCAGGCGATCGCGTCGGCCACGTCGTCGGCCACCAGCGGGTCGGGGACGCCGGCGTACACGGCGGCGGCCCGCTCCTCGTCACCGTCGAACCGGACCTTCGCGAACTCGTCGGTGCGCACCATCCCAGGGGCGATCTCGCTGATCCGGATCGGCTCCCCGACCAGCTCGAGTCGGAGCGTCTCGGTGACCACCTGGGTGCCGTGCTTCGCCGCGGTGTAGCCGGCGCCGCCCTCGTAGGCGATCCGGCCCGCGGTCGAGCCGACGTTGACGATGACCCCGTCTCCGCTCGCGCGCAGCGCGGGAAGCAGGGCCTGGGTGACGCGGAGCAGCCCGAGCACGTTCACCTCGTACATCCGGCGCCAGTCGTCCGGGTCGGCCTGCTCGACCGGCTCGAAGCCGAACGCACCGCCCGCGTTGTTGACGAGCACGTGGAGCGAGTCCCCCACGGCGGCCGCGAGCCCGGCGACCGACTCGGCCGAGGTGACGTCGCAGGTGACGGCGGTGCCGTCGATCTCGCGGGCCAGCTCCTCGACCCGGTCGGAGCGGCGTGCGGCGCAGACCACCGCGAAGCCCTGGTGGGCCAGGGCTCGGGCGGTCGCCGCCCCGATCCCGCTGGAAGCTCCGGTCACGACGGCGGTTCGACGCATCATGCCCACGATTCTGCCTGCCCGGGTGCCCGGCCCCGTCCCCGGATGGCACACTGTGGGCCCGATGGGACGTCACGTCGATGCTGCTGGAGCCTCCGCCGGCATACGGCGGACCGCGCTCGTCTGCGGGCTCCTGGGCGGGCTCGCCTGGGTGGCCACCTACTTCCTCGACGCCGATGCCGGCGCGGCGAAGGCGCTCCTGTGGGGCGGAGGAGTGCTCCTCACCCTCGCGCTGCTCGGGATCGGGATGATGCTGGTCAAGAGCGACCTGCTCCCGCTGCGCATCTTCGTGGCCCTGGCCCTGCCGACGTTGGTGTGGGGCGTCTTCGCGATCGTGCGTGACTCGGTGAGCGACGACCAGCTGGCCGACGCCGTGTTCGGCGCCGTCATCGGGCTCGGCTCGGTCCTGCTGCTCGTACGCCGCTCGGCGGCGAGCCGGGCCACCCTCTGAGGCCCCGCCCGAGGCTGCCGGGGAATCCCCGGGCGTGCGATGCGGTTGGATGCGGTTGAGCCCGTGTTGTGCGGGGGAAGGGGTGACGTCGTGGAGCTCACCGAGGCCGACGCCGTACGCCGGGTGGCCATGATCAGCGTGCACACCTCGCCGCTGGACCAGCCCGGCACCGGTGATGCCGGGGGCATGAACGTCTACGTGATCGAGCTGTCGCGACGGCTGGCGGCCGCGGGCATCGAGGTCGACATCTTCACCCGAGCCACGTCCTCGCGACACGACCCCGTGCTCACGGTGGGCGACGGCATCACCGTCCACAACATCCATGCCGGCCCGTTCGAGGGGCTCAGCAAGGGCGAGCTGCCCGGCCAGCTCTGCGTGTTCGCACGCGAGGTGCTGCGCACGGAGGCCGCCAAGCCGCTCGGCCACTACGACCTGGTGCACTCCCACTACTGGCTGTCGGGCCAGGTCGGCGCGCTGGCCCGCGACCGGTGGGGTGTCCCGCTCGTGCACACCATGCACACCATGGCCAAGGTCAAGAACGACGCCCTCGCCGTCGGTGACACCCCGGAGCCCGGGGCTCGCATCATCGGCGAGGAGCAGGTCGTCGAGGCGGCCGACATGCTGATCGCGAGCACGGACATCGAGGCCAAGCAGCTGATCAACCTGTACGACGCCGATCCCGGTCGCGTGGAGGTCGTCCACCCCGGTGTCGACCTGACGGTGTTCCGTCCCCGCGACGCGGTCGAGGCGCGTCGTCACCTGGGGCTGCCGCTCGATGCCCATGTCGTGCTGTTCGCCGGACGGATCCAGCCGCTGAAGGCACCCGACGTGCTGTTGCACGCGGTCGCGATGCTGCTCGACGAGACCCCCGGCCTCCGGTCGCGACTCGTCGTCCCCGTGGTCGGTGGGCCGTCCGGCACCGGGCTGGAGCACCCCGAGGCCCTGGCCGAGCTGGCCGACACGCTGGGCATCGCCGACGTCGTACGGTTCGTGCCACCGGTCCCACCCGCCGAGCTCGCCCTGTGGGACGCCGCCGCCTCGGTGGTGGCCGTGCCGTCCTACAACGAGTCGTTCGGGCTGGTCGCCGCCGAGGCGCAGGCCGCCGGTACGCCGGTCATCGCGGCCGCCGTGGGCGGCCTCACGACCGTCGTCGCCGACGGCGAGAGCGGGCTGCTCCTCGACACCCACGCACCCGAGGCGTGGGCGTCGGCACTGCGCCGGGTGCTCCTCGACGACGCCCTGCGCGCGCGGCTGTCCCAGGGCGCGCGCGAGCGCGGCCCGCTGTTCTCCTGGGAAGGCACAGCGGAGCGCACTCTCGACGTCTACGAGCGTGCGCGGCACGCCCTGCGGGAGCTCGTGTGAGCGATCCGGCACAGGTGCTGCGCGACTACCTCGCCGCGAACGACCTGGAGTTCACCGAGGCCGGCGGTGTGTTCAGCTTCGCCCTGCCCGGGGAGCGCAAGCTCCAGACGCCGGTGCGCCTCGACGTCGGCCCCCACGCACTCGGGGTGCACGCCTTCGTGTGCCGCAACCCCGACGAGAACCACGAGCGCGTCTACCGCTGGCTCCTGGAGCGCAACCTCAAGACCTACGCCGTCTCCTACGCCGTCGACCACCTCGGCGACATCTACCTGGACGCCCGACTGCCCCTGTCGCTGGTCAACCCCGAGGACCTCGACGGGGTGCTCGGCTCGGTGCTCGCCCATGCCGACGGCTCGTTCAACACCATCCTCGAGCTGGGCTTCGCCTCCTCGATCCGCAAGGAGTGGGAGTGGCGCACCCTGCGCGGCGAGTCCACTCGCAACCTCGAGGCGTTCCGCGGCTGGCTGGAAACCGACGCGACGCCCGACGTCGAGCAGCCCTAGCCTGCGGGCATGGAGTGGCCGTTCGCCGACCTGCGTCTCGCCTGTGGCGAGGTCGTGCTGCGAGGTGTGACGGACGCGGACCTCGATCCCCTGCTGGCAGTCCTGCCCGACGACCTCGAGCACGACCCCCGCCACCAGCCGTTCCTGAGCGTGGCCGCCGACCGGCGGCGGATCCTCAGTGCCGAGATCTGGACCCACCGCGGCACCTGGGCGCCCGGCTCCTGGTGCCTCGACCTCGCCGTCGAGGTGGACGGCCACGTGGTCGGCGTGCAGGCCTTGGAGGGGGAGGACTTCCCCTTGCTCCGCACGGTCGACTCGTTCTCGTGGCTGGCCCAGCACGTCCGCGGCCGTGGTCTGGCCACGGCCATGCGCACCGCGGTGCTCGCCCTCGCCTTCGACCACCTCGGCGCCGTCGCCGCGGTCTCGTCCGCGCGGCTCGACAATGCGCCGTCCCTGGCGGTCTCGCGACGCCTCGGGTACGTCGACAACGGGCTCAGCCGTACGAACACCCCCACCGGTGTGGCCGAGCTCCAGCATGTCCGGCTGCTCGCCGAGACCTGGCGCGCCGGGCGGCACCGGGTGGAGATCGAGGGCGTCGAGGACTGTCTGCCGTGGTTCGGGCTCGACGCGTCGGTCAGCTGAGGGCGAGCGCGGCCAGCGCGAGCGCGGCCGGCAGGGCCTGGACGACGAGGATCCGCTTGTTCACGGTAGCCGCGCCGTAGACACCGGCTACGACGACGCAGACCAGGAAGAACACCTTCACCTCGGTCTGGTCGGAGACCAGGCCCCAGACGAGTCCTGCCACCAGGAACCCGTTGTAGAGGCCCTGGTTGGCAGCAAGTGCCTTCGACTCCTCGGCGAAGCCCGGCTCGAGTCCGAAGACCCGCCGTCCGGTGGGCGTGGTCCACAGGAACATCTCGAGCACGAGGAAGTAGAGATGGAGCGCGGCGACCAGGCCGATCAGCACGTCGGCGACGATGTTCACGCCCGCAGCATGGCATGCCGAGACGGTCGGCCGTCTCCCTCGACGTCAGCGAGCGAGCCGACGCTCCTCACCCTCCCGTCCCCACCGCGCTCGTCGCCGGCTCGGCGCGCGGGGCGCGGGGCTTGTGACGTGCGACGGCGACGCCGACGAGGGCGAGCGCCCCACCGGCGTAGGCCATCGTGGGTGGCACCTCGCCGAGGAACAGCCAGCCCATCACGATCGTCAGCGGCGGCACGAGGTAGGTCGTGATGCCGAGGCTGCTCGCGGTCATGTGACGCAGGGCGAAGGCGTAGGTCGTGAAGGCGATCGCGGTGGGGAACAGGCCGAGGTAGATCACCCACCACACGTCAGACGCGGAGGCGTGGGAGGTGTCGTCGACGAGCTGGCCGGCGAAGGGCAGGCACACCACCGCGCCGATCGTGCAGGCCAGCCAGGTCACGTGGAGCGCCGAGAGGCGCGACACGAGTGGCTTCTGCACCACCAGGGAGATGGAGTAGACGAGGGCGGCGAGCAGGCACAGCCCCACGCCGAGCAGGTCGTTGTGGCCGTCGGGCTGGGACAGCCCGATCAGGACGATGCCGCTGAACGCGAGGAGAAGTCCGAGCGCGAGCCAGCCCGTGAACCGCTCGCCGAGGAAGATCGTCGCGAGGACCGCGATCAGGACCGGCGAGACCTGGATCAGCATCGCCGCGGTGCCGGCGTCGACGTGCCGCTCGCCGGCGTTGAGGGCGAGGTTGTAGACGCCGAACCAGAGGACCCCGATCACGATCAGCCCGAGCCAGTCGCGACCGCTCGGCCGTGGCAGGCCGCGTGACAGCGCCACGGCCCCGAGGGCGACGGAGCCGACGACGAGCCGCCCGAGGGAGAGCGCCCCCGGCGTGAAGTCGTGCCCGAGGTGGCGGATCGCGACGAACGCCGAGGCCCAGAACAGCAGGGTCACGGCGACGGCGGCGACGGGCAGCCAGGGACGGTGTTCGGTGGTGGGCACCGACCCAGCCTAGGCAGCACCACCGACACCCTCACGCGGGTTTCGGACGCGGAGTGGTCCTCGTCAGTGGTCGAGCTCAGCCCAGCGTCGACGACCGCGCCACGAGCTCGGGGACGAACACCACCTGCTCGTGGAGATGGCCCTCGAGGGACTCGTCGGCGACGAGTCGGGCCGCGGTCCGACCGAGCTCCTGGCGCGGCTGACGCACCGACGTGAGCGGTACGGCGGCCGCGGCGGCGAACTCGATGTCGTCGTACCCGACGATCGCGATGTCGTCGGGGACGCGACGCCCCGCCCGGATGCACTGCTGGAGGAATCCCAGGGCGGTGATGTCGTTGCCGCAGAACGCGGCCGTGGGCCGGCGCCGGGCGGGCAGCCCGAGGAGACGCTCGCCGGCCTCGCTCCCCGCGGCGACGGTGAGCTCCTGCGTGCTCAGCCGGAGCAGCTGGTCGGCGGGGAGCCCGGCATCGGCCCAGGCCGCCTGCGCCCCTGCCCAACGGTCGCGGATCTGGCCCAGCCCCGGAGGGCCGCCGATGAAGGCGACCCGGGTGTGGCCGCAGTCGATGAGGTGCTCGATCGCCAGCCGACCACCGAGGGCGTCGTTCACGGCCACGGTGCAGAACGACCCGGCGCCGCGCGTACGGTCCACGATCACCACCGGCGTGCCGCGCCGCACGATGTCGCCGAGGATGTCGGCCTCCGGGTCGACCGGTGTGATCAGGATGCCCTGCACGCGCTGCTCCTGCAGGTGCTCGAGGTGAGCCCTCTCACGCTCGGCGCTGCCGGCGCTGTTGCAGATGAACAGCGACAGACCCACGTCGGCCGCGGCGTCCTCGATGCCCTGCGCGACGTCGGTGAAGAACGGGTTGCGCGCGTCGAGCATGACGTAGGCCAGCGCGCTGCTGGTCCCGGCACGCAGCTGGCGGGCGCCCTCGTTGCGGACGAACCCGAGCTCGGCCATCGCCTGCTCGACCTTCTCGCGGGTCGCGGGTCGGACCCGCTCGGGACGGTTCAGGACGTTGGAGACGGTGCCGAGCGAGACTCCCGCAGCCGCCGCGACGTCCTTGACCGAGGCGCCACGGCGCACGCTCGGTAGACGTGACGTCATCGCGATCCCCTTTGAAACGTGGTCAGCAGAGCGTAGCGCCTCGGCGAGGCGCCGGGGCGCGTCGCCGGGGGAAAGGCGATGAAACGCTGCAGAAACACGTGCTTGACGTGCGATGTGACGTGCATTACTGTCCGTTGAAACCTTTCAATTCAGGGATGGAGCAGCATGTCCGAGACGCCCGCGACGCCGACGCTGGAGCTCCGCGACGTCGCCAAGTCGTTCGGCTCGGTGACGGCCCTGCGCTCCGGCACCCTGGCCGTGGACGCGGGCTCCATCCACGCGCTGGTCGGAGAGAACGGCGCCGGCAAGTCGACGCTCGTGAAGATCGTGGCGGGTGTCCACCAACGCGACGGCGGCGTCTTCCGGTTCCAGGGCGAGGACGTCGACTTCGCCACGACGGCCGCGGCCAAGGACGCCGGGATCGCGGTGATCTACCAGGAGCCGACGCTGTTCCCCGACCTCTCGGTCACCGAGAACATCTTCATGGGACGGCAGCCGCTCCGCTCCGGACGGCGCATCGACCGCAGTGCCATGTACGCCGAGGCGCAGCAGCTGTTCTCCCGCCTCGGTGTCCACCTCGACCCCCGGCGTACGGCGCTCGGTCTGTCCATCGCCGACCAGCAGATCATCGAGATCGCCAAGGCCATCTCCCTCGACGCGGCCCTCCTGATCATGGACGAGCCCACCGCCGCCCTGTCGGGCAACGAGGTCGAGCGGCTCTTCGCGGTCGCCCGTTCGCTGCGCGACGAGGGTCGTGCGCTCGTGTTCATCTCCCACCGCTTCGACGAGGTCTTCGCCCTGTGCGACACGGTCACCGTGATGCGCGACGGGTCCTACGTCTCGACCGACCGGATCGAGGACACCTCGGTCTCCGAGATCGTGGCCCGGATGGTCGGCCGCGAGGTCTCCGAGCTGTTCCCGAAGACACCCGCGACGGTCGGCGACGTCGTGCTCGACGTCCAGGGTCTGACCACCGCCGGCGTGTTCCACGACGTCACCTTCTCGGTGCGCTCCGGCGAGATCGTCGGCCTGGCCGGCCTGGTCGGGGCGGGTCGCAGCGAGATCGCCCGGGCGATCTTCGGGGTCGACTCCTACGACGCGGGCTCGGTCACCCTCGGCGCCCGGCGCGTGCCGGCACACCGCCCACGGGCCTCGATCAAGGCCGGGATGGCGTTCGTCCCCGAGGACCGCCGTCAGCAGGGGCTGGTCACCGAGGGGTCGGTGGCCCGCAACATCACCGGCGTCATCCGCTCGGGGCTGACCCGGGTGGGCCTGCTGACCTCGTCGGCAGAGAACGCCGCGGCCGCGCCCTGGGCGAGTCGCCTGGCCGTCAAGACCGGTGCACTCGACATGCACGCGACCACGATGAGCGGCGGCAACCAGCAGAAGGTCGTCATCGCCAAGTGGCTGGCCACCAACCCGCGGCTGCTGGTCATCGACGAGCCGACCCGTGGCATCGACGTCGGCACCAAGGCGGAGGTCCACCGGCTGCTCTCCGAGCTCGCCGGCCAGGGCATGGCGATCCTGATGATCTCCTCCGAGCTCCCCGAGGTGCTCGGGATGGCCGACCGGGTGCTCGTGGTCCGCGAGGGCGAGATCACCGCCGACCTGGCACGCGCCGACGCCACGCCCGAGTCCGTGATGACCGCGGCCACGCGCCCCGCCGGCGAGGAGCCCGCGGCATGAGCACACCTCAGCGAGCCCTCCGCTGCGTCCGCCCCTCCGCGAGGACCACGCGATGAGCGCCACCGAGCTCCTCGTCGAGCCGAGCCGGCTCAGCCCCGTCCAGCGCGCTGTCACCAGTGTCCTGCGCTCGCGCGAGGTCGCCATCGCAGGCGTGCTCGTCGCGATCCTGGTCCTCACGACCGCGAAGAGCTCGTCGTTCGTCTTCAGTCACGACGGCTGGCGAGATCTCCTGCTCTCGCCGTCGCTGCTCCTCCTCCTGGCCATCGGCGAGATGGTCGTCATCGTCACCCGCAACGTCGACCTGTCGGTCGGCTCGGTCCTGGGACTGTCCGCCTACGCCACCGGCCGGCTCTTCATCGACCATCCGGGCATCCCGATCGTGGCCGTCTTCGTGATCGGGCTCCTCTTCGGCGCGGTGCTCGGGTGTGTCAACGGGATCCTGGTCACCGCGTTCCGAGTGCCCGCGCTGGTGATCACGCTCGGCACGATGTACATCTACCGCGGGATCCTCGTGCACTGGGCCGGCAGCAAGCAGATCTACGCCTACAACCTGCCGGAGTCGTTCCAGAACCTCGGCACCCAGCAGTTCCTGACCATCCCCGTGCTGACCATCCTGGGCTTCATCGTCCTCGGGTTGGTCGGCTACTACCTCCGCACCGCGCGAGGGGGGCGTGAGCTCTACGCCATCGGCTCCGACCCGGACGCCGCCGTGCTCTACGGCCTACCGGTGCAGCGCCGGGTGTTCGGCGCCTTCGTCCTGTGCGGGTCACTGGCCGGTCTCGCGGGCGTGGTCCAGGCCGCGCGCTACTCCACGGCGACGTCGGCCACCGGCCAGGGCCTGGAGCTCCAGGCGATCGCCGCCGTGGTGATCGGTGGTGTCGCCATCTTCGGTGGCAGCGGCTCGGTGTACGGCGCGGCGATCGGCGCGTTCCTCCTGGTCACGATCAACGCCGCCCTGCCCATCCTCGGCATCCCGGAGTTCTGGCAGAACGCTGTCGTGGGCGCCCTGATCCTGAGCTCCATCTCGCTCGACCGGATCCTTGCCCTCCGCCGAGCGCACAAGCTGATCGAGTCGAGGGACGAGTCATGACCTCACGCCACGGCCCTCTTCGTCTCCTCCGCTTCGCTCCTCCTTCGGACAACGTCGAGGGGACCCCGACATGAGCCACGTCGCCACGCCGACCGCCGACGCCTCGCGCGAGGGCACCACGACGTACGCCGCGTACGCCCGCCCGCTCTGGCAGCGACTGCTGCTGACCAGGTCAGCAGCCATGGTCGCCCTGCTCGTGCTGGCCTATGTGTACGCCTACAACCGGGTGCCGTTCTTCGACGGCAAGCTGACCGTCTACTTCCTGCTGATGGACATGGCGCCGATCCTGCTGATGGCGCTGCCGATGACCTTGATCATCATCACCGGCGAGATCGACCTCTCGGTCGCGAGCACCCTCGGGCTGAGCGCGGTCGTGACCGGCCTGCTCGTCCACGACCAAGGCTGGTCGGTGCCGGCCGCCGGGGTCGCGGCGCTGGTGGTGGGTCTCCTTGCCGGGGCCCTGAACGGGTTCCTCGTCGCCTATGTCGGTCTGCCCTCCCTCGCGGTCACCATCGGCACGCTCGCCCTCTACCGGGGGGTTGCCGTGGGCCTGATCGGTACCAAGGCGATCAGCGGACTGCCCCAGTCGTGGCGCGACCTCGCCAACAAGCACATCGGCACGAGCAGCTACCCGCTGATCGTGGTCCCGATCGTGGTGCTCGCACTGCTGTTCGCCGTGCTCCTCCACTTCACGCCGTTCGGCCGTGGCGTCTACGAGATCGGCCTGAACGCGGAGACCGCGCACTTCAGCGGCGTCGACGTACGCCGGAGCAAGCTGCTGCTCTACGTGCTCAGCGGCGTGGTCTCGGCGTTCGCCGGCGTGTTCTACCTGCTCCGGTTCGACAGCGCCAACACCGACACCGGCACCGGGCTGGAGCTCCAGGTGATCGCTGCGGTGCTGCTCGGAGGCGTCTCCATCTTCGGCGGTCGCGGTGACCTGCTCGGCGTCCTCGCGGGTGTCCTCCTGATCGGTGTGCTGTCGAGTGCCCTGCGCCTGCAGCAGACCGGCTCCGATGTCATCGAGATCGTCATCGGTGTCCTGCTCGTCCTCTCGGTGATCTCGACCCAGCTGCTGGACCGGCTCCGCGCTCTGCGGGCCCGAACCAGAAGGACCGAGCGGTCCGCCTCGGCGCCGGAAGTCGGCGACGAGTCACGAAAGGTGAAGTCATGAAGTGGAAGTCCAAGCGGTTCGCCGCCACCGCTGCTCTCGCACTGACGGCGAGCCTTGCCCTCGTCGGCTGTGGCAGCGGCTCCAGCAGCAGCCCCTCGGCCGGAGGCAGCTCCGGCGGCGGTGGGGGTGACCTCACCGTCACGCTGATCCCCAAGAACCTCGGCAACCCCTACTTCGACACCAGCGAGGCCGGGGTCAAGAAGGCCATGAGCGCCATCGGCGGGAGCTATACGCAGGTCGGCCCGCAGGAGGCCACACCCGATGGCCAGGTGCCGTTCATCAACACCGCCACCCAGCAGGGCACGAAGGCGATCATCATCTCGTCCGACGACCCCTCCGCTCCGTGCGACGCCCTGAAGCAGGCGATGTCGGCAGGCATCAAGGTCGTCACCTTCGACTCCGACACCAACCCCGACTGCCGCGACGTGTTCGTCAACCAGGCGACGGCCGAGGGCATCGCCAAGGTGCAGGTCGACATGATCGCCCAGGACATCGGCGACTCCGGTGAGATCGCGATCCTGTCGGCGGCCGCCAACGCGACCAACCAGAACGCCTGGATCGCGACGATGAAGAAGGAGCTGGCCGCGAGCCACCCGAACATCAAGCTCGACGCGGTGGTCTACGGCAACGACGACGACCAGACGTCGTTCGACAAGACCTCGGCGCTGCTGCAGCAGTACCCCAACCTGAAGGGCATCGTCTCGCCCACGACGGTCGGGATCGCGGCCGCGGCACGCTACCTGTCGAAGTCGGACGCCAAGGGCAAGGTCGCGCTGACCGGGCTCGGTACGCCGAACCAGATGCGGCCCTACGTCAAGGACGGCACCGTGAAGCAGTTCGCCCTGTGGAACCCCGAGGACCTGGGCTACCTGGCGGCGTACACCGCGAGCGCGCTGGTCGACGGGACCATCACCGGCGCGGAGGGCGACTCGTTCGACGCCGGAACCCTGGGCACCTACAAGGTGGGCGCCGACAACACCGTGCTGCTGGGCAAGCCGTTCGTCTTCAACAAGTCGAACATCGACCAGTTCAACTTCTGATCCGTCCCCGGACCACCGGCCGGCGGTCCCTGCGCACCGCCGGCCGGTCACCGAGGACACGTCCCATCCCGTCCCCACACCTCGGAGGTGAGTCATGCGCGTGTGCTTCCAGCTCCGGGTCCGGCCCGACCGGATCGCCGAGTACCGCGTCCGGCACGCCGCAGTCTGGCCGGACATGCTCCAGGCGCTGGCCGAGACGGGGTGGCACAACTACTCGCTGTTCCTGCGTCAGGACGGCCTCCTGATCGGCTACGTCGAGACCCCGTCGATCGCGGAAGCGCAGGCAGGCATGGCCCGGACCGAGGTCAACGCACGCTGGCAGGCCGAGATGTCCGAGTTCTTCGATGACCTCGAAGGACGCGCACCCGACGAGGGCTTCCTGGTCCTCGAGGAGATCTTCCACCTGGAGGACCAGCTCTCAGCGGTCGCCCACGGCGTACCGGACACAGAGGAAGAAGGCACACGATGACCGGCTTCGACGAGATCGCCCCGTTCCTCGAGGGGCAGGCGATCGAGGTTCCCTCGTGGGCCTACGGCAACTCCGGTACGCGGTTCAAGGTGTTCGGCAGCGCCGGCACGCCCCGCACCGTCCAGGAGAAGATCGCGGATGCGGCCCAGGTGCACCGCTACACCGGGCTCGCCCCGTCGGTCGCGCTCCACATCCCGTGGGACCGGGTCGACGACTACACCGCACTGCGTGAGTACGCCGAGGGGCTGGGGATCCGGCTCGGAACCGTCAACAGCAACACGTTCCAGGACGACGACTACAAGCTCGGCAGCCTCACCCATCGCGATCCCGCGATCCGGCAGAAGGCGATCGACCACAACCTCGCCTGCCTCGAGGTGATGGACGCGACGGGCTCGCGCGACCTCAAGATCTGGCTCGCTGACGGCACCAACTATCCGGGCCAGGACGATCTACGCGCACGGCAGGACCGGCTGGCCGAGTCTCTGGCCGCGATCTACGCGCAGGTCGCCGACCACCAGCGACTGGTGCTCGAGTACAAGTTCTTCGAGCCGGCGTTCTACCACACCGATGTCCCCGACTGGGGCACGTCACTGGTGCAGTGTCTGGCGCTGGGTGAGCGAGCAGTGGTGTGCCTCGACACCGGCCACCACGCCCCGGGGACCAACATCGAGTTCATCGTGATGCAGCTGCTCCGCCTCGGAAAGCTGGGCTCCTTCGACTTCAACAGCCGGTTCTACGCCGACGACGACCTCATCGTCGGTGCAGCAGACCCCTTCCAGCTGTTCCGGATCCTGGTCGAGGTGGTGCGCGGCGGAGGCTACGGCCCGACCGGATCCCAAGGCCACGACGTGGCGTTCATGCTCGACCAGTGCCACAACATCGAGAAGAAGATCCCCGGCCAGATCAGGTCGGTGCTGAACGTCCAGGAGATGACGGCGCGGGCGCTCCTCGTCGACACCGAGGAGCTCGCGAAGGCGCAGGCCGACGGCGATGTCCTGGCCGCCAACGCGGTCTACATGGACGCGTTCTACACCGACGTCCGGCCGGATCTCGCCGCCTGGCGGGAGAGCCGAGACCTGCCCGGCGACCCCGCGGCGGCGTACCTCGCCAGCGGCTACCAGGAGCAGATCGAACGTGACCGCGTGGGTGGCACCCAGGCGGGTTGGAACTAGGGCCACCAGCAGACCGACAGAAGGGCGTCATGTCCAGTGCAGCAGCGGAGCTCGTGGAGCGGTCCAACCGCCTCGGCTCCGACCCCAAGAACACCAACTACGCCGGGGGCAACACCTCGGCCAAGGGTTCGGTGACCGATCCCGTCACGGGTCAGGACGTCGAGCTGCTCTGGGTCAAGGGCTCCGGCGGAGACCTGGGGACCCTGACCGAGGGAGGGCTCGCGGTGCTGCGTCTGGACCGGATGCGCGCGCTGGTCGGCGTCTACCCCGGCGTGGACCGCGAGGACGAGATGGTCGCGGCGTTCGACTACTGCCTCCACGGCAAGGGAGGCGCCGCACCCTCGATCGACACCGCGATGCACGGCCTGGTCGACGCGCCGCACGTCGACCACCTCCATCCCGACTCCGGGATCGCGATCGCCACCGCCGCCGACGGCGAGAGACTGACGCAGAAGATCTACGGCGACAAGGTGGTCTGGGTGCCGTGGCGGCGGCCGGGCTTCCAGCTCGGCCTCGACATAGCAGCGATCAAGGAGGCGAACCCGAAGGCGGTCGGCTGCATCCTCGGTGGGCACGGGATCACCGCCTGGGGCGACACCTCCGAGAAGTGCGAGCGGAACTCGCTGTGGATGATCCGGACCGCCGAGCGCTACCTCAAGAAGCACTCCAAGAAGCTCCCCTTCGGAGCGCGGGTCAAGAAGTTCGAGCCGCTGACCCCGACCGCACGTCGGGCCCGGGCCGCTGAGCTCGCGCCGCTGCTACGGGGCGTGGCGTCGCAGGACAAGCCGATGGTCGGTCATTTCACCGACGACCCGGTGGTGCTCGACTTCCTGGCGTCCCGCAACCACCCGCGGCTGGCCGAGCTCGGCACGAGCTGCCCGGACCACTTCCTACGTACCAAGGTGAAGCCGATGGTGCTCGACCTGCCGCCGGGCGCGCCGATGGCGAAGGTCCGGGCCCGCGTCGCCGAGCTGCACGAGGCGTACCGAGCTGACTACCGCGGCTACTACGAGCGACACGCGACCGCACAGTCGCCGGCGATCCGCGGGGCGGACCCGCTGATCATCCTGGTGCCCGGGGTGGGGATGTTCTCCTACGGCGCGAACAAGCAGACCGCCCGGGTGGCCGGGGAGTTCTACGTGAACGCGATCAACGTGATGCGTGGCGCCGAGGGGTTGTCGACGTACGCCCCGATCGACGAGTCGGAGAAGTTCCGGATCGAGTACTGGGCCCTCGAGGAGGCCAAGCTCCAGCGGATGCCCGCGCCCAAGCCGCTCGCCACGCGCATCGCCCTGGTCACCGGCGCCGCCTCGGGGATCGGCAAGGCGATCGCGGTCAAGCTCGCCGCCGAGGGAGCCTGTGTCGTGATCGCCGACCTCTCCCTGGACAAGGCGCAGGCGGCGGCCGGCGAGATCGGCGGCACCGATGTCGCGGTGGGCGTGCAGGTCGACGTGAGCGACGAGGACGCCGTCCAGGCCATGGTCGACGCTGCCGTGCTCGCGTTCGGCGGGTTGGACCTGGTCGTCAACAACGCCGGCCTGTCGCTGTCCAAGCCGCTCTTGGAGACCACGACGGCCGACTGGGACCTCCAGCACGACGTGATGGCCAAGGGCTCCTTCCTCGTCTCCCGGGCCGCAGCCCGGGTCCTCATCGACCAGAAGCTCGGCGGCGACATCGTCTACATCTCCTCGAAGAACTCCGTCTTCGCCGGGCCCAACAACATCGCCTACTCCGCGGTGAAGGCCGACCAGGCCCACCAGGTGCGGCTCCTCGCGGCCGAGCTCGGCGAGCACGGCATCAAGGTCAACGGGGTCAACCCCGACGGGGTCGTCCGCGGCTCGGGCATCTTCGCCGGTGGCTGGGGGGCCTCCCGGGCGGCGGTATACGGCGTACCCGAGGAGGAGCTGGGTGCGTTCTACGCCCAGCGCACGCTCCTCAAGCGCGAGGTGCTCCCCGAGCACTGCGCCAACGCCGTCTTCGCGCTCTGCGGGCCCGATCTGACCCACACGACCGGGTTGCACGTGCCCGTCGACGCAGGTGTGGCGGCGGCGTTCCTGCGATGAGCCGGGCACGATGACCGGTCTGCGTCTCGCCGCCGTCGACCTGGGCGCGTCGAGCGGCCGGGTGATGATGGCCGACGTGGCCGCGGACAGGCTCGACCTCCGCGAGGTGCATCGCTTCCCGAACGCCGCGGTGCCGGTCGGCAGCCGGCTGCTGTGGGACGTGCTGGCCCTGCATCGCGGGATGCTGACGGGGCTCGAGGAGATCGCCGCCACCGGCGTCGTCGACGGGATCGGGATCGACTCGTGGGCCGTCGACCACGGCCTGCTCGACGAGACCGGCGCCCTGCTCGGCAACCCCTACAGCCACCGCGATCGTCGTACGGACGGCGTGGGGGAGAAGGTGGTGGCCGAGGTCGGCGCGGCCGAGCTCTACGCCATGAACGGCCTGCAGCAGCTGCCCTTCAACACCGTCTACCAGCTCGTCGCCGCTCTCGGCACGCCGCAGCTGCGCGACGCCCGGACGATGCTGCTGATCCCCGACCTGCTCACCTACTGGCTCACCGGTGAGGTCGGCGCCGAACGCACCAACGCCTCCACCACGGGCTTGTACGACGTGCGCTCGCGGCAGTGGGACACCGGTCTCGCCGAACGGCTCGGCATCCCCGCCTCGATCCTCCCGCCTCTCTGCGACCCGGGAACGGTGGTGGGTCCGGTGCTGGCGTCGGCGTCCGTCGAGCTGGCCGGCGTCCCCGTGATCGCGGTGGGGTCCCACGACACGGCGTCGGCGGTCGTCGGCGTACCGGCCGGTGACGAGCCGTTCGCCTACATCTCGTCAGGCACGTGGTCCCTGGTCGGACTCGAGCTCGACGCGCCGGTCCTCACCGAGGAAGCGCGACTCGCCGACTTCACCAACGAGACGGGCGTCGACGGCACCATCCGGTTCCTCCGCAACGTGATGGGGCTGTGGGTGCTCTCGGAGTGCGTCCGCGAGTGGGACGCGGACCTGCCGACGCTGCTCACCCGCGCGGCCCAGACCACGGCACTGCGCACCGTGGTGGACATCGACGACGTGCGGCTGCTCCCGCCCGGCAACATGCCCGGGCGGGTGGCCGCCCTCGCCGCCGAGGCCGGTGAGCCGGTCCCCGAGTCGCCGGTGGCGATGACCCGGTGCATCCTCGACAGTCTCGCCCTGGCCTACCGACGCCAGGTGCGGACCGCCTGCCGGTTGGCCGGTCGTCGCGTCTCGGTGGTCCACGTCGTCGGCGGCGGCGCGCACAACGACCTGCTCTGCCGGCTCACGGCCGATGCCTGTGGCCTGCCGGTGCTGGCCGGCCCGACCGAGGCAGCCGCGCTGGGCAACGTGCTCGTGCAGGCGCGAGCGCTCGGTGCCGACCTGCCCGACCTCGCTGCCATGCGTGCGCTCGTGCGCCTCACCCACGACGTACGACGGCACGAGCCGGACCTCGGTCTCGACTGGGACGCCGCGGAGCGCCGCCTGCCCGCGACCCGGCCCGCGTGACGGGCGGCATGATGGGTCGTATGCGCGTCGCGTTGATGGTCACCTGCGTCAACGACGCGATGTTCCCGGACACCGGCCGTGCGGTGGTCGACCTGCTGGCCCGGCTCGGGGTCGACGTCGAGTTCCCGCAGGCGCAGACGTGTTGTGCCCAGCCGATGGTCAACACCGGGTACCTCGACGAGGCGGTGCCGGTCGTGCGCACGTTCGTCGACGCGTTCGCCGGGTACGACGCGGTGGTGACGCCGTCGGGGTCATGTGCGGGCTCGGCCCGCCACCAGCACCCGATCGTGGCCCGGCGCTCGGGTGATGCCGGGCTCGAGGCGGCGGTGGCCGAGGTGGCGCCGACGGTGTACGAGCTGAGCGAGTTCCTCGTCGACGTGCTCGGGGTGACCGATGTCGGGGCGTCGTTCCCCCATCGGGTCACCTACCACCCGACGTGCCACTCCCTGCGGCTGCTGGGGGTGGGCGACCGCCCGCAACGACTGCTGGAAGCCGTGCGTGGACTGACCCTGGTGGACCTCCCCGCTGCGGAGGAGTGCTGCGGCTTCGGCGGCACGTTCGCGATGAAGAACGCCGACGTCTCGGTGGCGATGGGGGCCGACAAGGCGCGCCACGTGCGCGACACCGCGGCCGAGGTGCTGGTGGCCGGTGACAGCTCGTGCCTGATGCACATCGGAGGCGTGCTCTCGCGGCAGCGCTCCGGCGTACGGGTGATGCACCTGGCGGAGATCCTCGCGTCCACCGAGGGTGCGGCATGAGCGCCCCGGTGACGGCGACGTTCGTGGGCATGCCTCCGTTCCCCGAGGCCGCACGCGCAGCGCTCGGCGACACCCAGCTCCGCCACAACCTGGCTCACGCCACCCACACCATCCGCGACAAGCGGGCACGCGTCGTCGCCGAGGTACCGGAGTGGGAGGAGCTCCGGCAGGCGGGTGCCGACCTCAAGGACGCCGCCCTGGCCGGGCTCGACCGTCACCTCGAGCAGCTCGAGGCAGCGCTGGTGAGCCGCGGTGCCGTCGTGCACTGGGCGAGGGACGCCGCCGAGGCCTGCCGTGTCGTCGCCGACGTCGCGAAGGCGCACGGTGTCGACGAGGTCGTCAAGGTCAAGTCGATGGTGACCCAGGAGATCGGGCTGAACGAGGCACTGGCCGCCGAGGGCATCTCGGCCTGGGAGACCGACCTCGCCGAGCTGATCGTCCAGCTCGCCGACGACCTGCCCTCCCACATCCTGGTGCCGGCCATCCACCGCAACCGCGCCGAGGTGCGTGAGATCTTCCGGACCCGGATGGCGGCGGCCGGTCGACCTGCTCCCGACGACCTGACCGACGACCCGGCCGAGCTGGCCAACGCCGCGCGGCTGCACCTGCGTGAGAAGTTCCTGCGGGCCAAGGTCGGCGTCTCGGGCGCGAACTTCGCGGTCGCCGAGACCGGGACGCTGGTGGTCGTCGAGTCCGAGGGCAACGGCCGGATGTGCCTGACGCTGCCCGAGGTGCTGGTCTCGGTGGTCGGGATCGAGAAGGTGGTGCCCACCTTCGCCGACCTCGACGTCTTCCTGCGCCTGCTGCCCCGCTCGTCCACCGGCGAGCGGATGAACCCCTACACCTCGATGTGGCACGGCGTCACGCCCGGCGACGGCCCGCAGGAGGTGCACGTGGTGCTCCTGGACAACGGGCGCACCCGCGCGCTGGCCGACGAGGCGGGACGCACGGCCCTGCGCTGCATCCGGTGCTCGGCGTGCCTCAACGTCTGCCCGGTCTACGAGCGGGTCGGTGGCCATGCCTACGGCTCGGTCTACCCAGGTCCGATCGGCGCGATCCTGAACCCCCTGATGACGGGGGTCGGGGTCGACGAGCAGACCGACTCTCTGCCCTACGCCTCCACCCTGTGCGGCGCCTGCTACGAGGTCTGCCCGGTGAAGATCGACATCCCGTCGATCCTGGTCGACCTGCGTGCCCAGGTCGTCGACGCCCATCGCGGCGGACGGCCGACGGGCGAGGCGCTCGCCATGAGGGGGGCGGCCTGGGCGTTCAGCGACGCGCGTCGGCTCGGCGGCGTCGAGCGCCTGTCCGGCCTGGTCGGCCGCGTGTGGGACCGGGTCGGGCGTACGTCGCTCCCAGGCGGCCGCCGCGCAGTCGGACGACTGCCCGGGCCGGGGGCGGCCTGGACCGGCGCCCGTGACCTGCCGGCTCCGCCGCGCGAGTCGTTCCGGGCCTGGTGGAGGCGGACCCGGGGATGAGTGCACGGACCGAGATCCTGGCCGCCGTCCGCGACGCCGTGGCCGCGGCGCCGCCCGCGCCGGCCGCGGCGGTGCCTCGCCGTGCCCCCGACGCCCGGCCCGACGCTCGGGCCGCCGTCGTCGCGTTGTTCTGCGAGCGGGTGGCCGACTACCGCGCCGTCGTCGAGCGGTGCACACCCGACGAGCTCAGCGCCCGCGTCGCGGCAGCCCTTCCCACGGCAGCGAGGGTCGTCGTACCGCCCGACCTCGACCTGGAGGTCCCGGGCGCCGTCGTCGACACCTCGACCGGGTCAGGTCGGCGCGACGGTCTGTCTGCCGCCGAGCTGGACGCGCTCGACGCGGTCGTCACCCGTGCGCGGCTCGGCATCGCCGAGACAGGCACGATCGTCCTCGACCACGGTCCCGGTCAGGGCCGTCGCGCGATCAGCCTCGTGCCCGACCGCCACGTCTGCATCGTCGAGGCGTCCCAGGTCGTCGCCGACGTCCCCGACGCGTTCGACGTGCTGGACGCCTCCCGGCCGCTGACGTGGGTCAGTGGACCCAGCGCCACCAGCGACATCGAGCTCGACCGGGTCGAGGGGGTCCATGGCCCCCGCACGCTGCACGTGATCGTCGTCGGCTGAGCCCGGGCTCGACGTCGCTCGCCGGCCGAGGAGACGCGCTCGACCGCCGGGACCCGACGGTCAGTCAGGCAGGCGGCGCGGAGGTGATCGCGTCGACGATGTGCTCGGCGATCGCGAGCGACGACGTGGCTGCGGGTGAGGGCGCGTTGCGGACGGCGGTGACGGGGCCGAGCCGGCTGATCCGGAAGTCGTCGACCAACGAGCCGTCCCGGTCGACCGCCTGGGCCCGGACACCGGCCGGCGCGCGGACGACGTCCGCGTTGCGCAGCGCCGGGAGATAAGCGCGGGCGGTCTTGACGTAGGCACGTTTCGACACGGAGCCGTGCATCTCGCGCACTCCCGCGCGCCAGTGCTGCCGGAAGAGGGTGCGGGCCCCCGGCCAGCGGAAGGTACGCCAGAGCTCGCCGAGGTCGACGTCGCGTCGTCGGTAGCCCTCGCGCGCGGTGGCCAGCACCGCGTTGGGCCCGATGTCGACGGTGCCGTCGATCCTCGGTGTGAAGTGGACGCCGAGGAACGGGTAGGCCGGGTCGGGGACGGGGTAGACCAGTCCGCGCACCAGGTCGGCGCGCTGGGCGACCAGGCGGAAGTACTCGCCGCGGAACGGCACGATGGCCGGGGAGGGGTCGTCACCCGCCGCCACGGCCAGGGTGTCCGACTGGAGGCCGGCACACAGGACGACCTGGTCGGCGCGGTAGTCGCCGAGCGGAGTCGTGACGAGTGCGCCGTCGCCTTGTCGGCTGACTCCCGTCACCGCCTCACCGAGCCGGACCCGGCCACCGTGGGCCTCGATGTCCGAGGCCATCGCACGCGCCACGGCCCGGTAGTCGACGATCGCGGTGGTGGGGGAGTGCAGTGCCGCGACGCCGGTGACCTCCGGCTCGAGCTCGCGCAGCTCGCCGGGCCCGAGGCGCCGTACGCGCGGCACGCCGTTGCGGTGGGCGCGGCTCTCGAGATCGTCCAGCCGGTCGAGCTCGGACTCGTCTCGGGCGACGATGACCTTCCCGATCTCGCGGTACTCAAGCCCGTGCTCCTGGCAGAACTCCTGCAGCAGCGTGACCCCGCGGCGACACAGCACGGCCTTGAGCGAGCCCGGGGTGTAGTAGATGCCGGAGTGGACGACGCCGGAGTTGTGGCCTGACTGGTGCGCGGCGACCTCCGCCTCCTTGTCGAGGACCACCACCTCGCGGCCCGCCTGGGCCAGCCGTCGGCCGACGGCGAGGCCGACCAGGCCGGCACCGGCGATCACGACCGCGTCAGGTCCGGACGTCATGCGTCACCGTTCTCTCGGGCTGCGGCGGACGGACGTCAGTCCCCGACCGGGACCGCTTCGGGCTCGGGCTCGGGGTGCGGCGAGGACGGCTCGACGCGGAGGACCCGCGCGACCCAGTCGGGCAGCATCCAGTTCCACCGGCCGAACAACGAGACCAGCGAGGGCACGAGCACCGAGCGGACGAGGGTGGCGTCGAGCAGGATGCCGAAGCCGAGTCCGGTGGCGAGCACCTTGATGTCGGTGCCGGGCCCCGACGCGAGGGCCGCGAACGCCAGGAACAGGATCAGCGCCGCGCTGGTGACGAGCCTGCCCGTCCGGCCGATCCCGAGGATCACGGCGTCGTCGGTCGACGCACCCGCGTCGTACTCCTCCCGGATGCGCGACAGGATGAACACCTCGTAGTCCATGGACAGCCCGAAGAGGAACGCGAAGACCATCAGCGGGATCCAGAAGGTCACCGCGCCGGTCTCCTGGATCCCGAACACCGCGTTGGAGCCGTAGCCCTCCTGCCAGAAGAGCACCATCAGGCCGTAGACGGCGGCCAACGACACCAGGTTGAGGACCACCGCCTTGAGTGGCAGGAGCACGGATCGGAAGGCGCGGATCAGGAGCACGTAGGTCAGCAGGGAAATCAGGAGCAGCATCTGCGGGAAGTTGCCGTAGACGGCGTGGAGGAAGTCCACCTGGGCGTTGCCCAGCCCGGTCACGCCGATCACGCCGTCGGTCTGGCCGGCCAGCGCTGTGACGTCGCGGACGACCTGCACGCTCTTGGAGTTGACCGTCTCCTCGTCGGGGATGAGCACGACGACGGTCTGTCCGTCCACCGAGGCTCCCGCGCCCGTCGGTACGACGGCAGCGGTGACACCGTCGACGGCGCCGAGCGTCTTGGCCACCGAGTCGGCCTTGTCGGTCTCGGCCAGCACCTCGATGGGGGTGAGTGCCCCGGTCGTGACCCCACCGTCCTTGAGCACCTGCAAGGTGTCGTAGGCAGCACCGTTCTTCGCCAGCGAGGACGAGTCGGCCTGGCCGATCCGGATCCCCAGGAACGCCACGATCAGGACGCCGATGACCGCCAGCGCAGAACCGGCCGCGATCCAGCGGTGTCGCACGATCATCCGGGCCCAGGCGGTCCAGCCCTTGCTGGGCTTGTTCTCGTGCCGGATCTTGGGCCAGTCGACCCGCGGACCGATGCCGCCGAGGATCGCGGGCGTCAGCGTCAGCGTGACCATGACGCTGGCGAGGGGGATCAGGGCCCCGCCCATGCCGACGCTGCGCATGAACGGCACGGGCAGCACGACCAGCGACAGGAGGCCGATCGCCACCGTGAGCCCGCTGAACAGCACCGCATGACCGGCGGTCTCCATCGCGGCCACCACCGCGTCGTGGTTGTCGCGGCCGTGGTCTCGTTCCTCGCGCCATCGGGTGACGAAGAGCAGGGAGTAGTCGATGGCGACGCCGAGGCCGACCAGAGCCACCAGGAACTCGACGATGAACGAGACGTCGGTGAAGTAGGTCAGCGGCAGCAGGAGCAGGAACGTGGTCAGGATCGACACCGCCGCGACGAGCAGTGGCAGGAAGGCCAGGGCGGAGGCGAAGACGAACAGCAGCACCGCCAGGGCACCGAGAGCCCCGAGCAGTGTCTCGGTCAGGACGCTGTTGCCGCCGGAGTCGTCGCCCTGGGCCAGGGCGTCCATGCCGGTCACCCCGACCACGGCGCCCTGGGGCGCGGCGGCCCGGACCGACGACTCCACCACCTTCGTCGGCAGGACGTCGGCGAAGCTCTGGGGGAACGGGTAGAACACCATCGCGTACGCCGTGCGGTCGTCGGAGGTGCGGAACGCCTTGTCGCCGGTGTTCCCCTCGTCCACCACGCGCAGCGGCACGTCCGCCGAGCCGACCGACGCGAAGGCCTGCGCCACCTCGTCCTCGTGGCCGGTGATCGTCTGGCCCTTCGGCATCGTCACGGTGACGAGGAGAGGAGAGGTGTTGCCGCCGTTGTGGAAGGCCTCGATGATCTTGTTCGCCGCGGTGTCACCGGGCTGCCCGGGCAGCGAGAAGTCGACGGTCAGCCGGTTGTTGACGGTGTTGGTGACCGCGATCCCGGCGACCGCGACGATCAGCCACAGCACCATCACGATCCGACGGTGCCTCAGCACCACTTCAGCCAGCCGACGCATGGTCGATCCTCCCCCTCGGAGAGTCGAGGCTAGCGTGACGAGGCCGGCTCGCGCCTCCGGGAGAACCCTGAGACCGCCGGACTAGAGATCCAGCTTGTAGCCGAGCCCGCGGACCGTCACGAGCAGCTGGGGGTGCGACGGGTCCGTCTCCAGCTTGGCCCGCAGCCGTTTCACGTGGACGTCGAGGGTCTTGGTGTCGCCGACGTAGTCGGATCCCCACACGCGGTCGATCAGCTGCCCGCGGGTGAGCACCCGGCCCGGGTTGCGGAGGAAGAGCTCGAGGAGCTCGAACTCCTTCAGGGGCAGGCGCTGGGGCTCGCCGTCGACGGTCACGACGTGCCGCTCGACGTCCATCCGGACCGAGCCGGCCTCCAGCGTCATCGGGGCCAGGTCGGGCTCGATGCCGCGCCGCAGGACGGCGCGGATCCGGGCGACGAGCTCGCGCGGTGAGTACGGCTTGGTGACGTAGTCGTCGGCACCGAGCTCGAGGCCGACGATCTTGTCGACCTCGTCGTCCTTGGCGCTCACCATGATCACGGGCACGTTGGACACGGCCCGGATCTGGCGACACACCTCCGTGCCGGGCAGTCCCGGCAGCATGAGGTCGAGCAGGACGATGTCGGCGCCGGCGCGGTCGAACTCCGCCAGCGCGTCGGGGCCGGTGGCGGCCAGCGAGACGTCGTACCCCTCCTTGCGGAGCAGGTACGACAACGCGTCGGCGTAGCTCTCCTCGTCCTCGACGACGAGCACGCGCGTCATCGCAGTGGTCCTGTGGTCTGGGTGATCATGCGTTCTCCTCCTGGCGCGAGCGCGGGAGCGACAGAGTGAAGGTGGACCCCTGTCCCTCCTGCGACCACACTCGTACGTCGCCACCGTGGGTGGCAGCGACGTGCTTGACGATCGAGAGGCCGAGCCCGGTGCCGCCGGTGGACCGGTGGCGGGCCGGGTCGACCCGGTAGAAACGTTCGAAGATCCGGTCGAGCTCGTCGTGCGGGATGCCGATGCCCTGGTCGACGACCGAGATGTCGACCATGTCGTCGTTGACCTTGGTCGTGATCAGGACCGTCGAGTCCTCGCCCGAGTAGGTGACGGCGTTCGCGAGCAGGTTGGTCACGGCCGCCGAGACCTGCTCCTCGTTGCCGAAGATCCGCAGCCCCGGTGTCCCGCCCGACACGACCTTGATGCCCCGGCTGGTGGCGTCGGTGACCGTCACGTCCAGCGAGCGCTCGATGACGGCGTCGATGTCGACCACGGCCGGCGCCTCGAGCGGCTCGTCTCCCTGGAGCCGCGAGAGCTCGATGATCTGCTGCACCATCTGCAGGAGGCGGTCACTCTCGGTGAGCATGCGGCGGGCGAAGCGCTCGACGGCCTCAGGGTCGTCGGACGCGTCGCCGACGGCCTCGGCGAGGAGGCGGATCGCACCGACCGGCGTCTTGAGCTCGTGGGACACGTTGGCCACGAAGTCGCGGCGTACGGACTCGACGCGGCGCTCCCGGGTGCGGTCCTCGACCAGGGCCAGCACCAGCCGTGAGCTGAGCGGTGCGACGCGAGCGGTCACCGTACGGGGTGGGCCGTCGCGGCGCGGCAGCACCAGGTCGGCCTCGCGGATCTGGCCGTCCCGGCGTACCTGCCGGACGAGCTCGGCGAGCTCGGTCGAGCCCAGCCGCTGGCTCCGGACGAGGCCGAGCGCCAGGGCGGGCGCCGAGGCCTTGACCACCTCGTCGTCGTCGTCGACCACGACGGCGCTGCTGCGCAGGACCGCGAGCACCGTCGCGACGCCAGCGGGGAGGACGGGGTCCTCGACCGGAGCGGCCTGGGCCTGCTCGCGCTGGCTCACGCTCCAGGCCAGCACGGCACCTCCGGCGACGACGGCCCCGATGAGCGCGGCCAGAAAGGCCTGCGTCGTGGGGCTCACGACTGAATCGTACGCAGGGCGTCACCGGGGGTTCACCGCGGTGAGTCGCGCTTGCCCACTGTTCACGAGGCGTTCACCGTCCGGCCCCTGCTGGTCACCTTGGCCGCATACGGTTGCGGCATGCGAGAAGCCTTCCACGACCAGCTCGACTCGATCTTCACGGACCTGGCGGAGATCTGCGGCGAGGTCGAGGCGTCGGTGCGCCTCGCCACCCAGGCCCTGCTCGAAGGAGACGCCGAGGTGGCCGAGACGGTCATCGCCGCTGACGACAAGGTCGACCGTGCGCGCGAGCGGGTCGAGGAGACGGCGTTCTCCCTGCTCTCCCTCCAGCAGCCGGTGGCCGGCGACCTCCGCGTCGTGGTGTCGGCGCTGCGCATGGTCAGCGAGCTGGAGCGGATGGGCGACCTCTCGGTCCACGTCGCCAAGATCGCCCGGCTGCGCGTGCCCGAGATCGCAGTCCCGGAGGCCGCACGGCCCACGGTCGCCCGGATGGGTGCGGTCGCCGAGGACATGGTGCGCCGAGTGGCGGCCGTGATCCTCGAGCGCGACGTGGAGGCCGCGATCGAGCTCGGCCGTGACGACGAGGAGATGGACCAGCTCCGCCGCTCGTCGTTCACCCAGCTGCTCAGCGACGACTGGCAGCACGGCGTGGAGGCGGCCGTCGACATCGCCCTGCTCGGGCGCTACTACGAGCGGATCGCGGACCACGCGGTCTCGGTGGCCAACCGGGTCGTCTTCGTGGTCACCGGGCAGTTCCCGGTCTCCACGGACGCCTGACGAGCCTCCCGCTGGTCGAGCGCTGGCCGCTGGTCGAGCGCCGTCCGTTGGTCGAGCGCCGTCCGTTGGTCGAGCTTGTCGAGACCCGGTGACGTCAGCAGGGCGGTGACGGGGTCTCGACAGGCTCGACCAACGAGATTCCAGGCTCGACCAACGAGATTCCAGGCTCGACCAACGAGAGTCCAGGCTCGACCAACGAGGTCCCAGGCTCGACCCACCAGGTTCCAGGCACCGTCACCGGGTCTCGACCCGCCCGTCGCGGTCTCGCCGGCTCGCCCGCGGGGCTTGCTCGACCTCGCTGAGCGACCGAGCGCGCTCGTTCCTCGCGCGCTCCTGCTCAGCGACCCTGGTTGGCCACGGCAGCAGCGGCCTCGGCTGCGGCGTCGGGGTCGAGGTATCGTCCGCCGACGACCGTGGGCCGCAGCTCGTCGTCCAGCTCGTAGACCAGCGGCATCCCGGTCGGGATGTTCAGGGCGGCGATGTCGTCGTCGCTGATGCCGTCGAGGTGCTTGACGATGCCGCGCAGGCTGTTGCCGTGGGCGGCGATGAGCACCGTGTGGCCCGCGCGGAGGTCGTCGGCCACGGGACCGTCCCAGTACGGCAGCAGGCGGGCGATCACGTCCTTGAGGCACTCGGTGCGGGGCAGCTCGGCCCCGAGGTCGGCGTAGCGGACGTCGTGCGCCTGGGAGTACTCGTCGTCGTCGTCGATCGGGGGTGGCGGGGTGTCGAACGAACGACGCCAGAGCATGAACTGCTCCTCGCCGTACTCGTCGAGCGTCTGCTTCTTGTTCTTCCCTTGGAGGGCGCCGTAGTGCCGCTCGTTGAGGCGCCAGCTGCGGCGGACCGGGATCCAGTGCCGGTCAGCCACGTCGAGACTGATCGTGGCCGTGCTGATCGCGCGCCTCAGCAGCGAGGTGTGGACGACGTCGGGCAGGATCCCGGCGTCGCGCAGCTGCTCGCCGCCTCGGAGGGCCTCGGCCCGCCCCTTCTCGGAGAGGGCCACGTCCACCCAGCCCGTGAAGAGGTTCTCGGCGTTCCACTCGCTCTCGCCGTGGCGGAGCAGGACCAGGGTGTGTGTCATGTCAGCTCGAGGAGGCGCTCGGGGACGAGGTGTCCGAGGTGGAGGCGGACGGCGACTCCGTCGGAGAAGGAGTGGCCTGGTCGAGCCCGGCCCACTGCCCGTCGTCGGCGACGACCGGGACAGCCAGCGTCGAGGTCTCGCCGTTGTCGTAGGCGATGGTCAGCGTCACGAACTGGCCGAGCGAGAACGTGCCCTGGACGGAGATGCCGCCCTGGTCGGCGAGATTGACCAGGCCGCTGGGGTTGATCGGGAACGGCTGGACGGCGACCTGGCCGACCGCGGTGCCGTCGCCGGTGATGGAGGTGACACTGACCTGCTGGGTCTGGCTGGTGTTCACGAAGGTGGCGACGAAGCTGCCGAGGTCGGCTTGCTTGCTCACGATCGCCGCGTTCAGCACGTTGACCGTGCCGTCGCGGTCGTTGGCTCCCGACGTGATGTTGTTGATCCGGTCCGTCGGGTAGTTGAAGCCGCAGGCGGCGAGGGCGGAGACGAGCGCCAGGCTCGCCGCTACGGTCGCGAGAGTCCGTCGCAGGTTCACGGGCGACACACTAGCGGTCGGCTGTCGGGGTCACCGAGACAGCCCGACCGTGCTCCCGACCACGGCCGCGACCCCGGCCACGAGCACGCAGAACCCGATCGTCAGGACCCGCAGCCGGGGCGCTCCGACCCGGAGCGCGAGGCGTAGGGGGAGGTGCCTGCGGCCGGCTCGGTTGTCGTCCACGAGGCCGCGCAGGGACGTCAGGACGTGGACACCGACACCCAGCACGGCCGCGACCAGGGTCATCGCGATCGTCGGCGGATCGCCCTCCGCGCCACCGCCCCACCCGCCGTAGGAGAGGTACGCCGGGTAGAGGGCGAAGGAGACGGCCCACGGCAGCCACGAGAGCGCCCCGCCGCGCAGCCAGCGGTTGCCGAGCACCCCCACCAGCACCGACAGGAGGTAGCACGCACCGGCGGTGATCCCGCTGGACAGTGCGAGTGGGACGAGCAGCAGCACGGCACAGGCCAGTGCGAAGCCGACCGTTCCGCGCTCGAGGGCCCCGGTGGCGACGGGCTTGTCGCTCCGCTCGGCTGCCCGGTCGGCGTCCTCGTCGACGAGGTCGTTGTCCCAGCCGAGCACCGCCTGGCCGACGAGCACCGTGGCCAGGACCAGGCCGACCTCGCGCGGCGGGCGCCCCGACACGGCTGCGGCGACGGCCATCGCGACCGCGGTCAGCACGGCCTGCCGGGGATGAGCGGCGCGCACCAGCAGGACGGGGGTGAGGTCCGCCCAGGTGCCGCGTCCGGGACCGGAGGAGGCCTCCGGGGCGGGTGGTGCGGATGGTGCGGACATGGACCGCAGTATCCGACATCGGGCGGCGGACGAGGTCGCTGCACGAGGGTCGGGCGCCGTCCGGGGCCGCTCGTGGACGCATATGAGAACGGGGTCTGTCAAGCCCGCAAAGGGCCTCTGACCTGCGACGACGATGAACGGGACACGACCGCTCCCGTGTTAGACTGGTCACCTAAGAAGGGTGGTACTGAACAATATGTCTTTCACCGTGGGCGAAACCGTCGTGTATCCCAATCACGGCGCCGCCGTCATCGAAGACATCGAGATGCGGACGATCAAGGGTGAGGACAGGGAGTACCTCGTCCTTCGTATCGTCGCCCAGCAGGACCTCGTGGTCCGCGTCCCCGCCTGCAACCTCGACCTGGTCGGCGTGCGTGACGTGGTCGACAAGGACGGGCTGGACCGTGTCTTCGACATTCTCCGTGCGGCACACGTCGAGGAGCCGACCAACTGGTCGCGCCGCTACAAGGCGAACCTCGAGAAGCTTCACAGTGGCGATGTGATGAAGGTGTCGGAGGTCGTCCGCGACCTGTGGCGCCGTGAGCGCGACCGTGGCCTCTCGGCCGGTGAGAAGCGGATGCTGGCCAAGGCGCGGCAGATCCTGGTCTCCGAGCTGGCTCTGGCCGAGAACACCAACGAGGACAAGGCCGAGGCGATCCTCGACGAGGTCCTCGCCTCCTGACACTCGACCGACGCGGCCCCGCACACCTCGGTGTGGCGGGGCCTTGTCGCGTCCGGAGCACGTGCGGTGATGAGGCTACGATCCCCGCACCATGAGCTTCTACGACGACGAGCCGGTGCCGGCGCGCGGCGTCGTCCTCGAGCGCGGCCGCGGGTCGCTGCCGTTCACCCTGCTCCACGGCGAACCGCTCGTCGCGTGCGCGGCCTGGGCGATGGGGGAGGCGGGCATCCTGCTGCTCGACCTCGTCACGCCCTGGGACGACGTCCGTGAGTCGGGTGCGCCGCTGGTCTGGCACGACTGCCTGTGCCCGATGACCCCGCCCGACTTCCTCGCCGCCTGCGTACGGCGCGCGGTGGACGACGACTCCGTGGTGGTGGGCGTGCTGCCGGTCACCGACACGGTCAAGGACCTGGAGGAGCGTGACGGTGTGACCCTGGTGGCGCAGACCCACGACCGGGACCGGCTCCGGAGACTGGCCTCGCCGCTCGTCCTGCCCCCGTCGGTGGTCGCGGCCCTCGACGACTGGCCGGACGAGGACCTGGTGCGCGCGGTGACCGACCTCCGCGCCCGCGGCCCGGTGCTGTTCGTCGAGGCACCGAGCTCGGCCGGCCGGGTCACCTCGCCGGCCGACGTCGTGCGGCTCGAAGCCCTCACGTCGCGCTGAGGGCCTCCGCGACCACGAAGTCGTCGGCGACGGTGAGCTTGAGGTTCCCGGCGTCCGACTCGACCGCGACGACCGCGACCTCGCCGTAAGCAGCCAGGCAGCCGGCCGTGTCCGTCGCCTCGAAGCCGTCCGCCCGGGCGGCGCGATGGGCGGCCAGCAGGTCGGCCGCGCGGAAGGCCTGAGGCGTCTGGACACCGACCAGCCGATCCGGGAGTGCGGCCCCGTCGACGTCGACGAGGTGGTCGAGCGGGGCGACGGGGATCGCGCCGCCGTGCTCGGTGACCGCGGCGAGCACGCGCGTGTAGAGGCCCTGGCTCGCCAGGGGCCGGGCGGCGTCGTGCATGGCGACCACGTCGATCTCGCCCGCCTCGATGTCGTCGGCCAGCAGCGACAGGGCCTCCCACTCGGAGGCGTGGCGGGTCGGGCCGCCCGCGACCATGGCCACCTCGGGTCGTCCGGGCTCCGTCGCGGGGTCGAGGAACGGTTCCACGGCGGCGCGGACCTCGTCCTGCTCGCCGTCGCGCACCACGAGGACGACGCGGTGCACGCCCGGGACCGCCTGCGCTGTGCGCACCGACCGCGCGACGACCGGGACGCCACCCAGCGGGAGCAGCACCTTGTTGACCTCCGCGCCCACTCGCGAGCCCGTGCCGGCGGCGAGGACGACGACCGCCGCACGCATCAGCGGTCCCGCATCAGTGCACGAGGGCCGAGGCGAGGGCGGCGATCCCCTCGCCACGCCCGGTGAGACCCAGGCCGTCCGTGGTCGTCGCGGACAGCGACACCGGGGCGCCGATCGCCTGCTCCAGGACGGCGGTGGCCTCGTCCCGGCGCGGACCGAGCCGTGGGCGGTTGCCGATGACGGTGACCGCGACGTTGCCGATCTCGTGACCGGCACGGCGTACGCGGGCGGCGGTCTCGGTCAGCATCGCGACGCCCGAGGCGCCGGCCCAGGCCGGGTCGGCGGTGCCGTAGTTGGAGCCCAGGTCACCGAGGCCTGCCGCCGAGAGCAGGGCGTCGCACATCGCGTGGGCGCACACGTCGCCGTCGGAGTGACCCTCGAGCCCCTGCGGCTCGTCGGGCCAGGAGAGGCCGGCCAGGTGCAGGGGCACGCCGTCGGCGAGGCGATGAACGTCGATCCCGATGCCCGTTCGGACTCCGTAAGAACTTGCGGCCACGGGGATGATCATGCCCGAGCAACAATCAGGACGTGCGGTCACGATGGCTCTGGGCGCTCGCGGGCGTGCTCGCCGGCGTGGCGGGTCTGGCGACGAGTCTCCTGACCGCCGCTGTGCTGGGGGTGCGCGGCAACCCGGTGACCGACGTCGCCGAGCTCGTGGTCCGGATGACGCCCGGCAAGGTCGCCGAGGACGCCATCCAGCTGGTCGGCCACCAGGACAAGCCGCTGCTGGTGACCGGCGTCCTGGTGATCCTGCTGCTGCTCTTCGCCGCGTTCGGGGTGCTGGCCAGGCGCTCGCCCGGCGGCGCCGTCGGGGGCTTCGTCGTGCTCGGCGTGATCGGGCTGATCGCCGAGCAGTCGCAGTACGGCGCGCCCGCCACCGGGGTCCTGCCGATCGTGGTGGGCCTGTTCACCTGGCTCGGCTGCCTGGCCGTGCTCACCGCCGCGCTGCGACCGCAGCCCTTCCGCGAGACCGACCCTCAGCGCCGGTTCCTGCTCACCGCGACCGCGGTCGGTCTGGGGAGCCTCGTGATCGGCGCGCTGGGCCGCAAGGCGGGCGCCCACCAGCGCGCCGTCGACTCAGCCCGCAGGTCGCTGCGGCTGACCGGGGTCACGTCGCCGCCCGTGCCGACGGGCGCCGAGGTCGGCCTGTCGGGCATCGAGGCCTGGCAGACACCGACGAACCACTTCTACCGGATCGACACGTCGTTCGACCCTCCGTCGCTCCTCCCGCAGGACTGGACCCTGCGCATCCACGGGATGGTCGACCACGAGATCACGCTCACCTACGCCGACCTGCTCGAGCGCCGGCGCAGCGAGATGTGGATGACGTTGAACTGTGTCTCCAACCCGGTCGGCGGCGACCTGATCGGCAACGCCTGGTGGAGCGGGGTACGGCTCAAGGACCTGCTGGCCGAGGCGGGCGTGCAGTCCGGCGCCGACGCGGTGAAGCAGACGTCGGACGACGGCTGGACGTGCGGCACGCCGCTCTCGGCGCTGACCGACGACCGCGGCGCCATGCTCGCCATCGCGATCAACGGCCAGCCGCTGCCGATCGAGCACGGCTTCCCGGTACGCACGCTGGTGCCCGGGCTCTACGGCTACGTGTCGGCGTGCAAGTGGGTACGCGAGCTCGAGGTGACCACCTTCGACTCGTTCACGGCGTACTGGACCTCCCGCGGCTGGTCCGAGCTGGGTCCGGTCAAGCTGGCGTCGCGGATCGACGTGCCGCACGACGGTGACCACGTCAGCGCGGGGCAGGTCCGGGTCGGGGGCAGCGCCTGGCAGCAGCACACCGGGATCAAGGCCGTCGAGGTGCAGCTCGACGGCGGGGCCTGGCAGCCGGCCAACCTCGGCCGACCGTCGCTCAAGGACTCGTGGGTGCAGTGGGACGCGACGCTCGACGTGACCTCCGGCGACCATCAGCTCAAGGTCCGCGCGGTCAACGACGACGGCGAGGTCCAGACCGCCGTCCGGGCTGAGCCGGCCCCGAACGGCGCCTCGGGCTGGGACACCGTCTCCTTCACTGCCGGTTGATCACCATGCGCCTGTGCGCCCCCGCGGCGGGAGCGGCTGGTCGTCGTCGTGGATCACGTAGACGAGCCCGCCCGACCCGTCGAGCCAGGCGCGCTCCAGCTGACCGCGGTCATAGGTACGCCGCACGCTGCGCACACTGGGCGCGGCGGGGTCGTTGACGACGACGTCACCGGTCTCGGTGAAGCCACGGAACACCAGGAGGTGACCGTCCGTGCCGCGGGTCGGTGCGCCTCGGAGTGCTCCATCGGGATAGGCGACGGAGGCCACGAGCGGGATGCCGACAGCGACGAACCGCTCCGCTTCGCGCAGGTCGCGCAGTCGGGTCACGAAGGCGTGGTCGGCCATGGTCGACGCCCACGCGACGTTGAAGGACCAGTTGCCTGTGCCGTCGTACGCCGGATCGAAGACCTCGCCGGCGGCAGCAGGCACGTCGGTGCCGGCGGGCAGCCGTCGTGCATGGGCCAGCACCATCGAGACCGCTGTGGGTGAGCACCACCCGGCGCCGCCGACGTCGCGGTAGGTCATCTGCGAGAGGCGCGGCACGTCGAGCACGCGCGTGGTCCGGCCGAGCGGCGCCGACGTGTCCGTCCGCGGCAGGCCGGCCGCGACGACGGCCCCCACGCGACGCAGGTCGGGTGCGGGACGCCCGTGCAGTCGGACTCGCAGCCGGTAGGTGTCCGCGCCACCGTCGGGGCGCCAGGTGTCGGTGTCGACCTCCGGGTCGCCGGTGGTGCTGGTCCTCCTCGGCGCGCGCCGGCCCGACGACCACCGTCCGAGCTCGTGCCACGCGCGGCGGCCGCGTGCCTGCGCGGCCAGCTCCACCCAGGTGTCCCGCGGCGTCGTCGCGGACCACGACGCGACCAGCTCGGTGAACGCGAATCCTGGCTCGGACCACGGTGACGTCCACACGGCGACGTCGTCGCCCGCGCGGCGGAGGGTGCCGTCGGCGCGGGACCACGCGTCGTACCGGATGCGGCGGGGCACGCCCCGACCCTAGCCAGCGCCGATCGCGGATGCGGGCGCGATCCGACGGAACCTTAGACTCACCGCGTGACACTCAGGCTCCACGACACCGCGACCCGCGAGACCCGCGACTTCGTCCCTCTCACCGAGGGCAAGGCCGGCATCTACGTGTGTGGGTTGACCGTGCAGAGCGAGCCGCACGTCGGGCACGTGCGCTCCGCGGTGAACTTCGACGTGCTGCGGCGGTGGCTGATCGCCTCGGGCTACGACGTCACGTTCATCCGCAACGTCACCGACATCGACGACAAGATCCTGGCCAAGGGCGAGGCGCAGGGGCGGCCGTGGTTCGAGATCGCCTACCTGATGGGGCGTGAGCTCGACAAGGCGCTCGACGCGATCAACGTGCTCCCGCCGACCTACGAGCCGGCCGCGACCGGGCACGTGCCCGAGATCCTGGAGCTGATCGGTCAGCTGGTCACGCGCGGCCACGCCTACCCGGCCGCCGACGGCTCCGGCGACGTCTACTTCGACGTGCGGTCGTGGCCGGCGTACGGCGAGCTGACCCGGCAGAAGATCGACGACATGGAGCCGGCTGAGGACGCCGACCCGCGCGGCAAGCGCGACCCGCGCGACTTCGCGCTCTGGAAGGGCTGGAAGAAGGCCCTCGAGCCCGAGACCGCCGCCTGGCCGTCGCCGTACGGACCTGGTCGGCCGGGCTGGCACATCGAGTGCTCGGCGATGGCTGCGAAGTACCTCGGCCCCGCCTTCGACATCCACGGCGGTGGCGTCGACCTGCGCTTCCCCCATCACGAGAACGAGCTGGCGCAGTCGCGCGCGGCCGGCCAGGCGTTCGCGTCGTACTGGCTGCACAACGCCTGGATCACCACCGCCGGCGAGAAGATGTCGAAGTCGCTCGGCAACTCCCTGCTGATCCCCGAGGTGCTGAAGCGCGTCCGCGGCATCGAGCTGCGGTTCTACATGGTGTCGGCGCACTACCGCTCCCACGTGGAGTTCTCCTTCGAGGCGCTCGACGAGGCCGCCCAGGGGTTCCGGCGGATCGAGAGCTTCCTCGACCGCGCGGGAGTGCCTTCGTCCGCCGAGACTCCCTCGTCGGCCCCGCGGAGTCGAGACCATCTGCCCGAGGCGTTCGCCGCGGCCCTCGACGACGACCTCGGTACGCCGGCAGCGATCGCCGTGATCCACGACCACGTGCGCGAGGGCAACCGGCGCCTCGCCGCAGGCGAGCCCGCCGACGAGGTCGCGGCCCAGGTCGTGGCCATGCTCGACGTGCTGGGGCTGAACCCGGCCGACCCGGCGTTCGCGACGCCCACCGGCTCCGACGACGCCAAGCTCGGTGCCGCCGTCGACGCCCTGGTCGCCGGCCTGCTCGAGGAGCGCGCCGCGGCGCGCTCCGACAAGGACTGGACGCGCGCCGACGCGATCCGCGACCGGATCGCCGCCGCCGGCATCGAGGTCGAGGACACCCCCGACGGACCGAAGTGGACGGTGCGCTGATGCCTGGGAACTCGAAGCGCAAGGGCGCGATCCGCAAGTCGTCCAAGCGACCGACCGCCGGGTCGGGTGGACGCGTCCGGCAGGGCCTCGAGGGCAAGGGTCCGACGCCGAAGGCGGCAGACCGCCCCAACCACAAGGCCCACAAGTTCAAGAACAAGGCTGAGCAGGCGACCTCCGCGCGCCCGAAGCGTCGCAGTGCCGGCGACGACGAGTGGATCGCCGGTCGCAACTCGGTGGTGGAGGCGCTCCGGGCCGGCGTACCCGTCAGCGGGGTCTACGTCGCCGAGGGCACCGAGCGCGACGCGCGGCTGCGCGAGGCGTTCAAGCTCGCCGCCGAGGGTGGCATCTCGCTGCTCGAGGTGACCCGGGCCGAGCTCGACCGGCGCACGGACAAGGCCGTCCACCAGGGCCTGGCGGCCCGGATCCCGGCCTACGAGTACGCCCACCCGACCGACCTCCTCGACGACGCCGCCGAGCGCGGCGAGGCCCCCCTGATCGTGGCGCTCGACTCCGTGACCGACCCGCGCAACCTCGGGGCGGTCGTCCGCTCGGCCGCCGCGTTCGGCGCCCACGGCGTCGTGGTCCCCGAGCGCCGGGCCGCCCGGATGACCGCCTCCGCCTGGAAGTCCTCGGCCGGGGCCGCAGCGCGGCTTCCCGTCGCGCACGCGACGAACCTGGTGCGGACCCTCAAGGACTACCAGGACGCCGGCTGCCAGGTCGTCGGCCTGGCTGCTTCGGGCGACCTGACCCTGCCCGACCTGCTGGCCGACCCCGACCTGGCCTCCGGCCCGCTCGTCGTGGTCGTCGGCTCGGAGGGCGACGGCCTCTCACGCCTGGTGGGCGAGACCTGCGACCGGCTGCTCTCCATCCCGATGGCTTCCTCGGTGGAGTCGCTCAACGCCGGGGTGGCCGCCTCCATCGCGCTCTACGGCCTGGCCCAGCACCGCTGACCCCGGCAGGGAACCGACGCCCGACCCACGCCGAGTCGGCACGTGCCGACTCGGCGTGAAATGCCTGCCTGTTTGCGCCGACTCGGCGTGAAATGCCTGCCTGTTTGCGCCGACTCGGCGTGTGACGCTGTGGCGCCCGGTAGGAGTCCGGCGTCACAGGGTGGCATCATCGACGGGGTGGGTACCACGGTGGAGCGGCTGCTCCCGCGCGACGACGACGGGGTCGGTGAGGCCCTGCTCGCGCTGACCCGCGAGATCGCCACCAAGGAGCTGGCGCCCCAGGTGCACGACGCCGAGGAGCGTGGCGAGTTCCCGGAGGCGGCGTACCGGCTGCTCGGCAAGTCCGGCCTGCTGAGCCTGCCGTTCCCCGAGGAGTACGGCGGCGGCGCGCAGCCCTACGAGACCTACCTGCAGGTGGTCGAGGAGATCGCCACGGCCTGGCCGAGCGTCGGCGTCGGGGTGAGCGTCCACGGCCTGACCGCCAACGTCGTCGCCACCAACGGCAACGACGACCTCCGCGCGGAGTGGCTGCCGCGGATGCTCAGCGGCGACTGGCTGGGCGCCTACTGCCTCTCCGAGCCGCAGGCAGGCTCCGACGTCAGCGGCATCCGGACCCGCGCCGTCCGCGATGGCGACGAGTACGTCGTGAACGGCACCAAGCAGTGGATCAGCAACGGCTCCTGCGCCGACTACTACATCCTGTTCGCCCGCACCTCCGACGACCCCAAGCGCGGACTGTCGGCCTTCGTGGTGCCGGACGGGACGCCGGGCATGAGCTTCGGCGCACCCGAGAAGAAGATGGGGCTGGCGAGCGACGTCACGACGCAGGTGATCTTCGACGGCGCCCGGCTCCCGGTGGCCCAGCTCGTCGGCGACGAGGGAGCGGGCATGAAGGTCGCCCTCTCGGCGCTCGACGCCGGCCGGCTCGGCATCGCCGCCGTCGCGACCGGCATCGCGCAGGCGGCGCTCTCCCACGCGGTGGCCTACGCCGGCGAGCGACAGCAGTTCGGCCGGCCGATCGGCGAGCTGCAGGGGCTGCAGTTCCTGCTCGCCGACATGGCGGCCGAGGTCGAGCGCGCCCGTGCGACGTACCTGATGGCGGCGCGGCTCAAGGATGCCGGCCGCCCCTTCGGCCGCCAGGCGAGCATCGCCAAGCTCACCGCCTCCGACGCGGCGATGCGGGTGACCACGGACGCCGTCCAGGTGCTCGGTGGCAACGGGTACACCCGGGAGTACCCCGTCGAGCGCCTGTTCCGTGACGCGAAGGTCACGCAGATCTTCGAGGGCACCAACCAGATCCAGCGGATGGTGATCGGGCGCGACCTGCTGCGCTGACAGTCAGAGGACGCCGGCGTCCTGGTCCTCGTCGAGGGCGGGGTTCACCGTGGGCGCGTCGTCGGCGGTGACGAGCTCGTCGGGCTTCTTGACCAGGACGTGCTCGAGGTAGTCGGGGGCGGCCTCGAGCAGCGGGATCTCGTGGCCGGCGCGCTCGGAGAGGTACCACCGGTGCACGAGCATCTCGTGGAAGATCTCGGCCGGCTCGAGCTTGGCGCGCGCCTCGGGCGGCACCATCGCCATGGCCGGCTCGTACATCTCGGTCAGCCAGCGGTTGGCGGACACCGCCCGGTCCTCGCGGCCGAGGTCGTGGTGCGCGACGAACCACGCCACGTCGTTGAGGAGACGCCGCGCCTGGGCGTCCTCCACGTCGAGCCCGGTCAGGGCCTGGAGCTCGCGCCGGTGGTGCCCGAGCTCGACGGCCTTCGGCTGGATCCGGATCCGGTCGCCGTCGAAGTCGGTCACGATGTCGAGCTCGTCGACGTCGAAGCCGAGGTCGTTGAGGCGCTCGATCCGCTCCTGGATGCGCCACATCTCGTCGCCGTTGAACTCCTCCTCCTCGGTCAGCTCGTTCCACAGGTCGCCGTAACGTCGCTCGATCAGGGCCACGATCTCGTCGCCCTCCACGTGGGTGCTCAGCCAACCGGCGGCCTGGAGGTCGAGCAGCTCGGCGAAGACGTTCTCGCACGCCACCTGCACGTCCCACTCCCGCATCCGCCGCGAGAGGGCCGGCCGGAGCTCACCGGTCTCGGCGTCGACGAGGTACGCCGCGAACCCGCCGGCGCTGCGGCGGAACAGTACGTTCGACAGCGAGACGTCGCCCCAGTAGAAGTCGGCGAGGTGGAGCCGCACCAACAGGACCACCAGTGCGTCGACCAGGCTCGGCAGGCTGTCGGCCGACATCCCGTGGGCGAACAACGCCCGGTAGGGCAGTGAGAACGCGAGGTGCTGCGTCATCAGGGCGCACGGGAGCTCGTCGTCGTCGTCGGTCTCGCGGCCGGTGACGACGCCGACCGGCTGCACGGCCGGCAGGCCGAGGCGCTGGAGGTCGCGGAGCAGGCGATACTCCCGGAAGGCGATCTCCTCCTGGGTCTCCTTGATCGCATAGGTGCGGTCGCCGAGGCGGACGATGCGGACGATGTGGCGGCTCAGGCCGCGGGGGAGGGGGACGACGTAGTCCTCTGACCACTCGTCCAGCGGCAGGGACCAGGGCAGGCGCACGATCTCCGGGTCGGGCCGGCTGGCCACGAAGTGCAACGCCATGAGGCCAGGCTAGTGCCGTGCGGCGCCGCTCAGCGGCCCTCGAGGAACACCGCGCCCGGACCCCGGTCGGCAGCCTCGTCGTCGGGGTTGCTCAGGGCGCAGCGCCGCAGGCTGAGGCATCCACAGCCGATGCAGGAGTCGAGCGTGTCGCGGAGGCGCTCGAGCTGACGGATCTGGGCGTCGAGCCGAGGCCGCCAGCCGCGGCTCAGCCGCGTCCAGTCGGCCTTGGTCGGCGTGCGGTTGCTGGGCAGGGTGGCGAGCGCGACCTCGATCTCCTCGAGGCTGAGACCGACGCGCTGGGCAGTACGGATGAAGGCGAGACGTCGCAGCATCGCGCGCTCGTAGCGGCGCTGGTTGCCCGTCGTACGGCGTGAGGAGACCAGGCCGAGGTCCTCGTAGTAGCGGATGGCGCTCGTGGCCACGCCCGATCGCTGGGACAGCTCACCGATCGTGATCTCGGTCATGTTGCCAAGGGTGCCTTGACTTCAAGTTGACTTCAACTTGTGGAATGGGTGCGTGGACAACATCTCACGACTCATGAACCTGATGACCGGGGACGAGAAGCACGACCCCGCGTCGTACTCGACGCTGGCAGCGATCCGGGTGCTCTACGAGCGCGTGCTCGACGTCGCGCCCGAGAGGGTCGACGACCCGCGACGCGACCGCTTCCTGCTGTCGAAGGGGCACGGACCGATGGCGTACTACGCCGTGCTGTGCGACCGCGGGTTCTTCCCCGAGTCGTGGCTGGAGTCGTGGGCGTCGTTCGACTCGCCGCTCGGCCACCACCCCGACCGCAACCTCGTGCCCGGCGTGGAGATCTCGTCGGGCTCGCTGGGGCACGGGCTGCCGCTCGCGGTCGGCACGGCCCTCGGCCTGCGTGCGCAGGGCGTCGGCTCGCGCGTCGTGGTGCTCGTCGGCGACGCGGAGCTGGACGAGGGCTCGAACCACGAGGCGCTCGAGCTCGCCGCGGCACTCGCCCTCGACGCCTTGACCGTCGTGGTGGTCGACAACCGCTCGACCAGCTATGCGGTGCCCGGGCGGATCGCGGAACGGTTCGCCACCGAGGGGTGGCACGTCAGCACGGTCGACGGGCGCGACCACGACGCCTTGGAGAAGGCTCTGTCGGAGCGCGGGGTCGGCGTACCCAACGCGGTCGTGGCGACGGTGCTCGACCCTGCTCAGGACTCGGGACGACGCGCCGAGGAGGTGGCGGCATGACGACCCTGACGCGCGACCCGCGGACCCAGTTCGGTCGTACCGTCTCCGAGCTGCTCGACGACGACCTGTCGACGGTCCTGGTGCTGGCCGAGATCTCGGAGCGCTTCTTCACCGACGCGCTGCGGCGCCATCCGGATCGCGCGATCAACGTCGGGATCCGGGAGCAGCTGCTCGTGAACGTCGGCGCCGGCTTCGCGCTCACCGGGATGCGGCCGGTCGTGCACACCTTCGGCACGTTCCTCGTCGAGCGTGCCTTCGAGCAGGTGAAGCTCGGCTTCGTCCACCAGGGCGTGGGCGGGGTGCTGGTCGGCGGCGGCGGTTCCTTCGACGCGTCGGACTCGGGACGGACCCACCAGGCACCCGGCGACGTCGCCCTGCTGGACTCGCTCCCCGACGTGACGATCCATGCGCCGGGGACGGCGACCGAGACCGACGAGGTCCTGCGGCGTGGGGTCGCCGCCGACGGGCTGCACTACGTGCGGATCGTCGAGCAGACCAACAGCGAGTCGTACGCCGGCGCCGGCTTGCACGTCGTACGGCGTGGGTCGGGCGGGACGGTCGTCGCCCTCGGGCCGGTGCTCGACGAGGTGCTCGCGGCCACCGCTGACCGTGACGTCACCGTGCTCTACGCACACTCGGTCCGGCCCTTCGACGTCCGCACGTTCCGGAGCGTGCTGACGACGCCGGACGTGGTGCTGGTCGAACCCTGGCTCGCCGGCACGTCTGCGCGCTGCGTGACCGACGCGCTCGTCGACGTCCCGCACCGGCTGCTGGCCCTCGGCACGCGACGGACCGAGCTGCGGCACTACGGGACCCCGGCCGAGCACCAGCGCGCGCACGGCCTCGACGCCGCCGGGATCCGCCGCTCCCTCGACGCGTTCCTGGCTGCGTGATCGGGCGCTCTCGCTACTAGCATGGCCCGGCCGCCCGGACTTCAGTTGTGGTCTGCTGCGGCGCGCCGGTGTAGCTCAGACGGTAGAGCGCTTCTCTTGTAAAGAAGATGTCGCGGGTTCGATTCCTGTCACCGGCTCGAGACCTCAGCGAACGACGACGATCTGGGCCGTCGGGTCGGCCCGGTCCTCCTGGGCACTGGCCACGGCACCGACGGCCGACCCGCCGGCGACGGCGACGAAGGCCGTCAGCGTGACGATGGCCGCGAGCAGCCGTCGCCGACGCACCACGCGCTCCTCGGTGCGGAAGTCGGGGTCGTCGTACGACGCGGGCTGACCGGCCATGGTCCCAGCCTGCTGCGCGTTGCTGTGCCCCGCCTGAGCGGCGGCTGATCGTGGCCCGTGAAGCCCGCCCACCCTCTCGCCGGAGGGGTCCGGGGCCCCGGCCGTCACAGTTTCATCATGTGAAGGTGTCGAACCCTGACTTCTCATGGTGAGCTCACCATGAGAAGCAACGGTTCACCTGCATCACATGATGAAACTGGTGCATCAGAGGCCAGGGATAGAAGAGCAACCCCGGTCAGCGCACCTGCTCGACCTCGAACTCCCGTGCCGGGTGGGCGATGGCGTCCTGAGCGGCGATGAGGCGCAGCTCGCGCTCGCCTGAGTCGACCGTCGCCTTCAACACGGCGTAGACCGATGAGACCGTCGACGCGAGCGCGTCGGCCGCCGACCCGGTCTCCTTCAGGTGCGCGGTGAAGAGGGCGGCCGTCAGGTCGCCGGAGCCGTTGGCCTTCATCGGGAGCCGCGGCGTGCGCACGGTCCAGGCGCCGTCACCGGTCACCGCGAGGAGCTCGATCGTGTCGTCGGGGCGGTCGGGTCGCAGGAACGAGGTGACCAGGACCGTCGACGGCCCGAGCGCGCGAGCCGCGTCGGCGGAGTCGAGGGTCGACGCCAGGTCGTCGGGCTCGGTGTCGGTGAGGAACCCGAGCTCGAACTGGTTGGGCGTGATCAGGTCTGCGACGGGCACCACCTGCTCCCGGATGATCGGCGGGATCGCCGGGTCGACGAAGCACCCGCTGGTGGCGTTCCCCATCACCGGGTCGCACGTGTACGTCGCCGCCGGGTTGGCCGCCTTCACCTGCGCGACCGCGTCCACGACCACCTCGCAGATCCCCGGACCGCCGAGGTAGCCGGACAGGACGGCGTCGCAGGTCGGGAGCACACCGCGCTCGGCGATGCCGGTGACGACCGCACGCACGTCGTCGGGCGGGAGCAGCGGTCCCCGCCACGCGCCGTACCCGGTGTGGTTGGAGAAGACGACCGTGTGGACGGGCCAGACCTCGTGGCCGAGGCGCTGGAGCGGGAAGGTCGCCGCCGAGTTGCCGACGTGGCCGTAGGCGACCGACGACTGGATCGACAGGAAGCGCATCCGGCCATCCTGTCATCGGCCCCGTGTCGGCGGCACGCCCTAGGTTGGCGGGCATGGCTCGATATGTCGACGAAGACCTCAACGGCGCGGAGTTCCGCGAGTGCCTGATGGACGACACCCGCTTCATCGGCGTCGTCATGCAACGAGCCGAGATCGACGGCCTGGTCACCGACCTCGTGGTCAACGGCGTGGCCGTGATGCCCTACGTCGAGGCCGAGCTCGACCGGCGCCATCCCGTGCGGCTGCTGCTCCGCTCCGACGACCCGCTCGACCTCCGGGAGGCCCACCGGCAGCTGATGGCCGACTGGGCCGAGACGGCCGAGCGCCTCCGCGAGACTCCCGGCCTCGAGCGCAGCAGCGTGAACGACGAGTGGTCGGCCGTCCAGACCCTGCGTCACCTCGTCTTCGTGCACGACTCCTGGTTCCGGCGCTGTGTGCTCGGGTCCACCGCGCGCTTCACCCCCATGGGCCTCGGGATCGAGACCGTGCCCGACCGTGAGGAGCAGGGGCTCGATCCGGCGGCCGACCCGAGCCTCGACGAGGTGCTGGCCGTCCGCGCCGAGCAGGCGGCCGAGCGTGAGGCGTGGCTCGCCGACGTCACTCCCGAGCAGCTGGCGGGCCCAGCCCCCGTCCCCGACGGCCCGGGCTGGCCGCCCTACGCCCGTGGCCGGACCGTGCGCCAGTGCCTCGGCACCGTCCTCAACGAGGAGTTCGAGCACCACGGCTTCTGCGTCCGCGACCTCGACCTGATCGAGGCTTCCGCGGCTGGCTAGGGTCGACGTCATGAGCGAGATGACGTATCGCCCGCTGGGCGACTCGGGCCTGATGGTGAGTGCCGTCGGCGTCGGCTGCAACGCCTTCGGCCGGCGCGTCGACCTCGACGGTGTCCGCGACATCCTCGACGCCGCCCAGGACGTCGGGGTCACCCTGCTCGACACCGCCGACACCTACGGCGGTCAGGGCGCGAGCGAGCAGATGCTCGGCGAGGCGCTGCAGGGCCGGCGCGACGAGTTCGTGGTGGCCACCAAGTTCGGGATGGACATGCAGGGCGCGAACGGCCCCGACCGGGGCGCGCGTGGCTCCCGGGCCTACGTACGACGTGCGGTCGAGTCGTCCCTCCGACGGCTCCGTACCGACTACCTCGACCTCTACCAGTACCACGAGCCCGACGGCGTGACCCCGATCGAGGAGACGCTGTCCGTGCTCGCCGACCTGGTCCACGAGGGCAAGGTGCGTTACGTCGGCGTCTCCAACGTCGCCGGCTGGCAGGTCGCCGACGCGGACTGGTCAGCACGGACCAACGGCTTCGAGCGGTTCGTCTCCGTGCAGAACCGCTACTCCCTGCTCGACCGCGCGGTCGAGGCCGAGGTCGTCCCGGCCTGCGAGGAGTACGGGCTCGGGCTGCTTCCCTACTTCCCGCTCGAGTACGGCCTGCTCACCGGCAAGTACCGCCGCGGCGAGGAGGCCCCGGCAGGGTCGCGCGCCGCGGCCGCGGCCTCACCCTGGCTCGAGAACGCCCCCTGGGACCGGATCGAGAGGGTGTCGACGTACGCCGAGCAGCGCGGCGTCTCCGTGCTCGACGTCGCCATCGCCGGGCTGGCTGCGCAGCCCACCGTCGGCTCGGTCATCGCCGGTGCCACCCGCGGGGAGCAGGTGCGGACCAACGCGTTCGCACTTCGGTGGGAGCCCACGGCGGCCGACCTCGCCGACCTCGACGAGATCACCCGGGCCTGAGCCGGCTCGGGTCTCAGGCGACCTGGAGCGACCGCTTCGACAGTCCCATCCAGAACCCCTCGAACAGCTGCGTGCCGGCGGCCTCGGGGTCGGTCGCAGCGCCCAGGGTGACGAAGAGCGGCGTGTAGTGCTCGACGGTCGGGTGGGCGTAGGGCATGCCCGGCGCCTGCGACTGGTAGGACGCAAGCGCCTCGACGTCGCCGCGGGCGAGCGCCTCGCCGGCCCAGGTGTCGAAGTCCTGCGACCACCCCGGCGCCGCGGCGTCGATCCGGAACTCCGTCAGGAACGGCAGGCCGTGGGTCAGGAAGCCCGAGCCGATGATCAGCACACCCTCGTCGCGCAGCGGCCGCAGGCGCTCGCCTAGGGCGAGCAGCCGGGCCGGGTCGGAGGTGGGCAGTGACATCTGCAGCACCGGGATGTCGCTGTCGGGATACATGATCTTCAGGGGCACCCAGGCGCCGTGGTCGAGGCCCCGGCTCGGGTGCTGGTGGACCGGCTCGGTGTCGGGCATCATCGCCGCGATCCGCTGGGCCAGTGCGGTGGCCGGCGGGGTCGCATAGGTCATCCGGTAGTACTTCTCCGCGAAGCCACCGAAGTCGTAGACCAGCGGCGCGCCGTCGGCGCTCAGCATCACCGGCGCCGACTCCCAGTGCGCACTGACGATCAGGATCGCCTTCGGGCGCGGCAGATCGGCCGCCAGGCCGGCCAGCTGGCTCGACCACAGCGGGTCGTCGAGCAGCGGCGGAGCACCGTGGCCGATGTAGAGGGCAGGCATGCGGTCGTTCATGACAGACCAAATGATTGCATATTCAACTTTATTCCGCGAGGTCTGGTCCGGACCCCCCGTTTCACCCGGGCCCGGACCACCAGTGTCGGTTGCTCGGCCCCGGCTGTCATGACCGGGACGGGCCAGGGGTGCATGCCAGGGGCGGCATTGTGTGCAGAGACGCGGAGCGGCCCTCTGCGGTGAACAGCTCAATGGAGTGGGTGTCGGTCACGACGTCCACCTGGGGCGAACCCGACGGCACCGTCCACCGGCCCGCGAAGCCGGGGACCGGGTCGGCGAGCCGTTCGAGGACGACCTGCCCGTCGTCGTACGACGCCCGGAGGCTCGGGGCGACCTCGACCGGATCGCCGAGCGTGAGCGGGGTGGTCGGGGCGAGCGGTTGCTGGCGGACGTACGGCGTGCCGTCGGCGTCGCGAGCCAGGCTGAGCTCGCGGCCGACCGACAGCTGGCCGCGCCAGGGCTCGGTCGGCATCACCTGGGCGTAGGCCCAGCCGTCGAGCCAGCCGAGGAGGACCCGCCGCCCGTCGGGCGGGTCGGTGAAGGTGACGCCGGCGTAGAGGTCGGGTCCGTGGTCGAGCGGCTGCAGGTCGCCTTGCGGGACGAACCGCGCGCCGTCGAAGTCGCCGACCACAGCGAGAGTCTCCGGCTCGCGCGAGACGAGCAGCACCCAGCGGTCACCGAGCGGGAACAGGTCGGGACACTCCCAGACCGCGTCGCCGTGGGGCATCGCGACGTCGCTCTCGTGCGTCCACGTTCGGAGGTCCGTCGAGGAGTAGAGCGCGATCGCGCCGTCGCGCGAGCGCGCGACGGCCATCAGCCAGCGGTCGCCGTGGCGCAGGAGGCGTGGGTCGCGGAAGTCCGTCGACCCGATGTCGAGCACGACGCCGTGCTTGTGCCAGGTGAGTCCTCCGTCGGTGCTCGACGCGAGGGCCTGGCTCTGGTTGAGGTCGGTGCGGCGCAGGCTGGTGTACGCCGCCACGAGCGCGCCCTGACCGAAGCCGGCGGTGTCGTCGGCGTCGACCACCACCGACCCGGTCCACACCTCCTCCTCGGCATCGGACGGGATCGCCACGGGGAGGTGCTCCCACGTCAGCAGGTCGTCGCTGACTGCGTGCCCCCACGACACGTCGCCGTGCACCGGCCCCGGCGAGTGCTGGTAGAAGACGTGCCAGTGGTCGTCGTACCGGAGCAGCCCGGTCGGGTCGTTGAGGAAACCCGACGGCGGCGTCAGGTGCCGGGACGGGCGGGTCATGGCGCCAGCGACCAGTCGATCGGCTCGCTGCCCTGCTCCACGAGCAGCCGGTTGACCCGGGAGAACGGGCGGGACCCGAAGAACCCGCGCGCCGCCGAGAGCGGCGACGGGTGCACCGACTCCACCCACGGGATCGGACCGAGCGCCGGCTTGAGCGACTGCGCGTCGCGTCCCCACAGGATCGCCGCCGCCGGGCCTCCCCGCCGGGCGAGCGCGTCGATCGCGCACGACGTGACCTCCTCCCACCCGCGGCCCCGGTGTGACGCGGACTCGCCGGGCCGTACCGTCAGCACGCGGTTGAGGAGCATCACGCCCCGGTCGGCCCACGGGGTGAGGTCGCCGTGGGGAGCGGGCGGGACACCGAGGTCGGTCGACAGCTCCTGGTAGATGTTGCGCAGGGAGGCCGGCAGCGGCCGCACGTCGGGGGCCACCGCGAACGAGAGACCGATCGGGTGACCCGGCGTCGGGTAGGGGTCCTGCCCGACGATCAGCACCCGGACCTCGGCGAGCGGGCGTCGGAAGGCCTTGAAGACGTCGTCGCCGGCGGGGAGGTAGCCGCGCCCCGCGGAGAGCTCCGCACGCAGGAACTGGCCCATCGCCGCGATCCGCTCGTCGACCGGCGCGAGTGCCTCGGCCCAGTCGGGCGCCATCAGCCCGCGGTCGACCAGCCCGCTCAGTGCGCCCACGCGCTCACGCTAGCGAGCCCCGGGCCGGCGTAGCAGGCTGGGCTGATGCCGCGTCCCCGCCGAGCCACCGTCGCCGACCTCCACGAGCTCGCCGGCTCGATGCCCGGCGTCACGGTCGAGGTCGGGCCCAAGGGCAACGAGGTGTACCAGGTGAGCCGCCGCAGCTTCGTGTTCTTCCGTACGCCGCGGCCCGATGCCGTGGACCCCCGGACGGGCGAGCGCTACGACGACGTCGTCGTGCTCTGGGTCGCCTCCGAGATCGACAAGGAGGCGCTGGTCGCGGACGAGGCGACGCCGTACTTCACGACGCCCCACTTCGACGGCCATCTCTCGGTCCTGCTCCGCACGTCGCGGATCGGGGAGCTGAGCCGGGACGAGCTCGCCGAGATCGTGTACGACGCGTGGCTGGCGCGGGCCTCGCCGACCGCGGCCCGCGCGTGGCTGGCCGAGCGTGGACTGAGCGGATGACCAGGCCGCACGGCGAAGATCCCGCCCCGTCGCACGGTTCCGCCCGGTGACTGAACGGGCCTAGAGTGACAGGCGACCGGCTCGTTCCGGGCCCGCCCGCTGGGGAGCGGGCCTCCCGCTTCTCGGTGACATTTCGGGAGGCGAGGAGATCCGCATGTCGACCCATCCCATCCTGCGCACACGAGCAGCAGCCATCGCTGCCTGCACCGTCGCCCTCACCCTGGCGTTCGCCAGCGGAGCGGTGGCAGCCGCGAAGATCACGTCCGCGGACATCAAGGACCACACCATCCAGGCCAAGGACCTGAAGAACGGCGCTGTGGGCACCCAGCAGATCAAGAACAGCACTGTCCAGAGCGATGACATCAAGAACGGGACCGTCCAGAGCGGCGACGTCAAGGACGGGACCATCACGTCCAACGACATCAAGAACGGGACCGTCCAGAGCGGCGACGTCAAGGACGGGACCATCACGTCCAACGACATCAAGGACGGTACGGTCGCGTCGCGCGACCTGGCCAAGGGGTCGGTGACCGCTGACAAGATCGCCCCCGGAGCCGTGGCCTTCCCCAACTCGCTCTGGGGCACGGTGCTCCGCAACCAGGTGGGCGCGGCCCGGAGCGGCCTGCAGGCCGGGCCCACGGGCGCGCCGATGGGCGACGGGAGCCTCCAGCTGGTCACCACCCAGTCGTCCGACCTGGCCGCCTACGGCAACTCGTTCGACTTCGCGGGGTTCCCGCTCGACAGCATCACCAGCCTGAGCTACTCGTCGTACAACCCCGACGCCACGCCGGCGGTGCGGCCTTCGCTACGGATGGAGATCAACCCGCACCTCGTCGATGACTCGACGCCCGGTGGCGCACTGGAGTTCACGACGCTGATCTACGACCCGGCCCCTGGCACGACCGGCTGGGTCACTCACACGAACATCCAGGACGACCCGCTCTGGTACCTGACCGGGAGTGAAGGGGCGACGACGGGGTGCACCCAGGCGAACAAGTGCACCCTGGCGGCTCTGAACGCCGCTCTGGACGGACACGTCGACACCGACACGGCGGCACCGGCGATCAGCACCGGCGTCTACTTCGCGCTGGGTTCCGGCGTCGTGGACCCGACCGAGACGGCGGTCGACAAGTTCGTGTTCAACAGCTTCGTGTTCGACTTCGAGCCCAACGGGGTCTTCCTCACACCGGCTCCCTGACAGAACGCCCACACCCTCCGACCGAGCCGGATCATCGCGCTCGGCCGGAGGGTCGGCGCGTGGGCGACCCGGCCGATCACTCATTCACCCGGGTCTTCGCCGCGTCAGGTCTCGGCGAGGAGCGCGTCGAGCCGCTCGCGGAGCAACCGGCGCTCGGCGCCCGTGGGCGCCAGATCGATCGCGACACGCAGCGAGGCCGCGGCGTCGTCGAGCCGGCCGAGCTTCGCCTCGAGGTCGGCCTTGGTCGCGGCGTGGAGGTAGTAGCCGGCGAGGTCGTCGCCCAGGTCCTCGACCATCGCCAGGGCAGCGGCCGGCCCGTGGGTCATCGACACCGCGACCGCGCGGTTGAGCTCGGTGACCGGTGTGGGCGGGAGCAGCGTGTAGAGGCGGCCGATGGCCTCCCAGTCGGTGTCCTCGGGACGGGCGGCGGCGTCGTGGCACAGCGAGATCCGAGCCTGGACGGCGTACGGCCCCCACGGCTCGACCTGGGACGTCAGGAGCGCGGAGCCCTCGGCGATCGCGTCCGTGTCCCACAGCGAGCGGTCCTGCTCCCCCAGGGGTACGACGCGCCCGTCGCGCACCCGGGCCGGCCGGCGCGCGTCGGTGAGCAGCATCAGCGCGAGCAGGGAGCGCACCTCGTCCTCGCCCGGCAGCAGGTCGACGAGCGAGCGGGTCAGCCGGATCGCCTCGGCGGAGACGTCGACGCGCAGCATCGCGTCACCCGACGAGGCGGCGTACCCCTCGTTGAACATCAGGTAGAGCACGGCCAGGACACCCTCTACGCGGCCGGCCCACAGCTCCGGCGGTGGCACGCGGTAGGGGATGCCCGCGTGCTTGATCTTGGCCCGGGCGCGCACCAGTCGCTTGTCCATCGTCGGCTCGGTCACCAGGAACGCCCGGGCGATCTCGGCGGGCGTCAGTCCACCCAGGGTGCGCAGGGTGAGCGCCACCCGGGCCGGCATCGGTAGCGCCGGGTGGCAGCAGGTGAAGATCAGCCGTAGCCGCTCGTCCGGGATGTCCTCCGCGTCGACGGCCGCCACCTCGTCGGTCGCGTCGGCATGGGCGAGGCCGAGCTTCGCGTCCTCGGTCGTACGACGCCGCAGGCGGTCGCGGGCGCGGTTGCGCGCCACCGAGGTCAGCCAGGCGAGGGGCGCGTCCGGGACGCCGTCGCGGTCCCACGCGACGACAGCCGCGGCGTACGCCTCCTGGGCGCACTCCTCGGCGAGGTCCCAGTCGCCGCACCAGCCGATCAGGCCGGCGACGAGCCGCCCCCAGCTCTGCTCGAAGCTGAGGGCGACCGCCTCCTCCGCCGGGGTCGTCACAGCCAGAGCGGTCGGAGCTCGATCACTCCGCCTCCCGCGACCGGGTGGGCCGCGGCGACCTGGAGGGCGTCGTCGAGGTCGTCACACTCCAGCAGGTCGTAGCCCGCGATCTGCTCCTTGGTCTCGGCGAACGGCCCGTCGGTGGTGACCACCTGGCCGCCCCGCCGGCGGACCGTCACGGCCTCGTTGGGGAACTCCAACGGCCACCCGTACAGGCGCCTCGCGCCCGCGTCGGCGATCCAGACGTCGATGTCGTCGGGGCCCTCGTCCGGGTCCTCCGCCCTCGGCGCCGAGTCGTCGTCAGCCGCCTCGGCAGCGGCATCCATGGCGCGCCGCATGTCGGCACACACGAGCATCAGGTAACGCAGCTTGCCGGCCGGCACCGGCTCGGGCACCACCGGGTCGGGCATCCCCTCGGCGAACGCACGTACCTCGATGCTGCCGACGTGGGTAGTGGGGTGGGCAGCCGCCACGGCCACGGCCGAGTCCAGGTCGGGGCAGTCGATGACGTCGTAGCCGGCGACCTGCTCCTTGGTCTCGGCGAAGGGCCCGTCGGTGACCACGGGCGAACCGCCGGGCGCGCGCACGGTCGTCGCGTCGGACACCGGGTGCAGCCGCGCCCCGTCGAGCAGCACACCGCGCGTGAGCATCTCCTGGACCCAGGCGTCGAGCGCCTCGGGTGACGCGCAGGTGGGGTCGTTCGGGGTCACGTCGTGGTCGACGGCGTGGATCATCAGGTACTTCATGGCAAGGCCCTCCTCGGGACGGTTCGTCGACGGCTCCGGCTGGTGCCGTCACCCAGGGGACGAACGGCACCCGCTGCCGCAGGACACCCCGGCACCACGACTTCGGTCAGCGGCCCAGGGCGCGGGACCCGGCAGACCCGTAGCGGCGGGTCGGGTTGGTCCCGATCTCGACGCCCTCGGGGTCCGGCGCCGCGGTCGCTGTCGATGGAGCCGCTGTCGATGGAGCCGGGGTCGCTGGAGCCGGTGTCGCCTTCGTCGTCGTCGCCCGCGGCGCCGCGCGTGGCGCCGCCTTCTTCGCGGCTTTCTTCGCGGTCTTCTTCGCCGGTGCCTTCTTGGCCGGTGCCTTCTTCGCCGGTGCCTTCGCGGCCGGCGTCCGGGTGCTCGCCTTCCTGGCCGCGGGTCGCTTCGCCGTCGTACGACGGGCCGACGCGGGCGGCTGCTCGGGCTCCGACCACTGGTCGATCCACTCGTCCAGCACCACCCAGGTGCTGCCGCGTGCCTTCCGGCCCGTCAGCATCCCCAGGTGGCCACCGGGCACGATCTCGAACCGCACGTCGCGGGCACCGGTGAGCAGCGGCACCGACGCCTTGACCGAGGCGACGGGTGCGATCCCGTCGGCGGCGCCGGCGAAGACCAGGACCGGGGCCGTGACGTCGCCGACCGAGAGCGTGCGCTCGCCCACCTCGAACGTGCCGTCGACGAGGGCGTTGCCCTTGAGCAGCCGGTGGTAGAGCTGGCCGAAGGTGCGACCCGGGTAGGCGATCATGTTGTCGGTGAAACGGTCGACCGCCTCGATCTGGGCGAGGTAGTCGGCGTCGTCGAGGTGGCGCGCGATCGCGAGCGGCTTGGTCACCAGCTTCTGGAACGACGACAGCTGGAAGGCCCAGCGCACCAGCGGCTGGGGAGCGCCGCCCGCGGCCTGGTAGAGCCGCGTGATCGCGCCACGGCCGTCGGTGAAGTTCAGCAGCGGCCGGAGCGGCGCCACCAGCGGCACCTCGCGGACGTCGAACGGCGACCCGAGCGCGGTGATCGAGGCGACCGGCAGGTCCGGGTCGCCGGCCGAGGCGAGCAGCGCGAACACGCCTCCGAGCGACCATCCGACGACGTGCACCGGTCGTCCGCCGGCGTGGGCGGACACCTCGCGGATCGCGGTCGGCACGACCTCCTCGATCCAGTGCTCCATCCCGAGGTTGCGGTTCTTGAACGAGACCGCGCCGTACTCCACGAGATACGTACGACGACCGGCCTCGACGAGGTGCTCGACCAGCGAGCAGCCACGGCGCAGGTCGTAGCACAGGGAAGGAGCCGCGAGCGGCGTCACCAGCAGGACCGGGTCACCCTGCTCGTGGGCGCGGGCGGCCGGACGGTAGTGGTAGACCTCGCGCAGCGTGCCGTCGTCGATCAGCGTGCGCGGCATCGGCCGGAGGTCGGCCAGGCCGCCGTAGACGACCCGGTGGGCGACGTTGCCGGCGGCGGACACGACCTGATCTGGCTTCGGGATCAGGTCCATGGACCGAAACTACCCGAGCCGGCGCGCGTCGGACCCCGAGGCCCGATCAGCAGGCGCCCAGCAGGCGCCCTGCAGGCGCGTGGCGCGCGAACGAGCCGGCGCGGGATCTATGCCCCGACCCGCGCCGGCCCCATGGCGTTCGCGCGCCACACAGGGTCCAACGCAGGGATGGCCGTGGGGTTACGGGTCGGTGGAGGGCGGGTTCGTTCAACCGTCGGCGGTCGGCTTGAGGCGCTTGCCGTGCGGCGGCCGCACGTTGTCGAGCTCGTCGAGGAAGGCTCTCGCCCAGGCGGCGACGTCGTACTGCTTGACGGTGCGGCGCATCGCCCGCATCCGGCGCTGCCGGTCCTTCGGCTCGGCCCGGTAGGCCTCGAGGAGCGCGGCCTTCGTGCCGTTCATGTCGTAGGGGTTGACCTGCCAGGCCTGGCGCAGCTCGGCGGCCGCTCCGGCGAACTCGGAGAGCACCAGGGCGCCGTCCTCGTCGTAACGGCAGGCGACGTACTCCTTGGCGACGAGGTTCATCCCGTCCCGGTAGGGCGTGACGACCATGACGTCGGCCGCGCGGTAGAGAGCCGCCATCTCCTCGCGCGGGTAGGACGAGTGCATGTAGCTGATCACCGGGCGGCCGATCCGGCCCAGGTCGCCGTTGATCCGGCCCACCAGCCGGTCGATCTCGTCACGCAGGACGCGGTACTCCTCGACCTGCTCGCGCGAGGGGGTGGCGACCTGGACGAACACGGCGTTCTCGACGTCGAGCTCGTCGTCGCGGATCAGCTCGGAGAACGCGCGGAGCCTGGCGTAGATGCCCTTGGTGTAGTCGAGCCGGTCGATCCCGAGGAACACCTTCGTCGGGTTGCCCAGGGCGTTGCGGATCTCCGTGGCGCGCTTGTCGACCTCGTCGGACTTCGCGAGCGTCTCGAAGCCCTTGTAGTCGATGGAGATCGGGAACGCCGCCGCGCGGACCGTGCGGTCGTCGGGCAGGTAGACGAGGTCTCGGTGGGTCTTGTGGCCGACCCGCTGCCGCACCAGCCGCACGAAGTTGGCCGCGCCGCCGGGGAGCTGGAAGCCGACGAGGTCGGCCCCGAGCAGGCCCTCGAGCAGCTGGCGCCGCCACGGCAGCTGCTGGAAGAGCTCTGCCGGCGGGAAGGGGATGTGGAGGTAGAAGCCGATCCGCAGGTCGGGCCGGAGCTCGCGCAACAGCTGGGGCACGAGCTGGAGCTGGTAGTCGTGCACCCACACGGTCGCGTCCTCGGCGGCCCGCGAGGCGGCGCGCTCGGCGAACCGCTGGTTGACGCTGACGTAGGCGTCCCACCACTCGCGGTGGAACTCGGGCTTCGCGATGAGGTCGTGGTAGAGCGGCCAGAGGGTGGCGTTGCTGAACCCCTCGTAGAAACCCGCGATCTCGTCCTCGGAGAGGGAGATCGGGTCGAGGGTCATCCCGTCGTGCTCGAACGGCTCCAGCCCGGTCTCCGTACCGCCGGGCCAGCCCACCCAGATCCCGCTGTTGGCCCGCATGATCGGCTCGATGGCCGTGACGAGACCACCGGGCGACCCGCGCCAGCCGGGGCTGCCGTCGGGGTTGGTGATGCGGTCCACCGGCAGTCGGTTCGCCACGATGACGAGGTCGGCCGGGTCGGGGGTGGACACGCCTCGACCCTAGCCCTGCCCGGATGGGCGGGCTTCACCCGTCGGAGGGGTCTCCGCTGCCGTCGGCGGCGTAGCGGACGCCGATCTGGCGCCGTATCTCGTCCATGACGTCGAGCAGCTCGAGGGTCTGGGCGCGCGGGACCAGGGGGCTCTCGGACAGCCCGTCACGCAGGCAGTCCTGCACGTGCGCGGCCTCGTTGCCCAGACCGGTGCCGAGGACGGGTGACGGCGGCTCGATCCGCTCGGTCTCGCCGTCCTGGGGCGTCCAGGTGACGTGCGTCGGGTGGTGGAACCCCGCAGGGAAGTCGAGGCGGCCCTCGTCGGTGGCGATGGTGGCGGTCGTCGGGCTGACGGAGGTCATCGAGGTCGTCAGGGCCGAGACCGCCCGGTCCTCGTGGGTCGCCGCGATCGCCACGTCGAGGTCGAACCCGGCGCTCGACAGGTCGGCGCTGGCCGCGACCCGGGCGAACGGCCCGAGCATCAACCGGGCGAACGTCAGCGGGTAGATCCCCATGTCGAGCAGAGCACCCGCCCCGAGGTCGCGCTCGACCATCCGGGCGCTCGCCGTCCGGGGCACGACGAAGCCGAGGTCGGCGTGGACCTGACGCGGGGTGCCGAAGTCACCGGCCAGCAGGCGGCGCCGGATCTCCCGGACCAGCGGGTGACAGGCCATCCACATGGCCTCCATGCAGAACAGGTCGCCCGCCGCTGCGAACAGCGCCTCGCCGTCGGGCCGGTTGAGCGTCAGCGGCTTCTCGCACAGCACCGGCTTGCCGGCGTCGAACGCCAGGCGCGCGTGCTCGAGGTGGACGGCGTGGGGGCTCGCGACGTAGACGACGTCGACGTCGGGGTCCGCCACCAGCGCGTCGTACGACGCGTGCGCGCGGGTGTCGTCGTCCCCGTTGGCGCGGGCGAACGCCTCCGCGGACTCGAGCGAGCGGGAGCCGACGGCCGCCAGGACGGCCTCCGGGACGGAGCGGAGGTTGGTGGCGAAGTCGCGGGCGATGCGCCCGGTCGCGAGAATGCCCCAGCGAGTGGTCATGCCCCCAGTCAGCCGGATCGCGCGACGCGCCGCAAGCGAATGACATGGTTGTCATTCCTCGCGTAGACTCGCGGCCACGAGTAGCACGCTGGGTCGACGCAGGGGGAGACACCGATGGACGCCGCGCACGCACAGCCGAGCCGCGAGGGTGAGGCTGTCCCGGGCCTGGGCGAGCGCGATCGCGAGATCCTCGAGTTCGAGCGCCAGTGGTGGAAGTACGCCGGCGCCAAGGAGACCGCGATCCGCGAGTCGTTCGACATGTCCGCCACCCGCTACTACCAGGTCCTCAACGCCCTGATCGACCGGCCCGAGGCCCTGGTCGCCGACCCCCTGCTCGTGCGTCGCCTGCGCCGGATGCGCGCGGAGCGTCAGCGCGTCCGCTCGGCCCGGCGGCTCGGGTTCGAGGTCTGAGATGAGGCGGCTCGACCAGCGCGGGGTCGTCTTCCCCTCGCCGGTGATGATCCTGAGCATCATCGCGGTCGCCATGGCCGGGATCGCCTGGGTCGCCACTCGCCACACGGCCCCCACGGAGCGCCTCGTCGAGCCGTCCGCGCAGCAGTCCCCGAGTGCACACCACTCGACGTACCACCCGCCGAAGGCGCGTCACACGACGCCGGCGAAGCCGAAGGTCGACCGCTCCCAAGTCGTGGTCGAGGTGTTCAACAACTCCGGCGTGACCGGGCTTGCCGGCAGCGTCGCGGCCCGTACGGCGCACGCGGGCTGGCAGGTCGTCGGCTCCGATAACTGGTACGGCACGATCCCCGCTTCCACCGTCTACTACCCGCCGAGGCTCAAGGCCGCTGCTCATCTGCTGGCCCTCGACCTCGGCATCCAGCGACTGATGCCCGCGGTCAGCCCGATGCGGCTCGACCGCCTGACGGTGATCCTGACCGGGCCGCTCTCCACGCCGTCCCACTGACCCTCGATCCCCGACCCGGCACGGACCGCCGTCCGCTCGCCGTCCGGGATGTGATGGGGTGAGCCCGTGCGGTTCACGTCCCCGGAGGCCGAAGAGCGGTACGCCGCGCTGGTGGCCGTGGCGTCGTCCACCGTGGTCGGCCTGGACTACGACGGCACCCTGGCCCCGATCGTCGACGATCCCGAGATCGCCCACATCCACCCCGATGCACCCGCCGTCCTGATGGACCTGGCCGAGGTGGTCCGTGCCGTCGCGGTGATCACGGGCCGACCCGCGCGCAAGGCGCTCGCCCTCGGCGGGCTCGACGAGGTCGGCCAGCAGATCGGTGACACCGGGCGCGAGCTGTTCGTCTTCGGGCAGTACGGCTACGAGCGCTGGAGCTCCACCCAGCGCCGCGTGGTCTCGCCCCGCCCGCCGCAGGGGTTGTCGGGGTTCCTGCGTGACCTGCCGCGCGTGCTGCGCGACTCCGATGCCGCCGACGCGTTCGTCGAGGACAAGGGCCTGGCCATCGCCGTGCACACGCGCCGCCTCGACGACCCGGCCACGGCGTACGACCGGCTCCAACCGCGACTGCGTGACCTCGCCCAGCGCTACGGCCTGGTCGAGGAGCCCGGTCGCAACGTGATCGAGGTCCGGTCCCCGGGCATGGACAAGGGGGTCGTCGTCCGCAACCTGGCCCAGGAGGTCGATGCCCACGGCTTCCTGTTCGCCGGCGACGACCTCGGCGACGTCGAGGCCTTCGAGGCGGTCACCGAGCTCCGCAAGGAGGGCATGCCGACCCTCCTGGTCTGCTCCGCCTCACAGGAGGAGAGCGCCCTGCTGGGGCTGTCCGACGTCGTCGTCCCCGGCCCCGACGGCGTCCTCGACCTCCTCCGCCGCCTCACTGCCGACGCCCGCGCGGGATAGTCCCCGACGAAGTGGTCGTGAGGTCGCCCAGATCGGCAGCCAGAACGTCGGGGACTACCGGGCCGTGGGCTGGTCGGTGACCTCGCAGTGGTGCGGCTCCTCGACGGAGACGCAGACGTCGCGGCGAGGACCGCCGAAGCCCCGGTCGTGGCCCTGGCCGCCGAACAGGTGGTCGGGTCCCGACCCGCCCTGCAGGACGTCGGCGCCCCCGCGGCCGTAGATCCAGGCCGGCTCGCCGTTCGGACCGTCGATCCCGGCACTCAGCTCGTTGGGTCCCGCGTCCCCGCGGATGACCATCTTCCGCGCCAAGGAGGCACCGGGGTCGTGGGAGTTGGCGTTCTCGTCGGAGAGGACCAGGTCCTCGACACCGGTCAACGGCACCGAGGTGCGGTTGGCGGTGAGCCGTCCGGTGGCGAGGTCGGCGGTGAGCACCCGGAGCCCGGGACCGCTGTCGCTGTGCCGCCGGAGGTCGAGGAGCAGCAGGTCGTGCCCGTCGCCCCCGGCCAGGCTCATGTCGTTCCAGAACGGCGTGACCAGCTCGAGCTCGTCGTCACCGGGGCCGCCGTTCAGGTGCGCGTGGTCGCTGACGATGAAGTAGCTGTCGTTGCCGAGGCCGCCGTCGAACCGGCCCCCGTCGCCCGCCTCGGCCGTCAGGAAGTCGTTGCCCGGCCCGCCCTTCATCACCGAGACCCCAGGGCGCTCGTCGTCGAGCACGTCGGCGCCCGCCTGGCCGAGCATCGTGTCGTCGCCCCGGTCGCCGACGAGGCGGTCGTCGCCACCGCCTCCGCACAGCACGTCGTCGCCGGCGCCCCCGCGGATCCGGTCGTTGCCGCCGAGCCCGACGATCACGTCGTCCCCGGGAGTTCCGTGCAGGTGGTCGTCGCCGCTCGTCCCGACGATCGTGGCCGGTCGGCCGTCGCACGTCGGGACGGCACGAGCCTCCGCCGTACCGAACGGGGCGAGAGTGGCTGCGACGAAGGTCAGGGACACCAGGGCGAGGCCCGTGCGGTGGGCGGACATGTCTACTCCTCGAGGGTGTGACGCCGAGCTCGTACGGCGATGGGCTGAGACCTAGGAGGCGTGAGGGTCGCGCCACGGACACGCGCCCTCGCACCGCCGGCGAGACGTTTCCGTCCGACATGTGGATACGGCGTACACATGCTGAGACGACACGACCTAGTCTGGAAGCAGCTCATCGAGAGGGACTGAGGGAACGGCCCGTCGACGTCCCGGCAACCACCGCGAGCCTCCCGTCCACGCATGGCGGACGGTCGCGGAGCAGGTGCCAAATCCGTCCCGTGGCGACCGCCGTCGTGGGGAAGATGAGAAGGAGGTCTCACCCATGAGCACGCTGGTTTCCGAGAACCGTACGACGACCCATCGCGAGGGCGCGTTCGGCAACGCCCGCGCCCTGTCGTGCCGCGAGTGCGGCCACGAGGTGGAGCTGGGGCCCTTCTACGCGTGCCCCGAGTGCTTCGGGCCGCTCGAGGTGGCCTACGAGTTCCCCGACGTCACGCGTGCCGACATCGAGGCGGGCCCGCCCAACATCTGGCGCTACCGCGCACTGCTCCCCGTGCCGACCGACATCACCGAGAGCCCCAACACCGAGCCCGGCTACACCCGGCTGCTGCGCGCGGACAACCTCGCCCGCGAGGTCGGTGTCGAGAGGCTCTGGGTCAAGGACGACTCCACCAACCCGACCAACTCGTTCAAGGACCGGGTCGTCGCCTGCGCCCTGAGCGCTGCCCGTGAGCTCGGCGCCAAGGTCTTCGCCTGTCCGAGCACGGGCAACCTCGCCAACGCGGTCGCCGCCGCCGGGGCTCGTGCCGGCATCAAGACCGTCGTGTTCATCCCGGCCGACCTCGAGCGCCCCAAGCAGGTGAACTCCGCGGTCTACACGGAGAACCTCGTGGCCGTGGAGGGCACGTACGACGACGTGAACCGGCTCGCCTCCGAGATCGCGGGCGAGGAGGAGGGCTGGGCGTTCGTCAACGTCAACGTCCGCCCGTTCTACGCCGAGGGCTCCAAGACGCTCGGCTACGAGATCGCCGAGCAGCTGGGCTGGCGGCTGCCCGACCAGATCGTGATCCCGGTGGCCTCCGGGTCCCAGCTGACCAAGGTCGACAAGGCCTTCCGCGAGCTGATCGCGCTCGGCCTGGTCGAGGACAAGCCGTACCGGGTGTTCGGGGCGCAGGCCACGGGGTGCTCGCCGGTCAGCACGGCGTACAAGAACGACACCGACGCGATCCGCCCGGTCAAGCCGGACACCATCGCCAAGAGCCTGGCGATCGGCAACCCCGCCGACGGCGTCTACGTGCTCGACATCTGCCGCCGGTCGGGCGGGGCCGTGGAGGACGTCTCGGACGACGAGGTCCGCGAGGGCATCCTGCTGCTGGCCCGGACCGAGGGGATCTTCACCGAGACCGCCGGCGGCACCACCGTCGCCTGCCTGAAGAAGCTGGTCGCCACCGGCCTCCTCGACCCCACGCTCGAGACCGTCGTGATCAACACCGGCATGGGGCTGAAGACCCTCGACGCCGTCGCCGACTCGGTCGGCCCGGCGGCCACCATCGACCCGTCGTACGCTGCCTTCGCCGCCACCGGCATCGCCTGACCCCTGTGAACGCTTGGGGTAGTCCGTGACGTTCTGCAGGTGATTCCGCCCGAATTGCCTGCAGAACGTCACGGACTACCCCGCCCAGTGAGGAGAACTGATGAGTGTGTCCGTCCGCATCCCGACCATCCTGCGCACCTACACCGGGGGCGAGTCCGAGGTATCGGCCGAGGGCGCGACGCTGACCGAGATCCTCGACGACCTCGACAGCAACTACTCCGGGATCAAGGGCCGCATCGTCGACGAGAAGGGCGACCTGCGCCGCTTCGTGAACGTGTACGTCGGCAACGACGACGTCCGCTTCCTCGACAACCTCGAGACGGCGACGCCCGACGGCACCCAGATCTCGGTGATCCCGGCGGTTGCCGGCGGCTGACCCGAGCGCGCCCCCGGACGGCTCAGGCCAACCGCCGCCCACGTCCGACCCCGGGGGCCTGGCGTGGGTTGCGCCGGCCTCCCCGTTGACCGGCACCCGTACAGACGCACGGCCGGCCGGATCGGTTCGATCATCCGGGTGAGAACTTTGCGGGCCGCGACACACTGACGTCGTGCTCAGCGCTCTCTCCCCGGCCCGTCGCAGGTTCGTCGGTGGCCTGCTCGCGCTCGTGGTCGCCGTCGTCGCGGTCGTCGCGGGGACGGTCGCGGTGCGGGCCCTCCGCGGCGACGCGGCCGAGGTGACCCCGGTGGCCCAGGACGCGCAGCCCCCGGTCCTCCTGGTCCCGGGGTACGGCGGAGCCACCAGCGACCTCGAGCCGCTCGCCGCCGCGCTCCGGGCGCAGGGCCGCGACGCGACGATCGTCCACCTGGCCGGCGACGGGACGGGCGACCTCCACGTCCAGGCCGGTGTGCTGCAGACCGCCGTCCGCGAGGCCCTCCGCGGCGGGGCCGGGTCGGTGGACATCGTCGGCTACTCGGCGGGCGGCGTCACCGCCCGCCTCTGGCTCCGTGCGTACGACGGTGGGTCGGTCGCGCGGCGGATCGTCACCCTCGGCTCGCCCCAGCACGGCACCGACCTGGCCTCGCTCGCAGCCGACATCGCGCCCGACTCGTGCCCGGCCGCCTGCCGTCAGCTGGTCACCGACAGCGACCTGGTGCGCTCGCTCAACTCCGGCGACGAGACGCCACCCGGGCCGCGGTGGGTCTCGATCTGGACCACCGACGACCACGTCTCCACCCCGCCGGAGACCGCCTCCCTCGAGGGGGCGCTGGACTTCTCGGTCCAGTCGGTCTGCGCCGGGCGCCAGGTCACGCACGGCCAGCTGCCGACCGACCCGGCCGTGATGGCGATGGTGCTGAGCGAGCTGCGGCGTACGCCGCCGACGCTTCCCCCCGCGTCGGTCTGCCCCTCCTGAGCATCCGTCGTCAGTCGGTGATGTCCTTGGTGACGAAGTTGGCCCAGGCGGCGCCGAGGAAGATCACGACGTACCCGGCCTGCAGGATCACACCCTGCACCACGTCGTGCCACAGGATCGGGTCGCGGAAGAGGTCGACGAACGACAGCCAGTACCGCGTCACCAGGAAGGGACGCAGCCCGTGGGCCGCGTCCAGCGTCAGCAGCAGTGACGACCCGATCAGCAGCGCCAGCGTCCCCATCGCGGCCGCGAGCGGGGAGCGCACCGCCGTGGACAGGAACAGCGCGACCGCTGCGACGCCCAGCATCGACAGCAGTGCGTAGGCGAGGGCGAGGCCCGTGCGCCCGATCAGCTGCGGCGTGGTCAGCGAGGTGCCGGAGAAGGTGGTCGTCACGCTCGAGGTCTGGTCGCTGCCCAGGAGGACGACTCCGAGGACGTACGCCGTCCCCGCGACCACGACCAGGGTGACCATCACGAAGCCCATCACCGAGACGAGCTTGGCCACCAGCAGCCGGGTCCGCCCCACGGGCCGGATCAGCACGTAGCGCAGCGTCCCCTGCTGCGCCTCGCCGGCGATCGTCTCGCCCGCCGTGATCGCGACCGCCGCCGGCAGGAAGAGCGGCAGGATGATCGCGATCGCGGCCAGTGGGTAGAGCGCGCCGTCGGCCAGCACGGCCGAGAGGAACGCCGGACCGGTGCCGGGCCGCGGCCCGAGGTCGGTGACGGCGAGCAGCACTGCGACGATCGTCGGCAGCAGGTCGATGATGCCGATCGTCACCCAGGTGCGGCGGCTCCGCAGCATCTTCCGCAGCTCGACCCCGATCACGAGCGCGCCACCCGGTCCGAGCCGGCCTCCGTCGCCTCGAGGACGACGTCCTCCAAGGTGCGGCGTTCCGGCGCGAGCATCTCGACGCGCACCCCCGCGTGCACGAGCAGGGAGTTCAGGGCGGCGGCGTCGGCGTACCGGACCATCAGATGCCGGTCGTCGTAGAGCTCGACCTGCCCGTCGAGCAGCGACCGCGCGCGGGCGACGTCGGGGGTGCGGACCTGGAGCCGGCCGGTCGGACGGCGCAGGACGTCGAGGTGCTCCTGCAGCACCAGCCGGCCGCGGTCGAGGACGCCGACGCGGCCGCACATCTGCTCGACCTCGGCGAGCAGGTGGGAGGACAGGAAGATCGTCGTGCCCGCCTCGTTGAGGCGGAGCAGCAGGTCGCGGATCTCGCGGATGCCCTGCGGGTCGAGCCCGTTGGTCGGCTCGTCCAGCACCAGCAGGCGTGGGGCGCGCAGCAGGGCGGCGGCCAGGCCGAGCCGCTGCCGCATCCCGAGGGAGTACGCACGGACCGGCCGCCCGTCGACCCCACCGAGGCCCACCTCGTCGAGCGCGTCGTCGACCCGGCGGGCGCGGCTGGCGCGCTCGCCGGCGGGCCCCATCGCGTCGAGCAGCGCCAGGTTCGCGCGCCCCGACAGGCCGGCGTACGCCGCCGGACCCTCGACGAGCGCACCCACGGTCGGCAGGACCTCGCGTGCCTTCGCCGGCATCGGCCGGCCCATCACCTCGATCGAGCCCGACGTGGCCAGCACCAGCCCGAGCAGCATCCGTACGGTGGTCGTCTTGCCGGAGCCGTTCGGTCCCAGGAAGCCGTAGACGTCGCCCTCGGCGACGTCCAGCGCGAGGTCCTCGACGGCATGCACGGCGCCGTACCGCTTGGTGAGCCCCAGGGTCCGGATCACTCGCGATACCTGGTTCCGCGGTCGAGATCGCGCGACGCGCGGATCAAGGTGTCGTCCGTGACGGTGCCGGCCACGACCCAGGCGAAGTCGAACGGCGAGTGCGAGAAGGTCAGGGCGACTCCCAGCGGTCCGACCCGCAGGAGCAGCTGCCCACCGACCTGTCTGGCGCCCGAGGTGCGTAGCTGGTCGGCGAGGTAGGCGGCGTCCCGTGACTGCAGGGGCAGCGCCATGAGCTGGGTCAGTCCCGAACCGTAGATGCCCACGGCGTCCTGGGCGGAGTCGGACTTCGCGAGCCCCGCGACCGAGTCGGGCGGGAGGAGCGGGGCGTACTGGTTGGCGGCGTCGGCGATGTCGAGCACGTCGTCCACCGTCTGCCGGAGCCCGTGGGCGGCATGGAACGACGTCGCGCGCGACGGGGGCCGACTGACGTCGACGCTGGTGAACGACGTGCTGAGCGCCGGTTGCGACCCGTCACCGTAGGCGTCGAGCGCGAGCACGAGGCCGGTGGCGGCGTCGGCCCACAGGTCGATGTGGTCGATGCTCGTGCGCGGGTCGCTGGGCCGCAGCCGCAGGCCGAGCGCGTCGTGCCCCGCGACCCGACGTGCCGGCAGCCGGGAGAGGTCGGCGGGGTCCGCGTCGCTGAGCGCGCGCTGCGCCAGCGCGGGCGGCAGCAGGTCGGCGTCGCGGGGGAGGCGGATCCGCGGGTCGATGCCGCTTTGTGCCTCGGCCCGCTCGTAGTCCCACCGGATCGTCGCACGGCCGTGGTGGAAGAGGTCCACCTCTCCCGTCGGCAGCAGCTTGTCCACGCGCCACTGGTCGGAGTCGCGCCACCACACGCGCATCCGGGTGTCACCGCCGAGGAGGTCGGCGACGTCGGTGAAGTGGTCGGAGACCGGCAGTGCGAGGCGCCCGTGCACCTCGACCGTCCCGGAGTAGCCCACCTGCTCTCCGGCGCGGATGCGCGCGAACAGGTCGCGCGCGCTCACCGACTCGTCGGGCACCGGGAGTGCGCGCACGGTGATCGGCACCAGCACGACGAGGGCGACGGCCAGCGCGACGAGGCTCCAGCGGTGGATGGGCCGCATGACACGAACCTACGTCGCGAGCCGTCGGCGGGTTCAGTGCGGACCGTCAGACGTCACGGATCCCGGCCCCCGGTTGCCGCCTCCTCGGGAGCCGGATCTCCCAGCTCCGGGCGTCGGGATCGGAGAACCACAAGAGCGCCGACACCACGCGCAGAGCCCGGACGGCGCCCGACATCAGCAGGAGCGCCAACGGGATCTCGACGACGACGGCGGACGCGACCGCCTGCCACAGGTCACCGGGGGCCGACGTCAGCAGGTCGAACCATGCGTCGCACAACAGCACGACGCCCGTCGCGAACGCCACGAGGAGGCCGATGGTCCGTCGCTGCCAGCTCAACCAGAAGGTGACGGCGAGCAGCACCAGCTCGATGCCGTCGAACCCCACCCACAGGGGTCCCCAGTCGCGGACCTTGTGCTCCCCCGGGAGGGACACCGCGAGATAGATGGTCCAGGGGACGAGGAGGACGGCGGCCGCGAGCGCCAGCGCGATCCGGAGCCGCCGCTGCATCCGGAGCCGACCGGGGTGGTCGACGACGTCGTCCAGCGGCCGCGCGAGTCGCGCGATCAGGTCGCGTCGCTCGTCGGGCTCCATGCGCGCGATGTCGTCGTCGGTCAGCACGGGCCCATCCTCGCTCACGTCACACGTCGGCTGCCGCCCTGCTCCTGAGCGCCAGCAGGGCATCGCTGCGCTGGGCGTAGAGGAACTGCCACAGCACGGGCAGGATGAGGATCCAGACCAGGAGCTGAGGGTGGTCACCGAGCGTCCACAGGGAGCCGGCCACCCCCACCAGCACGGTGAAGCCGACCGCCGGCACCGCACAGGTCCAGACCCAGAACGCCGGCGCGCGACCGAGGAGACCCGCGACCAGTGAGGCGGCCGAGTGGAGCGCGACTCCGCTGACCAGGACCCACAACATCAGCCCGGTGAGCGGCTCGAGCTCGGTGACGGCCGCGCCGAGCCCGACCCCGATCATCAAGATGCCGAGGGTGCTCGCCAGGTGGAGCGGGAGTCCGAACCGCGGCGGCATGGACCCCGGGCGTACGCCGGGCGCGGACGAGAACCCGTAGGAGAAGGTCAGCAGCCACAGCAGGACGAGCAGCAGGAAGCCGGCGACCGAGGTCCCGATGAAGTCGCGGGTCCACGCGGTCTGCGCCGCGGTCAGGACGAGGGCGGCCACGGACTCTCCGAGCACGATGATCACGAAGAGCCCCAGCCGCTCCTCGAGATGGTCGCGGTTGATGTCGACCTCCGTCAGCCCGATCGGCTCCTGCGGTCGATCGCCTCCGCGGCTGCGCCGTGCGGGGAGGTCCTGGTGGTCCATCCTGTGCTGCAGGCGCTCGCGATCGTCGTCGCGGAGACCCTCACCCCGGGCCAGCACGGCCACCAGGTCGAGCGCGAGCCCGAGCGCCCACAGCCAGTACTTCCACGGGGCGGGCACGGCGAGCGACACGAGCCAGGGCAGGGTGAACCCGCCGGCCTGGAGCAGCGGCCAGGCGGTCATCAGGCGCCCGGTGCGCAGGGAGTCGCGGGCCGCGAACACCCGGACCAGGACGAACGCACCGGCGAAGGCGTTGGCCCGGGCCTCGAAGTGGCCGGGAGCGGCCGCAGCCATGACGGCGAGCAGGAACATCGAGACGACCACGGTCCGGACCCGGGTCAGCTCGCCGGCGACGTCGGCGTACATGACGACACTGACCCAGGCGAACCACACCGCGGTGTAGGAGATGAGGAAGAGGCCCAGCTCGCGGTACGTCGCGTCGGCGCGCAGCGTCTCGGACAGCACGGCGACGGCAGCGACCACGACCAGGTCGAAGAACAGCTCGAGCCACTCGACGCGATCGGGCGCGTGGGTGGTGGCTTCGGAGGGCTCGCTCACACGCTCACGCTAGGGGGTGGCTCATCTCCTAGGCGTAGCTCTCGGCCTGGATCGAGTAGAGCTCGGCGTAGGTGCCGCGGCGCTCCATGAGCTCGGCATGACTGCCGACCTCGACGACCCGAGCGCCGTCGAGGACGACGATCAGGTCGGCCATCCGGACGGTCGAGAAGCGGTGGGAGACCAGCACCGTGACGCGGCCGTTGTCGTTGGCCTCACGGGCGCCGGTCGCGAACCGTTCGAAGAGGGCGTGCTCGGTCTCGGCGTCGAGCGCCGCCGTCGGCTCGTCGAGCATCAGCAGCAAGGGCTCGGACCGCATGTAGCCGCGCGCCAGTGCGAGCTTCTGCCACTGACCGAAGCTGACGTCGACACCGTCGTCCCACGAGGGGCCGAGCTGGGTGTCGAGCCCGTCGCGCAGGTCGGAGACCAGGGTGGTTGCGCCCGCGCGGTCGACGGCCGAGCCCACCGCGTCGCGGTCGTCGCGCCGTGGCTCGTCACCCAGGCCGACGGTCGTCGCGGCCATGAACTCGAGCCGTGCGAAGTCCTGGAACGCGCCCGCGAGGCGTTCGCGCCACGTGGAGACGTCGGTGTGGTTGATGTCGACGCCGTCGGCCGTGATCCGTCCGGAGGTCGGCGTGTACATCCGAGCCAGCAGCTTGACCAGCGTCGACTTGCCCGCGCCGTTCTCGCCGACGATCGCGACCACGCTGCCGGCCGGGAGCACCAGGTCGACGTGCTCGAGCACCGTGCGCGTGGTGCCGGGGTAGGTGAACGAGACGTCCTCGAAGGACACGCCCCGCTCGAGCCGCGCGGGGACCCGCTGGTCGGTGTGGGCGTTCTGCTCGGCGGCGAGCTCCTCGAGCCAGACCAGGCGCTGAGCGGAGTCGAGCCAGATGCCGCGCAGGAAGCCCAGCTCGCCGACCGCCGAGCCGACGTAGGCCGACAGCCGGCCGCCGGCGGTGAGCACCAGCACCACCGCACCGGGCGTCGCGTCGAGGCCGGTCGCGACCCAGACCACCGCCGCCACGAACGCGAGGGAGAAGACCGCCCAGGCCGCGGCCGTCCAGGCCGCAGTGGCGAGCTGGACCGTCTTGATCGTCGCGTAGAACCCTCCCCAGGCCGTGCGCCGGCGCCCGAGCAGGTCGCTCTGGTTGCCGGTCACCCGGATCTCCTTGCCCGGCGGTGTCGACGTCGCCACCTGGAACACATGGCGACCGAGCCGGGCGTCGGACGCGACCGATTCCTCGGCCCGCTTCTCGACCTTCGGTCGCCACACGGCCACGAGCAGCAGGGGCACCGCGGCAGGGAGCAGCAGGAGGAGACCGGGGTTGATCGCAGCCAGGAGGATCGAGACGAAGGCCAGGCGCACCAACCAGCCGACCATCGTGAACATCGATCCGAAGAGGTGGTCGAGCGCGAACACCCCCGTGCGCAGCACCGCGATCCGGTCGAGGTAGACCGGGCGCTCGTGGTGCTCCACGGTCGCGACCTCGGCCTGGAGGCGCGCGACGTAGCCCTGGAACATGATGTTGAGCCGGTCGCCGAGCCGACGGATGGTGCGGGTCAGCGTCACCTGGAGGGCCCACATCAGGGTCGCCGACGCCGCCAGGCCGAAGGCCCCGATGAGGAGGCGGGTGTGGTCGTGGTGGACCAGCCCGTTGGTGATGAGGGCGAGCCACAGGGCGACGAGGGCGTCGGGCAGCGCCTGCAGCAGCGTCATCGCGAACGACGCGAGGAGCAGGCGCGGCTCGGCGCGGTAGCCGAGCCTCACCACGCGGAGCATCGAGGAGAACGCCGGCGGCATCGGGCCGGGGTCGTCGTCCTGCACCGGGTCGGCCTCAAAGATGCTCATGCAGCACCTCCTCGCCACGCTCGTCGACCTCGACGAACCGCGACGCCTGCAGGTCGTACATCGTGTGGTAGCGGCCGCCGAGGACGCATCAGCTCGTCGTGGCTGCCGAGCTCGATCGCGCGTCCGTGCTCGACCACGCAGATCAGGTCTGCCTGCCGGACGGTGGAGAAGCGGTGGGAGACCAGGATCGTGGTCGCCTCCGAGGTGGCGCCCAGGACCCGACGGAAGATCTCCGACTCGCCGCGCACGTCGAGCATGGCCGTCGGCTCGTCGAGCAGGACGACGTCTGCTCCGGCGCCGACCTTCGCGATCGCCCGCGCGAGCGCGACCCGCTGCCACTGGCCGCCCGACAGGTCGACACCTCCGGGGTAGCCCTTCGCCATCGGGGCACCGAGGTCGGCCAGGCCCAGGGCACCCGCCTGCTCGAGGGCCGACTCGACGAGCCGGTCGTCATCACCGAGCGGGGCGACGTTGACGCGCAGGGGGAGCTCGTAGCGGACGAAGTCCTGGAACACGGCTGCCACCTGGTGGCGCCACTGGTCGAGGTCGAGGTCGCGCAGGTCGACGCCGTCGACCTCGATCGACCCCGACTCGGGGTCGTAGAGGCGGCAGAGGAGCTTGGCGAGGGTCGTCTTGCCGGCACCGTTCTGTCCGACGATCGCCAGCGACGCCCCCGACGGGATCGTGAGGTCGAAGCCCTCGAGCACCGGGCGGCTGCCGGTCGGGTAGGTGAACGTGACGTCACGGAAGCGGATCTCGGGCGCGCGTGCGCGATCGAGCCGGTGATGGCCGGTGTCGGTGAGCGCGCCGGCTGAGGCCATGGCCGGCTCGAGTGCCCGGATCGCCACGACCGGCGCCGCAGCCCCGTCGAGTGCCCAGCTGAGACCACCGAACGCGATCGAGCTCGCCCCGAACGCCGCCCCGGCGTAGGTCACGACGGCCTGTAGGTCCAGCTGGCCGTCGTACCCCTGCTGGGCGAGGAGCCAGAAGAGGAAGGCGTTCGCGGCGAGGACGATCGCGAGCGCGCCGCCGAGGGACCGCTCGCGGAGACGGGTGGCGTCGTACTGCAGCTGGTGGAGCCGGAGCCGGTGGCTGGTGAAGCGGTCGAGCAACCACGGAGACAGCCCGAACAGCCGCACCTCCTTGGCGGCGGCCGGCTCGGTGGCGAGGCTGTAGGCGTAGTCGGTGTGGCGGCGGGCGGTCTTGACCTCGTCGGTGTTGCGGTCGCGCCAGACGCCGCTCTCGCGGAGCAGCCAGTGCGTCGAGCCCCAGGCGACCAGCAGCAGCAACGGCGCCCACCAGGCGAAGCCGAACAGGACGAGGGCCGAGGCGATGCCACCGAGCAGCATCACGAGCCCCTGGGCGATGAAGTCCATGTTCATGAACATCGGCGGCCCGGTCTGCCCGAGGTCGAAGTCGCGGGCCGTGGTGAGGTCGTTGGTCAGGTCGCCGCGCTCGAGGTGGCCGATGCCGTCGGGACCGAGCGTGGCCGCCATCAGCCGGTCGTTGAGGACACTGCTGAAGCGGTGGCCCGCGAGCGCACCGACGACCTGGTGCACCGGTGGGGCGACCTGGGAGACCACGAAGAAGAGGGCGAACACGGCGAGCGGCACCGTCAGGTCGGCCCCGGCCTCGAGGCGCCCGACGAGGAGACCGGTCGCGATCGCCAGGCCGGCCGGCACGAGGGAGCGGACCAGGAGCAGCAGCCACCACGCCGTCGCGAGGCCCGGCACCGAGCGGGTCAGGCTCACGAAGAACAACGTGGCGGGCCGCTCGCCCAGCCGGGACGGACTCAGCCCGGACAGCCCGATCCGAGATGCAAGGGACGCCACGGCGTCACCCTAGGTCCAGGTGCCGACACGCCCTCCAACCCTTTGCCGCCGCCAGACGTTCTGGAAGCGTGACGGCACTGCGGGGAGAGGCGGACGTGGCGGACCGGGGTGATCGCGAGGAGTTCACGCGCTGGGCCCGTGCCCGGCAAGGTCACCTCCTGCGCGCCTCTCTGCTGCTGACCGGTGACCGCCAGCGCGCCGAGGACCTCGTGCAGGAAGCGCTCGCCAAGGTGGCGATGCGATGGAGCCGCCTGCGCGGGACGAGTCCCGATGCCTACGCGCGGACCGTGATGTACCACGACCACGTCTCGTGGTGGCGCAAGCGGCGGCACGAGGTGCTGACGGCGTACGACGTGGAGCGGGGCGGTGACGAGCCCGAGCCCGAGCGCCGGATCCTGCTGCTCGAGGCCCTGCGGGTGCTGACCCCGCGGCAGCGTGCGGTGATCGTGCTGCGGTACTTCGAGGATCTCACCGAGCGTCAGGCGGCCGAGGTCCTCGGGGTCTCCGTCGGCACCGTCAAGAGCCAGACCCACCTGTCGCTGCGACGCCTGCGCGAGGCCGCGCCCGAGCTCGCCGAGTTCCTGCACGAGGAGTCCTGATGACCGACCAGAGGCTGCACGACCTGCTGCACGACTCGGTCTCCGGCGTGGCCGCACCCGACCTGGCCGATGCTGCCTGGCGGTCCGGGGTGCGAGCGCGACGCCGGCGTACGGCGTGGGTCGTGGCCGGCGCCACGGCCGCGGTCGTCGCGATCGCCGGTGTGGCGGCCCTCGTCGACCGCGCACCCTCGGCCAACGGCCCGACCAGCGGACCGTCGAGCCCGACCAGCGTCCCGACCACGGGTCCGACCCGGACCGCGAGGCCCTACGCCCCCGACCCCACCCCGGACGCGCACTACGCCGGCGTCCCGGTCTGGTGGTCGCCGACCCTGGCCCAGGAGGTGAGTTTGCCGGCGTACCCGCGCGACGTCCTGCCGGCCACGATCGACCTCCAGGCCCCGGTCACGTCGCTGACCGACCATCCGATCCGGCGAGCGGTCGCGGCCTTCGCGTCGTCCACCGACGGGATCCCGCTGACGTACGTGCGCGTGCTCGCCCCTGACGGCCGGCTGCTCGAGGTCGACACGACGCCCGTGAAGCCGATGACCGACCCCGAGGGGCACCAGCGCATCCGGGTCGGGCCCTCCCTGCTGTCGAGGTCGGGGGAGTACCTGATGTTCCCCCAGGACCACTCGCTCCTGATCTACACCCTGCGCACCGGAGGGTGGCGGACGATCCACACCGGCAACGCGCCCACCTGGAACGCCACCTGGATCGGGAACACCAGGATCTCCCTGGCCGACCCCGCCCGTCCGCTGGCTCAGGCGCCGGAGTACTCGATCGACGGGACCTACGACGGCACCAGCAACGTGACCGGTTCCGGCCTGCTCGGCGTACCCCTCCACTCGTCGCAGCTCTACGGCCGAGCGCGGACCGGCCGCGACGGCATCGCCCAGGCGTTCAGTGCAGGGGCGCCGATCCCGGAGCCTCCACGCGGCCTCACGCAGGTGGGCGGGTCCGACTGGATCTCCTACGCCGGCACGCAGCCCGGCATCCTGCTGATCCCCAACGAGTCCGGGCGCCAGAAGCAGTGCTGCCAGGTGGACGGCTGGATCGGGCCGCACACGGTCATGTACGACTCGTCGTCGTCGACCGGTACCCGGCTGGTCGCGTGGGACGTCGGCACCGGGCGGTTCTGGCAGGTCTCGCGCCTGACCGGCGTCGACCTCGGGCAGGAGTCGGTCACCGCCTCCTATGCGCAGTTCGCGGCCGCTCAGGCGCCGATCCCGTACTAGTGGGTCTTCTTCCCCTCGCGCAGCCCGGCGACGGTCTTCTCGATCCGGGCCGCGCGGGTCTCGGGCTTCTTGGCCTCCTCGACCCAGCGCACCCACTCCTTGCGGTGGGTGAAGGACAGGCCGTCGTACGTCGCGCGGACGGCCTCGTCCATCGCTGCCGCGAGGTCGGCAGGCAGGTCGACCTCGCGCGGCGCGGTGTCGTTGTCGATGTCCACCACGATCTGGTCGCCGGCCGCGACCCCGGCTGCCTCACGGTTCTCCGCGGCCAGCGGCACCAGGAACCGGCCGCCCATCCGGACCGCGGTCGTGCGGTAGGTGTAGCCGTTGATCGTGATCGTCACCGGGGGCCGCTTGCTGGTGCCGAGCGCCTCGATGATCTCCGTCGGGATCTCGATCCCCGTGGCGGTCTTCCCCCCGAGCTCGACCCTGCTCTCGAACCTCATCCCCCGATCCTGCCACCGCTCCTCCGGGGTAGTCCGTGACGAAGTGCAGCCACATCGGCCGAGATCACCTGCAGTTCGTCACGGACTACCCAGATCGTCCACAGCCCCCAGAGAGGTGAGGCGGGCCTGGAGGTGGGCACGTTCGGGGAGGTTCTCGCAGAGGTCGACGGCGCGGGCGAGCTCGGTCCGCGCCTCCTCCGTGTGACCGGCCCGGGCCAGGAGCTCGCCGCGGATGCCGGGGAGCCGGTGACCCGGCAGGGCGATGCCGTCGAGGGCGCGCAGCCCGGCGTGGGGGCCGTCGGCCTCGGCCACGGCGACCGCCCGGTTGAGCCGTACGACGGGCGAGTCGCCGAGCGCGACCAGCTCGTCGTACCGCACCACGATGCGGGGCCAGTCGGTCGCGTCGGGGTGAGGTGCGATGGCGTGCTCGGCCGCGATCAGCGCCTGCACCAGGTACGGCGTGCCGGGCGCGGCGGCGTGGGGCGTGAGCAGGGCCAGCGCCTCGGAGATCTCGGCCGCGTCCCAGCGCGACCGGTCCTGGTCGGGCAGCAGCACCAGCTGCCCGTCGCGCACCCGGGCGTCGCGCCGTGAGTCCTGGAGCAGCATCAGGGCCAGCAGCCCGTCGAGGTCGACCCGCCCGGGGAGCAGGTCGCGGAGCAGCCTGGCAAGCCGGATCCCCTCGCCCGCGAGCTCGGGCCGTACGACGTCTGGTCCGGACGGCGGTGCGTAGCCGGCCGTGAAGGCCAGGTAGGCGACGTCCGCGGCTCTCACCACCCGACGCTCGAGGGCGGCACCCGTCGGCACCGCGAACTGCTCGTCCGCCAGGCTCTTGCGCGCGCGGGTGAGCCGGGCCGCCATGGTCGGGGTCGAGACCAGGAAGAGGCGGCCGATGTCCGGTGTGCTGAGGCCGAGGACGAGCCGGAGCGTCAGCGCGGCGGCGTTCTCGCGCGAGAGGGTCGGGTGCGCGCAGAGCATGACGAGCCGCAGGCGCTCGTCGCGCACGGGCTCGCCCGCGTCCGCCATCACGCGCTGCGCCTCCTCCTGGAGATCGGCCTCGACCGCGAGCATCGGGAGCTTCCTGGCGGCCACGGCCTCGGCCCGGAGCCGGTCGAGGATCCTCCGGCGAGCACTGGTGAGCAGCCAGGCCGGCGGGTTCGACGGCACGCCGTCGCGGGGCCACGTACGTGCCGCCGCCTCGTAGGCGTCCCCCAGACCGTCCTCGGCCAGGTCGAGGCGTCGGAACTGGGCGACCAGGAGGGCGGTCAGCCGCCCCCAGTGGTCGCGCCAGGCCGCGCCGAGCGCGGCCTCGACCACGGGCTCGAGGGGAGCCCCGTCACTCCCAGACGCGGGTGTCGTCATAGCCCTCGATCCGGATCACCGGCCGTACCTCGACGGCGTAGGAGGTCGGCAGCAGTCGGCACAGGTCGAGGACGGCGTCGATCGACTCCGCCTCGAGCAGGTAGAACCCGCCCAGCTGCTCGACCCCCTCGGCGTAGGGGCCCTCGGTGACGACCGGCTCGTCGTCGACGTGTCGCAGCGTGCGTCCCTCGACAGATGCGGCGAGCGCCTCGCCGGCGACCATCTCCGCGCGCTCGGCCACCGCGCGGTGGAACGCGTCGTGCGCGTCCATCACCCGCTGTCGCTGCTCCGGGGTCGCTTCGTCCCAGCCGCCCTCTTCCTCGGCCAGCAGCACCAGGTACTTCATCGCAGGTCACGTCCTCTCAGTGCGGAGTCTGTCACCGCGATGACGGATCGGTCCCGCCCGGATCGACAGGCGCGACGGACGAGGTGGTGCGGGTCGGTCAGCCGGGGAGCGGCAGGGTGGCCGGGCTGTGCCGTCCGTCGGCCCCCACGGCGCGGACGCCGAACAGCACGTTGTCCTTGGAGAAGCCGGGGATCGTGGCCGTGCCGACCTGGCCGACGGGGATGACGTGGGTCCACACCGGGTCGATGGTCGGCCGCCAGACCACCTCGTAGCCCGCCGCGGCGGGGTCGACCGTCCACGAGAGGGTCGTGTCGTTGGTCAGCTGGGTCGTGTCGACGACGACGCCGCGGGGCGTGCCGGGCGCGTTCGCCAGCGACCACAGCCCCGCGGCGTTCACGCGCGCCACGCCCGCGACGTAGTCGTAGTCGACGAACTGGGGGAGGTCACCGAACTGCACACCGTCCTCGACCCTCACGTCCTGGTGCTCGTGGTCGAAGTTCTCGTGGGGCTCGGTGAAGCGCACCGCCGGGTAGCCCTGCTGGAGGAAGGACAGGTGGTCGCCGGCCCTGAGGAACCGGTCGAGCCGGTAGACCAGCCGGACGTCCATGCCCGTGGCCTCGGGCGTCGCGACCTCGGTCAGGAAGCGGCCCAGCTCGCGGGGTGCGGTGTCGTTCTCGCCGTCGACCTGGACCAGGCGCGTGTCGGTGGCGGTCGGAGGCCGGGAGATGCCCTCGGCGAAGAGCCGCACGCCGGTGCGGTCGCGGGTGCCGTCGTCTGCCGTGCTCGACCCGACGATGTCGTTGTTGAGCATCCCCTGGATGTCGGTGCCGGCGGCCTTGAAGACCGTGGCGGCATGGTTCGAGCCGTAGAGGTTCTGCTCCTCCCCGGCCACCGCCATGAACACGAGGGTCGCGTCGGGGTCACGGCTCGCCATCACCCGGGCGAGCTCCATCGAGACCGCGACGCCCGAGGCGTCGTCGTCCGCGCCGGGGGCGTCGTCGACGCGGTTCATCACGTCGGTGACCCTCGAGTCGTAGTGGCCGGAGATGACGTAGGTGCGGCCCGGATCCCGGGACCCCCGCAGGGTGGCGATCACGTTGCTGATCACGGTCGGGGTGTCCACCCGGACGCCGACGGGCTGCGTGTAGGACTGGATCTCGACGGTCATCCGGCCGTCGGACGCGGCGGCGTAGCTCTGCAGCTCGTGGAAGATCCAGTCGCGCGCGGCGCCGATGCCGCGGTCGGGGTCGGTCTGGGTCGACAGCGTGTGGCGGGTACCGAAGCCGACGAGCGTCTCGATCGTGTGGCGGATCCGGCGCGGGTCGATGTCGCGCAGGATGCCGCGCAGGATGCGGTCGGGTCGCTGCGGCCGGTTGAGCCGTCCCGGGCCGTCGGGCCACGGGGGAGGCAGGACACCGTCGCCCCCGTGGGAGCCGTGGTCGGCCTGAGCGGCACCGGGCACGAACGCACCTCCTGCCAGGGCACCGGCGGCGACGGTGCTGCCCGCCAGGAAGGTACGCCGGCTGGCGGCGTGGGCGCGAGGGGTGGGCTGAGGGTGGTCTTCCGAGTAAGACATCCTCCTGTTGCAGTACCGCCTGGCGCGGTCTGGCCAGGGGTCCTAGCACCAAGGGGCAGGTCGTCCGGGACGCCGCTGCGCGGTCACATCCCGCCGCCGGCGTACGCCCGCACCTCGACGCGTCCCTCGTCGCTGCACAGTCGGCCGACGCACCTCAGCAGGTCGTCGAGATCCTCGGTCTCGATGACGTAGAAGCCGGTCAGCTGCTCGGCGGCCTCGGCATAGGGGCCGTCGGTGACGGTGACGTCGTCGACCGACCCGCTCACGATGCGCGCCTGGTCGGAGCGGACCAGCTCGGCGCCCTCGACGAAGCTGTGACCGCGGTCCGCGAGCAGCTTCGCGAACTCCATGTGGGCGTTGTACACGCGCTGCCTGTCCTCCTGGGGAGTGGCATCCCAGGTGTCCTCGTTGCCGGGGATCAGGACGACGTACTTGGCCATGGCCGTTCCTCTCGGTGGTGGACTCGAGTCTGTCACCGGGATGACGAGCCTGCGTCACCGAAATCGACAGACCGCCGCCTCCAGGTCCCGCGGGTGGGGGTCAACCAGCCGCCGCCGGCACCGGAGCGGGGAAGAGGCGCAGGAAACGACGTACGACGGCACGCGAGCCGGTGACGCAGACGGCACCGTCGCGCTCGGCGTCGCGCAGGGGTCGGCCTCGCCACAGCACCTCGCGGAGGTGGGCGAGGTCGGCGCCGAGCACCGCGTCGGGGGACTCCGCCCGGCCGCGACGCATCATCAGGCGTCCGTCGCGGACCCGGGCCACCAGCTGGTCGTCGCCGATCTCCAGGGCCACCACCGCATCGAGGCCGTCGGCCCGCTCCGGGTCGAACACGGTCGACAGTGCCACGGCGAACGCGTCGACGGTCATCTCGCGGTCGGTGGCCGGGAGAGCCTCGCGGCTGCCCCATCGCCCGAGCGCGTGCAGGACGGGCTCGAGCTCGTGGCCGCGGTCGGTCAGCTCGTAGGCGCGCGTCGCACCCGGGGGCGGCAGCGTGACCGGGCGCAGGACGCCGGCCTGCTCCAGCTGCCGCAACCGCTGGGCCAGCACGTCGGTGCTGACGCCCGGCAGCCCCGTGCGGAGGTCGGTGAAGCGCTTGGGCCCGAGCACGAGCTCGCGCACCACGAGGAGGGCCCAGCGCTCTCCCACGACGTCGAGCGCCCGGGCGATGCCGCAGGGATCGTCATACCTCCGCTTGCCGGCCACGACCTCAGACTACCAGGGCTTGAATGGAATTTCGGATCATTCACTTGGTTTTTCCAACTAACTTGGTCTACGGTCGTGGATGACAGCCAGACAGACGCAGGAGGACGAGATGAGCGAGCGCGACAGCTACCCGGCCGGTGTCCCGTGCTGGGTGACCAACCTCCAGCACGACGTCCCGGGGGCCCGGGACTTCTACGGCGGGCTCTTCGGCTGGCAGATGGAGTCCGGCCCCGACGACGTGGCGCCGTATGCCCTGGCGCGGCTCCGCGGTCGCGACGTGGCCGCGATCGGCACCATGCCCGGCCCCGACGCGGCGCCCGCCTGGGTGACGGAGGTGAGGACCGACGACCTGGCGGCGACCGTCGTGGCGGTCCGGGAGGCGGGTGGTGAGGTCCTGCAGGAGGAGGTCGACTTCAGTCCGGTCGGAAAGCTGGGGGTCTTCGTCGACCCTGTCGGTGCCACGTTCTGCGCCTGGGAGTCGGGCGACCGCGAGGGCGCTCAGGTGGTCAACGAGCCGAGCGCGTGGTCGATGAGTGCGCTCCGGACCCGCGAGACCGATCGTGCCGCACGGTTCTACGGCGACGTGTTCGGCTGGGGGAGTGAGATGTTCGGCCCTGCGACGATGTTCCGGCTGCCCGGGTACGTCGGCGGCGAGGCGGCCCAGCCGGTCCCGCGCGACGTCGTGGCGGTGATGGTGCCGTCCGACGGCGACGAGCCGGCCACGTGGGGCGTGGACTTCTGGATCGACGACGTCGACCGTGCAGTCGACGACGTGCGGCGGTTGGGCGGCTCGGTGCTCGCGGGGCCGTACGACGCCCCGCCGTCGTTCCGTCAGGCCGTGGTGGCCGACCCGGGCGGCGCGCCCTTCTCCCTCAGCCAGCTGGTGGTCGGCTGAGACCACGCACCGACGGCGGGACGTCGATGCCCGCGGCGAGGTCGGGGGCCGCGAGCGGCGCGTCGTACACCTGGTGCAGCGGTACGACGCCGGCCCAGGCGGGCCCGGCGACGTCGTCGGGGCCGTCCTCGGGCCAGTCGTCGGAGATCCGCAGCGACCAGTCCTGGATCGGGAGCGACAGCACCAGGGTGGCGGCGAGCTCGGCCGTGGTCGGCCGGCGCACCTCCGCCACACGTCCGGGCAGGAGGTGGTCGGTGATGAGGTCGAGCACGTGCGCCTTGTCGTCCGTGACCGGCGTGCAGGAGCCGAAGAGCACGGCCGAGCGGTAGTGGATCGAGGACTCGAAGGCGCTCCGTGCCACGACCAGCCCGTCGTAGGACGTGACCGCGAGGGCCGTGGGCACGCCGCTGGCGAGCCGGCGCATCCAGCGCGAGCCCGTCGAGCCGTGACAGAGCACCCGGTCGCCGTCGCGGATCACCGCGGTCGGCAGGATCGCGGGGGTGCCGTCGTCGGCGACGAGGGCGAAGTGACCGACCAGGGAGGCGTCGAGCAGGTCGTCGAGGGCGGCGCGGTCGGTGCTGGCCAGCTCGGGCAGTCGGATGCCGCGGCGGGGTTCGGCGGAGCGACTCACGCGGTGAACCTACCGGCTGCGCCCGCAGGCTCAGCCGAGGACCGGCACGTTTGCACTCGGGTGGTGCGAGTGCTAAACATGACGCTGGCACTCTCGGGCAGAGAGTGACAACACATTCGGACCGGTGAGTTGAGGTCAGAAGCGTCGGCGGGAAGGGTCTGCCGAGCAGCCTGATCGTCCGTCGCGGGCAACGACCCGGTCGCCAGACGCTGCATCACGCCAAACACCTGACAAGGAATCGCGGAGAACATGGCCAAGCTGATTGCTTTCGACGAGGAGGCCCGCCGCGGTCTCGAGCGAGGGATGAACCAACTCGCTGACGCGGTCAAGGTCACGCTCGGCCCCAAGGGCCGCAACGTCGTCCTCGAGAAGAAGTGGGGCGCGCCCACCATCACCAACGATGGTGTGAGCATCGCCAAGGAGATCGAGCTGGAGGACCCCTACGAGAAGATCGGGGCCGAGCTCGTCAAGGAAGTCGCCAAGAAGACCGACGACGTCGCCGGTGACGGTACGACGACGGCGACCGTGCTCGCCCAGGCGATGGTCCGCGAGGGCCTGCGCAACGTCGCGGCCGGCTCCAACCCGATGAGCATCAAGCGCGGCATCGAGAAGGCCGTCGAGGCCGTCGTCGAGCAGCTGCACGGTGCGTCGAAGGACGTCGAGACCAAGGAGCAGATCGCCTCGGTGGCGGCCATCTCCGCGGGCGGCGACCAGAGCGTCGGCGACATCATCGCCGAGGCGATGGACAAGGTCGGCAAGGAAGGCGTCATCACCGTCGAGGAGTCGAACACGTTCGGCATCGACCTCGAGCTGACCGAGGGCATGCGCTTCGACAAGGGCTACATCTCGGCGTACTTCGCCACCGACATGGAGCGCATGGAGGCCGTCCTGGAGGACGCCTACATCCTCGTCGCCAACCAGAAGATCTCGTCGGTCAAGGACCTCCTGCCGATCCTCGAGAAGGTCATGCAGTCCGGCAAGCCGCTGCTGATCATCGCCGAGGACACCGACGGTGAGGCGCTCTCGACGCTGGTCGTCAACAAGATCCGCGGCACCTTCAAGTCCGTCGCCGTCAAGGCCCCGGGCTTCGGTGACCGCCGCAAGGCCATGCTGCAGGACATCGCGATCCTGACCGGTGGCCAGGTCATCTCCGAGGAGGTCGGCCTCAAGCTCGAGTCGACCGGCCTCGAGCTGCTCGGCACCGCCCGCAAGGTCGTCATCACCAAGGACGAGACCACCATCGTCGAGGGTGGCGGCGACACCGCCCAGATCGAGGGCCGGGTCAACCAGATCCGCGCCGAGATCGAGAACAGCGACTCCGACTACGACCGCGAGAAGCTGCAGGAGCGCCTGGCCAAGCTGGCCGGCGGTGTTGCGGTGATCAAGGTCGGCGCGGCCACCGAGGTCGAGCTCAAGGAGCGCAAGCACCGCATCGAGGACGCCGTCCGCGCCGCCAAGGCGTCGGTCGAGGAGGGCATCGTGTCCGGTGGTGGCGTCGCGCTGCTGCAGGCAGGCGCCCGCGCCTTCGTCAAGCTCGAGCTCGAGGGTGACGAGGCCACCGGTGCCAACATCGTCAAGGTCGCCGTGAGCGCCCCGATCCGCCAGATCGCGCTCAACGCCGGTCTCGAGGGTGGCGTCGTGGCCGAGAAGGTCGCGGGTCTCCCCGAGGGCCACGGCCTCAACGCCGCGACCGGCGAGTACGGCGACATGCTGGCTGCCGGCGTGCCCGACCCGACCAAGGTCGTGCGCTCCGCCCTGCAGAACGCCGCCTCCATCGCGGCGCTGTTCCTGACGACCGAGGCGGTCATCGCGGACAAGCCCGAGAAGGCGGCGCCCATGGGCGGCGACCCGTCCGGCGGCATGGGCGGCATGGACTTCTGAGTCCAGCCCCGACGCTTCACACGGCAAGGCCCCCGCTCCGGCGGGGGCCTTGCTGCGTCTCCGGCCGACTCCGGGCGAGACGGCTGTGAGAGCGTGAGGTGATGAGCTGGACGATCGCGCCCATCGACCTCGCGGACGTGGACGAGGTGGCCGCGGTGCACGTCCGGGTGTGGCAGCAGGCGTACGCCGGGCTGATGCCGGCCGACTACCTCGCCTCCCTCGACCCGGTGGCCTTCGCCGCGGGATGGCGCCGGCGGCTCGTCGACCCGCATCCCGAGGTGCACACCTACGTGGCCCGCGACGACACGGGGGTCGTCGGGATCGTCACCGCGGGTCCGTCGCGCGATGACGACGCGCCCACGCCGGACGAGCTGTACGCGATCAACGTGCTCGCACGCGGTCACGGCACCGGCGTCGCGGACGACTTGCTGGCGGAGGCGATCGGCCACCGCGCAGCCACCCTCTGGGTCGTCGACGGCAACGCCCGCGCGATCGCGTTCTACCGGCGCCACGGGTTCGCCGACGAGGGTGGCCGCAAGCCCGAGCCGGGCACGGGGGTCCTCGAGATCCGGATGGCGCGCGGTCCGGTCGGTGATCGCGCGTGAGCGACACCGCCCTCACGCTCGTCCTGGCAGCGGCGCTCCTGCACGCGACCTGGAACCTCGCCGCCAAGGGCGTGGGCTCCTCGCGCATCGCGTTCATCTGGCTGTACGTGGTCGTCTCGGCCGTGCTCTGGGTGCCGATCGGCGTGCTCTGGGTGGCGGTCACGGGGGAGCGGCCCACCTGGACCTGGCTCGGCGCCGCAGCCGTCTCCTCGGCCTTCCACATCGTCTACCAGCTCGTGCTGCAGCGCGGGTACGCCGAGGGCGACCTCAACCTGGTCTACCCGCTGGCCCGGGGCACCGGCCCGCTCCTGACCTTCGCGGTCGCGGTGACCGTGCTGGGCGAGCGGCCCGGCGCGGCGGCCGTCGCGGGCGTGGTCGCCGTCGTCTCGGGGGTGCTGCTGATCGCGCTCGGTCGCAGCCACGGCCATCCGAAGGCGGGGACGGCGTGGGGGGCCGCGACCGGCGCCACCATCGCGTCGTACACCCTCTGGGACAACCATGCCGTCACGTCGCTCGGCGTCCCACCGGTGCCGTACTTCCTGCTCGGGATCCTGGTCCAGCTGCCGGTCATGGCCGTGCTGGTGCACCGCGCCCACGACCCGACACCGCTGCTCGACGTGTGGCGCAGCAACCGTGGGCCGGTGCTCGCGGTGGCCATCTGCTCGCCGCTGGCCTACATCCTGGTGCTGCGAGCCATGCAGCTGGCGCCGGTCGGGCTGGTCGCGACGGGCCGTGAGGCGAGCATTGTGGTGGGTGCGCTGTTCGGCTGGCTGGTGCTGCGCGAGCCCCGGCCCGCACGGCGACTCGTCGGTGCGGTGGTGGTCCTCGTGGGGATCGGCCTGATCGCCGTCGGCTGACGTGGGCTTCCGTCTGAGAGGCTGGCCGGGTGGAGGGACTGCTGCTCGCTGCCGGCGCCGGGCGTCGGATGGGGACCCCGAAGGCGCTGGTCGCCGACGAGCGCGGCTCGTGGCTGCAGCGCGGTGTCGCGACCCTGCTCGACGGCGGTTGCCGACGGGTCACGGTCGTGCTGGGGGCCGAGGCCGAGCAGGCGAGCGCCCTCCTCGACGGGGTGCCCGGGGAGCCCAGGATCGTGGTGGCCGAGGACTGGGCCGAGGGCATGGGCGCCTCGCTCCGAGCGGGGATGCGGTCCTTCGCCGACTCGACCGACGGTGCCGTGATGCTGTCGCTGGTCGACCTCCCCGACCTGGTCCCGGAGGTGGTGGCCCGGGTCGGGCAGGCCGCGCGGTCGCCGCACGTGCTGGCGCGAGCGGCGTACGACGGCGTGCCGGGGCACCCGGTCCTCCTCGGCCGCGACCACTGGCCGGGGGTCCTCGCCTCGGCCCAGGGCGACCAGGGCGCTCGCGCCTACCTGGCCCGCCACGAGGTCGAGCTGGTCGAGTGCGGCGACCTCGCCACCGGCCGCGACGTCGACACCCGCCCGTGAGCCCCGCCGTCGGGTAGTCCCCGACGTTCTGGCTGTGGATCACGCTGTTTCCACAACCGAAACGTCGGGGACTACCCCGTCTGCGCCCGCACCGGGTCGTGATCCAACCGTGGGCCAACGGAGGCCCCAGTAGCCTGGACGGCATGGAGCCGACGGCACAGCCAGCCTCAGCGCGCGACGTGGCGGCGCTGCTCAGCCGCACCGGCTACCTGTGCGACGACGAGCTCGCGACGGTGACCTACCTGATGCTCGCCATGCAGCGCCCGCTGCTGCTGGAGGGGGAGCCCGGCACCGGCAAGACCGCCCTGGCCGAGGCCCTTGCGGAGAGCCTCGAGCTGCCGCTCGTCCGGCTGCAGTGCTACGAGGGCATCGACGCCACCCAGGCGCTCTACGACTGGGACTTCCCCCGCCAGATCCTCCATCTGCGCGCCCTCGAGGCCGGCGGAGGGGCTGATCCCGAGGAGGCCGAGAAGAGCCTGTACGACGAGCGGTTCCTGCTCGCGCGCCCGGTGCTGGCCGCGCTCCAACAGAGCCCGGCGCTGCTGCTGATCGACGAGGTCGACCGGGCCGACGACGAGTTCGAGGCGTTCCTGCTCGAGGTGCTGTCGACCTGGCAGGTGAGCATCCCCGAGCTCGGCACGGTGAAGGCCGCGACCCCACCGGTCGTGGTGCTCACCTCCAACCGCACGCGTGAGCTCCACGACGCCCTCAAGCGTCGGTGTCTCTACCACTGGATCGAGCATCCCGGCCTCGAGCGCGAGCTGCAGATCGTGCGCTCGCGCGCGCCCGAGGTGTCCGACGCGCTGGCCCGGCAGGTCGTCTCGGTCGTCCAGCAGCTGCGCGGCCGCGATCTCCAGAAGCCGCCGGGGGTCGCCGAGACGATCGACTGGGCCCGGGCCCTGCACCACCTCGGGACGGCCCAGCTCGACCTCGAGTCGGCCGCCGGCACGCTCGGGGCGCTGGTGAAGTACCGCGAGGACTCCGACCGCGTGAAGCACGCGCTGGACCAGCTCCTCCGGACATGACCGAGGTCGCGGCAGGCTCGGGCACAGGAGAGACAGGGTCCGTCGTCCGGGGCGGCGACGAGATCCTGCTCGCGTTCGCCCGCGCACTCCGTGCCGGCGGCGTGCCGGTCACGCAGGACCGTACCCACGACTTCCTGGCAGCCTCAGCCGAGCTCGGCATGGAGGATCCCGCGGCCGTGCGCATCGCCGGCCGGGCCACGCTCTGCGCCGGCCCCGACGACCTGTCGCGGTTCGACGAGATCTTCGAGGCCTTCTTCAACTCCCGCGACGGGCTCCCGCGCCCGCGACCGGCCACGGCCCCGGAGTCGGACGTCTCGCAGCTTCCCGACGACGACGGTACGGAGGGCGAGACCGACCAGGCCGACGACGTCGTCCGGGCCGCGGCCAGCGCCGCCGAGGTGCTCCGTCACCGCGACGTCGCCTCGATGTCGGCCGCGGAGAAGCACCGTCTGGCCGGCATGTTCGCGACCCTCCGGCCGCGCGCACCCCTGCGTCGTACCGCGCGGCACCAGCGCTGGCACCGCGGGCAGGTCGACGCGTCACGCACCCTCCGGTCCAGCCTCCGCCGGCTGGGCGAGCCGTCGCAGATCGAGTGGCGCCGCCGTGGCCTCCGCGCTCGCCGGGTGGTGCTGCTCGTCGACGTGAGCGGCTCGATGAGCTCGTACGCCGACGCCCTGCTGCGCCTGGCCCACCGGCTGACCCAGGGCATCGGGACCGTCGAGACCTTCACGATCGGGACCCGGGTCACCCACGTGACGCGGGCGATGCGGATCCGCGACACCGAGCGCGCGCTGGTCGCCGCCGGAGACACCGTGCCCGACTGGTCCGGGGGCACCCGGCTCGGGGAGACCCTGCGCTTCTTCCTCGACCGCTGGGGACAGCGCGGAATGGCACGGGGTGCCGTCGTCGTTGTGTTCAGTGATGGATGGGAACGAGGCGACGCCGCGCTGCTCGGCGAGCAGATGGCGCGGCTGCAGCGGATCGCGCACCGCGTGGTCTGGGTCAACCCCCACCGCGGCAAGGACGGCTACGAGGCCGTCCAGCAGGGCGTCGTCGCGGCGCTTCCCTATCTGGACGACTTCGTCGCCGGGCACTCGCTCGCGACGTACGCCGAGCTGGTCGAGGTGATCGCGGATGCGTGAGGTGCTGCCGGAGCTGCTGGAGTGGTGGCGCGCGGGTGACGAGGTCGGTGTCGGCACCGTCGTCGCGACCTTCCGCTCGGCCCCGCGCCCCCCGGGCGCCTCGATGCTCGTCGGCCCCGACGACACGGCCGTCGGCTCGGTGTCGGGCGGCTGCGTCGAGGGCGCCGTCTACGAGCTGGGCAAGGAGGTCGTCGACACCGGGATGCCGGTGCTCCAGCGCTACGGCATCTCCGACGACGACGCGTTCGCCGTCGGTCTGACCTGTGGCGGCATCCTCGACGTCTACGTCGAGAAGGTGTCGCGCGAGACGTTCCCCGAGCTCGAGGACCTCGCGGCCGACCTCGACGCCGGACGGCCCGTGGCCGTCGCCACCGTGATCGAGCATCCCGACCCCGCGTGGCTCGGGCGCCGCGTGGTGATCCACCCCGGCGAGCCGGTCACCGGCACGCTGGGCTCGCAGCGAGCCGACGACGCCGTCCACGACGACGCGATGGGTCTGCTGGCCAGCGGCACCAACGCCACCTTGACCTACGGACCCGACGGCGAGCGCCGCGGCGAGGGTATGCGTGTGTTCGTGTGGGCATTCGCCCCCAAGCCGGTGATGCTGGTCTTCGGCGCGATCGACTTCGCGGCCGCGGTCGCGCGTGTCGGGAGCTTCCTCGGCTACCACGTCACTGTCTGCGACGCCCGGCCCGTCTTCGCCACCAACACCCGCTTCCCCGAGGCCGACGAGGTGGTGGTCGAGTGGCCCCACCGGTTCCTCGAGAAGCAGCGCGACGCCGGCATGATCGACGGCCGGACGGTGATCACCGTGCTCACCCACGACCCCAAGTTCGACGTACCCCTGCTCGAGGTGGCCCTGCGCCTGCCCGAGGTGGCCTACGTCGGGGCGATGGGCTCTCGGCGTACGCACGAGGACCGGGAGGCGCGGCTGCGTGAGGCCGGGCTGACCGAGGAGGAGCTGGCGCGGCTGTCGAGCCCGATCGGGCTCGACCTCGGTGCCCGCACCCCCGAGGAGACGGCCATCTCGATCGCGGCCGAGATCATCGCCGGACGGTGGGGTGGCTCCGGTAGCCGCCTGGCGGTGAAGGACGGACGCATCCACCACGACTGAGGTCCCGTGATCGGTGTCCGGATGCGGAGGACCGCGCTACCGTGACCGACGTCACGTCACGTCACGACGTCAGGACCGCGATGAGCATGACGAGCGATCTGCAGGGTCGTCGCCTCGATGCTCTGCGCGCCTGGACGGCCTTCGTGGAGCACGGCGACGACGCCGAGGAGATGGTGCGCCCGGAGATCCTGCGGAGCTGGCAGCGCTCGCAGCCCCGGGTGTCTCGCGATGTCTCCCAGGCGCCGTTGGACGACGAGTCCGAGGCCAGCGCGTTCTGGCGTGACTCGCCGTTGCAGGAAGCCGTCACCCGGGTCGAGGACGAGCTACGCCGCACGGCGCAGGACGGCGACCTCGTCCTCGCCGTCACCGACGCGCAGACCCGCATCCTGTGGACGTACGGCGGCCGCGTCATGCGCCGCAAGGCCGAGTCGGTGAACTTCGTGCCGGCCGCGCGCTGGGACGACGAGTCCGTCGGCACCAACGCGCTCGACCTCGCCACCCGCCTGGGCCGCCCGAGCATGGTCTTCAGCGCCGAGCACTACGCACCGATCGTGCACAACTGGGTGTGCTGGGCCGCGCCCGTCAACGACCCGCTCACCGGGGCCCAGCTCGGCGTGATCGACCTGTCGACCACCTGGGAGCGCACCCACCCGATCGGCCTCGCCACCGCCCGCGTGCTGGCCCGGCTGATCGAGACCGCGATGCCATTGTCGTCGATGCATCCCACGCTGCCCGAGGTCGACGGCCCGACGGGTCTCCAGCTCCGGCTCCTCGGCAACGCCGAGGCCACGCTCGACGGCAGCCGCCTGCTCCTCAACCGTCGGCAGACCGAGATCCTCGCGATCCTCGCGCTGCACCCCGACGGACTCTCCCTCGACCGCCTCCACGCCCTCGTCTACGGCGACCAGGCGGTCACCCTGTCGACGTTGAAGGCCGAGGTGTCACACCTGCGCGCGGCCCTCGGGGGGCAGCTCGCCTCGCGCCCCTACCGGCTGACCCTGCCGGTCGCGACGGACATCGACGACGTGCTCGACGCGCTGCGCCGGGGCGACGCCGCCGCCGCGATCACCTGCTACGGCGGCGACCTCCTGCCCGGCACCGAGTCGCCGGCGCTGGTCGAGCTGGGGGAGTACGTCGCGGTCGCGATGCGCGAGGCCCTGCTGGCCAACCCCGACCCCCATGCGGTGATCCGCTACAGCGAGCTCGCTCCCTACGACACCGAGGTGCTGGAGGTCTGCCTCGCCGCACTCGGCGACCGCCCGCACCCGGCGAAGCCCCTGCTCAAGGGCCGTCTCGCGGTCGCCGGAGGCTGACTCCGGACCCGGCGACCCTGTCAGCGCACAGGGTTTGCACAGCAATCTCGGGCACTTTGCCCCTACCGCGGGCGTCGGCGTCCGTCCGAGCATGACCGGAAGGGCATAGCACGCCCGGAAGGAGGCCGGCTCATGGACAGCGCACTCACCGCCGGCACATACGTCCACTGGGGAGTGGTGAGCATCAGTCTCACCAACCTCCTCATCATCGTCGGCATGATCATCGTGTTCGTGCTCGCCCTGGTGATCCCCTTCCCGCGCGATCACGGGACTCCCACCGACGATGGTGAGTCATGAGCTCCGCGTTGACGCCCGAGAGCGGCACCTGGACCGCAGGGCTGCGGAACCGGCTCAGCCACGCGGTCCCGGAGGGTCAGGCACTGCCCGATCGCCAGCCGGCGTACGTCGCCTCGTGGATCTACGTCTTCGGGGTGCTGACCCTGGCCGGGCTGTTCGTCGTGATCGGCTCCGGCATCGTGCTCTCGATGGGTGGCGCGACGTGGTGGCACACCTCGTCCCTCGGGCACTTCGTGAACTCGGTCCACCTGTGGAGCGTCGAGCTGTTCTTCGCCTGCATGGTCATCCACCTGTGGGGCAAGTTCTGGATGGCTGCCTGGCGCGGCCACCGCGGGCTGACCTGGGTGACCGGCGTCGTCGCGTTCCTGACCTCGATCGGGGCCGCGTTCACCGGCTACCTGACGCAGAGCAACTTCTCCTCCCAGTGGATCAGCGGTGAGGCCAAGGACGGCATCAACTCGATCGGGGTGGGCTCGTGGTTCAACGTGCTCAACCCGGCGCAGATGCTCCTGTGGCACGTCGTCCTGCTGCCGCTCGGAGTCGGCGTGATCGCCGTGATGCACATCGTGCTGGTGCGACGCCACGGAGTCGTGCCGCCGCTCGGTGACGAGGAGGCGTCGTCGTGACCACGCTGCAGCACCGCCGGCACCCGACGCCGGACTCGCACGACTACCCGACCCGCTCCTACGACCTGGTCAAGGAGTTCGTGATCGCGCTGGCGTTGATGACAGGCCTGTCGCTGGTCCTCGCAGGGATCTTCTCCTCGCCCGACGACCCGCCGATCACGATGTCCGGCTGGGCGAAGGCCGCCCCCGAGGACGTGACCGCGACCGCGGCCGGCGAGTTGGCCGGCACCACGACCAGCGCGACGTACGGGGCGCCGTACAACCATGCCTCCGAAGGTCAGTCCGTGCTCGGCCTGAAGCTCCAGAAGTGGGGTGGGGTCGGGATCCCCGTCAGCTCCGCCGATCTCGTCCTCCAGCCGCTCCGCAGCGTCTCCGGCGATCCTCGGACCGCCCTGGCGCTGGCACGGTGGGACGCGATGTCACCGGCCGACCGGACCCGGGCGGCCACGGCGTACGCAGACGCGCTCGCCCAGGCGCCGAACGGTGACCCGGCCGCCGTCGCCGTCGGCACCTACGGTCCGGTGCCGGCCCTGGCCCAGGCCTTCGTGAGGCTGGCCCGGTCGGGCGGTCTCGAGGGGTCGCTCACGTCGTCGGGCACGTTCTACGGCGGCGACCAGACCCGCAGCATGCTGCTCCTCTCGGACGGCGCGTACCTCGAGGACGCCGCGGTCGCTGACCATCTCGGAGGTGACCAGTGGGGCATGATGAACGAGGTCGGCAACTATCCCGGTCAGCCGTGGATGTGGCTCTACACGTTCTGGTACCAGGTGAAGCCGTTCTCGACCTCCGAGAACGCGGACGCCCAGGTCTGGATGCTGATGATGGGCCTCACCCTGGTGCTGATGTTCCTGCCGTGGATCCCCGGGCTGCGCAGCATCCCGCGCTGGATCCCCGTACACCGCCTCGTGTGGCGCGACCACTACAGCCGCACGCGGGTCTGAGGGGTCGACACCTGGGCCCCGCAGCCGGCCGGACAGGGTGCCGGGGGACAATGCCTCATGATCCGTCGCTTCGCCCTGATCTCGGTCTCGACGCTCCTGCTGACCTCCTCCGTCGCCTCGGCCGCAGCCGAGCCCGACGGTGCACGCCACGCCGCGCTGACCGCGTGCGGCTCCGGCGCGCGCACCCTGTCGCACCCCGGCGACCACGTCTATCCCGACATGGGCAACGGCGGCTACGTCAGCCTGCACACCGACGTCCACCTGGTGTACGACGCGCCGGCCAACCGGTTCCTGCCCGGCAACCATGTGGTCCTGACTGACCGGGCGACCCAGTGCCTCTCCGACTTCAGCCTCGACCTCGAGCGCTCGAACGCCGACGCCACCGACGGTCCCGACCTCACCGTGCGGTCCGTGACGGTGAACGGCGTCGCCGCGTCGTTCCGCTTCGCCCAGCCGACCTACCCCGGTGACCCCCAGGGGCCCGACGACCCCGACCCGCTGGCCCACCAGGCTTCACAGGTCACTCCGGTCGGGGGTCCCGACGCCAACCCGCTCCCGCCGGCCTGCTCGCCCCAGGTCACCGGCAACGACGTGAACGCCCAGAACGGCGATCCCTGCCCGGCGACCAAGCTCGTGATCACTCCCGCCGAGCCCTTGCCCCGCGGCTCCACGTTCCGGGTCTCGGTCGCCTACACCGGCCGGCCGGGCGTCCACATCGACGGGGACGGGTCGACGGAGGGGTGGTTCCGGTCCGACAAGCCCGCGGGCGACGGCGGGTTCGTCACCACCGAGCCGGTCGGCACCGAGGACTGGATGCCCCTCAACAACCACCCGAGCGCCAAGCCGACGTACGACTTCTACGAGACCGTCACGCACGGCCGTACGGCGATCGCGAACGGGAGGCTGCTGTCGCGGCGCTCGCATCGGCCGGACAGTAGGTTCCCCCACGGTTCGACGACCTTCCACTGGCGCTCGGGGGCGCCCGTGGCCAGCTACCTCGTCGAGAGCAGCGTCGGCCGGTTCGACCTCACCTCGCGGCTGGGCTCGGACGGGATCCGCTACTACGAGGCGCAGGCCAGCTCGCTGGGGAAGGCCCAGAAGCGGGCCAACCTGGCGGTGATGCGCCGGCAGCAGGACATCACCTCGTTCCAGAGCACGTTCAACGGTCCCTTCCCGTTCCGGACGAACGGCGTCCTCGTCGGCCGCCCGGCCGCCAGCTTCGAGGAGGAGATGCAGACCATGATCACCTTCGCCGGCGGCGAGATCGACCTCGACACCTTCAACCACGAGAACATGCACCAGTGGTGGGGCGACAACGTCTCCGAGGCGAGCTTCGACCTGACCTTCTTCAAGGAGGGCATGGCCACCGTCGGGGAGTACCTGTTCGCCGCCCGCGTCGCGCAGCGGAAGGCGGGCGGTCCGGGCACCGCCGCGGGACGGCGGGCGTTCGAGCGGAGCCTGGTGACGCAGTTCAACCGCACCTACGCCGCCGGCTCCGACTTCTGGACGACCGCTCCGTCCGACCCGACGCCGGCCGGCCTCTTCTCCGGGACCTCGACGTACGAACGGCCCGGCACGGCCTACCTCGCGCTGCGCCAGATCCTGGGTCACGACCGCTTCGACCGCGCCCTGCGGCAGATCCAGCACCGCTTCGGTGGCGCGACCATCACCGAGCCGCAGCTCGAGCGCCAGTTCGCCCACTTCCTCCCGCACCACAGCCAGGCCTGCGTGACGCGACTCGGGGCCTTCTTCACCCAGTGGTTCGACACCGCCTACCCGCCCGGCGGAGGCGCCGACCGCCCGCAGCTCACCGGGCCCGGTCTCCACGGGCCCGGCTTCTACGGAGGCGCGTGCCACCGCTGATCGGCAGGCAACCTTTCGCCAACCGGCGAGGCCTAGCGTGACGTGCACCACAGATCCGCTGTGCGCGAAAGGCAGGCGTTCGATGACCAAGATCAGTCTCACCGTCGACGGGGCCCAGGTCTCCGACGACGTCGAGCCCCGGATGCTGCTCGTGCAGTACCTCCGAGAGAAGCTCGGGAAGACCGGCACCGTGATCGGGTGTGACACCAGCAACTGCGGAGCGTGCACCGTCCACCTCGACGGGCGCAGCGTGAAGAGCTGCAACGTCCTCGCCGTCCAGGCCGACGGCCACGAGGTGACCACGATCGAGGGCCTGGCCCATGACGGCGAGCTGCACCCCGTGCAGGAGGCCTTCCGTGAGTGCCACGGCCTCCAGTGCGGCTTCTGCACGCCCGGGATGATCATGCAGTCCGTCGACCTGCTGAAGGACAACCCGCACCCGACCGAGGAAGAGGTCCGGGTCGGGCTCGAGGGCAACCTCTGCCGCTGCACCGGCTACCACAACATCGTCAAGAGCGTCCTGTACGCCGCGGAGCACTCCAGCGAGAAGGCAGGTGTCCAGTGACCGCCACCGCCGACGCCCCTGCCAAGCTCGAGATCGGCAACGACCGTCGCCGCAAGGAGGACCAGCGGCTGATCACGGGTCGCACCCGCTGGACCGACAACATCACCCTGCCGGGGATGCTGCACCTGGCCATGGTGCGCAGCCCGTTCGCGCACGCCACCATCGTCTCCGTCGACACCTCGGCGGCGGCAGCCTCCCCGAACGTCGTGGCCGTGCTCAGCGGCGCTGACTTCGGCGACGAGCTCGGCGTGTGCATCAACGCCTGGCCGATCACGCCCGACCAGGTCACCCCCGGCCACTCGCCGATGCCCAGCGACCGCGTGGCGTTCGCCGGTGAGATCGTCGCGGTCGTCGTGGCCCGCTCGGCAGCCGAGGCGCGCGACGCGGCGGAGCTCGTCGACGTGGAGTACGACGAGCTCCCGGCCGCGCTCGAGCTCAAGGCCGCCGCGGCGGCGGCCGACGACGGTGGCGCCCTCGCCCATCCCGATCTCGGCACCAACAAGTCGGCCCTGTGGGTGTTCGACTCCGGCGAGGCCGGCACCGGCGGCAACGTCGACGAGGCCATCGAGAAGGCACGCACCGACGGGATCGTGATCGAGCGGGAGTACCGCCAGCAGCGGCTGATCCCGGCGTTCATGGAGCCCCGGTCGGTCGTGGTCGACCCGACCGGCGAGCAGCTCACCATGTGGTCGGCGACGCAGATCCCCCACATCCTGCGCTTCGCGCTGGCGGCCACCACGGGTGTGTCGGAGTCGAAGATCCGGGTGATCGCACCCGACGTGGGCGGCGGCTTCGGCGGCAAGCTCCAGGTCACCCCCGAGGAGTGGATCGCCTGGGCGGTCGCACGTCGCCTCAGCCGTCCGGTGAAGTACACCGAGACCCGCAGCGAGTCGCTGATGGTGGCTCACCACGGCCGCGACCAGTGGCAGAAGCTGACGCTGGCGGCGGAGAAGGACGGCACGGTCACCGGGTTCAAGGTCGACCTGCTCGCGGACCTGGGTGCCTACGTCGCGATCGTCGGCGGCGGCGTCCCGGTGCTGGGAGCCTTCATGTTCAACGCCATCTACAAGTTCCCGTCGTACCGGTTCTCCTGTCAGACGGTGCTCACCAACAAGGCATGGACCGACGCCTATCGAGGTGCGGGGCGGCCCGAGGCGACGTACGCCATCGAGCGGATCATGGACGAGCTCGCCGTCGAGGTCGGTGTGGACCCCCTGGAGATCCGGGAGAAGAACTGGATCAAGCACGAGGAGTTCCCGTTCACCACGGTCGCCGGGCTGACCTACGACTCCGGCAACTACGAGGCCGCCACGGCGCGGGCCAAGGAGATGTTCGGGTACGACGACCTCCGGGCCGAGCAGAAGCGACGCCGCGATGCCGGCGACCGGGTACAGCTGGGGATCGGGATCTCGACGTTCACCGAGATGTGTGGTCTGGCGCCGAGCCGGGTGCTCGGCAGCCTCGACTACGGTGCCGGCGGTTGGGAGCACGCGAGCGTGCGCATGCTGGCCACCGGCAAGGTGGAGATCGTCACCGGGGCCAGCGCCCACGGCCAGGGCCACGAGACGGCGTTCAGCCAGATCGTGGCCGACCGCCTCGGGGTGCCGTTCGAGGACGTGGAGGTTCTCCACGGCGACACCGCGATCGCGCACAAGGGCCTCGACACCTACGGCTCTCGTTCGCTGGTCGTCGGTGGCGAGGCACTGGTCAAGGCCGTGGACAAGGTGATCGAGAAGGCCAAGCCGATCGCGGCCCACCTGCTGGAGGCGAGCGTCGACGACATCGACTTCGCCGCCGGACGGTTCTCGGTGCGCGGCACCGACCAGGGGCTGGGCATCGCCGACGTGGCGCTGGCGACGTTCGCAGCCCACAACTACCCCGAGGGCGTCGAACCGAACATCGACGCCGAGGCGACCTACGACCCGGTGAACTTCAACTTCCCGCACGGAACCCACCTGTGCGCGATGGAGGTCGACACCGAGACGGGTCAGGTGACGATGCGCAAGTACGTCTGCTGCGACGACATCGGCAACATCATCAACCCGCTCATCGTGAGTGGGCAGGTGCACGGCGGTCTCGTCCAGGGCATCGCGCAGGCCCTCTTCGAGGAGGCGGTGTACGACGACGCCGGAACCCTGGTGAGCGGCTCGTTCGTCGACTACCTGCTGCCGACGGCCGCCGACACGATCTCGTTCGACATCGACCACACCACGAGCCCGTCGACGACGAACACGCTCGGCACCAAGGGCGTGGGCGAGGCGGGCACGATCGCCTCGACCCCGGCCGTGGTGAACGCGGTCGTCGATGCCATCCGGCACCTCGGCGTCAACGACATCCTCATGCCGTGCACGCCCGAGCGGGTGTGGAGGGCCATCCACTCCTCTGGCAACACCGCGTCCGCCACGGGTGGAGCGACGGAGGGTGCGGCCATGCCGCACTTCGATGCCGCCGAGCCGGGTCAGTCCAGCACGGAAGGAGCGGGCGCATGATTCCCGCCAAGTTCGACTACCTGGCTCCCTCCAGTGTCGAGGAAGCGCTCGGCGCGCTCGCCGAGCACGGTGACGACGCCAAGATCATGGCCGGCGGCCAGAGCCTCCTGCCGGTGCTACGGATGCGGCTGAACGCACCCGAGGTCGTGATCGACATCGGCCGGATCGACAGCCTGCGCGGGATCCGCGACGACGGTGACGCCATCGTCATCGGCGCGCTCACCACGCACTCCGAGGTCGTCACCCACGACCTGGTCACGCAGCACGTGCTCCTGCTGTCGAAGGCCGCGGCCGAGGTGGCGGACAACCAGATCCGCCACCGCGGCACCTTCGGCGGGGCGCTGGCACACGCGGACCCGGCCGGTGACATGGGCGCCGCCGCGCTCGCGCTCGGTGCGGAGTTCGTGATCGCCGGCACGGGCGGCACGAGGACGGTCGCGGCCGACGACTTCTTCGTCGACCTCTTCGAGACCGCGATCGGCGAGGACGAGATCCTCACCGAGATCCGGGTGCCCAAGCACACCGGGTGGGGCGCCCACTACGAGAAGTTCGTGCGGGTGGCCCACCAGTGGCCGATCGTCGCGGTCGCCGTGACCGTGAAGGCCGACGGCGGCACGATCAGCGAGGCGCGGGTCGGGTTGACCAACATGGGCTCGACGGCGCTCCGCGCCAGGGCGACCGAGGACGCCCTCGCGGGCGCTGCGGCCACCGAGGACGGCGTACGAGCGGCTGCCGACCAGGCCGCCGACGGCACCAACCCGCCGAGCGACCTGAACGGTGACGCCGACTATCGTCGACACCTGGCGACCGTGCTCACCCGCCGGGCCGTGCTGAAGGCGGCCGGGAGCTAGTCACGCGCCTCATTGCCGAGCCGAGCCTCCGGACCGCAGGTCCGGGGGCCGGCCCCGCCCCGCCCGCCTTCTGGAGGAGACCTCGCCCGTGGAGCTGACACACGAATTCACCGTCCCGGTGCCCGTGCAGGAGGCGTGGGACCACTTCCAGGACATCGCCTCCGTGGCCGAGTGCTTCCCCGGCGCCCAGGTCACCGACACCGAGGGCGAGACGTTCCACGGCTCGGTCAAGGTCAAGCTCGGGCCGATCGCGCTGGTCTACAACGGGACCGGCACGTTCACCGAGAAGGACGAGGCGGCCCATCGCTTCGTGGTCGACGCCAAGGGCAAGGACAAACGCGGGAACGGTACGGCGGGCGCGACCGTCACCCTGACCATGGACGGCTCGGCCGGCGACTCGACCGACGTCAAGGTGCACACGGATCTCGCGATCACCGGCAAGCCCGCCCAGTTCGGACGCGGCGTCATGCAGGACGTGTCCGACAAGTTGCTGGGCCAGTTCGTGAGCTGTCTCGAGCAGCGGATGGGGCAGGGCGACGGGACAGGGGTGCCCGCCGCAGCCGAGGCTGCGCCTGCTGCCCCCGCCGAGGCTGCGGCAGCGGTAGCGCCCGCGGCCCCCGCCGCACCCGCCGCACCCGCCGAGCCGGCCGTGGCCGCGGCGGCGGCCGCGGCGGCTCCGACACCGTCCGAGCCCGTCGCGACCCCGGCCTCCACGACCTCCGGCGCAGCCACCGGGGCGCCCAAGACGACCGCTGCCTCCCGGGGCTCCGACGACGCGCTCAACCTCGGCACGACCGTGCTGCCGATCCTGGTGAAGTCCTACTGGAAGCAGGCGGTGGCGGGAGTCGTGGTCATCGGCGTGATCGTCTGGATCATCACGCGCTGACCGACTCGTCGACGCGCTCCGGCGCGATGCCGTTCGTACCCTCGGGGAGGCGCCGCTCGAGGACGAGCGCGACCCAGATGACCGCTGCGCAGCCCGCGACCAGCATCGCGATGTAGACCGACCCGAGGGCGTGGCCGATCAGCCAGCCGGCGATCGCCGGCGCGACGATCGCGGCCAGCGAGAACGCCCCCGAGCTGAGCGCGTTGTAGCGGCCGCGCAGATGGTCGGGCGCCAGGTCGTTGACCAGGGCCGGGATCGTCGGCTGCATGAGCGTCTCGCCGAGGGCGAAGACAGAGGCGCTCGAGGCCACCAGGAGGGTGGCGCCCAGAGTGCCGGGGAGGAGCCCGGACAACCCGAGCAGCAGCCAGGCCACCGACCAGACCAGCGCCATCACGCAGATCACCCGGGTCCGTCGCCGACCCTCGATCCGGCGGAGCACGACCAGCTGGAGCACCACGATCACGAGCGTGTTGCACGCATAGGCGAAACCCAGTCCCTGCGTCGAGATCTCCCCGACCTCACGGGCGAACGCCTGGAGCCCCGCATTCAGCTGGGAGTAGCCGACGTAGGACGAGACGAAGCTCAGCAGCATCATCCAGCCGACGGCCGGCCTGCGCAGCACCTCGAGGTAGGACTCCGCCGGCGGTGGCTCGTCGTCCTCGTGGACGGGCCGTCCGGCGAGGCGGCGCAGGGGGACCAGGAGGAGGTAGAGAACGGGCAGGAACGTGAGCGCGTCGGCGAGATAGATGACCTGGAACGTGACGGGTCGCGCGACGTCGACGTAGAGGCCGCCCACGATCCCGCCGATCCCGATACCGAGGTTGAGCAGGGTGAAGTTCACCCCGAAGTAGCGCTGCCGGAGCTCACTGGGGACGGCTGCCGCGATGAGGCTCTGCGAGGCCGGCCAGGACACCCCGAACGCCGCGCCTTGCAGCACGATCGCCAGCGTGGCCGTCTCGAGGGTCTCGGCGAAGGCAAGCACCACGTCGGCGACGACCAGGAAGGCCAGCGATCCCATCACGACGACGCGGGCGCCGTACCTGTCGATGACGGCGCCCCCGGGCCCGACCACGAGCAGCCCGATCAGCGGGCCCAGCCCGATCAGCAGGCCGACGTCGCTGAGGGCGAACCCCCGGATCTCGTGGAGGTAGACCACGAGGAACGGCAGCACCAGCCCGGTGCCGAGGAACTGGAACCCCACGACGGACAGCAGCATCCGGCCCTCGCGAGGCAGGTCCTGCCAGAACGAGGCGAGGGTGGGCGGACGGTCGGCGGCGATCTCGGACATCACCACCCACACCATCACGGACCACCGACACCCGCACGCCGTTATCGGACGACGGGTCCTACAGTGCCGGGATGACCGCCGACGACCTGCTGCCCGGGTGCTACTCCTGCGACCAGCAGGCGACGGTTCCGCCACCTCCGCGCGAGGACGTCGTACGCACCGAGCACTGGCGCGTGGTCCACGCGTTCAACAGCACCCTGCCTGGCTGGCTCGTGCTGCTCCCCACCCGGCACATCGAGTCGTTCACCGAGCTCACGCCCGCCGCGGCCGACGAGCTGGGCGGGCTCGTACGCCGCCTCAGCCTCGCGCTCGAGGCCGTCACCGGCTGTGTGAAGACCTACCTCATGCAGTTCTCCGAGGCCGACGGGTTCTCTCACCTGCACCTCCACCTGGTACCGCGCTCACCGGACCACCCCGACGACGCACGCGGGCCGAGGGTGTTCGCCTACCTGACCCAGGACGAGACCGAGTGGCTCCCCGCGGCCGAGCGCGACCGCATCGCCCTGTCGCTCCGGGCCGCCCTCGCCTCGTGACGCCGGCCGAGCCCCGGCCCGTTGGTCGAGCTCGGCCCGTTGGTCGAGCTCGGTCCGTTGGTCGAGCTTGTCGAGACCCTCCGTTGGTAGAGCCGTCGAGACCGGTCGTTGGTCGAGCCTGTCGAGACCCCGCGTCCGTTGGTCGAGCTTGTCGAGAGACCCGTCAGTCCGTTGGTCGAGCTTGTCGAGACCCCGGCCTGCTGGTCGCGTCGCTTTTGTTCGGTACGGCGGTTTGCTGGTGGCGGTGGTGACGAACGACGGGGTGTGGTGACGGTGGGTGGTGGGGTGCGGTACCTCCGCAGGTCGGCTGCTGGGTCGCCGCTTGCTTGGGGTGCTCGCTTCGGTTGCGGTTTCGGTTCCTGTGGACGATAAGTGGCCCCGAATTTCTTTTCCTGTGGATTATCTCGGATGGTGGGATAACCCTGTTGATAACCGGTTCGGGTGTCGGTGGTGCCTGATTCGCTATTCCCATGTCGATCTCCGAACACGTCCCCGGGACCGGTCCCACCGGGGTGCTGGCGGACGTGCTGGAGAGGGTCCGGGGACGCGACGGACACCCTGTGGTCGGCACGCTCGGATGACGAGCTGGTCGACACCGTGGGGCTGGTGACCCGGCTGACCGCGGCGCTGGCCGCCGTCGAGGCCGGTCGCGGTGGCGGAGGTCGACGCCCGCGACCTGGCCACGTCCCGGTTGGCCTACGGGTCGACCGGCGACTGGCTCACCCACCTAGGAGGGCTCCGCAAGGGCGAGGGGAAACGACGGGTGGCCCGCGCGAAGGCGTTGACCGGGCCGCTGGCCCGGACCCGGGAGGCGCTGGTGGCCGGGACGGTGTCCCCGGGCCAGGCCGACCTCATCGTCGCCGTCGGTGGCCGAGCTGCCGCCGGGGGACTGGACCCGCCGCCGCGGGGAGCAGTTGATGGTCCGCCAGGCCGCGCCACCTCGACGCGACCGAGCTGGCCCGGGCGGGTCGGCACCTGGTCGAGGTCGTCGACCCCGACGCGGTCGACCGGAGACTGCAGGCCGGGTTGGAGCGGGAGGAACGCGCCGCCCACCTCGACCGCCACCTGTGGATCGGGTCCGACCGGGCCGGTGGGGTCCGGATCCGCGGCCGCGGGTCGGCCGAGGACGGTGCCCTCCTCAAAGCCGCGCTCCTCCCCCTCACCCGACCCGAACCCCGACCCGAAACCGGACCCCGGTTCCCGGGCCGAGGACGTGGACGAGGAGACCGGCCAACCCTGCGCGGCTGGGACAACGCGGCCGGGGCGGGATCCGCGGGAGGCCGGCGCCCGCTGCTGGGACGCCCTCATCGCCCTGGCCCAGCACGGCCTGACCACCGGCCGGGTCCCCGAGACCCACGGCACCCCCGCCCGGCTCCTGATCACCCTCGACCACCACACCCTCCTCCAGCAGCTGGACGCGAACGGGATCGAGACCCGGGTCAAGGGCGTGGGGACCACCGGCGACGGCACCGACCTCCCACCCGGCCACCCTGCGCCGGCTGGCCTGCGACGCCGAGCTCCTCCCCGCCATCCTCAACAGCCACCGGCGAGGTCCTCGACGTCGGACGCACTCCGACGCCTGGTCACCCCCGCCCAATGGACCGCCCTCATCGTCCGCGACCGGCACTGCACCTTCCCCACCTGCACCCGACCACCAGTCATGTGCCACGCCCACCACCTCACCCACTGGGCCGACGGCGGCGACACCTCACTGGACAACCTCGCCCTGCTCTGCGGCCGCCATCACCGCGTCATCCACCACACCCCCTGGCAGATACGCCTCAACCCCCACGACCGACAACCCGAATTCAAACCCCCACCTAAACCCGGCATCACCCCCGAATGGATCCGCTATCGACCCAGACTCGAATAGCCACGACCGCTCGCCGAGAGCCAAGGCGACCCGGTTCGCGCGTCCTCGTGTACCGGACGGGCTCTCGCCCCTAGTCTCAGCGCCATGAAGCGCCTGGCCGTCACGCTCGCCGGGCTCTTCGTGCTGGCGATCGCGGTGCTCTGGCCCGCGGTCCAGTACGACTCGGGCGGCCCTGGCGCGAGGGAGACCACGACGATCACCCGCTACCTCGCGGCGTTCGACGTCGACGCGAACGGCGACCTGAGTGTGATCGAGACGCTCACCGTGCACTTCCCCGAGTCCGGCAAGCACGGCATCTTCCGGTTCTTCGACCGAGCGGACTCGAGCGCGCCCCATGCACGGCGCGACCCGCACGACATCGCGGTGACCATGGACGGTGGACCGGAGCCGTTCGAGCTGTCCACCGAGTCGGGCGGGCGCTACGTCGTGGCCCGCATCGGCGACCCGAACGTGACCCTCCAGCCGGGCAACCACACCTACACGATCCGCTACCGGGTGGACGGCGTCCTCGAGCCGGGGACGGACGGTGCGCAGACGCAGTTCTACTGGAACCTGATCCCTGGCGGCTGGGACCAGCCGATCGAGAAGTCCGTCCTCACCGTGCGCCTGCCCGCGCCGGCACAGAAGCCCCTGGAGTGCGCGGTCGGCGTGGGCGCCACCGACGGCTGTACGCCGCCCACAGCCGGCGCGAGCACCTTCACCGTCACCACGGGCCAGCTAGCGCCGCGGACTCCTGTGACGGTCAAGGTGGGCCTGCCGATCCCGACCCCGCCCGCCGGCACCAGCCTCCCGTGGAGCGCACGCTGGGACCCCGTCCTCGGCGACAGCGTGCTCGGGCTCGTAGTGGTCCTCGTGCTCGCTGCGATCTCGGGTGTCGTCGGCGCCTTGGTCGCGCACAGCGCACACGAGCGGCAGCCGGCGTACCCGTTGCAGTACGCGCCGCCCGACGGGGTCGGCCCGGCCGAGGCGCTCTACGTCGTCACCGAGACGGTCGACAACAGGGCTTTCGTCGCGTCGCTGCTCTGGGCCGCCCAGCAGGGGGCCATCGACCTGACGCGCGAGGGCGACACCTGGACCATCACCGACAAGGCCGGTGAGGCGGGCTGGGCCAAGGTGGACCCGGTCACGGCCGCCGTGGCGCCCCTCCTGGGTGGTCCCGGCGGCACCTTCCAGGCCAGCCGCGGCGACGTGACCAGCGGCAAGGCCCTGCAGTCGCGCATCGCCCAGTTCGAGGCGGAGACGCGCACCTGGGGCAAGGAGAACGGCTACCTCACCCGCGCCGGGCTCGGTGCGGCGGGGACACTGCTCACCATCGGGGCGATCTTCGGCGTGGTCGCCTTCGGCATCTTCAACTGGCTCGGGATGAGCATCACGGCCCTGATCCCCGGCCTCTTCGCGGTGGCCGCCCTGCCCTTGCTGCTGCCGACCTCGCGCACCAAGCGCACCCCGGCCGGGCGCGACCTCTGGTCCCGCCTCGGGGGCTTCCGGCGCGTGCTGTCGACCCCCTCGAGCAAGGAGCGCTTCGACTTCTCGGGGCGCCAGGAGCTCTACACCGCCTACATCCCGTGGGCCGTCGCCTTCGGGTGCGCCGACGAGTGGGCCAAGAAGTACCGCACCGAGGTCGGGACCGAGCCGCCCGTGCCGGCGTACTTCGCGGGGTACTACGCCGGCGCCCACACGGGCGACTACGTCAACCAGATGGTCGGCGACTTCAGCTCGACCGTGGCCAGCTCCATCTCCGCCTACCAAGCCACCCAGTCCCACTCCAGCGGTGGCGGCGGCGGGTTCTCGGGCGGCGGCGGCGGCGGGGGCGGTGGCGGTGGCTCCTGGTGACCGACACAATGTCCGCACCCAGTCCGAGAGAGGCGTGAAGCAGTGATCTGGATCGTGCTCGTCATCGTCGTGGTCGTACTCCTCGTGATCCTCGGGGTGGTCGGCTTCAACCGGCTCCGCACCGCGGACGTCGGGGCGCAGGAGGCGCTGGGCGGGATCGACGTGCAGCTCACCCGTCGCGCCGACCTGATCCCCAACCTCGTCGAGACGGTCAAGGGGTACGCCGCGCACGAGAAGGGCGTCTTCGAGGAGGTCACCCGGGCGCGCGCCGGCGTGCAGGCCGCCGCGGCCGGCGACGACGTACCGGCGAAGGCAGCCGCCGACGCCCAGCTCCAGGGCGCGCTCATCAACCTGAACGCCGTGGCCGAGAACTACCCCGACCTCAAGGCGAACCAGAACTTCCTCAACCTCCAGACCCAGCTCGCCGAGACCGAGAACCAGATCTCCTTCGCCCGGCAGTACTACAACGACGCCGTCGCGACGCTCAACAAGCTGGTCCGGACGATCCCGTGGATGTTCTTCAGCGGCATGGCCGGCGTCCACCAGCGCGACTTCTACGACGCCCCGGCGGGCCAGGAGCAGGCGCCGAACGTGCAGTTCTGAGCACGCCGCTCAGAAGACCCCACGCGGCCGGAACTGTACCGAGATCCGCGGCCCGGCATGCGCGACCTTGGGTACGGCGTGCTCCCAGGTGCGCTGGCACGAGCCACCCATGACCACGAGGTCGCCGTGCCCCATCTCGAACGACAGTGACTCGCCGCCGCCTCGTGGCCGGAGCGCGAGGCGGCGCGGGTCGCCGAACGACACGATGGCCACCATCGTGTCCTGCAGCCGGCCGCGCCCGATCGTGTCGCCGTGCCAGGCGACGCTGTCGCGACCGTCGCGGTAGTAGCAGCAGCCTGCGGTCAGGAACGGCTCCCCGAGCTCAGGTCGGTAGTGGCTGCTGAGCGCGGAGCGCGCCTCGGCGAGCAGCGGATGGGGGAGTGGCTCGTCCTCGCCGTAGGTGTGCACGAGCCGGGGCACGTCGACCACGCGGTCATACATCTGGCGCCGCTCCGCGCGCCACGGGACGTCGGCGACGAGTCGCGCGAGGACGTCATCGGCCCCCGAGACCCAGTCGCGGCGTACGTCGACCCAGGCGCCACGGGTGAGGGTGTGGCGCACGGCCGGTGCCAGCTCGCGCAGCCCGGGGCTGTCGACGGCCGGCTCGAAGAGCGTGCCCTGGAAGTCCACGCACCGATGATAGCAAAGAGTCGAACGTGTGTTCGATCACGAATCGGGGGGAGACCCGGGGCTCGCCGGGGTGGACCCCGGTGTCGGGACCTTGGCGCTGCTTGGCAGGCTGGGCGCGTGAGCGAGCCCGCGGCCAGGATCCGCGACCTGGTCAAGACCTACGGGTCGGGCGACGCGCTCGTACGTGCGCTGGACGGGGTGAGCCTCGACCTCGAGGCCGGCCGCTTCACCGCGATCATGGGGCCCAGCGGCTCCGGCAAGTCGACGCTCATGCACTGTGCTGCCGCTCTCGACCGGCCCGACGCCGGCACGGTTCACATCGGCGACCAGGAGCTCTCGAAGCTCGGGGACAAGGCCCTGACCCGGCTCCGTCGCGATCGCATCGGCTTCGTCTTCCAGGCCTACAACCTCGTCCCGACCCTGACCGCCGAGGAGAACATCCGGCTGCCCCAGGCCATCGCGCGCCGCAAGCCCGACGGTGCGTGGTACGACGAGGTGGTCGACACCGTCGGCCTGCGCGACCGCCTCACCCACCGACCCCACGAGCTGTCGGGCGGTCAGCAGCAACGCGTCGCCGTGGCCCGAGCGCTGGTGGGTCGGCCGCAGATCGTCTTCGCCGACGAGCCGACCGGCAACCTCGACAGCCGCTCCGGCGCGGAGATCCTCGAGCTCCTGCGGCGCAGCGTCGACGAGCACGCGCAGACCGTGGTGATGGTGACGCACGACCCGGTCGCGGCGGCGTACACCGACCGGGTCGTCTTCCTCTCCGACGGCCGCATCGTCGACGAGCTGCGCGACCCGGAGCGCGAGCAGATCATCTCCTGGATGGCTGCCGCCGAGCCGGTGGACTGACGTGCTGCGCGCGGTCTGGAAGAGCCTGCTGGCGCGCAAGGTGCGCCTGCTGATGAGCACGTTCGCGATCTCGCTGGGCGTCGCCTTCGTGGTCGGGTCGCTCGTCTTCTCCGGCGCCCTGAGCAACGGCTTCAACCGGCTCTTCGGCGCGTCGGTCGGTGACGTCGTGGTCCGCCCGGCCGGCAGTACGACGCTCAACGGTGACCCCTCCACGCGGACCGTCCCCGCGTCGCTCGTCACGCGTCTCGAGCGCGTGCCGGGCGCGGCGCGCGTGGACGGGAACGTGCAGGCGCTCGGCGTCTTCGTGGTCGGCACGAACCACAAGGTGGTCGGCGGTCTCGGCGCACCGACGTACGGGATCAGCTACTCCGACGCGCCCGCCGGTCACGGCGTACCGGGCCTGACCCTGATCGCGGGGCGGGCGCCGCACGGCCCCCACGAGGTGGTGCTCGACGAGACGACGGCCCAGAAGGCGGGCTACTTCCTCGGCGACCGCGTGCCGGTCGTCACCGCCACCCGCAAGGCCGTGCTGGACGAACGGCTGGTCGGCATCGCGGGCTACGCCGACAACACCTCGCTGGCCGGCGCGACGCTCACCATCTTCGACGTACCGACCGCGCAGAAGCTGTTCCTCGGCGGGAAGGACGCCTTCTCGACCATCTGGGTGACCGCCGACCCGGGGGTGTCCCAGTCGACCCTGCGCGACGCCGTGGCGCAGGCGCTCCCGCCTCACGTGCGTGCGCTCACCGGTGACGACGCCGCCGACGAGTCCGCGAGCCAGGTGCTCAAGGGGGTCCAGTTCCTCCAGACGTTCCTGCTGATCTTCGCGGCCGTGGCGCTGGTGGTGGGCGCCTACCTGATCGTCAACACCTTCTCGATCCTGGTCGCCCAGCGCAGCCGCGAGCTCGCGCTGCTCCGCGCCCTCGGCGCCTCGCGGCGGCAGGTGTCCCGCAGTGTCCTGCTCGAGGCGCTCGTGCTCGGTCTGCTCGGGTCGACGATCGGGCTGCTGCTCGGGGTCGGGCTGGCCTATGCGATCCGCTGGCTGATCGGCTTGATCGGCCTCGACCTCGGCAGCGAGTCCCTCACGCTGACCCCGCGCGCGGTCGTCGCGGGCTATGCCACCGGCATCGTCGTGACGATGGCGGCCGCGTGGCTGCCGGCGCGCCGGACGGGACGGATCATGCCGGTCCAGGCCCTCGGCGACGTCGTCGCGCTGCCCGAGTCGTCGATCCGGCGCAGGTTCGTGCTGGGGCTGGTCCTCGTGGTGGCGGGAGCGGTGGCGACCCTGGAGGGCCTGTTCGGATCCCTGCCGCACGCCGGCTACTGGGTCGGGGGCGGGATCCTCGCCGTGCTGCTCGGCGTCACCGCCGCCGCGCCCTTGGTGTGCCGACCGCTGCTGGGGCTCGCGCGCTGGGCGTACGCCGGGGTGTTCCGCGCCGTGGGCAACCTGGCCGGCCAGAACGCCCTGCGCAACCCGAGGCGCACCACCGCGACCGCGTCCGCCCTGATGATCGGGCTCGCCCTGGCCTGCACGATGTCGATCATCGGCGCGTCCGCGAAGGCCAGCGTCGACCGGACGATCGAGGAGAACTTCATCGGCAGCTACGTCGTCGGCAGCGCCTTCGGTCAGCCGTTCTCCCCCCAGGTGGCCGACAAGATCGCCCGGGTCCCCGGCGTGACCAAGGTGGTGAGGCAGCGCTTCGCGTTCATCGAGGCCGACGGGGGCAGGTCGTCGGTGACCGGCGTCGTCCCGTCGCAGCTGAGCGACTTCGGGCTGAAGCTCACCGCCGGTTCGCCGTCCCTGGACGGGCGCACCGTCCTCGTCAACGCGACGTACGCCTCCCACCACCACCTCGCTGTCGGCTCGCGGGTGACGTTCGGCAAGCTGCCGGTCGGTGACCGGGCCTTCCGGGTCGGCGGCGTCTACAAGAACACACCGCTGGTCTTCGACTTCGTGACGTCGACGCGCAACCTCGTCGAGGCCGGGTTCGCGGACAGCGACAACTTCCTGATCGTCTTCACCGCGCCGAAGGCAGGAGCGCTGCTGCGGCCCCTCCAGCAGAAGGTGGCGAACCTGCCGGTCGTCACCGTGCAGGACGAGCAGCAGTTCGCCGACCAGCAGCGCGCGCCGATCGACCAGCTCGTCTTGATGGTCGACGCGTTGCTGGGGCTCGCGTTGGTGATCGCCGTGCTCGGGATCGTCAACACGCTGGCACTCTCGATCATCGAGCGCACCCGCGAGATCGGGCTGCTGCGGGCGATCGGTCTCGGACGCGGTCAGCTGCGGCTGATGGTGACGCTCGAGTCCGTGGTGATGGCGGTGCTGGGGGCGGTGCTCGGCGTCGCACTCGGGATCTGCTTCGGCATGGCGATGATGTACGCCGTCCGTGACCAGGGGCTGAACGTGATCGCGGTCCCCTGGACCCAGCTCGTCGTCTTCCTCGGTCTGGCCGTCGTCATCGGCGTCCTCGCGGCGGTGCTGCCGGCCCGTCGGGCAGCCCGGCTGGACGTCCTGACGGCCATCTCGACGACCTGAGCGGACCCCCTGGCCGAGTCGGGCCAGGGGCCCTGACCTGGGCGTTCTGGGCCTGCGGGCGGCGCTGACGCCCTAGACTCCGGCGGGTGGATGACGTGCTCGTGCCGATCGGTACGGCGCTCAAGCACGTCCAGGTGCGGGAGTACGTCCGCGGGCTGATCGCCGATCTTCCCGAGGGTGCACCGGCCCCGTCGGAGCGCGGCCTGATGCAGCACTTCGGGGTCGCCCGGATGACCGTGCGGCAGGCCATCGACGCCCTCGTCGCCGAGGGACTGCTCGAGCGAGCGCCCGCGCGCGGCACGTTCGTGTGCAAGAACCCACGCCCGGTGACGCGCCCGCTGTCCTTCACCGAGGACGCCAGTGCACGCGGCTGGACGACCACGACGGAGACCTTGGCGTCGGGGCTCGGGCAAGCCGGTCCGGGCGTGGCCAAGGCCATGGGGATCACCCCCGGCGACGCGGTGATCCACTGGCGACGCCGGCGCCGGCTGGACGACGTACCGCTGTGCTACCAGGACGTGTACCTGAACGAGATCCTGCTGCCGGGCTTCCTGCAGACCGGGCTGCCGGACAGTCTCTACTCCCTGCTCGCCGCGCGCGGACTCAGGCCGACGACGGCCGAGGACCAGCTGAGCGCCGACCTCGCCAACGAGGTGGACGCCGACATGCTCGACCTCGAACCGGGTGCCCCGGTGCTGCGGCACTCACGACGCGGCCTGGTCGGCGACGTGGTGATCGAGGTGTCGAGGTCGGTGTACGCCGGCTCCCGGTTCACCTGGTGGGTGCCCCTCACCGTCGGTCCCTGACGCCAGGCGAGGCTCACTCCGACAGCCGGCCGCCCGCCTCGGCGAGACGGCCGAGCGGTGCCACGACCCGGCCCGACTCCTCGCAGACCCACTGCGGCGACGGACCGCCGATGTCGGGCTCGATGTAGAGCGAGTGCTCGGGCTCCTCCGCGTCACACGCCAGGCACAGGGGCCAGCGGCCGACGGTCTCGAACAGTGCGTCCTGCACGTCCTGGGCGACCAGCCCCGCGACGTACACCTCGCCCTCGGGCCACTGCTCGGCCCACCATCCCCGGTTGGCGCAGGCGTCCTCGAGGGCGTCCACGGCCTCGGGGGTGGCCCGGTGGCGAGCGTGGAGATCGGCGAGCACCAGGGCCCGAGCGGCCAGTAGCAACGTGTCGTCCACCCTCTCGATTCTGCCCCTGGACGGGTCATCGAGCGCAGGCCGCCCTCGATCGGGCCTGGAGCCGGCCGACCTCAGGGTTTGCTTGGGTGACGCTGGGACGCACTCCGCGGTCCGGCTAGCCTGCGCAGGATGTACGACGTCGCGCTCACGGTCGCGGCCTGCGTCCGGGCCGGGACGCGGGTGGACCTGGCGTGGCTGGTGTCTCGGGAGGGCCCGCCGGTCGACCCGTCGGAGGCCCTCGCGTTGACCCCGGGCGGTGGTCGGAACGGCCACGTGTGGGGCGGAGCAGCCGACGACCAGGTGGCCGAGCGAGCCGCCACCGTGGGTCGCGGCCGCCTCGTCGCGGTGGAGGTGGGGGAGTACGAGGCCGCGCTCGCCGGCCAGACCGCCACCGGTCCGGGCCGCTGCCTGGTCCTCCCGGCCTCGGAGCTGCCGGCCGCCCTGTGGGACCGGCTGGTCGCCCGCGAGCCGGTCTGCCTCGTGACCGACCTCGACGACGACGGCCTCGCGGTCTCCACGCGGCTGGTCGAGACCGGGCACGTGGAGGCCGAGGACGCCGACGTGGTCGCCGCGTGGTCCAGCGGCCGGAGCACCACCCACGTCTCGCCCGACCGGGTCGTGACCGTGCTCCGTCCCGTCCCCACCCTGCTCGCCGCCGGACCGGGCCCGGTCGGTGACGCGGTGGCGCGGTTGGCCGACGTCGTGGGCTGGCGGGTCCACCGCGCTCCCGACCCCGGGTCGGCGATCCCGTTGGTCGTGGGGCTGACCGTGCTCGACTCGGTGGTGGTCACCGGGCACGACGACGAGGTGGCGGGCCGCATCCTCGAGGCAGCGCTGTCCTCGCGGGTGGGATACATCGGCGTCGTGGCCCCCCGGGCCCGGCAGGAGGCCAGGCTGAGGTGGCTGGTCGACCGCAACGTGGGCGGCCTCGAGCGCATCCACGGACCGGCCGGTCTCGACATCGGCGCCCGCACCCCGGGCGAGGTGGCGACGGCCGTCCTCGCCGAGGCGATCGCCTCACACCGGCTCGAGGCACAAGCGAATCCTTAGGAGCGCGTCGTCGGCGGGCGCGCGGCGACCTACAGTGGAGCCAGCGGGTCCGTGACGGACGCGTGTGCGGAGAGGAGAGCGCGGTGGCCGAGACGTCCGACGACGGTGTCCAGGTCCTGCGCGCGCTCTGGTCGGCCGAGGACCGCGACCGGTCGGAGGTCGACGAGGAGTGCGGGCCCGTCAAGCCGTGCCGCAACATGAACGACGTCGGCTTCGACGGCTTCGGGGTTCCCGGGTCGGACCTGAAGGACGCGTGGCGCGAGCGCCTCGCCCGCGAGGGCAAGCTCGGCTCCGGCAGCCTCCTCGACCTGGTCGACTCGTCCTCCGACGAGTGAGCAGGGTCGGATGACGCGGCCCGAGTCGGTGCCGGCCCTCACCGACGCGTTGCGCGAGGTCGGCTATCTCGCCGACCGCGGGCTGGCCACCACGGTGCACGTGGCACTGACCCTCGGCCGTCCGGTGCTGCTGGAGGGCGAGGTGGGGGTCGGGAAGACCGAGATCGCCAAGGCGCTCGCCCAGGTCCTCGACCGACGCCTGATCCGGCTCCAGTGCTACGAGGGCATCGACACCCACCAGGCGCTCTACGAGTGGGACTACGCCCGCCAGATGCTGGCCATCCGCGCACTGTCGGAGCACCAGCTGGCCGAGGACGGGTCGGTCGACGCCCTCTTCGGGCCACGGTTCCTGCTCGAGCGGCCGCTCCTCGACGCCGTACGGACCGGGGCCGGTGCGGTGCTGCTGGTCGACGAGGTCGACCGGGCCGACGACGAGTTCGAGGCCTTCCTGCTCGAGCTGCTCTCCGACTTCCAGATCACGATCCCCGAGATCGGCACCATCGTCGCCGAGCAGCCGCCCCTGGTCGTGCTCACGAGCAACCGCACCCGCGAGCTCCACGACGCCTTGAAGCGCCGGTGCCTCTACCACTGGGTGGGCTTCCCGACGGCCGAGCGCGAGCTGGAGATCGTGCAGGTCCGGGCGCCCGGGGTGTCCCGACGCCTGGCCGAGTCGGCGGTCGCCGCCGTGCATCGGCTGCGTGAGATGGACCTGGCCAAGCCGCCCGGGGTGGCCGAGACCATCGACTGGGTCCAGACCCTCGAGGTGGTCGGGGCCGAGGACCTCGAACCGGGCGTCGCCGACGACACCCTGGGTGCGGTGATCAAGGACCGCGACGACCTCGAGCAGGTGCGCGAGGACCTCGGCTGGGTCACCTCCGGTGCCTGAGCCCGACTTCACGCCGATGCTGGTCGGCTTCACCACCGCCCTCCGCGGGGCCGGCGTCACCGTCGGCTCCGGCGACGTCCTGACCTACTGCGCCGCCGCGACCGTGGTCGACATGACCGACCTGCTCGACCTCTACTGGGCCGGGCGCTGCACGCTGCTCACGCAGCGCGAGCAGGTGCCGACGTACCACCGGACCTTCGTCGCGTACTACCTCGGTGAGCCGGACTCCTCACCCGGTGCGACGCCCTTCTCGGCCGTCGCCCGGGCCGAGGCGCTCGCGACGCTCGAGATCGCCGAGACCGAGCGTCTCGGCGAGGAGCAGCAGGAGCAGCAGGCCGAGCTCGGGTACGCCGCCGCCAGGGCCTCGACCGTGAAGACCAAGAGCTTCGCCGCCTGCACGCCGGAGGAGCTCGCACAGCTGCGCAAGATGATGCGGACCATGCAGCTCGCGCCGCCCCGGCGCCGGACCCGGCGCACGGTGCCGACGCGTCACGGTCGTCTTCCCGACCTGCGGCGCACCGTCCGCGAGTCGATGCGGCTGCACGGCGAGCCCGGGACCCTCCATCGCCGCCGTCGGCGCCTGCGCACGCGTCGGCTCACGCTGCTCCTCGACGTGTCGGGCTCGATGGCCGACTACTCGCGCAACCTCGTGCAGTTCGCCCACACCTCGACCCGGGCCTCCGCGCGTGTCGAGGTCTTCTGCTTCGGGACCCGGCTGACCCGCATCACGCGCGAGCTCGAGCACCGGCGCCCCGACCTCGCCCTCGACCGCGCCGCCGCCGCGGTGACCGACTGGGAGGGCGGGACCCGGATCGGCTTCTGTCTCGACGAGTTCGTACGACGCTGGGCCCGGCGCGGTCTGACGCGCGGGGGCATCGTCGTGATCTGCTCCGACGGGCTCGACCGCGGCGACCCCGAGCTGCTCGAGTCCGCCATGGAGCACCTGTCCCGGCTGTGCCACCGCATCGTCTGGCTCAACCCCCACCAGGGCGACCGCGCGAGCTTCACGCCCGACACGTTGGGCATGATGGTCGCGCAGCCTTACGTCGACGCGCTGCTGTCGGGCCACGACCTGGCGAGCCTCTCGGAGTTCGCCCGCGTCCTGGCCACGTTGCGGTGACCGGACGAGAAGAGGAGACCGCCGTCGTGCAGTGGAGCGTGTCGGTGCAGGCGAGCGGTGACCGCGAGCTGACCCGCGAGGAGATCGTCGAGCTCGCCGACGCCGTCGCACCGGCAGCGGGCGTGGCCTCCGGCATCGGCCAGACGTCGTACGGCGCGCAGCTGCTGGTCGAGGCCGACACGCGGGACGCCGCCCTCGCGCGGGGTGAGGCCCTCTTCACCGCGGCGGCGGCGAGGGCCGGGCTCCCCTCCTGGCCCGTCACGGCGATCAGCGCGCTGTCCGAGGACGAGGACGACGAGCCGTGATCCGGCTCGGCTCGCTGGCCGGCTATCCCTTCGAGGGGCCGCGGGTGCTCGCCGGCTGGACGGTCCCGCCGGTGCCGGCCGTCTACGCCGTGATGTACAAGCCCGACGAGGACGCCGAGTCGTACGCCGTGATCTACGTCGGCCATACCGAGGACCTGCGTGGGGAGCGCCTGCCGTTCCGGCACCCAAGGTCGTCCTGCTGGGTCAAGCGGGCGGGCAGCAAGTGGCGGCTGCACGTGGCGTGGTTCGAGGTGCCGGGCGGCCAGGCGGGACACCGCAAGCAGATCGCCGAGGAGCTGTGCGCCGTGTACGGCCCCGGCTGCAACGAGCAGCAGTTCGACCGCACCTGGAGGGACGAGTGGATCGGCGACTACTCCGCGCCCACCACCGGCCCGCTGACCACCGGTCGCCAGCCACCGGAGGTCTGACCCTCCTGACCGACGGACACGCGGGTCAGCCGGTGGGGACCTTGTCGTCGTCCGGGTGGTAGCCGACGCCCTCGCCGAGCCGGGAGCGCCGGGTGCCGGACGCCGGTCGCGCCGGCGGCCGTACGGCGGGCTCGGGCTCGCGCGGCGTCACGCTGGAGACGATCTGCTCGGCCATCCCGTAGAGCAGCGGCAGTGCCCCGGCCACGACGCCGCCGGTGCGGTTGATGTGCTGCACGTCCTGCACGATCGGGGCCGCGTTCCGGCCGATCGCGTGCACGATCTCGGCGCACTCCTCGAGGTTCGTGGCGATCCGGCTGAGCTGGCCGCCCACGATGAACAGGTAGATCGCGAGCCCCGCGATCAGCAGCACGATGTCGACGACCGTGAGCACGATCAGGGTGGTCATGTCCGCACCTTTCCGAGCACTCGGCCGAGGAAGAGATGGTGCTGCAGGCCCTCGGCGAGGACCGCCTCCACGCCACCGGCGGTGACGCCGATCAGCGCGGCGTCCTGGGTGTTGTGCTCGGCCGCCGTCAGCGTCTCCTTCACCGCGGCCACGCGTCGGTCGATGGTGCGGACCTCGAGCACGAGGATGGTCAGCAGGGCGGCGACCGCCAGCACGACGACGAAGCCGCCGATCACCGCGCCCCACCAGAGGTGACGGCTGGAGTCGCTCAGGAGCGGCGCCACCGGGTGTAGGGACAGGGCCGTCATCTCAGCCTCCCAGCCGCTCGCGGCCACGCTGCAGGCCGGAGATGATCTCGGTCGCGTGGTCGATGGTCGTGTTCAGCTGTGACAACGCGGCGGTGTTGGTCACCGACTGACCGAGCGAGGCGTCGATGGCGCCCGCCTGACGGCCGATCCGGTGAGCCAGCACGAGGATCGGGACGACGAGGGCGACGACGACGAGCACCACGACGATCCCGATGGTGTAGCCGACGACCCACCCCGTGGCGGCCAGTGCGGTCACGGCGCCCATCAGATCGCCTCGCAGAAGTCGCGAACCGGCTTGAGGCTGGCATTCACCGACGGGAGGACGTCGGGCACGGTGCTGGTGCGCTCCGCGATCACCCCGACCCCGCCGATGACGTCGTCGAGCGTGGCCGTCACGGCCCGTAGGTGGAAGATCACGCGCAGCAGGCCCAGCGCGGCGACGGCGATGATCACCGTGGCGATCACGATGGTCACCCAGGCGACGAGTGGCATGGGATCAGGCCTCCTTGTTCTCAGCAGGGGGCAGCAGCTTGGCCACCGAGCCGCCGTAGCGGGCGGCCCCGGTGGCGACGGCGCTCACGGTGGCGTCGGTGGTCGCCAGGGCCTCGGGCACGCCGTCGAGCTCGCCGGCGAGCCGGACGCCGCCGACGAGGATGTCGTCGGACGCCCCGCGGATCCGTTCGAGCGCCGCCAGGACGCGGTTGAGCAGGGCGACCAGCACGGGCGCGATCACCAGCAGGAGCACGATGTTGCCGATCCACCACAAGACCATGTCGACTCCTCAGCCTCGGGCCGGTTGGTAGGGGAGGAAGAAGCGCCGGAAGACCCGCATCAACGCCATGCGGGTCGCCTGGAGGCCGATCGCCAGGCCGCTCGCGGACGCCGTACCGACTCCGTCGAGCGACTCGCCACGCTCCAGGGCGCCGATCCGCTGCTGCATGTTGGTCGCGAACTGCCCCATCAGGACGGCCGTGACGTCCTGGATCATGCCCCGGCCGTACTGCGCCGCGGCCCCGGACAGCTGGAGGTCCTGCTCCATGCTGACCTTGGTGCCGCCGGCCGCGGGCGCGAGCTGGGCGGTGATCGTCATCGCGGCCTGGCCGCGACCCTTCTGCTCGGCGCCGGCGGCGTCGATGACCATGTGCTGGGTCGCGTCGTCGCGCTCCAGGATCTTGGCCTTGCCGTCGAAGGCGAGCTTCACCGGACCCATGCGGACGCCGACGATGCCGGCGTAGGTGTCGTCGCCGAGGTCGTCGGTGAGCTCGGCTCCGGGAAGGCAGGCCGCCACCTGGGGGATGTTGCCGAAGAACTCCCAGACCTTGTCCGGCGGCTGAGCCACCTCGAACTGGTTCTTGATCAGCACCGCTCAGGCCTCCGCTTCGGTGAGGTAGTGCGCCGGGTCCGCAGCGAACGACTGGGAGCAGCCCGCGCAGCAGAAGTAGTACGTCGTCCCGCCGTGCTCGACCGGGAAGTGCGCCGCGTCCGCCGTCACGGTCATGCCGCACACGGGGTCGAGCACCTCCGCGACCGCCGGTGCGGCCCCCGAGGGCGTGCCCGGGGTCGCGGACAGCTCGCCGGCCGCGCGGAGCTGGACGAGCTCGGCGAGCACCGCGACCGCGATCTCCTGGTGGCTGGTGCGGCCGAGGTCGAGCCCGACCGGCGTCCGGACCCGGTCGAGCAGGTGCTGCGGCACGCCGCGCTCGGCGAGGTAGGCGAGCACGGCCTGCCCGCGCTTGCGCGAGGCGACCAGGCCGACGAAGGCCGGGGCGGCGGAGACCGCGAGCCGGATGGCGTCCTCGTCGCCGTGACCCTGCGTGGCGACCACGACGATGGAGCGCTCGGTGACGTCGGCGGCGGAGAACTCGGCGGGCTCGATGACCCTGCTCTTCCAGCCGAGGGCTCCCGCCAGCTCGGCCAGGGTCTGGGTCATCGGGGAGCCGCCGACGACCACGAGGTCGAGCGCGGGTACGACGGGTTCGACGTAGATCTGCATGGCGCCCTCGCTCTGGCACGACATGGGGATGTAGAGCATCCCCTCGGGCAGTCCGGACTGGGGCACGTCGGCCGTCCCCAGGAACAGCAGCCGTGGCTCGCGGCTCTGGATCACGCGCACGGCCTCGCGGAGGACGACGGGCTCCGCGCAGGCCCCGCCGATGAACCCGTAGAGCTGGCCCTCGCGGGTGATGATCGCGCGCGCACCGATCTGGCCCGAGGACGGCGCCTGTCGCCAGACCACGGTGGCCAGTGCGAACTCCTCACCGCGACGCGCCAGCTCCGCGGCCTGCTCGACGATGTCCCAACCCTCGGTGTTCATCTCGCCCGCTCCGTCATGCTCGCTCAGTCGTCCGTCTTCACGGGCGGCGCGCCGGACACGTCGTGCCGCTGCGTGACTGCCTCGTGCACCCGGTCGGGAAGCAGGGGCATGTCGATGTTACGGACCTCCGCGCCGTCGGCCTGGCTGACGGCGTCGAGCACCGCGTTGACGAAGGCCGCCGGGCCGCCCACCGTGGCGCACTCGCCGATGCCCTTGGCACCGATCGGGTGGTGCGGACACGGGGTGACGACCTCGTGCAGCTCCCATCCCGGGGTCTCCCAGGCGGTGGGCAGCAGGTAGTCCATGAAGTTCGAGCCGACGCAGTTGCCCTCGGCGTCGAAGGTGATGAACTGCATGCTGGCCATCGCGTACGCCTCGGTGAGGCCGCCCATGATCTGTCCTTCGACGATCATCGGGTTGATCCGCACGCCGCAGTCGTCGACCGCGACGAAGCGGAGCACGTCCCACACCCCGGTCAGCGGGTCCACCTCGACGGTCGCGATGTAGCAGGCGAACGGCCAGGTCAGGTTGGGCGGGTCGTAGTAGGCGTTGCCCTCCAGGCCGGGCTCCATGCCGTCGGGCATGTTGCTGTACGCCGCCATGGCGCACTCCTGGATGCTCACGCCCTGCGCGGGGTTGCTGCGGACGTAGAACCTCCCGAGCTCCCACTCGACGTCCTCCTCCGAGACTTCGAGCAGGTGGGCCGCGAGCTTGCGGGCCTTGGCCCGGACCTTGCGCGACACCATCGCGACGGCCGCGCCCGCGACGGGCGTGCTGCGGGAGGCGTAGGTGCCCATGCCGAACGGCGCCGTGTCGGTGTCGCCCTCCTCGACCAGGATGTCCTCGGCCGGGATGCCCAGCTCGTGGGCGACGATCTGGGCCCACGTCGTCTCGTGGCCCTGCCCCTGCGTCTTGGCACCCGTGCGCAGGATCGCCTTGCCGGTCATGTGCACCCGCAGCTCGGCGGAGTCGAACATCTTGATGCCGAGGATGTCGTACTCGCGGCTGTTGCCGGCGCCCAGCGGCTCGGTCATCGTCGAGATCCCGATGCCGAGCAACCGGCCCCGCGACCGTGCCTCGGCCTGCTGAGCCCGGAAGTCGTCGTACCCGATGGCGTCGAGGCCGATCTGCAGGCACTTCTCGTACTGTCCGGAGTCGGTCAGGAAGCCGAACGGCGTGCGGTGGGGGAAGTCGTCGTCGGCCACGAAGTTGACCCGCCGGAACTCCGCCTGGTCCATGCCGAGGTCGTCGGCCGCGGCCTGCACCATCCGCTCCTGGAAGAACATCGCCTCGGTGACGCGGAACGAGCACCGGTAGGCCACCCCACCGGGTGCCTTGTTGGTGTAGACGCCGCGGGCGGTCAGGTGGGCGGTCGGGATGTCGTAGCAGGCGAACGCCGAGTGCATCAGGCCGATCTTGAACTTGCTCGGCTGGGCATCGGCGAAGAAGGCCCCGTGGTCGGAGGTGGTGTGCATCCGGACGCCGAGGATCCGGCCGTCCTTGCGCAGCGCGAGCTCGCCGTCGAGGTAGACGTCGCGGGCGAAGCCGGTGGAGATCAGGTTGCCGGTCCGGTCCTCGATCCACTTCACCGGGCGCTCGGTGAGGATCGAGGCCAGGATCGACATCACGTAGCCGGGGTAGACCGGCACCTTGTTGCCGAACCCGCCACCGAGGTCGGGGGAGATGATCCGGATCTGGTGCTCGGGCAGCTCGGCGATGAGCGCGACCGCGGCACGCACGATATGGGGTGCCTGGGTGGTCATGTAGACGGTGAGCTTGCCCGTGGACCGGTCGAAGTCGGCGATGGAGCCGCAGCACTCCAGGGGAGACGGGTGTGACCGGGGGTAGTGCAGGGAGATCTTCGAGACGACGTCGGCCTCGGCGAAGGCGCGGTCGGTCCGCTCGCGGTCACCGACCTCCCAGTCGAAGGCGACGTTGTCGTGCTGGTTCTCCTTGTCGTCGCGGATCAGCGGCGCACCGTCGGCCATCGCCTGCGTCGGGTTGACGATCGGGGGCAGGGGCTCGTAGTCGACCTGGATCGCCTCGCAGGCGTCCTTGGCGAGGTAGGGGTCGTCGGCGATGACGCAGGCGACCTCCTGGCCCTGGAAGCGGACCTTGTCGGTGGCCAGCACGGCCTGGGTGTCATAGCTGAGCGTCGGCATCCAGGCGAGGTTGCGGGTGGCCATCATCTCGCCGGTCAGGACCAGGCGGACTCCGGGGATCTCGTAGGCCTTGCTCGTGTCGATGGAGCGGATCCGCGCGTGGGCCAACGGGCTGCGCAGGATCTCCATGTGGAGCATCCCGGGCAGGACCACGTCGTCGATGTAGTGGCCGCGGCCGCGGATGAAGCGGTTGTCCTCGACGCGCAGGCGGCTCGCGCCCATCCCGCCGATCTTGACCTCGTCGAGCGCCCGGCTCTCGGTGACGGTCATCTCAGGCCCCCTGGGTGGCGTCGGCGGCAGCGTCGCGCGGGGCGGCGGTGGTGTCGGGTACGGCGTCCGTGCCCGTCTCGACCAGTGGTTCGCCGCGCTCCTTCGCGGCCGCCCACAGGACGGCCTTGACGATGTTCTGGTAGCCGGTGCAGCGACACAGGTTGCCCGACAGACCGAACCGGATCTCGTCCTCGGTCGGGTCGGGGTTCGCGTTCAGCAGCGCACGCGAGGCCATCATCATCCCCGGCGTGCAGAAGCCGCACTGGAGCCCGTGCTCCTGCTTGAAGCCCTCCTGCACCGGGTCGAGCTCGCTGGCGGTCCCGAGGCCCTCGACGGTCTGCACCTCGTGGCCGTCGGCCTGGACAGCGAGCATCGTGCAGCTCTTGACCGGGGTGCCGTCGAACAGCACGGTGCAGGCGCCGCAGTTGGTCGTGTCGCACCCGGTGTGGGTGCCGGTCAGCTGCAGTCCCTGGCGGAGCAGGTGGGCCAGCAGCAGCCGCGGCTCGACGTCGAGGGTCCGCTGCCGGCCGTTGACGGTGATCGTCACCCGACGTACCGGCGTGCCGTCCTCGGGCTTGCTGGTGATCTCCTCGAAGAGGCTGGTCATCGTCAGGCCGCCTTGGTCGTGGTGGTGGTGACCCCGGTCAGGATCCGGGTCACGAAGGTGTGGATCACGTGGCGCTTGTAGTCGGCGCTGCCGCGGTGGTCGGACCGCGGCTCGGCTGCTGCCGCAGCCAGGTCTGCGGCGCGCGCGATCGCGGCCGCGTCGAGGACCTGACCGGCGAGCGAGTCGCCCGCCTCGCGGGCGTCGATGGTGCGGCCTCCGACGCCGCTCAGGGCGATCCCGGCCCGCCGGACCCGGTCGCCGTCGAGCTCGAGGGCCACCGCCGTACCGGCGGTCGCGAAGTCACCGACCCGACGCTCCAGCTTGAGGAAGCCGCCGACGAGCCGGCCCTGCGCCGCGGGGACGATCGCCTCGACCGCCACCTCGTCGTAGGCCAGCGTGTTCTGGAACGGGCCGGTGACGAAGTCGCCGATCGCGATCGTGCGACGTCCGCCCGGGCCCTGGGCGACGACCTGGCCGCCGAGTGCGGTCATCACCGCGGCCCAGTCACCCTGAGGGTCGGCGTGGCACAGCGAGCCCACCAGCGTGCCGCGGGTGCGGACGATCGGGTCGGCGATCAGGGGCGCGGCGGCTGTCATCGTCGGCTGCCGCCCCGGGAGGACGCTCGAGTGCTCGAGGTCGGCATGGCGACAGAGCGCACCGATGTGCAGCGCACCGCTCTCGTCGACCCGGTGGTAGGCGAGGTCGGGCAGGTTGTTGATGTCGACCAGGAGCTCGGGCGACGCGAAGCGCAGCTTGAGCAGGGGCACGAGACTCTGGCCACCGGCCAGCACCTTGGCCTCCCCGCCGCCGTCGTGGAGCAGCGAGACCGCCTCGGCGATGCTGCGGGGTGCCTCGTAGCGGAAGCGTGGCGGGAACACTCAGGACTCCTGCTCGTCGACGGGAATGGACGGCGAGGCCTCCGGGGTGCGGCGGGGCGCCGACAGCGGGTCGGGCACGGCGACGGGACCCGAGTCGATCGCCGTGGGGTCGGGGCGCGGCTCCTGGTGCGGCGGCCACGGGCCCTGCACCGGCTGGCCGGCCACCTTCAGGTACTCGACGAGCTGCGGGAACGCCCAGACCGTGGGGCTCTTGCCGGTCTTCGGCGCGTTCTCGATGAGCTCGTACATGCGGGGGTTGCCCTCGTTGTGACCGTCGGACTCGACTGGCACCTGTTCCCCATCCCCTCTCACGCCCGGGGTCGATGGACCCCAAACGTTCCCCACTGTGACCGCCGTCACCCGCGCGGACAACCTGCCCTTAAGCGAAGCCTTAGGTCCGTTGAGTTGGCCCTCCCGGCGCGTCGAGTTGGCCCTGCGGGTTCGCGCGTGAACCACGAGGGCCAACTCACCAGACCCGGACGGCCAACTCAACGGACCCGGAGGGCCAACTCAACAGACCCGGAGGGCCAACTCAACGGGGCTAGGACCAGAGGGTGACGTGGACCGCGGGCTTGAAGCGTCCGTGGGCGACGGCGCGGCCGCGGAGCATCGCCTGCGTCGCGCGGGGGGTGGTGATGAACCGGGTCATCTCCTCGGCGGCCGGCGTCGCCTGACCGCCGCCCAGCGTCGAGATGTGCCAGGAGCCCTGCGCGCTCAGGTTGCGCCCGGTGACCTGCACGAGCTGGCCGGAGGCGAGGTCCTGGGCGACCGCGAACGAGAGGGTCAGCGAGATCCCGCGACCGCGCTTGGTCTCGTCGAGGGCGGCGGCGTGGCTCTGGAAGATCTGCTGACGGTCCTCGGGGATCCCGAGCCGGTGCAGCAGCGCGGTGGTGACACCGGCGTCCTCGGCGGCGGACGGGCCGAGCAGCCAGGTCTGCTGGCGGAGCATGCCGATGCTCGGCGCGGTCCGCAGCAACGGATGGTCGGGGCTCGTCACGGCGACGACCTGGTAGTTCAAGAAGAGCTTGCTGCTCACGGTGTTCTCCGGCCGCGCGATCCGCGGGCCGATCGTGGCGTCCACGGTGCGGGTCATCAGCAGGGACTCGAAGAACGTCGTGCGGTGGGTGCTGAGCTCGACGTCGAGGTCCTTGGCCCGCTCGGCGAACAGGCCGATCAGACCGGGGGCGGCGTACTCGGCGAAGAGCGTGGACGTGCCCAGCCGCAGCAGCCGGCGTCCCTCACCGGCCGCCCGTACCTCGAGCACGGTGCGGTCCTGGAGTCCGAGCAGCTCGACCGCGCGGCTGGCCAGCCGGAGCCCACCGGGTGTGAACGCCAGGCCGGCGGAGGTCCGCGTGAAGAGCTGGTCGCCGAGCTCCTTGCGGAGCTGGCCGACGTGCAGCGAGACGGCTGCCTCGGTGACGCGGAGCTCGGCCGCGGCAGCCTTGACCGACCCGAGCCGGACGACGGCTGCGAACGCTCGCAGCTGGGTCGGGGTCATCGGGTCGAGGACCCTCCCTTCTGCATGGCCTCCCATACCCGGGACGGAGTGAGCGGCATGTCCGCGTGTCGCACACCGTACGGCTCCAGGGCGTCGACGACGGCGTTCACCACCGCGGGCGGCGAGCCGACCGTCGCCGACTCGCCCACGCCCTTGGCGCCGATCGGGTGGTGCGGCGACGGCGTGACCGTGGTGCCGGTCTCCCAGTCGGGCACCTCGAGCGCCGTGGGGATCAGGTAGTCCATCAGCGAGGCGTTGAGGCAGTTGCCGTGCTCGTCGAAGCCGATCTGCTCCATCAGGGCCATCCCGATGCCGTCGGTGAGGCCGCGGTGGATCTGGCCCTCCACGATCATCTCGTTGATCCGCACACCGCAGTCGTCGACCGCGATGAAGCGACGTACCTTCACCACGGCGGTGCCGGGGTCGATGTCGACCACGCAGATGTAGGCGCCGAACGGGTAGGTGAGGTTGTCGGGGCTGTACGTCACGTGGTCCTCGAGCGCCCCCGCGAGACCCTCCGGGAGCTCGGCGTCGCCGTAGGCCGCCTCGGCGATCTGCCTCATCGTGACCGAGGCGGAGGGCACGCCGCGGACGGAGAAGGTGCCCCGGTGCCAGTCGAGGTCGGCGGGCGAGACCTCGAGCAGGTGCGCCGCGATGTCGCGGCAGCGGTCGCGCAGCTTGCGCGCGACGAGCACCGCCGCAGCGCCAGACACCGGCGTCGAGCGGCTGCCGTAGGTCCCCAGCCCGTACGGCGTGGTGTCGGTGTCTCCGTGGATCACGTCGACGTCGTCGGGATGGATCCCCAGCTCCTGCGCGACGATCTGGGCGAACGTCGTCTCGTGCCCCTGACCCTGGGTCTGCACGGAGATGCGGACCACGGCGGTGCCCGTGGGGTGGATCGTCAGCTCACAACCGTCGGACATCGCGAGCCCGGCCAGGTCCATGTCCTTGCGTGGCCCGGCGCCGACCGCCTCGGTGAAGAACGCGACCCCGATCCCCATCAGCTCGCCGCGGGTCCGACGCTCCGCCTGCTCCTTGCGGAGGTCGTCGTACCCGGCGATGCGGAGGGCCTCGGCCATCGCCACCGGGTAGTCACCCGAGTCGTAGACCCACCCGGTCCGGCTGACGTAGGGGAACTGGTCGGGCTGGATGAAGTTCGCGACCCTCAGCGCCACGGGGTCGATGCTCAGCTCGTCGGCCAGGATGTCCACCATCCGCTCCACCAGGTAGACGGCCTCGGCGATCCGGAACGAGCAGGCATACGCCACCCCGCCCGGCGCCTTGTTGGTGTGGACGGCCGTCATCGAGCAGTACGCGGCCTCGAGGTCGTAGCTGCCGGTGAAGACCCCGAAGAACCCGCCGGGGAACTTCGACGGCGTCGCGGCGCCGTTGAACGCACCATGGTCGGCGAGCACGTGGCTGCGGATCGCGAGGATCCGCCCGTCGCGGTCAGCCGCGATCTCGCCCTGCATGACGTAGTCGCGGGCAAAGCCGCTCGCGACGAGGTTCTCGGTGCGGTCCTCGGTCCACTTGACCGGCTTGCCGGTCACCATCGAGCCGACGATCGCGCAGACGTAGCCGGGGTAGATCGGCACCTTGTTGCCGAAGCCGCCGCCGACGTCGGGGGCGATCACCCGGATCCGGTGCTCCTCGATGCCGATGAACCGGGCCAGCAGGGTCCGATGGGCGTGCGGCGCCTGGGTCGTCGACCACAGGGTCAGCCGGTCCTCCACACGGTCGTAGTCGGCCACCGCGCCGCAGGTCTCCAGGGGCGCCGGGTGCACCCGGGGGAAGACGATCTCCTGCGAGAGCGTGACGTCGGCCCGGGCGAAGACCGCTTCCGTCGCGGCCGCGTCGCCGGTCTCCCACTCGAAGCAGAGGTTGTCGCTCTTGCCGGGCAAGTCGTCGCGGATCACGGCACTCTCGGGGTCGAGCGCCCGCCGGGAGTCGACCACCGGTGGCAGTGCCTCGTACTCGACGTCGATCAGCTCGAGGGCGTCGCGGGCGGCGTAGCGGTCCTCGGCGACGACGAACGCCACCTCCTGGCCCTGGAAGCGCACCTTGTCGGTCGCCAGCACCGGCTGTCGGTCGCCCGGCAGGGTCGGCATCCAGGCCAGCCCCCGGGCCTCGAGCATGGCGCCGGTGACCACGGCACGCACCTTGGGGTGCGCCTCGGCCGCCAGGGTGTCGACCGACCGGATCCGGGCGTGAGCCAGGGGCGACCGCAGGATGGCGAGGTGGAGCATCCCGGTGAGCTGGAGGTCGTCGGTGAACTGCCCACGACCTCGGACCAGGCGCCGGTCCTCCTTCCGGAGCATCCGGCCGTGCCCGAACGGCGTCTCCGAGCCTTCCACCGGCTCGACCTCGACCCCGGTCACCGGACCTCCTCCAGGCCCGCACCCTCGACGCCGTCGCCGCCGTGCTCCGCCGCCCACCGCACCGAGCGGACGATGCTGGCGTAGCCCGTGCACCGGCAGATCTGGCCCGAGATCGCCTCCCGGATGGTCGCCTCGCTCGGGTCGGGCTCCCGGTCGAGCAGCGCCCGCGCGGTCAGCAGCATCCCCGGCGTGCAGAATCCGCACTGCAGCCCGTGGCACTCCATGAACCCGCGCTGGACCGGGTCGAGGACGCCGTCCACCTCGAGGTGCTCGACCGTCTCGACCTCGTGTCCGTCCGCCATCGGCGCGAGGACCGTGCACGACTTGACCGGCTCGCCGTCGTACAGGACGACGCAGCTGCCGCAGTTCGTGGTGTCGCAGCCCCAGTGCGTCCCGGTCAGGCCGAGCTCGTCGCGCAGGAAGTGGACCAGCAGCATCCGGGCCTCGACGTCGCGGGTGACCAGCTCGCCGTTGACGGTCACCGACACCTCCATGCCCGCCCCTACTCCGTCCGGGCGCCGGCCAGGGCCCGGTCGGCTGCTGTGCGCAGGGTACGTCGGGTGAGCTCGTCGGCCAGGTGCCGCTTGTAGGCCTCCGAGCCGCGGGCATCGGTCACCGGGCGGCAGCTCGCTGCGGCGAGCCGGCCGGCCTCGGCGAACGCCTCGTCGTCGGGACGGCGGCCCCGGAGGGCGGCGGAGACCTCGGGGATGCCGGTGGTGTTGGGCCCGACGGCCGCCAGCCCCACGCGGGCGTCGGTGATCAGCCCGTGGTCGAGCCAGATCGCGGCACCCGCCGCGACCACCGCCCAGTCGCCGGCGCGCCGGTCGACCTTGAGATAGGCGCTGCTGCCCGGGCGCCGGACCGGGATGCGGACCTCGGTCAGCAGCTCGGCGTGCGCGACCGCGGTCTCGTAGGGCCCCCGGTGGAACTCGTCCATCGTCACCTCGCGCGTGCCCGCCGGGCCCTGGATGACGCACACCGCGTCGAGCGTCGTGCACACCGAGGAGAGGTCCTCGGCTGGGTCGGCCTGGCACAGCGCCCCGCCCAGGGTGCCGCGGTTGCGCACGGGCGGGTCGGCGATGACCCGTTCGGCGTCGCGGAAGATCGGGAAGAGGTCCCACAGCAGCTCCGACTCGAGGAGCTCGCGGTGGCGCGTCATCGCGCCGATCCGGACGACGGCACCGTCGGTCTCGATGTAGCTGAGGGAGTCGTGCAGGTCGTTGATGTCGACGAGGTACTCCGGCGTCGCCAGGCGCAGCTTCATCATCGGCAGCAGGCTGTGCCCGCCGGCGATGACGCGCGCCTCCTCACCCAGCCTCTCGAGGAGCCCGACCGCGTCCTCGACGCTGGTGGCCCGGGCGTACTCGATCGGCGCGGGCACCTGCATGCGGTTCATCGTAGGGCGCGGGTCGCGAGCCCAGGCTCCGTCCGCCCCTAGTCTGAGCGCATGCCGGGTGTCGTGCTGGAGGTCGCGGTCTCCGACCCGCGCGACGCACCGGGCGCGGCCGAAGGCGGGGCCGACCGGCTCCATGTCGTCGTCCCGGGGCCGACCTGTGGACTGTCGCCGGAGCCGAACCTGGTCAGCTCGATCGGACGCGAGACCGACCTGCCGATGTTCGTGCTCCTCCGGCTCAACGACTCGTGGTCGACCACGGGTGGGGAGTTCGCCCGGCTGGTGGGGCTGGCCGAGGACTACCTCGCGTGCGGGGCCACCGGAGTCGCGTTCGGGTTCCTCGACTCCGACCTCGAGATCGACACCGAGACCTGCTCGATGCTGCTCGCCAGGATCCCGGAGGTCCCGTGGACCTTCACCCGCGCCATCGACTCGTCCCTCGACCCGCGTCGCTCGTGGCGCCGCCTGCGCGACCTCCCGCGGCTGACGGCGGTGCGGTCCGCCGGGTCGCCGCAGGGCATGACCGTGGGGTACGACGACCTCCTGGCGTCGGTCACGCCGGAGATCGCCCCGCTGGTGATGCCGGGTGGCGGACTCGCCGCCGAGCAGGTGCCCTGGCTGTTGGAGGCCGGCGTCCGTCAGCTCCATCTCGGCAGCCAGGTCAGGCCGGGCGGCTCGGCCAAGGCCTACGTCGACGCGTCCTACGTGCGCTCGTGGCGCACGCTGGTGGACGACTGGCAGTCGAGCCGATGATCCTGATCGACCCGCCCAACGCGCCCGGCCACGGACGCCTGTGGTCCCACCTCGCCAGCGACACGTCGTACGACGAGCTCCACGTGTTCGCGAGGGGGCTCGGGATCCCCGAGCGGGGTTTCGACCGCGACCACTACGACGTACCGTCCGAGAGGTACGACGACGTCGTCGCGGCCGGCGCGGTGCCGGTCACCTCACGCGAGCTGATCGTGCGGCTGCGTGAGGCGGGGCTGCGACGACGCAAGCACTCGCCGCACGTGGAGGACTGATGCGCGGACGCGACGACAACGGTCCCGACCAGGACCGGTGGGAGCGCAAGGATTGGTGGGGCGTCACGCTCGAGGCGCCGGATCCCCATGCCCTGCTGGTGTTCTGGTCGGCGATCCTCGACCGGCCGATCTGGAACGAGTCCGAGTCGGGTGGGTCGCTCGACTTCGGCGAGGGCGTGGCCTCGCTCGGCGTGCAGAAGGCGGACGTCTACGAGCCGCCGGTCTGGCCGCCCGAGCCCGGCCGTCCGGGGATGCAGCTGCACCTCGAGGTCGAGGTGAGCGATCTCGAGGCCGCGGTGCAGCACGCCGTCGAGCTCGGCGCGACCGTGGCTGCCCACCAGCCCCAGGACGACGTACGCGTCATGCTCGATCCCGCCGGGCATCCGTTCTGCCTCTACACCTGACTCCGCAGGGGCCGGTGAGTCAGCCACCGAGCTCGCCGGGTGAAGGGTGGCAGGGTCACCGCTCCGTGACGGTCAGCCCCGCCAGCTCACGCGCCAGGTTGGCGCGGGCGGCGGGCTCCCAGTGCTCGCGGGCGTACGGCGTGTGGAACAGCCGCGGGCGGGCGGCCAGGTCGCGGAGCACGGCCGTCCGGCCGGCGGCGAAGTCGGGGTCCGAGACGTGGGCGTAGTCGCGGCGGACACCGGCGAGGTAGGCGTCGTACCGGTCGGGAGCGGCCGCCAGGATCGCCAGGTCGGCGTCGCACAGCACCTGCCCGGGCAGGTCGTCGTCCGACGGGTCGTGGTGCTCGGTCAGCCGGACCAGCCTCGCCACCTGCTCCGCGTGGCCGGTGTCGGCGAGGGCGTCCTCGGCCCACACGGCGCTGCGGTCCTCGTCGCCGCGCTCGCCGTCGTACACCCCGTCGTGGAACCACGCGGCCAGCCGCACCGCGGCGCCGTCGCCGGCCACCCCCGCGACGGCGATCTCGTCGATCCGGTCCAGCACCTCGGTCAGGTGGAGCGTGTCGTGGTAGCCACGCGCCGCGTCGCCGTAGGCGGCGAGCAGGGCGTCGCGGACGTCGAGGTGGTCGGGAAGCGGCCAGCGCGCCGCGAGCTGGTCGGTCATGCGCCGGCGGCGCCCAGCCCGGGCACGGCTCTCTCGCGCTGGGCCTCCAGGCGGGCGGCCACGGTCGGGTCGCTCGTCATGGCCCAGCGGATGGTGCGGGTGGCCGCGGTGCCGAGCGGCCCGGCGAGCCGGTCGTGGACGAGAGGCAGCCTGGGCAGCCCGAGCGGTGCGCGCGACCAGGGCGGCATCTGGCCGATCGCGGCCGCGACCAGCACGCCGTAGGGGAGGCGGGCGGGGAGCGGCAGGTCGGGATGCCAGATCAGGTACGACACGGCCTCGCGCGCATGATCGGTGACGGTGAGCTCGGGCCGGAAACGCTCGAGCGCGGCCTCGAGCTCCGCCTCGGTGGTCGGCGGGTCGACGGCGCCGAGCTTGCGAGCCACGAACGCCGTCTGGGCGACGTACTCGTCGCGTCCCGCCTGGTCGAGCGGCCGGGCGCCGTAGCGCTGGTGCGACAGCAGGAAGCTGTGGATCTCGGCGATGTGTACCCACTCGAGGAGGTGCGGGTCGGTCGCCGCGTACGGCGTGCCGTCGGGCATCGTGCCGACCACGCGCTCGTGGATGGCCCGGACCACGTCGACGGCCTCCTGGGCGTGCTCGGCGGTGCCGAAGGTGGTCACCGCCAGGAACCGGCTGGTGCGGGCGAGCCGTCCCCAGATGTCGCCGCGGTAGCCGGAGTGCTCCGCCACCGCCGTCATCGCCTGCGGCTGGAGGGTCTGGAGGAGGACGGCCCGGAGACCTCCCACATACATCGAGGCGTCGCCGTGGACCCGGGTGATCGGGCTGCCGGGTGCGAACCAGCGCGGCCCCGGCGTGCCGTGGATGCGGTCGCGGTGCATCGTCCCTTGCGGTCCGGCGACGCGGGCGAAGATGGCGTCGTTCAGCCGGCCACGGAGGTTCCCCACACGGCCGAGCCTAGGTGACGGCTCCCAGCGCTGCGTCCACATCGGCGAGGAGGAAGGGATCGCCGAGGAACTCCTCGACCCCGGCCAGCGACCGGGCGCGCCCTTCGCTGTCGCGGGCGGCCAGCCACATCCGCAGGTGGCGGTGGCCGATGTGGTGGAGCTGGGCCACGGTCAGCGCGAAGTCCGCGCGGCCGGTCACGCGGCCCGGTCCACCAGCCGCCCGGTACGCGTCGTACAGACGGCGCTGGCGGAGCGCGTCCCCCCGCCCGAACTCGAAGACCGTCATCGCCAGCTCGCGGTCGGGGTCGCCGGGTCCGGCGTTGTCGAAGTCGAAGACGCAGAGCTCCCCGGACGGGGTGCCCCGCAGGTTGTCGGACCACAGGTCGAGGTGGCAGGTCTGGACGCCGTCCATCGGGGTCAGGATCGACTCGACCTCCAGCAGCCCGGGGAGCAGCTCCGCGAGACGTTCGGCGAAGGGTGCGCCCGCTCCGCGCACCGCCTTGAGCACGGCCCGCCACTCGCGCTGCCCGACCGGCGCCTCGAACCACTCGTGCACCCCACCCTCGGGACCGTGCCGTACGCCGTGCATCGCCGCCACCAGCACCCCCACCGCCTCGGGGTCGAGCAGCGGGTCGGGGTCGGCCAGGTCGACCCAGGTGAAGGCCTGCAGCTGCTCACCGTCCACCTCGACGACGAACCGTCCGTCCGACGCTCTGCGGCGCCGGCGTGGGGATCCCGGCCTCCCGGCACGCGGCCTGGAAGCTGCCTGAGAGCTGGGCCGCGGCCAGCTCGTCGGCGTCGAACGGTTCGAACGACTCCTTGACCGCCCAGGCTCCCCGGTCGGTGACCAGCCGTCGTACGTGTCCGAGCTCGCCGCGTGCCACCGGCTCGCTGAGCGACTCCGCTCGGCCCAGGCCGAACGCGTCGGCGATCGGCTGGGCGTCCATGGGACCAGGGTGCCCGAGTCGGGGGTGGTCTCGACAGGCTCGACCCACGCAGCGGCTCGACCCACGCAGCGGCTCGACCCACGCAGCGGCTGGACCGACGACGTGGTCCCGACCGACGGAGCGGCTCAGTCGTCGGCGTCGCGGATCGAGTAGGCGTAGCCCTGCTCGGCCAGGAACCGCTGCCGGTTGGCGGCGAAGTCCGCGTCGACGGTGTCGCGGCTGACGATCGTGTAGAAGTGCGCGGTCTTGCCCTCCGACTTCGGGCGGAGCAGCCGGCCGAGGCGCTGGGCCTCCTCCTGGCGCGAGCCGAACGAGCCGGACACCTGGATCGCCACCTCGGCGGTCGGCAGGTCGATCGAGAAGTTCGCGACCTTGCTGACCACCAGCAGTCCGACCTCCCCGGAGCGGAACGCCTCGAAGAGCCGTTGTCGCTCCTTGACCGCCGTCGCGCCCGTGATCAGCGGCGCGTCGAGGGCGGCGGCGAGCTCGTCGAGCTGCTCGAGGTACTGGCCGATCACCAACGTCGGCTGGCCCGGGTGCTGGTCGACCAGCCGTCGTACGACGTCGACCTTGTGGTGGGTGCACGACGCCAGCCGGTAGCGCTCCTCGGGCTCGGCGACGGCGTAGACCATCCGCTCGGCCGACGGCAGGGTGACGCGTACCTCGACGCAGTCGGCCGGCGCGATCCAGCCCTGCGACTCGATGTCCTTCCAGGGCGCGTCGTAGCGCTTCGGCCCGATCAGCGAGAACACGTCGCCCTCGCGGCCGTCCTCGCGGACCAGCGTCGCGGTCAGTCCGAGCCGCCGACGGGCCTGCAGGTCGGCCGTCATCCGGAAGATGGGCGCGGGCAGCAGGTGCACCTCGTCGTAGACGATGAGACCCCAGTCGCGGGCGTCGAGCAGCTCGAGGTGGCTGTAGACGCCCTTCCGCCGCGTGGTCATCACCTGGTACGTCGCGATGGTGACGGGGCGGATCTCCTTGACCGAGCCGCTGTACTCGCCGATCTCCTCCGCGGTCAGCGACGTCCGGCGCAGCAGCTCGTCCTTCCACTGGCGTGCGCTGACGGTGTTGGTGACGAGGATCAGCGTGGTCGCCTTGGCCTCGGCCATCGCGGCCGCGCCGACCATCGTCTTGCCGGCGCCGCAGGGCAGGACGACGACACCGGAGCCGCCGTGCCAGAACGACTCGACGGCCTCCTTCTGGTAGGGCCGCATCGACCAGTCGGTCTCGTCGAGCTCGATCGCGTGGGCCTCGCCGTCGACGTAGCCCGCGAAGTCCTCCGCCGGCCAACCGATCTTCAGGAGCGCCTGCTTGAGGTTGCCGCGCTCCGAGGGGTGGACGACCACGGTGTCGTCGTCGATCCGGGCGCCGATCATCCCGGCGACCTTCTTGGCGCGCAGCACCTCCTCGAGCACCGGCCGGTCGTGGGAGACCAGCACCAGTCCGTGCACGGGGTGCTTCTCCAGCCGGAGCCGGCCGTAGCGCGCCATCGTCTCGGCGACGTCGACCAGCAGGGCGTGGGGGACGGAGTAGCGGCTGTACTCCAGCAGCGTGTCGACGACCTGCTCGGCGTCGTGCCCGGCGGCGCGCGCGTTCCACAGCCCGAGCGGCGTCAGCCGGTAGGTGTGGATGTGCTCGGGCGACCGCTCGAGCTCGGCGAACGGCGCGATCGCCTTGCGGCAGTCGGCTGCCGCGGGATGGTCGACCTCCAGCAGCAGCGTCTTGTCGCTCTGGACGATCAGGGGTCCGTCGGTCACCGGCCAAGCCTACGGACCACCGTCGGTCGACCTGTCGAGAGCACCGGGACACGGCCACCGGGACACGGCCCGGTCTCGACAGGCTCGACCCGCGTGGGGCGGTCTCGACAGGCTCGACCCGCGTGGGGGCGGTCTCGACAGGCTCGACCCGCGAGGGGGCGATAGCGTGCCCAGCGTGACGGAACCACTCACCGTGATGTTCATGCCGGAGTCGGCGTACGGACCCACCAACCAGTGCATCGGTCTCGGGAAGGTCCTGCTCGACCGGGGGCATCGCGTGGTGTTCGCGGCGGAGGCGTCGTGGGCCGGTCGGCTCGAGCCGTTCGGCTTCGTCGAGGCGCTCGTCGACCTCGCCGAGCCCGACCCCGACGCCGAGGAGGGCGCGGCGGGCCAGTTCTGGATCGACTTCGTCAACGAGACCGCGCCGGAGTTCGCCAAGCCGACCCGCGACCAGCTCGCGACCTTCGTCCAGCCGACGTACGCCGCGCTGGTCGACGGCGCGCGGTACGCCGAGCCGCGGCTGCGGCAGATCATCGCCGAGCACCGACCCGACGTGGTCGTCGAGGACAACGTCGTGTCCTTCCCGGCGCTGATGACCGCCGACGCGGCGTTCGTCCGGATCGTGTCGTGCAACCCGCTCGAGGTGCGCGGGGCCGACCTCCCGCCGGTGTTCTCGGGCTACCCGATGGCCGACCGCTCGGAGTGGGCGGGCTTCCTCGAGGAGTTCGACCGCGTCCACGCCGACACCTGGGCTGCCTGGGACACCTGGTGCCAGGAGCAGGGTGCGCCGCCGCTCGCCGAGCGTGACTTCATGCACGTCTCGCCCGACTGCAACATCTACGTGTTCCCGCGCGAGCTCGACTACACCGACGCACGGCCGCTGGACGAGACCTGGCACCGGATCGACTCCAGCGTCCGCGAGACCGACGAGGACTACGTGCTGCCCGGTGCGCTGGCCGACCGGCCGGAGGGCAGCGGGCTGATCTACCTCTCGCTGGGCTCGCTCGGCGGCGCGGACGTCGGGCTGATGCAGAGGCTCATCGACGTGCTCGGCACCTCGCCGCACCGGGTGATCGTGAGCATGGGTCCCCGGGCCGACGAGCTGCGGCTCGCCGACAACATGACCGGCGCCGCGACGCTCCCGCAGACCAAGGTGATCCCGCTCGTCGACCTCGTGATCACCCACGGCGGCAACAACACCACGACGGAGGCGATGCACTTCGGCAAGCCGATGGTGGTGCTGCCGCTCTTCTGGGACCAGTACGACAACGCCCAGCGCGTCCACGAGCTCGGCTACGGCGTCCGGCTGCCGACGTACGCGTTCACCGACGACGAGCTCCTCGGGGCCGTCGACGGGCTGCTCGGCGACACCGACCTGCGCGCCCGGATGGAAGCTGTCGGCGCCGACATCCGGGGTCGCGACGGGCTGCGTCGGGGGGCCGAGATCATCGAGCAGACTGCCCTGGAGCGCCGTGCCGGCAGCTGACCTGCTGACTCTCGGAGAGGTCCACGCGATCCGCGTGGTCCCGACCGACGACGGCCCGCGCGCCGCGCCGTTCGTCAGGCGCGACGGCGAGTGGCGGCGCGCGACGGCCGGCGACGGGGCCGCGGTCGCCCTGGTGGGGAGGCTGTACGACGCCGACGCGGCCACGCCCGCGCAGTTCCGGGTCAGCGCGCCCGAGAAGCCGCCCGTCACCCTCGACGCCGACGACGAGCGGGCGATGGGGGTCGACCAGACGCACGAGTCGTGGGTCGTGGGCGGACAGGTCGTCGTGAAGTGGATGACCGAGCCGCTGGTGGGGCCGCACCCGGCGGCGGACCGCCTGCGCCGGCTGGCGGCAGCCGGCTTCGCGGAGTCGCCTGCGCTGTGGGGGCTCGTCGAGTGGCGCGACCCCGACACCGGCCACTGGGTCCCGCTCGCCGTCGCGCAGTCCTACCTGCCCCGTACCGAGGACGGATGGACGTGGGCGGTCACCGAGGCGCGGAGGGCGCTGCGCGTGGAGACGGGTCCGGCCCAGGACTTCGCCGCCGATCTCGGCGAGGTCGTCGGGCGCCTTCACCTGGCGCTCGCCGACGACCCTCCGGCACGGCTGACACCGGCGCTGGCACGCCAGCACGCCGACGAGGCGCTCGCGGCCCTCGACCTGGCGGTCCGGCTCACCGAGCCGCACGACCCGGACTCCTACGACCTCCTGATCCGGCATCGCTCCCGGATCGAGGGCGTGCTGGCGGGTCTGGCCGACGCTGCGGGTGCCGTCGTCCTCCCCGTCCACGGCGACCTCCACGTCGGCCAGGTGCTCCGCGGACCGGACGGGTACGCCGTCGTCGACTTCGACGGCAACCCGACGCGCTCGCCCGCCCTCCGCGCCGAGGACGCGCCCGTCGCGATGGACGTCGCCGGCATGCTGATCAGCCTGGAGAACGTCAGCCACGTGGCGCGGCACGGCGCCCCGCCGACGGTGGACCCGGCCGAGTCGGCGGCCCTCGACTGGACCGCGCTGGCCTGGACCGGACACGCCCAGGGGTTGTTCCTGAGCGGGTACCGGCGGGCGCTCGGCGACCACACCGACCTGTTCGACCCGGCGCTGGTGCCGGCGTACTCCTGGGAGCAGCTGTGCCGCGAGTTCGTGTACGCGGCGCAGCACCTGCCCGAGTGGCTCTACGTCCCGGCCGCGTCGCTGCGGCGGCGGGTGGAGCAGTCCTGATGGATCCGGTGCTCTTCGCCGCCGACCTGGCCGAGAAGCCGGCCCGGCTCGAGGCCCTCGCCGCTGCGATGCGGGACGGGGATCCCTGGGCGGCGGTGGATGACGAGTCGACCTCGTGGGTGTTCCTGGGGATGGGGTCGTCCCACTACGCCAACCAGGTCGCGGCCGCCCGCCTCCGCGCCCGCGGCATCCCGGCCGTCGCCGAGCTCGCGGCGTCGGATCTGCTTCCCGTGGTGGACCCCCGGACGACCGTCGTCGCCGTGTCCGCGTCGGGCGGCTCGGCCGAGACGCTCGACGCCGTACGCCGGCTCCGCGCGGCCGGGGGAGGGGCGAGGTTCGTGGCGCTCACCAACGGGGTCTCGACAGGCTCGACCCGCGATGGTGGCTCGACCCGACGATGGTGGCTCGGACGGCGGGGTCTCGACAGGCTCGACCCGCGATGGTGGCTCGACCGGCGATGGTGGGACGCTGGTCGAGTTGTGTGACGACGCCGTTGACCTGCGGGCCGGTGTGGAGCGGGGCGGCGTGGCCTGCCGCTCCTTCCAGCACACGCTGGCCCTCCTGCTCGCGCTCGAGTCGCACCTCACCGGGGCGCCCGAGACCGCGGCGCTGCTGGACCGGGCAGCCGAGGCGAGCGCCCACGTGCTCGACAGCCGCCTCGACTGGCTTCCGGCCGTCTCTTCCGCGGCCCTCGGCCCGCACGGCACCCACGTCGTCGCCCCCGCGCGGCGGCTCAGCTCGGCGTTGCAGTCGGCGCTGATGCTGCGGGAGGGGCCCCGGCTGCCGGCCGTCGGGTGCGAGACCGCGGACTGGAGCCACGTCGACGTCTACCTCACCAAGACCACCGACTACCGGCTGGTGCTGCTCGCGGGGTCGCGCTGGGAGCCCGAGCTCCTCGACTGGGTGAACACGAGGGGAAGCACCCTCGTCGCCGTGGGTGGCGAGGTGCGCGGCGCCGACGTGACGGTGCGGTACCCGCACGACGACCACGACGACGTCCGTCTGCTCACCGAGACGCTGGTCCTGGAGCTGGTGGCCGCCGAGGCCTGGTCGGTGAGTAGTACGTAGTTGGGGCCAGCTGGCCTCACCTACGTACTACTACCGGGGTGCCGCCGTCAGCCGGCGGCAGCCTTCTGTCGCGCGCGGTAGGCGGCGACGTTGGCGCGCGAGGAGCACCGGTCGGAGCAGTAGCGCCGCGACTGGTTGGGCGAGGTGTCGACGTAGACGTTCGTGCACGGGGAGGCGGCACAGATCCCGAGCCGGGTCGGGCCGAGGTCGCAGACCAGGTTGGCCAGGCCCAGCAGGGACTCCCCGATGAGCAGGTCGGCGACGCTCGCGGCCCGGTTGGCGACGTGGATGTGCAGGTGGGCCGGGTTGTGGTCGGCGATCCGCGGCGTGATCGGGTTCTTCTCGAGCAGTGCGTTGATCCCGTCGACGACACCCTTCGGGTCGTCGTGCGACGACGCCTCGAAGACGGGGCGCAGATCGCGCTGGAATCGGCGCAGCACCGCGACGTCGCGGTCGTTCACCTGCGGCTGCAGCCAGGCGCGGTTGGCCAGGAACGCCACCAGCGCGTCGAGGTCCGGCAGCTCCGCGTTGACGAGCGCCGCCGAGGACTCGGCGTACCGGACGAAATCCACGACTCAAGTCTACGGAGCCACGCCAGCGGGTTTCGGGCACGACCGACAGACGACCTCAGGCCGTGTCGTCGACGGGGTGGACCGTGCGGATCCGGTGGACGGCGAACTGCCGCACGTCGTCGGCGCGGTGGTCGCGCGCGGTCAGCCAGCCGCCGTCAACGCGGACCGGGTCGACCAGCCGCTCGGTGGCGGTGCCGTGGTTGTCGACGTAGCCGATCAGCACGGTGCGTCCCGACTCGACCGCGTCGCGCAGGGCGGCGAGGGACCCGATCGGGGTCAGGGTCGTCGTGGCGCTGGCCGTGCCGCGCGTCTCGGCGACCTTGTCGCCGGCGCGGATGGCCGTCACGACCTGGGCGAGCCTGGCCTCGAGCCGCGCGTCGGCCGTGCGACGCGCCACGCGGGGTCGTGCCCGCTGCCGATCCGGGCGGCTGACGTGCACGGTGCCGTCGATGCTCTCCACCAGGGGCGAGACGCCGAGCTCACGCAGCCGCGGGATCAGCACGTCGAGCGGCGTCGTGCTGACCAGCACGGTCGGGGCGAGCCGCCGGAGCCCCAGTGACCCGGCCCGCGGATGGTGCACCAGCTCCGTCAGCGCCGTCTCGTCGTCAGCACGGAGGAAGGCCTCCGCGTGCCCGACCCGGACCGTGCCGAAAGTACGCGCGGCGTCGTCGACGAGGTAGGTCAGTGGCTGCGGCACCGGGGTCCGCGAGACCGAGGCCAGGAAGGCGTGCACCTCGTGGGCCGCCCATCCCGCGTCGAAGGCACGACGGACGGACGCCGCGGTGAACCGGTAGACGGTCGCCTGCCCCCGCGACTCGACGTCGGCGACCAGGTGGAGGTCGCGCGCCCGCTCCCGGGTGAGGGGCCCCGGCGCGACGGCCGTCAGGTCGGCCTGGATCAGGACGTGGTCCACCTCGGCCGGGAGCAGCGGGGTGAGCAGGGGAGCGGGGTCGTCGCCGGTGACGAGCAGGCGGGCGTACGACGCGAGGCCGCCGAGCCCCGTGATGCCGAGATGGCCGGCCTCGGCGAGGGCGGCCACGACCTGCTCGGCGCGCGACGGCGGTCGCCGCGGCCTCAGCCAGGCCAGGCGCGCGACCACGGACGCGGGTCCGGTCCCGGTGGCGACGACATGGCCGGGTGGGAGGGCCGCCAGCTCGACGAGCGCCATCGTCCGCGTCTCGGGGGCCACGCGGCTTGTCAGCTCGGGATCGAGGGCGTTGCGGGTCCGGCCGGCCTCGTCCCGGGTCCCGACCAGGAACGGCAGCCGCTCGGTGCCGAGCCAGGCCCGGACGAGCCGCGTCCAGCGCTCGGCGGCGTGCTCGTCACACCAGGAGTCGAAGGCCTCGGTCGGCGTCCACGCCGGGTTGCCGTCGCGGTCCGGCCACGTGGCGAGCAACCCGGCCGCGGCGGCGACCTCGACGACCAGCGCGGTGGTCGCCTCGTCGAGCTGGGCGAACTCCGCCGCCGCCTTCAGGTCGCGCACCGCGAGCGCGCCGCTGCGCAGGGCCACCGGGGGATGGCTGCCCCAGTGGTCGACCAGCAGCTCGACCCGGCGTACCGCCTCGAAGGCCGCCCCCGCCGCGGCGTGGTCGACCTGCGAGGCGTCGCGCTCGGAGGTGGCGATGTCGGGTGGTACGTCGATCCGCTCGCGCGTGGTGTGTCCGCCTCGCAGCGCGATCTGCACCTCGCCGGGGACGCGCACCAGTCGCGGCCGACCCGGCACCAGCAACCCGCGCGACAGCAGCTCCTCGGCCGGACTGGCGGCCTCGTCGGGCGAGATCGCGCGCCGTGCTGACCCCGCATCCGCCTCGCCGGACCCGGACTCGACGTGCTCGAGCATCGCGCGCGCAGCCGGGGAGAGCTCGGTCAGCAACGCCGCCACGTCCGCCGCCGAACGGCCCGGCGTGATCGGGTGGAGCTCCGAGAGGGACCCCAGGGCCTCGGGCACGCCGGTCAGGGCGCGGAGCCCCGCGTCGCTCTGCCAGACCAGGGCCAGGTCGGTCAGCCGCCGTACGGCGGTCTCGACAGCGGGCGGCTCGGAGTCGAGGATGTGGGCCAGTTCCGCGTCGGTCGTGTGACCCGACGCCACGAGGGCATCAAGGACGGAGAGCTCGAGGCGCGTGAGCAGGTCGAGAGCACGGTTCAGCGACGACCGCGTCGCGGCCCGCGATGCCAGCTGGCCGCAGTCAGCCGGGGCGGGCGTCGACAGATCGGGGCGGTCCCGGAGCAACCCCGTCAGTCGTTCGTCCGGCCAGCTCCGGAGCTGGTCGGCGAGCGAGCGGTGCCCCCTGCTCGTGACCGGGCCCGGGGCGGACGAGGTGGCCATCGTTCCCACGCTAGCGGTCGGCCCCAGCGCAGGGTCCGGGTCCGGCCGATGAGCGACCGGGTCCAGGTACGAGCCGGTGCGGCGACCGACGTCGGGTTGGTCCGTGAGGTCAACGAGGACTCCTACCTCGCCGATCCGCCGGTCTTCGTGGTGGCCGACGGGATGGGCGGGCACGACGGTGGTGACATCGCGAGCCGGATCGTGGTGGAGGAGTTCGGCCGGCTCAGCGACACCGGCGACGACCCACGCCGGGCGGCCGAGGTCGTGGCCGAGACCTTGCGCCGGTGCCAGGGCCGCCTCGACGAGTACGGCGACACGCACCGCGGCAGCGACGGCCGCCGCTGGCGCGGAGGGACCACCGCGGTGATCGCCCTCGTGGCCGGCGACCAGTGGCTGCTGGCCAACCTCGGTGACTCGCGCGTCTACGCCGTCGGCGGCGGCGAGCTGATGCGGATCAGCGTCGACCACAGCCTGGTGCAGGAGCTCGTCGACGCCGGGCAGATCACCGAGGAGGAGGCGGCCGTCCATCCCGAGCGTCACATCGTGACCCGGGCCCTCGGCGGCCCCGACGACGTCGACCCCGACTTCTTCGTCCTGCCGCTCGCGGACTTCGAACGCGTCCTGCTCTGCTCCGACGGCGTGACCGGGATGATCGGCGACGAGGAGATCGCGCGCCTCCTGGCCGAGAACGCCGACCCCTCGGACGCGGCGGACCGGATCGTCGCTGCCGCCGTCACAGCCGGTGGCATCGACAACGCGACGGCGGTCGTCGTCGATGTGGTGGGATGGGCCCGCGACCGCACCCCTGACTCCCGGTCCGCCCAGGAGTCCGTGCCCGAGACACCGGGAGCCCTGCCGTGACCGTGAGCCGCTCCGTGACCCCCGGTGAGTGGTACGCCGTGCTGGGAGACGACGTGGTCGTCCTGTTGCCGCCGGCCGCCAAGGCCCGGGTGGCCAGGGTCTGGGAGCTGGTCGACGAGGGCGCCGGGTTCGACGAGGTGCTCGACGGGCTGATCAGCGGCGGTCTCCGCGAGCTCTCCGGGTTCGTCCTGGTCAGCGAGAGAGCGGGAGACGTCAAGCTCGTGATCCGAGGCGCGGGCGTGGCCGACCTGATGTCGGCGGACGGTCCGGTCACCATCGTCGGGGACGCCGACTCGACCTGGGTCGAGCGCAACGTCAGCGGCGTCACCGGGCTCTGCCTCCGGGTCGCCGAGAGCGAGGGCACGCCGTACACATTGGGCGCGGGGCTGATCCGCGTCTCCTCGGTCCTGCAGGGCGCGGCCCCACCGGCCGTCGACACCGGCCCCCTCGCCGCCTCTCCCGAGCCGGTCCGCGAGCCCGTCCCGGAGCCGGAGCCGATCCCGGAGCCGGAGCCGATCCCGGAGCCCGAGCCGATCCCGGAGCCGGAGCCGATCCCGGAGCCCGAGCCGATCCCGGAGCCCGAGCCGATCCCGGAGCCCGAGCCGATCACCGAGCCCGGTCACCGAGCGCCGGGCCCGGCCGTGACCCCTACGGCCGTGGTGCGACTGGTCTTCTCCAGCGGAGAGACCGTCGACGTCGACCGGGTGGTCGTCGTGGGCCGCGCGCCGCAGTCCCGCGACCTCGGCGACGGGGAGGCACTGCTGGTCAGCGTGCCCAGTCCGAACCAGGAGATCTCCTCCACCCACCTGGAGATCCGGCCCGGCACGGGAGTCGACCAGGGCTTCGCGGTGGCCACCGACCTGGGCTCGACCAACGGCACCCTCGTGGTTCAGCCCGGCCGGCCGGCGGAGGACCTCCAGCCGGGGATCGGTGTCCGGCTCGAGCCCGGCGCGCTGGTGGATCTCGGTGAGGGAGCCACCATCCAGGTCGCGGCGGTCTGACCCCTCGCGCGGTGCCCCGGCCGGAGGTAGGTTCCGGCGCATGGAGTCCTATGCCCGGGGTGAGACCGAGCCCGCCCTGCTCGAGGAGACGATCGGGGCCAACCTGGACCGCACGGTGGCCGCCTTCCCCGACCGCGAGGCCATGGTGGAGTTCGCCACCGGGAGACGGTGGACCTGGCGCGAGCTCGACCGCGACGTCGAGCTGGTGGCCCGGGGCCTGATCGCGGCCGGCATCGAGAAGGGCGACCGCGTCGGCATCTGGGGTCCCAACAGTGCCCGCTGGACGATCACGCAGTTCGCGACCGCGAAGATCGGCGCGATCCTCGTCAACGTCAACCCGGCCTACCGCACCCACGAGTTCTCCTACGCCGTCAACCAGTCGGGCATGCGGTTGCTGATCTCGGCCACGTCGTTCAAGACCAGCGACTACCGCGGCATGGTCGAGGAGACGGCGCCGCAGAACGCCGCTCTGGAGCGGGTGGTCTACCTCGACACCGACGACTGGGACGCGTTGGTCGCGCAGGGTGAGGCGCTCGACGCCGACGTCCTCAACGTCCGCATGCGGACCCTCGAACCGGGCGACCCGATCAACATCCAGTACACGTCGGGCACGACGGGCCGCCCCAAGGGCGCCACGCTGTCCCACCGCAACATCCTCAACAACGGCTACCTCGTGACCGAGCTGATCGGCTTCACCGAGCACGACCGGCTGTGCATCCCCGTGCCCTTCTACCACTGCTTCGGGATGGTGATGGCCAACCTCGGGTGCACCACCCACGGCGCGACGATGGTGATCCCCGCTCCGGGGTTCGACCCCGAGGTGACGCTGCGGGCGGTCGCCGAGGAGCGCTGCACCGCGGTGTACGGCGTGCCCACGATGTTCATCGCGATGCAGCACCACCCGACCTTCGCCGACCACGACCTGTCGTCGCTCCGGACCGGGATCATGGCCGGCTCCATCTGCCCGATCGAGGTCATGAAGCACTGCATCGACGACATGCACATGGAGGCCGCGTCGATCGCCTACGGCATGACCGAGACCAGCCCGGTGTCGTGCCAGACCCGCGCCGACGACGACCTCGAGCGTCGTACGGCGTCGATCGGGCGCGTCCACCCCCACGTCGAGGTGAAGATCGTCGACCCCGCCACCGGCGAGACCGTCGAGCGCGGGCAGCCCGGCGAGTTCTGCACCCGTGGCTACTCGGTGATGCTCGGCTACTGGGACGACCCCGAGAAGACCGCCGAGGCCATCGACGCCGACGGCTGGATGCACACCGGCGACCTCGCCGAGATGCGCGAGGACGGCTACTGCAACATCGTCGGCAGGATCAAGGACATGGTCATCCGCGGCGGTGAGAACGTCTACCCGCGCGAGATCGAGGAGTTCCTCTACTCCCACCCCGACATCGAGGACGTCCAGGTGATCGGCGTCCCCGACGAGAAGTACGGCGAGGAGCTCTGCGCCTGGATCAAGCTCCGCGACGGCGCAGACGCTCTCGACGCCGACGCGGTGCGCGCCTACGCCACCGGCAAGCTCGCCCACTACAAGATCCCGCGCTACGTGCTGCTCGTCGACGAGTTCCCGATGACCGTGACCGGCAAGATCCGCAAGGTCCAGATGCGCGAGGAGACCACCGCCCGGCTCGGCCTCACCGGCGCCGGCCACGGCCCGGCCGGCACGGGCTGACCCGGAGGGATGTGGGGGCCCGCTGTCACCGGGCCGGGCTAGGTTGGACGCGACCCGATCCCGACGACCCGAAGGACGCGTGCGTTGAGCGACGAACTCCGGCAGCTGGCAGACGACTACTGGCAGGCCATCCTCGACGAGGAGCCGACCGAGCGGCACATGCTCGGTGACTACTCCGACGTCGGGAGCTATGAGGAAGCCTCACGCGAGGCGGAGGAGCGGTACGCCGCGACCCTGCGCGACTTCGCGCAGCGGGCGGAGGGGATCGAGCCCACGTCGCTCGACCCCCAGGAGGCGCTCACCCGCGGGGTGATCATCAGCTCCGCCACCGCCCACGCCGACCTGCTCGACACCCCGCTGGGCTGTCGCAATGCCGACTCGGTGCACGGGCTGCAGGGCACGTTGTCCTTGCTGATGGGGCTGCTGGCCGTGCCCGACCAGGCGGTCGCCGACGCCATGCCCGCCAAGCTCGACGCCGTCGGTGCTCATTTCCGCCAGCTCGCCGACCGCACCCGCGAGGGTGTGTCGTCCGGCTGGGTCTCGCCCGCGTTCGCGGTCTCGGCGACGATCGAGCAGATCGAGAAGGCCCTCGCCGTGCCCCCCGCCGACGACCCCGTGGTCTCCGCGGTGCAGCTCCCCGAGGGCGTCGACGCCGACGCGGTGCGGGCAGGCCTCCGCGAGGCCGTCGAGCGGTCGGTCCGACCGGGTCTCGAGGACTACCGCGACGCCCTGCGCGAGGCCCTGCCTCACGCCCGGTCCGAGCAGGAGTGCGGCCTGTCGTGGCTGCCCGGTGGTGGCGACGTCTACGACGCCGCCCTGCGCTACTACACGACCACCGAGAAGACCGCGCTGGAGATCCACGAGATCGGCCTGGCCCAGGTGGCCAAGCTGGCCGACGAGTACCGCGCCCTGGGTCCCGAGGTCGTCGGCACCGACGACCTCGAGCAGATCTTCGAGGCCATGCGGACCGACCCCAAGCTCCACTTCGAGCACGGCGACGAGATGGTCGAGCAGTCCAAGGTCGCGCTCGCCCGGGCCGAGGCGGCGATGGCCGACTGGTTCGAGGTCGTCCCACAGGCGCCGTGCGCCGTGCAGGGCACCGAGGTCGGCGCCAAGGCGTTCTACTTCCCGCCCGCCACCGACGGCTCGCGCGGTGGCACCTTCTTCATCAACACCGAGGACGCGCCCTCGTGGGGGCGCTTCGAGCTCGAGGCGATGGCGTTCCACGAGGGTGTGCCCGGTCACCACCTCCAGCTCGCGATCGCCTCGGAGCTGCCCGACTCGATGCCGACGTTCCGCAAGCACCTCCACAGCGCGGCGTACGCCGAGGGCTGGGGCCTCTACACCGAGCGCCTGTCCGACGAGATGGGGCTGTACTCCTCGGCGGTCGACCGGATGGGGATGTACAGCGCCGACTCCCTGCGCGCCTGCCGGCTGGTCGTCGACACCGGCCTCCACGCCCTCGGCTGGAGCCGGCAGCAGGCCATCGACTACATGGTCGCGAACTCCCCGCTCACCGAGGGCGTGTGCCGGCCCGAGGTCGATCGCTACATCTGCTCGCCCGGGCAGGCGACGTCCTACATGATCGGGCGGCTGGAGATCCAGCGGATGCGGGCCGAGGCCGAGGATCGTCAGGGCGACCGCTTCGACGTCAAGAAGTTCCACTCCGCGGTGCTCGAGAGCGGCTCGCTCCCGCTCGACGTGCTCGACCGGGTGGTCGCCGCCCG
>CAVWDJ010000002.1:0-597535 GCA_963753705.1 uncultured Actinomycetota bacterium
GCCGCCGGTTCGGGCGCAGGTGAACATCGAGGCCAACATCGGCGCCGGTACCTCGGCGAAGTCGAGCACGATCGCCGCCCAGAACTCCACGTTGGTCTCGAGCACCCGGTCGGGCCGGCGCTCCCGCACCCGCCAGCGCGGCCTTCTCGAGCGCCTCGGCGATCTCGTAGCGCGGGGCGTCGAGCTGCGCGCCGTACGCCGGAGCACGCGGGCGCGCGGGTCCTCGGCCCGGTAGACGCGGTGGCCGAAGCCCATCAGGCGCTCGCCGTTGTCGAGCAGCTCCTTGACGTACGACGTCGCGTCGCCGTCGCGCTTCTCGACCTCCTCGATCATGCCGAGGACGCGCGACGGAGCTCCGCCGTGCAGCGGACCGCTCATCGCGCCGATGGCCCCGGAGAAGGCCGCGGCGACGTCGGCCCCGGTCGAGGTGATCACGCGGGCGGTGAAGGTCGAGGCGTTCATGCCGTGCTCGGCCGCGGAGCTCCAGTAGGCGTCGATCGCCTTGACGTGCTTGGGATCCGGCTCGCCCTTCCAGCGGATGAGGAACCGCTCGGCGAGCGTGTGTCCCTGGTCGACCTCACGCTGCGGGACGATCGGCAGGCCGAGCCCGCGCGCGGCCTGCGCGGCGTACGAGAGCACCATCACCGCGACGCGCGACAGGTCGAGCCGGGCCTGCTCGTCGGAGATGTCGTAGGTCTGCCGCATGCCGAGCATGGGCGCGAGCATGGCCACACCGGCCTGGACGTCGGCGCGGACGTCGCCGGTGTGGATCGGGATCGTGTAGGGCTCGGCGGGGGGCAGCCCGGGCTCGAAGGCGCCGTCGATCAGCAGGCCCCAGACCTTCTCGAACGGGACGCGGCCCACCAGCTCCTCGATGTCGACGCCCCGGTAGCGCAGCGCCGACCCCTCCTTGTCGGGCTCGGCGATCTCGGTCGCGAAGGCGACCACGCCCTCGAGGCCCTCGTGGACCTCCGGCTGCTGCTGGCTCATGCGACTCCTTCGTCGTCCTGCTCCCCTCCGAACGATTCTGCCTTCCGTCCGGTAGCCATGCACGTGCGGGTCCGTCGCGGGGAGGCGCGCGCGGCCCGTGGTTGGATCGAGACGTGAGTGACCCCTACGCGGACCTGCGGCGTGAGTACGCCGACGGCGGGTTGGCCGAGAGCGATCTGGCCGCCGACCCGTTCGCCATGTTCCAGCGGTGGTACGACGACGCCGTGGCCGCCGAGGTCTACGAACCCAACGCGATGGTCGTCGCCTCGGTCTCGGGCGACGGGCGGCCGTCGGCGCGGATGGTGCTGCTGAAGGGCTTCTCGGACGCGGGCTGGGTGTTCTTCACCAATCTCGGCTCGCGCAAGGGATCCGAGCTCCGCGCCAACCCGTACTGCCACCTGCTCTTCCCCTGGCACCCGCTGGAGCGGCAGGTCCGGGTGGACGGTACGGCGGCCGCGCTGCCGCGGGCCGACGTGGACGCCTACTTCGCCAGCCGCCCCCGCGGCTCCCGCCTGGGTGCACATGCGTCTCACCAGTCGCGCGAGGTGGCTTCCCGGGCCGAGCTGGAGGAGGCCTGGGCGGCGGCCGACACGGCGTACCCCGACGAGGTGCCGGTGCCCGACGAGTGGGGCGGCTTCCGGGTCGTGCCGGAGGCGGTGGAGTTCTGGCAGGGCCGCCCCGGCCGCCTCCACGACCGGCTCGTCTACCGCCGTACCGACACCGGCTGGACCACCCACCGCCTCGCCCCCTGACCCTGTGGACGATCTGGGTAGTCCGTGACGATCCGCACGTGTTTTCGTCGAAATGACCTGCAGAACGTCACGGACTACCCCGGCGAAGGCCGCATCGAAGGGGCGGTGGTGACCCCTTACGGTGGGGGGATGAAGCGCCTGGTCCTGGTCCTGTCCGTCCTCGTGGTGGCCGCCCTCGCGGCCGGCTCCACGTCGTACGCCGCGAGCGACGGCGCCGCCCGTCAGGCGGCCGGTCGTGGCGTCGAAGCACGTGCCGGTCCCGAAGGCCGCGCGGGCGGTCGACACGAGTCATCCCGACCACGTCATCGGCAACGGCACGCCGTCGAGCTGTACGTCGCGCAAGGTCGTCGCCGCGGTGGCCAGGGGCGGGGTGATCACCTTCCGGTGCGGCGCCGACCCCGTCGTGATCACGATGCACGCGACGGCGAAGGTCTTCAACCGGAACAAGGCCGGACACGACGTGAAGCGAGTCGTGATCGACGGCGGCGGGCTGGTGACGCTGGACGGGATGGGCAAACGACGCATCCTCTACCAGGACACCTGCGACCCGAGGCAGGTCTGGACCACGAGCCACTGCGACAACCAGGCGTTCCCCCGCCTGGTCGTCCAGAACCTGACCCTCGCCCACGGCAACTCCACCGGCAAGCGCTTCGAGGGCGGCGGGGAGGAGCCGTCTTCGACCGGGGCGGCCAGCTCAAGATCGTGAACACGACGTTCGTCGGCAACCGGTGCGACCGCACCGGCCCCGACCTCGGCGGCGCCGCGGTCCGCGCGCTCTCGCAGTTCCGCGGTCGGCCCGTCTACGTCGTGGGCAGCGCCTTCCGCGGCGGTCGCTGCAGCAACGGCTCGGGACTGAGCAGCATCGGGGTCTCGTGGACGGTGCTGAACAGCGTGTTCACGGGCAACCGCGCGATCGGGCACGGCGCCAACCCGCAGCGGCCCGGGACCAAGGGCGGCGGCTCCGGCGGCGCGATCTACACCGACGGTGACCGCTACCGGCTGGTGGTGGCGGGCACCCTGATGCGCCACAACCACGCCAACGAGGGCGGCGGCGCGATCTTCTACGTCAGCAACGACCGCACCGGCACCCTCCACCTCCGCTGGTCGACCCTGCGCGACAACGTGAGCGCCGGCTTCGAGACCCGCCCCGGGATCTTCTACCTCGGCCACGGCCCGATCGACGTCCAGCACTCCGTCATCCGCTGACCCTCGCGGTAGTCCCCGACGTTCTGGTCGTGAAATCGACCGAAATCACGACCAGAACGTCGGGGACTACCCCGGAAACCGCTTGTGAGTGAGTGATCACTCAGTTATCGTCGCGGCATGACACCACGCGCCGCACCGATGGCTCCGGCGGACCGCCGCCAGGCGATCGTCGGTGCCCTCATCCCGCTCCTGGTGGAGCGTGGCGGCGACGTCACCACCAAGGAGGTGGCGCGCGCTGCGGGGATCGCGGAGGGCACCATCTTCCGCGTCTTCCCCGACAAGCGCAGCCTGTTCCTGGCCGCCGCCGAGGAGGCGATGAACCCCGCTGGCGGAGAGCAGGCCTTCGACCAGGCGCTCGCCGGCGTGACCGACCTCCGCGACGGGATCGTCCTCGTGACCAACCGCGTCCTCGACCGGATGCGGCTCACGATGTCGGTGATGATGGCCGTCCGCCCCCAGCTGATCGCGGCGTTCCACGAGGAGAAGGAGGCGGGGCGCAAGCCGCAGATCGGGCCCCCGGCCTTCGTCCTCAAGGCGCAGGAGGACCTCCACGTCAGGCTCACCCGCCTCTTCGAGCCGTACGCCGACCGCCTGGCCGTCGACCCCGCGACGGCGGCCATCGCCCTGCGCAGTCTGATCTTCGGCGCCCACCGCCCCGAGCTGGGCATGGCGCCGTCCTTGACCACCGACCAGATCGCCGACCTCGTGCTCGGCGGTGTCCTCGCTCGGAAGGACCTCTGAGATGTTGCTCCGCCTCGTCCGCGAGTACGTCGCGCCCTACCGCCGACCGCTCTCGTTCGTCGTACTCCTCCAGTTCGTGGGCACCATGGGCGCGCTGTACCTGCCCAGCCTCAACGCCGACATCATCGACAACGGCGTGATCACCGGCGACACCGGCTACATCCTGCGGATCGGCGCGGTGATGCTCGGTGTCGCCTTCGTCCAGATCGTCTGCTCGGTCGGTGCGGTCTGGTTCGGCGCCAAGACCGCGATGAGCTTCGGCCGCGACGTGCGCAGCGCGATCTTCCACCGCGTCGGCACGTTCTCCCAGCGCGAGGTGCAGGACTTCGGCGCACCGAGCTTGATCACCCGCCAGACGAACGACGTCCAGCAGGTGCAGATGCTGGTGCTTCTCTCGTGCACGCTGATGGTGATGGCGCCGATCATGATGGTCGGCGGCATCATCATGTCGATCCGAGAGGACCTCGGTCTCTCGTGGCTGATCGCCGTCACCGTGCCGGTGCTGGCCGCGGCGCTGGGGTTCATCATCTCGCGGATGGTGCCGAGCTTCCGGATGATGCAGGCCCGCATCGACGAGGTCAACCGCCTGCTCCGCGAGCAGATCACGGGCGTCCGCGTGGTCCGCGCCTTCGTGCGGGAGCCTCTCGAGACTGAGCGCTTCGCCACGGCCAACCAAGACCTGACGACGGTCGCCATCCGGGCCGGACGCTGGCAGGCGCTGATGTTCCCCACCGTGATGCTCGTCGCCAACGTCGCGTCGGTGGCGGTGCTGTGGTTCGGCGGCCACCGGGTCGAGTCCGGCGAGATGCAGATCGGCGCCCTGACGGCCTATCTGTCCTACCTGCTGCAGATCGTGATGGCCGTGATGATGGGCACGTTCATGATGATGATGATCCCGCGCTCGGCCGTGTGCGCCGACCGGATGATGGAGGTGCTCCACACCGACTCGTCCGTGGTGCCGGCCCCCGAGCCCGTCGTCGACCTGCCCGAGCGCGGCACCCTCGCGTTCGACGGCGTCGAGTTCAGCTACCCCGGGGCCGACGCGCCCGTCCTCCAGGACCTCACGTTCCGGGCGGAGCCGGGCCAGACGGTGGCGGTCATCGGCTCGACCGGCGCGGGCAAGAGCACCCTGGTCAACCTCGTGCCGCGCCTGTTCGACGTCACGGCGGGCACCGTGTCCGTGGACGGCGTCGACGTACGAAGGCTCGAGCCCGACCACCTCTGGTCCGTGATCGGGCTGGTGCCCCAGAAGGCCTATCTCTTCAGCGGCACGGTCCGGTCCAACCTCCTGCACGGCAAGACCGATGCGACCGACGACGAGCTGTGGCACGCGCTCGAGATCGCCCAGGCGGACGACTTCGTGCGCGCCATGCCCGAGGGTCTCGACGCACCGATCGTGCAGGGCGGCACCAACGTCAGCGGTGGTCAGCGGCAGCGCCTCGCGATCGCGCGCGCCGTCGTACGACGTCCGGAGATCTACCTGTTCGACGACTCGTTCTCGGCCCTCGACCTCGCCACGGACGCCAGGCTGCGGGCAGCGCTCCGTCCGGTCACCCGCGAGGCCACCACCCTGCTCGTCGCCCAACGGGTCTCCACGATCCGCGACGCCGACCTGATCCTCGTCCTCGAGGACGGCCGCGTGGTCGGCCGCGGTACACACCGCGAGCTCCTCGACGACTGCCCGACGTACCAGGAGATCGTCGCCTCCCAGCTGAGCGCCGAGGAGGCAGCATGACCACCGCGGAGAAGGCCCCCGCCGGCGGAGGAGCCCCGGGTCAGCTGAAGGAGACGGAGCGCGTCCAGGCCGGACCCGGCCCGGGACGCGGCCCGTTCGGCGGCGGCATGGTCGGCCAGAAGGCACACGACTTCAAGCCCAACGCCAAGCGGCTGATCCGGCGGATGGCACCGGAGCGCGCCCGGGCGATCGGCGTCGTCCTCCTGGCCGTGGCCAGCGTCGGCCTGATGTCGCTCGGCCCGCGCATCCTCGGCCGCGCCACCGACCTGATCTTCGCCGGGCTCACGGGCAACCAGCTCTCCCGGAGCGGCAAGGTGCCCGACGGCACCACCCAGCAGCAGGTCGTCGACGGGCTGCAGCAGCAGGGCGACGACAAGCAGGCCTCGATGATCGCCTCGATGAAGCACTTCGTGGTCGGGCAGGGCATCGACTTCGCCGCGGTCGGCCACGTGCTGCTGCTCGTGCTCTGCGTGTACGTCGCCGCCTCGGTGCTCAGCTGGCTGCAGGGCTACCTGCTCAACGACGTCGTCCAGGGCACCGTCAAGCGGATGCGCTCCGACGTGGAGGACAAGGTCAACTCCCTGCCACTGAGCTACTTCGACCAGCAGCCCCGGGGTGAGCTGCTCAGTCGGGTCACCAACGACATCGACAACATCAGCCAGACGCTCCAGCAGACGATGAGCCAGCTGCTCACCTCGCTGCTGACCGTGGTGTTCGTCGTCGTCTTGATGTTCTCGATCTCGTGGCAGCTGGCGCTGGTCGCGCTCGTCACGGTTCCGATCACGATGATCGTGGCCAGCCAGGTGATGCAGCGCAGCCAGGGGATGTTCATCGACCAGTGGCGCCGGACCGGCCGGCTCAACGCACACATCGAGGAGACCTTCTCCGGCCACGCGCTGGTCAAGGTGTTCGGCCGCCAGGAAGAGGTCGAGGCGACCTTCGCCGAGGAGAACGAGAAGCTCTACGAGGCCTCGTTCGGCGCACAGTTCGTGAGCGGGCTGATCATGCCGACGATGATGTTCATCGGGAACCTCAACTACGTCGTGATCGCCGTCCTCGGCGGTCTCAAGGTGGCCAACGGGTCGATCTCGCTCGGCGACGTCCAGGCGTTCATCCAGTACTCCCGGCAGTTCACGCAGCCACTGACCCAGGTCGCCTCGATGGCGAACCTGCTGCAGTCGGGGGTCGCCAGCGCCGAGCGGGTCTTCGAGCTGCTCGACGCGCCCGAGCAGGACGCCGACGCCACGGGGGCGCCGGCTGCCGAGGGCGAGCGTCACGGCGAGGTGCGGTTCGAGCACGTGTCGTTCTCCTACGACCCCGAGCGCCCGCTGATCGAGGATCTCTCGCTGGTCGCCCAGCCCGGCCAGACGGTCGCGATCGTCGGGCCGACGGGGGCCGGCAAGACGACCCTGGTCAACCTCGTGATGCGCTTCTACGACGTGGACCGGGGCCGCATCCTGCTCGACGACGTCGACATCGCGGCCATGCCACGCTCAGAGCTGCGCGCGCAGATCGGGATGGTGCTGCAGGACACCTGGCTGTTCGAGGGCACGATCCGCGACAACATCGCCTACGGCCGCCCGGGTGCGACCGAGGACGAGATCCTCGAGGCCGCCCGAGCGACGTACGTCGACCGTTTCGTGCACTCGCTTCCCGACGGCTACGACACCCACATCGACGAGGAGGGCAGCAACCTGTCGGCCGGTGAGCGTCAGCTGGTCACGATCGCGAGAGCGTTCCTGTCCGACCCGGCGCTGCTGATCCTCGACGAGGCCACGTCGTCGGTCGACACCCGCACGGAGCTGCTGCTCCAGCACGCGATGGCGGCTCTGCGCACCGACCGTACGTCGTTCGTGATCGCCCACCGGCTCTCCACGATCCGTGACGCCGACCTGATCCTGGTGATGGAGGACGGAGCGATCGTCGAGCAGGGCACGCACGACTCGCTGCTGGCGGACGACGGCGCCTACGCACGGCTCTACAACGCGCAGTTCGTGGCGCCCGAGGAGTCGGCGGTCGCCTGAGCGACGCCGCGGGGGCGTGACCGTGCGGGTCACGCCCCCACCAGCTGGCGCTCACCCCGTCCGAGCCCGTCCCCCGCGGCCCGCTGCGTCCCCCAGGGCTGCACCAGGCCGGCGGCGTGCGCGTACGCCGCGGCCTCGGTGCGCGTCTCGGCACCCAGCTTCGCCAGGATGTGCGAGACGTGGACGCTCGCCGTCTTCGGCGAGATGAACAGGCGCGCGGCGATGGCGCAGTTGGTCGCGCCCGCGGCCACCAGGCAGAGCACCTCGCGCTCGCGGTCGGTGAGCGAGGACACCTTCTGCTCCGCCGACCCGAACCGCGGGCGGATCGACGCCGGACGCTGCTCGACCACCGGCTCGGGCGCGGGTGCGAACTGCACCAGCAGCCACCCGTGCCCGTCCTCACGGACGGAGAGCCAGCCGCGCGCCACGTGCTGCAGGGCCGCGATCAGGTCGCTGCGCTCCAGTGCGGGCGCCTCGCCGGAGGTCCGGGCGTCATCGGCCGACGAGGGGTCGGCCAGGTCCGCCATCAGGGAGAGCAGGCCGGCCATGGGTGTGGTGGCGCGTGGTTCGGTGTTCATGACATCCAGCGTCGGCGCGTGCGGGCTCGGAGTCGTCAGGGTCGGCACCCTGAGGTTTGGGGCACACGTGTCCGCGACACGGATATCGACGCGACGACCACAGCACCCGCGTGCCACCATCGACAGGCTGCACGTCGAGCACGGGGGTGTGGTGTGGCGGACCGACTGTACGAGCGCACCGCGGAGATCACCGCGATCGACTCCGCCGTGTCTGCGCTCGCTGCCGGCCGGGGCAGTGCCTTGCTGCTGGAGGCTCGGGCGGGCCGCGGCAAGAGCGCACTCGTGGAGTACGCCGTGTCGGCCGCCCGCTCGGGAGGCGCCCGCACCATGCTCGTCCGGGCTCGGCACCTCACGTCGGCAGCACCGTTCGAGGTGCTACGCCGGTTGCTCGGACCCGCCGTCGAGGAGTTGGGCGGAGCCGATGCGCTGGACGGCGCATCGCGCTTCGCACGACCACTCTTCACACCGGGCGCCGAGCTGACACAGGGCGTCGACTACGGCTGTCAGTGGCTGGTCGCCCGGCTCGCCGAGCAGTCGCCGCTCGTGCTGGCGGTGGACGATGCCCACTGGGCCGACGCCGCATCCCTCCGGGTGCTGCTCGACGTCCAGGCCGAGCTCTCGGCCCAGCCGGTGATGCTCATGCTGGCCAGTCGACCGGTCGAGAATCCCGCGGTCCAGTCGCTTCTGGCAGCGATCGGTACGCATCCGGACTGCGCCGTGCTCATGCCGGGGACGCTCACTCGCGACGCGGTCGCGGCACTGGTCGCCGACGAGCTGGGTCACTCGTTCGACGACGGTTTCCTCGATGAGTGCCTGCGCGTCTCGGGTGGCAACGCGTTCTACCTGCACGAGCTGATGCGCCAGTACCAGGGGATGGAACCGGGAGCGCAGCCTGCGATGCCGTCCCCGAGCAGCCTCTCGCTGCGACGGACCGTCGCCGCTCGGCTGGGCGAGCTGGGTGGTGAGGCCACGGAGCTGGCCCAAGCGGCCGCCGTCCTCGGCGACGGCTGCTCCCTCGCCGTGGTCGCCCAGCTGTCGGGGCTCGCTATCGCCGAGGCGGTCGTCCAGGCTGGACGACTCGAGGCGGCCAGCATCGTCCGCCACGGGGACCCCGTCGAGTTCGTCCATCCCCTGATCCGGAGGGCGATCGAGGCCGGGCTGCCGGAGGTCGCGGTGGGGGAGCTCCATGCCCGAGCCGCACGCCTGCTCTGGGCCGGCGGCGAGCAGGCCGGCTCGGTCGCCCAGCACCTCGTGGCCTCCCCGGGCTCCGGGGATGAGCAGGTCTCGGCCTTCCTCGCCGACCAGGCCCGCGTTGCGCTGGAAGCAGGGTCGAGTGCCGTCGCCATCCGGATGCTCAGGCGGGCGCTCGAAGAGCCCGCACCAGCCGACCAGCAGGGTTCCTTGCTCGTTCGTCTGGGCTGCGCAGAGCATGCCCAACGCGATCTCGGCTCCGCGCGGCGACACCTGGAGGAGGCGCTCGAGGACGAGGACCGGAGTGTTTCGCTTGCCGCGGCCGCCGAGCTCTTCGACGTGCTGGTCGACGCCAACCAGTTCGATGAGCTCGGCCGGCTGCACCACAGGATCCTCGCCCTGCGGCCGTACGGCGACTCTCCGGCCGAGGTCATGCTGCGAGCTCAGCTGTTCATCGATGTCTTCCTGGCTGTTGATCCGGATCTGGGCGCCCTGCCTCCGGAGCTGGCCCAGCTCGACGCTTCCACGCTGTCAACCGGCCGGGACGTCGACCGCTACCTGCTGGTGACGGCCGCCATCTACCAGCGCACGGCACACGGCACGACGGAACAGCTGATGGCCCACCTACGGCGAGCCGTCGCAAGTCTCCCAGCGGACTCCGACGACCACACCAAGTGGGACGTGCGAACCGCGCTGGTTGCCGCAACCTTCATGGACGACGAGCTCGATGAGACGATCGCCATCCTCGATCGCATCGCGCCCGCCGTCGCCCGCCTGGGTGGCGTCATGCCGGAGCTCCAGGCCGATCTCGACCACGAACGGATCTCGAAGGCCATGGATACGGGAGACTTCGAGGGTGCGCTCGCCAGCATCGATCTCGCCGAGGAGCTGACGGCGCGCCACGGTCTGATCGGCTTCGAGGGCCATCACCGCTCCGTGCGGGCATTCATCGCACTGGAGCGGGGGCGCTACGACGAAGCGGCCCTGCTGCTCCAGGATCCAGTCGGTGCGGACACTGTGAGCCCGGCTCTCGGCGCGCTCCTGTCGGGTGACCCGGCGCGCGCGATCGCCATGCTGGGGACCCTCGGCCTCGAGCCCGGCGTGGACGCCCCCATGAAGCCCATCGAGGTGGAGCTGCAACCACACTTGATCGCCAGCCACGCCTACGAGCTGCTGGGCGACCGGCAGCGCGCGCAGGAGGAGGCCGAGCGGGAGGTGGCGGTCAGGCGACGCTTCGGCTCAGGCCCACGCCTGGCACTCGCCCTACGACGCCAGGCCTCCTTCCTGCCGGCGCGCGGTTCGCTCGTCCTCCTCGAGGAGGCGCTGTCCCTGGCGGAGCCCACGCGACGTCGACCCCTTCGGGCGAGGGTGTTGACGTCGTACGGTGCCGCGCTCCATCGCGCGGGGAAGCACGAGGAGGCCCGTCCCGTGCTCTATCGGGCGGCGGACCTGGCTGAGGAGCTCGGCATGGAGCGGCTGCGTCAGCGCGCGTTCCGTGAGCTCGAGCTCGCTGGCGGCCGTCCTCGCCGCACTCGCCAGCGTGGTCCGGCCTCGCTGACCGACGCCCAGCACCAGGTCGCGGGGCTGGCGGCCGCGGGCCGGACGAACCGAGAGATCGCAGAGCAGCTCTACGTGACGATCAAGACCGTGGAGACGCACCTGATCGCGGTATATCGCAAGCTCGGCATCCGCGGACGAGATGAGCTCGCGTCCGCTCTCGGCTCCGTCGCTCCGGCGCACACACCGCGCCGGCCGGCCTCTGCCTCTCTTGACGGGCTCGCCCCCGAGGTCGACGCTGGGGTCGGGAGCGACCACACGCGAGTCCAGTCGTGAACGGGGGACTGTCCGATGGCAGGCGCTGACGAGAGCAAGCGGCCCGAGAAGAGTTTCGACGCCTCAACGCCGCTCGATAGTAGACATCTGCGCGCCTGGGTCGAGCATCTCGCGACCCGGCTCAAGGACACCGACAGCGTCGAGGTCACGCTGATCAACAACCGTCGCTCGGGCCGTCGAACGGTCAGCTTCGAGGCTCCGATCAACCCCAGCTACAACCTGTGCCCGCTGCGGCGCGGCTTGCCGCCCGAGCCGCCCGAGCAGCCGACGCCGAAGCCGAAGCCCCGAGGCAGCGGTGGTGGCTAGTCCGGGCGCCCGCTGATGCGCCGGTCGCGCTACAACGTCGTGGTCGAGCACGGCGAACGCTGCTGGGTCTACAACGGGCTGTCGGGCATGCTGCTGGCGGTCAGCCCGGATCAGTGGCGTGCCGTGGGGCGGTTCCTCGACGGTGACGACGCGCGACCTCCCACCGCCGAGACGCTGCACGACCTGGCCGGTGGTCGGATGATCGTGACCGACGACACCGACGAGCTCGAGGTCCTCGGTCGTCGGTACCACGCCAGCACCCACGACCGCAGCTCGTTCGCGCTCACCATCGTGACCAGTCTGGGCTGCAACTTCGACTGCCCGTACTGCTTCGAAGCCAAGGTGCCGTCGATCCTGGACGAGGACACGGAGCGACTTCTGCTCGAGGTCCTCGACGAGCAGCTCCCCGCGCTGACGTCCTTCAACGTGACGTGGTACGGCGGCGAGCCGCTGCTCGGTCAAGAGCGGCTCGACCGGCTTTCCGAGGCATTTCTGGAGCGTACGGCTGCTGCTGGTGTCGACTACGACGCGACCATCGTGACCAACGGCTACCTGCTGACGCCCGAGACGGCAGGCAGGTTGCGCAGCCTCGGCGTCCGGAGTGCACAGATCACCCTGGACGGGCCACCGGAGACGCACAACCGGATGCGTCCACTCGTGAGCGGGCGCCCGACGTTCGACGTCATCCTCGACAACATCGAGCGTGCCGCTGACATCCTCCCGATCTCCGTACGGGTCAACCTCGACACCTCCAACTCCGCCGAGGCCGAGTCACTGCTGGACCTGCTGGCCGAGCGCGGGCTCGGTGGCCGGATCTCGGTGTATCCCGGCCGGATCGTCGCGCTCGACGACGGCGTCGGCGCGCCGAGCGAGACGTATGCACCGTCGTGCTTCACCGTGCCCGAGTTCGCCCGGGTCGAGCGCACCTTCCTGGCGCGCGCACGCGAGCTCGGCCTCGCGCACGCCGATCTTCCGCAACCTGTCGGCTCACCCTGCACGGCGGTCCGGGCCAACGAGCTGGTCGTGGGCGCACGAGGTGAGCTCTACAAGTGCTGGGACTCGGTGGGAAACCAGCGCGAGGTCATCGGTCACCTCCGCTCGTGGCGGGACCCGAACGACCGGGTGCTCAAGTGGCTGCGCTACGACCCGTTCACCGACGAGGGCTGCCGCGCGTGCATCGCGCTCCCGACCTGCATGGGTGGCTGCGCCCACCACGCCATGCTCGACCGGACGGGCGACTCGAAGTGCTCGACCTTCCGGACGACCTACCGCGAGCAGGTCGAGGAGTTCGCGGCCGCTGCCGAGGCCGGCGAGGTCACCGGGCTACGGCACGCGCTGCTGCCGCTGACCCCGGTCTGACGTCGACGGTCGGTCAGTCCCGCCGGCGGGCGCGAACGCACGAGGGAGCGACACGACCGCAATACCTGTTGAGTCCACTTGGCACCGCGGGATACCGTCGTCGTACACGGGAAAGGAGGTGGTCCAGAGTTGAATACTTCTAGGACGCGTGAGGTGGCTGCGGTCTAGCAGCAACCGGCCAGCCCGAAGTGTTGCTGGCAACTTCAACGCAGACACCCGACCCGCAGGTGATCCGGCCCACGTCCGGCCGGAGGGACCCACGGAACCATTCATCCGGATGGTCCGTGGTCACACCTGCGGGTCGTCTGCGTGGCGGGGCCTTCATGCGGCCCGTCACACGCGGCACCGCCGCCGGGTCCTCCGGGTGGAGGGGTCCCGACGGCGGTGCCGTGGCGCGACGCGGTCCGTGGCTACTGGACCTTGAGCGCCTTCCTCGGTGAGTCGGTCGCGGCGTACGTGGCGTCACCCTTGTACTGCGCGACGTAGTGGAACGTGCCCTTCGTCTTCGGCGTGAAGGTGATGGTCACCTTGCCGTTGACCAGCGTGCCGGTCCCGATCTTGCGGCCCGACGTGGCGCCGTCGACCCGCTGGAGGACGACCGTGCCGGTCGGGGCGATGCCCGAGATGCCCGACACGGTGATCGTCGCCTTCACCTTGTGGTTGGCGGCCACCGGGCTCGGCGAGAACGAGACCGCGGCCTTCGCCGCGTTCTTGTTCAGCGACACGACCTGCGCCTTGGTGCCCACCGCGTTCTGGAAGTGGACCACCAGTGCGCCCAGGCCCCCGTCAGCGGCGTACGCCGCCACGTCCCGGCGGATCGAGAGCACCGACCCGGCCGAGTCGCGGAACAGCACCGGGCTGGCGTGACCGTCGTAGGACCCTCGGATCGATACTCCCGGGTTCAGCACGTCGAGCGACGGGGCCCCGACCAGCCGGCCGTTGTTGTCGATGTCGCCGAAGTGATCGACCGGGTCGGACTGGTACGGCGAGAACGAGAACACCGCGTAGCTGATCCGCGAGGCGTCCGACGTCAGCCCGTCGAGCGCACCCAGCCACAGCGGCAGCACCATCGTGTCGCTGTTGAACACGGCCGTGTCGGTGTCGCCGAGGCTGGCGTTGAGCGGCTCGACGTCGATCACCTGATTGGAGGACAGGTCGACCAGCTCGGTGACGAGCACGTCGGTGCCGGGCAACCTCGTGTTGAACAGCACGACGTCGGGCTTCCCGTCACCCGTGCTGTCGACGTAGACGTCGAACTCCTGCGACGACGCCGCCGTCCGCCACGGTCCCTGGGTGGTGACCGAGAAGTAGGCGTAGCCGTCGGACAGCGGGTCCTGCCCGTTGGCCTCGAGCTGCAGGGCGTCGGAGGTCGCGCCGAGGTACTTCAGGTCGGCGGACCGCTCGTCGGGGAAGCTGACGCAGCCCGACGTCACGCTCGACGAGCAGGCAGGCACCTTGCCGTTCTTCGCCTGGAGCTCGAACCCGGCCACCGTGGACTGGACGAGCGTGTCACCCGACCCCTGGTCGACCTGCTGCCCGGTGAGCGGCAGGACCGAGGTCTGCACCGCGCCGCTCGGCATCGTGAACGACGCCGGCTGCGTCATCGTCGAGGCCGGCCGGGGCGCGGCGTATGCCGGCACCCGGAGCTCGGGCTGGGTGTCACTGGTGAGCACGACGTTCCCACTGGCGTCCGCCTCGTACTGGCGCGGAGCATTGCCCTGGCTCCTGCTGACCGTCGGGTCGATGGTCTTCGTGAGCTGGCTCGGGTCGATCGTGAGCGTCAGCGTGACCGTCTTGCTCGACCGAGGGTCGATCGTGACCGAGCTCGGCGAGACCGAGTACGTCGCGCCGGGGATCGTGGTGCGATCCGCGAACGAGACGTCGTAGCTGACGGAGTCGAGCGAGGTGTTCTCCACCTTGATCGTCCGGGTGAGGACGGTCGGGGTGCCGGACGGCGTGAGCGCCAGCGGCCCGAAGGACGCGCTGACCGTGCCGTTGTCGGTGCCGTCCGAGGCGTTGTCGACGGTGTAGGCGAGCACCTTGTTGTCCAGTGCTGCCTTCACGTCGATGCGGCCGGAGCCGACCCGGTTCGGGCCGAAACGGTCACCGCTGTGGTCGGTCCCGGTGTAGAGGTCCTGACCGGCGGTGTTCATGAGGTCGGCCTTGACCTGCTCGGGGCTCCACTCCGGGTGCTGCGAGTGGACGAGCGCCGCGGCACCCGCGACCATCGGGGTCGCCATCGACGTACCGCTGTCGTTGAGACCCTCGTTGCCCGTGCCGCTGCCGGCGGAGAAGACGCTGACACCGACGGCCGTGACGTCCGGCTTCACGTTCCCGGCGTCGTTGATGCCGCGGGAGGAGAAGTCGGCCATGGTGTCGTTCAGCGAGGTGTCGAGCTGCTGGAACCCGTTGAGCGTCGTACCGCTGATGGTGACGGTGTGTCCGGCCAGCAGCTCGGTCCGGATGGCGTCGCCACCGGACTTCGCGACCAGCACGCCGGGGATGGCGGCACTGCCGGTGATGCCGGCGGAGAACGCCTCCTCGTCGTCGGCGTAGATGAAGCCGGTGGCCCCGGCTGCCACCAGGTTGGCGGCGCGTCCGGCCGAGCCACAACGACGCGTGGTGTCGTTGCTGTCCCACTCGACGAACGCGATGTGGCCGTTGACGGCCGCTGCGTCCGTGCTGTTGAGCGGATGGCAGCCGTCGAGGTTGCCTGGCTCGGTCACCCGGACGACGTCACCGGAGAGGTCCGGGTCGTTGACGTAGTCGTAGGCGATCGACCGCTCGGCGGCGTACGACCCGGCGATGGAGTCGGGGGCTGCGACGTCGAGGGAGTCGACCTGGGAGGCGGCGTCCTGGCTGGCGGCGACCGCGATGGCGCGCGGGGCGTTGCCCGGCGAGCCACCCACGTCGTAGATGTCGCCGGCGTTGCCGGAGGCGACGGACATGGTGATGCCCAGCTTCGCCGCGTCGTCGGTGACGACCGAGTCGCCGTCCTGCGGGGAGCCGTAGTCGGAGCCCAGCGACATGTTGATCACGTCGACGTGGTCGGAGGTGTCGCCGTCGCCGTTGGGGTCTGCGGCCATGTCGATGGCCTCGCCGACGACGTCGGTGCTACCGGCGCATCCGAAGACGCGGTAGGCGTAGAGCTTGGCCTTGGGGGCCATGCCGGGGCCGATCTTCATCGAGTCGAACGGCGTGCTGGCGTTGTAGTCACCGGTGTAGGTGCTGCCGTCGGCGTTCTCGCCGTAGCCGGCCACCGTGCCCGCGACGTGGGAGCCGTGGCTGTTGCAGTCCAGCGGCCAGGCGTCGGGCGACGGCACCGGGTTGTAGTTCGCCGTGTTGGGGTCGGCCTGGTAGTCGTCACCGACGAGGTCGTAGCCGCCGACGACCTTGGGGCCGGGGAACTCGCCCGGCGAGACGGGCTTGCCGAGCTGGGCCTGGGAGGCGTCGAACTCGGAGACGGTGCCCACTCCACCGAAGTCGGCGTGGGTGTAGTCGACGCCGGTGTCGATGATCGCGACGGTGCTGTCCGCACCGAGGTCGCCGTAGGCCTGCCAGGCCTCGGGCGCGCCCTGCAGCGGGACGGCGTAGGCGTTGTTGAGCGACTTGGGGGCGATCGGGTAGACGGCGCTGACACCGGTGAGCCGGGTCAGGGCGCGGTAGTTCTTCACGTCGGTGGTGACGGCCAGGCCGGCCATCACGGCGTGGGTGCGGTAGAGGAGCCGCGAGCCACCCGGCAGCGCCGCGAGGACGCGGTTCTGCGCGGCGGTCACGGTCCGCAGCTGCGACTCGGCCGCGCCGCGGGCGGCCTGCTTGCCGCCACGAGCCTGCACGTAGGCCGTGTGGGTCGATGCGGTCGAGAGCTTGAGCAGGAACGCGGAGCGGCCGTGTGCCGGAAGACCGGCCGGTCGGGCGCCGTTGTTCCCGCGCAGCGAGAGGGGAGCGGCCTTTGCCGCGGCCGCCTTGAGGGAGTGTGACGACGTGGCGATGCCCGTCGCGAGCTTGGTGTTACGTGGCGTCGCCTCGGCAGTGCTCACCGAGATCATCGCCGTCATCAGCGCGACGACGGCTGCAGCCGCCACCAATGACAGGGACGTCTTGCCCCTACCCAGTCGTGTCATGACCGTCCTTCACCGACAGGGTCCCGACCACGTCGGAGGAACGTCGTACCTCCGGTCGCGCGCCGTCCGTCGCCGCGCTGGTCCATCTGCCGCCGCCGGAGCGTAACGCCGCAGGCGGCCGGTTGTATCCCCCCTGAAGGACAAGTCGTCGACGAATTCCGACAACCTTCCCGAGCCGGGCTCCCGACCGCGCCCGAGGATTCGGTGGTGGACGAGCCGTGGAATATAGTTGTCCTAGTCAACCGTTACGTCTCACATGAGGAACCAGCCTGTGTCGCAGTCCGTCCCCACCCTGGCCCCGTCGGGCCCGGCCGAGAGCCAGGGCGTGATGACCCACCGCGAGGTGCTCGAGGCCATGTCGGGTCTCCTGCTCGCGATGTTCGTCGCGATGCTCTCCAGCACCGTCGTCTCGAACGCGCTGCCCCGCATCGTGGAGAGCCTCCACGGGAGCCAGACCGAGTACACCTGGGTGGTCGTCGCGACGCTGCTGACCATGACGGCGACCACGCCGATCTGGGGGAAGCTCTCCGACCAGTTCTCCAAGAAGGCGCTCGTCCAGACCGCCCTCGTCATCTACGTGATCGGGTCGCTGATCGCCGGCACCGCAGCCAACATGGGCATCCTGATCGGCGCTCGTGCGGTCCAGGGCCTCGGCGTCGGAGGCCTGACCGCCCTGGTGCAGGTCGTCATCGCCAGCATGGTCACCCCGCGCGAGCGAGGCCGTTACAGCGGCTACATCGGCGCGGTCTTCGCCACGGCGACCCTCAGCGGGCCGCTCATCGGCGGTGTCATCGTCGACACGCCGGGCCTGGGCTGGCGTTGGTGCTTCTACGTCGGCATCCCGGTCGCGGTGGCGGCCTTCGTCCTGCTCCAGAAGACGCTGCACCTGCCCGTCGTACGACGGTCGGCCAAGGCCAACATCGACTACCTCGGCGCGACGCTCCTCATGGGCGGCGTCAGCATCCTGCTGATCTGGGTCACCCTGGCCGGCAACCAGTTCGGCTGGACCTCGGGCGTGAGCTGGCTGCTCGTCGCCGGCGGTCTGGCCGTGATCGCCGCCGCGGTCTACGTGGAGGCCCGCGTCGCCGTCGAGCCGATCATCCCGCTGCGCCTCTTCCGCGACCGGACCACGGCGCTCGCCACCGGGGCGTCCCTGATGGTCGGCGTTGCGATGTTCGGCGCCACGGTCTACCTGAGCCAGTACTTCCAGATCGCCCGCGGGATGAGCCCCACCCACGCGGGGCTGATGACCGTCTTCATGGTCGGCGGGCTGGTGGTCTCCAGCATGGTGACCGGGCGGATCATCACCCGGACCGGCACCTGGAAGCGCTACCTCGTCGCCGGCATGGTGGCCGTCGTGGTCGGCCTGGCGCTGCTGTCGCGCATCGACGAGGTGACCCCCCTGTGGGTGCTCGCCGTCGACATGGCGGTGCTCGGCCTCGGGCTCGGCGCCACGATGCAGAACCTCGTGCTCTCGGTGCAGAACAACGCAGCGCAATCGGACATGGGTGCGGCGAGCTCGCTCGTCGCGTTCTTCCGGAGCCTCGGCGGCTCGGTCGGCGTGGCTGCCCTGGGCGCGGTGCTGAGCCATCAGGTGTCCACCCAGGTGACCGCCGGCCTCGGGCAGATGGGCTTGGCCGCGAACGCGCAGCAGAGCCACGACATCCCCGACCTCTCGACGCTGCCCGCACCCGTGCGAGCGCTCTTCCAGCAGGCCTTCGGCGACGCGACCGGGCACCTCTTCCTGGTCGCCCTCCCGTTCGCGGTGGTGGCACTCGTCTGTGTCGTCTTCATCCGCGAGGTGCCGCTGCGGACCACGATCCTGCGGGAGGATGAGGTCACGCCGGTGGTCGGCGAACGAGAGGTCGAGATGGTGGGAAGTCATGCCGCGCGCTGACGAGCTCGGCCGCCTCGAGCAGGAGGTGGGCGTGCTCATCCGGCGCGTCAAGCGGGTGATCGGCGAGCGCTCGCGCTCGGTTCACCCCGACCTCCAGCCCGCGTCGTACCTGATGCTGTCCTACCTCGCCGCCGAGGGCCCGCAGCGCTCGTCGGTGCTGTCGGACCGCTTCGGCGTCGACAAGGGTGCGATCAGCCGGCAGGTGCAGCACCTGAGCGACCTCGGGCTCCTCGTCCGCGAGCCCGACCCCGACGACGGCCGGGCGACCCTCGTCTCGGCGAGTCCCGATGCCGTCCACCGGCTCGAGGCCGTCGACCGCGACCGGCGGCAGTGGCTCGACGAGCGCCTGAGCGGGTGGTCCGAGACCGACCTCCGCGACTTCGTCACCGCCCTCGCGCGCTACAACGCCACCCTGGACTGAGTGTGCTTTCCGCGATAGTCCCCGACGTTCTGGTCGTGAAATAGCCCCATCTGACAGCCACAACGTCGGGGACTATCGCCAGGTGGCAGTCAGGTCAGCCAGGCGGCGGTGTTCGGGGGGAGGAGACCGCCGGTGAGCGGTCCGCTGGCGATGACGACGTCGCCGGCCGGCAGCCGGACCGGACGCGACCCGCAGTTGCACACCACCGTCAGGGGTCCGCGACGCACCTCCAGCACGGTGGCCCGGTCGCGCACGACCTCGATGTCGTCACCCGCGTCGGCGAACCGACGCCGCGCCCGCAGTGCCTCGCGATAGAACGACCAGGTCGACCCAGGATCCTTGCGCTGGGCGGCGACGGTCAGGGCGGCCCAGTCGTCGGGCATCGGGAGCCAGGTCGGGGTGCGCGCAGGGCTGAAGCCGTACGGCGGTCGGGTCCCGCGCCACGGCAGCGGAACCCTCGCCCCGTCGCGACCGGGGTTGCCGGTCCGGAACCACGCGGGGTCCTGCCGTGACTCCGGCGGTACGTCGACCTCCTCGAGCCCGAGCTCCTCCCCCTGGTAGACGTAGGACGAGCCAGGTAGGGCCAGCATGGTCAGCGTCGCAGCCCGCGCCCGGGCCAGGCCGATGGGGCCGCCGCCGTACCGCGTGGCGTGCCGTCGCACGTCGTGGTTGGACAGCACCCAGGTCGCGGACGCGCCGACCGGAGCGAGGGCCGACCTGGTGCTGGTGATCACGTCGGCGAAGGCCGCGGCCGACCAGGGCGCCAGCAGCCAGGCGAAGTTGAAGGCCTGGTGGAGCTCGTCGGGGCGGACGTAGCGAGCCAGCGACTCCGGCGCCTCCGTCCAGGCCTCGGCGACGAGCATCCGGTCGCCGTCGTACTCCTCGAGGACCCGGCGCCAGGCGCGGTAGACGCCGTGCACCTCGGGCTGGTCCCACATCGGCTGGTCGAGCAGCAGCGGCTGGACGACGTCACCGGTGGGGGGAGGCTGGGGGCCGTCCGACGGCGCGAGTGCCTGACGCTGGTCGCGCAGGCTGGCCACCTTGAACAGCGAGTGCGCGACGTCGATCCGGAAGCCGTCGACCCCGCGGTCGAGCCAGAAGCGCAGCACCCCCTCGAACATCGCGGCGACGTCGGGGTTGCGCCAGTTCAGGTCGGGCTGGGTGGAGTCGAACAGGTGGAGGTACCACTCGGCGCGTTGTCCCGAGCCGGTCGAGGGGTCCTCGACACGGGTCCACGCGGGCCCGCCGAACACCGAGATCCAGTTGTTGGGCGGCTTCACGCCGCCGCGACCCTTGCCAGGACGGAAGAGGTAGCGCTCGCGCTCGGGGCTCCCGGGGCCGGCCGCGAGGGCCGCCTGGAACCATGCGTGCTCGCTCGAGGTGTGGTTGGGCACCAGGTCGACGATCACCTTGAGCCCGAGGCGATGGGCCGTCGCGAACAGGTCGTCGGCATCGGACAGCGAGCCGAACCGTGGGTCGACGTCGACGTAGTCCGCGACGTCGTAGCCGGCGTCGTGCTGCGGTGAGGGGTAGAACGGCGTGAGCCACAGCGCGTCGACCCCGAGGTCGCGGAGGTACGGCAGCCGCGCGGTGATGCCCGGCAGGTCGCCCAGCCCGTCGCCGTCGGAGTCGGCGAAGCTGCGCACGTAGACCTGGTAGAAGACGGCCTCGCGCCACCACGGGTGCGTCATGCGAAGGCGGCGGGGTCGACGGCGATCCAGAGGTGCTCGGCGCTACCGACGACCCGGCCGTCCGCGTCGTACAGGGTGGAGGAGGTCCAGGTCTTCCGTCCGTCGCGCCCGCGGCCCATGCCCACGACCACGTGCTCCTCGCCGATCACCGGCAACGAGTCGAGGCGTGCCGTCATGCGGGCCAGGACCATCAGTCGGTCCTCGAGGTCGCCGGCCCAGCCCCCGATGCAGTCGAGCGCGGCCCAGGTCACCGGGACGGTCGCGCGAGGGTGTCCGTCGGACGTGTGGTCGCCGCTGACGCTCGGAGCCGGCGTCCAGGTCGCGGCCACACGCGGCCAGGGTTGCTCTCCCTGTGTGTCGGTCGCGTCGGCGACCCGGCCGGGGAAGATGCGCAGCCCGTCGCCCTCGGCGCGGCCGGTGCCGCACGCGAAGCACGTCGGGAACGGGTGGCTGCGCAGCCCGACGAAGGATGCCATCGCCGCGCGGGCCTCGTCGGGATCGACCGGCTCGACGTCGGCGAGCGTGTCGTGGCTGCAACGTGCCGAGAGCACCGGCTTCCCGTCGTACGTCGCGACCACGCCATCGTCGTCGGTCGCCGTCACTGACATCGGAACGTCGAGCGGCGGGGGAGCCTGGAGCGAGACAGCCACCGCGGGCCGGGGCAGGGTGTGGTCCTCCCGGCACGCCTCGGCCGCCCGGAGCGCTATCGCACCGGCGCTCCAGCCGCCGTTGCCGGACGACGGCGGCCCGCAGAAACGCGCGGGCACGAGGACGTCGGACAGGTCGCTCATCGCTCCTCCTTCTCCGCGGACCGGCACAACTGTGCCAGCCCTTCCGGGCATGGGTCACAATGACCCGGTGAGCGACCTGATCGACACCACGGAGATGTACCTCAGGACCATCTACGAGCTGGTCGAGGAGGGCATCGTCCCGCTGCGCGCCCGGATCGCCGAGCGACTGCACCAGTCCGGCCCCACGGTCTCGCAGACGGTCGCCCGGATGGAGCGTGACGGGCTGGTCACCGTGGAGGGCGACCGTCATCTCGAGCTCACCCCCGAGGGCATGCGCCTGGCGACCCGGGTGATGCGCAAGCACCGGCTGGCCGAGCGGCTGCTCACCGACGTGATCGGGCTCGACTGGGAGCTCGTGCACGCCGAGGCCTGCCGCTGGGAGCACGTGATGTCCGAGACGGTGGAGCGACGCCTGGTCGACCTGCTCGACCACCCCACCGAGTCGCCGTACGGCAACCCGATCCCGGGCCTCGACGAGCTCGGCGAGCGGCCCGGCGACGAGTTCCTCGTCGGTATGGAGCTGCTGGCCGACCTCGCCGGTGACGAGCGGGCCAGCGTGCGGGTGCGCCGGATCTCCGAGGAGCTGCAGAAGGACGAGCCGCTGATGGGCACCCTCCGCCGGATCGGTGTCCTCCCCGACAAGGTCGTCGCCATCACCGCGACCGAGGCGGGCGTGCTCGTGGGCTCGGGAGGCGAGACCGCGGAGCTCGACCTGGAGTCCGCCGGGCACATCTTCGTCACCCGCGTCTGACCTGCCGACGGCGCGTGCGCCGTCTAGCCCCGGCATCGGTTCCACGCGGCCCGCTGTCGCCGTAGCTCGTCCGAGCCGGAGGTGGTCAAACGTCCGTGCGGTGACCCGGCTTCCTCGGTTTCATCATGTTAAGCAGGTGAAGCAGCACTTCTCATGGCGAGCTCACCGTGTGAAGCCCTGCTTCACCACCTGAACATGATGAAGCTGTGACGACGACCAGCAGCCGCGTCACCGCGTCGCGGCGAGTGCGGTGAGGAACTCGGTGCAGCCGGCGTCGAGCCGCACCGTCGCCAGGTCGTCGCCCCGGGTGGCACCGCGGTTCACGATCACCACCGGTACGCCGGCCCGCGCCGCACGGCGTACGAACCGGAAGCCGCTCATCACCGTCAACGACGACCCGACCACGAGCAGGGCGTCGTCGGGTGTCAGCTCGTCGACGGCGTCATAGCAACGCTGCACCCGGGCGGGCGGGACGTTCTCCCCGAAGAACACCACGTCGGGCTTGAGCAGACCGCCGCAGCCGTCGCAGTCGGGGACCACGAACCCGGCCGTGTCGTCGAGGTCGACGTCGCCGTCCGGTCGGCTCGCCACCTCGCGGTGCTGCTCGGCGAAGCCGGGGTTGGCCAGGACCAGGCGTTCCTCGAGCCGTGCCCGGCTCGTCGTACGACGGCACGAGAGGCAGACGACGTCGGCGATGCGGCCGTGCAGCGCGACGAGTCGACGCGAGCCCGCGGCCTCGTGGAGCCCGTCGACGTTCTGGGTGATCACCAGGTCGGGGTCGACGCGGGCCAGCGCGCGGTGCCCCTCGTTCGGCTCCGCGCGGCGCATCCGACCGAAGCCGAGGTGGCTGCGCGCCCAGTAGCGCTGCCGGGCGGCGGGTCCGCTGACGAACTCCTGGTAGGTCATCGGCTGCCGCGACGGCGAGCCCGGCCCGCGGTAGTCGGGGATCCCGGAGTCGGTCGACAGGCCCGCGCCGGTGAGCACGACGAGTCGCGGGCCCCGCAGCACCTCGGGCACGACGATCCCGGGCGTCTCGAGGGACAGGTCGGCGGTGCTCAACGCGGTCAGCTGGCGTAGCGCGCGCGGGCGCGCGCCCGGGCCTTCTCGGCCTCGACCTCGCGGTTCTTCGGCGGGGCAGTGGTCACCAGGTCGTCGAGCAGGTGCGCGGTGATGTGGGCGATCTCGGCGACCGCCTGGTCGAACACCTCCTGGTTGGCGGCTGAGGGCTTCGTGGTCCCGCTGACCTTGCGCACGAACTGCAGGGCGGCGTCGTGGACCTCGCGCGAGGTGGCCGGCGGCTCGAAGTTGTTCAGCGGTCGGATGTTGCGGCACATGGCGTCGAGCCTACGCCGCACGCCCACACGCTCACAGGCTCAGGAATCGCACGGAGTCGCCCGCTACGAGCACCACGCGACCGTCGGCGACCGGCACCGTGCGGATCCCGGCGACGTCTGCCGTCGTCGCGACCGGCACGAGACGGTCGTGCAACGTGCCGTCACCGACGGTCAGGACGGACACCCATACCCGGCCGCCGTACCCGTTGCTGACGACGGTCAGCAGCGTCCGGCTGTCCGGCAGCCAGGTGACCTGGTGCGGCTGCATCCCGGCCTGGGCGACCGAGCCGGCGGGGTAGTCGACTGTCGCCCGCGCCCGCGGGTGGGCGAGGTCGCTGATGTCGAAGAGGGTCGCCTTCGCGTGCGAGACCGAGAAGCTCGACGGCTGCGCCGTGACGGAGGCCTTCGGCCGCGGCAGCGGCGTCGGGACGGGGATCGGCGGGCCCACCGTGACGCGCGGCGAGGTCTGGCCGAGACCCAGGACAAGGTGGGGACCGACCGGATGCAGGTACGACGACCAGCCGGGCAGGTGCAGTGCACCCAGCACCCGCGGCCTGGCCGGGTCGGTGAGGTCCAGCACGTAGAACGGGTCGACCTGCTGGTAGGTCACCATCACCGCGGTGTCCCCGAGCCACCGCATCGAGCGGATCTGCTGGTCCGGTCCGAGCCCGTCGAGCCGACCGACCTCGACGAGGCGACCGGCCTCGGGCCGGAACAGGACGACCGCGTTCGCCGTGCCTCCGGACGCCGCTCCGACGGCGACGCGCACCACGCCGTCCTGCTCGTCCATCGCCCAGCTGCTCGCGACCTGCCCGTCGACGGCACCGGTCCCGACATAGGTGGCCGAGGTGTCCTCGAGGTCGAAGGCGTAGAGATGGGTGCGTTCGTCGGGTTGCTGCGGCGTCGTCTGAGTTGGCGCGTCAGGGGCCATCTCGGCACCGGACAGCGGCCGGAGCAGGCAGCAGCCGAACGTCGGCCTGGGGGAGGCGGCCACCACGAGCAGGTCGGGCGACAGGTAGGCGACGTCGGACGACGTCGCCACGGCAGTCGTGTCGGCCACGTCCGGGGCCGAGGCCCGGAAGCCGACCACGCTGAGGGTGCCGGGGCCGCCGTCGTCCTCGGGCACGGCCACGTCCGAGCACGCGACGAGCGCGTGCGCAGGGCCGGCACCGGCGGCGACCGTCGGCAGCCAGTCAGCGATCGTCGTGTCGCGGACGAGAGCCCGGTTCGCGCGCAGGGCGGCCGCCTCGGGGCGCGTGGAGTCGGGCGTCGCGAAGGGCAGCGCCGGCAGTGAGCCGGCCAGCACGAGGCGGACCACGTCGCCGGTCTGGCGCGCGGTCACCAGTCGACCGTCGTACCGGCGGCTGTCGACCTCCGTCGGCCGGGTCGGGTCGGAGACGTCGAACGTGCGGACCCACGTCGACTCCGGCACCGGGCCGCTCGTGGCACCGGCGACGGGAGACGGGGTCGCGGTGCCGAGCGCGACGACGCGGTCGCCCACCAGCAGCAGCTGCGGGTCGCCGAGGCCCGTGAGCGGCGCGGATCCGAGCATCCTCGGGCGTGGGCCCGACACGTCGTACGTCGTGAGGGTGTCGTCCACGACCCGGACCAGCAGGCCGCCGCTGGTCTTGACCACGTCGGGCTCGTCGACACCGGTCTCCTGCACGTTGGTGCCGGTCGCACTGGTGGTCGACGGAGTGGCCGCCGTCCTCGGTGTGGTCTGAGGAGCCGCCACCTCGCCCCCCGCTCGCTCGACCCCGCCGAGGTCGTACGCCGGTTGGTCCCAGCCCCAGGCCGTGACCCGGTCCAGAGCCCGGTCGACGTACCACTGACGGAGGGCGTGGCAGCTGAGGCCCGAGCCGAGTCCCGCGGCGGCAAGTCGGACGGGGGTCGGGCGGTCGTTGCCGCGCCCCTGGGCGACGAGGAAGCCGGAGGCGAAGGCCGCGGTCACGGCCAGGACGGCCGCGAGAGCAGCGGCCACACGACGGAGGACGGCAGAGATCATGGTCATCTGACGACCGCTCTGGCCCGACGGTTCCGTGGGCTGCGACGATGGACCGCATGACCGACGCGTCTCGCTCCGACCGGGAGCTCGACCTGGTGCTCTTCGGCGCCACCGGTTTCACCGGGCGCCTGACCGCGGAGTACCTCGCCCGCCACGCGCCCGACGGCCTCCGCTGGGGGCTGGCCGGCCGCAACGAGGCCAAGCTCGAGGGCGTGCGCGAGCACCTCGCCACCCTCGAGCCCGAGCTCGCCGACCTTCCGCTGCTCACCGCCGACGTGACCGACGACGCCTCCCTCAAGGACGTCGCGCAACGTGCCCGCGTCGTGATCACGACGGTCGGGCCCTACCTCACCTACGGCGAGCCGCTCGTCGCGGCGTGCGCCGACGCCGGCACCGACTACGTCGACCTCACCGGCGAGCCGGAGTTCGTCGACCGGATGTACGTCGCCTACCACGACATCGCCGAGCGCACCGGCGCCCGGCTGGTGCACGCCTGCGGCTTCGACTCGATCCCGCACGACCTCGGTGCCTACTTCGCCGTCCAGCAGCTGCCCGACGACGTCCCGATCACCCTGCGCGGCGTGGTGCGGTCGCGAGGCACCTTCTCCGGTGGCACGTTCCACTCCGCGATGACACAGATGTCGCGGGCGAAGCAGATGAGGCAGGCCCACGCGGCGCGCCGCAAGCTCGAGCGGCGACCCGAGGGTCGCTCGTCGCGCGCCGTCTCCGGCAAGCCCCATCGCGATGCCGTGCTCAGTCGCTGGCTGCTTCCGCTGCCGACGATCGACCCGATCATCGTGGCCCGCAGCGGCGCGGCCCTACCGGCGTACGGGCCCGAGTTCCGCTACTCCCACTACGCGGGCACCAAGACGTTGCGCTACGCCGTCGGCGGTGCCGTCGGAGTGGGGGCGATCGGCCTCGCTGCCCAGGTGAAGCCTCTGCGTGACTCGATGCTCAAGCACATCAAGCAGGGCGACGGACCGGACGCGGCGCGGCGCGCCAAGTCGTGGTTCCGCGTCGACTTCGTCGGCGAGGGCGGCGGTCAGGCCGTCCACACGCGTGTCTCCGGGGGTGACCCCGGGTACGACGAGACGGCGAAGATGCTCGCCGAGTCCGCCCTCAGCCTCGCCTTCGACGACAACCCGCCGACTGCGGGTCAGGTCACGACGGCCCAGGCGATGGGCGACGCCCTGACCGCCCGGCTCCAGGCCGCCGGCATCCGGTTCGAGGTCCTCTGACCGTCAGGGGAACGTGACCGGAACCGTGATCCGGGCGACCCTCTCCAGGGCGCCGCCGTGGTAGACCACCGTGAGCTGGTGGGTGCCCGCGTGCATCGGCGCGAGGAGCCGGTGGCCGTGCCCGTCGACGACAGCCAAGCGCCCCAGCCGCAGCCGTGGGTGATGCCAGACGCGAGCCGTGCCACGGGGTGAGTGCCCGAGTCCAGGAGAGACGACGCGTAGCCACAGGAGGACCCGGCCGTGCCGGATCGTGGTGCGCACGTGGAGGACGGGCACGGTGCGGACCCTGTCGGTGGCGACCGACGTCCGGGTGACCGGCACCCAGTTCCGTGCCTGCACCGTCACCTGCACGTGGATCCGCTTGCCGACGTCGCCGGCCCGCAAGGTGTACGTCGAGTCGTGCGCGCCGCGGATCACGTCGGGTCCGCGCAACCAGCGGTAGTGCGCTGTCGCAGTCGACGGAGCCATCGACGCGACGTGGGCCCGGAGCGTGGCCCCGAGAAGCGCCTTCCCCGACACGGTCGGCTTGTCCACGGTGGCACGGCCGAGGAGGACGGGCGAGGTCTGGCTCGACCGCGCGGTCTGCTCGACGTAGCCCGGCGAGGTGGCCGTGACGACCACGTGGAGTGGCAGCCCGGCCTCGGACGGCGTCGGCTGGTACGCCGCGCTGGTGGCGCCTGGGATCTTCTCCGCGCCGGCGTACCACTGGTAGGAGAGCGTGACGGCGTCCAGCGACCACGACCCGGTGGACGAGCGGAGCGTGTGGCCGACCATGGCGGTGCCCGTGACCTCCGGCGCCTGGGTCGAGTGGAACACGCCCCGCAGCGTGGGGGCCGTCGCTGCGCTGGTGATGAGCGCGGTGAGGTAGCCGGGTCGGGACGCCAGGACCTCGACCGTGACCGGCTTCGCCACGTCCTCCGGTCGCGGTGTGAAACTGCGCGACGTCGCGCCCGGCACCTCGGCGCCGCCGACGAACCACTGGTAGGCGATCGAGGCCTTGGGGGTCCAGGTGCCGTGGTCGGCGGTCAGTCGCTCGCCCACCTGGGCGGTGCCGACCACGGCCGGCTCGCGGGTGTTGAGGAACGTGCCGGGTGCGACCGGCGCCATCGGGGCCGAGCTCGCGACGGCGTCGTCGTACCCGACCTGGGTTGCGGTGACCCGGAGAGAGATCACCGTACGGAGGTCGGCCGGGGTCACCTTGTAGCGCGTGCCCGTGGCGCCCTCGATCGGCTTGCCGTCCGCCAGCCACTGCAGGTGGATCTTGCCAGCCGGGCTCCAGGTGCCCGGCCCGGCGGTGAGGACCTGGTCGACCTGCGGCGTCCCCGAGATCGTCGGCGCGGCGGTCATGTGGAACTGGCCCGCAGCGACCGGTGCGCTGACCGTCGAGGCCGCCACCTGAGTCGCGTAGCCGTCCAGCCTCGAGACGACCTTGACCCTGATCGGCTTGCCCAGCTCGGCCGCGGTCGGGGTGAACGTGGCGTCGTTGGCGTCGCTGAGGAGGGTGCCACCGGCATACCAGCGGTACTGGTACTCACCGGCGGGAGACCACGTCCCGGTGCTGGCGCTGAGCTGCACCCCGACCTGTGGCGTCCCGGTGATCGTCGGGACGGCCGTGTTGGTGAACACGCCCTTGGCGACCGAGTGGGTCGGCGGGCTCGTCGCCGAGCCGGTGTGCGAGCCAGACTTCGTCGCGGTCACCTTCGCGCGCAGGCGCTTGCCCAGCTCGGCCGCGGTCGGCTTGAACGACTTGGCGGTGGCGCCGGAGATCGGGGTCCCGTTGGCCAGCCACTGGTAGTGGAAGACGAGGTGGGTCGCACTCCACTTGCCGTTGGTCGTCTTGAGCTTGACGCCGACCTGCGGGGTGCCGGACACGGTCGGTGACTCCGTGTTGCGGACGACGGTGTCCTTGATGTGGATGAAGCCGCTCGGCCACATCGAGCTCGAGCTGGTGATGGTGCGGGTGTCGTACATCCCGGCGTGGAGGTAGTTGTACTCCTCGATCGTGATCGCGTTGTCGCTCACGGTCTGGACCCACGCGACGTGACCGCGCGACGACCCTGCCGAGCCGGCGGACCACCAGGCGACGGCGCCGCGGGTGGGGTTGTTGTCGACCGGGATGTCGAGAGCCCTGGCCGCGTTCTTCCAGTTCGAGGCGTTGCCCCAGTGGACGCCCTGCCAGTAGTCGTTGAACGCGACCTGGTTCTCGGAGTTGAGCCGCCAGGCGACCCAGGAGGTGCACTCGCGGTTGTAGAACTGCCACGGGTCGACGAGCGCGTCGAGGCGGGCGGCCTTCAGCCGGGCGGGGTAGTCGTCGACGCCGGAAGCCGCGCTGACCCGCTCCGGATGGAGCATCGGGACCAGCGTCGCGAGCAGTCCCACGAGCAGCACGATGCCGATCCGACGTGTCAAGAAGACACGCCGCTCCGAGCGGCGTCTGTTGCGCATGGGGCAGACGTTAACGGTGTGAAAGCAGATGCGTTAGAGGGTTCAGCGAACTACACACCTGTTATTCGCGCCGCACAGGTGGGGGCGCTGGGATGCCCTCCATCGTGCCCGAGACGCGTGGTCTTCGTGGCGCTTTCGCGCTCCTCCGGCGGGAGGTGGCGAGCGGGTTCGCATGGGTGCCCCAGGCCAGAGTCGAACTGGCGACCTTTCGCTTAGGAGGCGGCTGCTCTATCCACTGAGCTACTGGGGCGGTGGTTCGGAATAGTAGTCAGACACGCCCGTCGTCCCGTCGTGGGGAGAACCCATGGCCATCGCTGCGAGAACAGCCGACTCCTAGGACTCGAGCTCGGCTCCGTGCACCACGAGTGCCCAGATGACGAGGACGTCGAGGGCGATCATCAGCGCGGACCAGATCGGGTACGCCGCAAGGAAGCCGACGTTCACCACCGCGCTGACCATCACGATCACGACGCCGAGGGCACGTGCCCAGGCCCTGCCGGTGAAGAGCGCGAATCCGGTCAGGGCGACGACGATCCCGAGGACGAGATGGATCCAGCCCCACGCGGTGTAGTCGACGTGGATGACCAGGCGGGACGTGGCGACCAGGAAGTACTCGTCCTCGAACAGCGCCACGAGCCCCTGGATGGCGTGGAACGTGCCCACCAGGACCATCATCACGCCGGCGAAGGCGATCCATCCGACCCAGGCGGTCATCTCCGTCGGTTGCACGTTCAGCAGGTGCGACTCCGGCGCGCCGGTCGACGCCTCTCCCGGTGGATCTGGTGCTGACATGGCGACCTTTCCTCAGGGCCGAGCTCCTCCGTCAACCCTGCGCTCATCCGGCGCCCTCTGCCTCCCCTCGTGGGGGTGAGAATCGTGGAGGCCGAGGGCGCCGGACCGTGCGAACGCGTCAGCGCAGGCCGAGGCGCGCGGAGCACGACGGCCAGGCGCGCCAGCCCTGGCCCCGCTTGATCCGCTCGCCGATCCGGATCTGCTCCGCCTTCGTGGCGCGGCTCGGCAGCGCCGCGAAGTGCTTGCCGCCGTAGCCCCGCCAGGTGCCGGGGCTGATCTGCAGGCCGCCGTAGTAGCCGTTGCCGGTGTTGATGTGCCAGCGGCCGCCGGACTCGCAGTGGGCGAGCCGGTTCCAGGTCCTGACCGGAGCGGCGTCCGCGGGAGCGGTCACGGCGATCACCGGGGCGGCGGTGGCGGCGGCCACCAGGGCAGACGAGATGAACGTGCGCATGCGCATGTGGTTCCTCCAGCGCCTGCGGAGTTAGCTGTCGGGTTCAGGCGAGAACCTGCCTGGCCGCGTCTTCGTCCTACGACGCGGCTCCACCCCAAGGGCCGCTCATGGCGACCCGCGAACTCGGGTCCCCCGCTCCTGTCCATCGAGTCGAGGCACCTCCGTGCGGACAGGACTCGGCGTGACCGGAGGCGAGCCCCGGATCGCCGGGGCACTTTCACTGTAAGCAGCGCGAACGCGAGGATCCGAATCCCGACGGGCAGAAGTGGCGAGCCTCACGCGGTCGCCGGGCGTGGCCGTCGAGGCGACAGACGCCCGGGTGCGTCTCAGCGAGTACGACGTCCGAGCGCGAGGTACCCCACCGGCCCGAAGGGCTGGACCACGAACGACGCGGCCCACAGCAGCTTCGGTCCGCGGACCGTCGAGGACGGCCGGCGCACCAGGTCGCGCAGCGCGATGGCGGTGACGACGAGCTCCACGGTGCCGCCCGCGATGATCGCGGCACGCTGTGCCGGGGTGAGATCTGCCCAGGTCTTCTTCTGCCCACTCATGCTGTCGACTGTAGGCCCGGGTCCGAGGCGCGACTCCACCCGGTGGCGTCCCACGGGATCGCCGGCGACCGTCGGGTCACCCGGCGAGGATCTTGGCCTTCTGGGCCGCGAACTCTGCCTCGGTCAGCACCCCGGCAGCCTTGAGCTCGCCGAGCTTCTGCAGCTGTGTCAGCGTGTCGTCGGCACTCGGTACTGCGGGCGGTGGCGGAGCGTACTGGGGCGGCGGCGCGGCGTACTGGGGTGGCGCGGCGTAGGCCTGCTGCTGCTCCTGCGCGGCCCAGCGACCGGCTTGACGCCGCGAGACCCGGTTGGACACTGCCGTTGCGGTGCCCGCAACCACGGCGGTCCGGGCCATCCCTCCGATGAGTCCCATGTTCGTGACCTCTCTGTGGTGGTGTCTCAGGACCCGGCCGAGTCGAGCTCGTCGAGCATCGCGATCACGTCGGTCGCCGGGATCCGGCCGCTGGCGAGCACCTCGCCTCCCGCGCTCCGCATCGCCGCCACGAACGGACCCGCCCACGTGTTCTCGTAGACGAGCAGGCCCGCTGCGCTCCCGGGTGCGATCAGGGAGGCCGCCTGGGCGAGGTCGTCGTCGTCGAGGAGCCCCGACTCGACACCCTCGAACACGGCCAGATCCAGGGTCCCGTCGCCGTCGAGATCGGTCACCGCGACCGCGGTGAACGAGCCGTCCGCGTCGCGAACCACGAACCGCAGGTCGAGGATGCGGATGATGCCCCGGTCGACGAGGTCGAGCAGGATCTGCATGCCCTGACCGGTGACCTTGGCCTGCGGGAACTCCAGGGCCAGGTAGTCGATGGGACCGACGTTCTGCTCCGACATGAACGACCCTCCTGCTTCGAGATGGCCCTGGTCAGAGGCGCCCACGACCCGTGCCCGGCTCATGCTAGCCGGGGGCCGACGTCGTAGCGAGGGGATGCCACGGACCGCGAGGCGAACGGCCGGCGCCACACCGTGGGCGGCCGGAGACCCTCGGTGCACCGTGATTCACCCGCCGCGGGTGATGCCCGCGTTCGCGCGGCCGGAGAAGTGTCGTCAGCGGCGCGCTCGGCCCGGAAGACCGGTGCGGTCTGGCCCCGGCGGCCGACGGGAGGGTGTGTGTCGGAGACGGACCTGAGGCCGGATGCGCCGATCGCGGGCGCCGAGGCACGCGCGGTCGCCGAGCTGCTGGGCGTGGACCCCGCGGTGGGATTGAGCCAGTCCGAGGCGGCGCGCCGGCTGCAGTCGCACGGCGCGAATCGTCTGGCCGCCAGCAAGACGGAGTCCGGCTTCGAGGCCTTCGTGCGCCAGTACCGGGACTTCATGCAGATCGTGCTGCTGGCTGCGGCCGTCATCAACCTGGTCGTGACCGGAGAGTGGGGCACGACGATCGTGCTGGCCGGGCTCACGCTCTTCAACGCCGTGATCGGGCTCCGTCAGGAGGCGAAGGCGGAGGAGAGCGTCAAGGCGCTGGCGCAGATGATGAAGACGATCGCCCGGGTACGACGCGACGGCCAGGCCATCGAGGTCGATGCCGGGGACCTCGTGCCCGGGGACGTCGTGCTGGTGGAGGCCGGGAACCGGATGCCGGCGGACGGCCGGATCTGTGTGGCCGCGACGCTCGAGATCGAGGAGGCCGCGCTCACCGGGGAGAGCCTGCCGGTGGGCAAGTCGACCGCTCCGGTGCCGGGTGACGACGTACCGCTGGGTGACCGGACCTGCATGGCCTACATGAACACCGCTGTCACCCGGGGCCGTGGTGAGGTGATCGTCACCGCTACCGGGATGGACACCGAGATCGGGCACATCGCCGATCTGCTCGCGAACACCGAGACCGACAAGACCCCGCTGCAGAAGCAGCTCGACGGGCTCTCCAAGATCATCGCCGTGATCGCGGGGATCGCACTCGTCCTGGTGATCCTGCTCGGACTCCTGCGCGGTGAGTCGTTCGACACCCTCTTCATCACCGGCGTCGCGCTCGCGGTCGCGGCCATCCCGACCGGCCTGCCCGCTGTCGTGACGGCGTTGCTCTCGATGGGGACACGGGAGATCGCCCGCCGCAACGCCATCGTCAAGCGGCTGCCCGCGGTGGAGACGCTGGGCTCGACGTCGGCGATCTGCTCCGACAAGACCGGCACCTTGACCTTGAACAAGATGACGGCCCGGGAGCTGGCGATCCCCGGCCTCAACCGGTTCGCCGTCACCGGCGAGGGCTATGGCACCACCGGCGAGATCAAGCACGTCGGCGGGTCGCACATCGACCTCGATCCCTACCTGCTCCCGATGATCCTGTGTGCGGACGCCGTGCTCGACGGCGAGAGCCTCATCGGCGATCCGACCGAGGGCGCGCTCATCGTGCTGGGGGCCAAGGGCGGCCTGGACGTCGACGAGACGCGGGCGACCTTCCCGCGGATCGCGGAGGTGCCGTTCGACTCCGAGTACAAGTTCATGGCCACCTTCCACGAGGTGACCGGGACGGACGGAGCGCCCGTCGTGCGGTGCTACGTGAAGGGGGCTCCCGATGTCCTCATCGACCGAGGGGGGAGCTACCGCTCGCCCGACGGCGCCCTGGTGCCGGTCACCGACGAGAACCGCCACCTGGCGCTGGACGCCAACGACCGGATGGCCGACTCCGGCCAGCGGGTGATGGTGGTCGCGCAGCGCGACTTCGACCCCGCGACGTTCCGGGCGGACGTGGACCTCCTTCCTTCGGTCACCGACCTGACCCTGTTGGCGATGGTCGGGATCGTCGATCCGCCCCGCCCCGAGGCGAAGGCTGCCATCGCCGAGTGCCACTCGGCCGGTATCCAGGTCCGCATGATCACCGGAGACCACGCCACCACCGCGGCCGCGATCGCCAAGGAGCTGGGCATCGAAGGCCGTGCGCTGACCGGCACGGAGTTCGCTGCGATGTCCGACGACGAGCTCGTGGCCGACCTGGACAACATCGGCGTGGTGGCGCGCGTCGCTCCCGAGGACAAGATCCGGCTGGTGCAGCTGCTCAAGCGCAAGGGCAACGTCGTCTCCATGACCGGGGACGGCGTCAACGACGCCCCCGCACTCAAGGCCGCCGACATCGGCGTCGCGATGGGCATCACCGGCACCGAGGTCTCCAAGGAGGCCGCGGTCATGATCCTGACCGACGACAACTTCGCCACCATCGTGAACGCCGTCTCCTACGGCCGCACCCTCTACGACAACCTCGTGAAGTACCTGCGGTTCCAGATGTCGACCCTGGTCGCCTACATCGCGATCTTCCTGGGCGCCGGCATCTTCGGGATCGCCGGCGGCGTGCCGTTGAACCCGCTGCAGATCCTCTGGCTCAACATGATCGTCGACATCCCCATCGCCATCGCGCTGGGCTTCGACCAGCCCACCAAGGGCCTGATGTCCCGACCTCCGCGCCCCGTCGGTGCGCCCGTCCTGTCCCGCCCCAACTGGATCCGGATCTGCGTCCAAGGGGCCGTCATGACCGTCGGATCGCTGGTGGCCTACCAGATCGGCCACGACCAGGACGGCGCCGTCGTCGCAGCCACGATGCTCCTCACCACGTTGTCGCTCTTCCACGTGGTTGCCGGTCTGCTGTCCCGCGACCAGGTCAACACGATCTTCGACCGAGACGCGATCCCGGCAGCAGCCCAGCTCCGCCGGTACGCCGTGTCCCTGCTCGCGATCATCGCCGTCACCACCATCGGCATCCTCGAGCGCATCGTGGGCACCGGCAGTCTGACCGGCCGACAGTGGGGGATCTGCGTCGCCCTCGCCGCCACACTCCTCGCCGTCGAGGAGCTCATCAAGCTCGTGCTGCACAACCGTTCTCGCCCGACGTCATCCACCGTGCTGGCCGCCGGCGCGGGCTAGTCGGCAGCCGCCGAAGCCAGGGTTTGTCGGGTTGCCGGTCGCCCTGTCAGCCGCGGAACGCGGTGATGCCGCTCAGGGTGGGGACGAAGACGAAGCCGCCGTCGACGACCTGCGACGGGAAGTGGGTCAGGTTCCCGGCATGGATGCGCTGCACCCGGTGGCCGTTGTCGAGTCGCAGCACGACGAGGTCACCGGAGTTGCGGTCGGCCAGGTAGACGCGCTTGCCCGCGATGACCGGCGAGCCGAAGAGACCCTCGGCGGTCCAGGCCCAGTGCAGTGACCTCGAGCCGACCCGCAGCGCGCGGACCCGGTACTCGAACAGGCAGGGCATCAGCACCGTCCGGCCCGTGACCGCGTAGCCCGAGAAGGAGGAGCAGCCGGCGAGCTTCCGGATCGCAGACCCGACCCCGCGCAGGTGCTCGGGGAGCAGGTAGACCACGCCCCGTTTGCCCGCGATCACCATCCGGTGGAGGCCAGGGATCGAGACCGGGGACGACGAACCCAGGTCGAGGTCCTTGACGTTGTCGTCACGCCAGGTCCTGGGGGCGAAGATCGAGAGGCGGTGCAGTCTCTTGGCTCCGAGCTCGGTGACCGAGTCGCTCTTGTCCCAGCGTCCGCGGAGCTCCGCGCCGTTGCCGCTCGCGACGTACACGTGGCCGTTGCGGCCGAGCACGGGCCCGGGCGGCGCCCACATCCCGGCCTCCCGGGCGGTCGGCACGGCGTAGTGGTAGGTCTTTCCCTGGCCGGTCGTCGGGGTGGAGGTCACGTAGCCGACGTAGTTGTCGCAGTCGCCGGCGAGTCCTCCGAAGGACACGATGACCCGGTTCTGCGCGACCAGCACGGCAGACCGCTCCTGCTCGGCCTTGCGGTTGCGATGGGGGAGCACGTCGAGCGACGTGTGCCAGCGTCGATGCCCGGTGGCCGCATCGAGGGACCACAGCGTGTGATGTCCGCCCACGGTCTCCGCGACGAGGAACACCGAGCCCGTCTTCGGGTCGTAGGCCGGGGTGCCGGTGATGCCGAGTGGGTCGATGTTGCCGCAGGGGAGCCCGCGGAGCGGCTGGGGCGCGCCGAGACCGGTGCGCCAGCGGACGTGCCCGGTGCTCGCGTTCAGGCCGAAGACCTGGTTGCGCTCCGTCGCGACGATCAGTGTCGTGCCGACGACGAGCGGCTCGCCGTACACCGCCGCGCCGAGGTTCTTGGCCCAGGCACGCTTCAGCGGGCCGCCCACGGGGCTCGTGGCGTGGCCGGCCCGGTCGGGCGTGCGGTGGTAGGTCCACCACGGGGTGAAGGCGGCCGCGGAGGCGGCCGCCGAGGCGGGCGCGTTCCCCTGCGCGAGGTGTGCCTTCTGCGGCGTCGACGACGCCGAGGAGCAGGCGGCGGCGAGGAGGAACGAGACGGGGAGGATGAGGGAGAAGGCACGTCGCATCCGCACAGTCTGACTTGACGCGGCGCCCACGTCATCTCGGCGAGCCGGGCCTCTGCGTCGGTCGAGGAATTGTCTCCCGGCCACCTCGCGGTCACAATTTGGTCACGCCCCGTAGGTTCGGGGCAGTCCGGTCGCGCCCCGGCCGGCTGGTTCCTATCTCCGAGGTCTGATCGATGTCTGCTGTGCCACCCGACGCCGGGTCGACCGGCGACGCCGCGGCCGGAGGCAAGCGCAAGGGCAAGGTCAAGGTCCACCACACCGTCGGCAAGGTCGTGGCCGCGACCATGGTCGTGATCGCGCTGGTGACCGGTCTGAGCGTGGTCTTCCTCTACCGGCACTACAACTCGAACCTCAACGTCCTCGACGTCAGCAACGCGATCAAGAACAACCCGACCCACCAGGTGCCGACCGGTCCCTCCGGCCCGATCAACATCCTGGTCATGGGGTCCGACAACCGCGATGCACCGGGTGACCACATCGACAACCTGACGGGGATCGGCAAGCGGTCGGACACCACGATCCTGCTCCACCTCTCCGGTGACCGTCGGCGTGCCTACGGCGTCAGCATCCCGCGCGACTCGATCGTGAACCGCGCTGCCTGCTACGACAACGCCGGCAAGGAGATCTCGCCGGCCACGACCGGCGCCATGTGGAACGACGCCTTCAACATCGGTGGCCCGGCCTGCACGATCGAGCAGTTCCAGGCGCTCACCCACGTCCCGGTCGACCACTTCATCGTCGTCGACTTCGCCGGCTTCAAGTCGATGGTCGACGCCATCGGCGGGGTCGACGTCTGCCTGCCGCACGCCGTGAACGACACCATCGGCCACATCACGCTGCCCGCCGGCACCCACAAGTTCAGCGGCACCCAGGCTCTCAACTACGTCCGCGAGCGTCACGACCTCGGCAACGGCTCCGACATCGGCCGGATGAAGCGCCAGCAGGCGTTCATCGCCTCGATGGCCCACGCGGCCGTGAGCGCGAACACCCTGGCCAACCCGATCCACCTGACCAAGTTCCTCGACGCGGCGACCAAGTCGCTCACCGTCGACCCGGGTCTGAAGAGCATCGCCAAGCTGGTCGGGCTCGGCTACCAGTTCCGCCACATCGGGCTCGACAAGGTCCAGTTCGTCACCACGCCGTGGGAGGCCGACCCCAGCGATCCCAACCGCGTGATCTGGGCGCCCACGGCGAGCCAGCTGTGGAAGGACATCGCCCAGGACAAGGTGCTCCCCAAGTCGCTGCTCAACGGGTCGATCAACGCCCACCACATCCCGGGCGTGACCCACAACAAGCCCGGGAACAAGCCGAGCAACAGCGAGGCGGAGCAGCAGGCAGCGCAGGAGAACCTCGCCAACGGCCTCTGCGCGTGATGCCCGAGCAGACGCCGTACGACGACGAGCCGGCCTCGCAGCACGAGGCCGAGCCGGAGTGGCAGCGGCGTCGCCGCCTGGCTGCAGTGTTCGGCGACGTCCTGCCCGAGACGACGTCAGACGAGCGCGCCCCCGAGACGGCCGCCGAGGCGTCGGACGAGGATGCCGGCGACCGCTGGCTCCGCTCGCAGGTCCCGCCCCACCACGGCTGACGAGACAAGGCCCGGCCGGATGACCCGACCGGACCTCGCGAAGGCTGTCAGGGGGTCGGCGGGGTGACCGTGGCGGTGGAGCCACCGCTCTGCTGGACGAGCAGGTCGCGGATCTCCTGCAGGAGCTTGACGTCCTCCGGCGTGCCGGGCTCGGGGCTGGGGAAGTAGCGCTCCTTGGCCACCGTGTAGGGCTTCACGATCACGTAGTAGACGACGGCCGCTGTGATCAGGAACGAGATCACGGCCGTGATCCAGACGCCGATCAGCAGCCCACCCGGCTGGTAGCTGCTGAAGTCGGGATGGCCGCCGGCCTTGCCGATGATGCCCATCAGGAGGTCGACAGTCGCCTTCACCACGGCGGCGAACGCCAGCGCCATGATCAGGGCGACGGCGAGCTCGACGAGGTTGCCGCGCAGGATGAAGTTCTTGAACCCGGTCATGGATGCTGCTCCTCGTGGCCGACCCGAAGACGGCCTAGACGGTCGGGACGTCGGCCACGCTAACCCGAAATGACGAGGCTGAGGAGGTCGGTCGCCGCCGCGCCCGCGATGTGGTCGACGTCGGCCGGGAGCGACCCGACCACGACGAGCCGGCCCGGCAGCCGGGCCGACTCCCCGCCTCGGGGTCGGGACGCGGGAGCGCGAGCACCGGCACGTCGATGGCGACGTAGGACGCCGTACCCCGGCGCGGATCGGCGGCCACCAGGCTCACCCGGTCGCCGACCTGCAGCAGGGCGACGGCGTCGGCGTCGGCCACGCGGACCGGGAGCGCCACCCGTCCGGGGTAGCCGGACACGAGCGACGGTGCGACGAGCCGCACGTCGGTCACGGGCTCACCGGCCCGGACGGGCGCGGCGAGGGTGCGGCCCACGGCACGGCCGACCGATCCCGGCGGGGCGAGGCCGGCCGGGAAGCGGCGGACGACGAGGTCGTCGTCCGAGAGGACCGTGCCGGAGGCGAGGTCGTGGGCGGCCACCCGGACGGGGACGGTCGCCACGGGCGCCGGGCGGGCAGCCTGGATCACGGCGAGCACGGCGACGCCGGCGCAGGCCGCGGCGAGAGGGCGCCGCCGGGCGAGCACGGTCCGTCGTAGACCGCGGCGCAGGCGCTCACGTCGGCCGGCGGGAAACAGGGGAGAGCCCGGGGTCATGCCCCGACCGTAGGGGCGCCGGCGCCGGTGCGCCGCGCCTCTCCACAGGGTCAGCTGGAGCTCGACGTCCCGGCGGTGGTGGACGTGGTCGAGGAGGTGCTCGAGGACGCACCGGCTCCCGACGTGGAGGTCGAGGAGTCGGACGTCGAGCTGCCGGAACCGGACTTCGGCGAGTCAGACGTGGCGGACTCACCCGACCCGCTCGTGGAGGACGAGCCTGCCGTCGCAGCACCCGACGTACGGCTGTCGGTGCGGTAGAAGCCCGAGCCCTTGAACACCACGCCCACGGCGTTGAACACCTTGCGCAGCCGGCCCCCGCAGACGGGGCAGACCGTGAGGGCGTCGTCGGTGAAGCTCTGGAACTCCTCGAACTCGTGGTCGCACTCGGTGCAGCGGTACTGGTAGGTGGGCAACGCGCTCTGTCCTCGGGTCGTGCTGGTCACGGGGGGCTGGCACTCGCTGCCGGCGACTGCCAATGGTACGGCACCGTGCCAGGGCATGCCTCCGAGCACGACCGGACCGGCCGTCGACGGCCCGCCGACCGGGTGCCTCCCCTCCCGCAGGGATGGTCCGAAGGAGGTAGTCCCCGACGTTCTGGCTGCCATTACGGCGTTCTCCACAGCCACAACGTCGGGGACTATCCCTCGTTCCACCCAGGTTCGGACCCGGGAGGAGGGGTCAGCGGAGGGAGATCCAGCGGGTGGGGGTGACGGCCGCGGTGACGGGCCGGTCGTGGTCGTCGACGGGTACGTCGAGCCCGACCTCGTCGTCGTAGAGGCAGACCACCACGGGCGTGCCGACCGGGATCCGGCCGAGCGCGCGGTCGTAGCAGCCGCCGCCCTGACCGAGTCGGTCGCCCGAGGGGGAGACGGCGAGCCCCGGCACGAGGACCACGTCGGCCGTCGCGACCGCGTCGCGTCCCAGTCGGTCGACGGGCTCCAGCAGCCCCATCCGCGCCGGTGCCAGCGCGGTCGCACCGCGCCAGGTGCCCCAGTCGAGGTCCATGTCGGGCTGCACCGACGGCAGGATCACCCGCTTGCCCAGACCGGACAGGGCGTCGAGCAGAGTGCCGGTGCCGGGCTCGCTCCCGATCGAGACGTACGCCGCCACCGTGGCCGCGCGTCGTACCTCCGGCCGGGCCGTCACCACCTCGGCCAGGCCTCGTCCGGCCTCGACCACCTCGACCAGGGGGCGACGGTGTCGCGAGGTGCGGAGCCGGTCGCGCAGCGCGATCTTCGCCACAGCGGCGGCGGAGGCGGATCCGCTGCCGGATCGGGATTGCGGTGGGGGCACCCCGCAAGCCTACGATCGAAGTCATGAGCAGCGCCGGACTCGACCGTGCCCGGGCCAAGATGTCGGACGCCGGGATCGACCCCGTCGCCATCGACACCTTCGCCCACTACTACCGCCTCCTCGAGCACGGTGAGACGGGCCTGATCCGCGAGTCCACGATCGACCCGCTCGACATGGAGTCGCTGGCCGACGTCGAGATCGACGACGAGGCGGCCTCGGCGGCGCTCCGGAAGACGGCCGTCATCAAGCTCAACGGCGGACTCGGCACCTCGATGGGCATGGACCGCGCGAAGAGCCTCCTCTGCGTCCGCAAGGGCTGGTCGTTCCTCGACGTGATCGCCCGCCAGGTGCTCCACCTGCGCCGCACCCACGACGCACCCCTGCCGCTGATCTTCATGAACAGCTTCCGTACGTCGACCGACACCATGGACGCCCTGGCCCGCTACGCCGACCTGCCGGTCGAGGGCCTGCCGATCGAGTTCCTGCAGAACCGCGAGCCGAAGCTGCTCGCCGACGACCTGACGCCGGTCAGCTTCCCGCGCAACCCCGACCTCGAGTGGTGCCCGCCCGGCCACGGCGACCTCTACACCGCCCTGCGCGGCACGGGCCTGCTCCAGACGCTCGTCGACCAGGGGTACGAGCGGGTGTTCGTCTCCAACTCCGACAACCTCGGCGCGGTCCCTGACGCGACCCTCGCCGGCTGGTTCGCCGCCACCGGGGCACCCTTCGCGATCGAGGCCGTACGCCGTACCGCCTCCGACCGCAAGGGGGGTCACTTCGCCCGCCGCAAGTCCGACGGCCGGATCGTCCTGCGGGAGACCGCCCAGACCTCGCCGGAGGACCAGAAGGCCCTGGCCGACCTCGACCGCCACCGGTTCTGCTCGACCAACAACCTCTGGTTCGACCTCGAGGCGATGACCCAGGCGCTCGACGCCCGCAACGGGATCCTCGGTCTGCCGCTGATCCGCAACGTCAAGAACGTCGACCCGTCCGACCCGTCCACCCCCGAGGTGATCCAGATCGAGACCGCGATGGGCGCCGCGATCGAGGTCTTCGAGGGGGCCCGCACCATCGAGGTCGGCCGCGACCGCTTCGTCCCGGTCAAGACCACCAACGACCTGCTCGTGCTGCGCTCCGACGTCTACGACGTGGGCCCCGACTTCGTCCTCGACCCGGTCGCCGACCCGTTGCCCTACGTCGACCTGGACTCGGCGTACTACAAGCTCGTGCCCGACTTCGAGCGACGCTTCCCCGACGGCGCCCCTTCGCTGCGCGAGGCCACGTCGTTCAGGGTGACCGGGGACTGGACCTTCGGCCGCAAGGTGAAGGTCGTCGGCGAGGTCGCACTGGAGACGCCCGCAGCCGACCGGGTCCCGCCCGGTAGCGTCTTGGAGCATGACTGACTCGCCCGTCCCTCCGCTGGCCACAGTCGAGGAGCACCGCGACCGCGTCCTCTCGGCGATCACCCCCCTGCCCGCGTTCGACCAGCCGTTGATGGAGGCGTTCGGTCTCTCGGCGGCCGAGGACGTCCACGCCGAGGTCGCCCTGCCCGGCTTCGACAACTCGGCGATGGACGGGTACGCCGTCTGCCACGCCGATGTGGCCGGGGCCACCGAGGAGTCGCCGGTGCACCTCCCCGTGGTCGGCGAGATCGGGGCCGGCCAGGCCTCGCTGCTCGCGATGTCGCCCGGCACGGCGGTCAAGATCATGACCGGCGCGCCCGTGCCGGCCGGAGCCGACTCGGTGGTGCCCTACGAGTGGACCGACCGCGGCGTCGCGCAGGTCATCATCTCCCGCGCCCCCGAGCTGGGGCAGCACGTCCGCCCGGCCGGCCAGGACGTGACGGTCGGTGACCTGCTCGTCGAGCAGGGCACTGTCCTCGGCCCCCGACACCTCGGGCTGCTGGCCGCCGTAGGGCGAGCCTCGGTCCGCTCCAGGCCGCGCCCCCGCGTGGTCGTCATCTCCACCGGCTCCGAGCTCCGCGAGCCCGGCACGACCCTGGGCCACGACTCGATCTACGACGGCAACAGCTTCCTGCTCGCCGCCGCGGCCCGTCAGGCCGGGGCCATCGCCTACCGGGTCGGGATCGTCTCCGACCAGCCGCGCGCCTTCATGGACGCACTCTCCGACCAGCTCGTCCGTGCCGACCTCGTCGTGACCAGCGGCGGGGTGTCGATGGGCGACTACGACGTGGTGAAGGAGGCCCTCGCGCCGCTCGGGACGGTGTGGTTCGGCGGCGTCGCCATGCAGCCCGGCAAGCCCCAGGGCTTCGGCACGATCGGTGACGACGAGGTGCCGATCGTGACGCTGCCCGGCAACCCGGTGTCGTCGTACATCTCCTTCGAGCAGTTCGTCCTGCCGGCGATCCGCAAGCTGATGGGGCGCCGGCCCTACGTCCGACCCGAGGCCGAGGCCGTGATCACCCACCGTCTGCCCTCGCCCGACGGCAGGCGCCAGTTCGCGCGCGGCACGCTGTCGGTGGTCGACGGCCACCTCGCGGTCACGCCCGTCGGCAGCCAGGGCTCGCACATGATCGGCGACCTCGCGGAGTCCGACGCGCTGATCGTGGTGCCCGAGTCCGTGACGTCGGTCGACGCCGGTGAGACAGTGACCGTGCTGCCGCTCGACGAGGAGTTCTGATGGAGGGTCTGACGCACGTCGACGAGTCCGGCGCGGCCCGGATGGTCGACGTGTCGGGCAAGGAGGTCACAGCCCGCGAGGCGGTCGCCGCCGGTCGCGTGGTCGTCTCGCCCGAGGTCGTCGCCCTGCTGCGGGGGGACGGCGTACCCAAGGGAGATGCACTGGCGGTCGCCCGTCTGGCCGGGATCATGGGCGCGAAGCAGACGCCGACGCTGATCCCGTTGTGCCACCCGCTCGCGATCTCCTCGGCCACCGTCGAGCTCGAGGTCGTCGACGACGCGGTCGAGATCGTCGCGACGGTCCGCACGACCGACCGCACCGGGGTCGAGATGGAGGCCCTGACCGCGGTGGCGGTCGCCGGGCTGACCGTCATCGACATGGTCAAGGCCGTCGACAAGCGGGCCGTGATCACCGACGTCCGCATCCTCGCCAAGTCCGGCGGCAAGTCCGGCACCTTCACCAGATGAGTCACCGATGAGCCTGCCGGCCACGGTCGTCGTGGCCTCCAACCGCGCAGCGGCCGGCGTGTACGACGACACCACCGGACCCCTCCTCGTCGACTTCCTGACCGGTCTGGGCTTCAGCTGCGAGCCGCCCACCGTCGTACCCGACGGCGACCCGGTCGGCGCCGCCATCGCGGCCGCCGTCGCCGGCGGCGCCCGCGTCGTCCTCACCACCGGCGGCACGGGCCTGACCCCGACCGACCGCACGCCCGACGTCACCCGGCCGCTGCTCGACCGCGAGGTGCCCGGGATCGCCGAGGCGATCCGGGCCCACGGCGTCTCGAAGGGTGTCCCGACCGCCGCGCTCTCGCGCGGGCTGGCCGGGGTCGCGGGCGACTGCCTCGTGATCAACCTCCCCGGCTCGCGAGGCGGGGTGAAGGACGCCATCGCCGTGCTCGAGCCGGTGCTGGTCCACGCGGTCGAGCAGGTCGTCGGGAGCGACCATTGACCTCCCCCCACGTCCCGCGGCCATCTGACCGGGAGCCCGGATGAGCCTGGGCTGGCCGGTGACGCTGCAGTACGGCGACGTCACGCTCCGGCCGCTGGCCTACCGCGACGCGCGCGCCTGGCGCGCCGTACGGCGGAGGAACGCGGCGTGGCTCATTCCCTGGGACGCGACCGTGCCGCCGGGCGGCAACGAGCGGCCGGCGACCTTCCGCACCCTGGTCACGCGACTCCACCGCCACGCCCGGCACGGCTCCTGCATGCCGTTCGCCATCGACGTCCACGGACGGTTCGCCGGCCAGGTGACGGTCAACAACATCGTGCGCGGCTCGGCGCAGTTCGCCTCCGTCGGCTACTGGCTCGACCGCGACGTCGCCGGCCGCGGCGTCATGCCGACGTCGGTGGCCCTGGTCATCGACCACTGCTTCCGCTCGGCCGGGCTCCATCGGATCGAGGTCGCGATCCGGCCCGAGAACTCCAACTCGCTGCGCGTCGTGGAGAAGCTCGGGATCCCCGAGGTCGGCTACGCCCCCCGCTACCTCCACATCGACGGCGCCTGGCGCGACCACCGGATCTATGCCATCACCGTCGAGGACTGCCCTGACGGGATGCTGGCTCGACTTTCACAACAGTCACACGAGTGATTTCGCGACACACCCGTTGACCTCCCCGGCCGCCCGCGCGCCCGAACCTAGTGTCGGGCCGTGGACCTGAGCGGACTCATCTTCGTGGCCCTCGCCATCGCCTGGGCCGCCTACCTCGTCCCCAAGGCGCTCCGCCACCACGACGACGTCGTGCGGGGCCGCTCGGTGGACCGCTTCTCCCAGAGCCTGCGCGTGCTCGCACGCCGCGAGCCCGTCAGCGCCCGCCGAGCCCGCCTCGTCGTGCCCTCCGCCCCCGGCGCCATCGGTGCCGAGGCCCCCACCTCGCCCGATGAGCTCGTCGCCGCGCGTCGGCTCGCCACGTCGCGCGCCACCAAGCGCCGCCGGCGGGTCCTCACCGTTCTCCTGCTGGCCCTGCTCGCGGTGGCGGCCGTCTGCGTCGCCGGCCGCCTCGCGTGGTCCTACGTCGCGATCCCGGCGGCGTTGCTCGTCGCCTGGCTGGTGGCCTGCCGGCTGATGGTGAAGAAGGAGCGCGCCTGGCAGCCTGCCGCGGTGGCCGATCCCGACGACGTCGACCTCGACGAGGGGGTCGAGACCGCGCCCACGGGGCCGATCGCCCAGGTCGTCCCCGCCGAGGCCGCGGCCGAGGGTCTCTGGGACCCGGTGCCCGTGACTCTGCCGACGTACGTCTCCAAGCCTCCGGCCCGCCGCACGGTCCGCACCATCGACCTCGACTCCACCGGTGTCTGGACCTCCGGCCGTACCGAGGCCGACTCGGCCCTGGCCCGCGAGGCCGAGGCCGCCGACCGCGTACGCCGACGCGCCTCCCGCAAGCCGACCCCGGGCGACGAGGCCGTCGGCTCCTGACCCCTCTGGAGGGGTCGGCCGCTCGTCCTCCCAGCCGATTCGGAGGGGCGTCCGGGCCGGTGCTAGCCTTTCGCTTCGCGTCGTACGACGTCGTACATCGCAAGGGGCTGTGGCGCAGCTGGTAGCGCATCTCGTTCGCAATGAGAGGGTCAGGGGTTCGAGTCCCCTCAGCTCCACCCACTGACGTCGTCGCGGCAGTCACCCCGCATCGCTCGACGGATGAATCGCCGACCACTCCTGCGTGGGTCTCCGTCCCGACGGTCGTGGTGACGATGACGGGGATGCCGTTCGGGATCTGCCCCTGCAGGTCGGACACGAGCTCGGTCGTGGGCGGTAGCGCTCCGGGTGTCTGAACCTCGATGTAGACGGACTTCGCATGCACGGTGACCGACGTGATCCTGGCGCCGGACTCCTGGCCGATCCACGCGGTGGCCGTCGACTGCACGCGCTGGGTCCACCTGTCGACCAGGTAGGCACCGACGGTGTTCGCCGCCATCGGCACGAGGACCACGACCAGCAGCAGGCCGATCGCCAGGTTGGCGCGGCGTCGTGACAGCTGCGTGGTTCCCGGGGCTTCCGCGGCGTACCCGGCACTGGTGAACAAGAGGCTTCCGGACAGCACGAGCGCCACGAAGTTCGACACGAACAGCACCAGGGCGCCCAAGGCGAGCGCCACAGCGCCCTGGCCGAGACAGACGCCGACCACGGCCAGCGGAGGAACCAACGAGATCGCGATGGCGACGCCGGGCAGCACGGCCGCGACGTCGCGGCGGGCGAACGCCACCGCGCCGGCCAACCCGGTGGCCACTGCGGAGACGAGATCGACGAGCCCGGGCGAGGTGCGGCTGGCGATCTGGCTGTCATGGAGCAGGTCGACACCGCCCGGGACGGCCAACGAGAAGACGCTGCCGATCGCGACCACGGCGAGGGCGCCCAGGACGGTGTAGACCGCCGATCGCCGGGTGATCGATGTGCTGCGCCGCACGATGCCCAGACCGACTCCCATGATGGGGGTCGAGAGGGGCGCGATGATCATCGCTCCGATGACGGTGGCGGTGGAGTCCGAGATGACTCCCGCCGAGGCGATCACCGCCGAGAGGATCAACATCGTCCAGAACGCAGATGTCTTGGCCCGCGAGTCACCGGCCCCGAGATCGAGGTCGCCGGTCAGCTCGTCGACGGTGCGCCGCTGGCTGGTGGGAAGCATGCGGTCGAACAGGTGGGACGCCATGACGTCAGAGCTTGGGCCACCGCGCAGGATCCGACCACAGGTGCTCGTCGACGTGACTGTGCGGCGTGCTCGAGACGTCGCCGACACGTGCCGCCCGGCCCGTTTCCGTGGAAGCGTCCCAGCGTGTCCAGGCCGAGCTCCTCGCCGGGGACCCGTCCGGGTTCGGGCCGGCCAGTTGAACTTCTGCTGGATCCGCCCTGGTCCTCGTGACCGTGATCCTCACGCCCGACGTCACGGCGATCCCGGCCGGCCTCGAGGGCCCGTCGTCCCTTCGCCGAGACGCTCCGCGGGCAGTGACCCGTCGGGACGGGGGGACGTGGTGGGACTCCGGGTCGTGCCGGCGCCCCACCACGCGTGTCCTCGTCGGAGTCAGAGACCCATGAGCAGCTGATCGAGGATCTGGCCGAGCTTGGTCAGCAGCTGCGAGAGCGTCCCGCCCCCGTCGAGCAGACCGGCCACGGCGCACAGGAGGTTCCCCAGCAGCTGTCCGGCACCGGACTGCGCCACGATGTTCAGCACCACCTTGTTGAGATGAACCTTCAGCCCGAGCAGGTTCAGGTCCAGCGGGGCCAGGACGAGGTGCAGGATGCCGCAGTTCGCCTTGCTGGCGGCCGCGCCCCGCGATGCGCCGGGCACGGTCCCGTTCATCGACTTCACGCGCAGGGTGCGCATCGCGCTGAAGGTCTGCGTGGTCCCGTTGCTGCGGTGGATCACCCCACTGACGAGTCCGCGGGCACGGAGGTGTCCGTTGTGCTTGGAGAAGCCCGTGGGCGTGAAGTAGCCGGTCACTCGCTGGCCCTTCGCGGTCTCACCCACGATCTTCGAACGAGCGCTGCCCTTGGGCGAATGGGCGATGCGAGTCAACGACGACGCTCCCGCGCGAGCGCTGTGGCTCGCGACAGGTGTAGCCGATGACGATGGTCCGGTGAACAGCAACGTCATGACCGTCATGGCGAGTGTCACGAACAAGGACACACCGATGGTGGTCTTTCCCTTGCTTCCGAGGTGCGACATGTTGGTTTCCCTCCAGGTCGACCGGCCGAGACCGGTCGCGCCGACGCGATGCCAGCACGCCTTCCAACGTAAGCAGACGAACGGACCGGGTCGTCACCTCGAAGGGTGGCGACAGGCTGAACCGCCACGACGCGATGCCCGGGGGCCGAGAACGTCCCGGGTGAGAGGGTGAGCACCGCCGACGAGGAGCTGGCCCGATCCGCCCCCAGGCCTTCGGTGTGATCGCCCGCGAGGTCGTGGCAGGAGACGTTCCAGCCGTCGAGGAATGGGTACGGCACGTGCATGTCATCGACCCCGCACGAGCCACTGGACGACCCGGAGATCAGGCCGAGCCTGACCCCGGACGGGGCGCCCCAGCCGATCAGTCCGGACCCGGATCCCCTGTCTCCGCCCGACGACCCGGACGGCGACCCGTTCGAGCTGTAGCGGTGGGCGTGCGCCCGGCATCGACGGGTGGTCGGTCGGGCACGTGCACCTACCGGTACGAGTAGATGTGCACCCGCACGGGACGTTGCCGATTCCCGCGCCGTCGACGTAGAGCCTGGTCGACTGCGGCGTCGACGTCGGCCAGCGACCGGACCCGGACGACGAAGCCAGGCTCACCGTCGATGTCGACGGTCCATCCGTCGTCGATCTTGGTGGCAGCAGCCTCCACGATGATCTCGCCGGTGGGCTCTTCCCTCTGAACAGCCATCACAACCTCGTGCGTATCACGGCAACGGGCTCTGGGCCTTCGACGTACGGACGTGCGTAGCGTGCTCGGCGCCCGAGGACCACGGTGCCATCGGCGGGCGTCTGACTCCCCACCCGAGAAGGGGTGCGTCATCTACCCAGATTACGACCGACTGGTCGGAAGCGTCCATCCCGTCGCAGGACCAGCCGGCTGAGGTCCGATGGGCCGCGCCCGCGTCCAGGTGCGGGCGAGCTCGCGTACGCCGACACGCACTGCTACAGCGCCCAGCGCCGCTCGACCCGAGCCGGCTCGACCGCACGATGCCCACGGCACCTGGGGCGGGCTCTCGTCAGGGGTGCGACGACTGTTGTGCCCAGAACACGATGGCGTCGTTCCGACGCACGGGGCTCCAGCCACGTCTGAGGAATGCCCGCGCCGTCGGTGCCGCGATCCAGACGCCGACCAGGAGCGCGACCGCGCCGAGGACCTCCAGCGCCATGGCGGTCTCCTCTCGCGAGACTCGTCCCCAGTCTACGCTTCTGCGGCACGCGCAGAGTGCCTGGCGGATCGGCGTCAGGGGCCGCCGATCTCCTACCGCGGGAGGGGCTGCGTGAGGAACTCGCGCATCGCCACGAGCACGTCGTCACGGCGGTCGATGAACAGGTAGTGGCTGGCCCGGAGCTCGATGACCTGAGCATCCGCCGTCTCCGCTGCGAAGCGGTCGCGACAAGCGGCTCGCCACGTCGCGCCGGCCCCCTGCCACTGGTCGCCGAGGGCGAAGATCGCCAGCGCGGGTGCGGTGATGTCGGAGTAGGGGTGCCGGAACGTCTTCAGGGCTCGAACGAACGGCGCACAAGCCGCGCCGGAGAACGTGTCCACCACTGACCCGTCCGCCTGGGTGTCCACGGAGGTGCGGAGCATCGCGTCGAAGGCCGGTCCCCGGAGGTCGTCGGGGAACAGGGAGTAGACGTGGTCCACGTAGTCCTCGTACGACGCGTACCGGTCCGGGCTCGCTGCTTCGTCGGGCCACTCGGAGGTTGGGCTGTCAGCCCAGTCATAGGCTCCGTCGAGGTAGACGATCCTGGCAACGCGTCCGGGATGGCGGGCGGCCAGGGCTGACACCTCACCTCCTCCCATCGAGTGTCCCGCGACGTGGGCACGCTCGATGCCCAGGCTGTCGAGCAGGCGTCGCGCGTCCTCGGCAGCGTCGTCGAGCGACTGGCCGCTCTGGACCGAGTCGGTCAGCCCGTGCCCGCGTCGGGTCAGGGCGAGCACTCGGAACCGGTCGCTCAGGTGCGGGGCCAGCTCGGCAAAGACGTGGGCGGTGCAGCCCAGACCGGCCAGCAGAAGCAGAGGGTCTCCGTCGCCGCCCCAGTCCAGGTAGTGGAAGCGGACGCCGTCGAGGACGACGAACTGGTCGGAGGGTATGTCGATGGGACCCGGCACTCGGTGACTCTACCGACGAGGGGCCGGGCCGTGGACAGGACGTTGTCTCCACCGCTGGGCGCCAGCCGGCGCAACGATCCCGAGCGCTCATCAGCCGTCTCGGACGCAGCGGAAGCCGAGGTGGTTGGTGGACGACCGGACGCCGTGCCCCTGGCGGGCCGCAGGGCGGTAGCGGTGGCAGTAGCTGGGCGCGCAGAGGTGCGAGCCGCCCTTCATGACCTTGCGATCCGACTCCGTCACCGGCTGCGGGCCGCAGCACGCGTGGGCAACCGGCTGTGAGGGACCGCTCGCGTGGTCGTCGGTCCAGTCCGTGCTGGTCCATTCCCAGACGTTGCCGGCCACGTCGTACAGCCCGTAGCCGTTGGGTGCGAACGTCGCGACCGGCGAGGTGCCGGCGCCGTTGAAGGTGCGCAGTCGTTCGTAGGGAAAGCCGCCCTGCCAGGTGTTGGCCATCACCTTCCCGCGGCGTAGGAACTCGTCACCCCAGGCGTACGTCGCCTGGTCGAGGCCGCCACGGGCGGCGTGCTCCCACTCGACCTCGGTGGGCAGCCTCTTGTCGGCCCACTCGGCATAGGCTCGCGCGTCCTCCCAACCGACGTGGACCACGGGGTGCCGCTCGAGGCCGCCCAGGGTCGAGTCCGGGCCCTCCGGGTGTCGCCAGTCGGCGCCCGGCTGCCAGCGCCACCAGCGCCGCCAGTCGTCCAGCGGGACGGCTCTCGCGGTGGGGGTGAACACCTGCGAACCCGGCACCAGCTGGTCGGCCGGTGCCCCTGGGAAGTCCTCAGGGGCAGGGTCGCGATCCGCGACCGTGACCCACCCGGTGTCCTTGACGAAGCGCCGGAACTCGGCGTTGGTCACCGGGTGCTCGTCGACCCACAGGTCGCCGACCTCCGCGTCGACGACGGGCTGCTCCTCGGGGTAGAAATCGGTGGATCCCAGGCGGAACGGGCCGCCCGGCACGTGGACCATTCCACGGGAGTCGGACACGACACCTCCTGGTCATAGGGGAACGCTCAGCACAGCATGCCCGGGGCTACCCGGACATCATCACCGGCCCGCGCGTCGTCCGATCTCGGCTCCTCACCGTGGCGGTGTCGCCAGAAGCACAACAAGGCCGGCAGTGGCCTCGCAGCCAGATCCTGACAGGATGCGCCCACGACACGGAGGTGGGCGGTGGGGCGTGAGCTGTGGGGGCTCGTCGCGGGATTCGTGATCGCGACCATCACCAGTCCGGTCGGGGTGTCGGGCGCGGTGTTCCTCCTGCCGGTGCAGCTGTCCGTGTTCGGTGTGCCCAACCCCCAGGTCACCCCGACGAACCTGCTCTACAACGTGCTGTCCGGTCCTGGGGCGCTCGTCCGCTACTCCCGTCAGGGGCAGCTGCGCGGCCCACTGGCCCGCAACCTCGTCTGGGGCTCCGCGCCCGGGGTCGTCCTCGGTGCGGTCCTGCGGGTCTACGTGGCCGACGACCCGACGGTGTTCAAGCTCGTCGCCGCCGCGGTGCTCGCGCCTACCGGTGTGTTCATCCTCCGGTCGACCCGTGGCGGCGGCACGCGCCGGGCATGGACGCCCCTGAGCGCACGAACCATCCGGCTGGCCGCCTTCGGCGTGGGGACCGTGGGCGGGATCTACGGGATCGGTGGCGGGTCTGTCCTCGGGCCTCTGCTGGTCGGCTCCGGCATGGCCGTCAGCGAGGTGGCTCCTGCCGCGCTCGCGAGCACGTTCGTGACCTCCGTCGTCGGGGTCGCCACGTTCGCGGTCCTCCAGCTGAACGCCCCGGGGTCGATCGCTCCGGACTGGTCGCTCGGCGTGGCGTGTGGCCTGGGTGGGCTCTGCGGGGGTTACCTCGGAGCATCGCTGCAGCCCCGACTCCCCGAGGCGACACTCCGCACGCTGCTCGGGCTCCTGGCGATCGGCCTCGCTGCCGGCTACGTGGTCCAGGCCGCGTCGTGACCAGCCGCACCGCCGCCATGAGAGAAACAGGAGTAGGCGGCGAGTATCTAAGTCAATCAACTTAGTCGTGTTAACGTGCGGCCATGAACTCGCTTGCTCGTCCCACGCGCCGTGGGCTGCTGGCCGCGGCGTCAGTCGGGGCCGGACTCCTCGCCGTTCCCGGTCTTGCCCAGCGCGCGCTCGCAGGGGCGCCGTTCATCCTCAAGCCCCTGCCCCCGCAGTGGTTCGTGGACTTCGGCACCAACGCCGAGATGCGCTGGGACTCGGTGTCGCCACGCCAGTACCTGACGTCTCAGGAGCGCCTGTTCGTGCGCGACCACGTCGCCACTCCGACCATCGACGCCTCGACGTACCGGCTCAACATCTTCGGCGACGGCCTGAGCCGGCCACGCACCGCCGACCAGGCGCTGTCGCTGTCCTACGCCGACCTGCGGCGTCTGCCGCGCACCCGCCTCACCACGGTCCACGAGTGCACGGGCAACGGCCGGTCCTTCTTCGGGACCCAGCAGGGCACGCCTGCGGCCGGCACGCAGTGGACCCTCGGCGCAGTCGGGGCGGTGGAGTGGGAGGGTGTTCGCCTCTCGACCGTCCTGAGGCGGATCGGACTCGACCCTCGCGCCGTGTCGATCATGGCCACCGGTCTCGATGCCAACTACGTCACCGGCGGTGTCGACTACGGACCCGTACGCCGGCCCTTCTCGATCGCGAAGGCCCTGGACGACGCTCTGCTCGTGTGGGGTGCCGACGGGCACGACCTGCTCCCCGACCACGGCTACCCGGTCCGGCTGCTCCTCCCCGGCTGGGTGGGCATCGGCAGCATCAAGTGGCTCGGCTCGCTCGAGGTGGCCACCACCGAGCAGACCTCACCGTGGAACACCAAGTGGTATCGCATGACCGGACCCACCTATCCGCCCGACAGCCCGCCCCTGACGGTCAACCCGGTGCGGTCGGCGTTCGAGCTGGCGTGGGGCGCCGCGCTGGTGCAGCGACGCATCCTGCCGCTCACCGGCCGATCCTGGAGCGGAGCCGGTCGGATCGCCCGGGTCGACATCAGCGTCGACGGGGGCACCACGTGGGAGCGTGCCGACCTGCGGCACGGCTGCGGGCACGAGGCGTGGACGCAGTGGGAGTACGAGTGGAGGCGACCGGAACGCGGTGACCACGTCGTGATGGCCCGGGCCACTGACGTCGCCGGACGCCAGCAACCGCTGGTCACGCCGTTCAACGACGGCGGCTACTTCTTCGACGCCGTGGTGCGGCACCCCGTCACCGTCGTCTGACGCCCTGACCCACAGGGAGGCGCTACCTAGGAGCCCGCTCCCCTGGGGGTCCGGCGCCGCACGTTCGACGTGGGTGCGGCTGTCACACACCGCGTCACACGGGGGCTTGGTGCGATGAGGGTCCTGCTCGACGAACCGCGTCGGGCCGGTCATCGAAAGGCACCGACATGGCACTGTTCATGGACGCACACACGATCCCCGGCGGCGTCTCGGCGCGCGACGTAGCGGACGCGCATCAGGCAGACCTCGCCACCCAGGCTCCCTACGGCGTGAGCTACGAGCGCTACTGGGTCGACGAGGCGGCGGGCAAGATCTTCTGCCTGGTCGAGGCACCCGACGCCGAGACCGCCCACGCGGTCCACCGAAGGGCGCACGGCCTCGTCGCCGACGAGATCTACACGGTCACGGAGGGCACGTGAGAGGCGGCGACCTGACGCTCGAGCTGATCGCGCTGCGCCAGGCCTCTGCTCGGGATGCGCGTCTTCGGGCCCAGGTCCGCCTGGCCCGGCGCGAGGCCCGGCGCGAGGCCCGGCGCGAGCGGAGGCCCGGCCGGCCGGCGGCCGGTGTGCCAGTCTGGGTTCGCACCCCGTGGCACACGCTGTCGGGGCACCCGGCGGGCACCCGGCCCGGCCGATGAACGCGCCGCTGCAGCAGGCGGCGCGAGGCGACGACGTCGGAGCGAGCATGCGGACCGAGAGACCGAGCAGCGTTCCTGCCGGCCTCTCGGTCCAGCTGCTCGGGCGTCCTGCCCTCGAGATCGACGGGGCCAGCGGGTACCGCTTCCGGAGCCGGAAGAGCTGGGCACTCCTCACCTACCTGCTCCTCTCCGAGCGACCACCGACCCGCGCCCAGCTGGCGTCGCTGCTGTTCGCGGAGGCCGAGGACCCGTTGCGGGCACTGCGGTGGTGCCTGGCGGAGATCCGGCGAGGGCTCGGCCCCGGGGGCCTGCTGGACGGCGACCCGGTCGAGCTGGTGCTGCCCGTCGGCACCAGGGTGGACGTCGACGTCCTCGTCCACGGGCACTGGCGCGACGCCGTCGACCTGGCCGGCCTCGGTGCCGAGCTCCTCGAGGGACTGACGGTCGACAACGCCGCTCCGTTCGAGGCGTGGCTGCTCTCGCAGCGTCGCCGCCTGGCCTCGGCCTCGGAGTCGATCCTCCACGAGGCCGCGCTGGGACACCTCTCCCGCGACCAGCTCGACCGAGCCCGCGAGCTCGCCGTCCGCGCGGCACTGATGAGTCCACTGGACGAGAACCACCAGGCCCTGTTGATCAGGCTCTACCGGCTGTCCGGCGACGACGAGGCGGCGCAGCGGCAGTACGACGCGTGGGTGGCCACGGCCGAGCAGGAGCTGGGCGTCGGGCCCGGCGCCGCCGTGAAGCTCGCCTTGCGGGAGCGTCCCGACCCGACCGACGCCGTCGACGTCACGGCCGTCGCAGCGATCACCGAAGCAGGCACCGCCGCGGTGTCCGCCGGCGCGACCGCGGCCGGTCTCGCGTCGTACGAGACGGCGGTACGGCTGGCCGACCGCGCGGGAGTGCAGAGCCTGCGGGTCGAGACCCGGCTGGTGCTGGCGGAGGCGCTGGTCCACAGCCTGGGCGGCCTCGACGAGGAAGGCGCCGCGACCCTGACCGAGGCCGAGCGCATCGCGCTCGCCGACGGAGATGCGGAAGGAGCAGCGCGGGCGCGGGCGGAGCTGGGCTACGTGGACTTCCTCCGCGCCCGCTACGACCGGGCCGAACGCTGGCTGACCCAGGTGATCGACGGGTCGGACGTACCGGCCACGCGGGTCAAGGCGATGACCTACCTGGGCTCGGTCGCCAGCGATCGCGCCGACTACCCGCTCGCCGTCAGCCTCCTGGAGGAGTCGGTCCGCCTCTCGCGCGAGCTGGACGAGCCGCGCCGCGAGGGCTACGGGCTTGTCCATGCTCGGACGCCTCGAACTGCTGCGTGGCGACCTCGACGAGGCCGAGCGACACCTCCGCGACTCACTCGCCGTCACCGAGTCGGACCACTGGGTGTCGTTCCGCCCCTGGCCGCAGGCACTCCTCGGCCAGGTGTTCCTCGCGGCCGGCGACCTGTCCGGCTCGGCGAGGTGTCTGGAGCAGTCCTATGCCCGGGCGTGCCAGATCGGGGACCCGTGCTGGGAGGGCATCTCGGCCCGCGGCCTGGCCCTGGTGGCGGAGGCTTCCGGGGACGGCGACGACGCGATCGCGAGGCTGATCGACGCGCGCGCCCGGTCCACGCGCCTGGCCGACCCCTACGTCTGGCTCGACGTGCACATCCTCGACGCGCTGTGCGAGCTGGGCGTCCGACACGGCGACCCGCGCGCGGCCGCCTGGGTCGAGGAGATGCACGACCGGTCGTCGCGCACCGGCATGCGCGAGCTGACCGTCCGCGCCATGCTCCACGGGGCCGATCTCGGCGATCGCGGCGACGCCGAGATGGCGACGATCCTTGCTGAGGAGATCGAGAACCCGCTGCTCTCCGGGGTGGGCTGACCCCAGACGATGACCACCCATCTCGGCCAGGGGTGACTCCGCCCAGGGTCGGTCGAGCTCGGCGAACCGTTCCGTCCTGGGCGGCGGGCGGACTGCCCTGCCGGCGCTCGGCTCTGACGCTGGATCCCAGCAGGGGCAGGCTGTTCGCCCGTGCGTCGGTCCTTCGGGTGGCCCGCCGTGGGCGGCCGGGCGACGCGGGGCCGGGGTCGAGCGAAGGCTGTACGTAGGGGTCGCCTCGCGACCCCTGGCCCATGAGGAGGGTGTCCACCTAGTGCCGGCTGTCGAGGCTCCGAACCTCGCGGGGCAGCTCGTGCCCAGGGTCTCCCAGTCTCATCATGTGAAGGTGGTGAACCTCCACTTCACATGGTGAGCTCACCATGAGAAGCACCGGTTCGCCTACTTCACATGATGAAACTGTGCACTCCAGGAGACCGCAGCGGACGCGTCGGGCGGAGGGCTCCCGGTACGGCGTGGGGTGGCGCCAGCCGGAGCCGGCGACGTCGGATCGAGACGCGGATCGACGCCGACCGATCGGGTCAATTGGCCTCGGCCACACTGCCCGGAAATTGACGGACCCCCCGCACGAATGCGGGGGGTCTGGCACGACCGGACGGATCCGGTCGCGGACCTTGCAAGTGGGCCTGGGGGGCTGGCGCCTGCGAGGTCTCCATCGGGAGGCTGGGGGGTTGCCCCCTGATGTTGACTCAAGTTTACACGGGTTGCCTGCCGCGTAGGAGGATTCGCGAAAACCATCAGGATTTTACGAAAGCAGCCCTCGGGAGCGCTCTCCACGCGTGAATCACGCGTCTGGGGGGACCAAAATCACGCGGAAAAGTGGCTCCCGCCGACACTCCAGCGAATGTCAAGACTTCCAAATTTGCCCGGGCATGCTCCATGCTTCATCCGGAGCTCGGAACCGGTACCACACAGGGAGACTTTGACATGGCACGTCAGACCAAGATCAAGTTCGCCGCCCTCGCCACCGCCGTCGTGGCGACGCTCAGCCTGGCCGCGGTGTCGCCGGCTGCCTCGGTGGACTCGGGCAAGACCGTCATCACGCACATGAAGGGCGAAGCCTGCTGCTGATCTGACCTGTTGGTCATCTCGTTCAGTTTTGGAGAGCTGAACGAGATGAGGCGGGAAAGACTGTCAGTGACCCACCGATTGGTGGTCGATGTGTGACGCGGGAACCTTCGGACGCGCGCGAAGTCCTGAAGACGCCGCGGCACTGCGGTAGGCCTCGAGTGCTGCGACCGAGTCGCCTACCCCTTCAAGGAGATCGGCGAGCTCGAACCACAGCTGCGCGGCGTCGCGGTCGGCGCCGACTCCGGTCAGCAGGAACACTGCCTGGTGGTACGCCTGGCGCGCGCCGGCGACGTCACCCCGAGCGCCGGCGATCTGACCGGTGAGCGAGCGCGCCTCCGCAGCCAGGAGCGGCGCGCCGTCGGCGACGGACAACGCCTGGGCGCAAAGGTCTTCGGCCTCGAAGAGGCTGCCGTCGAGGAAGTGGGCGCGGGCGCGTTCGACCTTGTTGCGCGCGACCTCGATCGCGCTCGCACTCGACCAGGCCAGCTCCTCGGCCGCCTTCGTCAGGTGCTGCTGCGCCTCGCGTACGTCGGGCGGGTCGAGCTGGAGCTGCATCGTGCCGAGCTGGGTACGCAGTCGGGCCAGGTTGCGTGAGTCTTGCCCCTCCGACAGGAGGGCGAGCGCACGCTCGGCCAGCGGGACGGCGTTGCTGACCGAACCGCGTTCTGCCTCGAAGAGACTCGCGTTCCAGTACGCCGACGCACGGGCCACCGGAGAGTCGAGCTCTTCCGCCTTGATGATCGCCTTGCGGCACAGCCGGATCGCGTGTCCGGTGTCGCCGCGGTAGAAGTACGCAGCTGCCAGCGTGACCGCGAGCTGCACTGCCTCGTCCGAACTGCTCAGGTGAGACCCCTCGAGCTGCTTGCACACGCGCTCGCCGACCTCGATCGAGGCGTTGAGGTCCCCGGACTCGCGCAGGCAGCGACTCAGAGCGATCGCGCTCTTCACGCGGAGCAGTCCGCCGCCCTGTCCGAAGACCAGTGGCTCGAGCTCGAGGATGGCGTCGTCGAGGTTGCCCTGCGCCTCGACCGCGCGCGCGATCAGGTAGCGGCCTCGGAAGGCGAGCTCCTCCTGGGCGCCGACGACAGCACGATCGACCGCCTGGCGTGCCTGGGACTCGGCCTCCAGGTGCTGGCCGGACTCGAGCGAGAGCTCGGCGAAGTCGAGGGTCAGCTTGATCTCGTCGTACTCACGGGCGGTGACGCCCCGGAGCAGATGGTCGACCGGTACGCCGAGGCGTGTGGCCATGTCGTCGAGGACGGCGCCGTTGGGCCGCCGTTGCCCCGACTCGATGCGGGAGACGTAGCCGACGGAGATGTGCTCTCCCGCCAGCTGAGTCTGCGTCCAGCCCTTGGCCACGCGCGCAGCGCGCAGCCGATCGCCCAGTTGAGCAGGGTCGATCTCCTTGAGCAGCGCTGCGTCAGCGGAGTCCATTCGCCGATTGTGACCGATGAAAGGCACTTCTGGTCACTAAATGTGCCAAACGGGGGAAGTTTGGTGGCAAATTCGTGCCGCATGGTCCGTTCTGACTAGGGCGACACCTACGATCGGTCACGAGCTGGGGGGCTCGGCACCACGTAGCACCGCGGTTAGAATGCACGTGCTTGGCCGGGGGGCTAGGCGTCACGCGTGCGTCGGTCAGACGCACGCGTGACGTGTTCCCGGTGAGGGCCCAGGATCTCATCCGACACCCGCTCTGAGCAGGGAAGATGAAGATTTTGCTCACGAGGCCTCGAGTGTGGCGATGGCGTCGATGGAGACCAGCAGACCGCGGGGGAGCCGGACGTTCGCCGGCGCCGACCGAGCGGGCGGCGGGTCCGGCATGAACCTCTCGTAGACCGCGTTGAGGGCCGCGAAGTCCTCCACGTCGCTGTAGAAGATCGTCGTCCTCACCAGGTGAGACAACGACGACCCCGCGGCGGTCAACACGGCCCCGAGGTTCGTCAGCGCCTGCTCCGTCTGCGCCTCGATCCCGTCGGGGACCGAGCCGGACTGCGGGTCGATGCCGGGCATGCCCGAGCAGAAGACCAGACCCTGGGCGACGATCGCCTGGCTGTAGGGCCCGAGAGCGGCTGGAGCGGCTGTGGTGGCGACGGCGGTGCGGGTCATGGCGTGGGGGCCTCTCGCTGCGGGAACGGGCCTCCAGGGTCCGCCCAGGCGGCCGCGACGGCAACGGATCGGGCCGCGTGGCAGGGTGGAGAGGAACCGACTCGGAGGAGGGCACATGCAGTACACGAGGCTCGGCGACACCGGGCTCCAGGTCTCGCGGATCACCGTCGGGTGCATGAGCTGGGGCGACGGCGGTGCCGTCCGCCCCTGGACGCGCGACGAGGCCTTCGCGGAGGAGACCATCAAGGCGGCGCTCGACGCCGGCATCAACGTCTTCGACACCGCCAACGTCTACTCGGGCGGCACGAGCGAGGAGTACACCGGACGCTCGCTGTGGAAGCACGCGGCGCGGGAGGACGTGGTGCTGGCCACCAAGGTCCACGGGCGGATGCGTCCGGGCCCCAACGGGGGCGGTCTGTCGCGCAAGGCGATCCTGCAGGAGATCGACGCCAGCCTCGCCCGGCTCGAGACCGACTACGTCGACCTCTACCAGATCCATCGCTGGGACCCGACCGTGCCGATCGAGGAGACCATGGAGGCACTCCACGACGTGGTGCGCGCCGGCAAGGCGCGCTACCTCGGGGCGTCCTCGATGTATGCCTGGCAGTTCGCCAAGGCCCAGCACGTCGCCGAGAAGCACGGCTGGACGCCGTTCGTCTCCATGCAGAACCACTACAACCTGATCTACCGCGAGGAGGAGCGGGAGATGCTCCCGCTCTGCCAGGACCAGGGTGTCGGCGTGATCCCGTGGAGCCCGCTGGCCCGCGGCCGGCTGACCCGTCCGTGGGACACCCGGACCAGCCGCTCCGAGACCGACGAGTTCGGGTCGTCCCTCTACCGGGACGAGGACGCCACGGTCGTCGACAAGGTGCTGGCCGTGGCCGGACGACGAGGCGTCGCGCCCGCGCAGGTGGCGCTGGCGTGGCTGCTGGCGCAGCCGGCGGTGACCTCACCGATCGTCGGGATCACCCAGCCCGAGCACCTCGCCGACGCGGTGGCCGCGGTCGACCTCGAGCTCACCGACGACGAGCTCGCAGACCTGGGCGCGGACTACGTCCCGCGCGGGATCGCTGGGCACCAGTAGCCGCCGCCGAGCGGTCAGATCCAGCGGGCGAACCAGATGCGTTGGAGCCACTCGGAGTGGGTGAGCAGGGCGTCGGTGTAGATCGGCCAGAACCACGCGAAGTTCAGCATCACCAGCACGACGTACGACCCGGCGATCACGACGCCGACGGTCCGCCTCGGCGTCGGCTCGCGCGAGGTCCCGAGCAGCTGGCCGAGGGCCAGGGTGATGGCCAGGACCAGGAACGGCAGCGTGACGATCGAGTAGAAGCTGAAGATCGGGCGGCCGTCGTAGAGGAACCACGGCAGCCAGGTCGACGCCGCACCGACCACCGCGACCCCGAACCGCCAGTCGCGCCGGCCGACCCACATCACCACCGCGTAGAGGATGGCCAGGACCCCGCCCCACCACAGCGCGGGCGTCCCGAGGAGCAGCACCTGGCGCAGGCAGTCGCTGTCGGCCGGTGCCTGGCAGCCGTCGGTGCCGGGCTTGATGCCGGTCTGCGCATCGACCCCGACGGGCCGGTTGAGCAGCAGCCAGCCGCGCGGTTGCGAGGCGTAGGTGTGGGTGCAGCCGTTGAGGAAGTGGGTGTGGAAGACGTAGACGTCGCGGTGGTAGTGCATCAGCGAGTCGAGGCCCTGCACCAGCCCCGGAAGACCGTGCTTGACCGGTTGGTCGGCCGTCGGCCAGTGCTTGGAGTTGTCGAAGGTGATGTGCTTCCCGCAGTCGGAGCCGCCGGAGACGTAGTGGGTGTACTGGCTGTTCGAGAGGTACTCGACGTACTGGCTCGAGTGCATGAGCCAGCCGGTCCAGGTCGCGACGTAGACGACGAAGCCGACGAGCACGAGGTGGACGAACGCCGAGGGCGCGTCCACCACGAGCGCCCGCAGGCCGGAGTAGCTGATCCCGAACGAGCGGCGGGCGCCCGCGCACCAGGCGACGACCAGGAGGGAGAAGGCCGCGAGCGGGTAGGCGGCCTCCCACTTGCTGCCACACGCCAGGCCCCAGCAGATGCCCGAGACCAGCAGCCACGGCCGGAACAGCAGCGCCTTGACCGGTCCCCAGTCGCCGGCGTCGCCGATCTGGCCGGGGACCAGCGTCGCCAGCTTGGCGCGGTACCAGTCGCGGTCGAGGACGAGGCAGTGCACTGCACAGAGCAGGAAGAAGGCCACGAAGATGTCGAGCAGCGCGAGCCGTGAGAGCACGAACTCGAGGCCGTCGAAGCAGACCAGCACGCCGGCGACGCAGCCCAGCAGGGTCGAGCCGGTGAGGCGGCGTACGAACCGGATCATCACCAGGATCAGCAGCGTCCCGACGATCGCGGGTACGACGCGCCAGCCGAGCGGCGTGAAGCCGAACGTCTTCTCGCCCAGCCCGATCAGCCACTTGCCGACCTCGGGATGGACCACCATCGAGGCGTCGGGCTTCCACAGGCCGGTGCTCTGGCCACCGAGGATGTGCTTGTTCGCGACGCCGCCGTCGTTGTCGATGTAGTCGCGGGCGTAGCCGAAGTGCCACAGCGACCAGGCGTCCTTGGCGTAGTACGTCTCGTCGAACTCGAAGGCGTGCGGGGTGCCGAGCTTCCACAGGCGCAGGAACAGCCCGAGCAGCGTGATCGAGATCGTGGCCGTCCAGCCGATGAACGGGTCCTCGAGCGAGCGGCGCCGGCGGGCGCGCTCCGCGGCCAGCGGTACGGCGTTGCCGTCGTCGTCGTAGGACAACCCTTCCATCCGGCGGCCCGCACGGCTCGCGGTGGCTGGGGTCGTCACGGTGCTGCACTCTACGTGCCTCTCCCAGGCTGACATGATCGTGACGTGGCTTCCCCGACCGGCGTCCTGGTGCTCGCAGCCACGCCCATCGGTCAGGCCGCAGACGCCCCGCCGCGGCTCGCGGCCGAGCTCGCCGGGGCCGACGTGATCGCGGCGGAGGACACCCGCCGCCTGTCGCGGCTGGCCACCGACCTGGGCGTCGACGTGAAGGGCCGCGTCACGTCGTACTTCGACGGCAACGAGGCCGCCCGTACGCCGGGGCTGGTCGCCCGGCTCGTCGCGGGGGACCGGGTGGTGCTCGTGACCGACGCCGGGATGCCCAGCGTCTCCGACCCGGGCTACCGCCTCGTGGCCGCCGCCGTCGAGGCGGGCGTCGTCGTGACCGCCGTCCCCGGACCGTCGGCCGTGCTGACCGCGTTGGCCGTGAGCGGTCTGCCGGTCGACCGCTTCTGCTTCGAGGGGTTCCTGCCGCGCAAGGCAGGGGAGCGGGCGCGTCGGCTCGCCGGGCTGTCGGCCGAGGAGCGGACCCTGGTGTTCTTCGAGGCGCCGCACCGCACGGCCGCGGCGCTGGGCGCCCTGGCGGAGGCCTTCGGCCCGGACCGGCCGGCGGCGGTGTGCCGCGAGCTGACCAAGACGCACGAGGAGGTACGGCGCGGTCCCCTGGGCGACCTCGTGGGCTGGGCCGAGGGCGGGCGTCCGCGGCGAGGTCACGATCGTCGTCAGCGGTGCCGGCCCGACCACGGTCGCCTCCGACGCCGACTCGCTGCGCGTGGCGGTGGGCGACCTCGAGCGCGAGGGCGAGTCGCGCAAGGACGCGATCAAGACCGTGGCCGCGCGGGCCGGCGTACCGAAGCGGGTCGTCTACGACGCCGTCCACCAGATCGGGCAGGAGGAGGCATGAGCGAGCCGACCCGGAGCCGGCCGGTGGAGGACCAGCACGGGCGGCAGCGCGACCGGGAGCGGCCGCCGCTGCCGGAGCCCCTGCCCCACCCGGTCGTCGACAACCACTGCCACCTCGACATCGAGGACGGGGCGTGGCTGCCGACAGCCGACGCGCTGGCGCGCGCTGCGGAGGTCGGCGTACGACGGATCGTGCAGATCGGCTGTGACCTGCCCGGGGCCCAGTGGGCCGTCGACGCGGCGCGCGAGCACGACGCCCTGGTGGCGGGCGTGGCCCTCCATCCCAACGAGGCGCCCCGGCTCGCGGCCGAGGGACGGCTCGAGGAGGCGCTGGCCGAGATCGAGCGTCTTGCGAGGTCGGACGAGAAGGTGCGGGCCGTCGGTGAGACCGGGCTCGACCACTTCCGGACCGGCCCCGAGGGGCGCGACGCCCAGGTGCAGTCGTTCGTCCGGCACATCGACCTCGCGAAGCGGCTCGACAAGACGCTCGTGATCCACGATCGCGACGCCCACGACGAGATCCTCGACGTCCTCGATGCCGAGGGCGCCCCCGAGCGCTGGGTGATGCACTGCTTCTCCGGCAACCCGCGCTTCGCGCGTGCCTGTCTCGACCGGGGCGCCTTCCTCAGCTTCGCCGGGACCGTCACGTTCAAGAACGCCCAGCCCGTGCGCGACGCACTGGCGATCACGCCGATCGACCGCGTCCTGGTCGAGACCGATGCCCCCTTCCTCACGCCCGGGCCCTACCGCGGCCGCCCCAACGCGTCGTACCTGGTGCCGGTGACCGTGCGCGCCATGGCCGAGGTCCGCGGCGACGACCTGCTGGCGCTCTGCGAGGCCATCGACGCCACCACGGAGCGGGCCTTCGGCGGCGGGTGGTAGGGCGGCGGGCCAGGTCGTTGTGACGGGAGTGACGAGTGGTGCGAACGGGCCCAGGTGTGGATCGCGTCGTGACCCCAGATCCGCGAGAGCGAGACACCGATCACGTTCGTCTCATACGGTGTCCGAGGAGTTGGGAGACCGCGGAGACCTCCGTATGGTCTTGTGACTGTTGGCCGGGATCGGGTGATTTCGACCGGCGCCGTGGTTGCGCATCCGTGTGCGGCCCCCTTGCGTGAAGCCGTCCCCCCGGCCTCTGAGTAAGGCGTGCGAGAGCGCGAGGTGTCGTCCCGAGGCCCGGGGAGTACGACGTCTGGAGAGTTGTGCGCCAGAAGCTCGCACGCATCAGCAAGAGCAAGGCAGCGCTGGTCGGCGCCGTGGCGATCGCCGCGGCAGCCGTGATCGGCACCACGGTCGGCTACGCGTCCATGGGCACCTCGGTGACCCTCAACGTGGACGGCCACATCGAGCACGTGACCGCGACCGGTGACACGGTCGGACAGGTCCTCTCGGACCAGGGCATCACGCTGCAGAGCCACGACGAGGTCGCTCCCGCCATCGACCAGCCCGTCTCCGACGGCACCACGATCGCGGTCCGCTACGGCAAGCCGCTGCAGCTGAACGTCGACGGCACGACCTCGACGTACTGGGTGACCGCCACCGACGTGCGCGGAGCCCTCAACGAGATCAACCGCAGCTTCGATCGGGCCCACCTGTCCGTCAGCCGCGGCGCCGGCATCACCCGCGACGGTCTGCGGATCACCGTGGCCACGCCGAAGTCGCTGACCGTGGTGATCGGCGGCAAGCACCCGGTGCACCAGAACATCCCCGCGGTGACGGTCAAGCAGGCGCTGGCGGCGCTGGGCGTGACCCTCGGCAAGCACGACATCGTCCATCCCGGCCTGCACCACCAGCTCGGTGACGGCGACAGGCTCGTCCTGACCCGGGTCCGGATCGTGCACAAGCAGGTGTCCGGCGAGACGGTCGGTTACAGCACGGTGACGCGCGACGACTCCTCGATGCTCGAGGGCCACAGCACGGTGGTCCGGGCCGGGCACGACGGGTTGCGCAACGTGACCTACCGCATCGTCTTCCGCAACGGCCACCTGATGGCCCGCACGGTGCTCAGCCAGCAGGTGCTGCGCTCTCCGGTGGCCCAGATCGAGCGCGTCGGCACCAAGACCGTCGCGACGTCGAACTTCGCCGGCGGCAACACCGTCTGGGACCGTCTCGCGCAGTGCGAGGCGGGTGGCAACTGGGCGACCAACACCGGCAACGGCTACTACGGCGGGCTCCAGTTCTCGCTCGGCACCTGGCAGGCGTACGGCGGGTCCGGCCTGCCGAGCAACGCCTCGCGGGAGACCCAGATCGCGATCGCGACCAAGATCCGCAACGCCAGCGGCGGCTACGGCGCCTGGCCGGCCTGTGCGGCCTCGCTGGGGCTGCCGCGCTGACCCACCCCTGATCCCAGCGGCACGTGCGCCCGAGGCCGATCCCCCCAGACGGCCACGATGTGGCGCCGCCGTTGAGGCGCCGGCCTGACACCCCCCTAGGCTGGCGCGCATGACGTCCGCCGGTCCGAGACTCCTCGGGCCGGCGGACGTTCGTGCCCTCGCTGCGGAGCTCGACGTACGACCGACCAAGCAGCGCGGGCAGAACTTCGTGATCGACGCCAACACCGTGCGCCGCATCGTCCGGGCGGCCGGAGTCGGCCCCGACGACGTGGTCGTGGAGGTGGGGCCGGGCCTCGGGTCGCTGACCCTGGCGCTGCTCGCCGAGGTGTCGCGGGTCGTGGCGGTCGAGATCGACCCGGTGCTCGCCGGAGCGCTGCCCGAGACGTTGGCGTCGTACGCCGGCGACCGGGCGGGTCGGTGCGAGGTCGTGGTCGCGGACGCCATGCGGATCGACGCGATCCCGGGCCCGCCGCCGACCGCGCTGGTCGCCAACCTCCCCTACAACGTGTCCGTGCCCGTCCTGCTGCACCTGCTGGGCCTGCTGCCGAGCCTCGAGCGCGGGCTGGTGATGGTGCAGGCCGAGGTCGCCGACCGGCTGGCGGCGGCACCCGGGTCCAAGGTCTACGGCGTACCGAGCGTCAAGGCCGCCTGGTACGCCGACGTGCGGCGAGCGGGGACCGTGGGCCGCAACGTGTTCTGGCCGGCCCCCAACGTCGACTCCGGCCTGGTGGCCTGGACCCGCCGGGACCCGCCGGTCACGACCGCGACGCGCGAGCAGGTCTTCGCGGTCGTCGACGCGGCGTTCGCCCATCGGCGCAAGGTGCTGCGGGGTGCGCTGCGCGACCTCGCCGGCTCGGGCGACGCGGCCAGTGTTGCCCTGACCGCTGCCGGGGTCGACCCGATGGCGCGCGGCGAGTCGCTGACGGTCGAGCAGTTCGCGCGCATCGCGGAACGCCTGTCATGAGCGTCACCGTGCGCGCGGCCGCGAAGATCAACCTGCTGCTCGGGGTCGGAGCCCAGCGCCCCGACGGCTTCCACACGCTGGTGACCGTCTACCAGGCGGTCAGTCTCTACGACGACCTCACCGTCGCCGCCGCGGAGGAGCTCACCGTCGCGACCGACGTGGCGTCCTACATCGACGCGAGCCACCTGCCACCCGCCGGCCACAACATCGTCGACCGCGCGGCGGCGGGGCTGGCGGCGCTGCACGGTCGCGCGATCGGTGCCGAGGTGCGGGTCGACAAGTCCATCCCGATCGCCGGAGGGCTGGCCGGCGGCTCGGCCGACGGGGCGGCCGCGCTGGTCGCCCTCGACCGCGTGCACGACCTCCGTACCTCCGACCACGACCTCGTCACGCTGGCTGCCGACCTCGGGAGCGACGTGCCGTTCGCCCTGCACGGTGGTACGGCCCTGGGTGAGGGGCACGGCGAGCTCGTCACACCGCTCACCGACGAGGGCTCGTGGTGGTGGGTGGTCGTCCCGTCCGACGAGGGCATGTCGACGCCGGCGGTCTATCGCCACTACGACGAGGTGCGGCCGGACGCGCCGCTGGTCCCGGACCCGCCCGACGAGATCCTGGCCGCCCTGGCGAGTGGTGACCCGCGCCGGCTTGCCGCCGCCCTCCACAACGACCTCGAGCAGGCCGCGCTCGACCTGCGCCCCGACCTCGCCGCGCTGATCGTCGAAGGCGGCGACGCCGGCGCGCTGCGCGGGCTGCTGTCGGGGTCCGGACCGACCTGCGTCTTCCTCTGCGAGTCCGCCGACCATGCACGATCGGTCGCCGCGACCCTCGCCGCCGGCGGTGACCAGCGCGTCGTACTCGTGGCGCACGGGCCTGTCGCCGGCGCTCACGTGGTGACGGTGTGAGCAGTCCTGGGGAGCGCACCACCCGGAACCTGGTCAACCTCGAACGGGTCTCCAAGGCCTACGGCGTCCGGCCGCTGCTGACCGACGTCTCGCTCGGGGTGGCGGTGGGGGAGCGGGTCGGGGTCGTGGGTCGCAACGGCGACGGCAAGACCACGCTCCTGCAGGTGCTCACCGGGCAGGAGCCGCCGGACAGCGGGCGGGCGACGAGGTCACGCGGCCTGGCGATCGGCTACCTGCACCAGGGCGACACCCTCGACGACACGCACTCGGTCCGCGACGCGGTCCTGGCCGGCAAGCCGGACCATGCCTGGGCGGCGGAGCCACGGACGCGGGAGATCGTCACCGAGCTGCTCGCGGGGATAGAGCTCGACCGCGCCGTGATCGGGCTGTCGGGCGGTGAGCGCCGACGCTGCGCCCTGGCCGAGCTGCTGCTGCACGAGCACGACCTCGTCGTCCTCGACGAGCCGACCAACCACCTCGACGTCGAGGCCGTCGCGTGGCTGGCCGAGCACCTGGTCTCGCTGTCGTCCGCGCTGGTCGTGGTCACCCACGACCGGTGGTTCCTCGACGCGGTCTGCCAGCGGACCTGGGAGGTCCACGACGGGGTGGTCGACAGCTACGAGGGCGGGTACGCCGCCTTCGTGCTCGCCAAGGCGGAGCGGCAGCGGCAGGCCGCGGCGTCGGAGGTGCGTCGCCGCAACCTGGTCCGCAAGGAGCTCGCATGGCTCCGGCGAGGCGCGCCCGCGCGCACGTCCAAGCCGAAGTTCCGCCTCGACGCCGCCTCGGCGCTGATCGACGACGAGCCGCCGCCACGAGACCGGCTCGAGCTCCAGCGGTTCGCCACGCAGCGGCTCGGCAAGGACGTCATCGACGTCGAGGACGTCGACCTCCGGCGTGGCGACCGGGTGCTCCTCTCCCACGCGACCTGGCGGCTGGGGCCGGGCGACCGCGTGGGGATCGTCGGGGTCAACGGCGCCGGCAAGTCGTCGGTGCTCGCCCTGCTCGACGGGTCCCTGGTGCCCGGCGCCGGGCGCGTGAAGCTCGGGCGCACGGTCGCGCTGCAGCACCTCACCCAGGCGCTCGACGACCTCGACCCGCAGGCCCGTGTCCTCGAGACCGTCGAGGCCGTACGCCGGGTCACCCGGACGGCGACCGGCGAGGTGACGGCCTCGTCGCTGCTCGAGCGGTTCGGCTTCACCGGCGACCGCCTCACCGCTCGACTCGGCGACCTGTCGGGTGGCGAACGGCGCCGCTTCCAGCTGCTCCGGCTGCTGCTCACCGAGCCCAACGTGCTGCTCCTCGACGAACCGACCAACGACCTCGACATCGAGACCCTGAACGTCCTGGAGGACTTCCTCGACGACTGGCCGGGCACCCTCGTCGTGGTCTCCCACGACCGGTACTTCCTCGAGCGCGTCACCGACGTCACCTACGGCCTCCTCGACGACGGTCAGATCTCGATGCTCCCCGGCGGGGTCGACGACTACCTCACCCGCCGACTCGGCGCAAAGAGGCAGGCAGAAGACGCCGAGTCGGCGCAAAAGGACGTGGAAAACACGCCGAGTCGGCACGAGCCGACTCGGCGTACGACGGCGCGGGCGGGCAGTGCGGAGGAGCGGGCCGCGCGCAAGACGCTGGCCCGGGTGGAGAAGCAGCTGGAGCAGGTCACGGCCCGCGAGGCCGAGCTGAACGCCGAGGTGCTGGCCCATGCTGCCGACCACGAGCGCCTGACCGAGCTGTCGCGGGCGCTGACCGAGGTCGCGGCCGAGCGCGAGTCGCTGGAGCTCGAGTGGCTCGAGGCCGCCGAGGAGCTCGAGTAGTCGCCGAGTCGTCACCTGCCGACTCGGCGTGATTTCGGTGCCTGTTTGCGCCGACTCGCCGCGCTGTGCACGCCTGTTTGCGCCGACTCGGCGTGTTTTCGGTGTCTGTTTGTGCCGGGTCAGCGCTCGGGGGCGTCGGCTTCTGCCGGGTCGGCGAAGGGGGCGAGGAGGGAGCGCAGGAGGGAGGCGAGGCGGGTGCGGTCGCGTTCGGGGAGCCGGTCGAGCAGCGCCCGCTCGGCCTCCAGGAGGGCGGCGAACGCCGCGTCGACGGTGGTCTTCCCCTCGGCGGTGAGCCGGACGATCACACCGCGGCGGTCGTCGGGATCGGGGTACCGCTCCACCAGCCCGCGCGCGCTCAGCCGGTCGACCCGGTTGGTCATGGTCCCGCTGGTCACCAGGGTCTCGCGGAGCAGCCGGCCGGGAGAGAGCTCGTACGGCGCGCCGGCTCGCCGCAGCGCCGCCAACACGTCGAACTCCCACTGCTCGATGCCGTGCGTCGCGAAGGCGTCGCGCCGGGCCAGCTCCAGCCTGCGAGCCAGCCTGGAGATCCGGCTGAAGACACCGACGGGTGCGAGGTCGAGGTCGCCCCGCTCGCGGCCCCAGGCCTCGAGCAGCTCGTCCACCTCGTCCCGCATGTAGCCCAGTCTAGGTCCTGTCGAGAATCTTGACATCAAGAGGACTTCCTCGGAGACTGTGACTATCTTGATGTCAAGACACTTGGAGGAGGACCCGTGCCCCACACCTGGGACCCCGAGCGCTACCTGACGTACGCCGACGAGCGCGGCCGCCCGTTCGTGGAGCTGGTCGCGCGCGTGGGCGCGGCCGCGCCGGCGACCGTGGTCGACCTCGGCTGCGGGCCGGGCAACCTGACCACCCTCCTGCGCGCCCGGTGGCCCGGGGCCGACATCGAGGGCCTCGACTCGAGCCCGGAGATGATCGCCCAGGCCCGCTCCGTCGATCCGTCGATCTCGTTCGCAGTGGCCGACCTGCGCGACTGGGCGCGCGACGCCGACCCGGTCGACGTGCTCGTCTCCAACGCGACCCTCCAGTGGGTGCCGGGCCACCTCGACCTGCTGCCGGATCTCGTGCACAAGGTCCGGCCGGGCGGCTGGCTGGCCTTCCAGGTGCCGGGCAACTTCGACGAGCCGAGCCACACTATCCGGACCGAGCTCGCGGCCGAGCCGCCGTACGCCGACCACACCCGCGGCGTCGCGGTCCCCAGCAGCCACGACCCGGCCGTGTACCTCGAGTCCCTCGCCGCCCTGGGCTGCCGCGTCGACGCCTGGGAGACGACGTACCTGCACGTGCTCACCGGACCCGACCCCGTCTTCACCTGGGTGTCCGGCACCGGCGCCCGGCCGACGCTGCAAGCCCTCCCCGACGACCTCCGGTCCGGCTTCGAGGCGGAGTTCAAGGGCCGCCTGCGCGGGGCCTACCCCGAGCGGGACGGCCGCGTGGTGCTGCCGTTCCGGCGGGTGTTCGTGGTGGCGGAGGTCTCGACAGGCTCGACCAGCGGCACCAGCGGCTCGACCGGCGGCACCAGCGTCGACCGGCGGCACCAGCGGCTCGACCAGCGGCACCACGTCGACCAGCGGTACCAGCGGCTCGACCGGCGGTACCAGCGGCTCGACCGGCGGGGGAGCGCTGTGATCGCGCTCCACCACGTCCAGGTCGCGTGCCCGCGCGGCGGCGAGGACGCCGCCCGCCGGTTCTACGCCGACGGGCTCGGGCTGACCGAGGTCGAGAAGCCGGTTGCCCTGCAGGGCCGCGGCGGCGCCTGGTTCCGTGCGTACGACGGGCTGGGCGCGGTCGCGGCGAGCTCCACATCGGCGTCGAGGAGCCGTTCGTACCCGCACGCAAGGCCCACCCCGCCTTCGTCGTCGACGACCTCGAGCGGGTCGCCGACTCGGTCAGCGCGGCCGGTGGTGACGTCGACTGGGGCGAGCGCCACACGTTCGCCGGCTACCAGCGGTTCCACGTCAGCGATCCTCACGGCAACCGGGTCGAGGTGCTCCAGCCGCTCGACAACTGAGTCGCGCGGAGGAGCCGTGTCCGCGACCCTGGGCCCATGACCCTGCTGTTCGTGTTCGGCCCTCCTGCCGTCGGCAAGATGACCGTCGGCCGGGCGATCGCGGACGCGAGCGGCTACCGGCTGTTCCACAACCACCACACGATCGAGCCGCTGCTCGACGTCTTCGACTTCGGGACTCCGCCGTTCAACCGGCTGCTCGGAGAGTTCAGGCAGCGTGTCCTGGAGGAGGCTGCCGCGGCCGACACCGACCTCGTCTTCACCCTGGTCTGGGCGCTGGACCTGCCCGAGGACACGGACGCGATGCGTGTGCACCTGCGGCCCTTCGTCGACGCCGGCCGACGGATCGCCCTGGTCGAGCTGTCCGCCGGGCTGGACACGCGCCTCGACCGCAACGGCACGCCGTACCGGCTCGCGGAGAAGAAGTCGAAGCGCGACCTGGAGTGGTCGGAGGCAAACGTCCGCGACCTCGAGCGCTACCAGATGAACACCGACCGGCCCTCGGTCGCGGACGCGCTGATCGCCGAGCACCCGCACCTGCGGATCGACAACACCGACCGCACGCCGGAGGACGTGGCGGCCGAGATCCTCGGCTGGCTGGAGGAGTCGGCGCCCGTCAGCGGCCGATGAGGCGCGAGAGCCAGCCGCCGCCGGCTGCGGCCCGCTCCTCCCGGGTGTGTCCGTCGCACCAGAGGCTGTCGGGCACGCTCGCCCGCACCGAGGCGATGTGTCGGCCGCAGCCGGCCCAGGTGGTGCCGCCGCAGACGCGGCAGCGGACGGGACGGCACATCGGACAGCTCCTGGCTCGGAATACGCGGGGCGGGATCGCCGTTCGGGACAGTAACACCCCCAGGGGTATGGTTCACACGCGAGCGAAAGGGGACGAGATGTCCACCCTCACCCTGACCGAGGAGTCCTTCGAGCAGGCCGTGCTGCAGGACGGCATCGTCCTGGTCGACTTCTGGGCGTCCTGGTGCGGGCCGTGCCGGATGTTCGCGCCGATCTACGAGAAGGCCTCCGAGACCCACCCCGACATCGCGTTCGGGAGCGTCGACACCGAGGCCGAGCAGGGCCTCGCGGGCGCACTGCAGATCAGCTCGATCCCCACCCTGATGGCGTTCCGCGACGGCATCCTGGTCTTCCGCCAGGCCGGCGCCCTGCCCGAGCCTGCTCTTGCGCAGCTGATCGACGCGGTCCGCGGGCTCGACATGGACTCCGTACGGCGTGAGGTCGAGGCCGCAGAAGCCACCGAGAAGAGCTCCTGATGGAGCTGCCCGCGGACGAGATGGCTCCGGTGATCAACCGGATCAAGCGCGCCCGCGGACAGCTCGACGGCATCGTCCGGATGCTCGAGGAGGGGCGCTCCTGCGAGGAGATCGTCACCCAGCTCGCGGCCGTCTCGAAGGCCCTCGACCGGGCGGGGTTCGCGGTGATCGCGTCGGGGCTGCGCCAGTGCGTCACGGGCGACCCCGAGGCCGGCGCTCAGCTCGACGTGAAGCGCATGGAGCGGCTCTTCCTGTCGCTGGCCTGACGTACGGCGTACGGCGTAAGGCGTGCGGCGTCCGCGTCCGCGTTCGCGGTGGCGACAGGTTACCCGCTGGTAATATCCGTCCCATGATCGACGTCCTCAGCCTGTGGCGGTGGGCCGGCCGGGTCCCGGGCGGTGGGCGGGCTTTCTCGTTCCTCTTCGCCCGTCGCGCGCCGTACTTCGGCAGCATCAGGCCCCGCTTCACCGTGCTCGAGCCCCACCACGTCGAGCTGGTGATCCCCGACCGCCGTCGCGTGCACAACCACCTCGGCACCGTGCACGCGATCGCGCTCTGCAACGGGCTCGAGGCGGCGATGGGCGCCCTGGCCGAGGCCAGCATCCCGCCCGGCAAGCGCTGGATCCCGAAGGGGATGCAGGTCTCCTACACCGCGAAGGCGACGTCCGACATCACCTGCATCGCCGAGACCGACCCGTTGGTGTGGGCGGGCGACGACCCCGACGTTCCGGTCCGGGTGCGCGGGATTCGCGACGACGGCACCGTGGTCGTCGAGGGCGTGATCTCGCTCTGGGTGACGCCCCGGCCGGTCTAGCGCTCCCGACCGGACCAGCGGCAACGATCGATCAGGAGCAGAAGATCGGGTTCGTGAGCGCGACCATCGGCGCGAACGAGAGATCCCCCGTGAGGTCCGCCGGCGGCGTGGCGACCCGGCGCACCTCCGCGCGCAGGAAGCCCGACGCGACGCTGGCGTCGAGCACCAGGTGGCCAGTGTCGTCCGCGACCGCTCCCGCGAGCACACCGCCGGCACCGATCAGCTGACCGACGGTGCCCGGTACGCCGGTCACGTCGAGGTGGCAGGCCAGCTCCTCACCGTCTGCGAGAGCCACGGTGTCACCGCACTCGCCGGTGTTGGTGGTGGTGACGGTGCCGTGCCCGTCGAAGGTCAGCTGGACGTCGGACGACTCGGCGATCCAGCAGTGGCCACCCTGCACGGCGGCCACGATCGCCGCGCTCGAGAGAGTGTCGAGCCGGTACACGGTCTGCGGGAGCCCCACGTCCTGGCCCTCGTGGTGGGAGTCGGAGTTGCCCACTGCGGGCGTGAAGTGCCCGGCCACGAGCCGGGTGTGCCAGGCGGCCAGCGCCTTCTGGTCCCACAGCTCCCAGGGGCCGTTCCACACCTCGACCGCGTCCATGCCGACGTACGTCGTGCCGAAGTCCCACCGCGTGCCGGGCACCGGCACGAACGGGTGAGCGGCGATCGCGACGCCGCCGCGGCTGCGCGTGAGGTCGGTGAACCGGGAGAGCTTGTGGTCGGCGGCCCGGTAGCGCCAGTCGACCCACGTGCCGGGCTTCGTCCCGGTCGCGAGCCAGTGCCCGTTGCGGGTCGTCACCTCCTCACCGCTCACGACCAGGAACCCGTCGGGTACGTGGTGCCCGAAGATCCGGGTGGCGGCGTTGGTGTTGTGGTCGGAGGTCCCGAGGAAGTCCAGCCCGTTGGCCTGGGCCTGCTCCACGAGCTGAGCCGGCGTCCACCTCCCGTCGGAGTAGACCGAGTGGGTGTGGAGGTCGCCGCGGTACCAGCCCGCCGGCGTGCCGGGGACCGACGTCGGGGCGTGGAGCGAGCGGAACCCCGGCTGGAGCGGCTTGCCGTGCTCGAGGGTGACCGTGACGTGCCACGGCGTACCGGGCGGCGTGATCAGGAACGGGCCCAGGACGACGTGCCACCGGCCCGGGGTGATCGGGCCGGCGAGGTAGCCCGGCGTCGCCGACCGGTGCGTGAGCCTCACGTGGCGGCGGGCGCCGCCCGACCAACCGCGGAACCCGTCGGCGTTGCCGAGCCCGGTGCCCGACGGGTCGAAGATGCCGAGGTCGACGACGTTCTGGCTGAAGCCGAGGCCGGTGTCGTGCGGGTGGAAGTCGTAGCGCACGTCGATCGCCTGGATGCCGTGCGGCACCCGGAAGGGGAGGTAGTGCCAGTCGGGCGTCTTCGGGTCGCTGAACCGCCCCTTGAAGTGGATGCGCGTCGTGGTGCCGGCGGCGGCTGCCGGTACGTCGATCAGCCCGGCGCTGGTCACGATCCCGGCTCCGAATCCCGCGCCGCCGAGCAGCAGGGAGCGGCGGTGCAGGCCGTGCGGTGTGGTCTCCTCGGTCATGGTGAGTACACCCTAGGCGGGGAGCCCCCGTACCCTGGGGCGGTCATGAGCAGCCCAGTCCTCGACCCCGTCCGCACCTACGAGGTCCGTACCTACGGGTGCCAGATGAACGTCCACGACTCCGAGCGCCTGACCGGGCTGCTGGAGGAGGCGGGCTACGTCGCCGCACCCGCTGACGAGCAGGCCGACGTCGTCGTCTTCAACACCTGCGCCGTCCGCGAGAACGCCGACAACAAGCTCTACGGCAACCTCGGTCACCTCGCCCCGGTGAAGGCGCAGCGCCCCGGAATGCAGATCGCCGTGGGCGGCTGCCTGGCGCAGAAGGACCGGGCCACGATCACCACGAAGGCGCCCTGGGTCGACGTCGTGTTCGGCACCCACAACATCGGCTCCCTGCCGGCCCTGCTCGAGCGCGCGCGGGTCCAGGAGGAGGCACAGGTCGAGATCCTCGAGTCGCTCGAGGTCTTCCCGTCGACATTGCCGACGCGTCGCGAGTCGGCGTACGCCGCGTGGGTCTCGGTGTCGGTCGGGTGCAACAACACCTGCACCTTCTGCATCGTCCCGAGCCTGCGCGGCAAGGAGAAGGACCGCCGTCCCGGCGACATCCTGGGTGAGATCCGCGCGCTGGTCGGTGAAGGCGTCAGCGAGGTCACGCTGCTGGGGCAGAACGTCAACGCGTACGGCGTGGAGTTCGGCGACCGTCGGGCCTTCTCCCAGCTGTTGCGTTCCTGCGGTGAGGTCGAGGGGCTGGAGCGGGTGCGCTTCACCTCACCACACCCGGCAGAGTTCAGCGACGACGTCATCGAGGCGATGGCCGAGACGCCGAACGTGATGCACCAGCTGCACATGCCGCTGCAGTCGGGCTCCGACCGGGTGCTGCGCGCGATGCGGCGGTCCTACCGGCGCGAGAGGTACCTCGGCATCATCGACCGCGTCCGCGCGGCCATGCCCGACGCCGCGATCAGTACCGACATCATCGTCGGCTTCCCCGGCGAGACCGAGGACGACTTCGTGCAGACCCTCGAGGTCGTGCGCGAGGCACGGTTCGCCGCGGCCTTCACCTTCCAGTACTCCATCCGGCCCGGCACCCCCGCCGCGACCATGCCCGACCAGGTGCCGCCCGCCGTCGTGCGGGAGCGCTACGAGCGCCTGGTCGAGCTGGTCAACGAGATCTCGTGGGCCGAGAACCAGGCTCTCGTCGGCTCACGCGTCGAGCTCCTCGTCGCCGAGGGCGAGGGACGCAAGGACGCCGCGACCCAGCGCCTGACCGGCCGGGCCCGCGACAACCGGCTCGTCCACTTCGCGCCGGTCTCGACAGGCTCGACCAGCGGCGACGGCTCGACCGCGGCGACGGGTCGACCCACGGGGCGGCTCGACCAGCGGCCACGGCTCGACGCACGGGGAGGACTCGACCCACCGAGGCGGCTCGGCCAGCGGCCACGGCTCGACCCACGGCGGCGGGTCGACCAGCACGGACGGCTCGATCAGTGGGGAGATCCGGCCCGGTGACGTGGTCGAGGTCGAGATCACGTACGCCGCCCCGCACCACCTCGTGGCCGACGGCCCGGTCTTGGCACACCGTCGTACGCGCTCGGGCGACGCGTGGGAGGCCCGCACGGCTCCCTCCGAGCCGTCCACCGCCGTCGGCCTCGGCATGCCCACCGTTGGCGCCCCCGCCTGACGCCGAGTCGGCACAAACAAACACCGAAATCGCGCCGAGTCGGCGCAAACAGACACCGAAATCGCGCCGAGTCGGCAGGTGACAACTCGGCGTGGGTCAGTCGCTGCGGGGGTCCTTCGACGGGTAGTCGGCCTTGGGCTCGACGCCCTCGGGGTTCTGCTCGGGCTCCTGGACGAACTCCGCGTCGGAGCCGACCAGGTCGCCACCGTGGTCGGTGTGGGGCGGCTCGGTGGTGTCTCGCTCGCCGTCGGTGGACTCCTGGCCGGGACCGGTGGGTCCGACCCGTTCGCTGCTGATCCCCATCCCGCCCGCCGCGCGCTCGGGTCCGGCGGCGTTGGGGTTGGAGTCCTTCAGCTCGGTGTCCTGGGCGTGGCCGCCCTCCGGCGGGGTCTCGTCGCTCATGCGGGGCTCTCCTTCTCGGGCTCGCTGGCGCCGTCGCTGGAAGCGCCCCCGTCGGTGTCCTCGCCCTCCGCGACGGCGTCGGGCACGTCGAGGTCGGGGTGGAGTGCCGACGCGAGGTCCGGGACCACGGGTGCGGTCTCATAGAGCGCGTCGCCGATCGCGTCGACCCCGCCGGGTGCCGGCTCGCCCGGCTCGCTCTGCGGCGTGGGTTGCTCGCCCATGTCGGTCATCAGGTACCCCCTCCTTCGCCGCCGCCGCCGGCGGCGCGTCGTCCGACCCCCGGCTCAGAACCCGAAGGTCGTGTATCCCCCGATCCCCGTACCCAGCCCGTCGAGGACTACGCGCTCGTGGGGCACCACCGGGTCGGGCAGCGCCGCGAGGGGGAACCACGCGAGCGCGGCGCACTTGGCGGGCTCGATGATCCGCGGCTCACCGCTCCACGCCCGCGCGGTGAAGAAGAAGTCGATGCGCTCGTCGATGGGGTCGGCGTGCTGGGTGCGCTGCATCGAGGTCACGAACTCGAGGGCCAGCCCGGAGACGCCGATCTCCTCCTGCGCCTCGCGGTGCGCGGCGTCGTACGCCGTCTCGCCGCGCTCGACGTGGCCGGCGGCGGCTGCGGCCCAGTGGTCGTCCATGTAGCCGGTGTTCTGACGCCGCTGCAGCAACACCTCGTCCCCGTCAATGCCCGGGCGCAGCAGGAAGACGTACGCCGCGGGTACGACGCGGAAGCGGTCGGTCATGCAGTCGGCTCGAGGTGGCTCAGCGGGCGGTGTCGCCGTCGCCGGTCTTCTCCTCGGCGAAGTCCTGGGCCTTGTCGATCTGGTCGGCGTACTTCCCGCCGGTCTTGTCGTCGGCGAGGTCACCGGCCTTCTCGATGGCAGCGTCGACCTGCTCGTCGTGCTCGTCCACGAGCTTCTTCGCGTCGTCCAGGAATCCCATGTCGCTCCTCGGGTCGTGGGCCCCCTCGAGCGGGGTCCTTCCCACAACCTAGCCCTGGCCGAGGACCTCGAGCACCAGCCGCAGGATGTAGAAGAACACCGGCATGCAGAAGACGACCAGCATCACCCAGGCGACGATCCGGTGCTTCAGCCGCCGGGAGTCGAGCTTGCCGGCGAAGTCGAGCAGCGCACCGTCGGGCACGTGGTGGGTCAGCCCCATGCGCTGGGCGTCCGCGGGCATGCCGTTCCCGGGGAACCAGTACGGCGGCGTGTCGTCGTCGGGGGCGAAGTCCTCGTCGAACTCGTCCTCGCGCAGGTCGGGCATGCGCCCACAGTAGATCGCGACCCGCTGCCAGACTGGCTCCATGCCCCCGGAGTCGGCCGATCCGCCGATCGTCGCCGTCGTCGGCGCGACCGCCGCGGGCAAGACCGGCCTGTCGCTCGACCTCGCCGAGCGGCTCGACGGAGAGATCGTCAACACCGACGCGATGGCGGTCTACCGGGGCATGGACATCGGTACCGCCAAGCCACCGGTCGACGAGCGTCGGGGCATACCCCACCACCTGCTCGACCTGCTCGACGTGACCGAGCCCCTCACGGTCGCGGAGTTCCAGGGCTGGGCGCGGACGGCGATCGCCGAGGTGCGCGGCCGCGGGCACACGCCCGTGCTCGTCGGCGGCTCGGCCCTCTACACGCGGGCGGTGCTCGACCGGTTCGAGTTCCCCGGCACCGATCCCGACGTACGCCGCCGGCTCGAGGACGAGCTCGCCGCCGTCGGGCCGACGGAGCTGCACCGGCGCCTGGTCGAGGCGGACCCCGAGGCAGCTACCCGGATCCTGCCCGACAACGGCCGCCGCATCGTGCGGGCCCTGGAGGTGGTCTCCCTCACCGGCCGGCCCTACAGCGCGTCCCTGCCCGAGCTGGTGTACGACGACCCGCGCACCGTCCAGGTCGGGGTCGACATCGACCGGCCGACGCTCGACCCGCGGATCGAGCAGCGGGTCCGCGCGATGTTCGAGGCCGGGCTCGTCGACGAGGTACGCCGGCTCCTCGCCGTCGGCCTCGCGCAGGGGCGCACCGCGTCGACCGCGATCGGCTATCGCGAGGTGGCGTCGTACCTCGCCGGCGACACGACCCTCGACGGGGCGATCGAGGCGACCACCACCGCCACCCGACGCTTCTCCCGGCGCCAGGACAGCTGGTTCCGCAAGGACGCGCGCGTGGTGTGGGTGCCCTGGGACGCCCCGGACCGCGTCGAGCGCGCGCTGGAGGCGGTCGCCGCACTCGACTGAGGGTCGGGCGCATGCCCTGGCCGGGTGGCGGGCACGGGGAGGGGAGTCCGTTTCTCGGGAGGAACCTTGACGCATCCGTCTCGTCGCGCCCTCGGTGCGACCGCCGTACTCACCGCGACCCTGCTCGCGACCGCGACCACCCCTGCCCTGGCCGGGTCGTCGACGTCCCCCGACCGGGGGAGACACACCGGCAAGACGCCGACGAGCATCGGCTACGGCGGCGCGGTCAGCACCGTCGACCCGGAGGCGTCGGCCGCCGCGCTGCGCATCCTGAAGCAGGGCGGCAACGCCACCGACGCGGCAGTCGCAGCAGCCGCGACGCTGGGCGTGACGGAGCCCTACAGCTCGGGCATCGGTGGGGGCGGCTACTTCGTCCACTATGACGCGAGGACCGGCCGGATCGGCACCATCGACGGTCGCGAGACCGCCCCGGAGTCGATGCCGCACGACGCGTTCATCGACCCGGCCACCGGCCAGCCCTACAACTTCACCCCCGAGCTGGTCACCAGCGGTGTCTCGGTCGGCGTGCCGGGCACCCTGGCCACCTGGCAGACGGCACTGGGCCGCTGGGGCACGATGTCGCTCGGTCGGACCTTCCGGCCGGCCATCCACGTCGCCCGGCGCGGCTTCGTCGTCGACCCGACGTTCCGGCAGCAGACGTTGGAGAACAAGGTCCGCTTCGACGCCTTCCGCTCGACCCGGCGCCTGTTCCTGCCGGGTGGGGACGCGCCCGCCGTCGGCTCGATCTTCCGCAACCCCGACCTCGCGGCGACGTACCGGCACATCGCGCGTCGCGGCATCGGCTACCTCTACGGCGGCCGTCTCGGGCGCCAGATCAGCCGCGTGGTCCACCATCCGCCGAAGACGGCCTCGACCACGCTGCCCGTGCCGACCGGGTACCTGGAGCCGTCGGACCTGCGCCGGTACTCCACCCTCAGCCGCCGCCCCACCCACGTCGGCTACCGCGGGTACGACGTCTACGGCATGGCGCCGTCGTCGTCCGGCGGCTCGACCGTCGGCGAGGCGCTGAACATCCTCGAGCGCTACCACCTGAGCGGCATGACGGACGCCGACGCCCTGCACCACTACCTCGACGCGAGCGCCCTGGCGTTCGCCGATCGCGGCGCCTACGTCGGCGACCCGGCGTACGTACACGTGCCGCTCCACGCACTGCTGTCCGACCGCTATGCCGCGGAGCGGGCGTGCCAGATCAGCGAGTCGACGGCGCTTCCCGCCCCGGTCGCGGCGGGTGACGTGACGTCGTACGACGGACGGTGCGACAGCCCGGCATCGCACCCCGGCTCCACGGCGCCGGACACGGAGAACCTGAACACGACGAACCTCACCGTGGCCGACCGCTGGGGCAACATCGTCGAGTACACGCTCACCATCGAGCAGACCGGGGGCTCGGGCATCGTGGTGCCGGGCCGCGGCTTCCTGCTCAACAACGAGCTCACCGACTTCACCGCCGTGTACGACCCGGCCGACCCGAACCGCATCGAGGGCGGCAAGCGCCCGCGCTCGTCGATCTCGCCGACGATCGTCCTGCGCAACGGCAAGCCCTTCCTCGCCCTGGGCTCGCCCGGCGGCTCGACCATCATCACCACGGTGCTGCAGATGCTCGTCGACCGGCTCGACCGCGGGATGACGATCGAGCAGGCAATCGCGGCACCGCGGGCCTCGAGCCGCAACACCGCGACGATCACCGCCGAGCAGTCGTTCATCGACGAGTACGGCGCGGCGCTCGCGCCCTACGGCTACACGTTCACGCCCGCGGGTGCGCCGGGCACGACGGCGGCCGAGATCGGGGCGGCGACGGCGATCGAGTTCGGACGCCACCACCTGCTGACCGCCGTCTCCGAGCCGACCCGCCGCGGAGGCGGATCGGCCCTGGTGGTGCGACGCGCGCCCTGAGGGGGCTGACGTGGCGCCCGGTCAGGTCCATACTGACCCCCAACGGGCTGACCGACGAGGAGGCACCATGCCGGAGGCTGGATTCGGCTCGGGACTGTGGAGAGAGGTCCAAGCGGTCCGATTCGGGCCGCACCACGAGCTCCTGGCGCCGGTCCGGGCCGACGGCTCGGCCGGCGTGGTCGTCGGGGTCGACGCGGTGTCCGCAGCGGACCTCGAGCCCGCCGACGACCCTGACCTTCCGCGTGGGTTCCGGCGGCTCGTCGACCGGTGGCGTCGTCCCTGACCGTGCTCCGCCGCTCACCTGAGACACTGGAACGGTGAGCTATCCGTTCCTCAAGGGACACGGCACGGAGAACGACTTCGTGCTCCTGCCCGACCACGACGGCGCGGTCCACGGCGACCTGTCCGCCGAGCGGGTGCGGGCGCTCTGCGACCGGCGGGCCGGGATCGGCGGCGACGGCGTCCTGCGGGTCATCCGCACCCGCTCGTCGGTCGACTCCTCCTCGTCGGTCGATTCTCGGTCCCTCCTCGTCGGTCGAGCGGCGTCGAGACCCCGAGTGGTTCATGGACTACCGCAACGCCGACGGCTCGCTGGCGGAGATGTGCGGCAACGGCATCCGGGTCTTCGCCAGGCACCTGTACGACGAGGGGCTGGTCAGTGCCGACGGACCGCTCCGGATCGCGACCCGCGACGGGGTGAAGACCGTGACCCGCGACGGCGACCGCTTCACCGCCGACCTCGGACCTGCCCGGATCCTCGGCGAGACCAAGGTGTCGGTGGGTGACCGGTCGTGGCCCGCGCTCCACGTCGACGTGGGCAACCCCCATGCGGTGGTGATGGTCGACGACCTCGCCGAGGCCGGCCGCCTCCACGACGAGCCGGCGTACGACGAGGGGCTCTATCCCGACGGCGTGAACGTCGAGTTCGTCGTACGACGGGGTCCCGACCACCTCGCGATGCGCGTCCACGAGCGCGGCTCGGGCGAGACCCGATCGTGCGGGACGGGCGCCTGCGCCGCGGCCGTCGCGGCGGCCGGTGACGGGCCCGGACGCTGGCGGGTCGACGTTCCCGGCGGCGAGCTCGAGGTCTCCCGCGACGAGGCGGGGCACGTGTTCCTGACCGGGCCGGCGGTCATCGTGGCGCGGGGCACCACCGACCTGTAGGTCGGGTACCCACACCGCGCCATGGCGCGGTGTGGGGCGCACGACGCCCTCGCTAGGCTCCGGCGCATGGACATCTCCGGATCCTCAGCCCTCGTCACCGGGGCCGCGTCGGGCATCGGTGCGGCTGTCGCTCGCCGCCTCGCAGCGGCCGGGGCGACGGTCGTGATCGCCGACGTGCAGGACGACAAGGGCCAGGCCCTGGCCGACGAGCTGGGCGGCGCGTTCGCCCACGTCGACGTGACCGACACCGCCCAGATCACCGCCGCCGTCGACGCCGCCGGCGAGCTCGCGCCGCTCCGGGTCCTGGTCAACTCGGCCGGCATCGGTCCGGCCGCGCGCACAGTCGGCCGCGACGGCACCTACGAGTCGGCGCACGACCTCGAGCTCTACAAGCGGGTGATCGCGATCAACCTGATCGGCACCTTCGACGCCACCCGGATCGCGGGCACGGCGATGAGCCGCCTCGATCCGCTGGCCTCGGGCGAGCGCGGCGCGATCGTCAACATGGCGAGCGTCGCGGCGTTCGACGGCCAGATCGGGCAGGCGGCGTACTCCTCGTCCAAGGGCGGCATCGTCGGGATGACCCTCCCGGTCGCGCGCGACCTGGCCGCGATCGGCGTACGGGTCAACACCGTCGCGCCCGGCCTCATCGACACCCCCATCTACGGCGAGGGCGAGAAGGCCGAGGAGTTCAAGGCGCGGCTGGGCGAGTCGGTGCTGTTCCCCCGGCGGCTCGGCGACCCCGACGAGCTGGCCTCGATGGTCATCGAGTGCCTCACCAACTCCTACATGAACGGTGCCGTCGTCCGCGTCGACGGCGGCATCCGGATGCCCCCGAAGTAGGCGGCGCTTCCGCTGTAACGCGGGGTTATCACCGCCGAAGTGCCCGCACAGCACGCACTCAGTAGCAACACCACCGCACCAGTCGGGTACGACGAGTGGGCGCGGCGGTCAGGCCCGCACGCGTGCGCTGGTCGGGTCGTACCACGGCCGGAGCGACACGGTCGCGTCGTACCTCTCCCCGGCGATGTCGACCTGCCAGGCCCCGCCGTCGAGCCAGTCCTTGGTGACCGGCTGGTCGGAGGTGACGAACGCCAGGCCGACGGCCGCGCCGATCGACCACCCGTACGACGCGGCGCGGACGTAGCCGACGACCACGCCGTCGCGCAGCACCGGCTCGGCGTGGAAGAGCAGCGGCTCGGGATCGCTCAGCCAGATCTGCACCAACCGCTGGGTCGACGGGAACGACGCCTTGCGCGCGAGCAGCGCCTCCTTGCCGCGGAAGTCGGTGTCCCACGCGACCGCGAAGCCGAGGCCGACGTCGAGCGGGCAGTCGGTGTTGTCGATGTCGTGGCCGAAGTCGCGGTAGGCCTTCTCCATCCGCAGCGACGCCAGCGCCTTGAGCCCGACCGGCTGCACGCCGGCGACCGCAGCCAGCGCGTCGTACAGCTGGAGGGCGCGGGCGGCCGGCACGTAGAGCTCGTAGCCGAGCTCGCCGAGGTAGGTGATGCGCGCACAGATCACCGGTACGCCGGCCACCTCGATCTCGCGGACGCCCCGGAACGGCCACGCCTCGGTCGAGAGGTCGGCGTCGGTGAGGGTCGCGAGCGCGTCGCGGGAGTGCGGGCCCTGGAGGTTGAGCTGCCCGAAGTCGCGGGTGACGTCGTTCACGACCACGGCCCGGCCGTGCGCCGCCCGCTCGAGCAGCCCGCGGACGTGCCCGTGCGCGGTGTCGGACGCGACGACCAGGAACCGGTCGTCGGTCACCTTGGAGACGGTGAGGTCGGCCTCGATGCGACCGTCGTCGTTGAGCCACTGGGTGTAGGTGATCCAGCCCGGCTCACCGTTCACGGCGCCGGCGGACAGGTGGTCGAGCACCGCGCCCGCGTCGGTGCCGGACACGGCGAACTTCGCCATGAACGACATGTCCATCAGCCCGACACCCTCGCGCACGGTCCGGTGCTCCGCAGCCCACTGGTCGAACCACGGCGCGTGCCCCCAGGTCGGCTCCGCCACGGGCTCGACACCCGGCCCGGCGAACCAGTCGGCGCCCTCCCAGCCCGACACCTCGCGCATGAGTCCGCCGTTGGCGACGAGCCGCTCGTGCACCGGCGAGAGCAGCCGGTCTCGGGCGGTGCGCAGCTGCTTGCCCGGCGTGTGGGCGGCGTACACCGTGCCGAGGATCTCGGTGGTGCGGTCGCGCCGGTACGCCGGCTCGAGCTGGTCGGCACGGAACCGCGCGACGTCCCACGCGGTCACGTCGACGTCGGGCAGGCCGGCGATGATCCAGTGGGCGAGCACCCGCCCGAGACCCCCCGCCGACAGCACGCCGACGGAGTTCATGCCGGCGGCGACGAAGTAGTTGCGGATGCCGGGCGCCTCGCCGACCGCGGGAGCCAGGTCGGGCGTGAACGACTCGGGGCCGCAGAAGAAGGTGCGGACGCCGACCTCGAGGGTGACCGGCACCCGGGCCATCGCGGTCTCGAGGAACGGCGTCATCCGGTCCCAGTCCGGCTTCAGCGTGGTGAACGAGGCGGTGGCCGGGATGCCGTCGACGGCCCACGCGGCGGCGCGTGGCTCGAACAGGCCGACCATCATCCCGCCGCCCTCCTCGCGGTAGTACCCGTGCGCAGCGGGGTCCTCGAAGATCGGCCCGTGGGGGTCGAGGCCCTCGATGGTGTCGGTGATCAGGTAGTAGTGCTCCGCCGCCTGGTTGGGGACCACCACGCCGCTCTTCTCGGCCAGCTCGCGGGCCCACATCCCGGTGCAGTTCACGACGTACTCGCACTCGATGTCGGCGGTGTCGCCGGGCTCGCGACCGAAGCCGGGCGCCACCCGTACGCCGGTCACGGCGCTGTCGCGGGTCAGCACGTCGACCACCTGCACACCCTCGATGACGCGGACACCGAGGTTCTTCGCACCGCGCGACAGCGACTGGGTCAGGTCGACGGGGTTCACCCGGCCGTCGCCGGGGACGTGGAAGCCGGCGAGCAGGTCGTCGGTCTTCGCCCAGGGGAAGAGGTCGGACATCTCCTTCGGCCCGATCTCCTCGACCTCGAGGCCGAGGTGGCGCTGGAAGGCCGCCACGCGGCGGTACTCGTGGAGTCGATCGGTGTCGGCCGCGGCCTCGATCAGCCCGACCGGCCGGAACCCGGTCGAGACGCCGGTCTCGGCCTCGAGCCGCGCATAGAGGTCGCGGGAGTACAGGCGGATGCCGGTCGACGTCTCGGACGTCGAGCCGAAGCAGGTCATCAGGCCGGCGGCGTGCCACGTCGTACCGCTGGTGAGGCGGTCGCGCTCGAGCACGACGACGTCGGTCCAACCTTCGTGGGCGAGGTGGTAGGCAACGGAGCACCCGATCACGCCGCCACCCACGACGACGACCCGGGCCCGCTGGGGCAGCTCGGGGAGAGTCACCGGCACAACCTAGCGTCGCCCGGCCCGCCCGGGGTCGTCCGCCCCACGGGAGCCCCTCGTGGCCGCTCAGGCGGACGACCTCGCCGTACGCCGTGGGCAAACAGGTTCGCGTGGGCCTCGCCGCCGACCTACCCTGGACGGCATATGACGAACGCACGTGACGACTTCTCCCTCACCACCGAGCTCGACGAGACCGTCGGCTGGGACGAGGACGTGATCGACGACCTCGACGACGACGACGCCGGCGACTGGGAGTCCGGGTACGCCGACGACGACCCCGAGCTCACCTCGGGCGAGCAGGACCTCGCCGAGCGGTACGCCCTGCGCCGGGTGCAGGGTCTGTCGACCGAGCTCGAGGACATCTCCGAGGTCGAGTACCGCCAGCTCCGGCTGGAGCGCGTCATCCTGGTCGGCGTCTGGACCGACGGGTCCGTCGAGGACGCCGAGAACTCCATGGCCGAGCTCGCCGCGCTGGCCGAGACCGCCGGCTCGGAGGTGCTCGACGCGATCTACCAGCGCCGCAACAAGCCCGACCCGGCGACCTACATCGGCCGCGGCAAGGTCGACGGGCTCCGCGAGATCGTGCGGGCCACCGGCGCCGACACCGTGATCATGGACGGCGAGCTCGCCCCCAGCCAGCTGCGCAACCTCGAGGACCAGGTGAAGGTCAAGGTCGTCGACCGGACCGCGCTGATCCTCGACATCTTCGCCCAGCACGCCAAGAGCAAGGAGGGCCAGGCGCAGGTCGAGCTGGCCCAGCTCAGCTACATGAAGCAGCGCCTGCGCGGCTGGGGCGGCAACCTCTCGCGCCAGGCCGGTGGCCGGGCTGCCGGCGGTGAGGGCATCGGTGGCCGTGGTCCCGGTGAGACCAAGCTCGAGACCGACCGCCGTCGCATCAACACCAAGATCGCCAAGCTGCGTCGCGAGCTCGCCCACATGAAGGGCACCCGCGACACCAAGCGCCAGGAGCGTCGGCGCCACCACATCCCGAGCGTCGCGATCGCCGGCTACACCAACGCCGGCAAGTCCAGCCTGCTCAACCGTCTCACCGGCGCGGGCGTGCTGGTCGAGGACGCGCTCTTCGCCACGCTCGACCCCACGACCCGTCGTACGGCGACCAGCGACGGCCGCGTGTACACGATGAGCGACACCGTCGGCTTCGTGCGACACCTGCCGCACCAGCTGGTCGAGGCCTTCCGGTCGACGCTGGAGGAGGTCGCCGACTCCGACCTGATCCTCCACGTCGTCGACGGGTCGCACGCCGATCCCGAGGGCCAGATCGCTGCCGTGCGTGAGGTGTTCGGCGAGATCGGTGCCGACAAGGTGCCCGAGATCATCGTCGTCAACAAGGCCGACGCCGCCGACCCGATGGTGATCGCCCGGCTGAGGCAGCGCGAGCCCCACCTGGTCGTGGTGAGCGCCAAGACCGGTGAGGGCATCCCCGAGGCGCTCGAGCTGCTCGAGTCCGACCTGCCGCGGCCCGGGGTCGAGTTCGAGGCGCTGGTGCCCTACGCCCGCGGCGACCTCCTCGACCGGCTCCACCAGCACGGTGAGATCGCGTCGCTGGAGCACACCGGCGACGGCACGGTCGTCCGCGGTCGCGCGCACGCCGACCTGGCCGGCGAGCTGGCGGCGTACCCCGTCTGAGCGTGCGACCGCCCGGCCACCGTGAGGCGGCCGGGCGATCCTGGGGGGTATGTCAGCGGGTCAGGGTGCTGTCCGCTCAGCGGACGACGTAGTGCACGACGACGTCGCCGCCGTGGTCGTTGCCGGGCTCGTCGTCGTCGCCCTGGCAGTTGTCCTCGTTGTCGTCGTCGGCGTCGTCGATGCCGTCACCGTCGGTGTCCTCCTGGCCGTCCTCGGTGCCGTCGTCGTCGGTGTCGCTGTCCGTCGGGTCGGTGGAGGTGCAGCCGTCGTGCACCTCGTCGCCGTCCTCCACGCCGTCGCCGTCCGTGTCACTGCTGTGGGGGCGCGTGCCGTGGCGGAACTCCCCGAGGTTCTTCAGCCCGTCGTGGTCGGGGTCGCCCTTCGCGTTGGCGTGGTGGGGGTTCAGGTGGTGGGCGACCTCCCAACGGTTCGGCATCCCGTCGTGGTCGGAGTCCCGGGCTCCGGACGCGTGGACGCTCGAGGGCGAGGCGAGGGTGAGCAGGCCGGCGGCGGCGAGCGACGCCACGACGGCACTGCCGCGACGGGCGGTGGTGGTCAGGTCCATGATCTGTCTCCCGGGGGGTGCGGAGCCGTGCGGGGCGCTCGGCGTTGACCGAGCGTAGGAGCGCGTGGCCCTGCGGCGCAGGCGTTCGGGGGCCGAAGACGCCGCCCAATGGTCGTAGTACCCCGCCCCTGGTCGGCCCGCCCGCGTGGTTCGTGGGGACACGCGGGGCGAGCGGGCGGAGGCCCGCCAGCCGGCGCTGTGCACCGCGACCTCGCACGGACACCGAGACTGTCCACGACCGCGGATAGGGTGCAGCGGTGCCCGCGCCCTCCGACCCGCAGCGACCGCCCGTCCGCGAGGTGCTGGCCACCGCGGTGGAGTCCCTCGGCGGCCAGGAGCGGCCCGGGCAGATCGCAATGGCCGAGGCGGTCGGTGACGCGCTGAGCGACCGGCGCCACCTCGTCGTCCAGGCCGGCACCGGCACCGGCAAGTCCCTGGCCTACCTCGTGCCCGCCCTGCTCCACGACCGGCGGGTCGTCGTCGCGACGGCCACTCTGGCGCTGCAGCACCAGCTCGTCGAGCGCGACATCCCGCGGCTGGTCGAGGCCGTGAGCGCCACCCACCCCGAGGTGGACGCGTCGTACGCCGTGCTGAAGGGGCGCTCCAACTACGCCTGCCTCCACCGCATCCGCGAGGGCGTGCCCGACGAGCAGGGTGCCCTGATCGAGGTACCGGAGGGGTCGCTCGGGAAGAAGGTGCTCGAGCTGCGGGCGTGGGCCGAGCAGGAGGCCAAGGCGCAGGGGAGCGGTGAGCGCGACCACGCGCCCCGCCACACCGACCGTGAGTGGCGGCAGGTCAGCGTCAGCCACCGCGACTGCCTGGGCGCGGCGCGGTGCCCGTTCGGTGAGGAGTGCTTCGTCGAGCAGGCGCGCGAGAAGGCCCACCGCTCCCACCTGATCGTCACCAACCACTCCCTGCTGGCGATCGACGCGATCGAGGGGGTGCCGATGATCCCCGACTACGACGCGGTGGTGGTCGACGAGGCCCACGAGGTCGTCAGCCGGGTGACGCAGGCGGCCACGGACGAGCTGTTCGCGGCCGAGGTCGACCGTGCGGCGCGGCGCTCACGGCGCTGGGTCGGCGAGGGAGACCAGGGGTCGTCCGCGGCCGACGACCTCGCCGACGCCGGCGACGCGCTGGCGGCGGCGATCGGTGACTGCGAGCCGGGCCGCTTCGACACCGTCCCCGAGGCGCTCGCCGATGCCCTCGTGCTGGTGCGCGACGCCGCACGCGCCTGCCTGTCGGCCTACCCCAAGGAGACCGAGTCCGCCGACGCCGACGCCGGACGCACCCAGGCGCGCGGGGCCGTGCAGGAGGTGTTCGCCACCGTCGAGCGGATGGCCGCCCGGTCGGACGCCGACGTGCTCTGGCTGACCGAGGGCGGAGATCGCCTGCCGCCGCGACTGTGCGTCGCGCCGCTCGAGGTCTGGGGCCCGATGCGCGACAAGCTCCTCACCGACAAGACCGTGGTGATGACCTCGGCGACCCTGATGCTCGGCGGCGACTTCAACGCCCTCGCCACCTCGGTCGGGCTGAAGCCCGCCGAGCGCGTCGACGTGGTGGTCGGCGCCACGGTGCCGATCACCGACGAGCCCGACGACGCCCGCCGACCCGACGTCCTTCCGTGGGTCGGCCTCGACGTCGGATCGCCGTTCGACTACGGCCGGCAGGCGATCCTCTACGTCGCGCGCCACCTGCCGCCGCCGGGGCGCGACGGCCTCGGCCCGGCCCAGCTCGACGAGATCGTCTCGCTGGTCGACGCCGCCGAGGGCCGTACCCTCGGCCTCTTCAGCTCCCGGCGTGCGGCCGAGACCGCGGCCGAGGCGGTCCGCGAGCGGCTTCCCCACCTGACCACGCTGGCCCAGGGCGAGGCCCAGCTGCCCGAGCTGGCGCGGCAGTTCGTCGGCGATCCCCACACCTGCCTGTTCGGCACCCTCAGCCTCTGGCAGGGCCTCGACGTCCCGGGCGAGACCTGCCAGCTGGTGCTGATCGACCGCATCCCGTTCCCGCGGCCCGACGACCCGCTGATGAGCGCCCGGCAGCGGGCGGCCGACCGCGAGGGCCGCAACGGCTTCATGCAGGTCGCGGCCACCCACGCCGCCCTGCTGCTGGCACAGGGCACCGGCCGCCTGATCCGGACGACGGCCGACAAGGGCGTGGTCGCGATCCTCGACCCGCGGCTGGCGACGGCTCGCTACGGCAGCTTCCTCAAGGCGAGCCTGCCGCCGATGTGGTCGACGTACGACGGCGATCTCGTGCGCACCGCGCTGAGCCGACTCGCGGCCGGCGAGGCCTGACTCAGCGGTCGGGGTCGGACCGCGGTCTGCACCCTTGCACGGGGCGCTCGGCAGGCGCCGCGGACAGCGGTCCGGACGCGGGCCGCTCGATCGGCTCGGTCGGCGCTCCGGCGACGCGGTCATTGAACTGCACCCGCACCGCGGCCGGCTCGCGCCGGTCGAGGAAGTAGGGGTCGACCAGCCACATCGCGACGATGACCACGGCCCAGCCGACGGCGACGTCGAGGATCCAGTGGTTCCCGGTGCCGATCACGACGACGGCCGTGATCAACGCGTGCAGCCAGGCCAGGCCCCGCAGCCAGAGGTTCGTGGTGTTGCGACGTACGACGAGTGCCACCCAGAGCGCCCAACCCGCGTGGAGGCTCGGGAACGCGGCCAGCTCGTTGGTGAGCTGCCCCATGCCCTTGGGGGCCGAGGCGTCGCCACCCCACCACCCGGCGTTGGAGTGGAGGCTGAGGATGTCGATGTACTCGCCACTGAACAGCCGCGGCGGGGCGGTCGGCAGCAGGAGGTAGCAGGCCAGCGCGATCAGGCACGAGACCACGAGCGCCCAGCGAGCCGGCGAGTAGTGGGCTGCGCCCTTGCGGAACAGCCAGACCAGCACGGTCAGGGTCACCACGTAGTGGGCCGCGGCGTACCAGTAGCAGGCGGGGATCGCCGCCCAGCTGTGGTCGGCGAACCAGTGGTTGATCGAGAACTCCCAGTCGAGGTGGAGCACACGCTCGAGGTGGAGCAGGTCGCCCGCGCGGTCCTGGGCCGGAGCGAGGTCATTCTCGGCCAGGGTGCGGGTCACGCAGTAGAAGACGTAGAGGGCGCCGATCAGCGCGATCTCGCGCACGCCACGACGCCGGAGGATCTGCCCCCCGGCGATCGTCGGCACGACCGACCGCACGCTCATCTCGTCATCCTCTCAAAGGGCACGCCGACAACGCACCACAGTTACGACGCCTTAAGAGGATCAGGTATTCCCTCAGATACGTCGCAACACGGCGGTGACCTTGCCGAGGATCGTCGCGTGGGTGCCGTCGATCGGGTCGTACGACGGGTTGTGGGGCAGCAGCCAGACGTGGCCGTCCTTGCGCTGGAAGGTCTTCACGGTGGCCTCGCCGTCGATCAGCGCCGCCACGATGTCGCCGTTCTCGGCGGTCTGCTCCTGCCGCACCACGACGTAGTCACCGCTGCAGATGGCCGCGTCGACCATGGAGTCGCCTCGGACCTCGAGCATGAACAGCGTGCCCTCGCCGACCAGCTGCTTGGGCAGCGGGAAGACGTCGTCGAGGGTCTCCTCGGCCAGGATCGGGCCGCCGGCGGCGATCCGGCCCACCATCGGCACGTAGGTCGCGGCCGGCATCGCGTCGCCGACGCCCGTCTCGTCGTAGGACGGCTCGGCCTCGGCCGGTGACCCCATCGACCGCCGGGCGGCGAGCACCTCGGGCAGGAACACCTCGAGGGCGCGCGGGCGGTTGGGGTCGCGCTTGAGGAACCCCTTCTCCTCGAGCACGCGCAGCTGGTGGGCGACGCTGGAGCTGCTGGTCAGCCCGACCGCCTCGCCGATCTCGCGCATGCTGGGCGGGTAGCCGCGCTTCTCGATGGAGTCCTTGATCGAGAGGAGCACCTTGGTCTGGCGCGGGGTCAGCCCCGAGGCGTCGGGCGGGCCGTCGGGGAGCTCGCTGACCTTGCGGCTGCTCTTGCTCGTGGCAGGGGTCATGGACCGAACCGTACGGCGGCAGCCGCCCCGGAATCAAACACCTGTTCGAACGGCGTGTCGCCGGCCGGTCGGGGCTACGAGCCGTCCGCGTCGGGATCCGCCGGGATCCAGACGAGCTGTGGCACCTGGCACACCTCGGTGAAGCCGAGCCGTTCGTACACCGGTCGGCCGGACTCGCTGGCGTGCAGGACGGCGTGGTCGCACCCGCTCTCTCGCCCGAGGTTCATCAAGGCCGCCGTCACGGCGTACCCGATGCCGCGGCCGCGGCTCTCCTCGAGAGTCGAGATGTTGTAGACACCGGCGGTGGACCCGGTGGGCCACACGGAACCACCAGCGACCGGGCGACCGTCGAGGGTCGCCAGGACGTGGACGAGGCCCTCCTCGAGGAGAGCCGCGTAGAGCGTCGCGAACTCCGGTGCGAAGTCCTGGGGGATCCCGAAGCCCTCGAGGAAGACACCGACGATGTCGTCGAGACGACTGACGCCGACCGGCTCGATGGTGACGCCCTCCGGAAGGCGCGGGTGGACGGGCCCGTCCAGGGCCACGTACATCCCCGGGACGGGTTCGCTGACGAAGCCCAGCCCGGTCAGCAGCGGCTCGAGCTCGGCGGCGTGACCGCTCGGGGTCGTCCACCACAGGAAGGGCAGACCGCGCTCGAGGTATGGCGCGATCACCTCGCGCGCGCGGGTCTCGACCGTGCCGGGGGCGAAGCGCGCGGCCGAGATCGCGTTGAAGAGGGGGAACGGTCGGTCGAGGTGGTAGGTCACCACGTCCGGCTCGTGCCCGGCGATGAGGAGGTCGCTGGCAGCCAGGGCCCGCGCGAACGACTCGAGGTTGTCCTCGACGGGCGCGATGCGGGGGTCGGTCATGCGGGGCACCGTACGGGGCTTCGGTCGGTCCGGGCGCCGAACGCTCTGGTTGACTCCCGCGTCATGGAGAGCTGTGTGGTCACCGGAGGGGCGCGGGGGATCGGGCGGGGGATCGCGGAGCGCATGGTCGCCCGCGGGTACGCCGTGCTGGTCACCGACGTCGACGGCGACGCCGCGCGTCGTACGGCCGAGGAGATCGGTGCCGCGGTCGGGATCGAGCACGACGTCCGCGACCCGGCCGCGCACCGGTTCGTCGCCACGACGGCGCGCGACCACGGCCGGCTGACGGCGTGGTTCAACAACGCCGGGGTCGGCGACGACGGACGGCTCGACCAGCTGGCCGACGAGCAGGTGCAGAGGCTGGTCGAGGTCAACCTGCTGGGCTGCCTGTGGGGGATGCGCGCGGCGCTGGCCGCGTTCGACGGACGCGGTGGCGACGTCGTGAACACCGCGTCGCTCTCGGGGCTCGGCCCGGTGCCGGGCTACGCCGTCTACGCGGCGACCAAGGCGGCGATCGTCTCGGTGACGATGTCGGTGTCGGCCGAGGTGCCGCACGGCGTACGCGTGCACGCGCTGTGTCCCGACGGCGTCCAGACGGCGCTGCTCGACGCGCAGGACAAGTCCGGGCTGGGATCGCAGCTGGTGCACTCGGGCGGCCGGATCCTCACCGTCGACGAGACGGCGGACGCCGCGGTCGCCCTGGTCGGGAGCCGCCGGGTGGTGCGCAGCCTGCCGGCGTGGCGGGGAGCCGTGATCCGGACCAGCACCCTGGCGCCGTCGGCGGCCCGGCCCGCCGCCACGCTCTTCGCCGCGCGTGGTCGCCGGGTGATCGAGAAGAGAGCCGCCCGGCCCCGCAGCTGAGGGCGGAGCCGGACGGCTGGTGGTGCTGTGGTGGTGTCAGTGACCTGCGGCGCCGCGGTGCTGAGGCGAACGAGCCGTCAGGCTGCCGTTCTTGAGGGTGACCTTGCCCACCGGCGTGAAGGTCACTTGGCTGTGGGCATCAGACGCCTGGTCGACGGTCGCCCCGCTGTTGCAGCTGAGGAACATCGGGTGGCCCGCCTTGACCGTGACGAGGCCGGTGAGGTCGACGGCCGTGTAGCCGAACGACGTGTTGACGCCGTAGCCGAGGAGGTCGAGGGGCGAGGTGTTGTCGGAGAGGTAGCAGACCGACGGGTTCGCTCCGGCGTGCATGACCACCGCGACCATGGCGATGTAGTTGCCCTTGGGCAACCCGTTCAGCTTGAGGTTGAACGGCAGCGCGGTGCCGGGCGGAACGGTGTAGCTGATGACGTTGGTCGTCAGGGCGGCGGCGTGCTTCCCGTCGACGGTGTCGGAGTTGAGGTTCTTGACGGTCTTGGTGCTGTTCACCGCGAGCGGCGGCGACTTCTTGCTGGTGTGCAGCGAGAGTGCGGGCCCCGCAGCGGTGTTGGTCACCGATGCGGTCTTGGTCTCGCTGTTGTTGCCGCCGAGCAGCAACGGGTGGCCGTTCGCGGCGTACGCCGCCAGGTTGGCGCCGCCCACCAGGACGACGGCAGCGAGTGCGACGGGTAGGACCCGTCCGCGGAGGTAGGACATGTCTTCTCCTCAGGAGTGACACGGGGCCGATCGACCCCGCGCACCCCAGAGCGTGGCGCATCGGACCCCGTGCGCTGCAGACCCGAACGGACCAGGGGATGGGCCGGATCGGCCAGGGGTCCTCGCTCCCGCTCCCTGCTGCACACGCGGGAAATTCGTTCGAACATCTGTTCGTGTCGCGCTTGAAAACGTTCGAACACCTGCTCTACGGTCGTACATGTGTTCGATCGAACGTCTGATCGGACGACCGGCAGGAGTCACTGTCGGTGGTCGCGGTTAGACAAGGACCAGACACAGGAGCCGACGGCCGCTGAACGCCAGTGGCACTTCCCCAGGAGGATCCGATGAGCAGCATCACCGCCACCCGCACCACCCGCTTCACGCCCCCGGCCGAGCCGACCCGCAAGCGCCAGCCGCGCCGCACGGTCGCGGGTCAGGGGTCCGTCGTGGTCGGTCGCGCGGGGCGGCCGGTGCTGCGGATCGTCGCCGACGGCGAGCGCGCCCCGGTCTTCACGCGGGTGTCGCCCACCCCGCTGGTCGAGCCCTCCTCGCTGGTCGAGCCCTCGTCGTTGGTCGAGCCCTCGTCGTTGGTCGAGCCTGTCGAGACCCGTCCGCTGGTCGAGCCTGTCGAGACCCCGGTGCGCCGGGTCCGCCTCGACGACTTCTTCGCCGCCGAGTACGACGGCGACGACCAGCGCCTCGAGGTCGCCCCGGTGCGACGCAGCACCGTCCGGCTGACCCGGCGTGGCCGCGCTGGTGGTGCTCGGCCTCGGCCTGGCCGCGGCGCTGGGCCTCGGCCTCTACGCCGCGTCGGTCTCGACCGCCAGCGACCACCCCGAGCAGACGCGCACGATCACCGTCCAGCCCGGCCAGACCCTGTGGGACATCTCGTCCCGCGCCGCCGCCGCCACGGGCAGCGGCGACGTGCGGTCGATGATGAGCCACGTCGAGGCGATCAACCATCTCGATTCCGGCTCCCTCCAGGTCGGTCAGCACCTCCGCGTGCCGAAGTAGCCAGACCAGCTCGCCGGCCGAGGCCCCGCCGCTGGTCGAGCCTGTCGAGACCCATGAACTTCCGCAGACCGCTTCGACCCCGGTCTGCGGAGAGCCGGGGAAGAGGAGGGCAGCGCGACCCCATGCGCGCTGCCCTCCGCGGTTCCCTCGTGGCCGGCGATCGAAGAAAACGCGGAACAGATCGCGTCTCACGGCTACCCGAGGTGGATCCGTTCCGCGTTTTCGGCTCAGTGGTCCGAGACCAGGGCTCAGCGGTCGGCCAGCCGCCGTACGAACTTGATCCCCGACCACGTCTCGTCGATGGCGGCGACCTTGACGTCGACCCAGCCCAGCTCGAGCCCGACGCCCCGCACCACGTTGTCGGTCAGGTCGGTGGCCAGCCCGAGCCGCTTCGCGGCCGCCTGCTTGGGCCAGGCCGCCCACACCATGCCGGCGGTGACGGTGTGGTCGAACAGCACCGGCAGTCGCTTGGCCAGCGTCGCCAGCACGGTGTGGAACGTGACGGTGACGTCGAGGTCGTCGCGGAGTCGTCGTACGACGACGGCCGTCGGCGGCAGACCCAGGTCGAGGCCCTCGGGCAGCCGGTCGAGGAGCACGACGTGACCGTCCTTGACGCCGAGCTTGCGGGGCAGCGGCGTCCCCGAGTAGCCGGCCCCACCCGCGGACGTCGAGTCGGTCCGTTGGTCGAGCCGGGACCGTTGGTCGAGCCGGGATCTGTTGGTCGAGCCGGGTCCGTTGGTCGAGCCGGGTCCGTTGGTCGAGCCCGGTCCGTTGGTCGAGCCGGGTCCGTTGGTCGAGCCGGGTCCGTTGGTCGAGCCTGTCGAGACCATCGCTCAGCGCGCCGCTCGACGGCCCCCGGGCGGCCGGGGCGGCCCGGGCGGGGGAGATCCGGCCTTGAGCCGGGCGACGAGGCGGGTGCCGAGCATCATCGCGATGAACAGGCAGGCGATCGCGCCGATGGTCGACAGGGCGAGCAGCCACCAGCCGCCGGCGTCACCGTCACGGGCCGAGGTGCCGAAGTCGATGGCGAGGTAGACCAGGTAGCCCCAGGCCACGACGGCAGCGGTGATGCCGAGTGCGAGCAGCAGGAGCGGACCGGTCGGAGAGCGCGTCCCGGGGGCGGCGGGGTCCTCGAGGCGCGCCGGCCCCGAGTGTCGCGGCGCAGCGCGCTTCCCCGTGGTCACGGGGCCCATTGTGACCGATCCGCGAAGCCCGCGACACGCCGACGCCCCGAGCCCGTTTCGGGGCCTCTGCAGGCCGCTGACCTGTGCGAATGCGTCGCGACGCGCGTCCCGTCGAACACGTTGTCCGAATCCCTTGCCAACCCCGGCCGGCCCGACGTACGGTTACCACTACATCTAGTAGTTACACCGTTGTGGTTTTCCACATGTAGTCCACACCGACTGCCCCTGGAACCCACAGGAGAGCGCGACTTCCCCACAGGTCTGCACCTGATATCCACAGGTGGATCCGGTGGAAAACACCCCCGTCTCGGGGGCATTCGGCGCGCCCTCGCGGTGTTGAGGAGAAGGGGAGAGGAGGACCCACGATGCACTGCCCGTACTGCCGGCACACCGACACCAAGGTCCTCGACTCCCGCGTGTCCGAGGACGGTACGGCGATCCGTCGCCGGCGCCGCTGCGAGAGCTGCGACAAGCGGTTCACCACCGTCGAGCTCATGCAGCTGACCGTGCTCAAGCGCTCCGGCGCGACCGAGCCGTTCACCCGCGACAAGGCGATCGCCGGGGTCCGCAAGGCCTGCAAGGGTCGCCCGGTCTCCGAGGACGACCTGGCCTGCCTGGGCCAGACGGTCGAGGACACGCTGCGCAACGAGGGTGCCGCCGAGGTCCCCGCCCACGAGATCGGGCTGGCGATCCTCGGCCCCCTCCGGGCCCTCGACCCGGTCGCCTACCTGCGGTTCGCCAGCGTCTACAAGGCGTTCAGCTCCGCCGACGACTTCGAGGACGAGATCGCGCTGCTCCGCATGGAGCAGGCCGCCTCGTCTCCGATGGTCGAGCCTGTCGAGACCCCGGCGCGCGAGCCGCACGCCGTACCTACTGGATAACCCACAGACCACCCGGCCCGGGTGTGGGGAAGCACGCGGGCCGGGTGCACCACCGTCGGTGGTCGCGGAGACCATCACCAGCAGGACCGACCAGAACACCAGCGCGAACATCACGAGGGACTCAGAGGAGCTATTCATGACCGAGACGGTGAACCCGACGAAGGGGTCGACCAAGGGCGCAGGCAAGGGCCTGACCATCGAGCGTGTCTTCAGCACGCCCGGCACCCACCCCTACGACGAGCTCACCTGGGAGCGCCGCGACGTCGTCCAGCAGAACTGGAAGACCGGCGAGACGGTCTTCGAGCAGCGCGGCGTGGAGTTCCCCGACTTCTGGAGCGTCAACGCCTCCACCATCGTCACCACCAAGTACTTCCGCGGTGCGGTCGGCACCGAGGTGCGCGAGTGGAGCCTCAAGCAGCTGATCGACCGGGTCGTGAAGACCTACACCAAGGCCGGCGTCGACCACGGGTACTTCGCGAGCCCGGCCGACGCCGAGACCTTCGAGCACGAGCTCACCTGGCTGCTGGTCCACCAGTACTTCTCGTTCAACTCCCCGGTCTGGTTCAACGTCGGTACGGCGTCTCCTCAGCAGGTCAGCGCCTGCTTCATCCTCAGCGTCGACGACTCGATGGACTCCATCCTCAACTGGTACAAGGAGGAGGGCTTCATCTTCAAGGGCGGCTCGGGCGCCGGCCTCAACCTCTCGCGCATCCGTTCGTCCAAGGAGCTGCTGAGCAGCGGTGGCACCGCGAGCGGCCCGGTCTCCTTCATGCGCGGCGCCGACGCGTCCGCCGGCACCATCAAGTCGGGCGGCGCCACGCGTCGTGCGGCCAAGATGGTCGTCCTCGACGTCGACCACCCCGACATCGAGGAGTTCGTCCAGACCAAGGCGCGCGAGGAGGACAAGATCCGTGCGCTGCGTGACGCCGGCTTCGACATGGACCTCGGCGGCCACGACATCACCTCGGTGCAGTACCAGAACGCCAACAACTCCGTGCGCGTCAGCGACGAGTTCATGCGTGCGGTCGAGGAGGGCACCGAGTTCGGGCTGCGGGCCCGCAAGACCCACGAGGTGATCGAGACCGTCGACGCCCGCGAGCTGTTCACCAAGATCGCGAAGGCCGCCTGGGAGTGCGCCGACCCGGGCCTGCAGTACGACGACACCATCAACGACTGGCACACCAACCCCGAGACCGGCCGGATCACCGCGTCCAACCCGTGCTCGGAGTACATGTCGCTCGACAACTCCTCGTGCAACCTCGCCAGCCTCAACCTGCTGAAGTTCCTCAAGGACGACGACACCTTCGATGCACCGCTGTTCCAGCAGGCCGTCGAGCTGATCATCACCGCGATGGACATCTCGATCTGCTTCGCCGACTTCCCGACCGAGGCGATCGGCGACACCACGCGTGACTACCGCCAGCTCGGCATCGGCTACGCCAACCTCGGCGCGCTGCTGATGGCGATGGGTCTGGGCTACGACTCCGACGGCGGGCGCTCGGTGGCCGCGACCATCACGTCGCTCATGACCGGCGCGTCGTACAAGAGGAGTGCGGAGCTGGCCGCGATCGTCGGCCCCTACACCGGCTACGCCCGCAACGCCGACGCCCACAACCGCGTGATGCGCAAGCACCAGGCCGCCAACGACGCCGTCCGCACGCTGCCCGAGGACGCCGCGATCCACGCACTGGCCAGCCAGGCCTGGGCCGACGTCGTCGAGCTCGGCAAGGTCAACGGCTTCCGCAACGCGCAGGCCTCGGTGCTCGCGCCGACCGGCACCATCGGCTTCATGATGGACTGCGACACCACGGGCATCGAGCCCGACTTCTCGCTGGTGAAGTTCAAGAAGCTGGTCGGCGGTGGCTCGATGCAGATCGTCAACCAGACGATCCCGCGGGCGCTGAAGAAGCTCGGGTACGACGAGGAGAAGATCGAGGCGATCGTCGCCTTCATCGCCGAGAACGGTCACGTCATCGACGCGCCCGGCCTCAAGACCGAGCACTACGACGTCTTCGACACCGCGATGGGCGCCCGCGCCCTGGCCCCGATGGGCCACGTCCGGATGATGGCGGCGGCCCAGCCGTTCCTGTCCGGCGCGATCTCCAAGACGGTCAACCTGCCCGAGAGCGCCACGGTCGAGGAGATCGAGGACATCTACCTCCAGTCGTGGAAGCTCGGCCTCAAGGCGACCGCGGTCTACCGCGACAACTGCAAGGTCGGCCAGCCGCTGTCCGACGGCAAGAGCGAGTCCTCCAAGAAGGACCAGGCGCGTTCGTCGGTCGAGGCTCGACTCGTCGGTCGAGCCCGTCGAGACCATCGACCAAGGAAGTCATCGTCTACCGCCCGACCCGCAAGCGCCTGCCGAAGTCCCGCACCTCGCGCACCACGTCGTTCACCGTCGGCGGCGCCGAGGGCTACATGACCTCCGGTGCCCACGACGACGGCGAGCTCGGCGAGGTGTTCCTCAAGCTCGGCAAGCAGGGCTCCACCCTGGCCGGCGTGATGGACGCCTTCTCGATCGCGGTGTCCATCGGCCTGCAGTACGGCGTCCCGCTGGAGACCTACGTCTCGAAGTTCTCCAACCTGTCCTTCGAGCCCAACGGCCTCACCGACGACGCCGACGTCCGGATGGCGAAGTCGATCATGGACTACATCTTCCGCCGCCTGGCCCTCGACTACCTCGACTTCGACTCCCGCCAGGCTCTCGGCATCTACTCCGCCGACGAGCGCCAGCGCTACCTCGAGACCGGCTCGTACGAGCTGCCCACCGAGGTCGGCAACGCCGCCGAAGTCATCGGCGACCTCTCCGCCCCCGTCGACGCCGAGCTCGTCGACGAGTCGTCGCTGGTCGAGCCTGTCGAGACCCCGTCGGTCGAGCCCACGTCGTTGGTCGAGCCTGTCGAGACCAAGCCGGCAACCCAGGAGGCCCACACCTCCGCCGAGCTGCTGGAGAAGATCACCGGCACCGCCGTCGACTCCCCGCTCTGCATGACCTGCGGCACCAAGATGCGCCCCGCCGGCTCCTGCTACGTCTGCGAAGGCTGCGGTAGCACCAGCGGCTGCAGCTGATTGATCCCTTTGACATCGGCTCGGCACTCGGCGAGTGCCGAGCCGATGTCGTCTGTTCGTGCTCCCGGGTGCGGTCGTGGGGACTTACTTGCAGACGCTTCGAGCGCGGCCCGTGGTGGGCGCGCTCCTGTGCTTCACGATCGTCGTGGTCGTACCGAGCCTTGCTCTGGTCCGCAGGGCTCACAGGAGTATTCGCCGATCTCACCGGCGGGAACTGATCCCGTTCAGTGATCTGCACTCGTCCCTTGGGCGCACCTGATCTCGACTGCGGTCAGCTGCGGGTCGCTGTGGTCTCGACCAGCTCGACCGACGGTGGCTCAGCTCGAGGTCAGGTCGACGTCGCAGGACTTCTTGGCGTCGGCGGCGATGTTGTTCGCGGCGTCGGTGACGTCGCTGCTGTTGAGGGACTGCAGCTTGGGCGCGAGGGCCTGGAGCTTGGAGATGTCGACGCCGGGCGGCACCTGACCCTTCTGGATCGCAGCCAGGTCGCTGGGCTTGATGCCGGCGTCCTTGAGGGCGTTCTCGATCGTGCTGATGGCGTCGTCGAGGGTCTTCCAGTCGTCGGAGATGTTGTCGGGGGCGTCGTCGGCCAGGGTGTGCACCTTGGAGAACACCTGGTCGAGGTTGCTCAGGTCGGCGTTGGAGCCGCTGAGGCTCTCGAAGTACGCCTTGTCGGCCTTGAGCTCGCTGCAGTAGTCGCCCGAGGAGCTCGAGCCGCTCCCGCTGGAGCCACAGGCCGCGAGCACGGTGGCGGTGAGGGCGAGGGTCATGGACCCGATGACGACGTTGATACGCATGGTGTGAGCTCCCCGTAGATGACGATGTGAGAGCAGTCTGCCGGAACCCGGGCGCAGTGTCCCGCTGCAACTGCCGCCGAACTCCTCTGCGGAGCGTGTCGATCCGGCGCGTCGCGGTTCGACCTAGGGGCGGGCGCACCGAGAGGCGGTGCGGGAGATCGAGGAGATCGCGATGACCACCACTCTCACCACCGAGACCACCACCACCACCACCCGCACCCGGGCGCCGTACGGGCGGCTCCTGCTGGTCAACCTCGGCGCCACCGTCGCGGCGGGTGTCGCCGCCGAGCTCTGGGTCGGGCTCATGCGCGCGGCCGGTGTCGAGCTGCGGGTCGGTGACCCGTTCGGGGACGCCAGCAGTGCGATGGCGCTGCCCACGGGAGCCTGCGCCACGTCGATCGCCATGTGCATGGTGCTCGGCACCGCGCTCGCGGTGGGGCTCAACTGGAAGGCGCGGCGGCCGGCGCACACGTACGTCGTCGTGGCCTGCGTGCTGACCTTCGTCTCGCTCGGCGCGCCGCTGGTGGCGGCGGGCACGAGCGCGGGGACGAAGTTCACGCTCATCGTGGCGCACCTGATCGCGGCGGCGGTGATCGTCCCGCTCGTCGCGCGGTGCCTGCGGGGGCGGTGAGCGGGGTCTCGACAGGCTCGACCAACGGGTCGGGCTCGACAGGCTCGACCAACGGGGCCGGGTCTCGACAGGCTCGACCAACGGTGAGGCTCGGGTCTCGACAGGCTCGACCAACGAGCGGCGCGGGTCTCGACAGGCTCGACCAACGATGCGGCTCGACCAACGGGGATGACTGTCGATCTGGCGTTCCGCCGTTCGACCTGGGGATGAGAGGGTCGAGAACGACCCGGACCTGAGGAGCACGAGATGAAGTACATGCTGATCATGCGGGCCACCGACGAGACGTGGGAGGCGTTCAAGAACGTCGACTTCAACGAGATCCTGACCACGATGGGCAAGTTCAACGACGAGCTCATCAAGGCCGGGGTGCTGGTCGCCGCGGAGGGACTGGACGAGGCGAAGGACGGGGTGGTCGTCGACTACACGTCCCAGCCGCCGGTCGTGACCGACGGGCCGTACGGCGAGACCAAGGAGCTGTTCAACGGCTTCTGGATCCTCGACGTCGCCTCCAAGGAGGAGGCCGTGGAGTGGGCCAAGCGCGCGCCGCTGGCCGGTCCCGGCTCCAAGGCCGAGATCCGGCGGGTGACGAGCATCGACGAGTTCCCGCAGGACAACGAGTGGATCCAGAAGGAGCGGGCGTGGCGGGAGTCGACCGGCCAGCTGTGACGTCGGCCGGACCGCCTGGTGGCTACGAGGGCCGCCAGGCGGTCGAGGCCGTCTGGCGGATCGAGTCGGCGCGGATCGTCGGCGGGCTGGCGCGCTACACCGGCGACTTCGCGATGGCAGAGGACCTCGCCCAGGAGGCACTCGCCGAGGCGCTGGTCTCGTGGCCGCGCGACGGCGTACCCCGCAACCCCGCCGGCTGGCTGCTCACCGTCGGCCGGCGCCGTGCCATCGACGCCTACCGGCGGAGGTCGGCGCTGGACGAGCGGTACGCCGCGCTGGCGGCCGACCTGGACGAGGGCCAGGCCACCTCGGGATCGGCACCCGGAGGAGAGGAGGACGACGTGCTCTACGACCCCGAGCGGATCGACGACGACGTCCTCGCCCTGATCTTCATCTCCTGCCACCCGGTGCTGTCGCGCGAGGCGAGCGTCGCGCTGACGCTGCGCGTGCTCGGCGGCCTGACGAGCGACGAGATCGCGCGGGCGTTCGTGACCCCGACCGCCACCGTGCAGGCGCGGATCACCCGCGCCAAGAAGACGCTCGCCGCGGCCGAGGTGCCGTTCGAGGTGCCTCCGCCCGACGAGCGGCGCGAGCGACTGAGCTCGGTGCTGAGCGTCATCTACCTGATCTTCACCGAGGGCTCGAGCGCGACCTCAGGCAGCGAGTGGATCCGCACCGACCTGGCCCGCGAGGCGATCCGGCTCTCCCGGGTGCTCGCACGGCTGGTGCCCGACGAGCCCGAGACGCAGGGACTGCTCGCCCTCCTCGAGCTCACCGCGGCGCGCTTCCCGGCGCGGGTCCGCCCCGACGGGACGCCGGTCCTGCTGGAGGACCAGGACCGCCGCCGCTGGGACCGCGCCGCCATCCGCCGCGGTCGCGCGGCGCTCGTCGCCTCCCAGCAGGTGGGCCGAGGTCTCGGCGCCTACGGGCTGCAGGCCTCCATCGCCGAGTGCCACGCGGTCGCACCGTCCGTCGAGGAGACCGACTGGGAGCGCATCGTCTCGCTGTACGACGCCCTCGGCTCCCTCGCGCCCTCGCCGATCGTCGACCTCAACCGCGCCGTCGCCGTCTCGATGGCCCGCGGGCCCGAGGCTGCCCTGCCGATCGTCGACGAGCTCGTCGAGTCCGGGGACCTCGGCGAGCTCCCACCTGCTGCCCGGCGTCCGGGGCGAGCTGCTGATCCGCCTCGGCCGCACCGACGAGGCCCGGACCGAGCTGGAGACCGCCGTACGGCTGTGTGCGAACGAGCGTGAGCGGGACGTGCTGCAGGGCAAGCTCGACGGGCTCGGGTGAGCCGATGCGTCAGCCGTAGAGCGCCTGCCAGGCGAGGGCGGCCATCTTGTGCGTGGCCCTTCACCGAGAGATGGTTCAGGTCGGCGGCGAGGTCGCCGGCGGCGAGCGGCATCCGCTGCAGCGCTCCCTTGTCGGTGCGGCACGTCGGGTACTGCGCGCACACCGCGGTGACGATCGCCCAGTAGCGGTCGACCTGGTGCTGCAGGTACGCCTCGTGCGTCGGGTCGAGCTTGCGCGTCGTGAGGTCGATGGGGTCGCAGGGGCCGGTGCCGGTGACATGGGCGGGATCGATCTTCATGACGACGCGGTCGTAGGTCTTGACGTCGGCCCACTGCGAGACGAAGAAGACGTCGGCGTTCGGCAGGTCGGCCGTCAACGTGTCCATCACACCCGTCAGCTTCTGACGGTAGGGGCCGTAGTTCTGGGGGTCGGAGCCGTCGCACCGGATGTCGTTGTCGATGGACTGGATGATCACGAGCTCCGGCGTCGGCGTCACCGCGGCCGCCTGCTTCTCCTGGTCGACGAGGCTGTCGACCCCGGAGCCGTCGATCGCGAAGTTGGCGACGTGCCCCTCGGCCGCGGGGTTGAGTGCGAGGATCCGCTGGTAGACGCTGTCGACGTCGGGGTTGGTGCCCGTGGCCCAGGAGTTCTCCTGCACGTCGGTCTCCGGGTTGCGAGGGTCGGAGTCGTAGCCGGTCAGGCCGGAGTGACCGAGTGCCACGATCGACGACGGGTACGACGAGCCGGCGGTCGGCACGGCCCCGCTGGAGCCGGAGCCCGACGAGCACGACCAGCAGAGGACGACCGCCAGCGCGACCGGAGCGGTGCGGACGAGTCGTGGGGTCCTGGGCATGATGCGCCTCAGTATGGGAGCGGTCACGCGAGCGTGTCACCCTGGATTCCGTCGGCCGCGCGGAGCCCTTCCGGGCGACCCGGTAAGTCCTGCATCGCTGTCAGCCTGGTGATGACAGCGATGCAGTACTCAGCACCCTTGCCGTGGGCCCCGGTCACCCGGTCCGGGTGGCGACCCGCGAGTGGGTCCGCCTGCTTGGCTCGTCACGAGCTCGCCGACGGGAGGGACAGCTCATGACCGCAGGGGTTCAGCCGGCCGGAACCGGCCGCACCGCTTCCCGCGTGAGGTCGGCGATGCTCGGGTATCCGTCGATGGCCATGGTCAGGTCCATCTCGGCGAGCAGGCAGCGGACGACGTGCTCGATGCCGGCCTGTCCGCCGACGGCCAGCCCGTAGGCGTACGGCCGACCGATCGCGACCGCCGAGGCGCCGATGGCGAGGGCCTTGAGGACGTCGGGACCGCTCCGGACGCCGGAGTCGAACACGACCGGAAGGCCGTTGGCGGAGCCGAGCACCTCGGCCAGGCAGTCCAACGCGGGCAGCCCGCCGTTCGCCTGGCGGCCGCCGTGGTTGGAGCAGTAGATGCCGTCCATCCCCGCGTCGGCCGCGCGCCGGGCATCCAGCGGCGAGCAGATGCCCTTGAGCAGGATCGGCAGCTTCGTCAGCGCGCGGAGCGAGGCGAGGTCGTCCCAGGTGAGACTCTGGTTGCCGAAGATCCCGGCCCACAGGCCGGTGGCCGCCATCACGTCGTCCTCCGGCGGCGCGGCCAGCCTGCGAGCGGAAGACCGGGTCGCTGAAGTAGTTGGCCAGGCACAGCCCCTTGAGCTGGGGGAAGCTGGCGAGGCTGAGGTCGCGGGGCCGCCACCCCAGGGTCAGCGTGTCGAGCGTGACGACGATCGCCCGGAAGCCGGCCGCCTCCGCGCGGTTGACCAGGCTCTCGGTGAGCTCGCGGTCGTTGGGCGGATAGAGCTGGAACCAGCCCGGCGTGTCGTCGAGTGCCTCCGCGACCGACTCCAGGGGATCCTGCGACAGCGTCGACGCGATCATCGGTACGCCGGTCGAGGACGCCGCGCGGGCGGTCGCCAGGTCGCCGCGTCCGTCGTCCGCGCACAGCCCGATCACCCCGACCGGCGCGAACATCAGCGGGGTCGGGAGGCGTTGGCCGAACAGCTCGACGGACACGTCACGCTCAGCCGCGCCGGCGAGCATCCGCGGCACCAGCCCGTAGCGTGCGAAGGCCCGCACGTTGGCGTTCTGCGTCGTCTCGTCACCTGCGCCACCCGCGACGTAGGACCACATCTCGGGCGACATGACCTCCTCGGCGCGTCGGGCCAGCGCGGCGTAGTCCATCGGCAGGTCGGGCCGCACGCCCTCGAGCCCTGCCAGGTAGATCCCGAGCTGCCAGTCACCGTGGTTGGGCATGTCTCCTCCGACCTTCGTCCGCGCGAGGCACCATCATGGCCGAGTCACGACCGACCCGGACCGGGCATGCCGAGGCCGGCGTCGCGGGCGACGACGACGGCCTGGGCACGGTCGCGCAGGTCGAGCTTGGCGAAGACGTGCCGTACGTGGGTCTTGACGGTGGCCATGCTGATGAACAGCTCCTCGGCGATCTCGGTGTTGGACCTCCCCGCACCGATCAACGCCAGGATCTCGCGCTCACGCTCGCTCAGGTCCGCGAAGCCCGGTGGCAGTCGCAGGGCCGAGGGCGGGCGGGCGGAGAAGTGGTCCATCATCCGGGCCAGGACGGCGGGCGCGACGACCGGTTCGCCGGCGGCAGCCCGTCGTACGGCGTCGACCAGGCCGTCGGCCGTGACGTCCTTGAGCAGGAAGCCGACCGCTCCGGCGCGCAGCACGTCGACGACGTGCTGGTCGACGTCGAACGTCGTCAGCGCGATGACCCGCGCGTCGCCGCCGCCGACGATCCGTCGGGTGGCCTCGACGCCGTCCATGCCGGGCATGCGCAGATCCATGAGTACGACGTCCGGCTCGAGCTGCGCCGCCGCGGTGACCGCCTGCGCCCCGTCGGCGGCCTCTCCGACCACCTCGACCCCGCCGAGCTCGAGGATCATCCGCAGGCCGTGCCTCACCAGGTCCTGGTCGTCGACGACGAGCACGCGGGTCATCGGTGGTCCCCACCGGTCGGGATCCGGACATGGACCCCGAAGATGCCGCCGACGACCGCGGTGGCGTAGGACCCGCCCAAGAGCTCGGCGCGGTGACGGATGCCGGTCAGGCCGCGGCCGGGTGTGGGCGGCACGTCGAGCGGCGCCGGGTTGGTGACGTCGACCACGACGGCGTCCGGGGCCCACTCGACGCAGACGGCGACCGGCCGGCCCGGTGCGTGGCGACCGGCGTTGGTCAGGCACTCGCGCACGATCCGGTGCACGGCGAGCGACGCCGCGTCGTGGTCGGGCAGCGGCGAGCCGCTCACCGTGAGCGTGGTGGCGATGCCGGCCGCGCGAGCGCGTTCGGTGAGCTCGGCCAGCCCTTCCTCGGCGGCGCGACCGTCGACGCCCACGGGGGAGAGCACGTCGAGGACCGCCCGGATCTCGGCCAGCGTGCGATGGGCGGTCGTGCGGATCGCCTCGACGGGCTGGGCCGCCCGCTCCGGGCTGAGGGCCAGGGCCGAGGTGGCTGCCTCGGCCTGGATCGCGATCAGGGTGACCTCGTGGCCGACCACGTCGTGCAGCTCCTGAGCGATCCGGGCCCGTTCGGCGCCGACCGCGGCCTCCTCGGCCCGACTCCGCTCCTCCCGGAGCTGCTCGGTGAGCGAGGTCAGCTCCGCATTCTGCCGACGCAGATGGCGCACCAGCCGACCGGCCAGGACGGGCGCCACCACGACCAGCACACCCCCGACCGCGGCCACCGACGCTTCGGGTCCGAGCAGCGTGCCGACGACCGAGGCGGCAGCCGCCCAGACGGTGGTCACGGCCACCGCCCGCGTCGGCTCGCCGTAGCCGCCGAGCGAGAAGAACTGCAGGATCACCACGACGAAGCCCAGCACCGGGAAGCCGTCGAGCGGGACCAGCCAGAACGCCGAGGCCACCAGGGCCGCCTCGACGGGCCGGGTACGCCGCCACGCGAGCGGGAGCGTCGTACCGAGGACGAAGAGCTCGCCCAGGCCCCGGTCGGCGATCGGGACGGCCACCACCTGCACGAGCCCGGCGACCGCGAACGCGACCGCCAGCCCGGCATCCAGCGGCGTCGTGCCCAGGCGCGCGAGGAGTCGCATGCCGGGAGGCTAGTGAGGCGGGGCAGGGCCTCGCATCAACCCACGGGCTGAGCCGGACGGGCGTCCCGGGATGACCGCGGACCAGCCCGTACGTCGATGTGCCGAGGCGGTCGCGGTTCCTACCGTCCTCGTGCCGGCTCACCCGAGTCGCACAGACCGATCAAGAGGAGCTCCGATGTCCACCACGACCCACGACCCCGTGGTTGCCTCCCGACCGCTCGCCGACGAGGGGATGCTGGCCCGGGTCAGCGCCCGCTTCGGACTGGCGTTCACCGCCTGCCAGCTCGCCGTGATGGTGGGCATGGCTGTGTTCGTGCTGCCGCGCGGCGGGTCGCCGAACGACCCGGCCCTCGAGCGCGGGCAGCGCGTGCTCGATGCCGAGAACCTCTACCGGTTCGGCAACTACGCCTTCGTGCTGGCCGGCATGCTGCTGCTCGGCTTCCTCGGTGTCGTCCACCTGCGCCTGCGTCGTGCGGACGGCACCGGCGTGCTGGCCACGGTCGCGCTGGCGGCCGGCACCCTCCTGGCCGTGGTCTGGCCGCTGGCCGCGGTGCTGCACGACGTGGCGCTCGACACGGCCGCCGACGGCACCGACCTGCGGATCCTGGGAGGCTGGGACGCGGTCGCGCCGTACTCCCTCGCCTTCTCGGCGCTGCCCCGGCTGTTCTTCATCGGTGCGATCGTGCTCGGCCTGCGCCTCACCGGCAGTGCACCCTGGCTCCAGCGGGTCGGCGTCGTGCTGCTGCCGCTCAGCCTCCTGGGGAGCGCGACCCTCGTCGCTGGTGCGTTCTTCCCGCTGCTGGCGCTGAGCACGCTGGGATACGAGCTGTGGGTCGGCGCGGTCGCCTGGCACTGGCTGAGGACCTCCCGCTGAGCGTGGCGCTCCGGGCCGAAAACGCCACGGAAGTGCCATCCTGTTCGTAGGGTCGTGGGCGCGCGGTCGCGTGCTCGGGCCGCGCCCACCGAGCTCAGGAGACGCACATGACCGACTCGCAGGTGCCTCCGCCCGTCGACGGGCCCGACGCCGCGGCCGACCAGACGGCCTTCTCCCAGGGGATCCCGGCCTCACCGCCGCCTCCCGCGCCCGTCGGCCCGGCCGGCGCGGTGCTCCCGGTCGCGGCGGGGACCGGGGAGGTCGGCAAGGTGCGCAACACCGGCACCTGCTTCCTGCTGATGATCGTGACGTTGGGGATCTACGGGCTCTACTGGTACTTCGCGACGCACGACGAGATGAAGCGCCACTCGGGGCAGGGCCTCGGCGGGCTGGTCGCGCTGCTGCTGGCGATCTTCGTCGGCATCGTGATGCCCTTCCTCAACTCCAACGAGGTCGGCCACCTCTACGAGCGTCGTGGCCAGAAGCCGCCCGTGACCGCCCTGACCGGGCTCTGGGCGCTGCTGCTCGGGTGGTTCTTCTTCGTCGGCGTGATCGTGTGGTTCGTGAAGACGAACGGCGCCCTCAACGACTACTGGCGGTCGCTCGGGGCCCGCTGAGCGCCGGTCTCGAGGGGTGGTGCTCCTCGACGAGCGGTGTGCGCGACGCGTGACAGGATCGTGTCGTGGCACGCAAGAACGACGAGTCGGCCGACGCCCTGGCGGGGATGCGCCCCGACCTCCGTACGGCGGCTGCCCGGCTCGGCTCGCGGCTGCGTGACCCGGGCGAGCTGGCGCCCGTCCCGTCGTACCTGCGCGACGACGAGACCGTTCGGTTCGTGGTGCTCGGCACCCACGAGCGCGGCGGGGGTGTGCTCGTCCTCACCGATGCGCGGCTGCTGTTCTTCCTCCGTCGGGTGACGAAGCCGTCGCTCGACCTGCCGCTCGGCTCGATCGAGAGCCTCTCGACCTCCTCGGGGCTGTCGACGGGCGAGGTGGCGCTCCGGGTCGGTGAGCACGTCGTGGCGGTCTCGCGGATCGTCAAGGGCGACGTCGAGCCGCTCGCCCATGCGATCCGGCAGGCGCGCGAGGCGGCACCCGCCGTGCCGGCACCGGCCCGTGCGGGCGAGCAGGTCGACCCGTTCGAGGCCATGGAGAAGCTCTCGGCGCTCCGCGACAGCGGGGTGCTGACCGAGGCGGAGTTCGCGGCGAAGAAGCAGGAGCTGCTCGACCGCCTCTGACGGCCCCTCCTACTTTCGTACGACGCGCCCGACGCGGCGCTGCCGTACGTTGACCGGATGGACCGAGTCGTACGGTTCTTCGCGGCCTGGGGCCTCGACGTCCTGATCGTGTGCGCCGCGCTGGGCAGCGCCGTCGGCACCGTGCTGCGCACCGACTCCGAGCGCCCGGACGGGTGCGCAGCTCTGGTTCGAGGTGGCCGCGGATCAGCGCTCGTGGTCCTGGCCCTCCTGGCCCGACGGCGCTTCCCGTTCCTGGCGCCGGCCGCGTCGGTCTGGGTGGTCGCGCCCGCGCTCAGCTTCGTCGACGGTAACCTGATCGCTCGAGCCTGGCCGGGGTGTTCTCTGCGGGATGTGCGCGGCCGTCCTGCTCGGCGGTCTGCGCAGCGGACACGGAGTCGCGGATCGGGCTGGTGCTCGTGCTGGTCGGCTCGGCCGTCGTGGTCTACCACGACCCGACGCACAGCCCGGCGACTTCTTCTTCACGCCGGTCCTCTTCGCGGTGGGCTGGCTCGTGGGCTTCGCGCTGCGCGAGCGCAACCAGCAGGCGGAGGCCGCCGAGGAGCGCGCCCGGCGCGCCGAGCAGGAGCGCGAGTCGGCCGCTCGGTTGGCCGTCGCCGAAGAGCGTGCCCGGATGGCCCGCGAGCTCCACGACGTGGTCGCCCACGCCGTGAGCGTGATGGTGCTCCAGGTCGGCGCGGTCCGCCACCGGCTCCCCGCCGCGTCGCAGGAGGAGGAGGCGCTGCGGAACGTCGAGCGAGCCGGCCGCTCGGCCCTCGCCGAGATGCGGCGGCTGCTCGGCGCGCTCCGGGAGGGCGACGACCTGCTGGAGCTGACGCCCCACCCCGGGCTCGGCGACCTGCAGACCCTGGCCGGTGACGTCCGGGCCGCGGGGCTCGACGTACGCCTGCACGTGCGCGGCGAGCCGGTCACCCTGCCGGCCTCCCTCGACCTCTCGGCGTACCGGATCGTCCAGGAGGGGCTCACCAACAGCCTCAAGCACTCCGGCGGACGACGGGCCGACGTGACCGTCGACTACGCATCCGACGAGCTGCGCCTCGAGGTGCGCGACGACGGCCACGGCGGGGGCGCGCGCAGCGACGGCCTCGGGCACGGGCTGATCGGCATCGGCGAACGGGTCAAGGCGTACGGCGGCGACATGTCGGCGTTCGTCGCCGCGTCGGGCGGCTTCGTGCTCCGCGCCTCCCTCCCGCTCGAGAGCGAGCCGGCATGAGGGGCGCCCCGTGAGCATCCGGGTGCTCGTCGTCGACGACCAGGCGATGGTCCGGGCCGGCTTCCGCCTGCTGCTCGCCGACGAGCCCGACATCGAGGTCGTGGCCGAGGCCGGCAACGGTCTCGAGGCCGTCGCCGAGGCCGCTCGCTGCCACCCGCACGTGGTCCTCATGGACATCCGGATGCCCGAGCTCGACGGACTGGAGGCGACCCGGCGGATCCTCGCTGCCGATCCGTCCAGCCGGATCCTGATCCTGACGACCTTCGACCTCGACGAGTACGTCTACCGGGCCCTGCGGGCAGGCGCGAGCGGCTTCGTCCTCAAGGACGACCCGCCCGAGCAGCTGATCGCCGCGGTCCGGACGGTCGCCGGCGGCGACGCTCTCCTCTCGCCCTCGGTGACCCGCCGGGTGATCCAGCAGTTCACCCGCGTCCACCAGGCGCCGCCGCCGGCGGTGGAGACGCTGACCGCGCGCGAGATGGACGTGTTCCGCCTGATCACGCGCGGGTACTCGAACGCCGAGATCGGGCAGGAGCTGTTCATCAGCGACACCACCGTGAAGACCCACGTGACGCGGCTGCTCCAGAAGCTCGACCTGCGTGACCGGGCGCAGGCGATCGTGCTGGCCTACCAGACCGGGCTCTTCGAGACCTGACGGGATCTCGGCTCCGCTCGACCGGCGAGAAGGCGCCGCAGGTCCTCCTTTCGGAGGACCCGGTCGACGCCTTTGGTGGCCCCTACGACGCGACCTCGCGACGACGCGGTGGTCCCCTCGTCGTCCCTAGCGTTCTCGGCATGATCACCATCGACTCACTGACCAAGAAGTACGGCAGCACGACCGTCGTGCACGACATCACCTTCACCGCCCGGAGCGGCCGGGTCACCGGCTTCCTGGGCCCCAACGGCGCCGGCAAGTCCACGTCCATGCGGATGATGGTCGGCCTCACGACCCCCACCGAGGGGACGGCGACCATCTCCGGCCGGCGGTTCGCCGACCTGCCCAACCCCGGGCGCGAGGTCGGCGTCATGCTCGACGCGTCCGCCCAGCACGCGGGCCGCACCGGCCGCGAGATCCTGACCATCGCCCAGCAGATCATGGGCGTCCCCGCCTCCCGGGTCGCCGAGCTGCTCGAGCTGGTCAGCCTCAGCCCGGCCGAGGCGGACCGGCGGGTGGGCAACTACTCGCTCGGGATGCGCCAGCGCCTCGGCATCGCGGCCGCCCTGATCGGCGACCCGTCGGTGCTCATCCTGGACGAGCCGGCCAACGGCCTCGACCCGGCCGGCATCCGCTGGATGCGCGACCTGCTCCGTGACTACGCCGACCAGGGCGGGACCGTCCTGCTGTCGTCGCACCTGCTGTCGGAGGTCGAGATCATCGCCGACGACATCGTGATGATCGGCCAGGGCCGCATCGTCTGCCAGGGCTCCAAGGCCGAGCTGCTCCAGGCAGCCGGCACCGTCGTCCGCGCCGCGGACGTCGCGGCCCTGCAACGCGCCCTGACCGCGGCCGGCGTCGTCTCCACCGTCTCCCAGGACGGGTCCCTCCGCACCGAGGCCGACCCGGCCAGCGTCGGACGAGCGGCGTACGACGGCGGCGTGATGCTCACCGAGCTCCGCACCGCCGACAGCGGCGGACTCGAGGAGATGTTCCTCGAGCTCACCGCCGACACCCAACGAGACCACCACACCGAGAGGACAGCGGCATGAGCGCCACCACCATCGACCAGATCCGCACCGGTCGACGCACGGAGACCACGCAGATCCCGCTCAGCCGGGTCGTCCGCGTCGAGCTCCGCAAGATGTTCGACACCCGCTCGGGGTTCTGGCTGATCGCCAGTATCGCGATCACCGGTCTGATCGCCACGATCGCGACCGTCGCGTTCGCGCCCGACCAGTACCTGACGTACTACAACTTCGCCAAGGCGGTGGGCTACCCGATCACGGTGATCCTGCCGATGGTCGCCCTGCTGTCCATCACCAGCGAGTGGAGCCAGCGCAGCGGCCTGACGACGTTCACCTACGTCCCCAGCCGGCGCCGCGTGGTCTGGGCCAAGACCCTGTCGGCGATCATCGTGGCCGTCGCCTCGATGCTCTTCGCCTTCGTGGTCGGGGCCGTGGGGAACGTGGTCGGCAGCACCATCGCCGGGACGCCGACGGTCTGGGACCTCTCGATCGGGCACGCCGCCACGATCGTGCTGGGCAACCTGGTGTCCCTCTCGATCGGGGTCATGCTCGGCATGCTGCTGCGCAGCTCTCCGGGCGGGTTGGTCCTGTACTTCGTGCTGGTCCTGCTGGTGCCGAACCTGTCGAGCCTCCTGGCCGCCAGTCAGGACTGGTACGCGAAGCTGCAGCCCTGGGTGGACCTCCCCTTCGCCCAGACCTACCTCTTCGAGGGGATGCACACCGGCGCCCAGTGGGCGCACCTCGCGACCTCCGTCCTGCTCTGGATCGTCCTCCCGGGGATCTTCGGGCTCCGGCTGGTCATGAGGTCCGAGGTGAAGTGACCCCGACCTGGGTCGGTCACCACCCCCGTGAGGCCCCGCCACTCGCCGAGTGGCGGGGCCTCTCGTCACGCAACCGGGAGAACCTGAGAAGTTCCCGAACAACGCCTCGAGGATCCACGCGCTGGGGGTGGGGCGGGTTATGGTCTGCTCGCCCTCGTGACGCTTACACACAGCGTGACGAGTGGGGGGCGTCTCCATGGGGAGAGACCCACATTCATGACACAAGGAGAAGAATGAAGCTCATCAACAAGGGTGCGGTCGCTGCCGTGTCCGTCGCGGCGCTGGTCACCATGGCCCCCGCCGCACACGCGAGCAGCACGACCACGCTCCGCTCGGGCGACGTCGACACCAGCGACACCCGTGCCAACGGTCACGTCGAGTTCCTCAAGGACGGCCTGCACGTCTGGACCGACGGCAACAGTGACACCGGTGACAACGGCAACAACGGCACCTGGAACACCGACAAGGCCGCTGGCTACTTCGCCTTCAACGACACGCTCGCCGCGGTCGCCGCCGGTACGGCGCCGTCGATGGCGTGGTACGGCACGAGCGGCTCCTGCGTCTCCGGCGCCGAGCCCGGCCTGCAGCTGGCCTTCGACAAGGACGGCAACGGCACCTGGGACGGCTTCCTCGTGGGCGAGAAGGTCTACGGCGGCGACTGGTGGGGCAGCAACGCCAACCTCCAGAACGACCCGAGCTCGCCGACCGTCGGCGGTGGCGGCTCGCCCGCCAACGGCACCCTTTCCGACTGGGCCACGGCGTTCCCGAACGGCAAGATCATCGGCGCCGGCTTCTCGCTCGGCTCCGGGTGCTACGGCGACGGCATCATCCGCTCCATCACGATCGACGGCACCAGCTTCGGCTTCACCAGCGAGGCGGCCACGACCGTCGTCCCCGTCACCGGCACCGCGAGCGTGAAGACCGTCGTCCACCCGCACGCCACCGTGCTGAGGGCGCACTTCGTCACGGACGCGCTCGGCGCCAACGAGGTGCAGGGCGCGAAGCTGCGCTTCCGGGTCACCGACAACGGCAAGGACATCTACCGCAACCGGATGGGTGCGGGGCAGAGGTCCGCGGCGAAGTTCCGCTTCGCCCAGGGCACCGGCAAGCACGTCGTCCAGGTCCTGAAGAACGGCGTCGTGGACTCCAGGACGGTCATCAAGACCGGCAGGTGAGCACCAGCAGCTAGGCACCACCCTTCGACGTCGGGTTCCGCCAGGGTCACCGCCCTGGCGGGACCCGACGTCTGTGTCTGCGGCCCCGACGATCCACGACACGAATCACCCAGCCCGGGCGATACGCCCGCCGGGGCGACTCGGCATCGTGGGTGCCGACGAAGGGGAGGCAGCATGCCAACGACAGCCAACGACACCCACCCGCCCGCGGCGGACGTCTTCGTGGTCTTCGGGATCACCGGCGACCTGGCCCGGGTGATGACCTTCCGGTCGCTCTACCGGCTGGAGGCCCGAGGCCTCCTCGACTGCCCCATCGTGGGGGTCGCGGTCGACGACTGGACGCTCGACCAGCTGGTCGAGCGTGCCCGCTCCTCGATCGAGGGGACGGGAGAGCAGATCGACCACGAGGTCTTCAAGCGGTTCGTCGGGCGCCTGTCCTACGTCAACGGAGACTTCACCGACCCGGCGACCTACGCCCGCGTCGGCGACGCGATCAAGGGCGCCGCGACGCCGGTCTTCTACCTCGAGATCCCGCCGTTCCTGTTCGGCAAGGTGGTCAAGGGCATCGCCGACGCCGGGCTCAGCAAGGGCGCGAGGTTCGTCATCGAGAAGCCGTTCGGCCACGACCAGCAGTCGGCGCACGCACTCGCCGAGGAGCTGCATGAGTACGTCGACGAGGCTCAGCTGTTCCGGATCGACCACTACCTGGGGAAGATGGGCCTCGACGAGATCCTCTTCCTGCGCTTCGCCAACACCGTGCTCGAGCCGATCTGGAACCGCAACTTCGTCGCCAGCGTGCAGATCACGATGGCGGAGGACTTCGGCGTCGACGACCGGGGCAGTTTCTACGACCCGGTCGGTGCGCTGCGCGACGTCGTGGTGAACCACCTCATGCAGGTCGTCGCCGCCGCGGCGATGGAGCCGCCCTCGCGCGGCGACCTGGCCACCATCAAGGAGTCGCAGGTCGCGCTGTTCCGCGCGGTCGTCGAGGCCGACCCGGCCCACTACGTGCGCGGTCAGTACGACGGGTACCAGGACATCAAGGGTGTCGCCGACGGCTCCACCACCGAGACCTACGCCGCGCTCCGGCTCGACATCGAGAACTGGCGATGGGCCGGGGTCCCCTTCTTCATCCGGACCGGCAAGCGGCTCCCCGTCACCCAGACCGAGCTCCGACTGGTGTTCAAGCGCCCGCCGCACCTCGGCTTCTGGCCGGCGGAGCACCAGCCCGAGGCCAACCAGCTGGTGATCAAGCTGGACCCGTCGACGGGGATCCGCCTCAAGGTCGACGCGCGGCGTACGGACCTGGGGCGGATCGGCCCGATCGACCTCGACATGGAGTTCGCCGACGAGGGTGGTGAGGGCGCCACGCCGTACGAGGTCCTGCTCCACGCGGCCATGCAGGGCGACAGCACGAGGTTCAGCCGCCAGGACGGGATCGAGGAGACCTGGCGGGTCATGCAGCCGCTGCTCGACGCGCCACCGCCGGTGCATCCCTATGCCCAGGGGTCGTGGGGTCCGGCCGCCGGTGACGACGTCACGGCCGGCTTCGGGGGCTGGCACAACCCCTGGGTCCCTGCCTGACACGACGTCCATGACGCGGCGTTCCTGGAAGTAGGTGACCGTCCGGGCGTAACGTCGAGGGCGTGGAGGGGAGGAACGGGGGCACCCCGGCGGGTGAGACGCACGTCCGGGCACCCTCGACGACGGCAGCACGAACGCGGTCGAACGGCGTGGGCTCGGCGGACGCTGTTCGCGTTCCGCGGACCGCGTTGGTCGACCGGATGCTCGCGGCCCAGGAGCCGGTGATCACGGTCGTCGGCCCTCCGGGGTACGGCAAGTCGACGCTGCTGGCCCAATGGGCGGCCCGTCGGGGAGCACGGGTCGCGAGCGCCACGTGTGACCGTCTGGGCGACGACCCGGTGGCCTGGTGCGCGGCAGTCGTGGCCGCTCTGAGCCTGATCGAACCGGTGAACGGTGCGGCGTCCTCGGTCGGCGACGCCGCCGGCGCGGTGGAGCGTCTGATCGCCCTGATCGGGTCCTTCACCCAGCCCGTGGCGATCGTGCTCGACCAGCTCGAGAGCCTGTCCGGCGAGGGCCTGGCGAACGTGGCCGCGCTGGCCACAACGGTGCCCGCCGGCTCCCAGCTGGTGCTCGCCTCACGCGACGCGGTGCCCCTCCCGACCGCGCGGATGCGGGTCGCGGGCGGGCTCCTCGAGATCGGCACGGACGACCTGGCGCTGAGCGAGACCGAGACGTCGCGCCTCCTCACCGCGGCCGGGGTCGACGTGTCCGACACGGCGGCCGTGGACCTGGTCCGGGACGCGGAGGGCTGGTCGGCGGCGCTCTATCTGGCCTCGCTCGCCATCCGCGACGGCGACGTCACAGCCCACCACTCGTTCACCGGCACCGACCGGTTGATGAGCGACTACCTGCACTCGGAGATCCTCGACACGCTGACCCCACGGCAGCGGAGGTTCCTGGTCCGTACGTCGGTCCTCGAGCGCGTGAGCGGTCCCCTGGCCGACGCCGTCGTGGGCAGCGAGGGCGGGTCGGCCCGCATGCTCGAGGAGCTCCGGCGACGCAACCTGCTGGTGCTCCCCGTGGACCGCGAGGGCGCGTGGTACCGCTACCACCCCCTCCTCCGTCAGGTGCTGCAGGCCGAGCTCCGCGCCGAGGACCCCGACCGGGTGCCCGAGCTGAACGCGCGAGCCGCCGCCTGGTTCGAAGCGCAGGGCGAGCCCGAGCAGGCCATCGACCACGCCTACCTGGCCGGCGATGCAGCGACCTTCGGGCGGCTGGTGCTCGAGGCCATGCAGCAGATGTGGGCCAGCGGTCAGATCGACACCGTCCTCCGCTGGCTGGAGCAGCTGGGTCGTCGCGCCCCGGCGCCCCACACGCCGGCCATGATCGCGCACGGCGCGCTGATCTTCGCGCTCCTCGGACGCGCGGGCGACACCGAGCGCTGGGCCGCGGTCGCCGAGTCGCTGCCGGTCACCGGCGAGCTTCCGGGCGGTGACACGGTCCTGGGCACGCTGGCCTACCTACGGGCCAACCTCTGCCGCGAGGGTCCGGCCACCATGCGCCGGGACGCCGTCGAGGCCCAGGCCGGGCTCGGTCCCGCCAGTCCCTACCGCGCCACGATGGTCCACACCGAGGGGTTGTCCTACCTGCTCGAGGGTGACCTCGAGCGGGCGGAGGCGTCGTTCGCCCACGCTTACGACCTCTCCGCCAGCCTCGAGGCGTCGCCGCTGACCGGGCTCGTCCTCGCCGAGCAGGTCCAGGTCGCTGCCGAGCGTGCGGACTGGACGAGCGCCGACGCGCTGGTCAAGCGGGCGCTCGTCGAGGTGGCTCGCGGCCCCTACGACGACTACTGGACGAGCGCGCTGGTGTTCGCCTCCGCCGCGCGCGTGGCCGCCCACCGGGGCGACATGTCGGAGGCACGGGAGCATGCCCGCCGTGCCGCCCGGCTGCGTCCGCTCCTGACCTATGCCCTGCCGGTCGTCTCGACCCAGGCGTTGGTCGAGCTCACCCGCGCCTACCTGGCGCTGGTCGACCCCGCCGGGGCCCGAGCTGTCCTGGAGCAGGTCCGGGGGATCCTGCAGCAACGCCCCGACCTCGGCACCCTCGCCGCCGCCGCCCGGACGCTCGACGAGCGGGTCAGCCAGATCACGGCCGCCACGCCGATCGGCGCGTCCTCGCTCACCGCCGCGGAGCTCCGTCTGGTGCCGCTGCTGCCGACCCACCTCACCTACCCCGAGATCGGCGAACGCCTGTTCATCTCGCGACACACGGTGAAGACCCACGCGGGCTCGGTCTACCGCAAGCTCGGCGTGTCCTCGCGTGCGGAAGCGGTCGAGCGGATCCGGGAGCTCGGGCTCGCCTAGCCCAGTCGCTCCACCAGGTGGTCGCCCACGCGCAAGGCGTTCGCGATCGCCGTGAGCGCCGGGTTCACCGCGCCGATGCTCGGGAAGAAGCTGGTGTCGACGACGTAGAGGTTGTCGACCTCGTGGGCCTTGCAGTCGGTGTCGAGGACCGACGTCGCCGGGTCGTTCCCGAAGCGCACCGTGCCCGCCTGGTGCGCGCACCCCGCGACCGGGATGTCGTTCTTCATGTACACGTCGCGCGGGATCAGGTGGTGGGGATGCATCCCCAGGTGGCTCAGGTGCTTCTTGACCCGGTGGTAGAGCTGCTCCATCGGCTCCTGGTTGTTGGGCGCGTAGCTCAGCACGATGTTGCCGTCGCCATCGAGCGTGACGCGGTTGTCGGGGCTGGGCAGGTCCTCCACCGACAGCCAGAAGTCGACGGCGTGCGTGGCGACGTCCTTCAGCGCCAGCGTCGGCGCGAGCTTCGTCTCGATCGGCTTCTCGCCGCGATACATCGGGGCCGACGACTTGCCGACCATCTGGACGTTGCCCATCGGGAAGTCGAAGTCGGCGTCCCCGAAGTAGTAGTCGTTGAGGCCCAGCGTCTTCTGGAACCGGGTGTCGTTGGGCTCTGTCGACACGGCGAGGAAGGCACGGCTGTTGTGGAACACATAGTTACGTCCCACCTGGTCCGAGCCGTTCGCCAGACCCTGGGGGTGATGGTCGTTGGCGCTGGCGAGCAGCAGCTTCGCCGAGTTCGCGGCCCCCGCGGAGACCACGACGATGTCGCCGGTGAAACGCTGCTCCTCACCGTCCACGTCGGCGACGACCGACGTCACCGTGTGACCGGAGGCGTCGGTCTCGAGCCGGCGTACGACGGCGTTGCGGACCAGGTGGACGTTCTCGTTCTCCAGCGCCGGCCGGACGGCGACCACCTCGGCGTCCGACTTGGCGTGCACCAGGCAGGGGAAGCCGTCGCAGGTCGCACACCGGATGCAGCGGCTGAAGGCAGGCTCGGCCTCGTTCAGCATGATGCCGGAGGGGGAGTGGAAGGGGTGGAGCCCGACCTGGGTCAGGTCGTCGAAGAGTCGCTGGATGCGGGGCTCGTGGGAGACCGGGGGATAGGGGTACGGCGCCGACGCAGGGGGCTCGGTCGGGTCCTCGCCCCGGGCGCCGTGCACCTGGTAGAGCTCCTCGGCCTGCGTGTAGTAGGGCTCGAGCACGCTGTAGTCGATCGGCCAGGCCGGTGAGATCCCGTCGTGGTGCTTGAGCTCGCCGAAGTCGCGCTCACGGAGTCGGTACAGGGCCGCGCCGTAGAACTTCGTGGCACCGCCCACGAAGTAGTGGACCTGCGGTTGGAAGGCCGCGCCCTTCGCGTCGTACCAGCGGTCCGGCGAGATGTAGCGGTTGTCGACGAAGACCGCCGTGGCGTCCCAGTTCTCGACCTCGCGGGGGAGCCAGTCGCCGCGCTCCAGGATGAGGACCCGCTTCCCCGAGGGCGCCAGCCGGTGGGCGAGGGTGCCGCCGCCCGCTCCGGAACCGACGATGATCACGTCGTAGTGGTCGCTCATGTGGTCGTGCCTCCTCGGGCGTCCTGGTGCTGGGCCGTGCTGCTCGTCCGGTCGTCGAGCGAGATGTGGGGGACGTCCGCCTCGCGGTCGCCCCAGGCGATGCGCTTCGGCTCTGCGGAGGACTCCACGGTGGCGGCGTGGTCGCGGTCGAAGTAGTCCCACGCCCAGCTGAGGAAGGCGTCGGTCTTGCTGTGCGCGCCACTGAGGAGCGAGGCGTGGACGCCGAGCCAGGCGGCGAAGGCGATCGGCCCCTCGACCTGGTGCCGGTGCTTGCCGACCTCGGCGACGGCCGCGTTGCGGCCGATCATCGCCATGATGCCCTTGTCCTTGTAGTGGAACGGCTTGGTCGGGCTCTCGCGGCGCTCGCGCAAGATGTTCTGCGCGGCCCAGACCCCGGCCTGCTGCGCGACGGAGCCGAGCTGGGGAAGGGTGGTGCCGTCGCTGGCGGGGATGTTCGCGACGTCGCCGACGGCGTACACGCCGGGAAATCCGTCGACGGTGAGGTCGGCCTGGACGTCGATCCTGCCGCCGCGTCCGGTGGGCAGCCCGCCGACACCGGCGATGTCGGCCGCCGACTCGCCTCCTCCCCAGACCACGGTGCGGGTGGGGATCGTGGATCCGTCGTCCAGCTCGACCCGGTCGGGGTGCACCGAGCGGACGCCGGTCTCCAACCGGATCTCGGCGCCCTCCTTGGTCAGGCGTGCGTGCGCGTAGTGGTGGGACTTGTCGGAGAACGCTCCCAGCAGGGCGTTGCCGCGGTCCACCAGGAAGATCCTCCCGGGGCGCGGGATCTCACCCAGGGCGGCCAGTGCCCGGGTGAGCTCGGCGAGTGCCCCCGCCACCTCGACGCCGGTGGGTCCGCCGCCGACCACGACCACGTCGAGACTCTCGTCCAGGGCCTCCTGGTCGCTGCCCGCGGCTGCGACGAGCTCTCGGAAGTGGAGCCTGAGGCGCTCGGCGTCCGCGACGGAGTAGAGCGGGAACGCGTGCTCCGCCGCTCCGGGCACGCCGAAGTACTCGGCCCGTCCACCGGCGGCGACGACGAGGTGCGACCCACTGAGGACGGTCCCGTCGGCCAGGGACAGGCTCCGGGTGCCGGGGTCGATCCCGGTCACCTCGACCGTACGCACCTCGACGGTCGGGTACTCCCGGAAGATCGTCTGGTGGGGGCGGGCGATGTCTTCCGCGGGCAGCTGCGACGTGGCCACCTGGTAGAGGAGTGGCTGGAACTGGTGGTAGTCGTTGCGGTCGACCAGGACCACCTCGACGCCCTCGTCCCCCAGCGTGTGCGCACAGGCGACGCCGGCCAACCCCCCTCCGAGCACCAGCACGGTCACAGTGAGAGCTCCTCCCGCATCTCGGTCAGGATGATCCGCCCGGCTGCCTGGATCAGGGCGAGGTGGGAGAACGCCTGCGGGAAGTTGCCGAGGTGGCGGGCGCGGTCGACCTCGAACTCCTCGGCGTACAGGCCCAGCGGAGAGGCGATCCGGAGCAGGCGCTCCATCAGGCCGGTCGCCTGCTCCATCTCGCCGATCGCCCCGAAGGCGGAGACCAGCCAGAACGAGCAGATCAGGAAGGTGCCCTCCTTGCCGGACAGACCGTCGTCGGTCTCGTCGGTGCGGTAGCGCATCACGAAGCCGTTCTCGGTCAGGTCCTCGGAGATCGCATGGACCGTGTTGCGCATCCGCTCGTCGGTCCCCGGCAGGAACCCGAAGAGCGGTGCGAGCAGCACCGACGCGTCCAGAGCATCGGTGTCGTAGTGCTGGCGCAGGACGCCCTTGTCGCTGACACCGTGCTCGAGGATGTCTGCCTTGATCTCCTCCGCGACGGCCCCCCATTCGGCTTCGAGATTGTCGTCGTCGCGGATCGCGGCCAGCTTGGCTGCGCGGTCGAGAGCGACCCAGCCCATCAGCTTGGACGAGACGTAGTGCTGTGGCTTCCCGCGTGCCTCCCAGATCCCCTGGTCGGGTTCACGCCACGCGGCCATGGCGCCCGCTGCCTGCGACTGCACGAGCGGCCAGAGTCGTCGTGGCAAGTGCTTACTGCGCCGGGTGTGCAGGAGGATCGAGTCGAGGACCGCGCCGAACACGTCGTTCTGGCGCTGGTCGAAGGCGCCGTTCCCGAGCCGCACCGGTCGCGCACCCTCGTAGCCGGACAGATCGTCGCGGGTGGACTCGGTGAGGTCGCGCCGGCCGTCGATGCCGTACATGATCTGGAGGCTGCCGTCGGCGTTGGGCTCGAGGTCGGCGACGAACTGCATGAACTCGTCGGCCTCCCAGTCGAGGTTGAGGTAGTGCAGCGCCTGCAGCGTGAACGTGGTGTCGCGCATCCACGTGTAGCGGTAGTCCCAGTTGCGCTCGCCGCCGGGTGTCTCTGGCAACGACGTGGTGAGCGCCGCCACGGTCGCGCCGGTCGGCATGTAGGTGAGGCCCTTGATGGTGAGCGCCGAGCGCTCGAGCGGGTGCCGCAGCGCATGGTCGGGAATCCGGGCGCGCGCCAACCAGCTCCGCCAGAACTGCACGGTCGTGTCGATGTGGGCGAACGCCTCCGCGTCGTCGGCCGGCCCGGCCAGGTCCGCCGCCCAGGAGAGGGCGCAGAAGCCGCGTTCGCCCTTGGTCAGCACGTGGCGGGCCCGGGCCACGCCTTCCTCGAGGCCGATCGTCATGTCGGTGCTGAGGCGGAACACCGGACCGTTTGCGTCAGCGGCGTCGGCAGCATGCCCGTCGTCGCCCACCAGCGACCACCTGGCCTCGACCCGTCCGTAGTCGAAGGCCGGCTCGCAGACGAAGTCGACCTCGACGGTCCCCTCGAGGCACTCGACGGTGCGCACCAACAGGTGGCGCGCGTCGTCGTCGGCGGGTGGGCGCGTGTGAGGGGTGACCGTGTCCGCACCTTCGCGCGGTCCCATCACGAGCGCGTCGTGCACGCGGAGCCAGCCGCCCGGGGTGTGCCAGGTCGTCATCAGCACGTTGGTGCCGGGCACGTAGGTGCGCGCGGTGGGCACGTTGATCCCGTACGGCCCGAACCGGAAGGACCCGGCTCCGCGGTCGAGGATGTTGCCGAAGACGCTGGCCGAGTCGAACGCCGGCACGCACAGCCAGTCGACCGACCCGTCGGGTGCGATCAGGGCGCCGGTGTGGCAGTCCGACAGGAACCCGTAGTCGGCGATCGGCGGGAAGGGGGAGTTGCTGTCGCTCACGTCGAACGTCCTTGTGTGGTGGTCCGGTGTTCATCGGCGAGCAAAGGCGTTCCCGCCGTAGGTCCACCCTCCGACCGGACGGGCCGCCAGAGCATCACCCCACCGGTATGAACTACCGGGGGAACGCCGCCGCGGACGGAAAACGCGGAGTGGACCGTCGACACGCCGGGCCGGACAGAGCACGGTTCCGCGTTTTCTCACCCCTCCACGGCCCGTTCGCCGGCGTCGGATACTCCTTCCTCCGGGAGCAGGTGCCTCTGGGCGAGGACGTAGAGCAGCACGAAGCCGGGCATCACGACCAGGACCGCGAGGACGACCGTGACGACCAGTGCCTGCAGGGTGCCGGAGGGTGCGGCCGCGTCGGAGACGGTGAGGCTCTCGGGGAGCAGGTAGGGCCACTGCGCGACTCCCCACGCGACGACGAGGCCGGCCACGGCGAGCACGGCCAGCGCCCGGGCGTAGCGGGTGGCGTCGCGGGCGAGCAGGACGAGGGCGCCCAGTCCGCACGCGACGCCGATGATCACGACCGGCAGGGCCCGTCCGGTCATGCCGTCGAAGACGTACGTCGCGTCCTCGTGGAGGACGAACATCCCGACGGCGCCGATGACGGCCACGGCGACGGCCGAGACGACAGCGCGCCGCCGGAAGTACTCGGTGAGCTCCGTGTCTCCGTCTCGGCGGGCCTCCCAGACGAGGTAGACGGCGGCGAGATAGGCGACGGCAGCGACCGCGAGGACGCCGGTGACGATCGACGTGGGGTTGACCCAGCTGTCGACGGGGTCGCCCGCCACCCCACCGGCCGGCACCCTCCCCGAGGCGATCCCGCCGGCCACCGTGCCCATGCAGTAGGGCACGAGCACGGACGAGGCCGCGAAGGCGGCTCCGAAGAGCCTGCGGTTGCGGAGCGTGACGACGGACTTGCGGAACGCGAAGCTCGCGCCGCGCAGGACGATGCCGAGAGCGGCGATGGTCAGCGGGACGAAGAGTGTCAGCATGATCGAGGCGTAGGCCTCGGAGAAGGCCGTCCAGGTCACCACGAAGATGAAGATCAACCAGACGTGGTTGGCCTCCCAGACCGGGCCGATCGAGTGCTCGATCAGCTCACGGGGCCGGGCACCGCGGTCGGGACCGCCGGCGGTGAGGTCCCAGAAGCCGGCCCCGAAGTCGGCGCCCCCGAACACGGCGTACGCCGCGAGGGCGAGCAGCAGGACGACCGCGACGAGGTCGCTCATCGCAGCGCCTCCTCGGGATCGGGCTCGCCGCCGGGGCGGGCGCTGGGCCCGTAGGGGCTGTCGACGTCGTTGAAGCCGCCGGCTCGGCGGAACCGCTTGGCCATGCCGTGCAGCACCAGGATGGCGGTCACGCCGAGCGCGGTGTAGAGCAGGGTGACCGCGATGAACGTGATCCAGACCCCGGTGTTGGCCGTGGCGGCGTCCTCGACCTTCATGTGGTTGTAGACGATCCACGGCTGGCGGCCGACCTCGGTCACCACCCAGCCGGCCTCCATGGTGATCACCGCGAGGACGCCGGACGCCGAGGCGATCGAGAGGAAGACCCGGTTGGTCGGCATCCGCCGACGTATCGCCCACGTCGCGCCGTACCAGAGGGAGAGCAGGAACAGCAGGGTGCCGAGCCCGACCATGATGTCCCACGCGAGGTGGACGACGTTGACGTCGGAGATGGACGGCCGGCTGTCGACGGGATAGCTGTCGAGCCCCTGGATCACCGTGGACTTGCCCGTGCTGGGATCGGACAGCCAGGAGGCCAGGCCGGGGATCGGGATGCCGCCCTGCACCTCGCCGCTGGAGTTGAGCTTGCCCAGCAACGTCTCGGGCACGTCGCTCGACGTCTGCGGCACCAGCTCGATCGCGGCGAACTTGGTGGGCTGGTCGTTGTACACCCACCGCGCCAACGCGTCGCCCACGCCCATCTGGATCGGCGTCGCGATCGCGGCGACGGTGAACGCGATGACGAAGCCGAGGCGGTGGTAGCGGTCGTTCCTGCCGCGCAGCATGGCCGCGGCGTACACCGAGGAGATCATGAAGCCGCCGACGAGGTACGCCGCCACGAGCATGTGGGCGGACTCGAGGGGCATCGCCTTGTTGAAGATCACTCCGAGCGGGTCGACGTCGACCACCTTGCCGGACGAGTCGAGGGTGAAGCCGGAGGGCGCGTTCATCCAGGAGTTGGCGGCGACCACCGAGATCGCGCCGAGGATGCCCGCGAGCACGATCGGCACGCCGGTCCAGAAGTGCGCCCACGGGCGCATCCGTCGCCAGCCGAAGATGTAGATCGCGACGAAGATCGCCTCGGTGAAGAAGAAGATCCCCTCGAAGCCGAACGGGACCCCGAACGCCTCACCCCACTGACCCATGAACTTCGGCCAGAGCAGCCCGAACTCGAAGCTCAGGACCGTACCGGTCACCGCGCCGACCGCGAACGTGACCGCCATGTACTTCGACCACCGCTGGGCGAGCAGCAGGGCGTCGGCGTCGTCGTGCTTGAGCGCGCGGTAGTTGGCGATCAGGGTCATGAACGCCCACGAGACCCCGAGCGGCACCAGGATGATGTGGAACCCGAGCGTGAAGGCCATCTGCGAGCGGGCCCACGGGACCGGGTCGACCGTGAGCGCTCCGAGCGCCTGGACGGCTGCGTTCACCACCACGTGGTCGGCCTCCTCCCGGGTGCGTCCAACTGACTCGCAACCCTAGAAGCCTGACCGCCGTCTCGCGCGGAGGCATCACCCCACAGGGATGACGTGGGGTGTGTCGCGCCGCGAGCGCCCCGGGGTGGTGCTCAGGGTGCGGCTGCGCCGATGAGGGCGCGAAGGCCCCGGAGGAAGTCGTCGCGGGGCATGTGCTCGACGACGAACTGGTCGCGGTGGGCGGCCAGCGACGGAGTCTGTGTCACGTCGAGCCCCGCCAGCACCGCGCGGCCCCTTCGTACGTCGTACGACGCGTGCGTGAGGGCGCAGCCGACGGTGAAGGTGTAGAGCATGCGATGGGACCGCACCATCTCCTCGAGCGTGAGCCCCGCGGCGAGGCTGGACGCGAGGGCCGGTTCGGAGAACCGGCGCATCATCTCCGGGCCCAACCATGGGCGACCCTGCTGGAGCGCGACGAGGGAGGAGTGGGCACTCATCACGTCGTAGAGGGTCGCGAAGCGCTGCTCGGTCGCCTGCGCCCACGGGAGGGCGGGGTCGATCTCGGGCAGTGTGGCGGCCAGGTGCTCGGCGCAGAGGTCGAGCAGGCCGTCGACGTCGTGGGTGAGCCGGTGCACGGTCATGTGGGAGGTCCCGAGGACTGCCGCGACCCGGCGGAACGACAGCGCCCCCGGGCCACCCTCGCGGAGCACCCGGAGCGCTGCCTCTGCGACGGCGTCGGCGTCGGTGCCGTGCGCCTGCCGTCGCGCAGAGGACTCTGGACCCGTCACGTGTTACAGCGTAACGTCGGCCCGCGTACGACACCGTCGACACTGCGGAGAGGGAGGAAGCCGTGTCCGTCCAGTCCCGCTACGTCGCGCTGAGCGCGATGCTGTTCGCCGTCGCGATGACGTTCATCGACCAGACGATCGTCGCCATCGCCTCGCCCAGCATCCAGGCGCATCTCGCGCTCACCCGAGCCGGTACGACGTGGGGCGTCAACGCCTACCTCCTCGCCCTGGCGGCGACGTTCGCCCTCGGTGGTCGGCTGGCCGACGTCCTCGGCTCTCGGCGGATGGTGACCATCGGGATCGTCGGCTTCGCGGCCGCCTCTGCGCTGTGCGGCGCCACTCCGACCACCGACATCGCCCAGACGTGGCTGGTCGTCTTCCGCGTGGCGCAGGGTGTCTCCGCGGCGCTGATGGTGCCGGCCGCGCTGGCCATCGTGGTGTCGGCGTTCCCGGTGCAGGAGCGCGGTCGGGCCTTGGCACTCTTCTTCGGTATCAGCGGCGGCCTGACCGCGATCGGCCCGATCGCCGGAGGCTTCCTCACCCAGTGGACGTGGCGCTCGATCTTCTGGATCAACGTCCCGGTGGCCGCGCTGGCCCTCGTGCTCCTGGCCAGGGCCCACGTCGTCTCGCCGCGCAGGGACGAGCGGATCGACTACCCCGGCGCCGCCCTCGTGGCCCTCGGGATGGGGCTGTCGGTGGTCGGCTTCGAGCAGGCGGCGCCGTGGGGATGGGACAACCCGGCGACCTGGGTGTTCATCGTGGGCGGCCTCGCCGTCCTCGCTGCGTTCGTCGTCTACGAGACCCGCGTCGAGCAGCCGCTGATCAAGGTCCGGATCTTCCGCGACCGCGCCTTCGTGGTGGACAACGCCGTGCTGCTGCTGTCCAACGTCGCGTTCGTCCCGCTCTTCTTCTTCGCCAGCATCTACGCCCAGCTGGTCCTCGGGTACGACGCCAACCAGGCGGGTCTCTACCTGCTGGTCATCTTCGCGGGCTTCGCCCCGGCCGCACAGGTCGGTGGCCGGATGCTCGACCGCGGAGGAGCGCGGCGGCCGCTGGTGATCGGCAGCGCCCTGTCGGCGGTGGGTTTTGCTCTCTGGAGCACGAAGGTGCACGACTACAGCCTCGGCGCCCAGTGGCCCTACATCGTGATGGCCTCGGCAGGGATCGGACTGGTCCTCGGTCCCGCCAGCACCGACGCGGTCAACCGGTCCATCGACGCGTCGTACGGCGAGGTCACGGGCATCACGCAGACGGTGCGCAACTACGGGTCGACGTTCGGGCTGGCGGTGCTCGGCACCGTGCTCAGCACGGTCTTCGGCAACCGACTCACCGCGGCGCTGAGCGGCCTCGGGGTTCCGTCGTCGGCGCTGCACGATGTGTCGCAGTCGTCGGGACCGCCGTCGCAGAGCTCGCTGCAGTCGGCTCCGGGCCCGTTGCGGGCGTCGATCGAGGCCGCCGTCCGCCACGACTTCGCCACTGGCACCCAGGCGGTCCTGATCGGGATGTGCATCGCCCTGGCGGCGTCCTTGGTCTTCGCGCTCTGGCACCCCGGGCGCACGGCCTTCGCCTCGCACGTCGAGGGTGCCGTGCCCGAGGAGGCTCCCGCGCCGGCGAGAGACTGAGCACCGCGCGCCTCAGTCGGCGATCGGCTCCCAGACCAGCTCGGCCACGTCGAGCACGAGTGAGGTCTGCGCTGCCGGCTCCTGTGGCGCGCGCACCTCGCCCACGCACACGCACAGCACGTCGTTGAGGTGGCGATAGCGCTCGTCGTCGCTGAGGTGGAGGACGGAGCCGACGACCTGCCGCCGCCCCGGCGGGTAGGCCCGGCCGTACCCCTGGAGCTCGAGCAGAACCGTGGCGCCGTCGTCGGTCTCGACCACTGCCCGGAGGTCGGGACAGAACGGCCCAGCCTCCGTGCGGCGCTGGGGATAGTTCGCGCCCCGGAACCGACCGCTGATCGCACCTTCGCAGCGGCCCTCCGCGAGATACAGGTGCTGCTGCCACCCGCCCTCGAGCTCGACCTCCCAGCCCTCGGGGTAGGTGAACCGGATCCGGTACAACGGCGCGAGCCTCATCGCCCTCCCTCACGCTCCCTCTGGGGAGCATGTCAGCCCGGCTCGCCCGCGCCATCGGGTCAGGACTGGCCGTTGAGCAGGTCCTCGAAGGGCGTCGGGTTCGCGAAGGGGTCGTCGGGGAGGACGGACCCACGGCGTAGCACCTGGTCGGCGAGCTCGCCGGCGGCACGGTCGATGCGCGCGGACAGCGAGCCCGTCGTACCGACGGAGCCCGTGCCGAAGTCGGAGCTCGCCGCGAACACACCGGTCGGGACGACGTCCGCGCGAAGATAGGCGAACAACGGGCGCATCGCATAGTCGAGGACCAGCGAGTGGCGAGCCGTGCCGGCGGTTGCGGCGACCAGCACCGGCTTGCCCTCGAGCGCGCCGTCCTCGAGGACGTCGAAGAACATCTTGAACAGGCCGGAGTACGACGCGCTGAACACCGGCGTGACCGCGATCAGGGCATCGGCCTCGGCCACCCGTCGTACGGCGTCGGCGAGCGTGCCTGTGGGAAAGCCGGTCAGCTGGTTGTCGGTGATCAGGTGTGCCAGGTCGCGCAGCTCGATGACCTCGATCTCCGACTCCTGGCCCAGCCCGGAGAGTGCGCGCTGCGTCGAGGCAGCGAGCGAGTCGGCGAGGATGCGGGTGCTCGACGGGACCGAGAGCCCCGCGGAGACGACGGCGACCGTGGTCATGCGATGGTCTCGACAGGCTCGACCAACGAGGTGTCGTCGACCGACGACGTGGTCCCGACCGACGTGGTGTCGTCGACCGAGGACGCGGCGGCGACGAGCGAGGCGTGGGTGGGCGCGTCGGGGACGTGGGCCGGCTTGAGGGCCGCGAACTCGCGACGCAGCACCGGCACGACCTCCTCGCCGAGGATGTCGAGCTGCTCGAGGACCGTGGTGAGCGGCAGTCCGGCGTGGTCCATCAGGAACAGCTGACGCTGGTAGTCGCCGACGTACTCACGGAAGCCCAGCGTGCGCTCGATGACCTGTTGTGGCGAGCCGACGGTCAGCGGGGTCTCCCGCGTGAAGTCCTCCAGCGACGGGCCGTGGCCGTAGACCGGGGCGTTGTCGAAGTAGGGGCGGAACTCCCTCACGGCGTCCTGGCTGTTGGCCCGCATGAACACCTGGCCGCCGAGACCGACGATGGCCTGGTCGGCGGTGCCGTGGCCGTAGTGCTCGAAGCGGCGGCGGTAGAGCTCGACCATCCGCTGCGTGTGGGAGGCCGGCCAGAAGATGTGGTTGGCGAAGAACCCGTCGCCGTAGTACGCCGCCTGCTCGGCGATCTCGGGGGAGCGGATCGACCCGTGCCAGACGAACGGGGGTACGCCGTCCAGCGGCCGCGGCGTGGACGTGAAGCCCTGGAGCGGCGTGCGGAACTTCCCCTCCCAGTCGACGACGTCCTCGCGCCACAGCCGGTGGAGCAGGTGGTAGTTCTCGATCGCGAGCTCGATGCCGTCGCGGATGTCCTTGCCGAACCACGGGTAGACCGGGCCGGTGTTGCCGCGTCCCATCATCAGGTCGACGCGACCGTCGGAGAGGTGCTGGAGCTTCGCGTAGTTCTCCGCGATCAGCACAGGGTCGGTGGTCGTGATCAGCGTGGTCGCCGTCGACAGGATGACGCGCTCGGTCTGCGCCGCGATGTAGGCCAGCGTGGTGGTGGGCGCGGAGGCGATGAACGGCGGGTTGTGGTGCTCGCCGAGCGCGACGACGTCGAGCCCGACCTCCTCGGCCTTCCGGGCGATCGCGATGGTCGCCTTGATCCGCTCGTGCTCCGTCGGCGTCCGGCCCGTCGTCGGGTCCGGCGTCACGTCGCCCACGGTGAAGATGCCGATCTGCATGTCTCTCATCCCGCCTCAGTCGTTGCGAATTCAACTACTCGGTGAACACGCTGACGCCCCTGATCATTCCGCACGCGAGAGAGTGCGTCGCCGTCACGACTTCACCCCGATGGGCTGATGCCGAGGTCGCGGAGCCGGGGCCAAGGTGGCGAATGCCCAGCCGGTCGAGGTAGACCGTCCGTCCGCTCGGGTGACAGGGCTTGATCCAAAGGGGATCGTGATGGCCGCCAGCGCTTCGGTTCCGCTCCGCTCGACGATTCCTGCCCGCCTGGACAGGTTGAGCTGGAGTCCCTTCCATACCCGGATGGTGGCCGGCCTCGGCGCCGCCTGGATCCTCGACGGGCTCCAGATCACCATCGCCAGCTCGGTGACCGGGGTGCTCTCCAGTCCGAAGACGCTGGACATGAGCTCCAGCGAGATCGGGCTGATCGCCTCCGTCTACCTCGTCGGCGAGGTCGTCGGTGCCCTCTACTTCGGGCGCATGTCGGACCGCATCGGGCGCAAGCGCCTCCTGATCATGACGCTGCTCCTCTACCTGCTCGGCACCGGCGCCGCCGCCTTCGTCACCGGCCACCACCACGGCTGGCTGCTGTTCTTCTACGCCACGAGGTTCGTCGCCGGCATGGGCATAGGCGGTCAGTACGCCGCCATCAACTCCGCCATCGACGAGATGATGCCCTCGAAGTACCGCGGCCGTGTCGACATCTGGATCAACGGCACCTACTGGGCGGGCGCGATCATCGGCTCGTTCGTGTCCCTGATCTTCCTCAACGCCTTCGCGATCAACGTGGGCTGGCGGCTGGCCTTCCTGATGGGTCCGGTGCTGGCGCTCATCGTGATCGTCGTGGGCCGGACCCTCCCGGAGAGCCCACGCTGGCTGATGACGCACGGCCGGGTCGAGGAGGCCGAGCGCGAGCTCGCGAAGATCGAGGACGCCGTCCGCAAGTCCGGCGGCGAGCTGACCCCGGTCGACGACAGCCAGGCGATCAGCCTGGTGCCGGAGGAGCAGTACGGCTACCTGGTCTTCCTGCGCCTGGTGTTCCGCGAGTACCCGAAGCGGGCCATCCTGGGCGCCTCACTGATGATCACCCAGTCGTTCCTCTACAACGCCATCTTCTTCACCTATGCCCTGGTGCTGGTCAACTTCTACGGCGTGAGCGCGACCAAGGTGCCGATCTACGGACTCGCGTTCTCGATCGGCAACCTCCTCGGGCCGCTGCTGCTCGGTCGGCTCTTCGACACGGTCGGCCGCAAGCCGATGATCGCGGGTACTTACCTGCTCTCGGGTGGGCTGCTGCTGGTCAGCGCGTGGCTCTTCGGAGCGGACGTCCTCAACGCCACGACCCAGACCCTGATGTGGGTGGTGATCTTCTTCTTCGCCTCGGCCGGGGCCAGCGCGGCGTACCTCACGGTGAGCGAGACCTGGCCGATCGAGATCCGGGCCGAGGCGATCGCGGTGTTCTTCGCGATCGCCCAGATCTTCGGCGCACTCGGTGCGGCGTTCTACGGCGTGCTGATCGGTGACGGTGAGAGCCGCACCGGCATGGTGTGGGGCTACATCATCGGCGGGCTGATCATGATGGCCGGTGGCCTGATCGAGCTCCTCATCGGGATCAAGGCGGAGGGACAGTCGCTCGAGACCGTGACGAAGCCGCTGACGTCGGTGTCGGCCGATGAGTGACCGGGCTGCGGCGCGGGGCTCGACGGGCACGCGACCCGGCGCCTGAGGCAGGCATGGCATCCAGAGCGGAGAACCGGGTCGTCAACCTGGCCGGGCTGGTGCAGGGCATCACGCTGGTGACCTTCCCCGCGGCCGGCACGATCTTCACCGACCCCACGGAGTACGACCTCAGCAACACCCAGTACGGCGCCATGTTCCTGCCGCAGGTGCTGACCGCCATCACGACCTCGCTGCTGGGCTCGCAGCTGGCCGCACGGTTCGGCAGCAAGCGGGTGCTTCTCCTCGGGCTCGCGGCGAACACCAGCGCGATGCTCGTGCTGGTGCTCTCGAGCGCCTTCGAGGGCGACGCTGCGGCCTACCCGTTGCTGCTCGTGGCCACTGCGCTCCTAGGCACCGGTTTCGGGCTCACGGTTCCGACCCTCAACACCTATGCCGCGGCGTTCCAACCCGAACGCGCCGACCGGGCCGTGCTCACGCTCAACGCCCTGCTCGGCCTCGGGACGGCCCTCGCGCCCGTCTTCGTGGCGGTGTTCGTGGGTCTGGGCTTCTGGTGGGGACTCCCGGTCATGTCGACCGTGCTCCTCGTCCTCCTGGCGCTCGCGGCGTACCGCCTGCCGCTCGCGGCCGACACGCCGGGGGAAGCGCGGGAGCAGCGTCGCGGTGGGATCCCGACGCGGTTCTGGCTGTTCGCGGGGTTCGCCGTCCTCTACGGGATCTGCGAGACCATGAACGGCAACTGGTCACAACAGGACATGACGACGTCGCTCGGCGCCTCGACGACACAGGCGGCGCTGGCCCTCACGGCCTTCTGGGGCATGGTCACCGTCGGCCGGCTGCTGTTCGCCGCGATCGACCGGTGGCTGCCCGGCCGCACGGTCTTCCATCTGCTGCCGCTCGTGCTGGTGGTCACCTTCATCCTGACCGCGAGGCTGGGCGACGTCTCCCCGGCCTGGGGGATCGTGGTCTTCGGGCTGGCCGGCCTGGGTTGCTCGGCCCTGCTGCCGCTGACGATCAGCCTCGGTCAGGGCACGCTTCCCCAGGTGTCGGCGGCGGTCGCCGGCGGCGTGATCGCCTGCTACCAGGTGGGCTACGGGATCGCGGCGTTCGGTGTGGGCCCGCTCGTGGACCACGGGGTGGACCTGTCCGACCTCTACGGCTGGGCCGCGGTCGCCGCGGCCGGCATGGCCGTGTTGTCGTTCGCGATCACCCGCGACAGGGCGGGGCAACCGTCATGACCGGCGGACCCTGCCGACCGGTCCGCCGCTGGCTGCACCCTCAGCTCGGCAGTGCCCACCAGGTGTCCATGCGCGCGACGGCCTCAGCGTCGCGACCCTGCTCGAGGACGCGGGCGAGACGGAGGAGGTACGCCGAGATCCCCGCCGCGCCCTGCATCCAGCCCGGGCGGGCAGGGTTCAGCGGGTCCTCGTTGCGGTGCTCGACGAAGCGCCAGTAGACGAGGTCGCCCTCGCCCATCGCCCGGTCGACGATCGCGTCGGCCAGCGTGACCGCGAAGGCGAGGTCCTCGTCGCGCCCCGTCCGCTGCCACACGTTGAGCACCACGTCGCCGACGCCCGCCGTACCGCAGCACCGACCGTCGTTGTCCCAGAAGCCGGGATGCAGGCGCTCGGGGATGCCCGAGACCTGGAGCGAGTGCAGGCACGCGCGCTCCCAGTCGTACGGCGATCGGTCACCGACGGCGGACACCCCGGCTCGGTCCAGTGCAGCGAACAGCAAGGACGTGCCGGTCGGTCCGTGGCACCAGGAGTAGGTGAAGGTGTCGAGCCCCTCCTGACCGGGGATGCGGTGGGGCAGCCTCAGGCCGCCGTCGCTGGTGTCGCCCAGGGAGAGGAGGTGCTCGGCGCCGCGCGTGGCTGCCTCGACCAGGTCGCGACGATCGAGCGCGATGCCGGCAGCGGCGAGGGTGCCCGCGATGCCGGCCTGGCCGTGCGACCAGTTCGGCATCTCCACGTCGTCCTTGAGCAGGAAGCGCACGGGGACGAACGGCCAGTAGACACCCGTGTCGCGCTCCTCGCCCTCCGACAGGAGCAGGTCCGCCGTCAGGGCGGCGAGCTCGTCCGCCCCCGGCACGTCGTAGCGGAGCGCCCAGAGGGCCCCCAGCAGCACGCTCGCGGTCCCGAGCGTCGCGTCGTTGCACCGAGCCTCGGCGACTGCGCCGGGTGGCCCCAGCCACGACGGCTGCCAGCCGTCGGGCGTGGCCAGCTCACGGAGTCTGGTCACCGCGGCGTCCGCCCCCGGGGCGTCGAGGGCGGTCAGGATGCCGAGGGTGCTGACCAGCCCGTCGAAGTAGTCGTACTCCGTCTCGTCGGGGATCCGGCGTACGAGCGTGTCGACGATCCCGGCTGCGAGGGCCTGCTCCTCGGCCGTGAGGGGCCGGGTCAGCCGGATCTCGGCCAGTTCGTGGGCGAGCCCGCCGATGCCGGAGTGCATGCCGTAGGGGTAGTCCCCGGGCTCGACCTGGTCGGGCGCCTCCGGCAGCCACAGACCGTCGTCACCCGAGCGGACCTGGGTCAGCACCCACGCCCAGGACCGCTCGGCCAGCGCGCGGTAGTCCTCGGCAGTCGCCACGAGACCGATCCTGACACGTCGTGGCACTCTGCTGTCCATGACCGGACTCGTCCTCCCACAGCCGGGCATCCTCGCTCTCGGCACGTCGGCCCAGACGTATCTCGAGCTCGACCTGGTGTCGCCGACCCCGAGCGGCGACGACCTGCTGGCAGCGGTGGCCGAGGTGTCGGGCGGGCTGATGACCGGCCAGGGCTGCAACGTCGTGGTCGGCTTCCGGCCAGACCTGTGGCGACGGCTGGGGCCCGGCACGATCCCCGACGACGTCCACGGCTTCGACGAGCCGCTGACCGGACCCGACGGCTTCACGATGCCGGCCACCCAGCACGACCTGCTGGTCTGGGTCGCCGCGGGCACCCGTGACGTCGTGTTCGACGAGGCGATGCGTGCGGTCCGGACCCTGGGCCCGCTCGCCACCCTCGCCGACGAGACCACCGGCTGGACCTACCACCACCACCTCGACCTCACGGGGTTCGTCGACGGGACCGAGAACCCGCCGATGGCGGCGGCCGCCGACTACGCCCTCGTCGGCAGCGGCCCCGGCACGGGTGGCTCGGTGCTCCTGCTCCAACGGTGGGACCACGACGCCTTGGGCTGGGAGCGCCTGGGTGCCGCCGGGCAGGCGCGGGTGATGGGGCGGACCAAGGACACCGACCAGGAGCTCGACGACAAGAGCCCGACCTCCCACATCGCCCGCAACGACCAGGACGAGGTCGGGCAGATCCTGCGGCGCAACCTCCCGTACGGCGACCTCCGCCGGCACGGCACCCTCTTCGTCGGGCTGTGCGGCACCCAGTCGATCCTCCACGAGATGCTCCGGCGGATGGTCGGTGCCGACGGTGGCGGCCGTGACGACCTGACCCGCTTCACCACGCCGGTCACGGGCGGCTACTACTTCCTGCCGGCCTCGACCGACCTCCCGGCTCCGCCCGAGGACGACTAGCTGCCGGGGTCAGTCGAGCGCGCTCGCATCCGGCGGCACGTCGACGGCGTACTCGCGCAGGACCGACAGCGGGATCACCTCGAGCGCTCGCTCGTTCGTGGAGGCGAGCACGACCGGCGGGGCGAAGCCGTCGCGGTAGGACTGCAGCCACCGGGCGGCGACCACGCACCACCGGTCCCCGGGTGTCAGCCCCGGGAAGGCGTAGGCGGGCACCGGGGTCGACAGGTCGTTGCCGACCGCGCGCTGGTGCTCCAGGAACTCCTCGGTCACCACGGCGCAGACGGCGTGCAGCCCGAGATCCTCCTCGCCGCACGAGCACGAGCCGTCGCGGTAGAACCCGGTCATCGGGTCGGTCCCGCAGGGCTCGAGCGGGCCGCCGAGGACGTTGCGCTCATCGGTGGGCGGCACGGGCACCTACTTCGGCGAGGAGGGGACCACGACCCTTGCTTCCGAAGCAGCTCCCGCGGGGGGTTAACTGGTACGTGGCCCGGGACGGCGTCGGCAGTGAGGTCGAGGCACTGCGAGACCAGGATCCCAGGTGCTCCTTGCTGTCGGGTGGCGGAGCCCGATGGTCCCGCCGACCCGGGGTCGGTCGCCGCGCCCTGACTACGGCGGATGGCCGATCGGTCGGACTCTCCGGGTTCCCCTGACGGGTGGGGGTGCGGCCGCCTACAAAGGGACCATCGCAAGGGGGTCCAGGACATGTCGCATGAGTTCGTGCGGGCTGACGGCAAGGCCAGGAGGGACGAGTTCGTCCTGCTGCGCTGGCGCCGCCACGGCAAGGACCGGCTCTATGTCGCCCGGGCCGACGGCACCAAGGTCGGCTACTGGGACCTGCTCACCGACGAGGCCCACCCCGAGAGCCCCGAGCTCGCCGACCTCCTCGCCGCTGCCGTGACCACGTCGGCCTGGCCGCCCCCGGATGCCTTCACCTCCGACGCCGACACGGTCGAAGCAGCCGTCTGGCGCCCCTAGCTGCGGCTAGGTCGTCTCTCACCCGCGGTCCCACGGCGCGTCGTCCCCGAGCTTGGCGTAGTACTTCGCCAGGTGGCTCTTGACCCGGTCGACGTCGCGGGGCGGGAGGTCCACACCGCCGCGGCCACCTTCCATCACGTTCGCCGCTGCCATCACGCCACGGGGCACCGCCCGCAGTCGGCCGTCGACCACGTCGGCGATCAGCAGCTTGTACGCGGTGAAGTTGTCCTTCTTGTCCGCGTCGTACCAGACGTGGGCGTCGCGGTACTTCTCGTTGGGCTCGTCCTCGGCGCCGGCCCAGGCCCGCACCCGCTTCTCCGCCGCGTCGCCGTCCCACGCGCGGTCCCGGTCGGCGAGGGGCAGGTCCTGGAAGCTCGTCACGGCCATGCTCGTCCCGTACCCCTCGTCCCCGGAGGAAAACGCGGAACGGATCGCCGTTCGCCCCGGCCGACCGCCCGATCGTTCCGCGTTTTTCCCGGCGCCGCCCCCAGCCGGTACGACGGGTCGGCTCAGGTCTGCGGGGGAGGCCAGGAGGACGCGCCGAGCTCACGGGAGAGCGCACGCGCCGTCTCGCGCACCAGGTCGCCCGGGTCGGCGTCCGTCGTCCCGGCCACGACGACGCCGATCGCACCGACGACCCCGCCCCACGAGTCGAACACGGGGCTCGCCACGGCTCCCTCACCGATGACGGCCTCGTCCTGCTCGCGGGCGATGCCGGTGGTCCGGATCTGCTCGAGCTGAGCCGAGATCTCGTCGGGGTCGGTCAGCGTCTCGCCCGTCATGCTGCGCAGGTCTCCGTCGGCGAGCATCCGCTCCGCGTCCTCGGGCAGGAAAGCCAGCATCGCCTTGCCCAGGGCGCTGGCGTGGGCCGGGATCACGATGCCGACCTCGGGCATCTGCCGGCTGCCGTCGGGGCGCGGCTCGTGGTGGATGATCACGACGTCGTCGATGAGGAGGACGCCGGTACGCACGGCCATCCCGGTCCGCCGGGCCAGGTCCTCGGCCCACGGGACGGCCTTCGAGCGGAGCTCGAGGGTGTCGAGGTAGACGTTGCCCAGGCGCAGCACGGCCGGTCCGAGCTGGTAGCGGCTGGACCCCCGCTCCTGCACGACCATGCCGTGCTCGACGAGCGTGCGCACGATGCCGTGGGTGGTGGACGGCGCCAGGTCGAGCCGGGCGGCCAGCTCCGACAGGCTCATCCGGCGCGCGCCCTGGAGCGCGGTGAGCACGCGGATCGCACGGTCGACGGACTGGATCACCGCTCAGGCCTCCCCGGGTTTGACATCGGCAGAAGAAGTATGCCGAAGAGTCTTGTGCATCAGTGAATCGCGGTAGTAACGTCCACGCAACGTTCGACAATACCGAATGACGTTCGACACTCGGGCACGAAAGGACAGATGATGCTCGACGAGACCTCCACAGCACAGAAGCTCACCGCAGAGGCCATCGGGACCGCGTTCCTGGTGTTCATCGGTGTCGGGTCCGTGCCCGCCACCTTGATCGTGAACGGTGACGCACCCTTCACGATGGCCGATCTCGGCATGATCTCGCTGGCCTTCGGCACGATCGTGATCGCCACCGTCTACGCCCTCGGGCACGTCGGCGGCAACCACATCAACCCGGCCGTCACGGTCGGGCTCGCCGTCTCCGGCAAGTTCCCGTGGTCGCAGGTCCCCGGCTACATCGCCGCGCAGGTGGTCGGTGCGATCGTGGGCGCGGCCGCCATCATCGGCGTGCTCGGTCACAAGGCCAGCGACGTGGGCCTCGGGGTGGCGTCGTACAACGGCATCAGCTGGGTCCAGGCGTTCACCGCCGAGTTCGTCGGCACCTTCATCCTGGTGTTCACGATCTTCGGCGTGATCTACCGCAAGGCCGCCGCCGGGTTCGCCGGCGTCGCCATCGGCCTCGTGGTGTTCGCGGCGATCATCCCCGTGGCCCCGGCCACGGGCGCCTCCATCAACCCGGCCCGCACCGTCGGCCCGATGCTCGTCCAGCAGATCGCGGGCGGCACCGTGAAGTGGGAGCAGCTCCCCGTCTACCTCGCCGCCGAGTTCCTGGCCGGCATCCTCGCCGCCCTGGCCTACGCGTTCATCGCCCACACCCCGGCCGACCGCGCCGTTGCCCCCGGGATCGACCTCGCCGATCCTGAGGACGCGACCCTCAGCCAGGCCCCGGCCTGACCCGCCCGCCCATCCCGAGAGAAGACCGACATGAAGAAGCTGATCAACGACCCGAACGACGTCGTGGTCGAGGCCCTGCTCGGCATCGAGGCCGCACACCCCGACCTCCGGGTCGACCACCACCAGAAGATCATCTACCGCGGCGACGCGCCCCGGGCCGGCAAGGTCGGCCTGATCTCCGGCGGCGGCTCGGGTCACGAGCCCCTGCACGGCGGGTTCGTCGGGCTGGGCATGCTCGACGCGGCCTGCGCGGGTGAGGTGTTCACCTCGCCGGTGCCCGACCAGATGCTCGCCGCCACCAAGCTCGTCGACGGTGGCGCAGGCGTCCTCCACGTGGTCAAGAACTACACCGGCGACGTGATGAACTTCGAGATGGCAGCGGAGCTCGCCGCCGCCGAGACCGGCGCCCGCGTCGTCTCGGTGGTCACCGACGACGACGTCGCGGTCCAGGACAGCACCTGGACGGCGGGTCGCCGCGGGGTCGGCGTGACCGTGCTGCTGGAGAAGATCGCCGGCGCAGCCGCGGAGGAGGGCCGCGACCTCGACGCGGTCGCCGACGTGGCCCGCACGGTGAACGCGAACGGCCGCAGCATGGGCGTCGCCCTCACCTCCTGCACGGTCCCCGCCGCGGGCAGCCCGACGTTCGACCTCGGCGAGGACGAGATGGAGCTGGGCGTCGGCATCCACGGCGAGCCGGGCCGCCAGCGCGTCCCGCTGGCCTCGGCGAAGGAGATCGCCGAGATGCTGGTCGAGCCGATCCTGGCCGACCTGCCCTTCGGGTCGGGCGACCCGGTCATCGCCTTCGTCAACGGACTGGGTGGCACGCCCCTGATCGAGCTCTACGTGATGTACAACGAGGTCAACAAGATCCTGTCAGGGCACGGCGTGACCGTGGCTCGCTCGCTGGTGGGCTCCTACATCACGTCGCTGGACATGGCCGGTACGTCGGTCACGCTGCTCAAGGTGGACGACGACCTGCTGTCGCTCTGGGACGCCCCGGTCAGGACATCGGCACTCAGGTGGGGAATCTGACAGATGACTGACCACGCGACCACGGCGGACCTCGATGCCTGGGTACGGCGCTTCGCCGCCCTGGTGTCCGAGAACAAGGACCACCTCACCGAGCTGGATGCGGCGATCGGCGATGCCGACCACGGGTCCAACCTCGACCGAGGCATGACGGCCGCCGTGGCCGCGCTGGACGAGCTCGGCCCGACGACGGCCGGCCCGTTGTTCAGCAAGGTGGGGATGACCCTCGTGTCGACCGTGGGCGGCGCGAGCGGGCCGTTGTTCGGCACGCTGTTCCTGCGGATGGGCACGTCGCTGGGCGACGGCGACTCGGTCGACGCCGGCCAGGTCGCGGCCGCTCTCCGGGCCGGCCTCGACGGTGTCGAGGCGCGCGGGAAGGCCCAGCCCGGTGACAAGACCATGTACGACGCCCTCTCGCCGGCCGTGGATGCCCTCGACAAGGCGTTGGGGGAGGGCGCCGACCTGGCCGACGGGCTGAGCCGGGCCCGCGACGCTGCCGTGGAGGGTCGCGACGCGACCATCCCGATGCTCGCGCGCAAGGGGCGCGCCAGCTATCTCGGGGAGCGCAGCGTCGGTCACCAGGACCCCGGTGCGACCAGCGTCGCTCTGCTGCTGCAGGCAGCGGCCGACACCATCGCCTGACCCCCGCGCCCCCACTCAGCCGGAAGGAGCAGCCACCATGACATCGGGACCGGGCGTCGGCATCGTGGTCGTCTCCCACAGCCGTGCCCTGGCCACGGCCGCGCTCGGCCTGGCCGGCGAGATGCTGCACGGCCGCCCGGTGAACATCGAGCTGGCCGCCGGGCTCGACGAGCACACCTTCGGTACGGACGCCGTCAGGGTCAAGGAGGCGATCGAGAAGGTCGACGGACCGGCGGGCGTCGTGGTCCTGATGGACCTCGGTAGTGCGGTGCTCAGCGCGGAGCTGGCCCTCGACCTCCTCGAGGACCCGACGGCCCGCGACCGGGTGGTGCTGTCATCGGCGCCGATCGTCGAGGGCCTGATCGTCGCCGCGGTCGCCGCGTCGGGCGGTGCGAGCCGTGCGGAGGTCGCCGCCGAGGCGAGGGCAGCGCTGATGGGCAAGGCGGCGCACCTGTCCGGCCCCGACGACCCGGCCGTGCACGAGCAGTCCCAGCCGCGCGGCGAGGAGGTCGTCGGCCGCTTCGCGGTGACCAACCAGCACGGACTCCACGCGCGCCCCGCCGCTCGGCTGGTGAGCGAGGTCGGCGGGCTCGACGCCTCCGTGTCGCTGACCAACCTGACGACGGGCGCCGGGCCGGTCCCGGCCGGCAGCCTGAGCCGCGTGGCCACGCTGGGCGCGCTGCTCGGCCACGAGGTCGAGATCCGTGCCTCCGGGCCGCAGGCGCAGGAAGCGGTCGAGCACCTTCTCGCCCTCGCGGCCCGGCGGTTCGACGAGCTCGACGCCACGAACCCCGTCCCGGCCCCGGACGTATCGACCGCCGGGGCCGGGCCGGTCGCCGCCTCGCCCGGCATCGCGATCGGCCCCCTCACGCGGCTGACGATCCCGGCCGCCGAGACCGACGACACCGAGGTCGGCGACCCGGCCACCGAGTGGCGCCGTGTCGTGGAGGCGGTCGCCGAGGTGCGCCGCGACATCGAGCACCTGCGTGCCCTCACCGTGCGCGAGGTCGGCCCCGACGAGGCGGGCATCTTCGACGCCCACCTGACGCTGCTCGCCGACGCCGAGATGCTCTCCGACGTGAAGACCCGGATCGGGTCGGGCGTGGGCGCCTTCGCGGCCTGGACCGACTGCCTGGCCGACGTCGAGCGCCAGTGGTCGGCCCTGCCCGACCCCTACCTGCGCGAGCGCGCCGCCGACGTCCACGCCGTCGGTGAGCAGGTACGCCGGGTGCTGGCCGGCGGCCCGACCCACCAGGCGGTTGCCGAGGGCATCCTGGTCGCCCGCGACCTGACGCCGGCCGAGACCGCGGGCCTCGACATCTCGCTGGTCAAGGGCATCGTGCTGGCCGCCGGGAGCGCGACGTCCCATGCCGCGATCCTGGCCAGGTCGCGAGGCATCCCCCTGGTGGTCTCGGCCGGCCGTGACGTGCTGGCGGTCACTGAGGGAACGCTCGTCGTCGTCGACGGCGCGTCCGGCGAGGTGCACGTCGCCCCCGACCCCGAGGTGGTGGCGGAGTACGAGCGTCGGGCCGAGGAGCTCGCCGACCGCCGGGCGCGTCACCTCGCGCTGGCCAGTGAGCCGGCGGTGTCGCGCGACGGCACGCACGTGGTCGTCGCCGCCAACCTCGGGTCGGTGGCGGACGCCCGGGCGGCGTTCGACGCCGGAGCCGACGGCTCCGGTCTGGTCCGCACCGAGTTCCTCTTCCTGGGTCGCAGCGCCGCCCCCGACGTCGGCGAGCAGGAGCAGGAGTACGCCGCCATCTCCGCGGCCCTCGGGGGCCGGCGTACGACCGTGCGGTCGCTCGACGTGGGTGGCGACAAGCCGCTGCCCTATCTCGCGGTGCCGGCGGAGGCGAACCCCTTCCTCGGGCTGCGTGGCCTGCGGCTGGGTCTCGACCGCCCGGCCCTCCTTCACGACCAGCTGGTCGCCCTGTGCCGGGTCGCCCGGCAGGCGCCGATCGACGTGATGTTCCCGATGGTCTCCACGGTGGGCGAGCTGGTCACGGCGCGCGCGATCCTGGCAGACGCCGCGGGGCCGGAGGGTGTCCCCGCTGACCTGCGGATCGGGATGATGGTCGAGGTCCCGGCCGCAGCCTTGAAGATCGAGTCCTTCCTGCCCCACCTCGACTTCGTCAGCATCGGCACCAACGACCTGACGCAGTACACGCTCGCCGCCGAGCGCGGCAACCCCGCCGTCGCCTCGCTCTCCGACCCGCTGGACCCGGCCGTGCTCCAGCTCATCGACCGCGTCTGCCAGGCGGCGCGGGGCCGCGCGGACGTGGCGGTGTGCGGAGAGTCGGCCTCCGACGACGTCGCCGTGCCGTTGCTGGTCGGCCTCGGCGTGCGTGAGCTGAGCGTCGGGCCGCACGACGTACCCCGGGTCAAGGCGCGGGTCCGCGAGCTCGACCTCGAGCTCTGCGAGGTGACCGCCAAGGCCTCGCTGGTCCTCGACGGTGCGGCCGAGGTCCGCGACCTGGTCGCGTCCAAGCTGGGACCTGCCCCGACGGTCTGACCGGGCCCCAGGTCGCAGAAAACGCGGAACAGATCGCCATCCCACCCGCCCGACCGACGATTCGTTCCGCGTTTTCCCGGCTCGCCCCGCCGTGCGTATGTCGCCCATCCCCGTTGTCGGACGAGTCGCCTCGGGTGGACACTCGGACTCTCGAGCTCGGGCGCCCGACTCTGCGAGGCCCAGATGCGAGCTGACGACCACCCTCCGAGAGACGACCGCGTGCTCCCGTTCACCCGGGGGCTGTCGCTGTTCATCGTCCCGTTCCTGGTCGTGGCGTGGGTGATCCTCTATCTCTTCCCCACCCACACCGCTCGCCTCTGGGCCTGGGCGATCCCGTCGACGATGACGTCCATGGTGCTGGCGTCGGCCTACCTCGGTGGTGCCTACTTCTTCCTCCGCGTCTTCAGGGAGCACCGGTGGCACCACACCGGCACGGGCTTCCTCGCGGTCACCACGTTCGCCACCCTGCTCGGGATAGCGACGGTGCTCCACTGGGACAAGTTCCTCCACTCCCACGTGTCGTTCTGGCTCTGGGCGGCCCTCTACTTCACGACCCCCTTCCTGGTGCTCGGCGCCTGGCTCGCCAACCGGAGGTACGCCGCGCCGCCGGTCGCCGGCGACGTCCTCCTGCGCCCGGCCGAGGCCCGGGTCATCGCTGTGGTCGGGCTGGCCGCCCTGGTGACGGGGGTGGTCATGTTCGTCGCACCGAGCGCAGTCATCGACCGGTGGCCCTGGGCCCTGACGCCCCTGACCTGCCAGGTGGTCGCGGCCGTCTTCTGCCTCGGCGGTGCGGGCCTCGGCACCCTGCTCGACCCACGCTGGTCCTCGCTGCGCCTGATGCTCCAGGTGGAGGTGGTGATGCTGGTCCTGATCCTGGTCGCGGCCGTCCGCGCCCGCGACGAGATGATCAGCGGCCGCCCGCTCACCTGGCCGCTGCTGATCGGGCTGCTCGCGATGCTGGCGGGGTCGGGGTACCTCTGGGCGTCCTACGAGCTCCGCCCGCGACCGGTCGCACCCGCGGTCTGAACGGCGGCCGGGTCACAGGGCCGGTGGCAGCATCACGCCGAAGCCGGCCACGGCGAGCCGCAGCAGGACCTGACCGGGGGCGAGCAGGTCGGCGATGCGAGCGGCGCTGAGCACCTCCAGCTCCGCCAGCCGCGCGTCGTACGCCGTGGGGCCGGCGAGCCGCGCGGCCTGGAGCTCGGTGGTGTTGTGCCAGACCTTGAGCCGGGCCTCGCGCAGGAACCGCTTCGAGGCGACCCGGTTGAGCGGCTGGAGCGCCCGGTCGAGCAGCGACCTGGCCGAGCGCGAGGCCAGCTCGTCGTCCTCGGCCGCGACCCGGCCGGCCAGCACCCCGTCGATCCGTTCGTGGTCCCGACGACGACGATCCATCAGCCGTGGGTCGGTGAAGTCGTCGTCCGTGATCACGGCGAGAAGCGCCTGCGGGAGGTCGTAGTTCACGTGGGCGTTGATGCCCAGCAGGACCAAGCGCAGCGCGGGCAGGTCCGCTGGTGCGTCGAAGGCGAGGCGCCACGGCCGCGACGGCGTACCGCCTGACAGGTGGGCGTCGAGCGCCGCGAGGTAGAGCTCGGCGAACGCGACGTCCCACCGCTCGACCCAGAGCGGGTCCTCGAAGAAGCCGTCGTCGACGGCCTTCCCGACCGCGAGCGTCGTGCGTTGGTAGGTGCCGAGGAACTCGCGCAGCGGCTCCTGCGCGGGCGTGAGGCCGTCGAGCCGGGCCTGCATGGCCCGGACCACCGACTCGACGGCCTCCGGCACGGGGCTAGCCCGTCGTCTCCGGTGGGTGCGTCCGCTCGGCAGCCGACTCCTCCAGGTCGTCGTGCAGGTGGTGCCGCACCCCTCGGTCTGGACGCGCGATGAAGAAGTAGAGGGCACCGAGCACCGCGATCACGAACATCACGAGCAGCGTGATCCAGTCGAGGTTGAAGAAGGCCCGTGGTGAGGTGAGCCCGGTGGGCAGGACGACGTTGACCAGCATCAGGCCCAGGTAGAGCAAAGCGACCCAGGTGACGAGGGTGCCCCACTTGCCCAGCTGGAACTGGCCCTCGGGGATCCACCCGCGAGACCTGGCGACAGCGGCCGCGATCACGGTCATCAGGAACGACAGGTAGATGCCGCTGACCCCGAACGAGACGAGCGCCACGAGCGCGTTGACGTGGCCCGGATAGGTGATGAACAGGAAGTGCTTGTCGCTGGCGGGCGAGACGAACACCAGGAGGATGAAGAGCACGGTGATCGCCGCACCGCCGATCAGCGCGTTCACCGGGGTGCCGAACCGCGTGTGCACGCGCGAGATCCACGACGACCCCGGCAGGGCCTCGTCACGCGCGTAGGAGAACGCGAGGCGGCTGCCCGCGCCCTGGATCGAGGTACCGCAGGAGAAGAACGCGAAGATGATCATCAGGAGCAGGAAGTCCTGCACGCCCGAGGGCAGCTGACCCAGGATCGACGCGACGTTGCCGGTCACAGCGTCCGAGACACCCGTGGCGCCGTCGCCCGGGATGGCGAGCAGCAGCGCGGCGGTGAGGACGAAGGACGCGATGCCGCCCCAGATCACGGCCAGCCGCATCGCCCGTGGCACCTGACGGCCGGCGTCCTTGGTCTCCTCGGAGATGTCGCCGGCCGACTCGAAGCCGTAGTAGATGTACACCGGCGCCAGCACGGCGATCAGCGCAGCCGCGAGGAAGCTCCCGTGGAAGTTCAGCCCGAGGGCGTTGGTGGCCGCGTGGGTCTGCCCCTGCGTCGAGAACAGGTAGCCCAGCCCGTGGTGGAACCCGTGGATGGCCAGGATGATGGCGATCCCGAAGGTGCCGATGATCTCGACGAACACGCCGAACTGCGCGATGCGCCCCATCACCTGGGCGCCGGTGATGTTGAGGATGGTCTGGATCAGCAGGAGCAGGACGGTGATCCACAGGATCGTGACGTGATCGGTCGGGTCGAGGTTCCAGCCGAACCAGTTGTGGGTCAGCGCGGCGAAGTAGGAGACCACGCCGGTGTCGACCGCAGCCACCGTGATCAGCAGGGCGAAGCCGTAGAACCAGCCGACGAACCAGCCGTAGCCGGGCCCGACGGAGAACTTCGAGTACTGGTAGAGCGCGCCGGCGACCGGGTAGTGGCTGGCGAGCTCGCCGAACACCAGCGCGACGAACAGCATCCCGATGATCGGGATCAGGTTCAGCCAGATGTATGCCGGTCCGAGCGTCCCGAGGCCCAGGATGAACAGAGAGTAGATGCCCACCATCGGCGAGAGGTAGGTGAACGCGACCGAGAAGTTAGCGAACAGCCCGAGCACACGGTGCAGCTGGGGCTGGTAGCCCAGGCTGGCGAGCCTGGCGTCGTCGTCGGTCTGGGGCAGGTCTGCGGCTTGACTCATCGCACGCTCCGGAGCTCTGGGCTGAGGCCGTCCCGGCCGCAGCGCACCACGCCTGGCTCACCCCGACTGAGCCCCGTCCGCCCGAGCGTCGACGGCGGATCACACGATAGGCCTGCGCGTTGTCCGAGGGAAAGAGGCGCGAGCGGCGCACCCGACGACGGAATCCGTCGCCCTGCGCACCAGGGTCAGTCCGCGGAGATCTCCACGTGCTGCGGGTAGAACGCGACATGGTGCGCGATCTCGGCGACCGCGTCGTACGGCGTGACGTAGGACCAGACGGCGTCCGCGACGACCGTGTCGCCGTCGACGAGTGAGTAGTAGGACGCGTCGCCCTTGTAGGGGCAGTAGGTCTCGTGCGACGACGGCCGGAGCACGCCGTCCTCGACGTCCTCGAGCGGCAGGTAGTGGACCGGCGGGTAGCTGGCCTCCTGGAGCACGAGCGCCCGGTCGGTCTTCGCGATGGTGCGCCCACCGAGGCGGACGGTCACGGTGGTGCCGGCAGGGGTGACGGTGATCGGGTGGTCCGGGCCCGGGACGAGGACACGCTTCTCGGTCATGGAGGGGCAACCTCAGGGGGCCGCCGTGGATTCCCGTCGGCGGCACGCTGCAGTGGCGCGACCCACAAATCCCCCCGTCGGCGGTCTCGGGTGTCTAGGATCGACGCGTCGCTTGTCAGGGGACACGCAACATCGACAAGGACCGACAGAGCCCGCTCCCGGGCGCGAACCGCCGTGAGGCGGCCGGGGTGGGCTGCTCGGGAGTTCCGGGGTGCGTCGCAAACTCGTGGCGACTCGATCGCCCAAGAGCGTGCGCCGGTCGGTCGCGAGTGGCACGATCCGCTCATGCCTCGTCGTACGTCGCTTCGTCGTGCCCTCCTCACGCTCCTCGCCACCCTGGCCCTCGCCCTGGCCGCGCTCACCGTGGTCGGGTCGGCGTCCACGTCCGCCTCCGCCGCGCCGCCCCCGAGCGTGGTGCTGCGGCCGGGCGCCACCCAGCTCGAGGTCCTGAACGCGACGCCGGGGCAGCACCTCGAGCTCGTCGCCGCCGACGCCTCGGTGGCCGGCACGGGCACGGTCGACGCCCAGGGCAGCTTCGAGTGGCGGATGCTGAAGCCCGGCACCTACAGCGTCCGCGACGCCGACGATCACGCGGTCGTCCTCGGCACCGGTGCGGAGGTCACGGCCTTCGACGCGCCGGCCCCCGGCCAGGCCTTCTACGACAACCAGACGCTGACGCCGGGGTGGAACACCGACGGGCTGGGCGCGAAGTCGGGCTTCAACGAGATCGAGACCCGTGACGGCACCACCCTCTCGGCCAACGTGCGGCTGCCCGGCCCGGCGGCCAACGGGCCCTACCCGACGGTGGTGGAGTACTCCGGCTACGACCCGAGCAACCCCGCCAACACGTCGATGGCAACGATCTTCAACTCCCTCGGCTTCGCCTACGTCGGGGTGAACATCCGCGGCACCGGCTGCTCGGGCGGCTCCTACGAGCCCTTCGAGCCGGTCCAGAGCCTCGACGGGTACGACGCCATCGAGGCGATCGCGGCCCAGCCGTGGGCGCAGTTCCACAAGGTCGGTCTGGTCGGCATCTCCTACCCGGGGATCTCGCAGCTCTACGCGGCCCGCACCCAGCCGCCCCACCTGGCGGCGATCACCCCGCTGTCGGTCCTCGACGACAGCTACCGCGCCACCCTGTGGCCGGGCGGCATCCTCAACACCGGGTTCGCCGTGCCGTGGGCCAGCGCGCGCTTCCAGAACGCCAGGTCCTACGGCGAGGGCTGGGAGCAGGGGATGGTCGACGCCGGCTTCACCTGGTGCGCCGACAACCAGCTCGTCCGCGACCAGAACCCCGACCCGGTGGCCCTGATCAGCGACAACCACTTCTACAACAAGACCTACTACGAGCAGATCGACCCGAGCCGGTTCGCGAGCAAGATCAACGTGCCCGTCTACCTGGGCGGCGCGTGGCAGGACGAGCAGACCGGTGGACACTTCCCCGACTTCCTCCACGCGTTCACCCACTCGCCCGCCTTCTACGCGACCATCTCCAACGGCGGTCACGTCGAGTCGCTGGCCAACCAGACGTCGTTCAACCGCTACGTCGACTTCCTGAACCTCTACGTGGCGCACCGCGTGCCCGACAACCGCAAGTACCTCGTCGGCCCGACGGTCGCGAGCTCGGTCACCGGTATTGCCCACATCAACTACGTGCGCGGCAACGACTACGTCGGGATGACCTACGCCCAGGCCAAGCACCTCTACGAGTCCCAGGGCCACATCCGGATCATGTTCGAGAGCGGCGACGCGAAGGGCGAGCCGGCAGGAGCGCCGGCGGCCCGGTTCCAGAAGACGTTCTCGTCGTGGCCGATCCCGGGCCGGAAGGTGACCCGGCTCTACCTCGGGCCGCGGGGCGGCCTGTCCGCCCACCCGGTGACCGTGGGTGCCGCCCGGGCGAAGCCGCGCTCCTTCTCCGCAGACCCGAGTGCGTTGCCGACGACCGACTTCACCCCGTCGCCGAGCAACAACATCTGGGGTGCGAACCCGACCTACGACTGGCGGCAGATCCCGCGAGGCAAGGGCCTCGGCTGGATCACCTCACCGTTGAAGCAGAACGTCGTCACGATCGGCAGCGGCTCGCTCGACGTGTGGGTCAAGACGCCGGCCCGAGACGTCGACCTCGAGGCGACGATCACCGACGTGCGGCCCAACGGCAAGGAGGTGTACGTGCAGAGCGGGTGGCTGCGGGCCAGCCACCGCCGTCTGGACAAGAGCCGGTCGACGGTCGTGAAGCCGGTTCACACCGACCTGGCTCGCGACGCACGGGACATGCCCTTGGGCACGTACCAGAAGCTGCGCCTGGAGATCTTCCCGTTCGCCCAGCCGTTCCGGAAGGGCGACCGGATCCGGATCACGCTGGATGCACCGGGCAACGCCCGCCCGTCGTGGGCGTTCGACACGATCGACCACGGTCAGAGGGTCACGGTGGCGACCGACAAGAAGCACCAGTCGCTGCTCGCGCTGACCGTCGTGCCGGGCATCTCCGTACCCAAGCAGGCCCCGCCGTGCGGCACGCTGCGCTCGCAGCCGTGCCGGACCTACGGGGGCTGACGAGCCCGCGGAGACTGCCTCCCGGGGCCCGGGTAAAGAGATTCCCCTGGCCCGTCCACGTCAGGAAATCTGTCGATCGGCCCGACTAACCTTTGCCTCAACATCTGGGGGGGTGTGGCGAATGGCTGAGTCCGACAAGGTCATCAGCGCCGTGATGAAGGCGACCGGGGAGTCCTACGACAGGGTCTCCAAGCTGTGCTCGATGGCGCACGAGATCGTCGACGAGTGCGTGACTGATGACGTCTCTGTCGTGGCTCCGCCACTCGTGATCGGGCGTCTCGGGTGTCCGGTGCTCGACCGACTGCTGCTGAGACTGGGTGACGGGCAATGGCAGCTTCCGGAGAGCGTCGACGTGACGGAGTCCGAGCTGGCCACGACGCTGATGCTGCCGATCGAGACGGTCGCGCGGTATCCGATGATCGGCCGGTTCGGTCTCCTCGCCCGATGCATGGACCGTCTGATGATCGACGACGCCGACGCCGAGCGGTCGCTCGTGGTGCTCGACGCCTGGCTGGCCAGGTTCCGTCCCGACCCTGACGGCCGGGCGACGCCGTACCCGATCTGGGCCCTGCCGGGGCGGGACGCCTTCGAGGGCTGGCTGCTCGCGCGTCTCGACCTCCTCTACAAGCTCGGCTACGCCGTCCGGCTCGCCAACGAGGACATGGACGGCGTCCGCGGCCAGCAACACATGTTCGTCGACGGCCGGCGCGCCGACCTGCTGCTGCGCTTCACCGCCGACTGCGACAAGGGTGCGGCCGATGACTGGCTGGTGCTCGAGAACAAGACCACGGCGGTCGGGATCGGAGCCCTCGACCAGCTCGCCCTGTCGGTGGACTGGCTGCGTGCGGAGGACCGGCACGGCGAGGTGCACGGCATGCTGATCGCCGACGGGCTGAGCCTCGAGGTCGAGCGCGGGCTGCGCGAGCGTCGTTTCGACTACCAGTCGATGACCGCCCTGGGCTACCGCCGCTGGGTCCGCCAGCACTCGCCGCTGCATCCCGAGCTGCAGTTCGACGCGACCACGATCAACTACCCACGGAACCTGTCGGTGCGCACGCTCGCTCCTGCGCTCCGCTGAGAGATCTCCCTACAGGAGAGGCCCCCGCCGGTACCCCATGACCGGCGGGGGCTTAGGTCATGCCCGGCTGCGGCTGACGCGTCTGACATTTGTCGTGGCCGACCGTCCACATCCGGCTCTGCCCTGCCGGCTCGCGCGTTCCTAGCGTGGAGGCCGTCGCTCGAGAGCCGGGCGGGGGAGTGGAGGAACGACGATGAGCGGGCTGGTACAGGAGCAGACGTCGGAGCTGGTCGGCACGTGGCGTGACGACGTGACCGTGGCGGCTGTCGCCGCCGGTGCGGGCGCGCTGGTGTGGGTCGTGGCCCGGGCGCTGGGGGTGGACCTCGCCGTGCGGTCCGGGTCGGGTACCCGGGAGATCGGCCTCGTCTCGGTGATCGTGACCGCCGTGGTGGTGACGCTCGCGGCGGGCGGTCTGCTGCGCGTCCTCGCACGTCGTACGGCGAGGGCGGGCAGGGTCTGGACCGGGGTGGCGCTCGCGGTCCTCGTCGTCTCCCTCGCAGGTCCGGCCAGTGCCGCGACGTGGTCGGCGGGCATGGCCCTGGCCGCGATGCACCTCGCCGTCGGTGGGGTCGTGATCGTCGGGCTCCGCCGTGGGATCGTCGACCACGGCCGCGTAGCGTGACCGCCGTGCGAAGCCGGTTCGGCTGCTCATGGCAGCGCAACGCGTCGGTCCTGCTCTGGACCCCGGTGCTGCTGCTCGGCCCGGTGCTCGACCTGCACGGGAGCACGGGCGACGTCGTGTTCCAGGTGGCGATGATCCTGGTCATCGCCGTCTCGGCGGTGACCGCGGCGCTGACGGGCGGCCCACCGTGGCGCGACCCCCGTGCCTACGTCGCCCTGTCGACCCTCATGGCGGCGACCTTCGCCGGGGCGACCCACGGCAGCAGCCAGTGGCTCCCGACGTGGATACTGCTCGCCAACGCGCTGGCCGCCGTGCTGCGCGGACGCTGGCTGGTGCTCGGCATCGTGACGGTGACCGCGGCCTCGGTGTGGGCGGCCTGGGCGGTGACTCCGCACTCGTCGAGCCGCATGTGGGCCGAGGGCTTCGTCGTCCTGCTGGCCGGCGCGGCCAACGCCGCCTTCACCGCGCTGCTCGACACCGTGGCCGAGCTGCGTCGTACGCGGCAGGAGCTCGCGCGCCTCGCCGTGACCGAGGAGCGGGAGCGCTTCTCGCGGGACCTGCACGACCTGCTCGGCCACACGCTCTCGGTGATGGTGGTCAAGGCCCAGGCCGTACGCCGGCTGGCGGCCGAGGATCCGGACGCGGCGGCCCAGCATGCCGCCGACATCGAGCAGATCGGGCGTCAGGCGCTGGTCGACGTACGGCAGGCGGTCGACGCGATGCGCGCGCCGACCTTGGCCGAGGAGCTGGACGGAGCCCGGCGGGCCCTCGACGCGGCGGGGATCGAGACCGTGGTCGAGGAGTCGGTGACGCCTCCGTCCGGCGCCGACGAGGTGCTGGCGTGGGTGGTGCGTGAGGGGGCGACGAACGTGCTGCGTCACTCCGGCGCGAGCGCCTGCCGGATCGTGCTCCGCGACCTGGGCGGCCGGATCGCGCTCACCATCGACGACGACGGGGTCGGCGGACCGACCGCGCCCGCGTTCCGGGCCGGTGGGCTGGAGGGTCTGCGGGACCGCGTGGCCTCGGCGGGCGGGGTGCTCGACGTGGAGCCCGGCGAGGCCGGCTTCCGACTCGTGGCCACGGTGCCGGGAGGCGACACGTGATCCGGGTGCTGCTGGCCGAGGACCAGGCCATGATGCGGGGTGCCCTCGCCGTCCTGCTCGACCTGGAGGACGACCTCGAGGTCGTGGCCCAGGTCGCCGACGGGGCCGAGATCGTGCCGATGGCGCTGGAGGTGCGACCCGACGTGGCCCTGCTCGACATCGAGCTGCCCCACGTCTCAGGGCTCGAGGCCGCTGCCGCGCTGGCCGAGGCCCTGCCGTCGTGCCGCGTGGTGATGGTGACGACGTTCGGTCGGCCGGGCTATCTCCAGCGGGCGATGGCGGCCGGGGCCGTCGGCTTCCTGGTGAAGGACGGCCCCGTCGAGGGACTGGCCGAGGCGATCCGGAAGGTGGCCGGCGGGGCGACCGTGGTCGACCCCGAGCTCGCCGGGACGGCGCTGCGGACCGCAGTCAGCCCCTTGACGCCGCGCGAACGCGACGTCCTCGCCGCCGCCGAGGACGGGTCGACGGTGGCCGACATCGCGGGTCGGCTGCACCTCTCGGCGAGCACGGTGCGCAACTACCTGTCGGACGCGATCGGGAAGACCGGTACCCGCAACCGCACGGAGGCCGCCCTGCTCGCACGTCGCAACGGCTGGCTCTGAGCGATCGCGCGGCTCACTCGTCGTACGGCGGCCAGGTGGGCGCGTGGACGCGGAGCTCGACGTCGCGGTCGCGGTAGGTGGCTTGCAGAGGAGGTAGTCGGCCGTCCTCGAACCCTGCATGGACCCGGTCCGCGTCCATGACCCAGCCCTCGACCCGGTGACGCCAGTGGCAGAGCACGAGGACGCCGTCGGGGGTCAGGCTGTCGGCCACCCGCGCGACGAGGCGTTCGAGAGCGGCCGGGCTCAGGAAGTAGCCGACCTCCGAGACCACGACCAGGTCGAAGGACTCGTCGGCGGGCCACTCGGCCGGGATGTCGAGGAGGGCGAGGGCGACGTCCGGTCGGTCGGTGAGCCGCCGACGTGCACCCCGCAGGGCGGTCTCGGAGCGGTCCACTCCGAGGACCCGGTCGGCGCGCGTCGACAGGGCGGCGGTCAGTGCTCCGGTGGAGCACCCGACCTCGAGCACGCGGTGGAAGCGAGGTCGTGGCAGCGCCGCAAGCAGGAGGTCGCGCTTGCGGCGTTCGTACCACCGCGAGTCGACGCCCCAGGGATCCTCGGCCGCGAGGTGGACCTCCTCGAGCTCCGGATCCGGGGACTCGACGCCGGGGGTGACCGCGAACCACTCGTGGTCGAGGTCGACGTGCGCGAGGACGTCCGCGTCCAGGAGGGTCTCGTCGGTCGGCGTCGCCGCCAGCGGTCCGGCCTGGCTGACGTGAGCCTCGATCGCGCGGCGCTTGGCGTCGCGCGCCCCGGAAGCGAGGGGGAACGGGCGGAACGTCGACACCCTCGCATCGCCCGGCCCGCCCCAGCGCCAGAACCACACCGGGAACTGCCAGTGCTCAGCCTCGGTACGACGTGCGGCCGCCGCGGCCGCCCTGCCCACCGCCTCGTGGTCGGGATGGCCGTCGTCCATCCACGTGGAGGCCAGGACGGTGCCTCGTCCGTCTCCGATCAGGTCGACGAGGGCGGTGGCCACGGAGCCGACGTGCGCGGCGAGAGCTCCGTCGGGCAGGCCGAGCAGCGTCGGCGGGGTCTGGACGCCGAGCTCGCGGGCCGCGTGCTCCGCCGCCCGGAGAGTGTCGAGCGGCCCGTCCGTGTGCGTGGGTGAGCGCGGGTCGTGGCCGCCATCGCCGGTCGCGCACACGAGGTGGACGTCGAGGCCGGCCGCCGCAGCAGTGGCGATGAGGCCACCGGCGCCGAGGATCGCGGCGCCGGAACGGGCGGAGACCACGACGAGCCGTCGTACGTCGTGGAGGGTTGCCGGCTCGTCACCGACCGTCAGCAGGAACGGTGTCGGGGCCGCCTCGGGCCGGCCGACCACCGGGGCGGTCTCGTCGTCGGGCACGACGTCACCACCAACGCCAGCCACCGGGGTCACCCAGCACCTGCTCGCCCTGGCGGGCGAGGTCGCGCTCGGCGTGGTGCTGGCGCAGGTAGACGGTGAGGTCGGCCACGCGGCGCGCGTGGTCCTCGTCGCCCGTGAGGGGCGCGGGTCCGAGTGCGTGGCCGACCCGGCCGAGGACCTCGTCGGCGGTGTCGGCCACGACCTGCCGCGCGCGCTGGGTGACGAGCACCGCCTCGGCCGGCTCGGTGTCGGCGTCGTCGGCGACCTGCGCCGCCTCGACCAGGACGGTTCGTGCCCGGGCCAGGGCGGTGTCGACCGCGCCGAGGTGGAGCAGGGCGACCTGGTCGGGGTCACGCTGCTCGGCCGCGGCGCGGAGCGTACGGGCCAGACCGACCGAGGCGCCGTACCAGATGGCGGCGACGCCGATGCCGCCCCAGGAGAAGCCGGGCCGGGTGAGGTACCACTGCGGCTGGCAGATGGCGACGGCCGGCGCGTGGTCGAAGGCGATCGGGGTGCTGCGGACCTGGTCGAGCCCGCGGGCCGCCCACTGGGCCGACTGGCCGGCCGGGTCCTCGGGAGGGGAGACGTCGGCGTGGTCGAGGTCGACGGCGAAGAGCCCGCGCTGGTCGTCGTCGACCCAGGCGGTGACGAGAGCGTGTGTGGCGCGGTCGGCCAGCGAGCACCAGGGCTTGAGGCCGGTGAGCGTCCAGCCGTCGCCGGTCTCGGTCGCGACCAGTCGCTCGCCACCCTCCGCGGCGTACACCTGCCAGAGGCGCGCGGCGCTCCAGTCGGGTGAGCGGGCCTGCCAGTCCTCGTCGCGGACCTGGCCGTGACGTCGGGCCTCGCGCAGGATCGCAAGGGCATCGAGGTGGGGCTCGGTGACGCGCGCGACCGTGAGGTCGACGGCGCCCAGGCTGGCCAGGCACTCCCACAGGCTGAGGGTGTCGCCCTGCATCGGCAGGGGAACCCAGGGGCCGAGGTCCTGGGCGACCTGTTGGGCGTCGCTCAGGTCGGGCGGGGCGTCGGGCGGCGCGGCGGCGCGCGCGCGTTCGGCAGCCAGGCGGGGGAGCGGGCCCGCCGCCTCCCGCCGCAGTGAGACGGCCTCCGTCGGCACTCGGACCTCCTTCGGGGTTCGACTGTCAGTGCTCAGCGTAGGGGTCGCGGGGTGCCTCGGGGGCCATCCCGAAAGATGGTGCGCAAGCGATCCCGGGACCTGCCGGCGGCGCTCAGCGGGAGAAGAACCGCAGCCTCGAGCGCCAGCGCTGCCAACCCAGGGCGAGCCGCCAGCCGAGGAAGAGGGCGCCCAGCACGATCAGGGCCACGACGATGAACGAGAGCGCCGTGCCCTCCCCGAGGGAGGCGCGCACGACCATCCCGATCACCACGGTCCACAGCCAGACGCGGACGCCGGCTCGGAGGCTGAGCGGGTCGGTCCGGGTGACAGCGCTGAGCACCAGCGCGATCGCCGTACCGAGGAGGAACGGCCACGCGGCGTGCCACACGCCGGCCGCCCCGGCCGACTCGTGGTGGTTGGAACGGCCCACGGCGGCGAAGACGATGACCACCAGGACGTCGGCGAGGACGGCGATCGGCCAGGCGTGCTTGCGGGTGTTCGACGGCACGGGCGGGAGTCTTCCACGGGCCCGGCTGGGGCTGCGGGTCAGTACCCGACGAGGTGTGGGGTCGCGCTGACGACCTGGAGGTCGACGGGCGTGCCGGGGACGGTCAGGGTGTCGGGGATCGACCGCCAGGGTCCGGCGCCCACGCGGTAGCGGCCGGCGTACGTCGTGTCGAGGCTGGGCTGGACCGAGCCGACGTGGAGGTAGCGGTAGGTGACGCGCAGGTCGGGATAGGCCGCGCCGGGGTCGGTGGTGGTGAGATCTGCGTCGGAGGAACCGGAGCCGAAGTGCCAGCGGTACTGCGTCGGCGTCGCCTCGATCGTCACCGGCTGACCGATCAGGGTGACGGTCTGCGACGTCGGAGTGGTGTTGGTCGTGTAGAAGTTCGTCTCGAAGTTCACGAGGGTGCGTCCGTGGGGAGGCTGCACGACCAGCGGGGACGCCGGCCACGCCAAGCGCTCGAACGCGTGCTGCACCACGCCCGGCGTGATGCCACCGAGGTGCTCGGCCTCCTGGTCGGTCAGGCAGGCCTGCCAGCCGAGCGGCTCCGGGTCGGCGTCCTGGTAGACGTTGAACAGGTTGCCGTCGTGGCCGTCGATGGTGCAGCGGCCGGGCTCCGCACAGAGCGCGAGACCGCCGATCTCGCACGCCGGCCGGATGGAGTAGGTGTGGTCGGAGTGGGACGTGATGTAGCCGTTGGTCTCACTTCCCGAGCGGACGCACCTGCCGTTGACCCCGCCTAGGTGCGCCACCGTGTCGCAACTGGGCCGCCTCCGATGACTCGCTCGGCGGGTGCCAAGCGACCGCCAGGAGAGCACGAGCGGCTGACTAACGCAAGAAGACGCGCAGTGTCTCACGATGAAACCTGCGCGCGAGACGGTCACTACGCCAACTTCGTCGCCGATGCCAAGCTTCAGCGAGCTTGGAAGTGTGCCGGCCGCCGCGAAGTGCTTGACCGGTGACGCTGTTGCGGAGTCTTGATACATCGTGGGCGTGGAGTTGGCACCTACATGACTCATACGATCTGCCGTTAGTCCGGCGAACTCGAGCGGATGGCGAATCGCCAGCCCGTCTCAGTGAAGTAGCCGCCATGGGCGTAGAACGCGCTCGACCTGTTGGCAAGGTCGTCGCAGCCTCGACATCCCTGAGGTCATAGCCGCGTATGAGCGCGGTCTTGCCGGTGTTCTCCATCATCGTTCTCGGCCTCAGGCCCAGCGGCGGATGAAGTGCTCGGCCGTCTCGTGCGCGGGCGGGCCGCTGGTGGCCGACGACGTGGGCGAGCTCCGGACGGGCGGGTCGGCGACGGACGAGTCGCCGCCGCAGCCGGCCAGCAGGAGACCGGGCACGGCCAGCAGGCCGGCGAGCGTGCGGCGCAGAGCCATCGCAGTGCCTCCCGAGACGGATGCCATCGATGTGGGTCCCACGCTACCCACTCGGGCCGCCCACGGCACCCGTCGCCGGCCCGCCTTGTGGATGACCACCGCGTCGTTGCGCGGGTGGGCCGCTCACCGTCGACGACACCGGCTCCGGACCGGCTTCTCCACAACAGCCCACGCTGCGAACGCGACCGGGCCCCACGGCGGGTTACAACTCCGGCACCACGGAAGCAAGGAGCCTGCATGAAGACCGAGTTCGCCGGTGCCATCGAGATCGACCCGCCACTGACCGACGCCGAGGTCGGCTACGTACGCCACCTCGCCGACGGCGGAGGCTCGGAGTCGATGCCCTGGACGGCCTCGCGCGACGGCGCCCTGCTTCGCGCCCGCGGGCATGCCGACGTCGCGACGGCCCTGGCGTCGCTGAGACTGCTGGTCGGCAGCATGGAGCGGCCGAGCAGGTTCCGCGGCACGGTGGCGGCCTACGATCCCGGGCCGCGGGTGCTGGTCGCCCTCTCGGTGACCAATGGCCGAGTCACGATCCGTACCCTCCGCAAGGCGCGCGCTGCTCGGCGACGGTCCAACGTCATCGACCTGGCCACGCGCCGCGGCGGCGTCTCGCGTGCGATCGGCTAGTCGGCAGAGGTCGCGTCGGGCCGCCAGCGTCGGTGCCCGGTCTCCGACCCGCGTGATCGGATCAGCTCGAGCCGCGGCTTCGGTCCGTCCGAGCGGCCGGTCTGCGGCTTGCGGCGCCCGGCCCGCCACGGCATCGGCCAGACCGCACCCGGTCCGTCGTAGTCCTGCTCGACCGCCGCGTGGAGAGTCCACATCGGGTCGTAGAGGTGCACGCGGCCGAGCGCGCACAGGTCGGCGCGACCGGCCATCAGGATGGAGTTCACGTCGTCGTACGACGAGATCACCCCGACCGCGATCGTCGGCACCCCGAGGCGGTTGCGGATCGCGTCGGCGTAGGGCGTCTGGTAGCTGCGCCCGAACGCCGGCCGCTCCGCCTTGGTCACCTGTCCGGTCGAGACGTCGATGGCCGCCGCGCCCGCCTCCGCGAACGCCGCCGCTACGGCGAGCGCGTCCTCGAGCGACTGGCCGTCCTCGACCCAGTCGGTGGCGGAGATCCGCACCGTCATCGGGCGGTCGGCCGGCCAGACCTCGCGCATCGCGTGCCAGACCTCGAGCGGGAACCGGAGCCGGCCCGCCACGTCGCCGCCGTACTCGTCGCGTACGACGGTTGGTCACCGGTGACAGGAAGCCGGAGAGCAGGTAGCCGTGCGCGCAGTGCAGCTCGAGCAGGTCGAAGCCCGCCTCGGCCGCGCGGCGTGCGGAGCCGACGAACTCGTCGCGGATCGTGTCGAGGCCCGCACGGTCGAGCTCGTGCGGCGTCTGGTTGGCGGGCGAGTAGGGGACCGACGAGGCGGCCGCGACGGACCAGTTCCCCGACGGAAGCGGCTCGTCCATCCCTTCCCACATCAGCTTGGTCGACCCCTTGGCGCCGGAGTGGCCGAGCTGGCAGCCGATCGCCGCCGCCGACTCTCCGTGCACGGCCTCGACGATGCGCGCCCATCCGTCGCGCTGCTCGTCGGTCCACAGGCCACCGCACCCACGCGTGATCCGTCCCTCGGGGGAGGTGCAGATCATCTCGGTCATCACCAGTCCGGCTCCGCCGAGCGCCTTGCCGCCGAGGTGCAGGAGATGGAAGTCGGTCGGGACGCCGTCCTCGGCGACGTACTGGTCCATCGGCGAGACGATCACCCGGTTGTGGAGCGTCAGCCCCGGGCCGGTCGCTGCGCGGAGGGTGACCGGCTGGAACATGGGGGGTGTGTCCAGCCGGCCACCTCCGTTCGCCGCGAACCACGACTCGCAGCGCGCAATGAAGCCCGGGTCCCGCACGCGGAGATTGTCATAGGTGACCCGGCGCGAGCGGGTCATGATGTTGAACGCGAACTGGGTGGGGTCCTGGTGGACGTACTGCCCGAGGTTCTCGAACCACTCGAGGCTCGCCTGCGCCGCACGCTGGGTGGAGAGCACCACGGCGCGCCGCTCCTCGTCGTACGTCGCGAGCGCCTCGGCGATGGTCGGTTCCTCGTGCAGGCAGGCCGCGAGAGCCAGGGAGTCCTCCATCGCGAGCTTGGTGCCGGAGCCGATCGAGAAGTGCGCGGTGTGCGCGGCGTCGCCGAGCAGCACGACGTTCTCGTGGACCCACGACTCGTTGCGGACGGTCGTGAAGCTGATCCAGCGGGAGTTGTTCCCGAAGACGGCGGCTTGTCCTGAGCCTGTCGAAGGGTCGAGGACGTCGGCGAACAGCTCGCGGACCAGGGCGATCGACTTCTCGTCGGACTCGCCGGGCGCCCAGTCGCGGTCGGAGAGCTCCTCGAAGCCGGCCCGCCGCCAGACCTCGCTCGTCATCTCGATGATGAAGGTCGAGCCGGTGGCGTCGAAGGGGTAGGCGTGGATCTGCATGACGCCGTGGGGGGTGTCGCGGATGTGGAAGGTGAAGGCGTCGAAGACCTTGTCGGTGCCGAGCCACATGTAGCGGCAGTCGCGGACATCGAGCGTCGGGCGGAAGGTGTCGGCGTAGCGGGCGCGGACAGCTGAGTTGAGGCCGTCGCAGGCGACGACCAGGTCGTACGACGCGGCGAGCTCGCCGACGTCGGGTGCCGCCGTACGGAAGCGGAGGTCGACGTCGAGGTCGCGACAGCGCGCCTGGAGGATCTCCAGCAGCCGTCGCCGGCTCATCGCCGCGAACGCATGACCGCCGCTCGTCTCGACCTGGCCCTTGAAGTGGACGTCGATGTCGTCCCAGGTCGCGAACTCGCGCTGCATCTGCGAGAAGACCACCGGGTCGGCGTGCTCGATCCCGCCGAGCGTCTCGTCGCTGAAGACGACGCCGAAGCCGAACGTGTCGTCCGGCGCGTTGCGCTCCCACACCGTGATCTCGTGCTGCTGCCCGGTCGTCGCGGCCAGCTGCTGGGCCAGCGCGCTGAAGTAGAGGCCGCCGGGGCCGCCGCCGATCACCGCGATCCGCATGCTGCGCGACCTCCGAACCTGTGGACGGGCGGGGTAGTCCGTGACGTTCTGCAGGGAAATCTGGCCGAAACACCTGCGGATCGTCGCGGAGTATCCCCAAACATAGCGCTTTCTTGACGAGCGTTGTCAAGGCGCAATAACGTCACCGGTATGGTCGGCGGCGTGGGTGAGGGCGTGGCGGACTACGGGCTGACCGAGGAGCAGCAGGGCTTCCTGGAGTCCGTACGCCGGGTGGCCGGCGACCTCGCCGACGTCGAGCCGGTGCACGGCGCGGTCAACCGCCCGCTCGTCGCCCGACTGGGCGAGCTCGGCCTGCTCCGGGCCCTGTTCGGGGGCGAGGCGGGCGGCTCCTTCGGTTCGCCGAGCGACTCACCGCCCCGGGATGCTGCGGCGATGCAGCTCTGCCTCCTCCGCGAGGGCCTGGCAGAGGTGAACACCGAGGCCGAGACGGCGCTGGCGCTGCAGGGGCTCGGCTCCTACCCGATCCTCCAGTCGGGGAACGACGCCACCCGCGACCGCTGGCTGCCCCGCGTGGCGAGCGGCGACGTCGTACCGGCGTTCGCGCTGTCCGAGCCCGACGCCGGCTCCGACGCCGGGGCGCTGGCGCTCGAGGCCCGCCCGGACGGCGACGGCTGGACGCTCCACGGCACCAAGACCTGGATCTCCAACGCCCCCGACGCCGACGTCTACTCCGTCTTCGCCCGGACGACGCCTGGAGCGAAGGCGCGCGGCGTCACCGCGTTCGCCGTGGCCGGCGACAGTGCGGGCCTGACCGGCGACCGCCTCGACATGATCGCGCCCCACGCGCTCGGCACGCTCCACCTCGACGGCGTCCGCGTCTCGCGCGACGACGTGCTCGGTGAGGTCGACCAGGGCTTCGGCGTGGCGATGCGCACGCTCGACCTGTTCCGGCCGAGTGTCGGCGCCTTCGCGGTCGGGATGGCCCAGGCCGCCCTCGATGCCAGCCTCGCGTGGGCACAGGAGCGCGAGCTCTTCGGCGGCCGCCTGATCGACCAGCAGGCCACCCAGCACACGCTGGCGGAGATGTCGACGCGGATCGAGGCCGGTCGCCTGCTCGTACGACGTGCGGCTGCGGCGTACGACGCGGGTGCGCCGCCGACCACCGTGACCACCACCGCCGCACAGGCGAAGCTCTTCGCGACCGAGACCGCCCAGTGGGTCGTCGACCAGGCGGTCCAGCTGCACGGTGCGCGGGCACTCCAGCGTGGCCACCTGCTCGAGCGGCTCTATCGTGAGGTCAGGGCGCCGCGGATCTACGAGGGCGCCTCCGAGGTGCAGCGGACGATCATCGCCCGCGGACTCAGGAAAGGCACGCAGTGAACACCCCACGACGTTCTTCGTCTCCCCCGCTGCGCTCCTCCTCCGAACAACGCCGCGGGGACCCCGAAAGATGAGCCGCTACCGCGCCAGCGCGAAGATCACCGACGACTGGCAGCACTTCGACTTCTCCGTCGCCGACGGTGTCGCCACGGTGACGCTCAACCGGCCCGAGAAGCTGAACCCGCTGACCTTCGAGAGCTATGCCGACCTCCGCGACCTGCTCGCCGAGCTGCCCCACCGGGGCGACACCCGGGTCCTGGTCATCCGCGGAGCCGGCAAGGGCTTCTGCGGTGGGGGCGACGTCAACGAGATCATCGGCGAGCTGATCCAGATGGACGCGCAGGGCCTGATGGGCTTCACCAAGATGACCGGTGACGTGATCCGGGCGATGCGCGAGTGCCCGATCCCGATCATCGCCGGGATCCAGGGCATCGCCGCCGGCGCCGGCAGCGTGGTCGCGATCGCCGCCGACTTCCGGATCTGCACGCCGCAGGCCAGGTTCGCCTTCCTCTTCACCAAGGTCGGGCTGTCCGGCGGCGACATGGGAGCGGCGTACCTCCTGCCCCGGCTCGTCGGCTACGGCCGGGCCACCGAGCTGCTCATGCTCGGCGACACCATCGACGCCGAGACAGCCGACCGCTACGGGCTGGTGACACAGCTGACCGACGACCTCGACGGCGCCTGCGAGATGCTGGCCCGGCGGCTCGCCGACGGACCGACGCTCGGCCTGCAGCAGACCAAGTCGCTCATCACGCGCGAGCTCGACATGCCGATCGGGCCGGCCATGGAGCTCGACGCGATGACACAGGCGCTGCTGATGACCAGCCAGGACCACGCGGAGTTCCACGCCGCGTTCAACCAGAAGCGCAAGCCCGACTGGAAAGGGCGCTGAGAGATGAGCCACGACTTCCTGCACAACGACGACCTCCTGAGCGACGAGGACCGCGCGATCCGCGACACGGTCCGCGACTTCGCCCAGAGCGAGCTCGCACCCCACGTCGCCGAGTGGTACGACGAGGGGACGCTGCCCGACGACCTCGGCCGCCTCTTCGGCAAGATCGGCCTGCTCGGGATGCACCTCGAGGGCTACGGCTGCGCCGGCACCAGCGCGACGGCGTACGGCGTGGCCTGCCGCGAGCTCGAGGCCGTCGACTCCGGTCTGCGCAGCTTCGTCAGCGTGCAGGGCTCGCTGGCGATGTTCGCCCTCCACCGGTGGGGCAGCGAGCAGCACAAGGAGGAGTGGCTGCCGCGGATGGCGACCGGCGAGGCGATCGGGTGCTTCGGGCTCACCGAGTCCGACGCCGGCAGCGACCCGGGCTCGATGAAGACGCATGCCCGCAAGGACGGCGCCGACTGGGTCCTCAACGGCTCCAAGATGTGGATCACCAACGGCACGCTCGCCGACGTCGCGATCGTCTGGGCCCAGACGGACGACGGCATCCGCGGCTTCGCCGTGCCGACCGACACCCAGGGCTTCGAGGCCCACAAGATCAAGCGCAAGCTGTCGCTCCGCGCCTCGGTCACCGCCGAGCTCGCCTTCGACGACCTGCGGCTGCCGGCCGACGCCGTGCTCCCGGAGGTGCGCGGGTTGAAGGGCCCGTTGTCGTGCCTCAACGAGGCCCGCTACGGGATCGTCTGGGGAGTGGTCGGCGCAGCCCGGGCGTGCCTGGAGGAGTCGCTCGCCTACACCCAGGAGCGCGAGCAGTTCGGCAAGCCGCTGGCGTCGTTCCAGCTCACCCAGCGCAAGCTGGCGCTGATGGCGGTCGCGGTCAACAACGCCCAGCTGGTGGCCTGGCGGCTCGGTGCGCTCAAGGACGCGGGCACCCTGACGCCGATCCAGGTCTCCTACGGCAAGTACGCCAACGTGCGGGCCGCGCTCGACGTCGCGCGGGAGGCCCGGACGACGCTCGGCGGCGCCGGCATCACCCTCGACCACTCGGTGATGCGTCACATGAACAACCTCGAGACCGTGATGACCTACGAGGGGACCGAGGAGATGCACCTGCTCTCCGTCGGTGCCGACCTCACCGGCATCCCGGCGTTCCGGTGACCCGCCCCGGACGTCATACGAACGGGTCGCTCTTACGACCAGTTCGTATGACGTTGCGCGGGGTGGTGAGCCGGTGATCGCCCTGGTCACCGGGGCCTCGAAGGGCATCGGTGCCGCGTGCGCCGCCGCCCTGTCGGACGCCGGCCACCGGGTCGCCCTCGTCGCCCGTGACGAGATCGCGCTGCGGCGGGTGGCGGACTCGCTGCCCGGCGAGTCGCTCGTCGTACCGGCCGACCTGCTCGACCCCGCCGCCCCGGAGGCGCTCTTCGCCCGCGTCGAGGAGGAGTGGGGTCCGGTCGAGATCCTGGTCGTGAACGCCGGCGCCTCGATGTCGGCGCCGCTGGTGAAGACCACCGACGAGGACTGGCAGCGGATGCTCGACCTCAACCTCACCGCGCCCTTCCGCTGCCTGCGTCGCGCGCTGCCGGCGATGACCGAGGCGGGCTTCGGGCGGGTCGTCGTGATCGCCTCGGTGGCGGGAAAGGTCGGCGGCGCCCGCATCGCGGCGTACACCGCCAGCAAGCACGGTGTCCTCGGTCTGGTCCGCACCGCCGCGGCGGAGGTCGCGCCCACCGGCGTGACCGTGAACGCCGTCTGCCCCGGCTACGTCGACACCCCGATGACCGACGAGTCGGTGGCGAACATCTCGGCCGGGACCGGTCGCTCCGAGGCCGACGCCCGCCGGATCCTGGAGAACATGCAGCCCATCGGCCGGCTCGTCACCGTCGACGAGGTCGCCGCAGCCGTCATGCTGTGCGTCGACAACGGCGCGATCAACGGGCAGGGTCTCAACATCGACGGAGGAGCAGTCCAGAGCTGATGGCAGACCTCAACCGGATCAACCCGGACTCGCTCGTGAAGCCGTCCGGCTTCTCCCATGCCGTCGTCGCGCGGGGGACCACCGTGTTCCTGGCGGGCCAGACCGGGATGGACGCGTCCGGGGCGATCGTGGAGGGCGGGGTGGTGGCGCAGTTCGAGCAGGCGCTGGCCAACCTGCTCCTCGCGCTGGGCGCCTGCGGCGGCACGCCCGACGGGCTCGCATCACTGACGATCTACATCGTCGACATGGACGACTACCGCGCCCACGCTCGCGAGATCGGTGAGGTCTGGCGGCGCCTCTGCGGCACCGACTACCCCGCCACCGCGGGCATCGGGGTCTCCCGGCTCTGGGACGCCGACGCGCTCGTCGAGGTGCAGGGGTACGCCGTCCTCTAGCGGCTCTCCGCCTCACGCAGCCGCGCACACAGCGTCGTCAGCAACGAGCGGGCGAAGTCGGGCTCGTCGGCCAGGAGTCGCTCGAACTCCTGGTGGGGGATGGCCAGGGTCGTCGTCGGCTCCGTGGCGGTGACCGTGGCCGAGCGCGGCTTCCCGTCGATCATGCTGATCTCACCGAAGTAGTCACCGCTGCCGAGCGTGCGCACCTCCGACCCGGCGACGGACACCGTGGCCCGGCCGTCGAGGACGAGGTGGAACGCCAGCGAGCCGAGGCCCTCGGCGGCGATCTGCTGACCGGCCTCGTGCGGCACCGTGCGACCCCGGTCGAGGAGCTTGCGCGTCTGGCGCCGAGAGAGGCCTGAGAACAGGTCGACCTCGGCCAGCATGTCCTCGGGGTCGCGCGTGCTGCTGCTCATGGTGCCTCCCTCGTCTCGTGGGGCCGACACTAGACCTCCTGCTCGTCTCGCGGGAGCGTCGAGAACCGGCTCGTCAGACCGCCGGGTCGACGGTCGTCAGCCGACTCGCTCGTGGGCGTGCTTCGCGGCGGGAGTGCGCAGCCGGTCGTCGAGGGTGGCGAACAGGTCGCCCGCCTTCTCGCCCGGCCAGCCGTCGGGAAGGAGCCCGAGCGGGATCCCGGGGTCGAGGTAGGGCAGGCGGCGCCAGGCGGTGAGCATCGGGACGTACGCCGCGAAGGCGCGCGCCGGGTCGGGCTCGCGCAGGCGGGTCAGCCCGCGGTGCTCGGCCAGGAACTCGTCGTAGAGCGCCGCGATGGAGGTCAGGTCCCACCACTCGCCGACGCGGGTGGCTGTCGGGCCGGAGCCGAGGTAGTCGCCGCGGAAGAGCTCGGTGTAGGACGCCAGCCCCTGTCGCTCCAGGGCCGCCAGCGTCTCGTCGTACGCCGTCCCGGGGGCGACCCACACGCCCGGAGCGGCGGTCCCGAACCCGAGCCGGGTGAGCTGCGACCGGAGCTCGTGCCGCTTGCCCCGCTCGGCCTCGGGCACCGAGAAGACGACGACCAGCCAGCCGTCGGCGACCGACGCGCGCGGGCGCGACCAGATGCGGGCATCGCCCTCGCGGAGCACCGCGAGCGCCGTCGGCGACAGGGCGTATCCGGCCTGGCCGTCGGACCGGGCGGACACCAGGACGCCGCGCTTCTTCAGCCGTGACACCGACGAGCGGGTGGCAGCCGCGTCGACCTCGAGGTCCTCCATCAACGCGATCAGCGAGCGCACCGACAGGCCGTTCGTCTCGCCGCGGCCGTAGAGCCCGAACAGGCTCAGGATCAGGTGGCGCGGGGAGTGGTCAGCCATCGGGTGTGGTCTCGACAGGCTCGACCAGCGGACCGGGCTCGACCAGCGGACCGGGCTCGACCAGCGGACCGGGCTCGACCAGCGGACCGGGTCGACCAGCGGATCGGGCTCGACCAGCGCACCGGGCTCGTCCGGCGAGTCGGTCGCGCGCAGCCGGAAGCGTTGCAGCTTGCCGGTCGCGGTCCTCGGCAGCTCATCGACGAACTCGACCGCACGCGGGTACTTGTAGGGCGCGATCTCGGCCTTCACGAAGTCCTGCAGCTCGCCGGCCGTCACCGCGCCTGCGTCGTCCGCGGTCACGACGTAGGCCTTCACCAGCATCCCGCGCGCCTCGTCGGGAACTCCGATCACCGCGCACTCCGCGACGGCCGGGTGCTTCAGCAGCGCCTCCTCGACCTCGGGGGCGGCGATGTTGTAGCCCGAGCTGATGATCATGTCGTCGCTGCGTGCCTGGTACCAGAAGTAGCCCTCGTCGTCGCGGACGAAGGTGTCGCCGGTGAGGTTCCACCCGTGGTGGACGTAGGCAGTCTGGCGCGGGTCTTCGAGGTAGCGGCAGCCGGTCGGCCCCTTCACGGCCAGGCGGCCCGCCATCCCCGACGGCAGCTCGTGGCCGTCGTCGTCGACGACGGTCGCGATGAAGCCCGGGACCGCACGCCCGGTCGACCCGGGCCTGATGTCGGCGCCGGCTGCCGAGACGAAGATGTGGAGCATCTCGGTCGCCCCGATCCCGTCGATGATCTCGACCCCGGTGGCGTCGCGGAAGGCCTCCCAGGTCGCCTTCGGCAGGTGCTCGCCGGCGGACACCGCGGTGCGCAGCGTCGGCATCGTCCTGCCGGCCGTGATCAGGGGGAGCATCGCCTTGTAGGCCGTCGGTGCGGTGAAGCAGATCGTCACGCCGTGCTCGGCGATCAGGTCGGCGAGCTCCGCGGGCGTCGCCTTCTCCACCAGGAGCGTCGACGCACCGGCATGCAGCGGGAACAGCAGGACGCCGCCGAGCCCGAACGTGAAGGCGTACGGCGGCGTGCCGGTGAAGACGTCGTCGGCCGACGGCTGGAGGATCTGACGGGAGAACGTGTCGCAGATGGCGAGCACGTCACGGTGGAAGTGCATCGTCGCCTTCGGGCGGCCGGTGGTGCCGGAGGTGAAGGCGAGCATCGAGACGTCGTCGCTCGAAGTGGGCACGTCGTCGAACGTCTCGGGCTTGGCCGCGACTCGCGCCGACCAGTCGTCGTCACCGAAGGCGATCGTCGGGATGCCGAGCGGCTCGACCGCGTCGAGGAACCGGTGGTCGACCAGGGCCGCGTCGAGGTGTGCGATCTCGTGGATCGTCTGCAGCTCACCCGTGCGCAGCAGGGGCATCGTGGTCACGAGGACGGCGCCGGCCTTGAGCACCCCGAACCACGCGGCCGAGAGCCACTGGTTGTTGGGGCCGCGCAGGAGCACCCGGTTGCCGGGGACGATCCCGAGGTCCTCGACGAGGACGTGCGCGACCCGGTTCGCGGCCGCCAGCAGCTCGTCGTAGGACCAGGTGGCGAGGCCCGGCTGGTGGAGGCACGGCCGATCTCCGCCGTGGCGCGCGATCACGTCGTCGAGCAGGGCGGTGGCGGCGTTGAGCCGATCGGGGTAGTGGAGCTCCGGCAGGGTGAAGACCAGCTCGGGCCACTGGTCGTCGGGCGGGAGGTGGTCGCGACAGAACGTGTCGACGTGGGCCGTGGGCAGCAGCTCCATGCCGCACAACGTATTCCCCGTTCGTGACGACGGGCAAGAGTGCGCAATAAGCCTCGGCGACGGGGTAGGTTGCCAGGCGTCCGTCTGGAAGGAAGTGCCGCCCGTGTGGATCGTCATCGGGATCGTCGTCGTGGTGGTGCTCGCCGGCCTCTTCGTCGTGATCAGCCCCGGGTCGCCGGGCCGCGAGATGCGCAACGCGAAGGACGCCCAGGCCGGTTGGCGGCAGGGTGGCCAGGTCAGCTGGTTCCACGACGACGACCGCCGCGACTGACGGACGCACACCCGTCCTCCCCGTCCCGACAGGCGAGACCACGAGTCCGGCGGGACCGGGCCTACAGAGCCGTGTAGATCTGCCGCGTCTGCTCGGCGATCGCCGTCCAGGAGAACGACTCGATCGCCCGACGACGACCAGCCCGGCCCATCTCCGCGGCTCGGTCGGGATCGGACACCACCGAGATGAGTGCCTCGGCGAAGTCGGCGACGTACTGCTCGGGGTTCAGCGGCGTCCCGGTGCCGTCGGTGGCCTGCTCGATCGGCACGAGCAGCCCGGTCTCGCCGTGCACGACCACCTCGGGGATGCCACCGGTGGCGGTCGCGACGACGGCGGTCTCGCAGGCCATGGCCTCCAGGTTGACGATCCCGAGTGGCTCGTAGATCGACGGGCAGACGAACGCCGTCGCTGCGGAGAGCAGCGCGACGACATCGTCGCGGGGGAGCATCTCCCGGATCCACACCACGCCCTCGCGGGTCTGGGCGAGCTCACCGACGAGGGCCTCGACCTCGGCCAGGATCTCGGGGGTGTCGGGGGCGCCGGCGCAGAGCACGAGCTGGACGTCGGGCGGAAGCTCGCGGCAGGCGCGTAGGAAGAGCGGGAGGCCCTTCTGCCGCGTGATCCGGCCGACGAACACCACCGACGGCTTCCCGGGGTCGACACCCTGCCGTCGGACCCGCTCGGCGTCGTCGACGCGCGCCCAGCTCTCGGTGTCGATCCCGTTGTGGACGACATGGACCTTGCCGGGGTCGATGTCGGGGTAGGCGTGCAGCACGTCGTCGCGCATCGCCGCCGACACCGCGATCACCGCCGCCGCCCCGAGGTACGACGTGCGCTCGGCGAAGGACGACAGCGCATAGCCGCCCCCGAGCTGCTCGGCCTTCCACGGTCGCAGCGGCTCCAGCGAGTGGGCCGTCACGACGTGAGGCACGTCGTAGAGCAGCCCCGCCAGGTGGCCACCGAGGTTGGCGTACCAGGTGTGGGAGTGGACGAGGTCGGTGCCTTCACAACCGCTGGCGATGGCCAGGTCGACGCCCATCGTCTGCAGCGCGGCGTTGGCCGCGCCGAGCTCCGGCAGGTCGGCGTACGCCGTGACGCCGGCCTCGTTGCGGGGGGCGCCGAAGGCCTGCACCCGGACGTCGAGGTCGGCGAGCCCGCGGAGCGCGCGGACCAGCTCGGCGACGTGGACGCCCGCGCCGCCGTAGATGGCCGGGGGGTACTCCTTGGTGAGGATGTCGACGCGCATGCCGGGGACGCTACCCGTGTCACCGGTGGTTGAGGACCCTGTGCCAGGGCCGTCTCGAATCGACCGCGGCCCGGCCGCGGGATTCGAGACGGGCGCTCGGCGCCCTCCTCAACCAGCGACGGGATCGCTAACGTGGCGAGCATGAGCCCCGCCAGTCGCAAGAGAGTCCTGGCCATCGTCCTCGCCGGCGGGGAGGGCAAGCGGCTGATGCCGCTCACGGCGGATCGGGCGAAACCCGCAGTGCCGTTCGCGGGGATCTACCGGCTGATCGACTTCGCGCTGTCCAACGTGGTCAACAGCGGCTACCTCCGCGTCGTGGTGCTCACGCAGTACAAGTCCCACTCGCTCGACCGCCACGTCACCACGACCTGGCGGATGTCGGCCCTGCTCGGCAACTACGTCGCCCCGGTGCCGGCGCAGCAGCGCGTCGGCAAGCACTGGTACCTCGGGAGTGCCGACGCGATCTACCAGTCGCTCAACCTGATCCACGACGACAAGCCCGACATCGTCGTGGTCGTGGGCGCCGACCACGTCTATCGCATGGACTTCTCGCAGATGGTCGACCAGCACGTGAGCAGCGGCGCTCCGTGCACGGTCGCCGCGATCCGCCAGCCGATCTCGCTGGCCGACCAGTTCGGCGTGATCGACGTGAACCCCGAGAGCCCCCAGACGATCCGCGAGTTCCTCGAGAAGCCGAAGAACCCGCTCGGGCTGCCCGACAACCCCGACGAGGTGCTGGCCAGCATGGGCAACTACGTCTTCGACGCCCAGGCACTTCTCGAGGCGGTCACCCGCGACTCCGACATGACCGGCTCCAAGCACGACATGGGTGGCGACATCGTGCCCGCGTTCGTACGCCGTCAGGAGGGCGGCGTCTACGACTTCAAGGACAACGAGGTGCCGGGCGCGACCGACCGCGACCGCGGCTACTGGCGCGACGTCGGGACCATGCGCTCCTACTACGACGCCCACATGGACGTGGTGACCCCGCTACCGGTCTTCAACCTCTACAACACGGCCTGGCCGATCTTCACCGACTACGGCCCGCAGCCACCGGCGAAGCTGACCCGAGGCGGGGACGGTGGGCTGCCGGTGTCGGAGGACGCCCTCCTCTCGCCCGGGGTCGTGGTCTCGGGAGGTCAGGTACGTCGCTCCGTGCTCTCGCCGGCTGTCCGGGTCGAGCAGGGAGCCGTGGTCGAGGGCTCGGTGCTGATGAACAGCGTCAGGGTCGGGGCCGGCGCGGTGGTCCGCAACGCGATCCTCGACAAGGAGGTCGTCGTGCCGCCCGGTGCCGAGATCGGCGTCGACCAGGAGCTGGACGCCAAGCGGGGCTTCATGGTGGAGGACGGTCTGACCGTCCTCGGCAAGGGCCAGCCGTTCCTCGACGCGTGAGGGAACCAACGCGCGGGCGCGCACGTCCGACCCTCATGCGACGCATCCTCGGGACCCTGGTGGCAACGACCGCACTCGCGGCCACGGCCGGCTGCGGCTCGTCGACCTCGTCGACGGCGGCCGGACCCGACAGTCCGTCCCCCGGGCCGATCACCGGGGCGAAGGTGCTCCCTCTCATCTCCCAGACGGGCGCCGGTGGGCAGGTCTCGACCACGACCACGTTGCTCGACACGCCGGCCCAGGTGCGAGCCTTCTCGCAGCAGTTCCGGGCCGGTGCCCTGGAGGGCCGGATCACCGCGGAGGTCGAGCGAGCCCAGCAGAGCGGCTACCTCGTCTACGGGTCGGTGGTCGCGGTGGGCTGCGACCGTCCGCCGGGTGCGGACGTCTCGCTGGACGCCAACGGCGACGTACAGATCACCGGGCGCGAGGTGGCCAGCCCGTTGCCGGAGTGCCTGGCGCCGGTGACCACCGTGGCGATCGCGACGGTCCCCGGAGCCCAGTGACGTCGCACGCGCCTCACGCTCAGGGCGCGAGTGCGCGGCTAGCGTGAGCGTGTGCAGCCGTGGAACACGTTCGTCGAGGGTGACAACCTCGACGTCCTGCCCCGGCTGGCTGCGTCCGGCGAGCGGTACGACGTGGTGTACCTGGACCCGCCGTACAACACCGGGAACCCGTTCGCCTACCGCGACAAGGTGCCAGGTCCGCGAGCCGACCGGCACCGCGCCTGGGTGGAGACGATGCGGCCGCGGCTGGAGAGCGTGCGCGCGGTGATGACCGACCGTGGCGCGGTGTTCGTGAGCATCGACGACCACGAGGTCGCCCGCCTGCGGCTGCTCCTCGACGAGGTCTTCGGCGAGGACTGCTTCGTCGCCCAGATCGTGGTCAACCTGAACCCGAAGGGCCGTCAGCTCGGGCTCGGCTTCGCGACCTCGCACGAGTACCTCCTCGTCTACGCCCGCTCGACGAGCGCGTGCGCCCTCGACCCGTCGAGCCCCTCGACCGTCGATCCGCGCGACTTCCCGCTCACCGAGGAGGACGGCCGCCGCTACCGCCGCCTGCCGCTGCGCAACACGAACAAGAAGTTCAACCCGGTCACCGCTCCGACCATGCACTTCGCCGTCTACGGCTCGCCCGAGAGCGGCCGCGTCGCCACCGAGCCGTTCGACGGTGCGACGGAGATCAAGCCGGTCTTCGGCGACGGCGCGCCCGCCGTGTGGCGCTGGTCGGTGGCGCGGATCGACGAGCGACCCGACGACCTGGTCTGCCGGTGGGTCGGCGGCGCCCTCGGGCGCCGCCCGGACGTCTTCCAGAAGGACTGGCTGCACGAGGGCCGCCGCAAGAAGCTGCGCACGATCTGGCTCGCCTCCGAGGTCGGCTCCACCGACACCGCGGTCGCCGAGCTCAAGGCGCTGGTGGGCCACCTCTTCGAGTCGCCCAAGCCGACGGGGCTGCTGCGGCGGATCCTCGAGACGATGCCCGACGACGCGCGCGTGCTCGACCCCTTCGCCGGCAGTGGTACGACGGGCCACGCGGTCGCGCTCCAGAACACCGCCGACGGCGGACGGCGTACCTGCCTCTCGATCAACGCCCCCGAGCCCGTCCGCCCCGGCTCCAACGCCGACCTGGCCGGCCTCTCCCGCGTCAGCGACGTCACCCGGGCGCGGCTGCGAGCGGTCGCGGACGTGGTCGGGGGCGGGTTCGAGGAGCGAGCGGTCGCCGACCAGAATTCTTGACTCGTTCAAGAAAGCGGGCCAGGATCGAGGGGTGCCGACTCCCGACGTACCGCAGCTCCTGCGCGGTGCCGGGCTGCGGGTGACCAAGCCCCGCTCGGAGGTCCTGACGTCGGTCTATGCCCGGCCCCACGCCGACACGGACTCCATCATCGGCGCCGTCCGCGGCACCCTGCCGGGCGTCTCCCACCAGGCCGTCTACGACTCGCTGCGCGCCCTCACCGACGCGGGCCTGGTGCGCCGGATCCAGCCCGCCGGGTCCGTGGCCCGCTACGAGGCGCGCGTCGGCGACAACCACCACCACCTCGTCTGCCGTGCGTGCGGCACCGTGGTCGACGTCGACTGTGCCGTCGGCGAGGTGCCGTGCCTGACGGCAGCCGACGACCAGGGCTTCGTGATCGACGAGGCCGAGGTCACCTACTGGGGCCTGTGCCCCACCTGTTCCCGCCCAGACCCGTCCTGACCATCGAGATCGAGAGGTTTGACCCATGGCCCACGAGCACGACGCCGCAGTCGGAGACATGAACGTCGAGTCCGCTGACGGACCCGTCAGCACCACCGACATGGGAGGAGACGCCGGGGGCTGCCCGGTCGCACACGAGCGGTCGGCGTACCCGGTCGAGGGAGGCAACAGCAACCAGCGCTGGTGGCCGACCCGCCTGAACCTGAAGATCCTCGCCAAGAACCCTGCCGAGACCGACCCGATGGGTGACGGCTTCGACTACGCCGCCGAGTTCTCCTCGCTCGACCTCGCCGCGGTGAAGAGCGACATCGAGCAGGTGCTCACCACCTCGCAGGACTGGTGGCCGGCCGACTTCGGTCACTACGGCCCGTTCATGATCCGGATGGCCTGGCACAGCGCCGGCACCTACCGCATCAGCGACGGCCGCGGCGGTGCCGGTGGGGGACAGCAGCGGTTCGCGCCGCTCAACAGCTGGCCCGACAACGGCAACCTCGACAAGGCCCGCCGGCTCCTGTGGCCGGTCAAGAAGAAGTACGGCAAGAAGCTGTCCTGGGCAGACCTGATGGTGCTGACCGGCAACGTCGCCCTGGAGTCGATGGGCTTCGCGACCTTCGGCTTCGGCGGTGGTCGAGAGGACGTGTGGGAGCCCGACGAGGACGTCTACTGGGGCCCGGAGCAGACCTGGCTCGGCGACGAGCGCTACAGCGGTGACCGCGACCTGGAGAACCCCCTCGCCGCCGTCCAGATGGGTCTGATCTACGTCAACCCCGAGGGCCCCAACGGCACCCCCGACCCCGTGGCGGCGGCGCGCGACATCCGCGAGACCTTCCGCCGGATGGCCATGAACGACGAGGAGACGGTGGCCTTGATCGCCGGCGGCCACACGTTCGGCAAGACCCACGGCGCGGCCGACCCGGAGCAGCACGTCGGCCCGGAGCCCGAAGGAGCGCCGCTGGAGCTGCAGGGCCTCGGCTGGGCGAACAGCTTCAACAGCGGGAAGGGCGAGGACGCGATCACCAGCGGTCTCGAGGTCACCTGGACCGCCACCCCGACCCAGTGGGGCAACGGGTTCTTCGACAACCTCTTCGGCTACGAGTGGGAGCTGTCCTCCAGCCCGGCCGGGGCGCACCAGTGGGTCGCCAAGGACGGCGCCGGCGCCGGGACGATCCCCGGCCCGGCCGAGTCGTCGGCGCGGCGTGCGCCGACGATGCTGACCACCGACCTGTCGCTGCGGATGGACCCGGTCTACGAGGAGATCTCGCGCCGCTTCCACGAGCACCCCGACCAGTTCGCGGACGCGTTCGCCCGCGCCTGGTTCAAGCTGACCCACCGCGACATGGGCCCGATCCAGCGCTACCTCGGCCCCGAGGTCCCGTCGGAGGTGCTGCTCTGGCAGGACCCGCTCCCCGCCGTCGACCACGCTCTGGTCGGCGCCGACGACATCGCCTCGCTCACGCAGCAGGTCCTCGACGCCGGGCTCAGCATCTCCGAGCTGGTGTCGACCGCCTGGGCGTCGGCGTCGACGTACCGCGGTAGTGACAAGCGGGGTGGTGCCAACGGCGCCCGGGTCCGGCTGGAGCCCCAGAGCGGCTGGGAGGCCAACGACCCCGACCGCCTCGCCACGACGCTGCGGACCCTGCAGGGGATCGCCGACGCGTTCAACGAGCAGGACGGCGACACCCGCATCTCACTTGCCGACCTGATCGTGCTGGCCGGCAACGCGGCCGTCGAGAAGGCCGCGTCCGAGGCCGGGTACGACGTCTCGGTGCCGTTCACCCCGGGTCGCACGGACGCGTCGCAGGAGCAGACCGACGTCGAGTCCTTCGCCGCGCTCGAGCCGAGCGCCGACGGGTTCCGCAACTACCTCGGCAAGGGCCACCGACTCCCCGCGGAGTACCTCCTCGTCGACCGGGCCAACCTGCTCACGCTGACCGCGCCCGAGATGACGGTGCTCGTCGGTGGGCTGAGGGTGCTCGGCGCCAACCACCAGCAGTCCTCGCTCGGCGTCCTGACCGAACGGCCCGGCACGCTGACGAACGACTTCTTCGTCAACCTGCTCGACCTCGGTACGACGTGGCACCCCACGTCGGAGGACGCCGAGACGTTCGAGGCGCGCGACGCCTCGGGTGCGGTCACCTGGACCGGCAGCCGGGTCGACCTGGTCTTCGGCTCGAACTCCGAGCTCCGGGCCCTGGCCGAGGTCTACGCCAGCGACGACGCGGGCGAGAAGTTCGTCCGCGACTTCGTGGCCGCCTGGGCCAAGGTCATGGACCTCGACCGCTTCGACGTCTGACGCCGAGTCGGCGCAAAGGGACACTCCCGGGACGCCGAGTCGGCGCAAAGAGACACGTGGAGAACGCCGAGTCGTCACCTGACGACTCGGCGTTTCCTCGTCGTGGCACCACGGCCATGATGGAGGCATGACGACGCGCGTGGCACTGGTGACCGGCGGATCGAGCGGGATCGGGGAGCAGACGGGGCTGCTGCTGCGGGACGCCGGGTTCACGACGTACGCCGTGGCCCGACGGGTCGACCGGATGGAGACGCTGGCGAAGGCCGGGGTCACGACCTTCGCGATGGACGTCACCGACGACGCCTCGATGGTGGCGGGGATCGAGCGGGTCATCGCCGAACAGGGTCGGCTCGACGTGCTCGTCAACAACGCCGGCTACGGCTCCTACGGCTCGGTCGAGGACGTCCCGATCGACGAGGCGCGACGCCAGTTCGAGGTCAACGTGTTCGGCCTGGCGCGGCTCACCCAGCTCGTCACACCCCACATGCGCGCCCAGGGGGCGGGCCGGATCATCAACATCAGCAGCATCGGCGGCAAGTTCTACGAACCGCTGGGTGCGTGGTACCACGCGACCAAGTTCGCCGTGGAAGGTCTCAGCGACAGCCTCCGCCTCGAGCTCGCGCCGCACGGCATCCGGGTGGTGATCATCGAGCCCGGCCCGATCCGCACCGAGTGGAACACCATCTCCCGCGACGGCCTGGTCGAGGTCAGCCGCGGTACGGCGTACGAGGACCAGGCGGACAGGGTCCGCGCACGCATGGAGAAGGCCGACCAGCCGATGACGTCGAGCGGCCCGGACACCGTCGCGAGGAAGATCGTGAAGGCGGCCACCACCAGCCGCCCCAAGCCTCGCTATCCCGTCGGCCGTGGCGCCGGCACGATCGTCGGTGCGCGCCGGGTGCTCCCCGACCGGGCCATGGACGCGATCATCTCCCGGCTCTACTCCTGAACCTCGGCGTGGGGCGGGTCCACCTGGACCCGCCCCACGGAGGGCGATCGCACGATCGCTCAGGCGGCGTCGAGCGCCGGCTCCACCGGCAGCTCGGGCACGACCTCCACGGCCAGCTCGTCGCGACGGATCAGGGTCAGGGCCGCGACCACGCCGAGCGCGGCGATGATCGAGCCGACCAGGAACGCGGACTGGAAGCCGTCGACCAGAGCGACCGGCAGGGACGACCCGCTCCCCACGGAGTCGGCGGTGTGCGACGTGGCGATCGTGGACAGTGCCGCGATGCCGAGCGCCCCGCCGATCTGCTGCGAGGTGTTGATCAGGCCGGATGCCAGCCCGGCCTCGGAGGGGACCACCCCGGCCAGCGCCGCGATGGAGATCGGCACGAAGGAGAAGCCGATCCCGACCCCGATGAGCAGGAAGCCGGGCAGCAGGTCGCTGACGTAGCTGCCTCCGACCGAGACCTGGGTGAAGAACAGCAGGCCCGCGGTCAGCATCGCCATCCCGATCACGAGCACCGGCTTCACACCGACCCGGGTCACGAGCTGGCCGGCGACCCCCGACCACACGATCGCCGTACCGGCGACCGCGAGGTAGGCGACACCGGTCTTCATCGCGGAGTAGCCCAGGACCTGCTGCATGTAGAGCGTCAGCATCAGGAACATCGAGAACAGTGCGGTGCCCATGATGAACCCGGCGACATTGGCGCCGCTCACGGTACGGGTCTGGAAGATCCCGAAGCGCATCAACGGCTCGGGGTGGCGGAGCTCCCAGACCACGAAGGCGCCGAGCAGCACCAGCGACCCCACGAACACGCTCAGCGTCTCGGTCGCGAGCCACCCCTTCTGGCCGGCCTGGGTGATCGCGTAGACCACGGAGGAGAGCCCGCTCGTCACCAGCACGGCACCGGGCAGGTCGAACCGCTTGACGTGTGCGTCACGGCTCTCTCGCAGGAGCAGCGGAGCCAGCGCGAACCCGACGACGCCCACGGGGACGTTGACGAAGAAGATCCACTCCCAGCTGAGGGCGTCGGTGAGGACGCCGCCCAGCAGCACGCCTGCCACGGCACCGAAGCCACCGACGGCGCCCCAGGCGCCCAGGGCGATGTTGCGCTCACGGCCCTCGGCGAACGTCGTGGACAGGATCGAGAGGGCAGCCGGGGTGATGATCGCGGCTCCGAGCCCCTGGAAGGCGCGGGCGGCGATCAGCGACGGCTCCGACCAGGCGAGGCCGGCGAACAGGGAGGCCACGGTGAAGACGACGATGCCACCCAGGAAGAGTCGGCGGCGGCCCAGCATGTCGGCGGCGCGTCCTCCCAGGAGGAGGAACCCACCGAACACGAGGGCGTAGGCGCTGATCACCCACTGGAGATCTTCCTGGGAGAAGCCGAGGTCGGTCTGGATCGAGGGGAGTGCGACGTTCACGATCGCGATGTCGAGCACCACCATGAACTGCACCAGGCACAGGAGGGCGAGGGCCAGCCACCTGCGGCGGTCGGCCGCCACCTCGCGGGTTACTTGCGTTTCTGAAGTCATGCTCGCGACCGTAACAGCCGCTACTTCACATTCGCAAGTAGATTCTTGTGAATCGTGATCGAGTGGTAACCTTTCGGCATGGCGAGGCGCTACGAGCAGTACTGTCCGATGGCACATGCACTCGACCTCGTAGGAGATCGCTGGGCGCTGCTGGTCGTCCGCGAGCTGATGCACGGGCCGAAGCGCTACACCGACCTGGTCGAGCACCTCCACGGCATCGGCACCAACATCCTGGCCGCGCGGCTGCGTGACCTCGAGGCCCATGGCGTCGTCAGCCGTCGCACGCTGCCACCGCCGGCGGCGTCGAAGATCTACGAGCTGACCGACTACGGTCGCGAGCTGCGGCCGGCCATGCGCGAGCTCGCGTTGTGGGGTGCCCGGTCCCTCGGGCCGCCCACGGCTCACGACGAGCTCTTCGAGGGCTGGCTGGCCAACGCCATGGACATCGTGATGGCACCCCTCGCGCCCGCCGGCCGCTTCGAGTTCCGGGCCGGACCCGAGATCGCGTCGCTCGTCGACGGGGAGGTCGTGGCCGGTCCGATCGACGACGCGGACGTGGTGGTCGAGGGCGAACCGGAGGGGATCTACTCGCTGTTCGTCGACCGGTGCCTCGACCTGGTCACGATCCGGGGCGACGAGGCGCTGCTGAACGCGCTCCTCGATGCGGCTCCGGCGCGCGCCCAGCTGCCCCTACCGATCTAGAAGGTCGACGGCTAGACCCCCGCAGCCTCCTCCAGGGCGTCGAGCTCGCCGTCGAGGTGGAGCAGGAGGCGCTGCAGGTGAGGAACGGTCCGCCGGCAGCCGGTCAACCCGAACGCCATCTGGTCGGCGTAGGAGTTGCAGGTGATGTTGAGGGCCATGCCGTCGATCGGGATCGACAACGGGTAGGTGCCCTGGAGCCTCATGCCGTTGAAGTACTGGGTCGTGCGCGGGCCGGGGACGTTGCTGATGATCAGGTTGTACGGCGGCTTCACCAGCCCGCTCATCTTCAGCATCGGGCCGAGGATCGCCGGTGCCTGGCCGATCGCGCTCATCGCCAGGATCTGCATCGGCGTCATCTGGGCCAGCGCCCGCTTGCCGTCGGCCATCGAGTCGTGGACGGCCTGGAGCCGGTCGGCCGGGTCGTGGAGGTCGGTGCCGAGCTTCACCATCACCGCTCCCACCGCGTTGCCACCGGACGTCGACGCCACCTGTGACTCCTTGGCCTTCAGCCCGACCGGGACCATCGACACGAGCGTGTGCTCGGGCAGGGCGTCGAGCTCGAGGAGGTAGGTCCGCATCGCGCCGCTGCACATCGCCAGCACGACGTCGTTCATCGTGGTGCCGGTCGCCTTACCGATCGCCCGGAGTCGCTCGAGGGGCCAGTCCTGGGCGGCGAACCGGCGGGCGGCCGTGATCGGCTGGTTGAGGATCGTCCGCGGTGCGTAGAGCGCCAGGGCCGAGGTCTCGTTGCGGACCGAGCGGTTCAGCGTCTTGACCAGCGCGCCTGGCAGGCCGGCCGCCTCGGCGCCGATGGCGAGCGCGGAGTGCATCGCCTGCTGCGGCACGTCGGCGAGGCTGGTCTCCTTCTTCTCCCGCGGGGTGGCCGACGGGCGGCGCTCCCAGGGCGCCGGCATGTCCCTCCGGTCGGGGTCGCTGGTCAGGATGCTCTGCAGCAGCCGCATGGCGGAGATGCCGTCGACGAGGGCGTGGTGGAGCTTGCAGTACATCGCGACCCGTCCGTCGCGCAGTCCCTCGATCAGGTGCCACTCCCACAGCGGCCGCTCGGTGGCCAGGCGTGTGGAGTGAAGGCGCGAGCACAGCTCGAGGAGCTCGCGGACGCGCCCCGGCTTCGGCAGGGCGCTGTGGCGGACGTGGTACTCGATGTCGAAGTCGTCGTCCTCCACCCACACCCACTGACCGGCGGTGCGGATGGATCGGTAGGGGTGCTTGGCGAAGAGGGGGCCGATGTCGTCGCTCTCGATCAGCTGCGTGTAGAGGTCGCGGACGTAGTTCCGCCCCGCACCCTCGGGCTTGGTGAACAGCTGCAACCCGCCCACGTGCATGGGCATCCGCCGGTTCTCTGCCATCAGGAAGCCTGCGGCAGTGGGGTCGAGTGGGTGCACCATGCAGCGATCTTCGCGGCTGCGGTAGCCGGGAACAAGGGCAGCCGCTCTCCGTGGTCGGTCCGTGGTGCCATGATCGTGGTCATGGTGGCGAGTCCGTTCGAGGTCGCCCTGGACCGGGGTCGCACCTCGGTCGGTCATCGGCTCGACCGCTGGCGTGCCAAGCGGTGGGCGATCGCCCAGTGCGCGATCGCAGCAGGCGTCGCCTGGTGGTTCGCCCAGGAGGTCGTGGGTCACCCTGCCCCGTTCTTCGCGCCGGTGGCGGCCGTGGTCTCGCTCGGCACGTCCTACGGCCAACGGTTGCGGCGGGTCGCGGAGGTGACGGTCGGGGTGGCGCTCGGCGTGTTCGGAGCCGATCTCCTGGTCCGCGTCATCGGGACCGGCGCCTGGCAGATCACCTTCATCGTCGGGCTGGCGATGACCACCGCGATCCTCCTCGACAGCGGGCAGGTCTTCGTCATCCAGGCGGCCGTGCAGTCGATCGTCGTGACGACGCTGCTGCCCGACCCCAACGCCGGGTGGACGAGATGGACCGACGCCCTGATCGGTGGTGGTGTCGCCCTGGTCGCCGCGACCGTCGTACCGGCGGCGCCGCTGAGACGACCGCGCGAGCAGGCGGCGCAGGTGGTGCGCAAGATCCGCGACCTGCTCCAGGCCGCCAGCGAGGTGATGGTCACCGGCGACGTCGACCCGGCGCTGTCGCTGCTCGCCGAGGCCCGGGCGACCGACCACCTGATCCGTGAGCTCCAGGACGCCGCCGACGAGGGGCTGTCGGTGGTCGCGTCGTCGCCGTTCCGGGTCCGACACGGTCCGGGGCTCCGCAAGATGGCCGACCTGGTCGAGCCGCTCGACCGGGCGCTCCGCAGCACCCGTGTCCTGGTCCGCCGTACGGCGGTCGCGGCCTACCTGCGGCACCCGGTGCCCCACTCCTACGCAGTGCTGACCGCCGAGCTCGCCACGGCCGTGGAGGTGGTCGCGGCCGAGCTCGTCTCCGACCGGATGGCGACGGGTGCGCAGCCGGCGCTGCTCGGAGTGGGCCACGCCTCCGGCGAGCTCGAGCGCACCGACGACCTCTCGGCCGAGGTGATCCTCGCGCAGATCAGGTCGGTGGTGGTCGACCTGCTGATGCTGACCGGGATGGACACCCTGGAAGCCACCGATGCGCTGCCCCCCGTGAGACGCGACCGATGAGCTGGGTCCTCCACGTCGACCTCGACCAGTTCATCGCCGCGGTCGAGATGCTGCGCCGGCCCGAGCTCGTCGGGCTGCCGGTCGTGGTCGGCGGCCGCGGTGACCCCACCGAGCGCGGCGTCGTCGCCACCGCGTCCTACGCCGCACGCGAGCACGGCGTCGGCTCCGGGATGCCCCTGCGGATCGCCGCCAGGAAGATCCCCGACGCGGTCTTCCTGCCCGTCGACCGAGCGGCGTACGACGAGGCCTCGGCGCGTGTGATGGCGACCCTGCGCGGGCTGGAGTGGGGCGGCGTCCCGGTGGTGGTCGAGGTGCTCGGCTGGGACGAGGCCTTCCTCGGACCGGGCGAGGGCCACGGTGAGCTCGGCGACCCACGCGTCTTCGCCCAGCACATCCGCGACGCCGTGCTCACCGCGACCGACCTGCACTGCGGTGTCGGCATCGGTGACAACAAGCTGCGGGCCAAGATCGCGACGGCCTTCGGCAAGACCGGGGAGGGCGACGGCTCCGGCATCGGGTATCTGACCGAGGCCGAGTGGTTCGACGTGATGGGAGACCGGCCGACCACGGCCCTGTGGGGGATCGGCTCCAAGATCGGCAAGCGCCTGGCCGCGCTCGGGATCCACACCGTGCGTGAGCTGGCGGACTCCGACGCCCGCATGCTCGCCGACGCGATCGGACCGACGATGGGGCCGTGGTACCACCGCCTGGGCCGTGGCGCCGACAGCAGCCCGGTCGACGCGACGCCCTGGGTGCCGCGTGCCCACGGCCGCGAGGAGACCTACCAGACCGATCTGACGTGGGACGTCGTCCCCGACGAGGTGCGGGCGCTGACCGCCCGCGTGGTCGACGACATCGACCACGAGGGTCGCCCGGCGGCCCGCGTCGGCCTGAAGGTGCGCTACCGACCGTTCATCACGGTGAGCCGCTCGCTGACCCTGCCGGCGCCGACCAACGACCCGAGGGTCCTCGCGGACGCAGCCGTGTCGCTGCTCGACCGGGTCGAGCACGACCGCCCGGTCCGGTTGCTCGGCGTACGGCTGGAGATGGTGGAGCCCGAAGGAGGCTACGCACGATGAGCCCCGAACGTCAGGACTGGCAGGTCTGGCACCGCGACTACGACGACCCGGCGTCGCCCGTCTCCCACCGGCTCGTCGAGGTGCGGGCCCGACTGGCCCGCCTGCTCGACGACGGCGACGGCCCCCTGCGGCTGCTCAACCTCTGCTGCGGAGACGGGCGCGACACGGTCCCGGTGCTCGCGGGCTCCGACCGCGAGGTGCAGGCGTGCCTGGTCGAGCTCGACCCCGGGCTCGCCGGCGCCGCACGCCGGGCCGCGCTCGAGGCGGGGGTCCGCGCCGAGGTCCGCACCGGCGACGCCGCCGACCCCGCGACGTACGCCGACCGCCTGCCCGTCGACGTCCTGCTGCTGGTCGGCGTGCTGGGCAACGTGTCGGACCAGGACGCCCAGCGGACGGTGGCCGCGGCAGCGGCCATGGTCGAGGCGGGCGGCACGGTGATCTGGTCGCGGAGCAGCCGCTTCCGCTCCGAGCCGAGCCACGGCTACGCCGACCCTGCCGAGTGGGTGCGCGACCTCTTCGAGGCAGCGGGTTTCGAGACGGTCGACTACCTCCGGCCGGAGCGCGAGGCGTGGCGGCTCGGCGTCGGCCGGCTCCGCGCGCGGGCGGAGCAACCGCTCCCCGATCGGCTCTTCACCTTCGTGCGGTGAGTTCTGCTCCTGACCCGGGCCTGCGCTGCGGAGCGCGGGTCAGGCCCGCGTCAGGCCGGGGACCAGGTCGAGCCACGGCCGGTGGCTTCCGTCGTACGGCGCCCGGGCGGCCGTCATCGCGGCCCGCACCGCGGTGCAGGACTGCTGGGCTCCCGAGGCGACCTCGTCCGGGTAACCGAGCGTGACCCGGTGCTCGGCGAACTCGTCCTCGTCGTCGACGTAGATCCGGCCCTCGGTCTCGCGGACGACGTCGAGGTCGAGGTCGACGGTGCGAAGGGTCGCGCCGTCCCAGCGGGGAGGGGTGGCGATGTCGACGTAGACCGACACGCCCACCGGCGACCCGGGGCCGTGGAAGGTCGCGACCCACCAGCGCTCGGCGTCGGGGGCGTCGGCGTGAGGGACCAGCCCCACCTGGTCGTTGCGGGAGACCGTCTCCATGCCCGGGCGGGCCATCCGGGTGCCCGACGGGATCCCGATCCAGTCGCCGTGCTCGTCGGTGCCGAGCCATCGAGCCGGGGATGTGCCAGTGCGGACGGTCGCCCCACTTGGTCATCTCGATCCGGACGGGGTCGCCGAGCTCCAACGTCATGCACGCGATCCTGCCAGTCAGTGTCGGGGAGGCTTCCTGCGCTTGGCGACCCCGGCGACGACGTCCTGGTAGCGGGAGCCGGTGAGGCGGGCGAAGTGGTGGAGGGCGTGGGCGTCGAGCCCGACCAGGACCCGGGCCCGGCCGCCGAGGACGCCCTTGGTCACGATGATCTCCGCCGCGCGCTCGGGTGCCATGGTGGCCAGCTTCTCGTCGAACAACGCCGCTGACGCGACGGCGTCCTCGCGGGTGGAGTAGCGGCCGTTGCGGGCGATCGCGGTCTTGATCCCGCCGGGGTGGACGGCGGTCACGCCGACCGGGTGTCCGGCCACCAGCATCTCCTCGCGGAGCGCCTCGGTGAAGCCGCGGACGGCGTACTTCGAGGCGTTGTACATCGACTGGCCCGGCACCGAGATGAGCCCGAAGAGCGACGACAGGTTCACCACGTGGCCCTCGCCCGAGGCGATCAGGTGGGGCAGGAACGCCTTGGTGCCGTGGACGACTCCCCAGAAGTTGATGCCGATGATCCAGTCCATGTCGTCGTAGTCGAGGTCCTCGACGTCGCCGGAGAGCGCGACGCCGGCGTTGTTGACGACCACGTTGACCCGACCCAGCTGCTCGGCCACGGCCGCGGCGTACGCCGTCATCGCGGCACGGTCGGCGACGTCGAGCCGGTCGCTCCGCACCTCGCGGGCGCCCGCCGCCTTGACCAGGTCGACGGTCTCCGCCAGCCCCGGCCTCGTCGACGTCGGAGACGGCGACGAGTGCGCCGCGGCGGGCGACGTCGACGGCCAGCGCGCGGCCGATGCCCGACGCCGCACCGGTGACCACGACCACCTTGTCGTCGACGGTCTTCATGCCGACACTGCCTCGGTCTGCTCGGCCTGCACCGCGTAGGCGTCGGGGTCGAAGCGGGAGAGCAGCCGACGGAACGTGAACGTCGACTTGGGCCACAACACGGTGTTGCGTCCGTGGGAGTCGAGGTACCACGACGAGCAACCGCCGGTGTTCCAGACGGTACGTCTCATCCGCCGCTGGAGGTCGGTGTTCCAGCGGCGCTGGGCGTCGGCACGCGGCTCGACCGCGGCGTACCGGTGGGTGCGGAGCGTGCGGACCGCGTCGACCAGGTAGGCGACCTGCGACTCGATGATGAACACCATGCTGGTGTGGCCCTGGCCGGTGTTGGGGCCGGTCATCAGGAAGAGGTTCGGGAAGCCGTGCACGGTGGTGCCCTTGTACGCCGCCATGCCGGTGTCGGCCCACTCCTCGGCCAGTGACCGGCCACCCCGGCCCACGATGCGCTCGGCGATCGGGAGCTCGGTGGTCCAGAAGCCGGTGGCGACCACGAGGACGTCCGCGGTGTGCTCGACGCCGTCGGCCGTGACGACCCCGGTCGGCGTGACGCGGGTGATCGGGTCCGTGACGAGGTCGACGTTCTCCGCGGCGAGGGCGGGGTAGTAGGTGTTGGAGCGAAGCACGCGCTTGCAGCCGAGCCGGAAGGTCGGCGTCACCTTCGCCCGGAGCGCGGGGTCCTTGATGCCGTGGTGGAGGTTGGCCAGGGCCGCCTTCTGGGCGGGGAGCCCGAGCCGCGGCTGCCACGTGAACATCGGCACGTAGCCCTCGTGGGACCAGTAGATGCCGCTCCGGTAGAGGCGCCCCAGCGCCGGGATCCGGCGCAGGGCGGCGCGCTCGGGCTTCGGGTAGGTGCGGTCGTTGCGGGGGATCACCCACGGAGCGGTGCGCTGGAAGACGTCGAGGTGAGCGGCCACCTTCTGCACCTCGGGCACGATCTGGATCGCGGACGCGCCGGTGCCGATGACCGCGACACGCTTGCCGGTCAGGTCGGTGGAGTGGTCCCAGCGGGCGGAGTGGAAGAGGGCCCCGCCGAAGCTCTCGATGCCCTCGATGTCGGGGAGGCGCGGAGCCGAGAGGCTGCCGGCCGCGGAGACGAGCGTGCGGGCGGCCACCTCGCCGGACGTCGTACGGACCCGCCAGCGCTGCGTCGCGTCGTCCCACGCGGCGTGCTCGAGCTCGGTGCCGAAGACGGTGTGCGCGGTGACGCCGTACTCCTCGGCGACGCGGCGGAGGTAGGCCTGGATCTCGGGCTGCGGGGAGTACGACGACGACCAGCCGGGGTTGCGGGCGAAGGAGAGCGAGTAGAGCTGGCTCGGCACGTCGCAGCACGCGCCCGGGTAGGTGTTGTCACGCCAGGTGCCGCCCACGTCGTCGGCCTTCTCGATCACCACGTAGTCGGTCTCACCCGCCTCGGCGAGCTGGATGGCGGCGCAGAGCCCGGCGAAGCCGGACCCGACGATCAGGTGGTCGACGTACGACGGGAGGGACGGGGCGGATGGTGCGGCCATGGGGTGACGCTATCCGCTCCCTCCCCGCCGTGGTGGGTGGCCTGGAGGGGTAGTCCCCGACGTTCTGGTCGTGAAAAGGGCGTTGTCCACAACCAGAACGTCGGGGACTACCCGGCAGTCAGCCGGTGGTCAGGTCGTAGACGGTGACGCCGTCGACGGTCCGGGCGGTGAAGGTGTCCTCGACCCAGGTGGTGATCTGCGAGGAGGTGCTGCCGCCGGCACTGAGCCCACCGCCACCGAAGCCACCGCTGCCTTGGCTGATGAAGTAGTGGATCCTGCCCTCGGCGACCCACTGCTGGAACTGCGCCAGCGTCGGGCTCGGGTCCGAGCCGTTGAACCCGCCGATCGCCATCACCGGCTGCTGGGTCGCGAGCTGGTAGCCGGCGGCGCTGTTGGAGCCGACGGCCGCGGCGACCCAGGTGTACGACGACGCGTCGGTCTCGAGGAGCGTGTTCAGTGCAGCGCTCGACGTGCTGCCGTCGAGGAGCCCGCCGGTGCTGGCGCCGCCCGTCGTCCCGCCTGCAGTGCCACCCGTCGTACCGCCGGGTGCCGTCACGCCGTTCGCCATCCCGGTCGGGGGCTGACCGCCTCCGAAGCCCCCCGGACCACCGCCACCCGGGCCGAACCCGCCGGCCGACGAGGGGCCCGCACTCGGGATCGAGCCGGTGTGGGGAGTGGCCGCGGTCGCGACGGAGTACGCCGCGGGCCCGGCCAGACCGGCGACGAGCGCTGCCGCCGCGACCGCCGTAGCGAACCGCCGAGGCAGGTGGCGCACCCCGACGAGGAGTGCGGCGGCGGTGAAGCCGACGACGAGCACGACCCACCGCAGCCACGGGTGCCACGACGCGTCGCGCGCCAGCAGCTCGAAGGACAGCGCGGCCGTCAGGGCCGTGGTGAGACCGAGCACCCCCGTGGCGGCCAGCGAGTCGCGGTGGCGCCAGAGCACGAGCGCGCCGGTCCCGACCAGGGCGCCGATCGCGGGCGCCAGGGCGACCGTGTAGTACGGGTGGAAGATCCCGGCCATGAAGCTGAAGGTGAGGCCGGTGACCAGCAGCCAGCCCAGCCACAACGTGAGCCCGGACCGTACGGCCAGCCCGCCGCGACCGCGGGCGAACCAGAGGCCGGCGCCGCCCAGGAGCAGAGCGGCCGGGATCAGCCAGGCGACCTGGGTCCCGATCTCGGAGCCGAACATCCGCAACAGCCCGGTCGTACCCCACTGGCCGCCCGTGGTGTTGCCGCCACCGACCGAGCCGGTCTCCGAGCCGTCGAGGCGGCCGAAGCCGTTGTAGCCGAGCGTGAGCTCGAGGATCGAGTTGTGCTGCGAGCCGCCGATGTAGGGCCGCGACGCGGCGGGCCAGAGACTGACGATCGCGATCCACCAGCCGGCGGCGACGACCATGCCGGCCGCGGCGCCGAGGAGGTGGAGGATCTTCTGGCGCCAGGTGACGCCGGCGTAGAGCGCGTAGACCGCGACCAGGGCCGGGATCACCAGGAACGACTGGAGCATCTTGGCCAGGAACGCCAGCCCGACGAGGACTCCCGCGAACACGAGCCACCTGGCCGCTCGACGACCGGCGTCCGACGTACCCGACACCGAGGACTCGACGGCGCGCAGCGTGGTGTACGCCGACCCCACGAGCAGCAGGACGAGCATCGCGTCGGGGTTGTTGAAGCGGAACATCAGGACGGCGACCGGGGTCAGCGCCATCACCGCGCCGGCGAGCAGGCCCGCGCCCCACGATCCCGTCGTACGACGGACCGTGGCGTAGAGGAGCCCCACGGCCGCGACCCCCTCGAGAGCCTGCGGGACCAGGATGCTCCACGACGAGAGCCCGAAGACCCGGACCGACAGCCCCATCGGCCAGAGCGCGAGCGGTGTCTTGTCGACGGTGATCGAGCTGGCGGCGTCGGAGGAGCCGAAGAAGAAGGCCTTCCACGACTCGGACCCGGCCTGCGCGGCGGCGGAGTAGAACGAGTTCGCCCAGCCCGACGCCCCCAGGCCCCAGAGGTAGAGGACCGCGGTCGCGAGGAGGAGACCGGCGAGCGCCAGCCGCTCCGGCGGCACGGGGAGCCGCAAGAGCGGGGCGCCCGCCGGCCGTCGACCCCGGCCGTCCGGCGGCAGGGACGGCCGGGGACGTTCGCCGACCGGGGAGCCGCCGGTCGCGGCGTCCCCAGTCAGTGGGTCGCCGGTCTGCGTCGCGGGTCAGTGGGTCGCGGGTCAGTGAGTCGCGGGACAGGGAGTCGCGGGTCAGGGAGTCGCGGGACAGTGCGGACGAGGTCGTCTCCGAAGTCATGCCGCGACTCTCGCTCCCCGGTCTTTCAACCCCCCGTCGCCGACCTGTGCGCCCTCTGTGAACCCACCCCCGGCGTACGGGCTGTGGACAAGGAGCGGTAGTCCGTGACGTTTCGCACGCTTTTCGGCCGGATTCACGTGCGGAACGTCACGGACTACCGAGTCCGTCCACAGGGTCAGGTGGGGAGGGAGACGGTGACGGTGGTCGAGCCGGGCTGGGACCGGAGGGCGACCGTGCCGCCGTGGGCGGTCACGATCGCCTGGACCAGGGCGAGCCCGAGACCGGCCCCGCCGGCGTCCCCGCGGGTCCGGGCCGCGTCGCCGCGGGCGAAGCGCTCGAAGGCGTGCTCGGCCAGCCCGGGCGGGAAGCCCGGGCCGTCGTCGTGCACGGCGAACCCGCCCGGTGTCGCGGAGACGGTGATCGTCGTCCCGCTCGGGGTGTACTTGCGGGCGTTGGTGAGCAGGTTGGTCACGACCTGGTGGAGCCGCTGGACGTCGCCGACGACCTCGATCGACTCCTCGGGCAGATCGAGGCGCCACCGGTGACCGGGGTCCACGACCCTCGCGTCGGAGACCGCCTCGACGAGCAGGCGCGAGAGGTCGACCGGATGACGCTCGAGCGGTCGACCGGAGTCGAGCCGGGCCAGGAGGAGGAGGTCCTCGACCATCGAGGTCATCCGCGCCGACTCCTCCTCGACCTTGTCGAGAGCGGTCCGCGTCGTGTCCGGGTCGTCGGGACGGCGCCTCGCGAGCTCGGTGTAGCCGGCGATCGTGGTCAGCGGCGTACGCAGCTCGTGGGAGGCGTCCGCGACGAACTGGCGGACCTGCTGCTCGCTCTCGTGGCGAGCGGTCAGCGACGACTCGACATGGGCCAGGAGCGTGTTGAGGGCCGAGCCCACCTGGCCGACCTCGGTGTTCTCGTCGGTCAGGCGTTCGGGAACCCGTTCGGCGAGCTCGATGTCGCCGGTCGCCAGCGGCAGCTCCGCGACGTGGTGCGCCGTGGCCGCGACCTCGCGCAGCGGCCGGAGCTGACGGCGTACCAGCACGGTGCCGACCCCCGCCGCGGCGGCGATGCCGAGCGCACCGACCAGGACCTCCCACAGGATCAGCTGCGAGACCGGTCCGTCGACGGAGGAGGACGGAAGCCCGACGATGATCAGTCCGCCCGTGGTGTCCTGGGTCGCGACGCGGTAGTCGCCGTAGCCGGGGACGTGCACGTCGTGGCCGTTGCCGTCCGGCGGCACCGCCGCGAGAGCGTCGGCCGTCGTGGCATCGACCGCCTTGAACCCGGCGTCCTGCGTCTTGATCGCCGCCGAGGCGTTGTTCGACGTCGCGACGCCGATCAGGATGTCGATCCGCGGGCCGTCGAACGGACGGTTGTCCGCATCGCCGTCGCCCGGCCCGCCGAGCGGCGCGCCGTGCTCCACCTGCTGGACCGCCTGCCCCAATGACGCCTGTACGTCGCTGTCCAGCCTGTCGGTCAGGTAGGCGTGGAGGGCCAGCGTGGCGGCGGTGGCGATCAGGAGCACCACCACGGCCACCAGGACGACCGTGGTGGCGACGAGGCGCGACGTCAGCGACGCGAAACGCTTCATCGACGTCTCACGAGGCCGGCTTCAGCACGTAGCCGGCGCCGCGCATGGTGTGGATCATCGGCTCGCGACCGGCGTCGATCTTCTTGCGCAGGTAGGAGATGTAGAGCTCGACGACGTTGGCCTGGCCCCCGAAGTCGTAGTTCCAGACCCGGTCGAGGATCTGGGCCTTGGACAGGACCCGCTTGGGGTTGCGCATCAGGAAGCGCAGCAGCTCGAACTCCGTGGCCGTCAGGAGGATCTCGTCACCGGCGCGGCGGACCTCGTGGCTGTCCTCGTCGAGCTCGAGGTCACCCACGCACAGCAGGGCCGACGACTGCGCACGCCGCGCTCCGGTCCTGCGCATCAGGCCGCGCAGCCGGGCGACGAGCTCCTCGAGCGAGAACGGCTTGGTCACGTAGTCGTCACCGCCCGCGGTGAGTCCCGCCACGCGGTCCTCGACGGCGTCGCGGGCGGTGAGGAAGAGGACCGGTACGTCGGGATCGGCGGCCCGCATGCGGCGCAGCACCTCGAGGCCGTCGAAGTCGGGCAGCATCATGTCGAGCACGACGGCGTCGGGATCGAAGGTCTTCGCGGCGGCCACCGCCCGGGTGCCCGTGTGAGCCGCGGTGACCTCGAACCCCTCATAGCGCAGGGCCATGCTGATCAGCTCGGCGATGTTCTGCTCGTCGTCGACGACCAGGACGCGCAGCGGCGATCCGTCCACCCGGGTGAGCTCCATGGCATCAGTCTGGTCGTGTCGGCTGTGCGTTTCCTGTGAGAACCCTGTCCGAGAGGCACGACGCACTCCGAGGTGTTCCACAGCGTCAGCACAGCCGTCGGGTGCACACTCCCGCCATGAGCGAGTCCGACCACACCAGCACCCTCGACCCGCAGGCGCCGGCCCCGCCGCCCGCGCAGCCAGTCCTGCCGGCGTACGAGCCGACCGCCGCAACCCAGCCGAGGCCGCGCTTCCTCGACCAGGTGCTCGCCATGCGTGCCGTGATCGCGGTCGCCCTCGCCGCGCTGATCATCGGCGGGCTCTCCGGCTTCCTGCTCGGCGAGCACAGCGGCGGCGGCGACGACCGGTTCGGTCACGGCGGTCCGGGTGGGTTCCCGGGTCAGGGGTTCCGGGGCGGCCCGCAGGGCGCGCCCGGACAGCAGGGCCAGCCGAACCTCGGACAGGGTCCGACCACCCCCTGACCCAACCTCCCCGCCCTTGCCGTCGTTCCACTTGACGGCAAAGGTCTAGGTGTCGGGGAGGTGTCGATGGGCGAACGGACCGGTTTCACCGAGTACGTCGTGGCTCGGCGCCCCCTGATGTACCGCACCGCCTGGGTGCTCTGCCGCGACCCCCACCAGGCCGAGGACCTGGTGCAGCACGTGCTCATCCGGTTGTACGTCGCGTGGCCGCGCGTGTCGGGCATGGACGCGGTCGACGGCTACGTCAGGACGATGCTCGTCAACGCCAACCTCGACCGGCTCCGCCGACGCCGGGAGCACCCGGGCCTCGAGGGCTGGGACCAGGCGGCGGAGACCCACGACACCGAGGCCGTGCTCGACCTCCGCGACGCCGTGGCCCGGCTGGCCCCGGGCCAGCGACGCGCTCTCGTGCTGCGGCACCTGTGGGGCCTGTCCGTGGAGGAGACCGCTGCCGCGCTCGGCATCGCGCCGGGCACCGTGAAGAGCCAGACCGCCGACGCGATGACGCGTCTGCGCGCGCTGCTGGCACCCCATCCGGAAGAGGGACACACACCATGAGCGAGCTCGACGACCTGCTGGAGATCCTCGTCGTACCACCGACCGACCCGGCCGCCGACGTCGCGCGAGGTGAGCGCCGGCTGCGCCGACGGCGCCGCACCCAGGTCGCGGCCGTGGCGGTGTCCGTCGCCGCGGTCGCCACCGTCGGCTTCGTGTGGCACGGCTCCTCGGGTTCGCCCGGCGCGGCCGGGTTCGCCGACGGCAGCAGCGCGTCGGCGTCTCCCCACAACGGGACGCAGGACCGGGCCCACGACCGGGCACGCCAGCGCGCACACGACCGGGCTCAGGCCGCCCGACAGCAGGCGAGGATGTTGGCCCGGCTGGCTCGGCAGTCGAGTGCCGACACGCTGCAGACCTACCACGACGTGCTCGCCGAGCACCTGGATCCGAACGGCGACCTCCTGCGGCTCGCGCAGAACGAGCAGGGCGGCTCGGGCTCCTACGGCACCAAGCTCGACTGGAAAGGCGGCGGCATGCTCGAGATCGTCGTGGGTCGGAGCTGGGGTGCGGCCGGGGGCTTCTACCTCCTCGAGAACGCCCACCTGACGCCCACGACGTACGACGGTCAGCCGGCCCGCGTGAGCACCAAGGGCGACGACGTGGTGGTCTCGGTCCAGCACCAGGACGGGACCGTGGTCACGCTGATCGCGAGCACGTCGTTCGGCAACAACGGCACGTCCACGTCGAGCCTCGGCCTCACCCAGCATCAGCTGCTCGCAGCCGCGGCCGACCCGCGTCTGAAGCTGCCGCCGTACCTCCGCTGAGCTCAGCTCGCCGCGTCGTACAGGCGCAGCGCCATCAGGGGGCAGTTCCGGACCGCGTGACGCGCGGCCTCGTCGTCGGGCGCGGGCACCACCGGGTCTCGGTCACCCGAGCGCGACACCGGGAACCCGAAGTCGTCCACGTCGAGGAGGCGCGGCAGGAGCTCGGCACAGCTGCCGTGTCCGTCGCAGCGGGTCCAGTCGACGTGCAGGCGACTCGTCACGACACCCTCCTGATCCGGCTGGGACACCAGCCGCCGAGATGGGCGGACACGTGATCGCGGAAGACGTCGAGCGTCGACGCGACGAACCGAGCGCTGCCGTCGGGGTGCGCACACGCGCCGCGCCCGGTGACCTGGGCCCCCATCCGGGCGATCTCGCCGGGCAGACGGGGATCGCGCACCCCGGCGGCCAGCCGATGCAGGTCCTTCGCGAGCTGCGGCAGCCCGTTCAGGCACGGACCGCACTGGCGGGCGGACTCCCGGGCGAGGTAGTCCACGACCTCCGCCGCGAACCCGAGCGGGCAGGTGCCGTCATCGAGCACGTGAAGCACGCCTGCCCCGACCGAGGCGTTGAACGGAGCGAGGTCGGACCGCGTGAGGCGGACGTCGAGGTGGGACTCCGGCACCCAGGCGCCGTGGTAGCCCCCGACCAGGACCGCGGTCGGATGCACCGGCTGCGCCGCCGCCAGTACGTCGCTCAGCGCACTGCCGCGGTCGGCCTCGACCACGCCCGGGCGGCTCACGGCCCCCGTGACGGTGAAGAGCGAGGTGCCCGGATCCTCGGCCGTGCCCGCGGAGCGGAACCACCGGACGCCGTGCCGCGCCACCAGGGCGACCTGGGCCAGGGTCTCGGCGTTCAGGACCAGCGTCGGGCGTCCGCCGACGCCCGACTCGGTGACCCGGGTGAAGGGGTCACGCGGCAGGGCAGGGCGGCCGTCGAGCTGGTTGACCAGCGCCGTCTCCTGGCCCGCGACGAAGCCGCCCTCGAGTGGGAGCACCTCCACCTTCCGACCGCGCGCGGCGGCCAGGGCGGCAGCAGCGTCGATCTCCGGGCCGAGGGCGAGGATCGCCCGCTTGGCGTGCATGGCCCGCGCCAGGCTCTCGAGCCCGTCGAGCACCAGGTGCGGGCTGCGCGTGAGCAGCACCGCGTCCTTGTGGCTGAGCGGCTCGCCCTCCATGCCGTTGCCGACGACGACCGGCCTCCGGGCGCCGGTAGCGACCGCGCGTACCTTGACCGCGGTCGGGAAGCCGGCGCCACCTCGGCCGGTGAGCCCGCTCTCGGTCACCGCCGCGAGGAGCTCGTCGAGACCCGGGCGAGGCAGGGCATCCCCGCGGTCAGGAGCGTCGAGCAGACGTCGAACCGTGGTCGTCGTCGTGGCGGTCATGCGGCCCTCCGGGGGTGACGGGCCCACCCGCGGTGGGCGTACGACGGGGCGAGCCGCCAGCCGACCGCGGTGACGACCGCGGTGATGCAGGCCACGGCGAGGGCGCGGAACCAGGTGGACCCGCCGTTGGTGCCGTTGCCCAGGGCGTGCGCCAGAGCCACGGGCCACAAGGCGTAGGTCGCCCAGTGCACGGTCTTGAAGACGCGCGGGCCCACCCGGTGCCGCAGCAACGAGACGACGGTGACGACGCCCAGCAGGTCGAGCGCGAGCGTGCCCAGGCCCAGCCACAGCGGCTTGTAGGCCCCGAGGAAGGGGAACACGAAGTCCACCAGGCGCAGCTGCGCGTACGGGTCGACGTACAAGGTGGCGACGTGCGCGATGACCAGGCCGGTCCCGGTGAGGGCGGCCGTACGGTGCAGGTCGCTGGTGCCGAAGCGGCCCAGCCACGGCACCGGCCGCCCGGAGCGGGCGACGATGCCGAGGACCAGGGCGACCGTGAACAGCACGAGCGCGACCACACCCGTGCCGCGGCCCAGGGCCCAGAGAGCGGCGCTCATGCTGCGGCCTCCCTGGGCCAGTCGCCGACGCGGACCACGCGGTGCTGCTGGTCGACGAGCCGGGCGGTGCAGCCACGCTCCGCGAGCCAGCGAGGGGCCTCGTGGCCGAGGATCACCGCGGCCGTCGAGGCGGTGTTGGCCTCGGTGCAGGTGGCTGCGGCCACGGTCGCGCTGCGCCACACGGACGCGGCCGGGGCCGCAGTTCGGGGGTCGACGATGTGGTGCAGGCGTACACCGCCACGGCGCCACGCCCGTCGTACCGTCGAGGAGGTGGCCACGGCCCAGCCTGGCTGGAGCGTGACCTGGTCGGCGGGGTCGTCGTCCGTGTCCTGCACCAGGACCTGCCAGCCGCCCGTGGGTCCGGGGCCGGCGGTGGCGACGTCGCCACCGAGCTCGACGAGCACGCCCACACCGACCGTGTCGGCCGCGCGCCGTGCCATCAGATCCGCGGCGCGGGCCTTCGCAGTCGCACCCAGGTCGAGCTGGAGGCCGGTCGGCAGGTCGAGCTTGTCACCGTAGAGGTGGACCTGCCGCCAGCCCGGCACCTGCTGGACCAGGCTGACGGGAGCGCCGTCGGCGGGCAGCAGCTCGATGCTGCGGTCGTACCCGAGCCGGCGTATGACGGCGCCGACCGTCGGGTCGACGAGCCCGGCACTCGCTTCCGCGGCATCGAGCGCGGTCCCGACCAGGTCGGCGAGCATCGGGGAGAGCCGGTTTCGGCCCGGGGCCAGCCCCGAGATCTCGGAGTCCGCGCGGAAGCGCGAGCAGGCGCGCTCCACGTCGTCCAGTCCGGCCCGTACGATCTCGACGACCGACCCGAGAGCAGCAGGGTCGGTGACGACCACGGTCCCCGTCGTGCTCCACAGGTCGAAGCGGTGAGTCGTGTTCCGGTCGGTGGTCATGTCAGGAGCCGCTCGTGGTCGCCTGCGGGGTCGAGCTGCTCGGCTTCGTGACCGGGCTCGACCGGTTCGAGGACGACTGGTGCGAGGTGCTGCTCGACCTCGTGCTGTCATCCTCGCCCTCGCCACCGGCGTGGGAGCCGGAGGTCGTCGAACCGCCGGACCCGCTGTCGGTCTGGCTCGCGCGGGTGGTGCTACCGGTGTGAGTGGTCAGGCCGAGACCGACAGCGGCGCCGAGAGCACTGACGACGCTGAGTCCGGCCAGGCCGGCCTGGAGGCGCCGGCTGCGCTGGATGTGTGTCATGGCTTCACCCTCCGCGGGTGGCCTGTGCCTTCCCTGTGAAGGCCCTGGGGTCGCGGTGTCGGTTGCCTGCCGACAACCTGCCAATCCGCCACGGGAGCGGCGTACGCCCTCAGGCCGGTAACTCGGTGGGAGCGGTGCGGGGCGGTGGGGGAGAATCACCCGCGTTGTGGACATCTCCTTCCCGCCCGAGCTGCCGATCAGTCAGCGGCGTGACGACATCGCGGCGGCCATCCGCGACCACCAGGTCGTGGTGGTGGCGGGCGAGACGGGCTCGGGAAAGACCACCCAGCTGCCCAAGATCTGCCTCGAGCTCGGCCGTGGAGCGGGCGGGCGGGGCGGGATGGTCGGGCACACGCAACCCCGCCGGATCGCGGCCCGGTCGGTCGCCGAGCGGCTCGCCTCCGAGCTGAAGATCTCGCTGGGCGAGGAGGTGGGGTACCAGGTCCGCTTCACCGACCGGACCTCTCCCGACACCCGGATCAAGGTGATGACCGACGGCATCCTCCTCGCTGAGCTGCAGCGCGACCGGCAGCTCCGCCGCTACGACACGATCATCATCGACGAGGCTCACGAGCGCAGTCTCAACATCGACTTCCTCCTCGGGTACCTCAAGCAGCTGCTCCCGCGCCGCCCCGACCTCAAGCTCGTGATCACCTCGGCGACCATCGACCCCGAGCGGTTCGCCCGCCACTTCGGGGAGGTCTCGGCCGGCGCGTCCACCGACCAGGTCAGGCCGGCACCGATCATCGAGGTCTCCGGACGGACCTACCCGGTCGAGATCCGCTACCGCCCGCTCGTGGTCTCGACGGGCTCGACCAACGAGGAGGTCGATGCGGAGGGGGAGAAGCTCGTCCGCGACCAGACCGAGGCCATCATCGACGCCGTCCGGGAGCTGTCGGGCGAGGGCCCGGGCGACGTGCTGGTCTTCCTGCCCGGCGAGCGCGAGATCCGCGACACCGCCGACGCCCTGGCCGACCTGTCGCGGGTCGAGCGCGGCCGCACCCTCGAGATCGTGCCGCTCTACTCCCGGCTCTCGGCCGCCGAGCAGCACCGCGTCTTCTCCTCCCACCCGTCGACGGTCCGCCGCGTCGTGCTCGCCACGAATGTCGCCGAGACCTCGCTGACCGTCCCCGGCATCCGCTACGTCGTGGACACCGGGCTGGCGCGCATCTCGCGGTACTCCCTGAAGACCAAGGTGCAGAGGCTCCCGATCGAGGCGATCAGCCAGGCGTCGGCCCAGCAGCGGTCGGGGCGCTGCGGCCGCGTCGAGGCGGGTGTGGCGATCCGTCTGTACGCCGAGGACGACTTCGAGGCGCGGCCCCCCTTCACCGACCCCGAGATCCTGCGCACCAACCTCGCGTCGGTGATCCTGCAGATGACCTCCCTCGGGCTCGGCGACGTCGCCCGGTTCCCGTTCGTCGAGCCGCCCGACCGTCGCAACGTCGCGGCCGGCGTCCAGCTGCTCGAAGAGCTCGGAGCGTTGGTCTCGACGAGCTCGAACGGCGGACGGAGCTCGACCGGCGGACGGAGCTCGACCGGCGGAGGAGGCTCGACCGGCGGAGGAGGCTCGACCGGAGGCGACCGCGGAGGCCGGCGCCGCGGCGACCTCACCAAGGTCGGACGCAGGCTGGCTCGGCTGCCGATCGACCCCCGCCTCGGACGGATGATCCTCGAGGCCGAGCGGCTCGGCTGCGTCCGCGAGATCCTCGTCATCGCCGCCGCCCTCTCCCTCCAGGACCCCCGGGAGCGACCCCTGGAGGAGCAGGCGCAGGCCGACCAGCTCCACGCCCGCTTCAAGGACCCGACCTCCGACCTGCTGACCTGGCTCAACCTCTGGCGCCACCTGCGCAGCCAGCAGCGCGAGCTCTCGTCCAGCGCCTTCCGCCGGATGTGCAAGCGCGAGTACCTCAACTACCTCCGGGTCCGCGAGTGGCAGGACTTCGAGTCCCAGCTCCGGCAGGTGTGCAAGGAGCTGAAGGTCCAGCTCGGCCAGGAGCCGGCCTGGTCTCGACGCCGCTCGACCACCGAGACCGGGGCACCGGCCACCGAGACCGGGGCACCGGCCACCGAGAGCGGGGCACCCGCCACCGAGACCGAGAGCGCGGGGGCGCCGTACGACGCCGACGGGATCCACCAGGCCCTCCTGGCGGGACTGCTCTCCCACGTCGGGGTGCTCGAGGAGCGCGAGCGGGTCTCGTCCGGCGACCCCAGGCAGCGGCCACGCGGCCCGCGGGAGTACCTCGGGGCGCGAGGTGCCCGGTTCGCGATCTTCCCGGGGAGCGCGCTGCGGGGGAAGAACCCGGCGTACCTGATGGCCGGCGAGCTCGTGGAGACCGGCCGGCTCTGGGCCCGGCAGAACGCCGCGATCAAGCCCGAGTGGGCCGAGCGGATCGGCGCACACCTGGTCAAGCGCACCTACAGCGAGCCGCACTGGTCGCGCAAGCGCGCCTCGGTGATGGCCTACGAGCGGGTGACGCTCTACGGCGTCCCGCTGGCCACCGACCGGCTCGTCGCCTTCGGGAAGATCGACCGCGACCTGAGCCGTGAGCTCTTCATCCGGCATGCCCTCGTCTACGGCGAGTGGTCCGGCCGACACCGCTTCCTCGGCGAGAACCAGCGGCTGCTCGAGGAGGCCGAGGAGCTGGAGCACCGGGCCCGCCGCCGCGACATCGTCGTCGACGAGCACACGCTCTTCGACTTCTACGACGCGCGGGTCGGGCCCGAGGTCGTCAGCGGCGCCCACTTCGACCAGTGGTGGAAGCAGGCGCGCCGACGGCACCCCGACCTGCTCACGTTCGACCCGGCGATGCTCACCCACGACACCGCCGACGAGGTACGGGCCGAGGACTTCCCGGAGGCCTGGCAGGGAGAGGGACTGACCTTCCCGATCAGCTATCACTTCGAGCCCGGCGCGGCCGACGACGGGCTGACCATCGACGTGCCGGTGGCGACCCTGAACCGCGTGGAGGCGGATGACTTCTCGTGGAACGTCCCCGGCGTCCGCCACGAGCTGGTCACCAGCCTGATCCGCAGCCTGCCGAAGAACCTCCGGGTCAGCTTCGTCCCGGCGCCCGACAAGGCCCGGGAGTTCCTGGCCGCCACGCCACCGGGCGACGAGCCGCTGCTCGACGCGCTCGAGCGGTGGGCGCGGTCGACGACCGGCGTCGTGGTGCCGCGCGAGGCGTGGGACTGGTCCAAGGTGCCGGCCCACCTCCAACCGACCTACCGCGTCGTCGGTGAGAGCGGCGACGAGCAGGCGCGCGGAAAGGACCTCGAGGCGCTGAAGGCCCCCCTGCGCAGCCGCTTCGACGAGGCGCTCGCCGCGGTCGCGGACGACAGCGGGCTGGGCGCGACCGGCCAGACGGCATGGACGTTCGGCGACCTGCCCGACGAGATCCTCCAGACGAGGGCGGGGCACGAGGTGCTCGCCTATCCGGCCGTCACCGACGAGGGCACGACCGTGGGTCTCGGGGTCTTCGGCTCCCGCGAGGAGGCGGAGGCGCGCCACCGTCTCGGCGTACGACGACTCCTGCTGCTCGAGCTCCCGACCGGCGACCCGACGGCCGGCCTCGACACCACCGCCCGGCTCGGCCTGGCCGGCTCGCCGTACCCCCAGGTCGCCGAGCTCCTCGACGACCTCCGCGCCGCGATCCTGGCCGACGTCGTCGACGGTCGCCCGCCCGTCCGCACGCACGAGGAGTACGCCGTGCTGGTGGCGGCCGGGCGTGACGCGCTCGCTGCGCGGACCGAACCGGTCCTGGCCGAGGTGCTGCGGATCCTGTCCGACTGGCGTGACACCGACCGGCTGCTGAGCGGCCGGGCGGAGCTGGCGACCCTGCCCGCGCTGCAGGACATGCGCCAGCAGCTCGCCCGGCTGGTGTCCCGCGGCTTCCTGGGAGAGGCCGGGGCAGATCGGCTGCGACGGTTCCCGACCTATCTCCTGGCGGTCCGCCGCCGTCGCGAGCGGCTCGAGGACGACGTGCTCCGCGACCGGCAGCTCATGGACCAGGTCACCGGCGTCGAGGAGGCCGTCCTCCACCGGCTCGAGGCCCTGCCGGAGGGCCGTCCGCCCGGCGAGCCACTGCGCCGCGCGCGGTGGATGCTGGAGGAGTACCGCGTCTCGCTCTGGGCCCAGCAGCTCGGGACCGACGGTCCGGTCAGCGACCAGCGGATCCGCACATTGCTCACGGTCTGACGGCGTCGCTCCTCGTGCACGCCGGCCGGGGTGTGAGGCCGGTAAGGTGCGCGAGACCTCGGGAAACCGCTGCTCATCATGGGGGACGTCGATGCGAGCACCTGTCCTGCGTACCGTCGCACTCACAGCCGGCTCGATCGTGCTGGCCCTCACGGGGACGAGTGCCGCGGGCGCGGGCCCCGGTGTCGCCGCAGCGGTCCACGGGGCCGCCGGTGCGACCGGCCATCGCCCGGACCCGCAGCTCGGGCGGTGGACCGTCACTCCGCTGGCGCCGGGTTCCTACCGCCTGACCTGGCACTCCCCGACACGGATCCCGACCACCGACGCCGCGGTCCAAGTCAGCCACGACGGTTCGTTGGCCACCGGGTCGGTGGCCCCGGATGCCCGCACGGTCTCCGTGGTCGTCTCGTCCTCGACCCCGCCCGACCCGTCGTCGTACGACGTGGTGCTCGGCACGAGGGTCCTCGACCGGCGCGTCCACCGCGGCGACGGACACACCGACCGCACGCCCTACCGCCGGCCGTCGGTGCACGCGTTGCTCGATGATCCCGGCCGGCCGGGCACCCATGCAACGACCTCGACGGACTATCGCCTCGCGCCGGTCCGGCTGCCCGGCATCAGCCGGCTCTCCGAGATGGTCGGTCACATCGTGGCGCCGGTCGACGCCACCGACGCCTCGCCGCTCGTGCTGTTCCTCCACGGTCGGCACGAGGCGTGCTACTCCCCGGAGGGCACCGACCCTCCGGAGTCCCGCGTGGCAGATCCGCAGGTCTGGTCGTGCCCCACCGGTCAGGTGCCGGTGCCGAGCTACCTCGGCTACGACTACGTGCAGCGTTTGCTGGCCGGCCAGGGCTACGTCACCGTGTCGATCTCGGCCGACGCCATCAACGCGCTCGACTTCCAGGACCAGGACGGCGGAGCCGCGGCGCGCGCCGCCCTCATCCGCGACCACCTGCGTGCCTGGGTCGGGTTCGCCCACAGGGGGACCCACCCGGCCGACCTGTCCGACGTGGTGCTCGTCGGACACAGCCGTGGAGGCGAAGGGGTCAACCGCGCGTCCCTCGACCTGCCCGACGACGAGGGCTACCACGTCGCCGGTCAGGTGCTGATCGGTCCCACGGACTTCGGGTTCCAGGCCGCGCCTGCGACGCCGACGGTCACGATCCTGCCGTACTGCGACGGCGACGTGAGCGACCTGCAGGGTCAGAACTTCACCGACGACGGGCGCGACGTCACGGCCGACCCGACCAGCGACCTGGCCTTCCACAGCTCGGTCCTGGTGATGGGCGCCGACCACAACTTCTTCAACACCGAGTGGACACCCGGGCTCTCCGCCGCGCCGTCGTTCGACGACTGGGGCGACCGGGACCGCACGTGCGGCTCCCAGAGCCCGACCAGGCTCAGCGCCGCGGGGCAGCGCAAGGTCGGGCGGGCCTACATCGCCGGCGCGGTCCACCTGTTCGCGAGCGGCGACGAGTCGGTGCTGCCGATGTTCGACGGGAGCCCGGTGGCCGTGCCGTCGGCCGGCGGCGCCGACGTCCGCGGCCACGCCCTCGGCGGTGGGATGGTCACCGTGCGACCCGGTGTCGACGGGCAGGCGAGCAGCGACGCCACGGCCGCCGTCCGTCTCTGCGCCGGCGTCTCGGACTCGCGGGACAGGGCTGCGTGTCAGCCCAAGCTGAGCTCCGTACGGGCTCCGCACTTCCGCAGCGAGTTCTTCAGCGGCGTCCCGTTCCGGGAGTTCCTGGAGGTCGGGTGGACGGCCCCGGGCCTCCACGGGGGTCTCGACCTCACCCAGCCCTGGGACCTGAGCGCCGACAGCCGGCTCGACCTGCGCACGATCGTCGACCCACGCGCAGGTCCGGTGCACCTGCGTGTCTCGCTGACCGATGCCGATGGACACACCGCCGTCGTGACCCCGGTCGGTGACGGCAACCTCGCCCCGCTCCCGGGCGGCAGCTTCTCCCTGGCCAAGCGCTGGGCCCAGGACCTCCGGGTGTCGCTCTCGGGCGTCGACGGCATCGACCTGACCCGCGTGACGCAGGTCGGACTGGTGTCGCGGGACGCGTCCGGGCGGGTCTACGTGGCCGATGTCTCCGCGACCCCCGACGCCGGCGTCTCGCCGGTTCCGACGACGCCGCTCCCGTTGTTCAGCATCGACTCCCTCCGCCAGCCCGAGGGCGACGGCACCGACCCGGTGACCGTCGACGTCCCCTGGCACGTGACCGGCGCCCTCGACCACGAGGCGCGGGTCGCGGTCGTGCGCGGCTCACCGTTCGGCTTCGACGGCACCACGTCGCCCCGCACGCTCGTCATCCCGGCCCACACGAGCAGTGGAGTGCTCCACGTGACGTACCGGCCCAACGACCTCGACGACCAGGGCACGCGCTTCTTCGGCCTCACGGCCTACGCACTCACCGGGATCGAGACCGACCACTACGTCGGCGGGGCCACGATCGTCGACGACGACCCGACACCCCGTCTGACGGTGCGACGGGGTGCTGCTCGTACCACCGCCGGGACGAGCGCGACCTGGACGGTGACCCTTGGCAAGCCGGTCAACTACTTCGTCTACGCCCTGGCGAGGCCGGTCAAGGCCGTCGACGGGCCGCAGCTGCGGGTGGGCGACCTGACCAAGCGCTTCCGGGAGCGCTACGTGTCGGACGACGTCGCGCTCGACACGCCGCTCTACCGGGCCAAGGTCTTCTTCTTCGTCCAGCTCCGCAAGCACCGCCTGTCGGGGACCCTCTCGATCCCGACCAGGCGCGGGCTCGGCGTCCCCCGGGCGATCTCGCTGCGGTTCCGGGCCCCTCACTTCGACCTCGCGCACCCGATTCGCACGGTTCGGGTGGTGCCTCCACACAGCTAGCCGCCAATGCCCGGTGCCGGCGGGTCGATGCCCGCTACCGTGGTCGGGTGACCCAGCGCCCGCACCACCGCCCGCTCACGCCGGGCGACCGCTTCTTCAGCGGGCTCGACTCGGGCGACGACCCGGTGCTCCTGGCCGAGGCGGCCGACCGCGCCGCCGAGCTGCTCGTGCGCGGCGCCCGTGCCTCCGGTGACGACCGGGTCGCCGAGCGTGTGCTCCACCTCGCCGACACCGAGGGCATCGAGGTCATCGCCCAGGCCTGGGCCAACCGCCCGGCCGAGTCGGTCGCCGGCTGCTTGTGGCGGCTCTACCTGCTGCGCTCGTGGGTGTACGCCGACCCGGTCGGCGTCGCGCGGGAGTTCGACGCCGGGCGTCGTCACGCCGCCGTCGACGACGTGGTCGCGGGCGTCGCCGACCCGCCCGGGCCCGACGAGCTGCGCGACATGGTCGACCAGGTGCTGCGCGGGATCGCGGTGGGCGACTTCGCCGACGTGCTCCTGCGGGCGGCCGCCTTCGCCCGCGTGGTCGCAACGGGACGGGCCCTCCTCTCCGACACCGATGCCCTCGCCGCCGCACGGATCCAGTCGGTGGCCCAGCAGCTCGACCGGGCCGCGCGCCTCGAGCTGGCCGGCCAGCTCACCTAGCGCGACTGGCCTAGACCGGCTCACTGCACGACGCCCGCGGGCGGCGTTCGGAATGTGTGGGCGCCTTCGCCGGTTACACTGGTCGGAGTGCGCCGGGCCGCGGCAGCCCCGGGTCCCACATTCAGCCGCTACGAGCGGCCACGCGCCGTGAGGCGCTCCCGGTCCGGCGCACTCCTTCCTTGTCGTTACGGCTAGGGTTTCGGCCGTGCGGAGGCGAGTCGGGGGCAGGCGTCGAGCGGCGTCCGGGCTCGCAGTCACCGCACTCCTCGCCGGCGGTGCCCTGCTGGCGAGCTGCGACTCGTCGACCTCCTCGGGCGCGACGCCGTCCACCCCACCCACCAGCTCGCCGACGACCGCGCCGACGCACCTGCCCGACGAGACGCTCACCTTCGGCGTGGTCGGCACGAAGGACGAGGTGGACGCCTACCGCCAGATGGCGTCTCTCTTCGCGCCGCTGAACCGTCGGGTCACCGTCGTGGTGAAGGCGTGGCCCAACGACACGGTGATGATGGCAGCCATCCGAGCCGACCTGAACGCCGGCAAGAAGCCACCGGACGTCTTCCTGGCCTCGCGCCGCGACCTGCTCTGGCTGAACCAGCAGCAGGTGATCCAGCCGATCGACCAGCTCCTCGACGACCGCGGTGTCGACTTCGGTGACGACTACCCGCGGAGCACGCTCACGTCGTTCGGCCTCGACAACCGTCTCGACTGTCTGCCGTACGGCGTGGAGCCGTCCGTCATCTACTACAACAAGCGCCTGGTGAAGCTGCGCCAGGTCACCCCCGACCCGCCGGCGCCGGGCGAGGGCTGGTCGCTGGACCAGTTCGCGGCGACCGCACGCTGGGCCGTCAGCAGGCACCCGCAGGCCGCCGGTGCCTACATCGACCCGACGCTGGCGGGGGTCGCGCCGTTCGTGCTCTCCGGAGGCGGCCAGGTCTTCGAGAGCGCGAACCCGCCGACCACCCTCACCCTGTCGACCGACGCCAGCCAGCAGGCGCTGATCCGGACGGTCCGCGTGCTGCACCGCCCGGGCGTCAGCCTGACGCCGGGGGAGCTCGCCGAGAAGACCCCGCTGGAGTGGTTCGAGAGCGGCAAGCTGGCCATGCTCGAGGACACCCGCCACATCGTGCCCGAGCTGCGCACGAAGCTCGGGTTCAACTTCGACGTGATGCCGATGCCCGACCTCGGCACCCCGGCAACGGTGGGCGGCCTGACCGGACTGTGCATCTCGAGCAAGGCCACGGACGTCGCCACCGCGGCCGACTTCCTGGTCTACGCCAGCTCCCCGGAGGCCCTGGGCTACGTCGCCTCGCAGGGCTACCTGCAGCCCGCCAACCAGACGGTGGCGCTGTCCGACGACTTCCAGCAGCCCGGCCGGCTGCCGCGGCACGCGTCGGTGTTCACCTTCAGCGTCAAGAGCATGCAGTTCCCGCCCCTGATCTCGCAGTGGGACGCCCTCGACGCGGTGACAGGGCCGACGCTGGAGGCGATGCTGCACGGCAGGCCTTCGAAGGTGCCGCCGCGGACCCGGGAGATCGACCAGGCCTCGCGCAAGGTGCTGCACGTCGAGCCGACCGCGTCGCCGAGCAGCTCGAGTCAGCCGTCGGGCTGATCCGCCGGCAGGTCCTCGTCGTCGGTCGGGGCCTCGGGTTCGTCGACCGGCTCGGCGCCGGCGATGGCGTCGACCAGCAGGGGCGTGACCAGCTCCACCTGCCAGGCGCGGGCGCCGTACGACGCCAGGCGGTCGGCGACTGCTGACGTGTCGGGCAAGGGGGGCGTCCACATCACGCGCCGGACGGTGTCGGGTGAGACCAGGTTCTCGGCCGGCACCCCGACCTCGTCGGACAGGCGCGTGATCGCGTCGCGTGCGAGGGTGAGGCGGGCGGCGGCGACCGGGTCGCGCTCGGCCCAGGCGCGCGGTGTGGGCGGACCGTCCGTACGCGGTGCTCGCACCGGCAGGTCGTCCTCGGGCATCGTGCTGGCCCGCTCCAGAGCCTCGAGCCACCGGTCGGAGTAGCGCTGGGCGCCGCGTCCGTGGAAGCCGCGCGTGCCGAGCAGCTCGGAGCGGGTCGTGGGCATCGCCAGCGCGGCGGCCACGATCGCGCTGTCGCCGATGATCCGACCGGGGGAGACGTCGCGCTCGCGGGCCAGCTCGTCGCGGGTCTCCCAGAGCTCGCGGACGGCCCCGAGCAGCCGGCGTCCGCGCACCCGGTGCAGTCCCGACGTACGACGCCACGGCTCCACCCGCGTCGCCGGCGTGAAGCTGCGCAGCGCGTCGAACTCCTGGCGGGCCCACTCGTCCTTGCCCGCGGCCACCAGCTCGGCGGCCAGGACCTCGCGCAGCTCGAGGAGGACCTCGACATCAAGGGCGGCGTACTCCAGCCAGGGCCCGGGCAGCGGCCTGGTCGACCAGTCGGCCGCGGAGTGCTCCTTCTTCATCGAGTAGCCCAGCAGCGTCTCGACCAGCGTGGCCAGGCCGACACGCGGGTAGCCGAGCAGCCGCCCGGCGAGCTCGGTGTCGAAGAGCGCCGACGGGACCAGGCCGACCTCGGCGAGGCAGCCGAGGTCCTGAGTGGCGGCGTGGAGGATCCACTCGGTGCCGGCCAGGGCCTCCTGGAGCGGGTCGAGGGAGTCGAAGCCGATCGGGTCGATCAGGAACGTCCCGGCACCCTCGCGACGCAGCTGGATCAGGTAGGCGCGGGAGGAGTAGCGGTAGCCCGACGCACGTTCGGCGTCGATCGCGACCGGGCCGCTCGCCGCGCCCAGGTCCCGGCAGGCCTCGACGAGGCCGGGCGGGGTGTCGGTGAGCGGGGGCAGGCCGTCGCGCAGGGAGAGCAGGGGGGCCGGTGGCGCCGCCGCGTCGGGTACGACGTCGGCCGGCGCCCCGCCGGACGTCACCTCGCCGTCGGGGGCATCAGGAGGCGGGCTGGTGGGGTCGGGTCCCATCGTCAGTGACCGGCTCCGCGCCGGCCACGACGACTGGGCATGGCGGTCACGCCCTCCGGGACCGGCGGCAGACCCGCCGCCGTGCAGAGCAGCTCGCCCCAGGCCTCGACGTGGTTCTCGATGTCGAGGTGATCATCGACCACCTGCGGGGTCCAGGAGGCGCGGATCTCGATCTGCGCACTCCCCGAGTCGTCGGCCATCGCGCCGAAGCTGTCGGTGGCGACGCGGGTCACCGTTCCGGAGGCCGAGGCGTAGACCGCGCCGTGTGCAGCGAGCGCCTCGGTGAGCCACGACCAGCCGACATCGGCCAGGGCCGGGTCGGTGATCATCTCGAGGTCGATCTCGGCGCGGGCATAGCCGACGCAGCGGAACGTGCCGTCCCACGAGTCGTTGCCCGCGGGGTCGTGGAGCAGGATCAGACGGCCCGTGCTCACGTCGATGCCGTCGACGGTGACGTCGGCGCTCAGCGCGGCGGCGTACGGCGCGATCCGCTGGGGCGCCGGCATCGGCTCGCAGAGCACCTCGGGCCGCATCCGGGCCTCGCTCATGCCGCGCACCGCCTCCTGGAACTCAGGAGGGCTCGGCGGCGCACCCGCTCCGGGGCGCGCCTCAGGACCGACGACCATGTCCTCACAGTAGGTCGGCCGTCCAGCGGCGATGTGCGAACACGCCGGATGGAGGTCGAGCGGTCGCCCGGTAGTCCCCGATCAGACGGTCGGGAAACGGTCGGATCCGCAGCCATCTGATCGGGGACTACCGCTGCGGGCCCCCGGGCTCATCGATTCGCCGGTGTGGGGCGGACCTGGGACGATGCGGCCATGACCTCCCCGTACGACGGCGCGTTCCTCAGGGCTGCCCGGGGCGAGCCGGTCGACCACACCCCGGTGTGGTTCATGCGTCAGGCCGGACGCTCGCTTCCCGAGTACCTGAAGCTGCGCGAAGGCGTCGGGATGCTCGAGTCGTGCATGAACCCCGAGCTCACCGCCGAGATCACGCTCCAGCCGGTCCGGCGCTACGGCGTCGACGCCGCGATCTTCTTCTCCGACATCGTGCTGCCGCTCAAGGCGGTCGGGGTGGACCTCGACATCAAGCCCGGAGTCGGGCCCGTGGTCGCGCAGCCGGTGCGGACGCTCGAGGACGTCGCGGCCATCCCCGACCTGACCCCCGAGCACGTGCCCTTCACGACCGCGTCCATCCGCACCCTCGTGGCCGAGCTGGGCGAGACGCCGCTGATCGGCTTCGCCGGCGCGCCGTTCACGGTGGCGTCGTACCTCGTCGAGGGCGGCCCGTCGAAGGAGCACGCGAGGACCAAGGCGATGATGTTCGGCGCTCCCGACGTGTGGGACGCGCTGATGCGCAAGATCGCGGACATCTCGGCCGCCTACCTCCGGGTCCAGGTCGAGGCGGGCGCGTCGGCGATCCAGCTGTTCGACTCGTGGGCAGGGGCGCTGACACCCGCCGACTACCGGGCGTCCGTGATGCCCCACTCGGCCCGAGTGCTCGCGGCCGCCGGCGAGCTCGGCGTCCCGCGGATCCACTTCGGGGTCGGGACCGCCAGCCTGCTCGGGCTGATGGGTGACGCGGGCGCCGACGTCGTGGGCGTCGACTGGCGTACGCCGCTCGCCGAGGCGATCCCCCGGGTCGGCGACCGTGTCGTGCAGGGCAACCTCGACCCCACCCTGGTCTTCGCTCCGACCGACGTGATGACCGCGCGTGCGGCGGAGGTCATCGAGGCCGGCCGGGCCGCGAAGGGTCACATCTTCAACCTCGGCCACGGCGTCATCCCGTCGACCGATCCCGACCAGCTGGCCCGGCTCACGGAGTTCGTGCAGGGCTACTGAGCCGCGCAGGCTGGCGGCTCGGGCGGGCGGTGAGCCGGCCACCTTGTCGGCGACGGGTTCGGTGGCTCTCTCACCGCTCCTTGCTCACTCGCCGGACGCCGCCTCGGCCGGAGTGGCCGGTCCGGCGCGCCCGTGGCGTCGCGTCCACCACCACAGGGGCAGACCGATCACCGCCACCAGCAGGGCGAAGGGGAGCACGGCGCCCAGGCCGGTCAGCCCGATCACGACGGTGTCGGTGAGCGCCGACCAGCCGTGCCGCAGGCCGGTGAGGAACCCGGTCTGGTGGTGGTGCGAGGCGGGGGCGACCTTCGACGGCGGGATGGAGACGTCCAGGTCGATGGTGGACATGCTCGTCTGGTTGACCAGGTGGTCGCGCTGGGCCTTGAGCGACTGGTACTGCCCGCGACGCACGGTGATGGCGTTCTCGAAGCGGAGCAGCTGGTCGATGTTCGTCGCCTGACGCTGGAAGGAGTTCAGGTCGCGCAGGCTGATCCGCAGGGTCCGCAGGCGCTGCTGGACGTCGATGACCTCGGTGGTGACGTCGGTGCCGCTGCTGCTGGAGTGCACCACGGTGCCGAGGTGCTCGAGGGCGTCCATCGCGCCGCCGAAGGTGGCCACCGGGACCCGGAGCACCAGCTCCGTCTCACGGATCCGCCCCGAGGTGTCGTAGACCGTCTGCTCGTCGTCGAGCGAGCCGTGCAGCCGGGTGAGCAGCCGGTCGACCCGGTCGCGGACCTGCTGGGGGTCGGGCGAGTGGAGGGAGATGTCGCCCTTCTTGATCACGGCCTTCTGCTCCACGACCCCGCTCTGCGTGCCGGCGCCGCCGGCCTGATCGCTCTGGTCCGCAGCTGCCTTCGGAGCGGAGGCAGCCCGGTTGCTGCTGAGGCTGTCCGCCCCGCCCGTCGATCCGCCCGCGCTGGACGCGCTGTTAGGTGAGCTGCAGCCGCTGAGGGCCACGAGACTGAGGACGCCGGCGAGCGCTGCGAGGCGCGGACGCGTGATGGTCATGCCGGTCGGACGGGCCCGCGACCCCGCCGGTTCCCTACGTCGGTGGGCCGGCCACTCCGAGCTCGGCTGCCACGTCGTCGACCAGGCGCTCGATCTCGGCTGCGCCCGCGACCGGCCCGCCGGCGAGCATCCGGTCGGTCCCGAGCACGACGGCTCCGGGCGAGACGGCTCCCAGCCGCCTCCGGTAGACGCCATCGGGGTCGACCAGCACGAGGTCGCCCCGCGCCTGCGCGCTCTCCGCACGCTGCTCGGTGACGACGTGCACCCGGACCGGCGCGAGCCGACCGGCCCACGACGACGCCCGGTCCACCAGGTCCGGGTCGCGCTCCGGGTCGCCGAACACCAGGAACCGCGCAGCGACGTCGGTGAGGTCGCGCACCGGGACCGGCCCGTCGGGTGCGTCCAGCATGCCGTGGGGGGCCGGCGCGGCGAGGTGGGCCGCCTGCTCGGCGTCCGGCGTCGTACGACGGCCCGCCCGGGTGAGGAAGCCCAGCGCGGCGCCGACCACGACGAGGCCAGCGACCACCCAGGCCCAGCCGCCCAGGTCGTCCAGCCGCTCCGCCACGCCCTCGCCACGCCAGGAGTCGATCCACGTGACCAGCGCGAGCGCCAGCAGGATGCCGTTGCGGACGAGGGTCCACCGGGTGACCTCACCCAGCCCGAGCCGCCCGAAGCAGCGGCAGCTGACCGGATAGGGCAGCCGCACCGCGCGGAGGATCACCAGGAAGTACGCGACGAAGAGCAGCAGCGTCACCGTGGCGGCGACGACGTACCACGCGTCCGTGGCGAGCAGCAGGAAGGCCGCCAGGACCAGCTCGCCGTAGGGCAGGAGGCGCGGGACGCGCAGGCGCAGCAGCGCCCGCGGCAGCCTGAGCTGGCGGAACACCGAGGAGGTGTCACCCGGCTCGCGGATCTTGGCGACGGCGCTGATGACGAGGGTGGCGATGAGCAGCAGCGGCGGTACGACGAACGGCGCGCTGGGCACGGGGCCAGCATAGGGCGGTCGGCCCCGCGCGACGGGGGACCAACGCCCCTCCGCCCGGCCTGGAGCCGGGTGGCAGAGTGGCGGCGTGACCGACGCCCGACCCGACGTAGTAGTGGTCGGGGCCGGCGTCGCCGGACTCACAGCCGCACGCGAGCTGAGCCGGGCGGGGTGGTCGGTCCTGGTCCTGGAGAGCTCGCCCGCCGTCGGCGGCAAGCTGCGGCTCGGCACGGTCGGCGGGGTCGTGGTCGACGTCGGCGCCGAGTCGATGCTGGCGCGTCGCCCCGAGGCCGTCGGGCTTGTCAACGAGCTGGGGCTCGACGTGGTCCATCCTGCTGCAGGGTCGACCCAGCTCTGGACCCGCGGAGCACTCCGGCCGCTCCCGCGCACATTGCTCGGCGTACCCCTCGACCTCGACGCCCTCGCCACCACCGGCGTGCTCTCCGACGACGGGTTGGCGCGTGCCCGCGCCGAGACCGTGCTGCCCGTGGGCGACGCGGACGTGTCGGTTGCCGAGCTGCTCGGCTCGCGGCTCGGTCACGAGGTCGTCGACCGGCTCGCCGAGCCGATGCTCGGCGGCGTGTACGCCGGGCACGCGTCCACCCTGTCCGCCCAGGCGACGACGCCCCAGGTCGTCGCCATGCTGCGCGAGCACGGCTCGCTGCTGGCGGCGGTGGCGGCACTCCCGCCGCCTCCTCCGTCGCCGCCCCCCATGTTCGCGGGGCTGGTCGGCGGGCTGGGCAGGCTGCCCGTGACCCTCGCGGAGACTCCGGGTGTCGAGGTCCGCACCTCGGCGACCGTCCGCCACCTGGAACGCACGGCGTCCGGCTTCCGGCTGACCGTCGGGTCGACGCATGCACCGCTGACGCTCGAGACCGAGCGCGTCGTGCTCGCGGCCCCGGGTCCTCCGGCCGCGAGGCTGCTCGCCGACGTCGCGCCGTCGGCGTCCGAGGAGCTCGGTGCGATCGAGTACGCGTCGATGGCGGTGATCACGCTCGCCGTTCCGGCCTTGGAGGTCGGCGACTCGTCCGGGTTCCTGGTGCCGTCGGTGGACGGCCGGCGGATCAAGGCCTCGACGTACTCCTTCAACAAGTGGGCCTGGGTCGGCGAGGCCTCCGACCTGCGTCTGCTGCGGGCCTCCATCGGGCGGCACCGTGAGGAGGCGTCGCTCCAGGCGTCGGACGAGGAGCTCGTCGCGCACGTCGTCGCCGACCTGTCGCTGGCGACCGGCCAGCAGCTGCGGCCCGTCGACGCCCACGTCCAGCGGTGGGGTGGGGCGCTCCCGCAGTACGCCGTCGGTCACCTCGACCGGGTGGCGCGGATCCGCGCGGCCGTCGACGCCGTACCGGGGCTCGAGGTCTGCGGCGCGGCGTACGACGGGGTCGGCATCCCGGCCGTGATCGGGTCGGCCCGCCGGGCCGCCGCCTCCCTCAGTCGCTGACCGGCTGCCAAGCCACGCGTCCGGTGGCGGGTGCCGCCTCACGGCGCCAGCCGCTTCCGTCCCGGAGCGTCGACCAGATCCCGTTACCGGTCGCCGCACGACTCACGCCGGCGACGGCGATGCGGCTCCCGTCGGGCGACCACGCGAGGCCACCGGTGAACCCACGGCAGGTGCAGATGTCGAGGACCCGGACCGGGCTGACCAGCGGGTGTCCCACGGTGGTGACCGTCTCCAGTGCGAGGTGGGCGCTGTCCCCCGCCGGTCCCTGGTGCACGACGAAGGCGAGCTGGTGCCCGTCGGGCGACCAGGTCGGGCCGGACGCGATGTAGTCACCCGCCTGGAGACGGACCAGGGTCGTGATGTCGCCGGGGCCCGGACCGACCAGCTCCAGGGTCTCCGCGCCCTTGCGCCGCGTCGTGTACGCGACTGCGAAGCCGCCCGGCGCCGGCGCCACCCGAGACACCGGCGCGCCGACCGGGTACGTCGTGGTCCGTACCGATCCGATGACGTGCACCACCACCCGGTCGACCTGGGCGACGGCGTACCGCGTGAGGTCGGGGCTGACGCCGACGTCGTCGCAGCTCGACGTGGGACACAGCGCCAGACCACTGGTCTCGCCGGTCTTCACGTCCATCTGTCGTACGACCGTGCCCGCGGCGTAGATCAGCGCCCGGCCGTCGTCGACGAAGCCGAACGGACCGTCCGGGAGCACCCGGTCGGGCAGGTGCGCGAGGGTCGGCCCGGCGAGCTGGACGAGGGCGCCGTCGGGTTCCAGCGAGACCAGGGCGCCTCCGCTCGACCGCGGAGACGGCGTCGGCTCGGGAGTACGTGAGGGGTGCCCGTGCAGCGTGAGACCGGCGGCGACCAGCGCCACCGCCCCGAGCGCGGCCCCGGCCTTCGCTACGAACCGGTTCCGCCAGGTACGCCGCAGGTCGGCGAGGTGGCCGTCGACGTCGAGCGGGGTGCGGACGGTCTCGTCGACCGCCGCACGGATGCGGGTGTCCAGAGTCATGACGGGTCGCCCTCCCACTCGAGGTCCAGAGCGTGTCGGAGGGCCGCACGGGCCCGGCTGAGGTGCTGCTTGACGGTGCCCTCGCTACACCCGAGCACCACCGCGATGTCGGCGATCGGGAGGTCGTAGACGAACCTGAGCGCGGCGCTCTGGGCCTGGCGCTTCGGGAGAACGCGCACGGCGGCCCACACCTCCTCGGTCCCCTCGGACAAGGGCCCGAGCTCTCGACGCCCCGCCAGACGCGTGACGGCTCGGAGCTCGACCATCCGGCGCCGGAACGAGGAGACCGCGAGGTTGGCGCACACCCGTCGTACCCACAGGTCGGGACGGTCGAGCTCGGAGACGGTGCGCCACTTGCGGAAGGCGACGAGCATCGCCTCCTGTGCCACGTCCTCGGCGATCGAGGGCGGGCACAGACCGCGGGCGAGGGCCACGAGGCGGCCGAGCTCGGCCCGGTAGAAGTCGTCGAACGGTGGCGGGCCCACCGACACCCGGTCGACGGGGCTCACCTCCGTGCCGATGCGATCCATCGTCATACCTGTTCACTCGTCCGAGCGCTCCGTCAGGATGACACCGCGACGTGGCCGGTCGCACCCGCGCGGCAGAATGGGGCCATGAGCGAGCAGAGCAACGCTTCCCGGACCCGCGAGATCAACGAGATGGTCCGCTACACGATGTGGTCGGTGTTCCGGCTCGACCAGCCGCTGGGGCCCGACGACATGGGCGCCGACCGCACGGCCGAGGCGACCGAGGTCAGCGACCTGTTCGACAAGCTCGCGTCCGACGACGTGGTCGTCCGCGGGACCTACGACATCGCCGGGCTGCGCGCCGACGCCGACGTCATGGTCTGGTGGCACGCGCCCTCCAGCGAGCAGCTCCAGGACGCCTACCACCGGTTCCGTCGTACGGCGTTCGGTCGGCGCCTCGCACCGGTCTGGTCGCAGATGGCGCTGCACCGCCCCGCCGAGTTCAACAAGAGCCACGTGCCGGCGTTCCTGGCCGAGGAGGAGCCGAAGGCGCACCTGTGCGTCTACCCGTTCGTGCGCTCCTACGAGTGGTACCTGCTCGAGGAGACCGAGCGACGCCGCCTGCTGGCCGAGCACGGGCAGATGGCCCGCGGCTACCCCGACGTACGCGCCAACACCGTGATGAGCTTCGCGCTCGGCGACTACGAGTGGATCCTGGCCTTCGAGGCCGACGACCTCGGCCGCATCGTCGACCTGATGCGCCACCTGCGCGGCTCGGAGACCCGCCGCCACGTGCGCGAGGAGGTCCCCTTCTACACCGGTGCCCGGACCACCGTCGCCGACCTCCTCGCCCGCCTGCCCTGACCCCGATCCTGTTGAGTTGGCCCTCCGGGCTCGTTCAATTGGCCCTCATGGCGCGTTGAGTTGGCCCTTGTGGCGCGCCACGAACCCGGAGGGCCAAGTCGACGAACCCGGAGGGCCAAGTCGACGAACCCGGAGGGCCAACTCAACGAGTCGTCAGGCCTGTTCGGCGGGCTGGTCGGCGGGCTCGAGGGTGATCGCGATGGAGTTGATGCAGTAACGGTCGCCGGTGGGCGTGCCGTAGCCGTCAGGGAAGACGTGGCCGAGGTGGGAGCCGCAGTTCGCGCAGCGCACCTCCACGCGCTTCATCCCGTGGGAGACGTCCTCGATGTACTCCACGGTGTCGGTGACCGGCTGGTAGAAGCTCGGCCAGCCGCAGCCGGAGTGGAACTTGGTGCCGGACTCGAACAGCACGTGCTGGCACGCCTTGCAGCGGTAGACGCCCTTGGTCTCGGTGTCGGTGTACTCCCCGACGAAGGGCCGCTCCGTGGCGGCCTCGCGCAGGACGGCGTACTCCTCCGGCGAGAGCTGCTCGCGCCACTCCTCGTCGGTCTTCTCCACGTCGTAGCTCATGCGTCCACGGTAGTCGGCGAGGCAACCGCACCGGCTCGCGCGCGATGACGGAACGATGACGTCTCGGTGAGCCGACCTCAGCGGATCCAGACCCGCTGGGGCCCCAGCGGCGCGAACCCTGCCGCCACCATGGCCTCCAGCTCGGTCCCTTCGGCGTAGTCGGTGACGGATCGCCCCGGATGCAGGACGGCCACGGCGTCCAGTACGTCGGACGAGACCGTCACGGATCCGGCGCCCCAGGCGTTGGACAGCCCCACCGAGCCGCCGCCGTCGTGCGTGACAGCACCACCCACGAGGTGACCGGCGTCATGGAGGGCCAGCACGAGGAAGCGAGGGTGGTCGAGCACGGCCGGCGGCAGCACCCCCACGTAGTCGTGGCCACGCGCCCAGCCCTCGAGGCCGTCGACGGTGTCGACCACCGACCAGCCCTCCGGCAGCCGCTCGGGTGGCGCGGCCATGGGACCGCGGTGCAGCCACTGGGCTGCGATCAGGGTCTCGAAGCCGAGCCTGGCCAGGTCGAGGTCGCCGAAGGAGTCGGCGACGGAGCAGTGCTCCAGGCCTGCGACCACGCGCGCGACGCGATCGCTCCCGACGCCGGGCTCGAGCGACTTGGCGACCGAGTGCCAGGGCGGTGCCCCACGGGGTCCCCACCAGAGACCACGGTCGACCCGCACCGGGAGGCCGTGCAGCGCGAACACGTCGTCGTACCACTGTCGGCTCGCATCGACCGCTGCTCGGAGTCGCCGGTCCATGCGGCCAGTCTGCCGGGCGGTTAGCCTGGCCGGCATGCCGAAGACGCCCGCTGCCGAGGTGGTCGCGGGAGACCGCGCCGTCCGGGTGAGCAGCCCCGACCGGGTCATCTACGAGGCCACCGACCGGACGCCGGAGGTGAGCAAGCTGATGGTGGCGGAGTTCTTCGCGAGTGTCGGAGACGGCCTGATGCGAGCGCTGCGCGACCGTCCGACCGCGCTCGAGCGCTGGACGTCGGGCGTCCGCCCGGGCATGAAGCTCGCCACCGGGCCGCAGGACCGCAACGCCGACGCGTTCTACCAGAAGCGGGTGCCCAAGGGGGCTCCCGACTACCTCGAGTCCGTCGAGATCACCTTCCCCAGCGGCCGCAAGGCCGAGGAGATCTGTCCGACCGAGATCGCGGTGCCGGTCTGGTGCGCCCACATGGGTGCGCTGACCTTCCATCCCTGGCCCGTCCGTCGCGACGACGTGGACCGACCCGACGAGCTGCGCATCGACCTCGACCCCCAGCCCGGTACGACGTTCGCCGACGCCGTGCGGGTCGCCGGGGTCGCACGCGAGCTGCTCGAGGAGCTCGGTCTGCGGGGGTTCGCCAAGACCAGCGGCAACCGAGGCGTCCATGTCTTCGTCCGCATCGAGCCGCGGTGGGAGTTCGTCGACGTCAGACACGCTGCCATCGGCTTCGGGCGCGAGCTCGAGAAGCGCGACGACGGGGTGACCACGGCGTGGTGGAAGGAGGAGCGGGGCGAGCGCATATTCGTCGACTTCAATCAGAACTGCCGCGACCGCACCATCGCCTCGGCGTACTCCCTGCGGCCGATCCCGGGGGCGCCGGTGTCGACGCCGATGAGCTGGGACGAGCTGGCCACCGTCACCGATCCTGGGGCCTACAACCTGTTCACGGTGCCGGAGCGCCTGGCCGACGGCGATCCGTGGGCCGGCATCGACGACACGGCGTACTCGCTCGAGCCCTTGCTGCGCCTCTTCGAGGAGCAGGGCTCGGTCGAGCTCAACTACCCGCCCGACTACCCGAAGATGCCCGGGGAGCCGCCGCGCGTACAGCCCAGCAAGAAGGTCGCCGCCCACTGGGACGACGAGGGCAACCGGGTCGAGGACTGACGGGGCGCCTACTCTCCCCGGTGCACGTGGGCGGTGGCGCCGTCGCGGTCGAAGATCATCAGCAGCTCGGCCGGCCGGCCGATGGCCGTGAAGGCGTGGGGCGTCATGGTGGCGAACTCGGCCGCCTCGCCCGCCTCCACGATCACCTCGCGCTCGGCGAGCAAGAGCCGGAGTCGCCCGCTGAGCACGAACAGCCAGTCGTGCCCCGGGTGGACGCGCTGCTGAACCGGCGCACGGCTCGGCTCGATGCGCATCTTCACCGCGACCCGGCTGCCGCCGGGCCGGCTGAGGGCCCACGTCGTGCGGTTCCCCTCACGGCTCGGGGTGGGACGGATCACGACGTCCTCGTCGGTGCTCACGTCGAGCAAGGCGTCCAACCCGACCTGCAGCCCGGTGGCGAGAGGCAGCAGGACGTCGAGACTGATGCTCCTCTTGCCGGTCTCGACGCGGCTGATGGTCGACGGACTCAGGTTGGTCCGCTCGGCGAGGTCGTCGAGCGACAGGCCGAGCGTGGTGCGCAGGCTGCGCAGGCGGGTACGCACGACGGTCTCGACGTCGAGCAGGTCGGCCACGGCTCCTCCTTGCTAATACTGCAAGGAGTTTGGCACAAACCGGGACAGATCTCTAGCATCGACGACATGACCCGAGCCCCGACCCAGCCGCACGCGCGACCCGCCACCCGACCCGTCGTCCGGCACTGCGACGTCGCCGTGATCGGCGGGTCGGCGTCCGGTCTCGCGGCGGCCCTGCAGCTGGGCCGACAACGCCGGAGCGTGATCGTGGTCGACTCCGGTGAGCCCCGCAACGCGGCTGCCGCGCACATGCACAGCTTCCTGGGACGTGACGGGACCCCGCCCACCGACCTTCTGGTTGACGGGCGCCGCGAGGTGCGCGCCTACGGCGGCGAGATCCTGACCGGCCAGGCGGTGCGTGTGACGCGGGCCGGTGCTCGCTTCACGGTCGAGCTGTCCGGCGGCCGGACGATCGTCGCGAGGCGAGTCATCGCCGCGACCGGCCTGAGCGACGAGCTTCCCGACATCGAGGGGCTGGCGGGTCTCTGGGGTGGTGCGGTCATCCACTGTCCCTTCTGTCACGGGTACGAGGTCCGCGACGAGCGCGTCGTCCAGATCGTCACCCACCCGATGGGCCTGCACACGGTCCCCCTCTTCCGCCAGCTCACCGAGCGCCTCACCGTGCTCCTGCAGGACGGCGTCCAGGTCGACGACGCGGAGGCGGACGCCCTGCGAGCAGCCGGCGTCGACGTGAGGAAGGGACCGGTACGCCGTCTCGTCACCCATGCCTCGGGCCGCCTCGCGGCCGTCGAGCTGGTCGACGGTTCGCAGGTCGCGGCCGACGCGGTCGTCGTCGGTCCTCGTTTCCGCGCCCGGGCCGAGCCGTTCGCCTCGGCGGGTCTCGAGCCCGAGCCGCATGCCACCGGGCTCGGTGACGTTCTCGAGGTCGACGCCATGGGCGCCACGTCCGTCGAGGGGATCTACGCCGTCGGCAACGTCACCGACCCGAGTCACCAGGTCCTGCAGGCCGCGGCCCACGGCAGCCGGGTCGGCGGGATCGTCGCCTTCAGCCTGGCGGAGGAGGACGTGCGTGAAGCTGCTCGTCCCTCCGGCTCCGTCGAGGACTGGGACGACCGCTACTCCGGCGAGCAGGTGTGGAGCGGCAACCCGAACGGCTCGCTCGTCGTGGAGGAGAGCGGCCTGCCGGTGGGCACCGCCCTCGACGTCGGTGCCGGCGAGGGGGGAGACGCGATCTGGCTGGCCGAGCGAGGCTGGGCCGTGACCGCCAGCGACATCTCCTCCGCGGCACTGGATCGCATCCGCGCCGAGGCCACGCGTCGCGACGTACCGGTGACCTGTCGGCTGGCCGATGCCAACGCCCGGGAGCCGTTCCCCTCCCGCGCGTTCGGGCTCGTCTCGGCCAGCTATGCGTCGATCCCCCGCACGCCCGACCTGCGCGGTGTCCACAACGTCCTCGACGCCGTCGCTCCGGGGGGCAGCGTGGTGGTGATCTCTCACGATCTCGAAGCCATGCACGACCCGGCGCACCGGGAGCACCAGGCGTTCGACCCGGACGCCTACGTCCAGATCGACGACTTCGTGGCGGCGCTCGAGCACGGCGCCGACTGGACCATCGAGGTCCACGAGAAGCGGACCCGTCCGCCCGGATCGGCCACGGCCGAGCACCACGTCGACGACGTGGTGCTGAGGGCACGACGCGCACGCTGACCCTCGGGACGCCGGCAGTCGTGCCGTCGACACTAGGCTCGACGCCATGCAACCGTCGTCGGACCGGGCGCGGCCCGGCACCATCTCGGTCGCGATGGCCACCTACGACGGTGCGCGTTACCTGCCGGAGATGCTCGACAGCCTGGCGGCCCAGACGAGGCTGCCGGACGAGCTCGTCATCCGCGACGACGGCTCGACCGACGGCACGCTCGCGGTCGTCGACGACTTCGCCGCGCGCGCCGCGTTCCCGGTGAGAGTGCTGCCTGCCGGCGAGCGGCTGGGTTACGCGCAGAACTTCGTCACCGTGAGCCGGTCCTGCGCGGGCGACCTCCTCTTCTTCGCCGACCAGGACGACGTCTGGCACGCAGACAAGCTCGAGACGGTCGAACGGGCCGCGCCGCTCGGCGAGGCGGCCGCGATCTTCCACGACTTCTCCCTGCAGGCAGGGGACGGCTCGCCCCTCGAGCCGTCGTTCTTCGGGGTGCTGGCCGAGCGCGGCTACCGGCCGTCGCTCGCGATGAAGGGGTGCACCATCGCAGTCACGCGGGCCTTCATCGACACCTGGGACTGGCCACCGCCGATGTCGCGGGTGTCGCACGACTTCTGGGTGGCGCTCCTGTCCACCGCGTTCGGCCAGCGCCGGATCCTGAGCGAGGTCCTGATCGACCATCGGCTCCACGAGTCCAACACGTCGGGGTGGATCCCGGACCCCGAGTCGCGCTGCTTCACGACGCCGGGCGACGGGTCCTCGGACGTCGACGTCCTCGTCGACCTGGTGGTCAGACGACGCCGGCTGCGCGCGATGACGAGGGCCCTGCTCGATGTCGTCCGGGAGCGGGGTGAGTCCGTTGACCCCGCCGCAGCACAGGCACTTCGCAGAAGCCTGCGCGTCAACCGGCGGCGCTACCGTGAGGCGGCCGATGCCGTTCGGCCGGGCTAGGCGCCAGGTGAATCAGATCTGTCGCTCGGAGGCCGGCGGTTCTTGGACCTGTTCGTCCAGGCCCTGACCCCGGGCTTGATCGGGTGGTAGAGCAGCCCGGGCCTGTCGAAGTCGTCGGGCGCCTCGTAGAAGTAGCGCGGCCGCGCTGGGCGGAAGACGAAGGTCGCATCGTCCGAACGCCCGCCGTTGGGCGGGTTGCCCAGGTAGGTCCGGCCCCGCCGCTCGGGCGGTGTGAACGGCCCGTCGCCGCCGAGGTCCTCGATCCGCGCGCCGGCAGCCAGAGCACTCGTCGGGAGCGTGAACTCGTAGTGTCCGCCCCAGGCGGAGTCGGCCATGGCCGCGGGATACCAGTTGACCAGGTCGCGGGACAACCTCATCAGCGGATGCAGCCCTCGGACCATCCGGTCCTCCGCGACCCACGAGGGCGCGGTCGCTCCCCTCCAATTGGCCCAGTCCGGGCACTGCTCGCGGTAGGTGAGCATCGTGGTGAGGAGGTCGGCGTCGCTGTCGGCGAACTGTGCGAACAGCTCGTTCCATGGGCCGGCGAAGTCGACGTCGTACTCCATCACCCAGAGGTGGCTGGCGCGGAGCGCCCGGAGGAGGGGGAACAGGGCAGTGTCGAGGAAGCCGCCCTGGATCCCGCCGTGGCGCATCATCGCGCCGTAGCGTCCGGTCATGACGTCGGCCGGGTCGTCGTAGACGAACGGTGCGTGGGGTCGCGCCCCGGCGTCGGGGTTGTAGACGAAATGCCAGGTGACCTGGCCCTTCGTCTCCGCGACGAGGCGCCGGAAGTGGCGCCGGACGCGCTCCCTCTTCAGGTGGGTGAAGAAGATGCCGGCAGCGGTCACGCCGGCCCTCCGCTGACGGCTCGTAGGAACAGGTCGCGCCTCCGCCGTCCGCGCCCGGCCTCGATGAGATGGCGGAGCCGCGCCGCCGGTCGGGCCTCGCGGCGGGGCGCCACCTGCGCGCTGAAGTCGAGCAGGAGCGGGCTCTCGTCGACCTCGACGACGGCGCTCCCTGCCCGCCCGAGTGGTCGTGCGCGAATCCGCACGAGAGGTACGTCGAGGACGACGCCGTCGGTCTGGGCCGGGCCCAGCCGCAGCGAACCCGCTGCGACCGTGACTCGGTAGGTCATGGGCCACCGGGTGGGAGCCGAGCCACTCGCGAGGCGGGCCCGGCCGTCGAAGCCGCTCGCCCTCACAGGCCGGTGACGCCCTCGCCGCTACCGGCCTGCTCGTCGAAGTTCTCGTGCTCGAGCAGGTGGAGGACCGGTACGCCGATCGCGCGTCGTGCCCGCGAGGACCAGTCGCGGTGGAAGAACTCCGCGACCAGGTGCGGACGGGTCAGGATGATCGCCTCACGACCGTCGACGGCTTGCACCGTCGCGGCGAGCGCCTCGATCGGGTCCTCGTCGACGACCTCTCCCTCGGCCTCGGCTCCTGCGCCGTGGAGCGCCTCGAGGGTGGCGGCGAGGTCGCGGCTGGTCTCGCGCTCGGTCTCCTCGCGGACCATCTCGATGGTCTCGGGGTCGGGCGGGATCGACGGTGCGCCGGTGATGGTGTCGTTGCCGAGGGTCCCGATCGCTGCCTCGACGCGGGCGGCGGCGTCCTCCGCGGGAAACAGCACGTGGTAGCGCACCTCGAAGTCCAGGCCCTCGTGGAGGGACCGGATCTGGGCGGCGTCCGCGGCGGAGAGCGCCTGCTCGACCAGCAGGACGACGGTGTAGGTCTCGCTCATGTCAGCTCCCGGTGACGGTGGAACGTGGCGCCGAAAGCCTAGGGCACGCCCCGGGCCTGTCGGGCACGCGCCGTGCCCTCAGCCGCCGAGCACGTCGCCCAGGTCGTAGGAGACGGGCTCGTCGAGCTGGTCGTAGCCGCAGCTCTCGGGGTCGCGGTCGGTACGCCAGCGGCGGAACTGCGCCGTATGCCGGAAGCGGCGGCCCTCCATGTGGTCGTAGGCGACCTCGATCACCAGGTCGGGGCGCAGCGGGGTGAAGCTGAGGTCCTTGCCCTGCGACCAGCGGCTCTGGGTGCCGGGGACGCGGTCGGGGTTGGCTGTCAGGAACTCCGCCCAGCGGCCCCACGGATGCTCCTCGATCGGCACCACGAGCGGCTGGAGCTGCTCGATCAGCTCGGCCCGGCGGGCCTCGGTGAAGCTCGCGCTGACGCCGATGTGCTGGAGCTCGCCGTCGGCGTAGAGACCGAGCAGGAGACTGCCCAGCAGCGGCCGCTCGGGCGTGCTGGTCTTGTGCTCGCGGTAGCCCGCGACGACGACGTCGGCCGTGCGCTCGTGCTTGATCTTGAGCATGGTCCGGGCGTTCTCGGCGTACGGCGCGCCCAGCGGCTTGGCGACCACGCCGTCGAGCCCGGCGCCCTCGAACTGGTGGAACCACTCCTCGGCCTTGGCCGCCTCGGTCGTCGCCTGGGTGAGGAAGCACGGACCGGTCAGCCCGGACAGCGCCTGTTCGAGGGCGGCCCGGCGCTCGACGAACGGTCGGTCGACGTAGGACGTGTCGCCGAGGGCGAGCAGGTCGAAGGCGACGAACCCCGCGGGCGTCTTCTCCGCCAGCATGTCGATGCGGCTCTTCGCCGGATGGATCCGCTCCTGGAGCACCTCGAACTCCAGCCGGTCGACACCCGCGTCGTCCCGCAGCGCCACGAAGACCTCACCGTCGAGGACGCAGCGCTCCGGTAGCTGCGCCCGCATCGCCTCGACGACCTCGGGGAAGTAGCGGGTGAGGGGCTTGGTGTTGCGGCTGGCCAGCTCGACCTCGTCGCCGTCCTTGAACACCAGGCAGCGGAAGCCGTCCCACTTCGGCTCGAAGCTCAGCCCCTCGATCCCGTCGACGACGTGCTTGGCGGGGTCGGGGATCCCTTTCACGCTCTTGGCCAGCATCGGCCGCACCGGCGGCATCACGGGCAGGTCCATGCCCGCGACCCTAGCCCGGGCCTCCCCCCGTGTAACGCGGGGTTATCACCGCCGAAGTCGCCGCACAGCACCGCCGAAGTAGCGACAGCACCGCACCAGTGCCGAGCTCCCCGGGTAGGAGTCGAACCTACGTCGCTAGTCCTGATTCAAAGTCAGGCGGGCCCTGCCGGCAGACCAACCGGGGATTGCCTAGAAAGGGTAGGGCCCGCCGGGCGGGGCAGCACCTCGGCCCGGCAGACCAACCGGGGATTGCGTAGAAGGGGTAGGGCCCGCCGGGCGGGGCAGCACCTGGCCCGGCGGGCGCGGGATCGTGTGCCCAGCCCGCGCGGGGCGCGATGTCAGGCACGCGACCACCCAGCGAGATCACTCCTGAGGACGATGGCGGTGCCGGGGCAGGCGGGAGTTAGGTTGGACCCCATGTCGAGCGACCTGACCGTGATCGTGCTGGCGGCCGGTGGCGGGTCCCGGATGAGGTCCAAGACGGCCAAGGTGCTCCACCCGATCGCCGGCCGGAGCATGATCGACCACGTCCTGCTGGCCGTGCAGGCCCTCGAGCCGCAGCGGGTGGTCGCGGTCGTGGGTCACCAGCGAGACCAGGTCGGGCCCCACATCCAGGCCCTGATGCCCGACGCCACCCTGGCGGTCCAGGAGGAGCAGAAGGGCACGGGCCACGCCGTACGGATCGCCCTCGAGGCCGCCGGTACGACGAGCGGCACGGTGCTCGTGGCCGCCGGCGACACCCCGCTGCTGCAGGGCGAGAGCCTGCGGGGCTTCGCCCAGGAGCACCGCGCGGCCGACTGTGCGGTGAGCGTGCTCAGCGGCATCGTCGACCAGCCTCTCGGCTACGGCCGCATCGTCCGCAACGACGAGGGTGACGTGGAGGGCATCGTCGAGGAGAAGGACGCCACCGTCGAGCAGCGCGAGATCCGCGAGATCAGCTCCGGCATCCTGGCGTTCGACGCGGAGTTCCTTCTCGAGGCGCTCTCGCGCGTGGGCAACGACAACGCCAAGGGCGAGTACTACCTCACCGACGTCGTCGGCCTGGCCCGCGAGGCCGGGCTCGCGGTCGGCGCCTTCCCGCTGGACGACGTCATGCAGACCGAGGGCGCGAACGACCGCGTCCAGCTCGCCCAGCTCGGCCGCGAGCTCAACCGCCGCATCGTCGAGCGCTGGATGCGCGACGGGGTGACGGTGATGGACCCCGCGACCACCTGGCTCGACGCCGACGTCGTGCTGGCCCCCGACGTCACGATCCTGCCCGGCACACAGCTGCTCGGCGCCACGGTCGTCGGCGAGAACGCGGTGATCGGTCCCGACACCACCCTCAAGGACTGCGAGATCGGTGCCGGCGCCCGCGTGGTGCGCACCCACGGCGAGCTCGCGGTGATCGGGCCGAGTGCCGTCGTCGGCCCGTTCTCCTACCTGCGTCCCGGCACCATCCTCGGCGAGCGTGGCAAGATCGGCGCCTTCGTCGAGACCAAGAACGCCCAGATCGGCCCCGGCGCCAAGGTGCCGCACCTGTCCTACGTGGGCGACGCCGAGATCGGGGCGGGCTCCAACATCGGCGCCGGCACGATCTTCGCCAACTACGACGGGGTCAAGAAGTACCGCACCACCGTCGGCAAGGGGGCCAAGACCGGGGCCAACAACACCTTCGTCGCCCCGGTCACGATCGGTGACGGAGCGGTGACCGGCGGCGGCACCGTCGTACGCCGTGACGTGCCGCCCGGCACGCTCGCGGTCTCCGGCGGACCCCAGCGCAACCTCGATCGTGGGGGGCCTCAGGCCGAGGACACCTCGATTGGGGAAGCCGACGACGGTGGGGGAGAATCCTGACCTGTGACCTCCAAGACCAAGCGGACCACGAAGAAGCACCTGATGGTCTTCTCGGGACGGGCACATCCGCTCCTGGCAGCCGAGGTCGCCGCTGAGCTCGAGATCGGCCTGGTGCCGATGCAGGCGTTCAACTTCGCCAACTCCGAGACCTACATCCGCTTCGACGAGTCGGTCCGCGGGTCCGACGCCTTCGTGATCCAGAGCCACACGGCGCCGATCAACGAGTGGATCATGGAGCACCTGATCATGGTCGACGCGCTGAAGCGTGCGTCCGCCAAGCGGATCACCGTCGTCATGCCCTTCTACGGCTACGCGCGCCAGGACAAGAAGCACCGCGGCCGCGAGCCGATCTCGGCCAGGCTGATGGCCGACTTCTTCAAGACCGCCGGGGCCGACCGCCTGATCACCGTCGACCTCCACGCCGACCAGATCCAGGGCTTCTTCGACGGGCCGGTCGACCACCTGATGGCGCTGCCGATCCTCGCCGACTACGTCAGGGAGAAGTACGGCGACCAGCGGCTCGCCGTGGTCAGCCCCGATGCCGGCCGGATCAAGGTCGCGGAGCGCTGGTCGGCCCGCCTCGGCGGTGCGCCGCTGGCGTTCATCCACAAGACCCGTCGTACGGACCGGCCCAACGAGACCGTGGCCAACCGCGTGGTCGGTGACGTCACCGGCCGGATCTGCGTGCTGGTCGACGACATGATCGACACCGGCGGCACCATCGTGCAGGCCGCCGAGGCACTCATGAACGACGGCGCTGCCGGCGTGGTCATCGCCGCGACCCACCCGATCATGTCCGGGCCGGCGGTCGACCGGCTCAAGAACAGCGCGGCCACCGAGATCGTGGTGACCAACACGCTGCCGCTCTCCGACGAGCAGCAGTTCGACAAGCTCACCTGCCTGTCGATCGCGCCCCTGCTCTCGCAGGCGATCCGCGAGGTGTTCGAGGACGGCTCGGTCACCAAGATGTTCGACGGGCACGCGTAGCGAGCAGCGCAGCCCGAGGAACGAGGGCACGCGTGCGCGAGCGAAGATTGAGCAAGCGACGTGACCGAGGAACGAGGTCATGCGAGCGCGTCGAAATCCGGTGGCGATGCCTGGGGCGGTGACCAGCGTCTCGACAGGCTCGACGAACGGACGCCCTACCCGGCGGCACGCACCCTGAGGGCGATGTCGTAGTCGTCCACGGTGTCGCGCCAGCCGCGGCGCAGAACGGTGTGGTGGGTCTGCTCCGAGGCGGCCTCGATGTCGTCGCGCAGCTGCTGGAGCCGGTCGAGCGCCATCGGCATCCGCGGCGCGGCGAAGGCGACCTCCTGGGCGAAGGCCTGCCCGCGCTCGGCGACCGTGGGTGCGTCCTCGAGGTAGCGAGCGACGTACGGCGCGACCAGGTCGTGCTGACCCGCCGTCCACAGCCCGGTCACCAGGGCCTCGAAGTCGCGGTTCGACACGGCGGGGTCGATGATCCCCTCCCAGGCCTCGGCCTTGGCGGCCGGGTCGGGCCGGCTGGCGAGCGCGGCGAGCGACGACTGGTGACCGCTCGACGAGCGGTCGGCGGACGCCTCGGCGGCCACCAGCTCCTCGCCGGCGGCGCCGAGCACCACGAGCCGACGTACGGCGAGCCACCGGGTGTCGCGGTCGACCTCGAGCCCGGCGCGCGCCTCGCCGGAGTCGAGCCATCGGCGCAGCAGGTCGGCGTCGCCGGTGGTCCGGGCGACGCCGCGCATGGCGGACAACGCTCGGTCGGCGTCGCCGGCCTCCAGGGCGGCTGCGCACGCGTCGGCGACGACCCGCTCCGCCTCGGGGTGGGACTCGGGTGAGGTCCACTGCGGGAGGACCTGGCGCCACAGCCTGCGCACGACGCTGTCGAACACCACCGGATCGGTCTCGGCGGCGAGGTGGCGCTGCGCGAGCGTGAGGTAGTCGCCCAGCGGGGCCTGGCCGGTGCGGACGCGCGTCCACGCGTTGGTCCACGTGACCGCCCTCAGCAGCGGGTCGGACAGCCCCGACAGTCCGTCGATCGCGGCCTGCCAGGACAGCGGGTCGAGGAGGATCGCGGCGTACGCCTCGTCCCGGGCGTTGGGGAGCACGGCCTGGCCGGCGAGCTCCGGCAACGCCTGCGGCTCGTCGTCGAGGTCGACCATCCGGCCGGCGCCCGCGCCCGACTCGTCGAGGCCGACGACGCTGAACCGGTGGGGCCGCGAGCCCTCCCGCTCGAGCACCGGCACGTCGCCGTCGCGTGTCACCCGGATCGTGTCGAAGCCGGTGGTGCGCAGGTAGGCCTCGGCCCAGCTGCGGACGTCGCGGTCGGTGACCGAGTCGAGGGCCTCGAGGTAGTCGGCCAGCTCGGCGTTGCCGAAGCGGTGACGGGACAGGTAGACGTTGGTGCCCTTGACGAAGGTGTCCCAGCCCAGCCAGATCACGAGCTGGTGGAGCACCGAGGCGCCCTTGGCGTAGGTGATCATGTCGAAGTTGTTGAACGCCGTGTCGACGTCGACCAGGTGCTCGGCGTCCTCGGCGATCGGGTGGGTCGAACGGCGCCCGTCGGCGGCGTAACCGGTCGGCTTGCGGTTCAGCGAGAAGTCCGGCCACGAGCCGAGCACGCCGGCCTCGTGCGCCACGTGATAGCCCATGAAGTCGGCGAACGACTCGTTGAGCCAGGTGTCCTGCCACCACTTCATGGTCACCAGGTCGCCGAACCACATGTGGGCCATCTCGTGGGCGATCACCGTGGCGCGGTCGACCAGCTCGCCGGCGTCCGGCTCGTTGCGCGGCAGGTACTCGTCACGGAAGGTGACGCACCCTGCGGTCTCCATCGCCCCCCAGTTGTGGCCCGGGCCCATCACCTGGTCGTAGGAGTCGAACGGGTAGGGCTCGTCGAAGGTGCGCGTGTAGAAGTCGAAGCAGGCCTCGGTGACCTCGCGCATGTTGTCGAAGTCGCGGTCGAGCTCGGTCGCGAGCGAGGCACGGGCGTGCCAGCCGAACGGCAGGCCGGCGTGCTCCCAGGTGCGGGAGTGCCACGGGCCCGCGCAGACGGTGAAGAGGTACGTCGAGATCGGCGGCGTCGTGGTGAACGACCACGTGGTTCCCTCGTGCGACTCGAGGCGGCCGTTGCCGAGGACGGTCCACGCGTCGGGAGCCTGCACGGTCAGCGAGATCGGCGCCTTGAGGTCGGGCTGGTCGAAGCACGCGAAGACACGGTGTGCCAGGTCCATCCCGGCGTACGCCGCCACGTAGGTCGCGTCGTCGGCGGGGTCGGTGACGGTGTGCATGCCGTCGCCGTCGTTGACGTAGGGCATCCGCGCCTCGACCACCACCTCGTTGTGCGGGGCCAGGTCGTGCAGGGCGATCCGCGTCCCGTCGTACGACGGCCCCTCGACCGCCGCACCGTTCACGGTCAGCCGGAGCTCGGAGGCGTTCGCCAGCTCCAGGAACGTGGGAGAGGCAGGGTCGGCCAGCTCGAAGGCCACCGTCGTGCGGCAGCCGTAGGACTCCCTCGAGGTCAGGTCGAGGTCGATGCGGTAGGAGACGCCGGAGATGCGGGCGGCCCGGGCGAGTGCTTCGGTGTAGGTCAGAGACACTCGTCCGACACTAGGGGAAGACCCGGCAGTCGCGAACCCGCTGGGCCGGGACTTTTCCAACCCGACCACCCAGGCCGGCCGGGTCACGAGGATTCGTCACCCGACGCCGGCACTGTCTAGACTTCTGCAGTTGCCTCGGCGAGGGAACCCGGCCCGTCCGGGTGTCCGTGATCGACAGGGCGGCGGCTGTCCCAACGCCGCGCTGACCCGGTCGCGCGGCGTTTTCTCGTCCGTGGCCCACCGACATCCCGGTCACACCTGCACCCGCAGGACGACCACGACGAGAAACGAGCAGGACGAGATGGCCGAGAAGATCACCGCGGAGATGCGTACCGAGTTCGGCAAGGGCGCGGCCCGCCGGATCCGCCGCGAGGACAAGATCCCGGCCGTGGTCTACGGCCACGGCAACGACCCGATGCACCTGACCCTGCCGGGTCACAGCACGATGATGGCGCTCAAGCACGGTGGTGCGAACGCGCTGCTCGAGCTCGACATCGACGGCAAGCCGCAGCTCGCCCTGGCCCGCGAGATCCAGGTCGACCCGCTGCGCCGGGTGCTCGAGCACATCGACTTCGTCGCCGTCCGCAAGGGTGAGAAGGTCACCGTCGACGTACCGGTGCACGTGGTCGGCGACGCCGTCTCCGAGACGCTGGTCGTCACCGAGAACGCCACCGTGCAGGTCGAGGCCGAGGCCACCAACATCCCCGAGTACATCGAGGTGTCCGTCGAGGGCGCCGAGGTGGGCACCCAGATCCACGCCTCCGACCTGCAGCTGCCGGAGGGCACCACGCTCCTGGTCGACCCCGAGACGCTGGTCGTCAACGTGACCCAGGCGCAGAGCGCCGAGGCCCTCGAGGCCGAGCTGGCCGAGGCCGAGGCCGACGCCGGCATCACGCACGAGGTCTCCGACGAGAGCGCCGCTGCCGAGGGCGAGGGCGCCGAGGCCGGCTCCGCCGAGGGCGACGCCGCTGCCGAGGGCGACTCCGCCGAGTGAGGCTGCCGCGCCGACCGGGGTGGCTGCGCGTGCGGCACCCCCGGTCGGGCGCGGACGCGACAGGAAGCACTGACATGGCGACAGGCGACGCGTGGCTCGTCGTCGGCCTCGGCAACCCCGGTCCGTCGTACGCCGGCCACCGGCACAACGTCGGCTACCTGGTGACCTCCGAGCTGGCGGAGCGGATGGGCGCGCCGTTCCGCGCCCACAAGTCGGGGCGCGCCGAGGTGGTCGAGGGCCGGTTCGGGACACCGGGTGCCGACGTACCCCGGATCGTGCTGGTCCGCGCGCGCACCTACATGAACGAGACCGGTGGCGTGGTGAAGCAGCTGGCGTCGTTCTACAAGGTCCCGACCGAGCGGATCGTGGCGGTCCACGACGAGCTCGACCTCCCCTTCGACTCGATGCGCGTCAAGCTCGGCGGCGGCGACAACGGCCACAACGGCGTGCGCTCGATGCGAGCCGCGCTCGGCACCGGCGACTTCTACCGGGTCCGGATCGGGATCGGCCGTCCGACCGGCCGTCAGGACGTCGCCGACTTCGTGCTGTCGAACTACTCCGCGACCGAGCGCAAGGCCCTGCCCCTCCAGGTCGTCCTCGCCGCGGACGCGGTCGAGTCCCTGGTGACCGACGGGCTCGCGGCGACCCAGTCGAGGTTCAATTCCTGACGTACCCCTGGCCCGTAGGGGTGACATTTCCTGGTCAGTCGGGGTGATTTCGAGAGATTTACGTCCGCGACTGGCGCTTTCCTCACTCCTACCGTGAGAATGACGCTACAGCCGAGGGGGGCTTCCAACCGCCACGAGCGGATGGGCGAGAGCTGTCGGGGGACATGCTTTTGCGGCTGTGTGGCCTTGCCACAAGTGGTTCGGGGGAGCCGCAATGAGAAATGACATGGGAGACGCACGTGCGTGGAGCACGGGCGTTCAGGTGACCCAGTTCGTGGGTCCACCGGTGGCCGTGCCCGAGGTGACGCCGCAGCCGCTGCACGCGGTGTCGACGGGCGCACTCGCCGCGGTGTCCGAGCCACGGACCGAGCCGGTCGGGCTCGAGAGCCCGCTCGCCCTGCAGGCGATGACGGTGGTGGTCCTCGGGCTCGCCGCGTCTCTCTGGCTCGGGCTCTCCGTTCTCGTCACGGCCTGGGTGGCCGTGGCTTCCCTGGCCATCGTCTACCGCCGACGTGCCGCGATGACCCGCCACGGTCGTCCCGAGCTCGGGTCGCTGGTCGGGGAGCTCGCCGTGGCCTACGGCGTGGTCGGGCTCGCCGCCGGCGCCGGGCTGGCCGACACCGGCGCCCTGACCCGGTCCGCCGTCGCGCTGGCCGTGTCCGGCGTGGCGATCGCCGCGACGACCGCCCTGCGATCCGCCGCGCGCGGCCCCGCTCGGGTCGTGGTGGTGGGTGACCGCTCCGCGATCAGCCGTGGCGCGATGCGCTGGGCATCGGGTGACCACGTGCACGTGGTCGGTGGCCTGCTCACCGAGCCCGACATCGACGGGAGCGAGCCCCGCATCATCGCCGGCGTCCCGACCGTCACCGGCGTCGACGACGTCGCCCACTGGGCCGAGGTCTGGCGCGCCGACCTGGTGGTCGTCTCGCCCGGCCGCGGTGTCCAGGGGCCGGACCTCCGGCGGCTCGGGTGGCTCCTGGAGAAGTCACCGGTCGGGCTCGCGGTCGTCGATGTCGCCGACTCGGCCGCACCGCACCGCCTCCACGCCACGTCCTACGGCGGCGCGACGTTCGTGCACCTCGCCGACCCGGCTCCGTCCGCCCTCGCCCGGGGCTGCAAGTCCGCCGTCGACCGGATCGGCGCGGCGCTGCTCCTGGCCCTGTTGTCGCCGGTGCTGGCCGTCCTCGTGGTCATGGTGCGCCTCGACTCGCGTGGGCCGGGGTTCTTCCGCCAGACGCGCGTCGGCCAGGACGGGGCCTACTTCCGCATCTTCAAGCTCCGCACCATGAGCGTGCACGCCGAACGCGACCGCACAGCGCTGCTGGAGCGGAACGAGGGCTCTGGTCCGCTCTTCAAGATCCACGACGACCCGCGCGTCACCCGGGTCGGCCACTTCCTGCGGCGCACGTCTCTGGATGAGCTGCCTCAGCTCCTGAACGTCGTGCGGGGCGAGATGTCGCTGGTCGGGCCCCGCCCGGCGCTGCCGGCCGAGGTCGCGGAGTACGACGACGTGGAGCTGCGTCGCCTGGCCGTCAAGCCCGGGATGACCGGTCTGTGGCAGGTCAGCGGACGCTCCAACCTGTCGTGGGAGTCCGGGCTGGCCTACGACCTGCACTATGCCGACAACTGGCGTCTGGTGGACGACGCCCTGATCTGTCTCCGCACCGTGGACGCCGTGGTCCGCGGGAACGGGGCGTACTGACATGGGGACCTCGCGGCACAGCACCATCACAACGGGCAATGGGGCCCGTGCTATGTATTACTAGGGAAACTGTCCGGTCCGATCCGGACCGCCTGAAGGGGTGGCCACGGGGGACCGAGTCGTCGGGGGACGACTGATCGGGCACATCAGGCCGGCATCCGCCGGCGCAGTGGGGGAAAACATCACATGAGAATGCTGTTCACAGGGAGCGGGCACCTCGGTGCCCGTGGGGGGCACCGACACACCGGCCGTCATCACGGCGCCGGCCGATGCCATGCAACGAGCGCACGCACCGAGCAGGCCCAGGACGTCACCACGGTGGCGGTCGAGGACCAGCTCCACGCGATCCGCTCCGGGCTGGCGGGGCTCGCGGGAGCGATGCACGTCCTGGCCGACCCGGAGGTCGCCGTCACGGACGACGCCCGACACCGGCTCGAGACGATGCTGGTGGCGGAGATCGAGCGCCTCCAGCGTCTCGTCGCCGAGCCCGGCGCCTCGACGGACGCCGGCGACGCGGAGCTCCTCGACCTCGACTCGTTGATCGAGGACGTCGTCGTGGCCCGCACCGCGGCCGGTCAGCAGGTGCTCTGGACACCGAGCGGCCACCAGGTGCGCGGCCACCGCGACGAGCTCGTGGAGGTGCTCAACATCCTGCTGGTGAACGCGGCGCGTCACGCCGGCACACCGGCCCGGATCGAGGTCGCCGAGACCGGGGGCCAGGTGTGCCTCAGCGTGAGCGACCGCGGGCCGGGAGTGCCCGCAGCGTTCCGCCAGCAGATCTTCGAACGCGGCGCTCGCCGGGAGGACTCGCCGGGCCAGGGTCTGGGTCTCTCGATCGCCCGCGACCTCGTCCAGGACCTCGGCGGGAGCCTCGGTCTCGACTCCGAGCGCGAGCGGGGCGCCCGCTTCGAGATCGTCCTGCCGGCGATCGAGCTCGGCGGTGCCGCATGAGCACGCTGCCGTTCCGGGTGACCGTGGTGGACGACCACGCCCTGTTCGCCGACGCCCTCGTGATCGCCCTGCGCAGCCAGTCGGTGGATGCCCGGAGCGTGATCCCGGAGCTGCCCACGACGACGTTCCCGCAGCTCGGCCGCACCATCGTCAGCACCCGTCCGCACCTCGTGCTGCTCGACCTCGACCTGGGCGTGGTCGGCGACACGATGCGGCTGCTGACGACCCTCGCGAGCGCCCACCGCTCCGTGATCGTCGTGACCGGCTCGGCCGACCGGGCCCGCCGCGGCGAGGCGCTGACGAAGGGTGCCCGAGCGGTCATCTCCAAGTCCGCCCCGTTCACCCAGATCGTCGACGCGGTCGAGCGGCAGCGCCGGGGCCTGCCCGTCATGTCCCGCTCCGAGCGCGACGAGCTCGTCGCCTGCTACCACGAGGCCACCGAGGCACACCGCGAGCTGCGCGCCAAGTTCAGCCGGATGACCCGGCGCGAGGCCGAGGTCCTGGGGCAGCTGATGGCCGGCAAGCAGGTCATGGACATCGCCCGGTCGCGGGTCGTGTCGGAGTCCACGGTCCGAACCCAGGTGAAGGCGATCCTCGACAAGCTCCAGGTCGGCTCGCAGCTGACCGCCGTAGGGCTGGCCCACCAGCTGGGCTGGACCCCGCCGAGCGACGAGGAGTCGACCGAGGCACCCGCCGGGACCTCCGGCCGCCGGAGCCGTACCACGCACCGCCGAACGACGTGGGCCGCTGCTGGATGATCCACAATTCCGGCGATGTCCGACGCCCGTACTGTCAGTACCTTGATGGCGAGACATCGCGTGCGGGGGGGCCTGCGCTCGACGTCGGGTGGGCCTTGCGCCTGGGTGACAGCGATGTCACCCGGGACCGCTGACCGACCGACGTGATGGACGCCTGGGGGGGCAGACAGACATGCGCGTGGCAATGATCGGTACCAGGGGAGTGCCGGCTCGGTACGGCGGCTTCGAGACGGCGATCGAGGAGATCGGGCAACGACTGGTGGCCCGAGGGCACGAGGTGGTGGTCTACTGCCGAGGTGCCGAGGACCCGAGCCAGCGCACGCACCTGGGGATGGAGCTCGTGCACCTCCCGGCCGCGCGCCGCAAGACGCTCGAGACGCTGAGCCACACCGGGCTCTCGGTGGCCCACCTGGTCGCCAAGGACAAGGTCGACGCCGCCATCGTGTTCAACGCCGCCAACGCGCCGTTCGTGCCCGCGCTGCGTGCGCGCGGCATCCCGGTCGCGGTCCACGTGGACGGGCTGGAGTGGAAGCGCTCGAAGTGGCAGGGCCTCGGTCGCCGCTACTACCGGGCGGTCGAGGCGATGTCGGTGCGGATGGCCGATGCGCTGATCGCCGACGCCCGCGGCATCTCCGACTACTACGCCGACGAGTTCGGCGCCGAGACCGAGCTGCTGACCTACGGTGCTCCGGTGCAGGACGAGCCGGGCTCGGCTCGGATCGAGGAGCTCGGCCTCCGGCCGCACGAGTACCACCTGGTCGTCGCTCGCTTCGAGCCCGAGAACCACGTCCTCGAGATCGTCGAGGGCCACCACCGGTCCGATGCGGAGCTGCCGTTGGTCGTGGTCGGCTCGGCGCCGTACGCCGACGAGTACACCGCCGCCATCGAGGCGGCCGCGGCGGGCGACCCGCGGATCCGGCTCCTCGGGGGCGTGTGGGACCAGGAGCAGCTGGACGAGCTCTACGCCAACGCACTGACCTACCTGCACGGGCACTCGGTCGGCGGGACGAACCCGTCGCTGCTCCGGGCCATGGGGGCGGGCACGGCCGTGATCGCCTTCGACGTGGACTTCAACCGCGAGGTCGTGGGCGTCGAGGGTGAGTACTTCCAGACCGCCGCCGACGTCGCCGAGCGGGTCCGCAAGGCCGAGCTGACCTCCGGCGAGATGCTGCTCAAGGGCTGGTCGCTGCGCGAGCGCGCCCGGCAGCGCTACCGGTGGGACGACGTGGCCGCGGGCTACGAGGAGCTGCTCCAGCGCCTTCGCAACGGCTTCTCCATCCACGGACGCTACAGCGGTCGGCGACGCCCGCTCGACGCGCAGGTGTCGTGGGCGCGACCCACGCCCGCGTTCGACTCAGGCGCCGAACCAGGCGCCCAGCCAGCGACCACCGGGGCTGCGGCCGCACGCACTCGCGATGTCGGCCGGCAGGGGTTGAGCGACCTGGTTCGCACGCCGCTGGACGATCGCCGTCGGACGGAAGGTCCGGGTGACGGCACGCTTGCCGTTGAGCGCGAGGTGTGAGGCCTCCTGCCCCGTGGCGGCGCGGAAGTCGGTGATCGTGGAGAACAGGGCGGGTGACCCGGAGCCCCTCGACCAGAGCACCAGGCGTGCAGGCGTGCGCGCGTCGCTGCGCTGGTAGGCGTTGCCGTTGGCCTGGACGTCGAGGTTCTCGGCGGTGAAGCGGTGGGTGTAGTCCTGCACGCACAGCGCGCAGTCGGACCCAGCGCCGGCGCGCGCCACGATGTTGTTGGCGATCGTGATGTGGCGGGTCACGAACGACAACGGGAGGTGGGGGTCGTGATAGCTGCCGCCGGGGTTCACGTCGCGGTTGTCCTGGAGCACGGCGATGGGCCGGGCGTTGCCGACGAAGGTGTTGTTCCACAGCTCGACGTTGTCGGTGTCGTTGATCTTGATGCCGTTCCCGCCGTTGCTGACGATCAGGTTGCCGGCGATGAGGGCGTGGCCGGAGATCTCGACGGAGATCCCGTGCCCGCTGTTGTCCTTCATCCGTGAGTGGATCACCTGGATGCGATAGGACGACTCGTCGAACCACAGGCCGTTGGCGTGGTTGTGGGAGAAGCGGCTGTTCGTCACCCGGACGTCGGTGGTGCGACCGATCTTGGCGCCGCCGGCGGCAGGGGACTGGTTGAAGAGCTCGGTGTCGTTGTTGATCGCCCACACGTGGTCGACCCGTAGGCCGGTCGCGTGGGTGGCCATGAAGCCCATCAACCCGTTGTGACGGAAGGAGACGTGGCGCAGCTGGTCGTGGGTCGACATCACGAAGGCGCCGGTCGTCGACATGTCGCGGACGATCATGTGCGTGAGGAGCACGTGCGGTCGCTCCACGGTGATCGCACCCATGTTCGGTACGGAGGGTGCGAAGCCACGCACGTTGATGCCGTCCACCGTGACGCCGCTGCTCTGGATGCTCATCGCCTTGGCGATGGTGCTGGCGCGGACGTCGCGGCCCGTAGGGTTCGTGCCGACGTAGAGCTTGTTCGTCGCGTAGTCGACGTAGAAGCGGCCGCGGCGGACAGCGGCCTGCGAGCGCACCTGACGCAACGAGTGACCGTCGACGAAGACCTGGTCGGGATGGGCCGCCATCGGATGGGCGGGGTTCACGAAGCTCCAGTTGGCGTTCGGGTTGTCCGGAGCGTTCCAGGAGAACGTGGGGCTCGCATTGAACTGGTAGCTCCAGTTCGAGTGGACCCAGGCCGACCCGCTGTGCTGCCAGCGCTTCACCCGGCTCGTGCCGTCGACCCAGACCGTGCCACGCTTGGCCGCACGCAGGGTCAGGCCGTCCTTGCCCGCGATCGTGAGGCCCTCGTGGTAGCGACCGGGGCGTACGACGACCGTGCCGCCCGCGGGCGCACGGTTGATCGCGGCCTGGATCGTGCGCAGCGGATGCTGGGAGGTCCCGCTGCTGCGGTCACTGCCGTGGACCGAGACGTAGACCGCGCGCGGTGCCGAGGCCGACGCCGAGGCTGTCTCTCGGGTGGGATCGAACGCGGTCGCCGGGGCCGCCAGGCCCATCGCTGCGACCAGTGCGCCCGCTGCGACGTACGTCGGGGCGGAGTGCATGGAGCCCATTGAAGCCACTCTCCAGAAGTGTGTCTGCCGGTTGGTTGAATCCCCCGTAACTCACTTCACGCGCCCCCGAACGGAAAAGTTCGTGCTCGGCACCGTAGCAAAGTCGGTCGTGCCGGTCCCAAATCGCGGACGCCCCAGCCACCCCGGCCGGGGTCACGGACGGGCTGCCGGGACGTGCGCGATCGGGGTGCCGACGCCGTGGGGTCAGCTGGTCGGGCCGGCCCACAGGTTGTCGAACGAGGCCACCTGGGGCGCGTTGGTCGCCGTACCGGAGAGGTAGGCGGTGAGCGCCAGGAACCCGGCCGACTGCAGGCTGGCGGCGCTGTCGGTCGCGGTGACCGCCCACGCGGACGGCTCGCTCGAGCCGTCCTTCCACACCTTCGCCCGCAGCGTCGTCGGCGACGTCCCGGTGACCTGCGCACGGATGTCGAGCACGTCACCCGGGGACACGCTGAGGCCGCTGACCGGCGCCGTGGCCAGGACCGTCGTCGTGCCGCCGACCCGCTTGTTGAGCAGCACCGACACGGAACCGTCGGCGAGGTACTTGACCTGCGCGAAGTACCCGTCACCGGATGCCACGCGACGCGGCTCCACGGAGATCAGCGTGCCGGCGCCCGTGGCCGCCTTGTCCAGGGACATGCCCAGGTCGACCTCGGTGTCGGAGGACGAGGCCGACCCCAGGGTCACGCTCGGCCCGTTGCCGGCGGCCGACATCCGGATGGTGCCGACACCGCCCGCGACATTGAAGTTCGTCGCCGTGCCCGACTTCGTCCAGGCGCCACCCAGGTCGGCCGTGCCCCAGTTGCTGCTCACGGTTCGGGTGAAGGCGTCGAGGGCGAAGGGCGTGGGGACGTTGGCCGTCACCTGCTTGCTGATGCTGCCCTTCGCACCGTCGTCGTCGGTCACCGTCAGGGTGATCGTGTAGGTGCCGCCGGCGCCGTAGGTGTGGCTGGGCTTCACGCCCGTGTCGGTCGACCCGTCGCCCCAGTTCCACTGATAGGCGGTGATGGAGCCGTCGGAGTCGCTGGACCCGCTCGCATCGGCGCTGACGGTGAGTCGGTCGCGCGCGGTGGTGAACGACGCCGTCGGGGCGACGTTCGCCGCGCTCACCGAGACCGGGTTGCTGACGGTTCCCGTGCTGCCCTGGTTGTCGGTCACCGTCAGGGTCACCGAGTAGGTGCCGGGGACGGCGTAGGTGTGGCTGGGCGACACCCCGGTCCCGGCGGTGCCGTCGCCGAACGTCCAGGCGTAGGACGCGATGGTGCCGTCGCTGTCGGACGAGCCGCTCCCGTTGAAGGACGCCACGAGGTTCGTGGTCGACGACGTGAACGCGGCCGTCGGCGGCGAGGTCACGGTGACGTTCTTGGTCACCGAGGCCGCACCGTTGCGGTTGTCCTTGACCAGCAGCTTCACGGCGTACTTGCCGGGCGCGGCGTACGTGTGGTTGACCACCGCACCGGTCCCGGTCGTGCCGTCACCGAAGGTCCAGGAGTACGACGCGATGGAGCCGTCGCTGTCGGTCGAGGACGTGCCGTCGAGCGTGGCGGTGAGCCCTTGTCCGGACGACGTGAACGCCGCCGTGGGCAGCACGTTGGCCGCCAGCACCGTGACCGGGTTCGTGACCGTCCCCGTGCTGCCACCGTTGTCGGTGACCGTCAGGGTGACGTTGTAGGTCCCCGCCGCGGCGTAGGTGTGGCTCGGAGTCGCACCGGTGCCGGTCTGGCCGTCCCCGAAGTCCCAGGCGTACGACGCGACCGTGCCGTCGATGTCCGTGGACGTGCCCGCGTCGAACGCGGTCGTGAGGTCGGTGGGCGTGGCCGTGAAGCCTGCCGTGGGAGCGATGTTCGCGCCCGTGCCGGCGCTGTAGTGGGTGGCGATCTCGGAGGCCGAGAGCTCGCGCGGGTAGATCGCGAAGTCGTCGAGCGCGCCCGCGAAGTAGCTGCTCGTCGGCCTGCTCGTCCACGACGTGAGGTTGTCGCCGCCGATCCTCCAGTAGCCCCAGGGAGCGTCGAGACCGTTGGTCACGTCGCTGCGCGAAGCGACCAGTGCCCCGTCGACGTAGAGCTTCATGCCGGCCGACGACAGGGTCGCCGCGACGTAGTGCCAGGCGTTGTTGCGGTAGGTACCCGGGCTGGCGACCGTCTGACGGGTGCCGTTGTTGACCCCGAAGAGGATGTGGCCCGCGTTGTCCATGTAGATGTGGCGGTCGTTGTTGGTCGACGACGTCGTCTGCTTGTCACCGAAGCCGATCAGCTTGCCGCCCTGGGTGGTGCTGGTCTTGAACCATCCGTCCAGGGTCAGGGTGTTCAGCGGCGCCAGCTTCGGCGTCGTGTAGGCGATCCCGTTCGAGGCGCCGTTGAAGCTGCCGGCCGTGTCGGGGTCGCCCGCCAGGCCGCCGCTGGTGTGGGTCACACCGGAGCCGGTCGTCATCGGGTTCGTGCCCACGAGGTCGGCGGCGTTCGTGCCGCTGGCCTCGTCGAAGCGCCAGAAGTCGAGCGGCTGGCTGTTGTACACCGCCTGCACGTAGGGCGTCAGGCTGCCCGACGAGCCGACCGTCACCGAGGTCCAGGGGCTGTTGGCGGTGTTGCCGAAGGCGTCGACCGCCGTGACGCGGTACTGGTGGGTCGAACCGGGCGCCAGCCCCGTGTCGGTGTAGCCGAGGGTGTAGCCGTTCCAGAACTGGGCGGAGGCGCTGGTCGTGTAGACCAGACCGGCCTTGGTCGAGACGTCGCGGTAGACCCTGTAGGTGAGGTTCTCGTTGTCCTCGTCCTCGTTGGTCGTCCAGTTGATCCGGGCCGTGCCGGACGCCGTGCTGGTGACGCGGATCGGCCAGGTGGTGTTGAACAGGTCGGGTCCGATCGCGTTCGGAGCGACCGAGGAGCTGGCGAAGCGGATGAGGCCCTGCTGGGCCTTGCCGTTCACCTTGGTGAACTCGCCGCCCATCACGATGTAGTTGCTGCTGCCCGTCACCGCCCAGGCGCCCTGCTTCATGCCCGTGAACGTGCCCTCGTTGATGGTGGGGTACCAGTTGAGCAGCCGGCTGTGCGGCAGGCCCTGGAAGTTGTGGTAGCCGTAGGGGTCCTTGATGGTGAGGCCCGTCGGGACGATGCCGAACGCCGTCCCGCGGTGCCAGGTGCGGGGCGTGGTGTCGGGGAAACCGCCGATGTTGCCGCAGTAGTGGGTGTGCCCGACGGCGTAGACGACGCTCCCGGTCGGGTACACGGCATAGCTGTCGCCGTGACAGTCGTTGATGAAGTTGGTCGTGCCGCCGTCCCAGCTCGCCGAGAAGTTGCCCTCGAGCGTCCCGCCGCTGCCGAAGGTGTAGCCGCCGCCGTAGAGGTTGTTGCCCGACGTCTCGAGCGTGGTGATGCCGGTGTCGTCGCCTCCGTTGCGGACGTCGGTGTTGATCGCCATCGGCAGGCTCGCACCGGTCACCGCGTCGACCATGCCCAGCCCGTAGCCGGGGTTGGAGGAGCCGTTGAGGGTCGTGAACTGGCCGCCGACGGCGACCTTGGTGCCGTCGGGGCTGAGCGCGAGGGCCCAGACCCGGCCACCCTCGGCGTCGGGAGCCCAGTCGAGCAGGGCGCCGTTGGACGCGTTGAACGCCGCCAGGTAGTGGCGGTCGTGGGTGCCGACGCCCTGGAAGTCACCGCCGACGTAGACGGTCGAGTTGGTCGCCGCGATGGAGTAGACGTTGTAGTTGACCGGGGGCGCGAACGTGGAGATGAGCGCCCCGGTCTGGGCGTTGAACGCTGCGATCCGGCTCCGTGCGACACCGTCGATGGTGGTGAAGTCGCCGCCGACGTAGACGCGCGTGCCGTCGGGCGACGTGGCGACCGTGCGGATCTGCGCGTTCACGTCGGGCGCGAACGAGCCGACGAGCTGCCCCGTGGACAGTGTGTAGGCCATCAGGTTGTTGCGCACGACCTCACCGGCGCCGCCCACGGCCACCCCGGCCGGGCGTGCGTGGGTGAAGAGGCCGCCGACGTAGACGGTGTTCCCGGCGATCGCCTGCGACCAGGCCACACCGTCGATCTGCGCCGTCGGCAGGCCGTCGGCGGTGACCGTCGGCGGGTTCGACGCGTCGGACGGGTCGACAGGCGCGGTGTCGGCCGAGGCCGGCGCTGCGGTGATCGTGAACGCGGCTGCCACGACCAGGGCCGTGGACGCGACGAAGCCGACCCCTCGGCGCACAGACGACGACAGGACTGAATGACCTGAGCCCATGAGACTCGTTCCCCCCACTGCTGCCGCGCACCCCCCCGGCGCCGGCTATGCCCGATCGTAGCAACGGCGCTGCACCGTCACCGTGCCGAATATCGGGGATAAACCCGGGGTTCGGGCTGGTCCGGCCGGGCCAGGGGGTTAGTCGGTCCAGGGGGGTCAGGCGCTGCCCTGCAGGGCGACGGTGGGTGCCCGGCCCGTGTAGCTGACCTCCACGCGGACGTCGCCGCGCTGGTCCTTGGGCACCGTGAACACGTAGGTCGCCGCCCGGGTGCCACCGGGGGCCACGGACCCACGGAACCGCCGCTCGCCGGACGAGAGCTCGGTCGCGGGCGTGCGGTCAGGACCGTAGGAGACGAAGACGACCGAGCCGTCGAGCGAGATCGGGTGCCGGCCGGTGTTGTGGGCCTCGAGGGCGATGCGCAGGGCGGGGCCGTCGACCTCGCCCGGCGCGGTGGCCTTGCCGGCGACCGGGGTGATCCGGGTGATCCGCACGGTCAGCCCGGTGCCGAAGTCGGCCGTGGCGTCGAGAGGAACGGCGCGTGTGGTGCGGACCGCGTGCGTGGGCTCGGTGCCTCCGCTGCCGGGTGTCAGCGACGTCCCGAGACTGGTGCTCGGCACGTCGCTGGGGTGCGTCGGCGTCGACGCGGGGGCGGTCGACGAGGGACCGGCGCCGGCGCCGGACGTCGTGTCGTCGTGATGCCGGGTGACCATCCAGGTCACCAGCCCGGCCACGACGACGACGGCGACGACGGCCGCGACCACCCAGGGCGCCCTGCGCGCGTCCGTGCGGTCGGTCATGGTGGTTCCTCCGGGTTGCCGGGTCTCGGTCCGCGGTCAGGGTAGCCGCGGCGCCTGCGCGCCGCCGTCCGTTCGGTGAAGGCGCCGACCAGGGAGCCTGCAGCCCGCGGGGCGTCACCCGTCGAGCAGGTCCTCGAGCGCGGTGCGGATGTCGGTGCGGTAGCGCTCGGCTCCGAACAGGACGGTGGCGCGCTCCCGCCCCGCGACCGCGAGCGAGCGCGCCAGGGCGGGGTCGTCGATGAGCCGGGCCAGGGCCCGTGCCATGGCGGCCGGATCCTCGGTCCGTACGTGCAGCCCCGTCTCCCCGTCGGCCACCGTCTCGAGGTGTCCCTGCTGCGCAGTCGCGACGACGGGCCGCTCCGCGAGCTGCGCCTCGACGACCGCGTTGCCGAACGGCTCGGCCCGGGCCGGCGCCAGGAAGAGGTCGGCACGTGCCAGCGCGGGCCAGATCGGCGATGCGTACCCGGTGAAGGTCACCCGTCCCTGCAGGTCGGGCCGGTCGGCCCGGCGCTCGAGGTCGGCGAGGAACGCCTCCTGCCCCGGTACGACGGTCCCGCACAGCTCGAGCGCCACGTCGTACCCCTCGGCGACGAGCAGCGCCGTGGCCTCGAGCGCGAGGTCGGGCCCCTTGCGCGGCGACAACCGACCCACGGAGACGATGCGGATCGGGCGGCCCAGGGCCGGAGGCTCGGGATCCGGGTCCGGCCCCGGCACGCCGTTGTAGACCAGCCGGCTCCGGGAGCGCAGTCGCGGAAGGCTGTCGCACAACGTGTCGAGAGAGGTCCGGCTGTTCACGAGCACGGCCGTCGCCAGCAGGAGAGGAGAGGCCATGGCCCTGCGCACGGAGGCTCGTACGTCGGGCTCGGCCTCGTGGACGTGGCAGACCACCGGCACTCCGCGTCGCCGGCCGGCGACGAGCCACCACGGCAGGGTGACGGTGTTGACGTAGCAGACGTCCGGACCCACCGACCTGGCCAGGCGTCGCATGCGTGGGAGCGCGGCGAGGGCCGACACGCCCAGCCGGAGGAGACCGGCCACGCTGCTGTCGGCACGCCGCAGCACCGGGTAGGGCACCACCCGGACCTCGGCCCCGAGCTCGGTCAGCCGCTCGGCGAGCGGGCCCGGAGTGGGCGAGGCGACGACGACCTTCCAGCCGGCGTCGCGCATCCCCTTCACGCTCTCGACCATCTGCAGATCGGCGCCGTACACGTCCAGCGAGGGGTTGGCGATCAGGACCGTCCGGGACACGGCGCGCTCCTCCGATCGGGGACGTGGGGGATCAGCATAGGGAGCCGGGGGCGGGTGACCCGACGACGGCCCGGAGCGCGGAGGCCTTCGCGCCCGACGTGAGAGGCTACGGCCGTGACCCACGGGGAGAGTCCGGTCGTCGGCGACGCGACATGGATGAAGGCCTTTCCTCGCCAGGGTTCCGGAGTCCTCCTCCCGCTCGACGACCGCCGAGCCGCGGCCCTCGGAGTCACGATGTACACCGCGTGCAAGCCGTCGGTGATCCGGGCTCAACGCGTCGCCTGCACGGTCATCGGCCTGCTCGGCGCGCGGGTGCTGCCCGGACGCCGCGAGCTGCTCGACCTTCCGTGTGACGTCGACGAGTGGGTGGCTCTGGTGCGCCAGTGGGAAGACGTCGTGGGGCCGATCGGCAGCGTCGCCGTCTACCGGCGGCGGCAGGTGCGCCGAGTCGGGCTGACGATGATCGCGACCCGGCCGGACGGGAGCCCTGCCGGCGTCGTCAAGCTGCGACCGTCCGCTGGCTCGCTGGAGCGCGAGCAGGAGGCCCTGGCCGCCGTCCGGGACGCCCGACCGCGGACCTTCCGGGCGCCGGGCCCGCTCGGGCACGGGTCCCACGGCGAGTGGTGGTGGTCCCTCCAGGAGGCCGTCTTCACCCGCCCCCACTCGCCCGTCTTCGACCCTCCGGCCGGACTGTTCGACGAGGTCCGCGAGATCGTGGCCGGCTTCGCCGGGCCGGGTGACGGGACGCCGGCCCACGGCGACGTGTCGCCGTGGAACCTGCGGCGGGACCACCGGGGTGCGGTCTGGCTCTACGACTGGGAGGACGCCGGCTTGCTGCCGCCCGAGGCGGACCGGACCTACTTCGCGGTGTCGGCCCACGTCCTCGGCGGCCGGCCGGTGCCCGAGGGGCTCCCGCGCGAGGCCATCGCCCACTGGCGTGAGGTGATGCTGGAGCGGCAGCGGCTCAAGGCTGCCGGCGTGACCCTGCCCGACCGCACCCTCGCCGCGCTCGACCTGGCCGAGCAGAGCGCGACCTAGCGGCTACTCGGCGTACGGCGTCAGCCAGTCCGGCAGCTCACCGGACAGCAGGCCGGCCACGCGGCGCAGGTCGTCGGCGAACACCGGGGCGAGCTCAGTCCGGATCTCCGGCGGCACCTCCTCGGAGCGGATGACCCCGCTCCGGATGCGCTCGCGGACCCGGAACGGCACGACCGTCTTCACGGCCGTCCGGACGCCCTGGTGAGCCGTGGCCCAGCGGATCGCCCGCTGGGCGAGCTCGAGGCGGGCGGTGCCGGACGCGTTGACGCGCGGCATGGTGGCGCGCTCGGGGAAGGGCGGGAGCTCGAGGAACGCCGCGACCTCGCTCAGCACCGTGTCGTAGTCGCTGTCCAGCTGGTCGTGGAACCAGACACCGACCCGCTCGCGGCCGACGGTGTCGATCAGCCGCTGCAGGTCGTCGGCGTAGTGGCTGAGCGCGGCGTAGTGCCACATGTGGTGCCAGTTGGACGCGATCCGCTCCGGCTCCCGGTCGAGGCCGCCGCGGAAGTCCTCCTCGGTCTCGACGCCGCGCAGCCGTAGGTAGGTGTAGTTGGAGAAGGCTCGGGCCACGGGCTCGCGCAGCACCACGACGAGCTTCATCTCCGGGTTGATCCGGGCGATCTCCGGGGCTGCGTGGGAGGAGTAGTAGAGCGTGGACACCGAGCCGTCGCCGCGCGCCAGGGCGTCGCCGGCGTCGTCGTAGAGGGCGAGGTAGCGGTCGCGGTCGGTGACCGCGATCCGGTTGATCCACTCGTCGTCGCCGGGTCCGCGGAAGTCGGGCACGGTGCCGTGGAAGGCGAAGTAGTGCGGTTCCTTCGGCTGGGTGACGAACACCTGGGGATGGGTACGCAGCCCCTCGACCACCGCCGTCGTGCCCGCCCGCGCCGTACCGACGACGAGGAAGGTGGGCGTCGGCATGCGGCGCAACCTAACACCGCAGGTCCGGTGACCTGTGCGGGATCGGCCGTACGGTGCCCGTCGGTTCGTTATTCTCGAATGTCGGCTGACCGAGGACCACGCGACTGGGACGTGGCCCGGTGGGCCCGACGATCCCGACAAGGGGGCACGGGGGTGTTCGAGCGGTTGCTCAGCGCGCGCACACGTCGTGTGTCCGGCGCCATCTCCGGTCAGCTGTCACAGGCCCTCGTCAGCTTCACCCTCTCGCTGCTGGCCGCCCACGCGCTCGGGGCCTCCGGCCTCGGTGTCTTCGCGCTGGTCTACAGCGCGATGATCACCACGACCGCCCTGTGCAACGGCATGGTGGGCGACTCCCTGACCGTGATGGAGCGCGGCCGCCCGCCGATCCGTTCGGCGCTGCAGTCCTGGTGCCTGATCACCTCGTTCGGCACGGGCGTGGTCACGGCGGGCCTGTTCGAGTGGGGTGGCCTCCTCGACTCCCACCAGGCGTTCTGGTTCGCCCTGGCCAACGCCACGTTCCTCGTGGAGAGCATGCTGCGGCGGTTGCTGATGGCCGTCATGCGGTTCTGGTCGCTCGTCACCGTCGACCTCGCCGGCCTGGCCGGGTCGCTGGTGCTGCTGGGCGTGTGGCGTGCGACGGAGCCGCTGACCCTCGACTCGCTCCTGATCGCGCTGGTGGTCGGCCAGGTGGTCGGTCTCGTCGTGGCCGCCGTGCTGCTGCCGCCCGAGGAGCGCTGGCTGGCGCCCTGGCGACCCGCCGCCATGCGGCAGGTGGCGGCGTTCGGCTCGTGGCGGGCCATCCAGCAGTGCATCCGGCCGAGCATGCTGACCCTCGGTCGCGTGATCGTGACGGCTGCCGTCGGCACCGCCCTCTTCGGCCAGATGGAGGCCGGCCGCGTGTACATGTCGCCGGCGCTGCTGGTCGTGCAGGGGCTGGGGTCCTACCTGTTCTCGTCGTACGCCCAGACCAAGGACCATCGCTGGGCGCCTCTCGTACGACGGGCCGACCGCTCGTCGGCGGTGATGATGGCGATGACGATGGTGATCGGCGTGATCGGCACGCTGCTGGTGCCGGTCTTCGGGCACCTGATCACCGGCCCGACCTTCCACATGGAACCCGTCGCCGTGTTCGGGTGGGCCGTCTACGCCGCCTCGAGCGCTGCCGTCATGCCCTATGCGAGCCTGGCTGCCGTGCGCGGCCGGCAGCGCCTCGTGGTGCTGCTCCGCACCGCTGACTCCGTGGCCACGCTGGGGCTGCTGGCCTTCTGCATGTTCCCGCTCGACGCGTCTGCGTCGGCCGCGCCCTACCTGCTGGCGGTCGGGTCGTTCGTCGACGCGATCGTGATCCGCTGGTTCATCCTGCGGCGCTACGTGCGCGAGGAGGCGTCCGACGCGACGCCCGGCCCAGTCGCCACCGCCCCGCCGCAGGGCCTCCGCTCCTCTAGGGTCGAGACGTGACGACGCACGCGTCCGGCCGCGCGCGGGAGCGCGGAGCCCCGATCACTCAGCAGGGCCCCGCGCCGGACGAGGCGGCGCCCGTGTCGGTGCCGGTGCTGACGTTCGTGTGGCTGATGGTGATCAGCACCGTGCTCGCCTGGCGCAACGAGGTCTACTACTCCGGCGGGATCGACTCGGTCGTGCTGGCCAAGTCGGCCATCTCGGTGGTGGCGTTCGTCGCGGCGTACTCGCTGTGGCAGCGCTCCGGACGTGGCCTCGACATCGGGGTCCGGACGCTGTCGCTGGTCTCGATCTACCTGGCGGCCACGGTCATCGGCGGCTGGGCGGCGGGCACGCTGCTGAGCGCCGTGGTCGTGGCGGCTCGCGTCGGGCTGCTGGGCGCCACGCTCGCCCTCCTGGTCCTCTGCACCACGTCCTGGACCCTGATGCGGACGTTGGGCTACGCCCTGACGCTGATGGCGATGGCCTGCTCGTTGCCCGCTCTGCCGGCCGCCCTGGCGGGCGCCCGGCTCGCGGGCGGCCTCTTCCCGCTCAACGCCAACCAGATCGCGATGATGTACGGCGTCCCGCTCATCCTCCTCGTCTGGCGTGCCATGGCCGGATACCTGAGCCCGTCGCGCATCCTGGCGATCGTGGGGCTGCTCGGGCTGATCTGGCTGACCGGTTCCCGGACGGGTCTCGCCGCGACCCTGCTCGCCGTGGCGATCGTGATCATGCTGTCGGAGCGGGTGCCCGTGCCGGCGTTCATCGGCGTCCTGCTGGCCGTGCCCGCGGTGTTCTACGTCGCCGCGTCGACGGGACTGGTGACCCACTTCGTCGACCGCGGCGGCGCCAGCGGCAACGTCTCCAACCTCAACTCCCGCACCATCGCCTGGCACGCCGCCTTCTCCACGCCGAAGGACTTCTGGCAGCTGCTGTTCGGCCGCGGCATGTCGGCCAAGACGGTGTCGGTGAGCGGAACCTACTGGGACACCCAGGTGCTCGACAGCAGCTGGGTGTCCGCCTACGTCCAAGGAGGGTGGGTCGGCCTGACCGTGCTCGGCATCTGGGCCGCGCTCACCTTCTGGGGCGCCTGCCGCGTCGCCCGCCCCGGTCTGGCCCTCTGGGTGGCCCTCTGCGTCTACTGCCTGTTGTGGAGCGTCACCGCCAGCGGTCTGCTCGATTCGTACGTGCTGTTTATCCTGATGGCGACGACCTCCCTGGCAGGGGAGCGAACGATGCGGGACTGGGCGAGCGGCGCGGACGATCGGGCGGACGCCCCGCGGGCCGCATCCATACGGGGGTAGTGATGACGACAGCTTCATGGAAGCGCGCTGTGGCGTGCCTGGGTCTCTGGACCGCTGCACTGGCCGGACTCTCGGCGTGCTCGCAGCAGGGCTCCACGTCCACCGCGGGGGCGTCGACCTCCACGCCGACCCGGTCGGTGTCGCCGACCGCGAGTCCCCACTCCGGCGGCACCCGGAGCGCCGACCCGAGCAAGTCGCCGCTGGCGCCGGCGACGGTGACACCGGTGATCCGCGACGGCGCCCGCCCGCATCCGACGATCTCGGCCGATCCCGAGCCGTTCGACCGACCCGTCACCTATCCCGACGGCGTCCGGTTCGCGGTGACGGGGATCGACCAGGGACGGGTGACCGGTCAGGGCCCGGGCGTGGTGGCCGGGCCGAAGACGACCTTCCACCTCCGGTTCACCAACGGCAGCGATCGAGCGATCTCGCTCGACCAGGTGGTGCCGACCGCGGAGTTCGGCTCTCCCGCGCGGCTGGCCCGTCCGGTCTACGACGACCGCACCCAGGACTTCGGTACGACGGTCAAGCCCGGCGCCACGGCGACCGCGACGTACGCCTTCTCGATCCCCCAGGACGAGCTCTCGCACGTCACCATCCACCTCGACTTCGACGGCCGGCACGTCGCCGCCACGTTCCGCGGCTCGGCCGCGTAGCACCGAACGCCGGGTTTCGGCCCGATCCGTCCCCAGGATTACCGAATTTCGTGTTCGCCCTTGGTCCCGGAGAGGGGGGCGGACCTAGGGTGAGCGTGGCTCGGGGGGTCTGAGCCGCCGCGGCGTGGTGTTGCGCGGTCGTCTCGTCATGGGGGCTCGTGTGTTCCGTCCCATCGTTCGCTCGCGCGTGAGTGTGCTCCGCGCCGTCATCGTCGCCTCGGCGCTGGTCTTCGCAGGAGTCGGGCTCGGGGCCGTGGCCTCGCCCGCGTCCGCCGACACGGCTCCCACCGACGGACTGCCGGCGACCGTCTCCGCCGACGCCCTGCCGACGTGGCAGGTCAACGGCGTGGTGTGGTCGCAGGTCGTCGTCGGCAACACCGTCTACGTCACCGGGAGCTTCACCCAGGCCCGCCCACCGGGCGTGGCTGCCGGCGGTGCCGGCTCGGTCGCCGCGAACAACATCTTCGCCTACGACATCACCACCGGTAACCGCGTGGCGTCGTTCAGCCACCAGCTCAACGCACAGGGCCTGGTCATCCGCTCGTCACCCGACGGCTCCCGGGTCTACGTGGGTGGTGACTTCACCACCGTCGACGGGGTCGCGCGCAACCACATCGCGGCGTTCAACACCGCGACGGGTGCCCTCGACAACTCGTTCAAGCCCTCGGTCGGTGCCCAGGTCGCCGGCATCGCGGTGAGCTCCAGCACCGTCTACGTGGGTGGCAACTTCATGGCCGCAGGCGGGCAGGCACGGACGCGGCTCGCCGCCTTCAGCCCGGCCAACGGCGCACTGCTCCCGTGGGCTCCCACCGCCGACGCCTTCAAGGTGTCGGCGATGGTGCTGAGCCCCGACGGATCCAAGGTCGTCGTCGGAGGCGGCTTCACCTCGCTGAACGGCGTACCCGCCAGCGGCCTCGGTGCCGTCGACGCCGCCACCGGCGCCACCCAGCCCTTCCCGATGAACCAGGTCGTCACCGACGGCGGCAACAAGTGCGGGATCACCAACCTCTCGGTCGACAACAACCAGATCTACGGTGGCGGGTTCGCCTTCGGCTGCGGCAACTTCGAGGGGACGTTCGCCGCGAACGGCAACACCGGCGCCGTGAGCTGGGTCAACGACTGCCACGGCGACACCTACGACACCTACCCGGTCGGGCAGGTCCTCTACAGCGTGAGCCACGCGCACAACTGCTCGTTCATCGGCGACTTCCCCAACAGCAGCCCGACGTGGAGCATCAACATGCGCCACGCGCTCGCCTTCACGACCTACCCGACCGGCACGAACGCCGGGGTCGACGACTACGGGTGGAACTACACCAACGTCCCGGACTCGTCGCTGCTCCAGTGGTTCCCGACGGTCGCCATCGGCAGCTACACCGGCCAGAGCCAGGCGGCCTGGTCGCTCTCCGGCAACAGCAGCTACCTCGCCATGGGCGGAGAGTTCCCGTCCGTCAACGGCACCGCCCAGCAGGGGCTGGTCCGGTTCGCCGTGAAGACGATCGCACCCAACAAGCGCGGGCCGGTCAAGGCCGACGGCGCTCCCGCACCCGCCGCCCAGTCGTTCACCGGCGGGCAGGCGCGCGTGTCGTGGCAGTCGGCGTACGACATGGACAACAAGACGCTGACCTACAACGTCTACCGGTCCGGCACGACGGCCCCGGTGTACACGACGACCCAGGACTCGACGTACTGGAACTACCCGATGATGGGCTTCATCGACAAGAACCTCGCGCCGGGCTCGAGCTACACCTACACGGTGCGGGTGACCGACGCGTTCGGCAACCTGCTGAACCTCGGCACCACCAACAGCGTGACGATCAGTGCCGGCTCCCAGAGCCAGTACGCCAACGACGTCGTCAACGACGGAGCCACGGACTTCTGGCGCCTCGGTGAGCCGTCGGGCACGGCGGTCTACGACCACGCCGGGTTCAACGACGCCACGGCCCAGACGGGTGTGACCCGCGGCGCCACCGGCGCCATCTCGGGCGACAACGACGGGGCCTCCACGTTCAACGGCGGCACCGACGGCCTGGTGGTCTCCAACTCCACCCAGCCGGCGACCCCGGACCTGTCCGTCGAGGCGTGGGTGAAGACCACCACCAACCAGGGCGGCAAGATCGTCGGCTACGGCGACCAGGCGAGCGGCACGAGCTCCAACTACGACCGCCACGTCTACATGGACAACGCCGGGCACATCGTCTTCGGCGTGTACAACAACAACACCTACACGATCACGAGCCCGAAGACCTACAACGACGGCGGCTGGCACCAGATCGTCGGCACCCTCGACTCGACCAAGGGCATGGCGCTCTACATCGACGGCAAGAAGATCGGCGTCAACCAGGGCACGACGGCCGCCCAGCCCTTCTCCGGCTACTGGAGGATCGGCGGCGACAACATCGGCGGCTGGCCCAACCAGCCGAGCAGCAACTTCTTCAGCGGTGCCATCGACGACGTGGCGATCTACCCGACCGCGCTCGGGCTGACCGACATCCAGCAGCAGTACGTCGACAGCGGCCGGACGCTCGACATCCCGCAGGCACCGGCGGACGCCTACGGCAAGGCCGTCTTCAACGCCGGCCCCGACCTCTACTGGCGGCTCGGCGACTCGTCGGGCACGACGGCCAAGGACAGCAGCCCGAACGGGGACGACGGCGTCATCACCGGTGGCGTCACGCTCAACCAGCCGGGCGGCATCTCGGGGACGAGCAACACGGCGGCGTCGTTCAACGGCTCCGACGGCACCATCGGCTCGGCCAACCAGCAGGCCGGCCCCACGGTGTACTCCGAGGAGCTCTGGTTCAAGACCGGCACCACCCACGGCGGCAAGCTGATCGGCTTCGGCAACCAGCAGTCCGGCAACAGCGGTGCCTACGACCGCCACGTCTACATGGAGAACTCCGGCCAGCTCACGTTCGGCACCTGGACCGGCTTCACCAACACCGCCACCTCGCCGCTCAGCTACAACGACAACGCGTGGCACTACATGGTCGCCACCCAGGGTCCCGACGGCATGCACCTCTACGTCGACGGCAGCGAGGTCGCCAGCAACCCGCAGACCGACCAGCAGGCCTACGACGGCTACTGGCGCGTCGGCGGTGACTCCGACTGGGGTGGGGACAGCCCCTACTTCAACGGCACCATCGACGAGGTCGCGGTCTACTCCAGCGAGCTCACCCCGGCTGCGGTGCACGCGCACTACGTCGCCGGCGGCGGCTCGGTGGCCAACCAGGCCCCGGTCGCGAGCTACACCGACTCCGAGGCCGGACTGAAGGCGTCGTTCGACGGCACCGGCTCGCACGACCCGGATGGCTCGATCGCGTCCTACGCCTGGGACTTCGGCGACGGCACCTCGAGCACGAGCGCCTCGCCGAACCACACCTACGGCCACGCCGGTGACTACACGGTGGCGCTGACGGTGACCGACAACCAGGGCGGCACGAACACCTCGTCGCGCTCGATCCACGTCACCAACACGGCTCCGAACGCCGCGTTCACGACCTCGACGAACGGCCTCACCGTGTCGGTCGACGGGTCCACCTCGTCCGACCCCGACGGCACCATCGCGTCGTACGACTGGGACTGGGGTGACGGCACGGCCCACGGGTCGGGCGTCTCGCCGAACCACACCTACGGCGCCACGGGCACCGACACGATCACCCTGACGGTGACCGACAACGACGGTGGTACGGCGACCGTGTCGCACGACGTGCACCCGGCGACCAACCAGGCTCCGGTGGCGAGCTTCACCGACGCGGAGACCGGTCTCAAGGCGTCGTTCGACGGCACGGGGTCCCACGACCCCGACGGCTCGATCGCGTCCTACGCCTGGAACTTCGGCGACGGCACCTCCGCGACCTCTGCGACGCCGAACCACACCTACGGCGCAACGGGTGACTACACCGTGTCGCTGACGGTGACCGACAACCAGGGCGGCACGAACACGTCGTCGCGCTCGGTCCACGTCACCAACACGGCTCCCAACGCCGCGTTCACCTCGTCGGTCAACGGTCTCTCGGTGTCGGTGAACGGCTCCGGCTCCAACGACCCCGACGGCACGGTCTCGTCCTACGACTGGAACTGGGGCGACGGCACCGCTCACGGGTCGGGTGTCTCCCCGAGCCACACCTACGGGGCTGCCGGGCCGCAGACGATCACGCTGACGGTCACCGACAACGCGGGCGGCAACGGGTCCGTGCAGCACACGGTCACCGTGACCAATCCCGCACCGACCTTGATCGCGTCGGACGACTTCGGGCGTACCGCGACCAACGGCTGGGGCAACGCCGACCAGGGCGGCGCCTGGACGGTGACCGGGACGAAGGCCAACTTCAAGGTCGGGTCCGGCGTCGGCACGATCACGCTGCCCAACCCGGGCTCCGGTCCGACCGTGTCCCTCGGGTCGGTCTCGACCACCAACGCCGACGTGCGCGTGGTGTTCAGCCCGCAGACCCTGGCCAACGGGTCCGGGAGCTTCTTCTCGGTGCTCGGTCGCCAGGTGGGCTCGGTGGGCAACTACCGCGCTTCGGTCAACATCAAGCCGAACGGGTCGGCCGCGCTCAGCCTGCTGCGCGTGGACGGTGCCGGCCAGGCGACCATCGCCGGACCGGTCACGGTCCCGGGTCTGACCGTGACGACGGGCGCCCAGCTCGACGTGCGCCTCGTGGTCAGCGGTACGTCGCCGACGACCGTCATGGCCAAGGTCTGGAAGGACGGCACGGCCGAGCCCGCGACCTGGCAGGCCAGCGGGTCCGACGCGTCGGCGCCCATGCAGGCAGCCGGGTCCGTGGGGCTGATGTACTACGTGTCCTCCAACGCCACGAACACGCCGGTGCTGGGCAACGTGGACGGTTTCCGGGTCTACGACTCCACGACGACGGCCAACGCCGCGGCCGTGGCCAAGATGGCGGTCCTGGCGACGCACGCGAAGGTGCACCAGAGCCGTACGCCCACCGTGGCGCGGCGGGTGTCGCCCCCGTTCGTCGTCCGGCGGCACGCGTCGTGACCGCGGGCCCGGGGGCTTCTGTCTAGACTTTCCGACGGTCGCGGCACATCACGGGGAGGCGTGCGATGGTGGAACGGATCCTGTTCGTCTGTACGGCGAACATCTGCCGCTCGCCGAGCGCACAGGCGATCGCCCTCGATCGGCTACGCGCTGACGGCCTGACCGGCAGGATCACGGTGGTGAGCGCCGGCACCCGCGCCGCTGAGGGGCGCGGCTGGTGCCCGGAGGCGCGCAAGCACGTCTCGACCGACCCCGAGACGCGCGCCACGATGGACGCTCACGAGGCTCACCAGCTCACGCGGTCGGGGATCGCCAAGGCGACGATGGTGGTGACCGCCGATCGGCAGACCAGCGCAGAGGTGGTCCGTCTCGACCCGTCGGTGCGCGGGAGGCTCTTCACCATGCGCGAGGCGGGTGCCCTGGCACACATGGTCGTCGAGGCAGGGCTCGTGCCAGCCGGACGACCGGTGTCCGACGTCGCGTCAGCGGTGCGCCCGCTGACGGAGGGCACCGACCCGTCGGCGAGGCTCCAGTGGCTCGCGGGTGAGATGGACGCCGGCCGCGGCCAGGTCTCGTTCCTCTCCGAGCGGCGTAGGCGCCGCCTGTTCCGGACCGAGCGCGTGGCCGTGCTCGACGTCGACGTCGTCGACGCCCACGCCGACTCGGGGCGTGGAAGCCACCGCCGCAACCTGCCCGGCCTGACGAGCTCGGTCGGCCAGCTGATGACGAGCGTGAGCTACGTCCTGGGCCGTCCGGCGCCCTGACTCTTCCCCGTCGTCGACTGACCCTGTCGCTTGGTCCGTGAGCTGCCGCCCGACTGCTTGGGACGGTTGTTGCCCGGCACGGGCTTCGTCGGCGGATGGACCAGCGCAGTGGCCGCCTGCGCCGGTGCCGGCGTCTCGCCGGGACGGGACTTCCCTACGGTCCCCTGCGCAGGCGCGTTCGCCGGCGCGGGGGGACTGGCGCGAAACGTGGCCGTCGCGGACGGCGCGTCGTCGCTCGGGGCCTCGAGGGTCTGCTGCCCGGTGGGGTGGGCGTAGTCGTAGTCGTCGCCGTAGCGGGCCTGGTGGAGCTTGCTCGGGACCTGGGTCAGGATCGTCCCGAGCACCGTGGCGTTCGCGGCCCGCAGGTTCTCCACCGCCATCACGAACTGCTCGCGGCGCACGTGCCGGTAGCGCGCCACCACGATCACGCCGTCGGAGATGCCGCCCAGCACGACCGCATCGCTGACAGGCAGCAGCGGAGGGGCGTCGATGATCACCCGGTCGAAGCGGCTCCGGAGCTCGGCGAACACCTCCTCCATCGCGTTGGAGCCCAGCAGCTGACCGGGATCGGGGGGCGTCGTGCCGGCCGGGAGCACCGTGAGCTGGCCACGGTTCCACTCGACCAGGGCGTCGTCGAGTGCGTAGTGCCCGGCGACGACGTCACTGAGCCCCAGCGATCCGTCGAGGCCCAGGTAGCCGACCGCACGCGGACGCCGGAGGTCTGCCTCGACGAGGCACACGGAGAGGTCGGCCTGGGCCATGGTGATGGCGAGGTTCACGGCGGTGAACGACTTGCCCTCGGACGCGATCGCGCTGCTCACCACGATCTGGCGCGGTGGTGCGTCGACGTTGACGAACTGCAGGGTCGTCCGGATCGTCCGGAAGTCCTCCACGCCGAAGCCGTGCGGCTGCATGGCGACGAGCGGCTGGGTCCGGAACGACGAGTCGAAGCGCACCGATCCGAGGGCGCTCAGACCGGTCAGGTCGTAGAGCTCGGCGCCGGAGCGGACCGTGGTGTCGGTGGCCTCGCGGATGAGCGCTGCCACGATGCCCAGGGCCAGCCCGACCACGAAGCCGAGGACGAGGTTGAGCGTCTTCCGCGGCGAGACGGGGTACTGCGGCGTCTCGGCCGGGCGGATCACCGTGACCTTCACCGGGGTGGCCTGGCCGTTGGCCGGCTTCTCGAGCTCCGGGATGACGAGCGCCATGTTGTCTGCGACCCCGTTGGCGATCTCGCCGGCGAGCTTGGGGTCGTGGTCGGTGGCGGTGACGGTCAGGTTGACGGTGTTGGTCGGGTTGACCGCAGTGACCTTGCGGTCGAGCTCCTGCACGGTCATGTCGAGCCGGAGGTCGTCGATCACCGGTTGCAGCACCTCGGGTGAGTGCACGACCTCGGGGTAGGACTCCACCCGGGACTGGGCGAACTGGGAGCTCTGCGCGATCGAGGTCGACGCCCCACCGGCGTCGGTGAGGCTGACGAACGACGTCGCGTGAGCGGCGTACGTCGCCGGCGTCAGGGCGCTGACGATCCCGGCGGCCAGGACACAGAGGAACGTGACCACGACCACGGTGATCCAGCGCTTGCGCAGGATCTGGAGGTAGTGATGGAGGGGCACGCGATGTCCTTCTGGCTCGTTCTACCGGTCGCGAGATCAGCCTGAGTGTAGGCCCTCGGTCCTGAGCACCGGGATGTTCTCCGGAGGTTGCGGAGGGGTGTCGGGGATCGGTGAGAGGCGTGCGTTCAGGGCCAGGGCAGGCTTCTGCCGGCCAGCTCGGCGAGGTCGCGGTTGGGGCCGGCGAAGCGTGCCCGCAGGGTGGCCTCGAGCTCCGCCGACACCGGGGATCCCTCGGCGGCGTTGCGGATCGTGCCGGTCGAGGTCTGCCGTCGGGGCAGGCCCAGGAAGTCGTCGACGTCACCGAGGACGCGTACCGGGTCGGCGTAGTACTCCTCGCTCACCGCCACGTGGATCCGGTCTGCGCCGAACAGGTCGACCCAGTGTTGCAGCGCCGGCGCGTACTCGCTCTGCGTGGCGTAGGACTGCTGCTCCCACGCGTAGGAGTAGTAGGACGGATCCGCCATCAGCCGCTCGCGCTCGCCCGCGAGACGGCCCGGCTCCGCCTCCAGGGCCTCCTCGAACTCCAACGGCTCGGCCGAGCCTCGTCGCCGCTCCTTCCAGTGGGAGTGCGTCCGGCTGACCGGGTCGCGCAGCAGCGCGATGATGCGGACGTCGGGGACGCTGGCGTGTGCGCGCTCGGCGGCGACCGGATGGAACAGGTAGTACGGCGACGCCTCGCCGGCCACCACCGGTCCGCCCGTACGTCGGGCGGCGAACCGCCGCGTCGCCGACGTCGGCATGAAGGAGCGGTACCACCGCTCACCCCGGGTGATGTTGCTGTCGAAGTAGTGGACGCCCTTGGTCGCATCGCGCTTGAGCCCCGGCACCGGCGGCGGGTAGAGCCGTACGTAGGACGGGTGCTCGATGAGGTCGAAGTAGAAGCTCGTCGTCCCGCCCCGCTTGGTCCCGATGATCAGGAAGTCCGGCGGGGGACGTAGGTCGGCCGTGGCCGTTCCCACGGCTCGGGTCGCCCGCTTCACGACCTCCCGGGTCGAGGCTCGGACGGAGGCGCGGGACATGGCAGCAGGCTACCGGCGTCGACCGGGGAGCCCGGACCGGTCCTCGAGCTATCACACGACCTCCGTCGCGGCTCGCGCCACCCGCAGGAATTTGCGTAAAGAAATGCCGTCCCCTCTGGGCATCCGGGGGTGAGCAGGCGCAGGATGGAGCCTGTCCGGACCGACTCGGGGGAGTCGACACAGTTCCGGCCACGGGGCGAGACCTTCTGGGTCTCGATGGGGGAGTTCAACGTGGAGTTGGCTTACGTGCGTAACGAGAGCACACACCAGGACGTCACGACAGCGTCGGAGCACGACCGGAGGCGGCCGCTGCTGCGCGCCGTACCCGACCTCGTGCCGGCCCCGCGCCCGGCTCTTCCCCGGCGCCGACCGAGCCGTCGGGCCGTGGTCCGGGCCCAGGTCTGGGGCGTGCCCCTCGTCGGCGCGACCGACGACGACCGCCCGAACGAGTGGGCCCCGGTCGACGCCCGCATCGCCGAGGCCGTCCGCCTGCTGGGTGGCCTCTGACCGGTCGACACTAGGCTGCCCGGGTGACGACAGCGACGGACCCGAGCGACCTCGACGACCACGCGCTGGCAGCCTGGCTGGCCGATGCGGCCGGCGAACGCCTGCTCGAGGTGCGGCAACAGGGACTGGTCGGCCGGGAGCTGAAGGACGCCGGTGACCAGGCCGCGCAGGCCGTCCTGGCCCGCCTGCTGGCCGAGCACCGCCCGGACGACGCGGTGCTGTCGGAGGAGGCGGCCGACGACAAGGCGCGGCTCACCGCTCACCGGGTCTGGATCATCGACCCGCTCGACGGGACCCGCGAGTTCTCCGAGCCGCCGCGCGACGACTGGGCGGTCCACGTCGCCCTGTGGGAGGACGGGGACCTGACGGCGGGCGCGGTGGCCCAGCCATCGCTGGGCGAGACGTTCGACACCGGGCGCCCACCCGTCGTACCTCCGCGGACGAGCAGCCGGCCCCGGATCGCGGTCTCCCGTACCCGCCCGCCGGCGTTCGTCCAGGCGCTCGCCGCGGAGATAGACGCCGAGCTGGTGCCGATGGGATCCGCCGGGGTCAAGGTGATGTCGGTGGTCCGCGACGTCACGGATGCCTACGTCCACGCCGGCGGGCAGTACGAGTGGGACAACGCCGCCCCGGTGGCCGTCGCCCGGGCCGCCGGACTGTTCTGCTCACGGGTGGACGGCTCGGAGCTGCGCTACAACCAGGACGACGTCTCACTGCCCGACCTGATCGTGTGCCGCCCGGAGCTCTCCGAGGAGATCCTGGCGTTCGTACGCCGGCACGGCACCGACTGACGTATCACCCTGCTCTCCTCCGCCTCCTGTTTCCCAACACCGAGCCGCCGGAGGGGAGGCTGACATGTGGGACACCGTGGTGGAGACCGCCACCCATCTCTCGCACGAGATGCCGTGCCCGACCTGCGGCCACGGCACCCATCTCTTCCTGGCCTGCTCCGACCGCTGCGACTGCAGGGGCTGGCGGCCCTCCTACGGAGACGGGGCGCTGGCCCTGGTCCTCGACTGAGGTCGGTCCGACCCGGCTGATCCGGGCGGACCGACCGGAACCGGACGGCCGCGCCGGCCGTCCGATCGGCATGCTCACGCGACGAGACACCCTGCGCATCCTGGGCGCCGCCGGCCTGGCCGCCCCGGTGCTGACCGCCTGCGGCAGCGGCTCGAGCGGCTCCACCGCCCATCCCACCGGCCTGCGGCTCGTGAGCGCCGAGGTCGCCAGGAGCGAGGGCACCGCGAGCGCCGTCCCGGGTGTGGTGGCGGCCATGGGCGCGCTCACCGACGACCTCTGGGAGCTCCTTGGCCCGGCGGACGAGAACCTCGCGCTGTCGCCGTACTCCATCGCAGTCGCGCTCGCGATGACGGCGAACGGGGCGGCCGGTGCCACCCGGTCGCAGATGCTCGAGGTCCTGCACATCGACTCGTTGGCGACCTACAACGGAGGGATCGGCGCGCTCACCCAGGCGATCGAGACCCTGGCCGGGCCGGTACCGCTGGACGACGGCACGTCCGGCCAGATCGCGCTCGCGACCGCGAACCAGCTGTTCGGCGACGGCGCGACGACCTGGGGCCAGGCGTTCCTCACGGTGCTCGCCAAGGCCTACGGCGCCGGGATGCGGACCGTGGACTTCCGCCACGCCGCCGAGGCTGCTCGCACGCTGATCAACGGCTGGACGGCGGAGCGGACCCACGACCGGATCCCCACCATCCTCCCGCCCGGTGTGGTGGACGACACGACGCGCCTCGTCCTGGTGAACGCCCTCTATCTCAAGGCGCCGTGGCGCTCACCCTTCGAGCAGGGGTCGACGCGTCCCCGACCCTTCCACCGGGCCGACGGCTCGACGGTGAGCGTCGACATGATGAGCAGCGGGACGGACTCCGCCGCGGTGTGGCTACGCGGCGACCACTTCGAGGGCGCGCGTCTGCCCTATGCAGGCGGCACCCTCGCGATGACCGTCGTACTGCCTGACGAGGGCCACGAGTCCGACGCGCTCACCGACGTGCTCTCGCGCCTCACCCAGCACGGCGATCCCGGTGGCCTGGAGCTCTCGATGCCGCGCTGGACGTTCCGCACCCCGAGCGACCTGAAGGTCCCACTCATGCGGTTGGGCATGGTCGACGCCTTCACGGCTCGTGCCGACTTCGGCCCGATGTCGCCGAGCGACCCCCTGTACGTCTCGGACGTGCTTCACGACGCGTTCATCGCGGTGGACGAGAACGGCACCGAGGCGGCTGCAGCGACGGCGGTGGTGGTGGGGGAGGCCAGCGCGCAGGTCCCTCGTCACGCGCTGGTCCTCGACCGGCCGTTCGTCTTCGTCATCCACGACACGGCCCACGGCGCTCCGCTGTTCGTCGGGCGGGTGGCCGACCCGTCCTGACCGCGGCGCAGGTGCGCGTCTCCCCAGGTTAGGTGATCCGCTCCGCGTGGTGCCTGGCCGAGGATGGCTAGGAGCCGGCCCCGGGGGGCCGGTCGGCCGCGGCAGGGGGCTCGCCGCGGCGTCCGGAGGGGCCGGGGGGCCGCATGAGTGACCAGACCATCGACGTCGGCGCGATCCGACCAGTGGCGACCGGGCGGCCGCCGGATCTCCACCTGCCCGCGAGGTGGGCCTCGACGCCGCCGCTGGGCGTCGAGGTGCTCGGAACCCCCGTGGACTCGCCGGAGCCACCGACGGTCATCGGACCCCAGCTCGTGGCCGATGTCGCGCAGACCTGGGGCACCCGTCTGTCCGACCTCGCCGGCAGGACCAGGGCGGCCCTTCGTCGTCGGCACGCCGAGGTGTGGCTGCTGGTCGTGTGCCTGGCCGTCGGGCTCGCCGGGCTCGTCACCTTGCTGCTGCTGGACGCTGTCGGCCTGGCGTCGTGCGTCGCCGTCGGTGCGGCGATGTGGGTGGCCGTGGAGACCCGGTCGCAGCTGCACCCCACGGCTCACGTGCAGGTGATCCCGGTACTTCGTTCGCTCGCGGTCGGCTTCGCTGCGTCTGCGGTGCTCGTGCCCCTGGGGCTCGGGTCCGACGAGCAGCTGGCACCCTCCGCCTGGGTGCTGATGGTGGGGGCGGTGCTGATCCTGTCGTCCCTGCTGCTGCGCGATGTCGTCCGCCGACCGGCGCGTGTCGTGGTGGTGGGTGACCACGCTGCCATCAGTCGCGCCGCGATGATGTGGTCCGACGGCTCGGCCCACGTGGTCGGCGGTGTGCTGACCGACACCGAGGAAGGCCAGCTCCAGTCGATCACCGGGGTCCCGACGATCTGCGGGCTCGAGCACGCAGCCGACTGGGCGCGGGGTCGCTGGGCCGACCTGGTCATCGTCGCCCCGGGTCATGACCTCGGCGGCCAGCAGGCCCGCCAGCTGGCCTGGAGCCTCGAGCGCTCCGGGGTCCGGATGGCGATCGCGGACCTCGTGAGCGACGCCGCACCCCACCGGGTGCGGGCCGGCAGGCTCGGGCGGACCACGGTGGTCGAGCTCGGGTCCACTCGCCGCGGTGTCGTCACGCGTGCCCTCAAGGGCGTCGTGGACCGCACGGTCGGTTCCCTGCTGCTGTTGTGCGCAGCCCCGCTGCTCGGCGTGATGATGGTGCTGATCCAGCTCGACTCGCGAGGGGCACCGCTGTTCAAGCAGGCCCGCGTGGGTCGCGACGGCAAGCAGTTCACGATGTACAAGCTGCGGACGATGCACCTCGACGCCGAGCGCCTGCTGATCACCCTGGTCGACCAGAACGAGGGTGCCGGCGTGCTCTTCAAGATGCAGAACGACCCTCGCGTGACGCGCATGGGCCGGCTGCTCCGCCGTACGTCCATGGACGAGCTGCCGCAGCTGATCAACGTGGTGAAGGGTCAGATGTCGCTCGTCGGACCGCGCCCCGCCCTGCCCTGCGAGGTCGCGGAGTACGACGAGATCGAACGCCGGCGACTGGCCGTGAAGCCGGGCATGACCGGCGCCTGGCAGGTCAGCGGACGGTCGAACCTGGACTGGGACACGAGCATCTCGCTCGACCTCGACTACGTCGACAACTGGCGGATCTCCGACGACCTGCGCATCGGTTTGCGCACCGTCGGAGCAGTGATGGGAGCCCGGGGCGCCTACTGACGAGGCGACTCGTGGCCCACCTGGATCACGGAATCGGCTCAGTTACTGGGGTCTGGGGCCTTTACCACACCGTGTTCTTCGCGTGGGCAAAGTTTTTGTCGACATTTGCTCGATCGCGGAGGACTATCGTGTCTGACCGCGCAGCGACCCTTGGGGGACTTGAGTCGCAGAGGGTCATCGTCAGGGGGTGACGGTGGCTGCGGTCATCGAGGGCTGACGGGGGTCGCCCTCCGGGGGGAAACATGAACATGCGGGAGCAATTTCAGGGTTGGGACTTGCCCGTCCTGTCGATGGCGCCGTCACGACCGATGTCGATGGCAGTGGCGACGCCCGGGGTGACGAGCGGGGTGACGATCGAGGCCGCCACGCGAACGGTGGCCGACTGCGAGGACCGGTTGCATGCCGTCCGGTCGGCTCTGGCCGGCCTGTCGGGTGCGCTGCACCTCTTGACCGAGCGGCGCGACGACCTACCGGAGAACTCACGTCACCGGTTGGAGACCCTCCTGGTGGGGGAGGTCGAGCGGCTGAAGCGTCTGCTCGCGCCGCCCGCGGACGGGGAGGCGTACGCCGTGGTCGAGGACGTCGATCTCGACGCCCTCGTCGGTGACGTGGTGCTCGGCCGACGGATGTGCGGGCAGGACGTCGCCTGGACCGCGAGCGGCTGCCGGGTCCGGGCACGGGCCGACGACGTCGTCGAGGCCCTCAACATCCTGCTGGTGAACGCCTGGCGGCACGCGGAGGGGGCGCCCGCCCGGATCGAGGTGACCCAGGAAGGCGCCTCGGTGCTGGTCCAGGTGAGCGATGACGGTCCGGGCGTCCTGCCCGAGCTGCGCGACCGCATCTTCGAGCGCGCGGTGCGTCGTCCCGGCTCGCGGGGACAGGGCCTCGGCCTGGCCATGGCCCGCCACCTCGTCGAGAGCCTGGGCGGGAGCCTGACGCTGAGCTCGCGCGACTCCGCAGGAGCGTGCTTCTGCCTGGCACTCCCGGCAGTGCAGCACGAGGGGGCGGCGTGAGCCGGTCCCGGCTGCGCGTGACGGTGGTGGACGACCATTCGCTGTTCGCGGAGTCGTTGGCGATCGCCCTGCGGACCCGGGACATCGAGGCGTGCACGGTGGTCCCGAACCCGTCGTGGACGACCCTCTCCCAGCTGGAGCACGCCATCGGTGACACGCAGCCGCACCTGGTGCTGCTCGACCTCGACCTCGGGATCCCGGGCGACGGGATGCGGCTGCTGTCCATTCTGTCCGGTGCCGGGACCGCGGTGATCATCGTGACCGGGTCCGCCGATCGCGTCCATCAAGGAGAGGCGCTGGCCCGCGGTGCTCGGGCGGTGATCGAGAAGTCTGCGTCCTTCACCGACATCGTGGCCACCGTCGAGCGCGCCCAGAACCGGCTGCCTGTCATGTCGCGCCGCGAGCGCGACGAGCTCGTCGGCGCCTACCGTCAGGCCACCGAGTCCCATCGGGAGCTGTGCCGGAGGTTCGAGTCGATGACGCGTCGCGAGGCCGAGGTCCTCGGCCAGCTGATGGCCGGCAAGCGAGTGACCGAGATCGCGCGAGCGAGGGTCGTCTCCGAGTCCACGGTCCGTACCCAGGTGAAGGCCGTCCTGGCCAAGCTCGAGGTCAGCTCGCAGCTCACGGCTGTGGGTCTTGCGCACCAGATCGGTTGGCACCCGCAGGCCGATGACGACCCGGCCTGGGGTCACGCGCCCTCACCGACGCGGCCTGCAGGTCAGGTGCCTGTCGGGAGCCAGCCGTCGTCATGGACGGCCCGCTGAGCGAGGTCCCTGAGCTCTCCCGGTGACGACCACGCCTCGTCGTACGGGCGTGCGGCGGCTCGTCTCCCGCAAGGTGGGCTGTCCGTCCCCAGTCTTGAGTAATGGACGGCACGCACCGGGTCCAGCGCCGTCCGTCGATCCAGCCTGATGGACACGGGGCCCGACGGGGCCTGCCATCAGCCGTTCCGGATCCGGGGGGATCAATGAAGGTCGCTGTCTTCGGCTTGGGGTACGTCGGCACGGTCACCGCAGCGGGCCTGGCCCACTGCGGACACCAGGTCGTCGGCGTCGACGTCGACGACGCCAAGGTGGCGGCGATCAATGCCGGCGAGAGCCCGGTCGTGGAGCCGGGGATCGTGGAGCTCATCGAGACCGGGGCGCGGAGCGGCCGCCTCCGTGCGACGACGTCCGCCGCCGAGGCGGTCGAGCACGCCGACCTCTCGTTGATCTGTGTGGGCACGCCGTCGGGCAGCCTCGGCAGCACCGATCTGACCTACATCGAGAAGGTCGCCGCCGAGATCCGGGACGCGATGACCCATGTGTCGCCTCCGGCGAGCGGCTTCCACGCCGTGGTCGTCCGGAGCACCGTCCCGCCCGGGACGGTCGACCACGTGGTCGACCCGGTGTTCGCCGAGCCGGTGCCCGGATGGGAGGTCGGGACGGCGATGTGTCCCGAGTTCCTGCGGGAGGGGGTCAGCGTGAAGGACTTCTTCGCGCCCCCGTTCGTCGTCGTGGGCACGTCGCACGACAAGGCCCGCGCCACCGTCGCCGAGCTGTTCTCCTTCCTCGACCTCGAGACGCGACACGTGGCGGTTGCGACGGCCGAGTCGCTGAAGTACGCGTGCAACGCCTTCCACGCCACGAAGGTCTCGTTCGCCAACGAGCTCGCGCGGGTCTTCCGCAGCTACCAGGTCGACTCCCGCGAGGTGATGGAGATCTTCTGCGAGGACACCAAGCTGAACATCGCTCCGACGTACCTGCGCCCAGGCTTCGCCTACGGCGGCAGCTGTCTGCCCAAGGACCTGCGTGCGCTCCAGTACATGGCGCGCACGAACGGCGTGGACGCGCCCCTCCTCGCCGGGACGGGGCTGGCGAACGAGCTGGTCGTCCGCGACGTCGTCGAGCGGGTGATCGCCACCGGGCGACGCCACGTCGCACTCCTGGGACTGAGCTTCAAGGCGGACACGGACGACCTCCGGGAGAGCCCGAACGTCGAGCTGGCGGAGCGTCTCATCGGCAAGGGCTTCGAGGTCCGCATCTACGACCCGATCATCAACCCCGACCGGCTCGTGGGGGCGAACCTGCGCCACGTGGAGGCCCGCCTGCCGCACCTGAACCGGCTGCTGGTCCGCACGCCCGAGGAGGCGCTCGAGGGCGCCGAGGTCGTCCTGATCTCGTCCGCGGGGGAGGACGTGACGGCCGCGCTCCGTGACGCGGCTCCCGAGCACGTGATCGACCTGTCCGGTCGGCTGGGGGACGAGGTCGAGCAGATGTCCGGCTACAGCGGGGTGGGCTGGTGACGAGCTCGCCTCGCGTCCTGATCATCGTCCAGAACCTGCCCGTGCCGTTCGACCGGCGGGTCTGGCTCGAGTGCTGCACCCTTCGCGATGCGGGCTACGACGTCACGGTGATCTGCCTGCGGGGGAAGGAGACCGCCGCCACCCAGGTCATCGACGGGGTGACGATCCACGGCTACCGTCCCTACGCGCCCGGAGGCAGTGCCGCGGGATACATGCTCGAGTACGCGCACTCCTTCCTGGCGACGGCCGCCCTTGCCCTGAAGGCTCGCCGCCGTGGGCGGTTCGACGTCATCCAGGCCTGCAACCCGCCGGACATCTTCTGGCCGCTGGCGCGCTGGTTCCGGTTGCGGGACGGCTCGCGCTTCGTGTTCGACCACCACGACCTGTGTCCGGAGCTGTACGAGTCGCGCTTCCCGCAGGGACCGGGGGTGATCCTGAAGGGGCTGCTCTTCCTCGAGCGCGCCACCTTCCGGACCGCGGACCGCGTCACCTCGACCAACGAGTCCTACCGCCGCATCGCGATACGACGCGGCGGAAAGGCCTCCGGCGACGTCACCGTCGTCCGCACCGGACCCGACGCCGAGATCATGAAGCCTGCCGCTCCCGTGCCGTCGGCGCGGCGCGGCCGGCCCCACCTGGTGGCCTACCTGGGCGTGATGGGTCCTCAGGACGGTGTCGACGTCGTCCTGGGAGCCGCCGACCACATCGTGCACACGCTCGGCCGCACCGACATCTCGTTCACGCTGATGGGCAGCGGCGACTGTCACGAGGACCTGGTCGCCGAGCGGGACCGGCTCGGCCTGCAGGACTACGTCGAGCTCCCGGGCCGGGTGCCCGACGAGTACGTCCGCGACGTGCTCTCCACTGCTGACGTCGGCCTGTCGCCCGATCCGCTGAACCCGCTCAACGACCTCTCCACCATGAACAAGACCATGGAGTACATGGCCTTCGGCCTGCCCGTCGTGGCCTTCGACCTGGTGGAGACGCGCGTCTCCGCCGGCGATGCGGCCGTGTACGCCGACCCGGCCTCCGGTCCGCGAGGGTTCGCCGAGACGCTGGTGCGTCTGCTGGACGACCCGGAGTCACGGATGCTGATGGGCAGTCTCGGTCGGCAGCGCGTCGAGAACGAGCTCGCCTGGGAGCACCAGGCGCCGTCCTACCTGGCGGTGTTCGACGCGCTCACCGGACCTCGCTCGTCCTGGACGTCCTCTGCTCCGACGCCGGAGCGGTCCGGCGTACGTCGCCCGCGCGTCGAGCCGACGCCGGCCGGCGCAACCGGGGGGAGCGCCACATCCTCGGCCGTTCGACGAAAGGACCCACGATGAAGGTCGTTCTCTTCTGCGGCGGGCTCGGCATGCGGATGCGGGCCGACAACCAGTCGCTGCCCAAGCCGATGATGCCGATCGGCAGCCGGCCCGTGCTGTGGCACATCATGCGGTACTTCGCGCACTTCGGTCACACGGAGTTCATCCTCTGCCTCGGTCATGGCGCCAACGCCGTGAAGGACTACTTCCTCGACTACCGGGAGACCGCCTCCAACGACTTCGTCCTGACCAAGGGCGGCCAGCACGTGGACATGCTCGGTACCGACATCAGCGACTGGACGATCACGTTCATCGACACCGGCATGGACACCGCGATCGGCGAGCGACTGCGCCGCGTGCGGCCCTACCTCGAGGGTGACGAGTACTTCCTGGCCAACTACGGCGACGTCCTCACCGACGCCCCGATCAACGACCTGATCGACCAGTTCGCGCAGACCGACGCCGTCGCCCAGTTCATCGCGGTCAAGCCCCAGGACTCCTTCCACGTCGTGGACACCGACGAGGACGGACGCGTGACCGACCTCGTGCCCGCCGGCGACCTGCCCTTCCGCATCAACGGTGGCTACTTCGTGCTGCGCCAGGGGATCTTCGACTACCTCGACGAGGGCGAGGACCTGGTCATGGACGGCTGCATGAAGGCCGCCAAGGACGGCAAGACCCGTGCCGTGCCCTACGACGGCTTCTGGGCACCCATGGACACCCTCAAGGAGCGGACCCACCTCGAGGACCTGTACCGCCGTGGCTGCAGCCCGTGGGCGCTCTGGCGCAACCAGCCGAGCCCCGGTGGCGCGCCGATCATCCCGATCGACGTGCCCAGCATCGCCTGAGCGGTCTCGGTGGGCGGCCGCGTTCGGCCGTGGTCAGTGGCGGTCCTCGGGCGTCCGCACCTGTCTGCTGGAGACGTCGGTTCCCCAGGAGACCTGGGTCCCGCGCACCTTGCGCCACCTGACCTGGAGCCGATCGGCGGTCACGAACGCGAGGTACCACCCCGCGTCGACCGGGCTGATGCTGCGCCTCCGCACCAGGTCGACCAAGGACCCGAGCCGCAGCCGGCCCTCCTCGAGGGGGAGGCCCATGGCGTCGAGCTGTTGGTTGCCCTGCCGTACGCGGACGCGGCGGCGCAGGCCGGCCGCGAACGTCGGTGCCGGCCGTACGACGCTCGACGCGCGCGTGCAGACCACGCGCTCGCCCGGCGCGAAGCTGCGGTGTACGAAGCCGTCGTCGGAGATGACGTCCGGAAAGGGCGCGACTCTCGCATGGCCGTCCTGACTCAGGCAGTAGGCCCCGGCCCCGGCCAGGCCGCGCCGGTCCGTCATCAGGAGGTCGTGGACCCGCTGGAGACGCCGTGCCGACGGCCGCACGCCGGTCAGGTCGTAGCGCGGGACGGGCGAGGTCGCGAGCACGCCCGGCTGCGCGAGCGTCTCCACCAGGGCTCGCACGGCGTCCACGGTGACCTCGACGTCGGCATCGAGGTAGAGACGCGGGAACGTCGCAGCCGCCTCGTCGCCGAGCCGCAGGGCGTTCGGCTTGCCGGGGACGGGCGTGTCGACCACGCGGACGCCCTGGGCCAGCGCCACGGCGGCCGTGCGGTCGGTGCAGGCGTTGGCGACCACGATCACGTCGAGCTCCCCGGGCTCGGCTCCGCGCAGGAGCGTGGACAGGCCGCGGGCCAGCACGCCCTCCTCGTTGTGAGCAGGAACGACCACGCTCGCTCGGGGGGTCGATCCTTCTGCCACGTGCACTCCTGTCGGGGCCGAGACGGGACCAGGCGCCGCAGGGCCACTGTGGAGGATCCTGCCACCCGACGCATACCCAACGGGCGGGAATCGTCCGCGACAACCCTCGTGCCCTCCGTCGTCGTTCCTAGACTCCGGCCATGCGGCAGACCCCACTTCCCCCACGCGCCGCCGACCCGCAGCTCATCGCCCACCGTGGCTTCGCCGCCCGGTCCGGGCGGCACGCAGCCGGGCTGGACGAGACGCTGGCCGCGTCGGACGTGCCGCACCCCGCGGTGGTCGAGGAGGTCGGGGGCGACCTCGGGACCTGGGGGCTTCCCGAGTGGCGACGCGGGGAGGACGCCCTGCTGTTGGCTGCCTCTGCGCGGCGACACGACCAGGACCTCTCGCCGGCCGAGGTGCGACGGCTGTTCCGGGACGACCCGTCCGCCCTCGCCGAGGTGCTCCCGACGTTCGCAGCGGCCGTGGCGACGCCCTCCGGCGAGGTGAGCGTGGCCACCGACTACCTGGGGTTCCGCCACGTCTTCTCCGGAGCGCGGGACGGAGCCGCGATCATCTCGACGTCGAGTCGCGCCTGTGCCGTCGAGCTGGGTTCAGGGCTCGACCTGGACGCGGTCGCGGTGCAGAGCTCTCTCGGCTGGCAGCTGGGTCAGCGCACGCTGTTCGAAGGGGTGCAGAAGGTCGGTCCGGGCGGGATCGCCACGCTGGCCGATGGCGCGCTGACCGTCTCCACCTCGCGACGGCCCGGGCCCGAGGTGCACCTCGACCTGGATGAAGCCGTGCGCACGGCCGCGGCCGTCCTCAGGACCTACCTGAGCCGCTACCTGGAGGATCACCCCGACGCGGGGCTCCAGCTGACCGGGGGACAGGACTCGCGCCTGTTGTTGAGTGCGATCCCGACGAACCGGCGGCGGGGCCTGCGGGTGGTCACCCTGGGCACACCCGGCGATCCCGACGTCGACATCGCGGCCGACCTCGCGACCCGCCTCGGGATGCGGCACGAGCTCCTCTCCCTGTCCGGCCTCGAGGACCTCGAACCGGCCGAGGCGTACCGACTGTGCCTGGACGCCGCCCGTCGCCTCGACTACTCCGCGGATCCCCTCGCCCATGCGGCCCTCAGCTACGCCGAGGCGCGCTCCGAACCCGGTCCTCGCATCTCCGGCCTGGGCGGTGAGGTGGCCCGCGGCTTCTACTACCTCGGCCTTCCCACGTCCGCGCCCGTCTCACCGCGGCGGGCCCGGAGACTCGCCCGGTGGCGGATGTTCGTCAACGAGGCCGTGCCCGTCGACGCTCTCGACCCGGCCTTCGGGGACTGGGCCCGTGACGTCGCCACCCGCGAGGTGGTGCGCGTGCTGACTGAGACGGGACGACCGTGGATGGCCGCCACCGACGACCTCTACCTCGGCCACCGGATGCAGCGATGGGGCGGCGTCACCGAGACCGCGGTGTGCCTGGACCGCCAGATCGTCAACCCGATGCTCGACGACCGCTTCATCTCCGTCGCCACGGCTCTGCAACCGCTCGACAAGCGCAACTCACGGTTCCTGAGCAGGCTCCAGCTCGAGCTCGACCCCGAGCTCGGCTCCTACCCACTGGACGGTCGGCCCGCGCCCGCGGCGTACGCCCACCGATCGGTGCGCAACTCGGCCCGGCTGACCGCCGCGACCCTCGACAAGGCCCGCCGCAAGGTCCAGCAGCGGGTCCGCGGAGAGGCCCGGCCCCCGGCAGGTGGCGAGGTGCTGGCGGCCAAGGTCGTCGAGCACTGGCGCGCCGACCCGACTGCGCTGGAGGCGCTCGGGGGCCTCCACGTGTTCCGCGCCGGCTGGCTCGAGGCGCTCGTCACCGATGGAGCGACACCCGCGCCCTCGAGCGCCGTTGCGCTCATGGTCAACCTGATCGCGGCGACGGGCGCTCCGTAGCCTCCGCTACTCAGTCGCAGCGATGCCGTCTGTTGCAGACGACCGCACGGCCGTTGTCCCAGTGGTTGCCGGACCACACGTTGCCGGGTGCCCCCACGTCGAACCCACTGACCGGTCCATAGGCTGCGCAGCGACTGGTGTGGCGGGGCTGCCCGGGTGCGGGGTGGGCGATCGTGTCGACCTTCGCGAACACGTTGCCCTTGTAGACGATGTGGTGCGACCGGCTTGCATAGCCCGCGAGGCCGGGAGTCGCCCCCGCGTAGGTGCAGAAGGCGCTGTTGGCGTTCGCGCCGAGGTAGTTGTTCTGCACCAGCACGTGCGCCATCACGCCGAAGTTCGGGATCAGGTTGATGTCGCCCGAGCAGCCGCCCTCGTCGTTCTCCGCCCGCGCGTCGCAGGTGATCCGGTTGTGGATCAGGGTGGAGGGGGTCCCGCCGTCGTTCAGGAACCCACCGAGGTGGCGCTGGCCGCCGGCCGGCTCGTACTGGGCGTGGATCCAGGAGTCCTTCAGGATGCAGTAGCGGCCACCGTTCTCGCACTGAGCGCCGTTGTGACCGCCCCGCATCTCCACGTGTGAGACGCGGTAGTTGCCGCAGCAGACACCGGGTCCGTCGGTCCTTCCGCCGTTCACCGAGCTGCGGGAGACGACCACCGACCAGCCGGCCCGGCCCTGGGCGTGCATCAGGTCCTGGTCGAGCCAGACGGTCCTCAGCGACGAGTTCCGGATCACCACGTGCCTGGCGCGGATGTCCAGCCCGCAGGTGACTCGCTTCGAGTCGATCACGGTGTTGTCGCGCGTGATGGTGCACGGTCCGTGGTAGGGCTTGAGGGTGACGCGGGCCGGCACCCCGGTGGTGCGCGCGTTCGGGAACCTGCCGTGCTGTCGGGTCGTGACCTGCGCCTTCGTGAGAGCCGCTTTCGGAGTCTTGGCGACTCGACTGGTGGCCGCGGTCGGATCGGCCGCCGTCCCTCCGGTGTGGGGGGCGACTGCCGAGGCAGCCGAGTCCAGCAGAGCCAGGGGCAGGAAGACGAAGAGCAGCAGCACGGCGACGTTCAGTGCCCTCCGGCGCTGTCGCCGGGGACGGAATTCGGACGTGGACCGTGCCGATCGGGGGGTGGGCACAGAGGAAGAGTAAGGGAGTCGGGGGGACATGGGCCCCTACTCTGACGAGGCGATCCGGGGCCACCAAGCCGTCGTCACCAAGATTAGGTAACGGAGTTGCCGTCTTTCTCGACGGGCTCCAAGGTGCGGTACCGCGCTCCGCGCGACCACCGAAGGCGGGCCTTGGCCGCAGTCATGAGCGCCGACCAGGACTTGTGACGCTGGAAGGGCAGGTCGAACACAGCCGCGAAGAGTCGCGACGCCACCAACGACACGGGCACGGCGATGATCAGCATCCAGAACAGCGCCGACGTGCCGTGGCCCACCCGGGGGACGACCACCAGCGCAGCGACGGCCACGACGATCGGCGCGTGGATCAGGTAGAGGCTGTAGGAGAAACCGCCCAGGCTTCGGAGCGGCCTCACGTCGAGCGCCCCGCTCAGCCGGCGCGCCCTGCCTGCAGCGATCGCGGCGAGGAGCAGGGCGATCGCGGGCATCACGGCGAGGTCGACCCAGAAGTAGTGCTCGACGGTCCAGGTGGAGCCCATCGCGGCGATGAGCCCGAGCGGTGGCAGGAACGCGACGACGGCCAGCCACAGGAAGGGCACGCGGCTCCACCGCGGATCCGTCGCCCAGCCGGCGGCCACCACCCCCAGGGTGAACCCGACGGCCAGCTGGGGGGTGAACCTGGTGAAGAGGTCGACCACCGACACCGAGGGCGCGAAGATCCCGATGACGAGCACGGGCACGGTGACCGCGAGCAGCATGAGCGCGAGTCCGCGCTTCAGGACGAGAAGGAGCAACAGCGGCAGCAGCACGTAGAGCTGCGCCTCGATCGCGATCGACCAGAAGGCCCCGTTCGGGCTCGGCGCTCCCGTCACGTCCTGGACCAGCAGGCCGTACACCACCGCCGACCTGGCGGTGGGCGAGGCCTCGCCCGGCTGAGGGACGAAGATCCAGGCCATGCACAGGCTGAAGACCAGGGCCGGCCAGTACGCCGAGAGGATCCGCCAAGCGCGACGGTGGGCATACCGCCCGAGTCCGTCGAGCCGCCATCCGTGGCGCGCGGGCGCGACCGCGAGCGAGAAGCCCGAGAGCACGATGAACACGACCACCGCGAGGTGGCCGTAGATCATCCAGCCCGCCCACCACGGCCCCGTCATCCGCGGATACCCCGGGTAGGACGCGAGGAAGCAGTGATGGATGACGACGAAGAGTGCGGCCAGGCCGCGGATGCCGTCGAGTCCCGGGATGTGTGACCTCGATCGAGGACCCGGAGCGGGGCGATCGAGGTCGTCCGCGGTGACCTCTGCTGCCGAGGTCATCGCGCGCCCTCGGGTGACAGACGGAGCGGACGACCCGCGATCCGCTCGAGCTTCGCCACTCCTCGGCGAGCCTTGATCTGCTTGCCACGTGCGTAGAACCGCAGGATCTCGGCCTGGGCGTGACGGCGCTGGGCCGGGTCGAGCGACGACTCACCGACCCAGTGGGAGAGCTCGCGGCACTGCAGGATCACGCGGACGTGCCGGCGCCAGGCGGGCACGCCGAGCAGGCGGGCCAGCCCCGAGGCCGTGCCTTCTTCGCGACGACGCCCCGCGAGCGGGGCCGCCACGTGCCCCCACGGACCGGCCAGCGCGAGCCGGGCGGCGAACACCTGGTCCTCGCGCAGCATGTTCCGTCTCGGCAGGACCGCCAGCTCGCGCCGCATCATCGCGTAGACCGGGTCGAGACGGGCGAAGCCGCTGGTCAACAGGCGGAGCATCTCGGCGAAGCGCACGACCGGGTCCTCTGACGCCAGCGCCGACGGGTCGTAGTCGGTGTCGAGCGTCTCGCCGCCGTCCGCGTCGGTGTAGACGATCTGGGTGGTCACCACGACCCGACGCTCGTCCTCCGCGAACGCGTCCATCACGTGCGAGACGTAGCCCGGATCCAGCCAGTCGTCGTCGCCGATCCAGCGCAGGTGCGTCCCCACTGTTCCTTCCGCCGCGCTGATGAAGTTGTTGAGCAGGCCGACATTCGTCCGGTGCCGTCGGTACACGACGCGAGGGTCGTCATGGGCGAACTGCCGGCAGATCTCCTCCGTCCCGTCGGTCGACGCGTTGTCACTGATGACCAGCTCGAGGTCGGTGTGGGTCTGTGCGAGCACCGACTCCACGACCTGGGACACGGTGTCGGCACCGTTGTAGACCGGGAGGGCGATCGAGACCACGGGGCTCCGCGGCGGCCGGCTCATGAGGGCGGCCCCCGTCGGGCGTCGAAGAACGACCTCACCCAGCGCCACAACGGCGCCCGCGAGTCCCGAGGCAGGGCGAGGGCGACGTAGACGACCAGCCCCACGCCACCGGCCACGACCAGCTGGGCGAGCGGCGGCGTGATCAGCCAGGCGAGCGCGGCCATCGTGAGTCCGGCAGCGACCGCCGCCAGAACGGGACGGACGATCCCTCGCAGGACGGGTCCCATGTGCACTCCGGCCCGGTGCAGCAGCCATCCCGCCAGCGGGATGGCCACGACGAGGGCGACGATGGCGTGCCCGATGGCCGCTCCGCGGATGCCACCGTGGTGGGCACCGATCCACAGAGCCGGGAGCAGGGCCACCAGCCAGACGAGGTTCAGCCCGACGGTCACCTTGGTGTTGCCCAGGCCGGTCTGGATGTCGAAGACCAGCGCGGTCAGCATCCGGGCCACCATCACGAACGCCAGGAACCGCAGCGCATCGGCAGCCGGCTCCCAGTGGGCGCCGTAGAGCACGTGGATCAGCGCCGGTGACAGCGTCACCATGCCTGCCGCGATGGGCGCCACGAAGGCCACCAGCAGCGGCAGTGCGCGTTGGACACCGAGGGAGAACGTCTCGGTCTCGCCTTCGGCGAGCCGCGAGAATGCCGGGATCGAGACGTAGCGAACGGCAGCTCCGACCATGCCGGGAACCCAGCTGGAGATGTTGTAGGCCAAGAGGTAGAACCCGAGGATGACGGTGCCCAACACGTGTCCGACGATCACCGAGTCGGAGAACAGGACGACGGACTCGACTCCGAGCCCTGCCGCCAGCGGGATCCCGAAGACGAGCAGGCGGCGGGCGACGGTCCGGTCGAGCCCGAGCCGGAACGGCAGACGGGCCGTCCGCAGCACGAGGACGGCGACGACCAGGGCCTGGGCGAGCGAGCCGAGCACGAAGCTGTAGGCGCGGGCGCCGGCCAAGGCCAGCCCCAGGGTGACCACGACGCTGAAGACGAAGCCCACGGCGATCGCCTTCATCAGCTTGTCCTGCTGGAAGCGGCGCTGGATCATCCCGACCGAGACGGCGGTGATGCCGTCGAGGACGATCACGAAGGTCAGCAGACGGATGAGCGGCGTGGCGTCGGGGCTGCCGGCGGCATCGGCGAGGATAGGGGCGCCTACCCAGAAGAGTCCGTACCAGGCGAGGCTGAAGGCGATGGCCATGGTCGTCGCCGTGGCGGCCATCTCCTCGACCTCGCCGCGCCACTGCACGGTGGCGGCGATCATGCCCATGTCGTTCACGTGGATGAGGAAGGCGTTGGCTGCGAGCGCGACGGCGTACAGGCCGAAGTCCTGAGGTGCCAGCAGGCGGACCATCACCAGGCTCAGGGCGAACGAGCCGATCTTCATGACCAGGTTGCCGCCCAGGGACCAGCGCAGTCCGCGCCCGGCTCGGCGTCCGATCGACGAGAGCTCGGTCGCCACCTGCTGGTCAGTCACGAGGTGGCTCCGGCTCCACCCGTTCCAGCCAGATCTCCCGCCACCAGCACACGAACTCGCGGGGGCAGTTGGCGCTGAACGCCCCTTCGCAGACGATGTCCTCCAAGATGATGCACGGGTTCTTCATCGTGAGCATCCGACCGGTCTTCTCGTCCACGCACCGGTTCGCTCGCGCCTTCACCCGGGCCGTGCGCCCGCAGAACCGGGACATCTCGGCGTCGAAGCCCATGCCGCGGTTCAGCAGGTCGGCGTTCAACGTCGGCAGGATCTCCTCGCGCGACTTGATCCGCACCAGCTCGCCGGGCCTGAGGTCCAGGTGCTCCGTGGGGGTGCGACCACTCGTCACGCCCCCTTGCAGGAAGCACCAGTGCAGGCCGCCCCGGATCCGGAGGAAGCGCGGGAGGAAACGCCTGCTCAGGTCCTGGTAGTGGTTGAACATGTCGACCAGGAACGACCGGAGGACGGCCAGCGCCCCGGCGTTGCCCGACGTCACGTCCTCCCGGTACTGGCTGAAGTCCTTGCGCGGCATGGGCTGCGGCGTCGCCCGCAGCATCTCGGTGGCCTGGCACGAGTAGCGAGGCTCGCCGTCCTCGAACGGCTCGCGCTGCGCCTTCTCCACCAGCAACGGCAGGAGCACCCGGTGACCGGCGTCCGGTGTCGCAGGAACGGGGTCGTCGGGGTCGACGCGCTTGAGCCACTGCTCCTTCCAGTACAGGGAGCACGCGTTCTCGCAGCCGCCGTGCGCCGAGCCGTCGCACCGCGACTCGGAGAGGTGGACGGCGTCGGTCATCCGCCGCAGGCCGGTCCGGGCGATGTTGTCGCACGACTTGTGGGCGACCTTGTGGACCGTCATCCGCCGGCCGCAGAGGGCGAGCATCTCGGGCATGAACGGCAGTCCCCCCAGCTCGCCGTTCTCGTCCAGGGTCGTTGCGATCTCGTCGGCGCTCCGTACCTCCACGAGCTCGCCGACCTTGAGACCGAGCACGCCCGGAGTCCGGATGCCAACAGTCGTCATGGAACGCTCCTCCTGTGGTCCCGACAAGCACCTTCGGCGGCCAACCACGGTGGCCATCAGCACGCTAGGTCGCGGCCGTTCGGCGTACCCTCGTCGGCGGATCAACTCCCCTGATTAGGGGATCGCTTCGGCGACGACCGCGCGTCCGACTCTCACGGCGGGAGACTGCCTCGCAGGCATCTCGAGATGAGGAAACGGGCGCATGGAGTTCTGGATCACGATCGTCGGCCTGGTACGACGCAAAGGGGTGGTCATCCCGGCACTGCTGATCGCCGTGGCGCTGGCCGTGACGGCGTACCTGATGACTCCGATCAGCTACGTGTCCAGCAGCACGATGGTGCTCACCACGACCCAGTTCGGCGGCACCGAGTCCAGGGACCCGACGAAGCCGACCGACCTGACCAACCCGCTGCTGAACTTCAACGACAGCCTGACCACGACGTCGGCCATCCTGATCGAGGCGATGAACACCGGCTCCGTCGACCGACAGCTGGGCATCACGGGTTCCACCCAGCTGGTCGTCGACGACGGTCGGACCAACCCCGACCTGCTCGGGCTCAACGGGCCGTTCCTCTACATCGTGGGGCGGAGCACCTCCCCGGCCGAGGCCAAGCGCGTCGTCCTGGACGCCCAGACGTTGACGCGGGAGAAGCTGGCTGGCTGGCAGCGCTCGCTGAACGCCCCGGAGAAGACCTACGTCGGCCTCGCCGAGGTCGTGCCCGCAGGGGCTCCCCAGCCTGATCGGGCACGCGGGGTCAAGTACGGACTGCTGGCCTTCGTCCTCGGCTTCCTGCTGAGCATGGGGATCGCCTACTTCCGCGACAAGTCCCGGACGCGTCGTCGCGCTCGCACTGCCGCTGAGCGGGCGGCAGCCGACCTGGCACCGCCGTCGGACCCCCGACCCGCGCCGGGCGCCACCGCCCAGCCCACGTGGACGCCCATCGGAGACCTGCTCGAGGACGAGGACGACGAGGAGGGCTTCGAGGACGAGGAGGAGCTCCCAGCCGCGGTGCCGGCGTCGCGAGCCACGAGTCCTGAGCCGACCAACGGCTCGAGGTCGCGGACCAGGAAGGCACCGCCGGCGCTGCTACCCGCGCCCGTCAAGTTCAAGGCCAGGTCCAGGAACCCGTGACTCTCCGGTCCCGCCAGGTGGACTCGTCGCCCGACTCGGGTACGGACGAGCGTTCCGCGTCCCCTGCCCCGAAGGCACGCCGGCCGCGGCTCCGCCGCCGCCTCGCACTGGTCGCGCTGGTCCTGGTCCTCGCTTTCGCGGCGGCCACCGCACGACTCTTCATCTGGCCGAGCCTGCCTCCGTTGCCGGCTCATGCCGACGCCATCATCGAGCTGGCAGGGCCGGGCAACCGCGACGCCGCGACGATCGCGCTGGCCCAGAAGCATGTGGCCCCCGTGGTGATCCAGTCGACGCTGGCGAGGGACGCCACCTCGGACACGTGTCTGCCGCCGATCCCCGGCGTCAAGGTCGAGTGCTTCCATCCGACGCCCGCGACGACGAGGGGCGAGGCCCGCTACATCGGGCAGCGGGCCGCCGCGGAGCACTGGAAGTCGGTCGTGATCGTGACGACCCCCGACCACGCCTGGCGCGCGCGGCTGCGGGTGGAGCGCTGCTTCCCGGGCCAGGTGTACGTGGAGACCAGTCCCCTCCCCGCGTTGGACTGGCTGCGTCAGATCCCCTACCAGTGGGCGGCGACGGTCAAGGCCGAGCTGTTCCAACGAGACTGCTGAGCGAGGGGACCGATGGACTTCTGGCGGACCGTGCTGGTCCTCGTCCGGCGCTGGTACATCACGGTGCCGGCCTTCATCGCGACGATCGCGCTGGCCGGGGCGGCGTACACGGCCGTTCCTCTTCAGTACCAGTCGGTCAGCGTCCTGGTGCTGACGACGCCGTTGACCGGTGGCACGGAGGCGGAACACACCACGTCGCCGAACTCACTGACCAACCCGCTGCTGAACTTCGACCAGAGCCTCGCGCTCACGGCGTCCATCGTCATCCAGGAGATGAACAGCCTGGAGACGGCCACCGCCTTGGGAATCACTCCGGGAGGGACCACCCGCTACCAGGTCACGAACGGCAGCACGAACCCGGAGCTGCTCGAGTCGGGTCCGTTCATCTTCGTCCAGGGGACCGCCTCGAGCGCCCAGGCGGCCCGGGACATCACCCAGAAGGCGTCGGCGAAGGCGGCCCTCGTCCTGGCGCAGGACCAGACCGAGCTCAAGGCGCCGATCTCGACTCACATCCGGATGCAGGTCGTCGTCCCGGCGACGACGAGCCAACCGCTGACCGGCAGCTCAGCGCGGATGGCGGCGGCCGCGGGTGGCCTGGCAGGGCTCATGAGCCTCGGCGCGGTCTACGGCTTCGAGAGCATCATGACCCGTCGCCGGCGGCGCCGAGAGGCGACCGCGTCCGACGGCGGCGCTGACGAACCGGCCTCTCTCGCAACGCCCGACGCCGACGAGGCCGTGGACGGCGAGCGGATCGGGGTGCTCACCCGGTCGGCCTCCCAGGGCGAGACGCCGGTGGTGAGAGGGATCCCACGGATCCCGTGGCGCAGGGGCGGGACACGGTCTGCGCGGGAGCCGGCCGGGCGGCCCAGGCAGGTCGTCACAGCGGAGGAGCGATGACGCTCCTCGGAAGCCCTCCCGGGCAGCAGCGGCTGGCCGCCGATCTCCTTCCGACGCCCCCGCGCTCGGCGGACGCGACCACGATCCTCGCGATCCTGGTCACGCTCCAGTTCGTGCTGCCGTCGGCACTGATCTTCAACGGGATCCCCTTGTCGCTGTCGGCGGCGACGCTGGTGGCGCTCCTGCTCGGTGCGCTCTGGCTGGGCACCCAGCTCACCACGACCCTGGGTGCAGCCAAGGGGCGCAACCCCGTCCGTACGGCTCTGTTCCTCTACGCCATCGTCCTCGTCGCCTCCTACGGAAGCGCGAGCGCGGGGTACCTGCCGCCCGACGAGCGCAAGATCGGCGACCACATGATGGTGACCGTCTTCGCGCTCGTCTTCGTGGGACTCGCCGCGTGCGACGGTGTCCGCAGCCGCGCTCGCCTCTACTTCCTGCTGCGGGTCATGGTGGTCTGCGGGTCGGCGGTCGCCGTGGTCGGCATCCTGCAGTTCCTCTTCAACTACGACCTGACTCCGCACCTGCGGCCTCCGGGCATGCACATGAGCACGTCCGAGCCCACGGTCCAGATCCGCGAGGGTCTACGCCGGGTCGACGGGACCGCCGCGAACCCCATCGAGTTCGGTGTCTTCTGCGCCATGATGCTGCCGCTCGCCCTCCACACGGCCTTCGCTGCCAAGCGGCACCGGCGGCCGTCCGGCCTCTGGTGGACCTGTGCCGGGCTCATCGCGACGGGTCTGATGTTCTCGGTGTCACGGTCCGCCATCGTGGCCGTCACCTGTGCGGGTCTGGTCCTCCTGCTGGGATGGCCGGCCCAGCGACGGGTCTGGATGGCCGTGGCCGGTCTTGGCTTCCTGGTGGTGATCAAGTTCGTCTCACCCGGACTCCTGGGTGCCTTCTTCAGCCTCTTCCGGAACGCCGGCAGCGACGACAGCGTCCAGTGGCGCACGCACGACTACGCGACTGCGCGAGACCTGATCTCGCTACACCCTTGGCTCGGTCGGGGGATCGGGACCTGGTATGCACCGAAGCACGAGGTGTTCGACAACCAGTACCTGCTGACGCTCGTCGACGTCGGGGTGGTCGGGCTCGTCGCGTTCCTCGGCATCTTCGTCGCCGCCATCTACGCGGCCGTGCGCGTGATGTACCTCTGTTCCCGGGTCCGGGAGCCGGGGGACCTCGCCAGCACCGACCGTGACCTGGCGCTCTCGGTGGCCGCCTCGCTGGCGGTCGTCTTTCCCACCTTCGCGACGTTCGACTTCACCGCGTTCCCGAAGGTGACGACCCTGACGTTCGTGCTGGTCGGGTTCGCCGGTGCGCTGCTGCGCGTCGTGAATGCAGAAGTGGCCGGAGATCCGCCCGACCCCCACGCCATCGTCTGACAGGGATCGTCGTCCGGCTACGGCTGGCCGGTCTCGGCGCGGCGTCGGCGTTGCGAGTGCACGGCCCGTCGCAGAAGCGGCGCGACCGGCGAGTTCTTCGCTGCCGTCACGGCCGCGCGCCGTGCCCTGTGCCGAACCCTCCGAACGGCCGTCCCGGTGACCGCTCCCGCGGCCACCTCGACCTCTCCGGTGCGGGCCCGGCGCTTGTACTCGTCGTCGCCCCGACCCAGGTCGATGCGCTCGAGGCCGAGCTCGGGAGCCGCCTGTGCCAGCTCGCGCAGCATGATCCAGCCGGGTGCGAAGCTCGCGAACTCCGGGTCGTACGCCGGGAACCACCAGTGCAGCACGCTCCGCGAGCGGATGCCGACGTGGGCCGCCACCAGGGTGTCACCGAAGTGGAGGGTCGACATGATCCCTTCGCACCCGGGCTCCTTGGTGTCCAGGAGCAGGGAGAGCAGGGTGCGGCGGTGCTCCGGGGCGAAGTAGTCCCGTGCGCCCGTGGCGGCGTACTGCGCCCGCTTGCGATCCACGAGCCAGGCCAGTGCCTCGAGGTCGGAGGACTGGGCACGAAAGGTCACCGAGCCGTGCTCGCGCTCGGCCCGGGCCGTCCGACGCCGTGCCTGGCCGATGTTGTCCCGACCGCTCTTGGAGGCACGCGAGAGGTAGCCGTCCAGCCCACCCGCGACCTCGACGAACGGCGACGCGGCCCGGGTCTCGACCCAGGGAGCCGCCGCCGGGCTCGGTAGCAGCCAGTGGTCGAACTCGAAGGTACGCACACCGTCGACGAGGAGCTCGTGCGGGTCGAAGGGAGTGCCGGCGGCCAGCACCGGTCCCTGGAAGTCGGCTCCGGGCCAGCCGACCGGTCGCAGGGTGGCTCCTTCGCGATGACACGCCACCAGGCGCGTCAGCTCAGAGCCACGACCGTCGAGTGCGACGGTGACCTCGACGCCACTGGCCTGGACAGCCGCAGCGAAGGCGGGATCGAAGTACGGGCTGTCGAGCAGGGGGTTGGCGGCGCGCAGGGCACGCCACGTGTCCAGCTCCGCATCGGACAGGTCGGTGAAGCCGACGAGCCGCAGAGGCGTCATCGCAGCTGCGCCAAGGAGGTGATCCGCCTGGAGGGGAAGAGCAGCGCGGCGACCGAGGCACGCGCGGTGCGCTGCCCGATGGCTGCGCGGAAGAGCATGCCCAGGAAGACGCCGACGGTGTAGGCGTTCCCCTCGACCCGGCCGTGCCGCCGACGGAACAGCGTGACCTTGTTGACCGTGAGGAGCGCGGCCAGGCTGGGTCTGGTGCCGGACTCGCCGCCCTTGTGCTCCACCACGGCGGCCGGCTCGTACCAGGTGGACCAGCCCTGGTCGGCGGCCCGCAGCATGTACTCCGTCTCCTCGCTGTAGAGGAGGAAGCTCTCGTCCCAGGGTCCGACGGACTCCAGCATGGCCCAGGCCATCAACAAGGCCGCCCCCGTGACCCAGGCGGCGGGGCCGGGGCCGTCGTGCGGCCCGTCCGAGAAGACCAGCTCACCCAGGCCCAACCGGTCGGCGATCCGCCCGCCGATGATCGCCTCGGCGAAGGCACCGAGGACCGTCGGAAGGCGCCGCAGCGTGGGCTGCAGAGAACCGTTCGGGTTGATCAGGCGAGGGGCGACGATGCCACACCCTGGCGCCCGTAGGGCACGTGCCAGCGTGTCGAGCGTCCTGGGCCTGAACCGGCAGTCCGGGTTGACCACCATGACCGCGTCCGGTGGGCGGTCGCGCAGGGTCGTCACGCCCGCGTTGATGCCCGCCGCGTAGCCGGCGTTCTCGGTCAGCTGGACCACCGAGATCGGCAGACCTTCGGTCGACTTGGCGATCTCGGTGGAGGAGTCGTCCGACGCGTTGTCGACGACCACCACATCGGTGAGCTCCACGTCGTCGGCGCCTCCGTTGCGGAGGGACTCCAGGCACCCCGGGAGCACCTCGGCGCTGTTGTACGTGACCACGACGACGGCCACGCGCGGAGCGTTCACCGGCCTGCTCCTGTCACTCGGCGGAGATCACTCCGCTGTTGCCGGCTCATCGCCCGTCCGTCGCAGATGGTCATCGAGGCGCCCGTCGGTCCGCAGGCGGTTGATCTGCTCGAGCCGGACGAAGTCGTGCTCGAACTGCTCGGCGGTGAGCCCGTAGCGGTGCATGTCTGCTGCGAGCTGGTCGATGCCGTCCGGGACCGTCCACGCCGGCTGGAAGGACGGCAGCAGACGGCGGATCTTGCCGAAGTCGACTCGATAGTCGCGCTTGTCGGACGAGGCACCGGCGGCGAAGGTGACCGGTGCACCGGTCTTCTCCGACACCGCCGTCGCGATCGTGCGGATCTGCACGACGTCCTCGTCGCGGCCGACGTTGAAGGCCTGGTCGTGGACGACGTCCCGATCGGCCGCCAGCACCGCGAGGAAGGCTCGCGAGATGTCCTCCGCGTGGACCAGCGGACGCCACGGCGAGCCGTCGCTCTGGAGCTTCACCTCGCCACGGGTCAGCGCCACGCCCGTCAGGTTGTTCACCACGATGTCGGCGCGCAGCCGCGGGCTCGAGCCGTAGGCGGTGGCGTTGCGCAGGTAGGTCGGGCTGAAGCCGTCGTCGGCGAACTTCGCGATCAGCTGCTCGGCCATCACCTTGCTCTCGCCGTACGGCGTCACCGGGTTGAACTCGCTCTCCTCGGTGACTGCTCCGTCGCCGGCGGCGCCGTAGAGACTGCAGGAGGACGAGAACACGTAGCGGGAGACGCCGGCCTCGCGGGCGACCTGCGCCAGGTGCGCCGCCCCCTGGGCGTTGACCGAGTAGGTCGCGTCCGGGTTCAGGTGCCCGACCGGGTCGTTCGAGATGGCCGCGAGGTTCACCACCGCGTCGAAGCCGGCGAGGTCGGCCGGTCTCTGGTCGCGGATGTCGCCGGTGCGCGATTCATACCCCTCCGGCTGCGGGCCGAAGTCACAGCCGTCGTACCACCCCGCATCGAGCCCCATGACCTCATGGCCGGACGCCAGCAGCAAGGGCGTCAGCACCGTGCCGATGTAGCCACGGTCTCCGGCAACGAGCACACGCATCGACCGAATCCTCCCCCTGAGGCTGTGCGGCCCCGTTTCCGGCTCCTGGCACCGGCCCCCGCAGGGAAGCCGGTGTGGAGATGCTGCAACGTCTGGCGCGGCCGCGCGCCCGCCGTTGCCGGTCCTACCTCATCTTGGGGAATGCCCCTGGAGCGGCCGCGCTCCTGCGGATCGCGGCTGACTGCGCGAAGAGCCGCGCGGGGCGATAGTGGGCGTCATGGACCTCAGGCTGGCGGGCTCGCGTGCCTTCGTCACGGGAGCGAGCCGGGGCATCGGCCTCGCGATCGCCAGGGGGCTCGCCCTCGAGGGCGCGGACGTGTCGATCGGGGCCCGGGACCCCGCTGGGCTGGCCGAGGCGGTCGAGCGACTGGGCCGCGACGGGCTCACGGTCCATCCCTACGTCGTCGACGTGACCGACGCCGGCCTGCTCGAGGCCACGGTCGGCCGGGTGGCGACCGAGCGGGCGGGGCTGGACCTGGTCGTGGCCAACGCCGGTGGCTCACGCGGCGGCGGCCTGCAGTCCTCGACGGCAGACGACTGGACCCACACCTTGCAGCTGAACGTCGTGCACGCCGCCACGGCGATCCGCGCGGCAGTGCCGTGGCTGTCGGCGTCCGAGCACGGGGCTGCGCTGGTGATCGCCTCGATCAGCGGCTGGAAGCCGCGCACGACCTCGTCGTACGCCGTCGCGAAGGCCGCCGAGATACAGCTCGCTCCTGCCCTGGCCGTCGAGCTGGCGCGCGAGCGGATCCGGGTGAACACGCTCAGCCCCGGGTCGGTGATGTTCGAGGGTGGCCGGTGGGCCAGGACGCGCGCGGCCGACCCCGAGGCACACGACCGCTTCGTGGCCGACAACCTCCCCGGCGGCCGGTTCGTGACGCTGGAGGAGGTGGCGGACGCGGCCTGCTTCCTGCTCAGCCCGCGCGCCTCCGGCATCAACGGCGCCCACGTGTGCGTCGACGGAGCCCAGGACAGGCCGACCGACCGACCGGTGTATCCCTGAGCCGAGCGCGATCCGATCGGTGACACCGGCAGCCGGCTCATACCCAATTGAGGGGTTACCCGCGCTCGTCGTCCCGCCGGGGCGAGCGCGGAACGGACAGTTGACCCAGCGGACGGGGGATTCCGCAGGCACATGACAACGAAACCGCTGTGCCCCTCGGTCCGGACCTGCATCGCTTGTTGCCCGAGGAGGTTGCCGTGCTGGCGCACTGTGACACAGCAGTCATCGGAGCGGGCCCCTACGGCCTCTCCGTGGCGGCGCACCTCCACGGCAGACGGGCCGACTTCCGCGTGTTCGGGCGGCCGCTCGACACCTGGCGGACCGCGATGCCTCGGGGGATGTACCTGAAGTCGGACGGCTTCGCCTCGAACCTGTCCGCCCCGGAGCCCGGCGCCACCCTGGCCGACTACTGCCTCGAGCACGATCTCCCCTACCACCCCACGGACCAGGCGGTCCCCCTCGAGACGTTCGTGGCGTACGGCGTGGACTTCCAGCGGCGGTACGTGCCCGACCTCGAGCAGCACGACGTGACCTCCGTGGCCCGTGAGCGTGGGGGCTTCCGGCTGCGCCTCGACAACGACGAGGAGCTCCACGCCACCCAGGTCGTCGTCGCGGCCGGGATCACTCACTTCGCCTCGATGCCTCCGATGGTCGACGGCCTCTCGCCCGAGCTGGTCAGCCACTCCAACGCCCACCACGACCTCTCGGGCTTCGCCGGCCGGCAGGTGACCGTGGTCGGCGCCGGAGCGTCGGCGGTGAACCTGGCCGTCGGCCTCGCCCGCGCGGGCGCGCGGAGCCGGCTGGTCGCGCGCGCACCATCGATCCACTTCTCCTCGCCGCCGCGCGGGGGGCGCCGCAGCGTCGTCGACCGGCTGCACCGTCCCGGCTCCGGCCTCGGGCCGGGTTGGCGCTCGCGTGCCAGCTGCGACGCGCCCGACCTCTTCCGCTACGTGCCCGCCCGGTGGCGGCCGGAGATCGTGCGCCGCCACCTCGGACCCAGCTCTGCGTGGCACCTGAAGGAGCCGTTCGAGGCCTCGGTCGAGGTCGTCACCGGCCGCTCGCTGGAGCGCGTGGAAGCCGCACCGGACGGCGTCCGGATGGTGCTGGCGAGCCCCCAGGACCTTCCGCCGATCACGGTCGAGTCCGACCACGTGATCTGCGCGACGGGCTACCGGGCCGACGTCCAGCGGCTGGCCTTCCTGGACCCGGAGGTGCGCTCGGAGCTCCGGACGGTCGCCAGGACGCCCGTGCTCTCGCACCGCTTCGAGTCCTCCATCCCCGGCCTCTACTTCCTCGGCCTCGCTGCGGCGGTGTCGTTCGGACCCTTGATGCGCTTCATGTACGGCGACGAGTTCGCAGCTCGCCGGATCACTCAGGATCTCGTGCGGTGCGCGGCCTGACGGCTGAGGCGCTGCGTTCCGGTAGCGACGGCACCCTGTTCCTCTTCGCCGGCGCCGGGGGCGCCACCGACGAGCTCGCACCCCTGGCCGAGCGGCTCGAGGGCGACCCACGCGTGGTCGCACTGGCGCTCGCGGCGGATCCAGCAGCCGGCGACACGATCGAGTCGATGGCCGCGGAGTCGGTGGGACTCATCCGCTCCGAGCAGCCGCACGGGCCCTACCGGCTGATCGGGTACTCCTTCGGGGGGCTCCTCGCTCTGGAGTCCGCGCGGGTGCTCAGCGATGCCGGTGAGGTCGTGGCGTTCGTCGGGCTGGTCGACTCGTTCTTCGACCAGCGGTACTGGCCGCGCGGGCTCTTCGTGGCAGCGACCGTGCGCCGGGCCGCCGTGCACGCGCGCGGCCTGCTCGGTCAGGCACCGGGGCGCGCCCTCCGTGAGCTGGTCGGTCGGTCCGTGCGCCTGGCGAGGCGGCTGCGCAGCCGCCACCAGCCCTCCGACGTGGACACGACGTCCGGGCCCGTGTCGGTCCAGGAGGCCAACATCGCGGTCATGGCCCGATGGCGTCCCCGGGTCCACGACGGACCGGTGACGCTCTTCGCCGCCACCGAGTCGGACTTCGGGTGCGACCTGGCCGACCTGTGGCGACCGTGGCTGACCCGGCTCGACGTACGACGCGTCTGGGGCGACCACCTCGCCCTCACCCAGACCACCGCGGGACAGGATCGCCTCGCCCGGGCCGTGAGCCGGGAGCTGCAGGCACCACGCGAGCGGCTCAGGGTGCTCGTGGCCACCACGTTTCGTTGGCCGGGCGCTGCGCGGCTCGCCGTGGATCTCCACGAGATCGGGTGCACGCGTCCACGGCGTCGCGCCGCGGGGCAGCGCCGTGCATGCCGTCTCTGCGGTCGAGCGCAGCTACCGCCTCGGCCTGGCCGACCCCGTCCGCTCCCTGCGGACCGCGATCGAGGCCTCGGACGCCGATGTCGTCGTGCCCTTCGACGACCGCACCCGTCACGCGCTCGCGCTGCTCCATGCCGGCTCCGACCCGAGGGTGGAGTCGGGAGCCCGGATGCGTGAGCGCCTCGAGCGCTCGTTCGGGTCCCCGGACAAGTTCTCCTGCCTCTACTCCCGGGCCGCCGTGATGGCCATCGCCCGCGCCTCGGGGGTCTCCAGCCCGCCGACTGCGATCGTGCGCTCGGCCGGCGACATCTCTGCGTGGATGCAGCACAACCCCGGCCCTGCCGTGCTGAAGACGGACGGGAGCTGGGGTGGCCGCGGGGTCGCGATCCTGCGCTCCGAGGACGACGGCGCCAGGGCCTGGCGAGAGATGCATCGACCGCCACCGCTGGTCCGGGCCGTCAAGCGACTGGTCGTGGAGCGCGACCCGTGGGCGCTCCGAGCCCGGTTCACGAGAACGCGTCCGGTCCTCTCCATCCAGTCCTACGTCGCCGGCCGGCCGGCGAACGCCGCGATCGCCTGCTACCGGGGCGCCGCCCTGGGGGCCGTGCAGTCCGAGGTGGTCGAGAGCGACGGGCCGACCGGGCCGTCGACCGTGTTGCGGGTCATCGACAATCCCGACATCACCTACGCCGTCAAGTCCGTCGTGAGCAACCTCGAGCTGTCCGGACTGTGCGGCCTCGACTTCATCCTCGACGACGACGGCCGGGCACATCTGCTCGAGCTCAACCCGCGCGCGACGCCGACCTCGCACCTGGTCGGCGAGGACGGGACGGATCCGCTCAGCGAGCTGCGGAACGCGTTCGGGCAGGAGCAACCACCGGCCCGTGCGGCGTCGTACGTCAGTGGTCTCGTGGCGCTGTTCCCCCAAGAGCTGAAGCGCGATGCGGCCAGTCCGCACTTCGCGACGGCCCACCATGACGTCCCGTCGCATGCACCCGATCTCGTCGCCCACGTGTTGGCCGGGCTCCGTGGTAGACGTGGGACGGTGTCACCGCCGCTCTCGACACAACTCCTGGAGTCAGACAGCCCGTGACAGACGACGACGACGCGCACGTGCCCGGCCTGCACCACAGCCGGGCACGTAGTGGTGTGGTGGGCCGATGGTCGGTGAATGTCACCGTGCACGGCATCGGACGACCCGCGCGGCCGCTCGACGAGGACGAGGACGGGATCTGGATCTCCGTCGAGCAGTTCGAGGGACTGCTCGACGCCGCCGTCGGACGCCCGGACGTCACCGTGACCTTCGACGACGGCAACCTCTCCGACCTCGAGATCGGACTGCCCCGGTTGCAGGAGCGGGGGCTGCGCGGGCGCTTCTTCGTCCCGGCGGGGCTCCTGGGCGAGCCGGGCCGGCTCGATGCGTCAGGGGTGCGCGAGCTGCACGGCGCCGGGATGGTGGTCGGGTCGCACGGGTGGGCCCACCGGGACTGGCGGGCGCTGGACTGGGGTCCGAGCGGCGCAGCGGAGGTCGAGGAGGAGATCATGCGTGCGCGTCGGGTGCTCGGACAGCTCACGGGCTCGGAGGTGTCCGAGGTCGCGGTGCCCTTCGGGTCCTATGACCGGCACGTGTTGTCGACGCTCCGCCGAGCCGGTGTGAAGCGGGTCTACACCAGCGACGGTGGTTGGGCACGGACCCGCGCCTGGGTACAGGCACGGACGAGCATCCGGGCCGACGACGGCCCCGACTGGCCCCAGCGGGTCATGGTCGAGCGCCCGAGGCTGGGGGAGCGGGCGCGCGCCCGCGTCGTCGGTCTCGCCAAGCGCCTGCGGGGCTGAGGGCCGTGCGTGGCCGACCCGGTTCCCTCATTCGGGGTACGTCGCCCCGCGTCCGGACCCGTGCGCACGGGTCGGCTCTAGCGTCACCGGTGTCCACCTGGCAGCGGATCCACCTGACCGAGAGGGGTCGGCGATGAGCGCCCCCAAGTGCCGTCTGTGCGGCAGCGACCTGACGCAGACGTTCGTCGACCTCGGCATGTCACCGCCGTGCGAGAGCTATGTGGAGGCGGACGGGCTGGACCGGGGTGAGACGTTCTACCCGCTCCACGTGCGGGTCTGCTCCGAGTGCCTGCTCGTCCAGCTGCCGGCGTACCTGGCCGGAGAGGACATCTTCAGCCACTACGCCTACTTCTCGTCCTACTCCGACTCGTGGGTGGCCCACGCGAAGCGCTACGTGCAGGCGGCCGTCGCGCGGCTGGGCCTGGCGGAGGACTCGTTCGTCGTCGAGGTCGCCAGCAACGACGGCTACCTCCTGCAGCACGTGCGAGACCTGGGCATCCGGTGCCTGGGGATCGAGCCGGCGGCGAACATCGCCGAGGTGGCCCGCGCCAACGGCATCGACACGGTCTGCGAGTTCCTCGGAGAGGCGACGGGGACCGCCGTGGCCGTCGAGCACGGCAGGGCCGACCTGGTGGCCGCCAACAACGTCTTCGCGCACGTGCCGGACATCATCGACTTCGCCCGCGGCCTACGAGCCCTGCTGAAGGACGACGGCACCCTGACCATCGAGATCCCCCACCTGCTGCGCCTGATCGAGGACCGGCTCTACGACACGATCTACCACGAGCACTACTCCTACCTGTCACTGCTCACCACCCAGCGGGTGCTCGCCGAGGCCGGCCTGGCCGTCGTCGACGTGGAGGAGCTGCCGACGCACGGTGGGTCGCTACGGACCTGGTCTATGCCGGTCGAGCGTGCCACCGAGCCGAGCGCCCGCGTCGCAGAGGTGCTGGCCGAGGAGCAGGCGGCGGGGCTCGACACCGTCGAGGGCCACGCGGGCTTCGCGGAGGTCGTGAGCGCGGCACGCGACGACCTCGTGCAGTTCCTGGTCGGTGCCCGCCGCGAGGGGCGGACGGTGGCGGGGTACGGCGCGCCCGGAAAGGGCAACACGCTGCTCAACCACGCCGGCATCCGGCAGGACCTGATCAGCTACACCGTCGACCGCAGCACCTTCAAGCAGGGGATGTTCCTGCCGGGCACGCACATCCCGATCCACGCCCCGGAGAAGCTGGCGGAGACCAGGCCCGACTACATCCTCATCCTGCCCTGGAACCTCCGTGAGGAGATCACCGACCAGCTGGAGTACACCCGCGAGTGGGGAGCTCGGCTGGTCGTGCCGCTGCCGACCCTCGAGGTGTTCTGAGGCCATCTGCGGCGCGTCCACGCGCCCGCGAGGCGTCAGTGGGAGCCGTAGACGACCCAGCGGTCGGCCAGCCGCGGCCAGGCGTCGCGCAGCTCGTCGGCGAGGTCGGGCAGCATCAGCAGGATGCTGCCCGGGTCGGCGGCCGTCATCGCCTCGGGCGTGACGATCGGGATCTCGGTGCCGGGCATCCGACGCCCCTGCTTCGCCGGTGCGCCGTCGGCGATCCCGGCGACGGCACCCGGTGGCAGGTCGGCGGCCGCGAGCACCGCCACGGCCCGTGACCCGGCGCCGTAGAGCCAGGCTCCTCCGGGTTGGTCCCCGACCCAGCCACGCAGCCGGGCGACGTCGTCCTCGAGGGCCGTGGCAAGGGTGGTCATCGCTGTCGGGTCGACGACGCCGGCCTCCAGCTCGGACCGCTCCAGGTCGTCGACCGCTTCCGCCTCGTGGGCCGGGCCCGCACCGCTGCGGGACGCCAGCAGGAGGACCGATCCGCTGTAGAGGGAGTAGCTCCGGGCGGCGAAGACCGACAACCCGACGTCCGCGAGGAGCCTCCGAGCCGCCGGCACGCTGTGGTAGGCGAAGTGCCCGTGGCGCAAGGCGTTCCACTCACGGCGGCGCAGGGTGCCCGCGAGGCTGGGGAACTGGAGGAGGAGCGTGCCCTCGTCGCTGAGCGCGTCCGCGCGGGCCTGCAGACCGGCGGCCTGGTCGCGGTCGTGCATCAGCCCGTAGACATCGACGACCACGCCCGCTCGCGAGTCCGGCGCTGGACGGAACCCGTTCGCCAGCAGCGCGTCACCCCACGAGCCGCCGTGGGGACTCGTGAACTCGACGAACTCGCCCGGCTGCAGCAGACCCGAGCCGATCAGCTCCTGGACGGCCTGCTGAGCCTGTCGCACGGCGGCGCGGGGCTCGATCGCCCGCGGCTCCTCGGCGACCGTGGCGTCGTCGAGCAGCTGTGCCAACCCGCACCCCGCACACCACCACATCGCGAGCGGGTGGCGAGGGTCCGGACCGGGATCCGCGGCGGACGGGAAGTGGTCCGCCGCCGGCTGGTCGCCCAGGTCGAGGACGACCTCGCCGTCGGTGGACCGGCAGCCCCGGCAGCGGTACGCCTCAGCGGCCGACATCGCCGGCCGTCAGGTCACGCCAGGAGCCCGCGGACCGGTCGCGCGGGCTCAGGGTGTCCACCGGCAGGGGCCAGGCGACGTCGAGGTCCGGGTCGTCGTAGCGGACGGACACGTCCTCGGTGGCGTCGTGCGGGCGGTCGATGCGGTAGCAGATGTCGACGACGTCGGTGAGCACCTGGAAGCCGTGGAGGAAGCCGCGGGGGACGTAGAGCATCCAGAAATCCTGGTCGTCGAGCCGGAAGGCCTGGTGCTGCCCGAACGTGGGCGAGCCCGGTCGGGCGTCGACGACCACGTCGAGGATCGCGCCGCGGGCACAGCGGACCAGCTTGGCCTCACCGTCGCCGCTTCGGCCGTGCAGCCCGCGCAGCGTTCCGTACGTCGACCGCGACTGCGAGTCCTGCACGAACGACGCGGGATCCAGGCCGTGCGCGGCCGCGACCTCGGCGTCGAAGGTGCGCGTGAAGAACCCGCGCTCGTCATGGTGGGGCGATGGACGGAACAGCAGCACGTCACGGAGCTCGGTGGTCTCGACGTGCATCGGTCACACCTCCACCAGCGCCTTGGACACGAAGAAGGCCTCAGCGTACGGGCGGCGGCACTCCATCCCCCGGAGCCGCATCAGCCCGAGGAACACCTCGTCGTCCCACCAGTCGTGGACGTGCTGGCTGGCGAAGTGACGGTTGAGCAGGTCCACCTTGTGCGTCGCCTGGTCGCGGGTGAGCCCGACGTAGTGCGAGGGAGCGCCCATGTCGCCGTCCCACTTGGGGATCTCGAAGTGGAGCGCGAGCACGTCACGCCACACGGTGGTGACCATGACACCCACGGTGCGGTGGTCCTGGTGGGCGTCGTCCACGCGGTGGGTCAGCACGAGCTGCGGTCGACAGTGCCGGGCGAGGTCCTCGAGGTACTCCTTCGCGGCCTCCCAATGGGTCGGCAGTCGACCGTCGGGCAGGCCGGCGACGTGCATCTTGACCCCGGGAAGGATCTCCTGCAGCGCGGCCTCCGACTCGGCCGCCCGCTCCGGCGTACCGGTGAGGACGGCGACGGTGAGCCGCAGGTCGGCGCGCTCCGCCAGCCGCAGCAGCGTCCCGGCACACCCGATCTCGACGTCGTCGGGGTGGGCACCCACGCACAGGACGTCGAGGGGTCCGTCGGGCAGTCTCAGCGCGTCCATCGCTCGGCATCATCCTCGGCCGCGGTGACCCGGCCCCGGGGGCCGGTCCGGATCTACCACAATTGAGGGACCCGGTCCCTCCGGTGCAGGAGACACCACGGCTAGGCCCGCAGCTCCACCAGCTCCGGTGGCTCGGCCGCCTCGAAGGCCTCCAGCTCGAGCAGGTTGTCGAGCGCCGCCACCGCGCCGAGCTGGGTCTTCACCTGGAGCTTGCGCCGTACGGCCTTCACCTGGCTGCGCACCGTCGCGGGGGAGACCTCGAGCAGCTGCGCGATCCGCCCCACCGGGTCGCCGGCGTGCAGCATCGTGAGGACCTCGTGCTCACGTGGAGTCAGGGACTGGACCCGTTGGCAGATCAGCTCGCGTCGCTCCAGCAGGTCCGCCCACAGGTCGAGCAGCAGCTCGCGGTCGGGGGGGAACGTCTCGACCGTCCCGCGGGCGACGCCGACGAGGACCTTGCGGACCGCCTTGAAGCCGCTGGTGCTGGGCAGCACCGCGCGCGCGCCGGCGTCGAGGAGTGCGCCCCACATCGGCCCGTGCGGTGCCGCGGTGAGGACCACCCACGGCAAGGGCACTCGGGTGATCAGCGAGCGGGCCGTACGCAGGCGCAGCCAGCTGTCGACGTCAGAGATCAGCAGTCCGACGTCCTGCCCCGGGCACGGAGAGACCTCGCCGGTCTCCTGCTGCTCGCTCCACTGCAGGGTGGTGGCCTCGAAGTCCCAGCCGGCCAGGCCGGCCCTGACCGCTTCCGCGACGAGCGACAGGTCGGACGCGACGAGCACGCCCGGTCGCCCTGCCAGCCCTGACCCAGACATCCGCCACCTGCCATCGTCGGCTGCCGTGGACGGCACCCTCACGGGCCTCATGATCGGGCGGTCGGGCCCGGGCCGGTCGCCCCGACGCCCGATGCCCCCAGTCTTGGGGACGCCACCGGCCCGCCGGGCCCGAGTGTGGCCGGCGGGGCCGGATCCTCAAATGGGGGTAAACGATCCACACGGTGTGGTACGTGGCCGCCGGACGACTTACGTTCGTGGTCGGGACGATGTCCCGGGGGATACGGCGTCGGGGGGCGCAGTGGCCGCACCAAGCCACCAGGCTCTCTGATCCGTGATGAGGGGGCCGAAGGACATGCACACGTGGAGCGCGACGCGAACGCCTGCACGACCGGGGACCGCCGTACGACGGCGCGACGGCGAGAGGCGTGAGCCATGACCATGGCGATGCCGGCCACGCAGCCGAGGAGTGCGCGAGCGCAGATGCGCATCCTCATCGTCGAGGACCACATGCTCTTCGCCGAGTCGTTGGAGCTGGTCCTCTCGGTCGAGGGGTACGACGTGCGCCGCATCCCGGTGCCCGACAACGCGAGCTCGCCCGGGACGCTGCTGTCGTCCCTGGCCCGGCTCCAGCCGAGGATCGTGCTGCTCGATCTCGACCTGGGTCGCTTCGGTGACGGGGTCCGGCTCATCTCGCCACTCGCGCGCACCGGCATCAACGTGGTGGTGGTGACCGCATCCACCGACCGCGGTCGCTGGGGTGAGGCGATCAGGTGCGGGGCCCGGACCGTGCTGTCCAAGGGGCAGCCGCTCAACACCGTGCTGGCCACCGTCCGCAGGATCAACGCGGGCCTGCCGGTGATGACCTTCGAGGAACGGGAGGACCTCCTGCGGGCCTGGCACCAGCAGCGCTCGGAGCTGCAGGAGACCACGGCCAAGCTCGCCATGCTCACCACGCGGGAGTCACAGGTGCTCGGCCAGCTGATGCAGGGCCGGAACGTCCACGACATCGCGGTCCTCTTCGTGGTCTCCGAGGCCACGGTGCGGACCCAGGTGAAGTCGATCCTGGCCAAGCTCGGGGTGTCGTCGCAGCTGGCCGCGGTCGGGCTCGCCCATCAGGTCGGCTGGCGACCGCCGGAGTCCTGACCTCAGACCGTCGTCCTCGGCTCCGAGGGTCGCGGGTCGGCCAGCCGGTGCGGCACTCGCTGGTCCCACGCGTCGAGCGCGTCGTCGAAGGCGGCGACCGCTGCGAGCTGGGTCTTCACGTCGAGTTTGCGCAGCACCGCCTTCACCTGCGTCCGCACGGTGGCCGGCGTGACCTCGAACGCGTCGGCGATCTCGGCGACCGACGTGCCGCCGTACATGAGGCTCAGCACCTCGCGCTCCCGCGGGGTGAGCAGGCTGATCCGCTCCGTCACCTCCACGTGACGGGCGCACGTCTCACGCCAGGAGTCCTCCAGCTCCGCTCGCTCGCCGGCCGGGGTCCCGACCCCGCCCCCGGCCACCGCCAGGAGCGCGTTGCTGACGTCCTCGAGCCCGGCGCCCACCGGCAGCACCACCTCGACCCCGACGGCGAGGAGCCCGCCCCAGGCCGGCCCGCGCGGCGACGTGGTGAGGGCCACCCACGGCACGTGGATCCACTCCACGATCAACGTGGCGGCCTCGATCCGCGACCAGCTGTCGAGGTCGCTGAGCAGCAGACCGACCTCCGGGAGCGCCTCGACGGGAGGAGGCCGGCGTCTTCTCGACAGCCGACCGGCACCCTTGGGCCAGCGGATGCCGACCACCTCGTGCCCGCGGGTGGCGAGCGCGGCCCGGACCGAGTCGCCGACCAAGGCATGGTCGGAGGCGACCAGGACCCGCAGGCGCTCCGGTGTCGATGACGTCGCCATCCGCTCACCCCGCGTCGACTGAGGTCGGGCGGCGCTGGCCAGGCCCACCGACGGCCCTCCGATCATCGCCATGCTGGCGGCTGCCGGTCGGCGCGGCGTCACGGGCGAGGTCGCTCACCCAGATTTGGGGATGCCCGATCGCCGCCGATCCGACCTCATCTGCAGCAGGGGCGACGTCGCCCGCTCGCGACCATCGCGCCGGAGGCGTTGCAAGCGCACACTGGAGGCATGTCGTCGGCCACCGAGCAGCCCGACCCCGGGTTGCGACCCGAGGTGCTCGGCGACGAGCCCGTCCGTCGGCGGCGGGACGAGCCCGAGCCGGAGTGGATGGACGTGCACGAGCCTCGTCCGCCCTGGCAGGTCCCGCGCTGGCTGTGGTGGCTGGTCGCGGTGACGCTCGTGATCGGCAGCGTCGCCTGGTACGCCGACCACCAGGCGCGCACGCGCGAGTCTGCTGCCGTCGCCGGGTGCGAGCACCGGCTGAGCAACGCCTCCGCGCTGTCGGAGATCCGCATGGGCGCCATGAACAACTACCTGCGCCCGGCGCTCGCCTCGACCCGCGGGGCCAGACAGCTCCACCTCGCCGACCTCATGTCGGGGCCCGCCCGAACCGTCCTGCCCGGGGTGCAGCGCGCCGACCGCGTCTGCAACGCAGTCTCGGTCAAGCCCTGGCACTTCTCACTGGTGGCGCGGCGCAACGCCGCGACGGCGTACTCCGGCGCGCTCCTCACGCTCCTCCAGGCGGTCGCCTCCCAGGGCCGTGCCTACTTCCACCAGGACCCCGCACTCGTCCGGCTGCGCGAGGCGGCCGGCGTTCACTCCGGGCTGGACTGACCGGCATCCACCACGGCGCCGGCTGTCGGAGCGGCCGTCTATCGTGGGACCCACACCCCCTCCGGCCACGGTTGGGGGCTGTCGTGCTGTCCCGCCCACATCCGAGGTGTCCGTGGTCCTGTCCACCCTGTCCGAGATCGTGCTCAGCGACCGCGCCCTGGCCGAGTCCCTGGCCGAGGCGCCCCGCGTCGGTCTGCTCGACCTGACCGCGCCGGCCGGGCTCCGCCCGTTCCTGGTCGCGGGTCTGGTCCGGTCCGAGCGCACGGTGCTCCTGGTGACGGCCACCGGGCGCGAGGCGGAGGAGCTGACCGAGGAGCTGGGCTCACTGGTCGACCCGGCCGCCGTCGCCTACTACCCGAGCTGGGAGACCCTGCCGCACGAGCGGCTCAGCCCGCGCAGCGACACCGTGGGCCGTCGGCTCGCGGTGCTGCGGCGGCTTCGCCACCCGGAGCCCGGTGCGGGCTCCGGCCGGTTGCGGGTCGTGGTGGCCCCGGTCCGGTCGATCCTCCAGCCGCAGGTCAGCGGCCTGGGTGACCTCGAGCCGGTGGAGCTCGCCCCGGGCGACACCGTGGCGCTCGACGACGTCGTACGCCGGCTGGCGGACGCGGCCTACACGCGGGTGGACCTGGTCGAGAAGCGGGGGGAGTTCGCCGTCAGGGGCGGGCTCGTCGACGTGTTCCCGCCGACCGAGCAGCACCCCGTCCGCGTGGAGTTCTGGGGCGACGAGGTCGAGGAGGTCCGCTCCTTCGCGGTCGCCGACCAGCGCACCATCGACCACCTGCCCCGGCTGTGGGCGCCTCCCTGCCGCGAGCTGCTGCTGACCGACGACGTACGCCGCCGTGCGGCCGCGCTGGGCGAGGCCCACCCCCAGCTGGCGGAGATGACGTCCAAGATCGCGGCGGGGATCGCCGTGGAGGGGATGGAGTCGCTGGCCCCGGTGCTCGTCGACGAGCTCGAGCTCCTCGTCGACGTGATGCCCGACGACACCCAGGTCGTCGTCGTCGAGCCCGAGCGGGTCCGCAGCCGCGCCCACGACCTGGTCGCGACCAGCGAGGAGTTCCTCGGCGCGTCCTGGGCAGCCGCTGCGGGCGGGGGCACGGCACCGATCGACCTCGGCGCCGCGTCCTACCGCGAGCTCGACGACGTGCGTGCCCACAGCCGCGAGCTCGGGCTGCCCTGGTGGACGGTGAGCCCGTTCGGTCTCGACGCCGAGCTCACCGAGGGCGCTGCCCAGGGTGTCGGGGCCGTCCCGATCGAGGGCTACCGCGGCGACCTCGAGCGTGCCGTGGCCGACATCCGCGGCTGGCTCTCCGACGGCCACCGGGTCGTCGTCGTCCACCCCGGGCACGGACCCGCGCAGCGCATGGTCGAGGTGCTCGGCGACCACGACGTCGCCGCGCGGCTCGTCGAGCCCGACGACGAGGGCCTGCTCGAGCCTGGACTGGTCACGGTCACCACCGCCACCTTGGCCCACGGCTTCGTCGACACGTCCGTCGGCCTGGTGCTGCTCACCGGCGACGACCTGTCCGGCCAGCGCTCCGCCACCCGCGACCAGAGCCGGATGCCCGCGCGCCGCAAGCGCCAGATCGACCCGCTCGAGCTCAAGGCGGGCGACTACGTCGTCCACGACCAGCACGGCGTGGGCCGGTTCGTCGAGATGCGCCAGCGCGAGGTGCAGGGCGCCACCCGCGAGTACCTCGTGCTCGAGTACGGCGCCTCCAAGCGCGGCGGCCCCGCCGACCGCCTCTACGTGCCCGCCGACAGCCTCGACCAGGTCACCCGCTACGTCGGCGGCGAGCAGCCCAGCCTCGACCGGCTCGGCGGCTCCGACTGGGCCAAGCGCAAGGGACGGGCTCGCCGGGCCGTCCGCGAGATCGCCGCCGAGCTGATCAAGCTCTACGCCGCTCGACAGGCCACCCAGGGGCACGCCTTCGGGCCCGACACCCCGTGGCAGCGCGAGCTCGAGGACGCCTTCCCGTTCCACGAGACCCCCGACCAGCTGACGACCGTCGAGGAGGTCAAGGCAGACATGCGGCAGACCGTCCCGATGGACCGGCTGGTCTGCGGCGACGTCGGCTACGGCAAGACCGAGATCGCCGTACGCGCCGCCTTCAAGGCCGTCCAGGACGGCAAGCAGGTCGCCGTGCTGGTGCCGACGACGCTCCTGGTGCAGCAGCACTACTCGACGTTCGCCGAGCGGATGGGGGCCTTCCCGGTGACCATCCGCGCGCTGAGCCGCTTCCAGACCGAGAAGGAGGCACGCGAGGTCGCCGAGGGACTGCGCGAGGGCTCGGTCGACATCGTGATCGGCACCCACCGACTGCTCAACCCCGACATCCGGCTCAAGGACCTCGGCCTGATCGTGGTCGACGAGGAGCAGCGCTTCGGCGTCGAGCACAAGGAGCAGATGAAGCGGCTCCGTACCAGCGTCGACGTCCTCTCGATGAGCGCCACCCCGATCCCGCGCACCCTGGAGATGGCGATCACCGGGATCCGCGAGATGTCGACGATCACGACCCCCCCGGAGGAGCGCCATCCGGTGCTGACCTATGTCGGCGCCTACGAGGACCGCACCGTGACGGCTGCGATCCGTCGCGAGCTGCTGCGCGAGGGCCAGGTCTTCTTCATCCACAACCGGGTGCAGTCGATCGAGAAGGCCGCGGCACGGATCCGCGAGCTGGTGCCCGAGGCACGCGTGGCCGTCGCCCACGGCCAGATGGGCGAGCACCAGCTCGAGCAGGTGATGCTCGACTTCTGGGAGAAGCGCTTCGACGTGCTCGTCTGCACGACGATCGTGGAGTCGGGTCTCGACGTCTCCAACGCCAACACGATGATCATCGAACGGGCCGACACCCTCGGCCTCTCCCAGCTCCACCAGCTGCGCGGCCGGGTCGGACGCTCCAGCGAGCGTGCCTATGCCTACTTCCTCTACCCGGCCGAGAAGCCGCTCACCGAGACCGCCCACGAGCGGCTGGCCACCCTGGCGCAGCACTCCGACCTCGGCGGCGGCATGGCGATCGCGATGAAGGACCTCGAGATCCGCGGCGCGGGCAACCTCCTCGGCGGCGAGCAGTCGGGCCACATCGCCGACGTCGGGTTCGACCTCTACGTCCGGCTGGTCGGCGAGGCGGTGGCCGAGTTCCGCTCCGACGGTGCGCCGGCCGACGACCTGGGCGAGGTCCGGATCGAGCTGCCGGTCGACGCCCACCTGCCCCACACCTACATCCCCAGCGAGCGGCTGCGCCTGGAGATGTACCGACGCCTGGCCGAGGTGCGCACCGACGACGACGTCGACCAGATCCGCGACGAGCTCGACGACCGCTACGGCGAGCCACCGCTCGAGGTCGCGTCGCTGCTGCTGGTGGCGAGGTTCCGGGCGCGGGCCCGCCAGGCGGGCATCTCCGAGGTGACGATCGCGGGGCGGAACGTGCGCTTCGCGCCGGTCAACCTGCCGGAGTCGCGCGTCGTACGGCTGAACCGGCTGTACCCCCGCAGCATCGTGAAGACCCAGCTCGGCACGATGCTCGTCCCGCGGCCTCACGTCGAGGGTGCCGGTGCTCGCCCGATCGACGGGGTGGCCCTGCTTGAATGGGCGCGTACGGTCATCGACACCGTCATCGATCCGAGGGAGTCATCGTGATGTCGTCGCGTCAGCCGGGCCGTTCCGTGGCCCGGTCCGTGAGCCTGGCCGGCCTCGCCGCCGCCGGGCTCGTCCTCACCGGGTGCGGCGTGTCGACGGGGATCCATCCCGGGTCGGCGGCCGTGATCGGCGACGAGTCGATCTCGCTGAGCAAGATCGACACCACGGCGTCGCGCTACTGCCAGGCCTACGCGCCGCAGATCAGCCAGCAGAGCCAGCGGGTGCCGATGCGCTACCTCCGGCAGTTCGTCGCGGCGAACCTGTCGCAGCGGATGCTCGGCCGCCAGCTCGCCGAGGCGTACGACGTCCAGCCGACCTCGGCGTACGACCAGCAGGTCACCAAGGTCGAGACGCAGTTCGCGTCGTCGCCCTCGAAGCTGCGCAAGGCGGTCGTCGACGTCGAGGCCGGTGGCCTCTACCTCTCGGCCGTGCAGGCGGCGATCGGCCAGAAGCTGCTGGCGGAGTCCGGTACCTCCTCCCCGACCGCCAAGGCGGCCCTCCAGCGAGGCCAGGTCGCGACCGAGGACTGGCTGAAGGACCACTCGATCAGCCTCGACCCGGTCCTGGGCATCGCAGCCGACGGCGGACAGTTCAAGGCCACGACCGACCAGACGTCCTACCCGCTCAGCACGCTGGCGTCCCAGGGCGCGGCCGCGGCCGGTGCCTCGCAGCCCGACCCCGCCTACACCGCGGCGCTCACTCCCTCGCAGGTCTGCGGCTGACGATGGGTCGGCGATGACCGGGGGCGAGCCGCTGCTCGACTTCGTGGCCGACATGCGGCGACTGCGTCGCGACTGCCCCTGGAAGCGCGAGCAGACCCACCGGTCGCTCGCGCGCTACCTCCAGGAGGAGACCTCCGAGACGGTCGAGGCGATCGACACGGGCGACGCCGACCATCTCCGCGAGGAGCTCGGCGACCTCCTGCTCCAGGTCTACTTCCATGCCGTGATCGCGGAGGAGTCCGGCGAGTTCACCCTCGACGACGTCGCCCGCGGCATCGCCGACAAGATGCGGCGGCGCAACCCCCACGTGTTCGACGCCGACGCGCCCTCGGGTCTCTCGGCGGCCGAGGTCAACGAGCAGTGGCAGGAGATCAAGCGCGCCGAGCGTCTCGGTGGGCTCGACGACCGACCTGCTCCTTCGCCGTACGACGGGATCGCGGCGACCCTGCCGGCCCTGCTCCTGGCGACCAAGATCCTCGAGCGGAGCCCCGACGCGGCGACCGGACTGCCGCCCGCCGACGACCGCGGCGCCGACCTGGGCGACCGCCTCCTCGCCCTGGTGGCCGAGGCCGTCGCGTCCGGCGTCGACCCCGAACAAGCCCTCCGCGACGCCGTTCGCCGCGCCGTCACCCCCTGACCCGGCACTCGTCGACGCCGAGTCGGCGCAAAGAGACATCGAATTCACGCCGAGTCGGCGCGAAGAGACATCGAAATCGCGCCGAGTCGTCACGTGACAACTCGGCGGGGGGTGGAGAAGTGCCGGGTGGGCGTCGTACGGCGTCGACTTCTGCCGGGTCAGCGCTCGCGGCGAGCCCGTCCATCCGGCCCGCGGGTGCTGCGCGCCGAGGCCCGGAGCCGCGGATAGTCTGACCGGCATGGCGATCATCGAAGCTGTCGGCGCCCGCGAGATCCTGGACTCACGCGGCAACCCCACCGTCGAGGTCGAGGTCATCCTCGACGACGGCACCTTCGCCCGCGCCGCCGTGCCCAGCGGTGCGTCGACCGGGGCGTTCGAGGCCGTCGAGCTGCGAGACGGCGACCAGCGCTACGGCGGCAAGGGCGTGCAGAACGCCGTGGCCGGTGTCGTGCAGAAGATCGGTCCGGCGCTCGAGGGTCTCGACGCCGACGACCAGCGGCTCGTCGACCAGACGATGATCGATCTCGACGGCACTCCCAACAAGGCCGACCTCGGCGCCAACGCGATCCTCGGCGCCTCGCTGGCGGTGGCTCGAGCCGCGGCCGACTCGGCCGGCCTGCCGCTCTACCGCTACGTCGGCGGCCCCAACGCCCACCTGCTGCCGGTCCCGATGATGAACATCCTCAACGGCGGCTCCCACGCCGACTCCAACGTCGACGTGCAGGAGTTCATGATCGCGCCGATCGGTGCGGCCACCTTCCGCGATGCGCTGCAGGAAGGCGCCGAGGTCTACCACGCGCTGAAGGCGGTGCTGAAGAAGAAGGGCCTGGCCACCGGGCTCGGCGACGAGGGTGGCTTCGCTCCCGACCTCGACAGCAACCGCGCCGCGCTCGACCTGATCGCCGAGGCCGTCGCCGCTGCCGGGCTGACGCTCGGCACCGACATCGCGCTGGCGATGGACGTCGCCGCGAGTGAGTTCTTCGACAACGGCTCCTACGCCTTCGAGGGCGGCTCCAAGTCGGCCGATGAGATGACCGCCTACTACGCCGACCTCGTCGCCGCCTATCCCATCGTCAGCCTCGAGGACCCCCTCAACGAGGACGACTGGGACGGCTGGAAGACGCTCACCGACGAGCTCGGCGAGTCGGTCCAGATCGTCGGTGACGACCTCTTCGTGACCAACGTCGAGCGCATCCAGCGCGGGATCGACGGAGGCCAGGCCAACGCGCTCCTGGTGAAGGTCAACCAGATCGGCTCGCTCACCGAGACCCTCGACTCGGTCGACCTCGCTCACCGCAACCGCTACCGCTGCATGATGAGCCACCGTTCCGGCGAGACCGAGGACACCACCATCGCCGACCTCGCCGTCGCCACGAACTGCGGCCAGATCAAGACCGGCGCACCCGCCAGGTCCGAGCGGGTCGCGAAGTACAACCAGTTGATGCGGATCGAGGAGGAGCTCGGCGACGCCGCCCGCTACGCCGGCGCCCGGGCCTTCCCGCGCTTCGGGGCCTGACCAGCGATGCCGCAGCAGCCACGCCGCGCTCCGAGCGGACGTCCGGGCTCGCGCCCGGGCGGTCCACGGCAGCGTCCCCGCACCCGAGCCGCTGCTCCTGCGGCTGCTGCCACCCCGGCGTCACAGCCGCGCCAGTCACGGTTCACCGGCCGGGCGATGGTGCTGGTCCTCGTGCTGTCGGTGCTCACCATCTCCTACGCGTCGTCGCTGAAGGCCTACTTCCAGCAGCACAGCCAGATCCAGCAGCTGCGCACGCAGATCGCCTCGAGCCAGTCGAGCATCCACGAGCTCGAGAGCGAGAAGCAGCGCTGGCAGGACCCCGCCTATGTCAAGGAGCAGGCGCGGGCTCGGTTCGGCTACCTGATGCCCGGCCAGACGTCGTACGTCGTGATCGGCGCCGACGGCAAGCCCCTTGCGGCGCAGGCCACGCTGAGCGACCCGCGGACCACCACGACGACCACCCCCACCGCCTGGTGGACGGCGGAGTGGAAGTCCGTCGAGCTCGCCGGGAACCCGCCGAGCGCGGCCAAGCACCAGCCCTTGAAGTACCTCGGTGGCAACGCCCACTGAGCCGGTCGCCGCGGCCGACCTGGCCGCGGTCGAGGCCCAGCTGGGCCGACCGCCGCGCGGCACCCGTGCCGTCGGCCACCGGTGCCCGTGCGGACTTCCCGACGTCGTCGTCACCGAGCCGCGGCTCCCCGACGGGACGCCGTTCCCGACGACGTACTACCTCACCTGCCCACGGGCGGCCTCGCTGATCGGCACCCTCGAGGGGTCCGGCGTGATGCGCGAGATGGAGGCGCGGCTCGCGGACGACCCCGACCTCGCCACGGCGTACGCCGCTGCCCACCGGGCCTACCTCGCCGCACGCGCCGAGCTCGGTGACGTGCCCGAGATCGACCGGGTGTCCGCCGGCGGGATGCCCGACCGGGTCAAGTGCCTCCACGCCCTCGCCGCCCAGGCGCTGGCCGCGGGGCCGGGGGTGAACCCGCTCGGCGACGAGGTGGTCGAGCGGCTCGGAGCGTGGTGGGCCGAGGGTCCCTGTGTCTGAGATCGCCGCGATCGACTGCGGCACCAACTCCATCAAGCTCCTGATCGGCGACCTCCCGGCGATCTCCGTGCGCGAGTCGCGGATGGTGCGGCTGGGGCAGGGGGTCGACGCGACCGGCTCGCTCGCCGACGCGGCGCTCGCCCGGACCTTCGCCGCGGTCGACGAGTACGCCGGGCTGATCCGCGCCCACGGCGTCGACAACGTGCGCTTCTGCGCCACGTCGGCGACGCGCGACGCACGCAACGCCGCCGTCTTCACCGACGGGGTGCGCGAGCGTCTCGGCGTGACACCTGAGGTGCTGTCGGGCGACGACGAGGCGGCCCTGGTCTTCGCCGGTGCGACCCGGACGCTCCGCCGTGAGCTGCAGCCTCCGGTGCTGGTGGTCGACATCGGAGGGGGTTCCACAGAGCTGGTGCTCGGCGCCGACAGGCCCGACGTCGGCACGTCGATGGACATCGGCTCTGTCCGGCTCCACGAGCGCCACCTCCACGACGACCCGCCGACCAGCGGCCAGGTCGCCGCCTGCGTCTCCGACATCGACCGTCACCTGGACGAAGGCCCCGTGCCCCTCGCGGCAGCGCGGTCGGTCGTCGGCACCTCTGGGACGGTCAAGACGCTGGCGGCGGCGATGCTGGAGCTGCCGTTCTACGACCGCGACGCGATCGACGGGGCGGTCCTGGGCGCCGACGCGACGCGCGCCTACGTCGAGCGACTCGTCGCCATGACGGTCGCCGAGCGGCGGGCCATCCCCTCGATGCACCCCGGCCGCGCCGACGTGATCGGGGCCGGTGCCCTGATCTGGTCACGCGTGCTGGCCGGGTCGGGTGTCGAGAGCTATCGGGTCTCGGAGGCCGACATCCTCTACGGCATCGCCTGGTCGCTGGTGGACGAGGCGTGACCCTCCTCCCGCACCCGGTGACCGGGCAGCCGTTCGCCAGCCCCGTGCCGCCGGGGACCGGCTGGCCCGACGACCCGGCCGGCCCGGCGACGCCCGTGGCGCGCACAGCGGCCGCCGTACGTCGGCTGGCCGAGACCGACGACCTCGGCGAGCTCGAGGCGCGGACCAGTGTCTGCGCCGCCTGTCCACGGCTGGTGCGGTGGCGTGAGGACGTGGCCCGCGACAAGCGCGCGTCGTTCGCGGCCCAGCCCTACTGGGGCCGGCCGATCGCGGGCTGGGGCGCGCCGACCACAGGGGTCGGCGAGGCGCGGATCGTGATCGTCGGGCTGGCTCCGGCGGCGAACGGCGGCAACCGGACCGGCCGTGTCTTCACCGGGGACTCGTCGGGGGACTGGCTGTTCGCGAGCCTGCACCGGGTCGGTCTGGCGAGGCGGGAGCGCAGCGAGCACGCCGGCGACGGGCAGGCGCTGGTGGACGCGCGGATGGTGGCGACCGTCCGCTGCGCACCGCCGGAGAACAAGCCGACCGTGGCCGAGCGTGACGCGTGCGCCCCGTGGATCAACCGGGAGCTCGAGCTGCTGACACCCACGCTCCGGGTCGTGGTCGCCCTCGGCGCCTATGGCTGGGACGGCGCCCTGCGGGCCCTGGCCGGGGCGGGGTTCGTCGTACCGAAGCCGAAGCCGCGCTTCGCGCACGCCGCCCGGGTCGAGCTGGCCTCTGCCGCCGGTCGCGTGGCGCTGCTGGGCTGCTACCACCCCTCGCAGCACAACACGTTCACCGGGCGGTTGACCCCGGACATGCTCGACGACGTCCTCGGTTCCGCTCGTGACCTGGCCGCCGGTCCGCCGCCCTGACTCACCCCGGACGTCATACGGTGTGGTCGCCAGAAGGACCACGACGTAGGACGTTGCGCCGGGCCCCCGTATCCCAACCGGTAGAGGAAGCCGCCTTAAAAGCGGTTCAGTCTGGGTTCGACCCCCAGCGGGGGCACTCACGCGGGAGGCGACCCGGCCAGCCCACGGAGCTCGTCGAGCCAGCCTTCGTCGTGCGGCCAGACCGACTGCATCAGCCAGGTGACGCCGACGGCGGCGAACTCGTCGGCCGGTACGCCGGGTGCCCACTGCGCGACCACGTCCCACCCGTCGCGGGGGTGCTCGCCGACGTAGGACGCCAGGTCGGCGGGGGACAGGAAGGGATCGGCGATCGGGACGTAGCCGTCCCACCGCTTGGCCCGTGCCAGCGGTCGCGTGTGGGGCGCACGGCCGGCCACCCACACGGGGATCCGCGGCCGCTGCAGCGGGAGCGGGCGCAGCGACGCCTCCACGTCGAGATGGCTGCCGTGGACCGACGCCCGACCGTCGCCGAGCAGTCCGCCGAGCACGGCCAGCGCCTCGTCGGTGATCTCGGCGCGGACGCGGTAGGAGGCCTCGTCACCGAAGTCGGAGAAGTCGAGATCGGGCGGGTCACCCAGGCCGACGCCCAGGACGGCTCGGCCGCCGCTGAGGTGGTCGAGCGTCGTGAGGTGCTTGGCCACCACCTGCGGGCGGCGCCGCGACAGCGGCGTCACCATGGTGCCGAGGCGCACCCGCTCGGTCTCCTGGGCGATCGCACCCAGCAGCACCCAGGGGTCGTGCACCTCGACCCGGCCGTCCCACTGCAGGTGGTCCCAGAGGAAGAACCCGTCCCACCCGGACGCCTCCGCCCGGGCCGCCAGCCGCACCACCTCGGCGGGATCGGTGAACGGCGGCACGCTGAGCCCGAATCGCATCCAGCGAACCTAACAGCGCCCGCCGACGCTCACGGGTGGCCGCGTGCCACGCGGCTCCGGTTCCGGGGCACCGATCGGTAGGATCTGCAGCAGCGGTCCGTCAGAGCGACGGCCGTGGCGGCCTCCGAGGAGAGACCATGCAGAGCAACAACCCCGTCTTCCGCAACTCCGACGAGTTCAACGGACGCGCGAGCAACGCGTACGGCAACCAGGTGTACGGCGGAAGTGGCACGGCGACCCCGGGCTACGGCACCACCGACCCGTCCACGTGGGGCACCGGCAGCCCGACCCACACCGGCGCCGACGCCCGCGTGATGACGATCGACAGCGTGGTCCAGAAGACCGGCCTCACGCTCATCGTGCTGCTGATCGCGGCGTTCGCGACCTGGACGCTGACGCCCGCGACCAGCGACACCATGACGCAGGCGCAGATCAACCAGCTCTACGCCGCGATGACGATCGGCGGGCTCGGTGCGTTCGCGCTGTCGATGCTGAACTCGTTCAAGCGGGTGATCAGCCCCGCGTTCGTGCTCGCGTTCGCCGCACTCGAGGGGGTGGCTCTCGGCGCGTTCAGCAAGTTCTTCGACTACCAGTACGGCGGCGGGATCATCATCCAGGCCGTGATCGGCACGTTCGCGGCCTTCGCCGGCACGCTGGCCGCATACAAGTTCTTCAACATCAAGGTCAGCGACAAGTTCCGGATGGGCGTCATCGCCGCCATGTTCGGCATGGTCGGCCTGATGCTCCTGCAGCTGGTCGTCGGCTTCTTCGGGGCCGATCTCGGCTTCAGCAGCCTCACCGGGATCGGGTTCGTCTTCTCGGTGCTCGGCCTGGTGCTCGGCATCTTCATGCTCGTGCTCGACTTCGACTTCGTCGAGAACGGCGTCCGCGCCGGGCTCCCGGAGCGTGAGTCGTGGCGTGCGGCCTTCGGCCTGACCGTCAGCCTGGTCTGGATCTACACCAACCTGCTGCGCATCCTGGCCGTCATCCGGCGCTGACGACCTCGTCGTCCGAGGGGGCCTCTGGGACGGAGCGGAGCCGGGCACGCCGGCGAACCTCCACCCAGAGGCCCTTCTTGTCGCCCAGCTCCGTGCCGGCCGTCTTGGCCGAACGCACGGCCGCAGTGGCGACCGGCATCGTGCCCTCGCCCCGGTCGGGCTGGGGCTCGTCCTCGCCGAAGCCCAGCGCGTTGAGGGCGCTGGGGACCAGCACCTCCGCGAGGGCGCGGTAGCCCTCGGCGGACGGGTGGAACCGGTCGGGTCCGAAGAGCAGGGCGGGAGCCGCCTCGAAGTCGGGCCCGAGGATCGAGCCCAACGAGACGGCCACCCCCTCCTCCTCGACGACCGCGATGGCCTGGGCCGCCGCGAGCCGGCGTGACCACGAGCGGGCGACCTGCTTGAGCGGGGGAGGGATCGGCTTGACGGTGCCGAGGTCGGGGCAGGTGCCGACCAGGACCTTCGCACCCGCCTCGCGCAGCCGTCGTACGCCGTCGCCGAGGTGGCGCACGGACTGCGACGGACGCACCTGGTGGGTCACGTCGTTGGCGCCGACCAGGATCACCGCGAGGTCGGGGTCGGTGGTGAGCGCGCGCTCGATCTGACCGGCGAGGTCGGACGACTGGGCCCCGACCTTGGCGAACGCGCGCAGGTGGACCCGACGGTCGGCGCCGGCCGCGATGCCACTGGCGAGGTGGGCTCCGGGCGTATCGACGGCTCGGTCGACGCCGTAGCCGGCCGCGCTGGAGTCACCGAGGAGAGCCACCTTGATGGCGGGGCCGGGGCGCCCGCGGCCGTACCAGCCGGTGGAGTCGGGCGGCGGCTCGTCGCCGGCGTTGCCGATCGCGTGTCGCGCCAGCGTGGCCTCGGCACGGAGGACGCCGTAGAGGCCCGCGCCCAGCACGGAGAGACCCCCGCCCCCTAACGCCGCGGCGGAGGCCAGCTTGCGAGCCGCAGCGGCCTTCCCCATGGGCCCAACCTAGCGAGGGCGGTCGAGGGTGGAGCCCGCCGCCCCCAGGACCGGCGGCCGTCGCTCCCGCGGAGCGGCGTGACTCGGGTCTCACCCAAAATTGGAACGATCTAACCCGCCCGAAACATTGAACCCTGAGAGTGGAGGACGACGGGCCGCGCCGCGGCCCGCGCACGGAAGGAGACGCTCATGTTCGGCACCACGTTCCGCACGTTCGGCCGGCAGCTGCTGCGCCGCGCCAACCGCTACACGCTCTGGGCCTTCAACCCCCAGCCCGAGCTGACCAGCCGCTACGAGCGCGGCTGACCCGAGAACGGCGCCGGCCACCCACGGGTGGCCAGGACGAGGTGTGACGGTCGCGGCCGGTCCTGACTGTCGGGGGGCGTCAGACCCAGGCAACGACGAATCGTCGCACCCTCGTCCTCCGGCCTCACCTCGGTGAAGCCGGAGCGACGGGCGAGCTCGGCGAGCTCCGGGTAGGCGTACGCGCTGACCCAGGGCTCGCCGAGTCGTGCCACCGCCTCCCGGCGCTGACGCATCAGCGCGGTCGTCTCCGCGGCGTCGTCCAGGGGCGTCGCGTGGTCGAGGACGACGGCCGACGACGGCAGGGAGCCGAGCCGTCGCAGCGTCGACTCGACGGCGGGCCCGGTGAGGTACGGCGTGACGCCGAGCCACCAGAACAGCACCGGCCGGGCCAGGTCCAGGCTCGCCTCCAGCACCTCACCGAAGTCCTGGCGCTCGAAGTCGACCGGCGCGTGGACGACGGTCTCCGGTACGGCGATCCGCGCGTCGGCCAGGCGCTCGAGCTTCCAGGCCCGGGTGGCCGGATGGTCCACCTCGACGATGCGCAGCCCGTCGTAGGGATGGCGGTAGGCGAAGGTGTCGAGACCCGCGCCCAGGACGACGAGCTGGTCCACCCCAGCGGCCACGGCGTCGGCCAGGACCTGCTCGGCGAACCGGCTGCGGGCGCACACGAACCACCGCATCCGGTGGTCGCCGCGCTCCCGGGCGCGGGCCACGAGCTCGTCGGGGTCGTCGCCGGTCACCCGCACCGCGAGGGGGTCGTCGAGGATCGAACCGGCCTCGAGCAGCTGGTGGACGGCGCGGTGTCGCGCGGCGCCCAACGCCGTACGGCTGGCTGGGCTGTCGGCGTCCACGGATCCCATTCTCGCCGATGTGAAACGAGCTCCGGACCGCGGCTATGTTGACCGCCATGGACTACGTGGAGTCGCTGCTCGACCTCGTCGGCAACACCCCGCTGGTGCGGTTGCACGGCACGCTCGACCTGCCCGACGGCGGCGGTGAGCGGGGCCCGCTGGTGCTCGCCAAGGTGGAGTACCTCAACCCCGGCGGCTCGGTGAAGGACCGGATCGCGACGCGGATGATCGACGCCGCCGAGGCCTCCGGTGAGCTGCAGCCGGGCGGCACCATCGTCGAGCCGACCTCGGGCAACACCGGGGTCGGTCTGGCCATGGTCGCGCAGGCGCGCGGCTACCACTGCGTGTTCGTCTGCCCCGACAAGGTCAGCGAGGACAAGCGCAACGTGCTCAAGGCCTACGGCGCCGACGTCGTGGTCTGCCCGACCGCGGTCGCACCCGAGCACCCCGACTCCTACTACAACGTCAGTGACCGGCTCTCGAAGGAGCCCGGCGCCTGGAAGCCCGACCAGTACTCCAACCCGAACAACCCGCGCTCCCACTACGAGACCACCGGCCCCGAGGTCTGGCGGCAGACCGAGGGCCGGATCACCCACTTCGTCTGCGGCATGGGCACGGGCGGCACGATCAGCGGCGTCGGCCGCTACCTCAAGGAGCAGAACCCCGCGGTCCAGGTGATCGGCGCCGACCCCGCCGGGTCGGTCTACTCCGGCGGCAGCGGACGGCCCTACCTCGTCGAGGGCGTGGGCGAGGACTTCTGGCCCGAGACCTACGACCGCTCCGTCGCCGACCGGGTCATCGAGGTCTCCGACGCCGACTCGTTCGCGTTCACGCGCCGGCTGGCGCGCGAGGAGGCCATGCTCGTGGGCGGCTCGTCGGGGATGGCGGCGTACGCCGCCCGCCAGGTCGCCCAGGAGCTCGCCGGCACCCCGGAGGGCGACGACGCCGTGATCGTCGTACTCCTGCCGGACTCGGGACGTGGCTACCTGACCAAGGTCTTCAACGACGAGTGGCTGGCGCAGTACGGCTTCGCGACTGGTCTCGCCTCCTCCGACCAGACCGTCGGTGAGGTGTTGCGCGGCAAGTCGGGCCGCCTGCCCGATCTCGTGCACACCCACCCGGCCGAGACCATCGCGGAGGCCGTGGCGATCCTGCAGGAGTACAGCGTCTCCCAGATGCCCGTCGTCCGCGCCGAGCCCCCGATCGTGGCGGCGGAGGTGGCCGGCTCGGTGTCGGAGCGCACGCTGCTGGAGGCGCTGTTCACCGGTGCGGCCCACCTCGCCGACCCGGTCGAGGACCACATGTCTCCTCCGCTGCCGACCATCGGCTCGAACGAGTCGGCCCACGAGGCCGTCGCGCTCCTCGAGGACGCCGACGCCGTCCTGGTCCACGAGGACGGCAAGCCCGTCGGGGTGCTCACCCGCCAGGACCTCCTGGCGTTCCTCGCCAGCGCCTGATCCGGCTCGACCCTCCCCGCTGAGCCGCTGTCACCGGGGCAGGTGTGACGCGGCCCTGAAGCGGGGCCCCGCCGCGGGCGCGGTGCGGTCGCCGTGCGCCTTGTGCAATGCGTTAGTGGTGGCTAACGTATCTGTGTGACCGACGCGTTCGCGGCAGCAGCGGAGCCGACCAGGCGCCGCATCCTGCAGCTGCTGGCGCGCGGGCCGGAGTACGCCGGTGACATCGCCGGCCACTTCGACGTCACCCGCCCGGCCATCAGCCAGCACCTCGGCGTCCTCGCCGAGGCCGGCCTGGTGACCGCCGAGCAGCAGGGACGGCAGCGCCTCTACCGCATCGAGCCGTCGGGGGTCGCGCGGCTCCAGGCGGAGATCGCCACCTTCTGGACCCACGAGCTCGACGAGCTCGTCCGCGACGCCGATCGGCTGGCCGGCCGCACGCGCCGTACCCACACCCCACCCGAGGAGAAACCATGAACCCAGACCCGACACCGGTCTTCACCGCCAGCGTCGACCTACCGGTCGGCCCGGACGAGGCCTTCGCGCTGGTGACCGACCCCGAACGGCTTCGTCGCTGGGCGGCCGTCTGCGCCACCGTCGACCTGCGGGCCGGTGGCTCCTGGAGCTGGCTGGTCACGCCGGGGCGGACCCATCTGGCGGGCGGCACGGTCCGCGAGGTCGAGCCCGGCCGGCGTCTGGTGGTCGGCTGGGGGTGGGAGGGCGACGACTCGCTCCCGCCCGACGCGTCCACCGTCACCGTCACCATCCAGGAGACGGAGGCGGGCAGCCGCCTGACCGTCGAGCACGCCGGCCTGGTGGGCGAGCAGCTGCACGGGCACGCCGCGGGCTGGGAGCACTACCTCGAGCGGCTCGAGCGGCTCGCGGTCAAGGGCGACGCCGGCCCGGACGAGTGGGCCTGGGCGCCCGAGGACCTCGATCCGATCATCGCCGCGTACGCCGCGCTGGCCACGATCCAGCCGGTGCTCCGCGGGCTCACCGCCGAGGACAGGCCCAAGGCGACTCCGTGCACCGAGCTGACCTGCCACCAGGTCGCGGTCCACCTGATGGGCTCGATCTCCGACCTCGGCGCCATGGCCGGCGCGACGGTCGACATGCCGATCGAGGGATCGCTGGAGAGCAAGGTCTCGCGGATGTCCGACCAGACGCTGCGCGCCTGGCAGACGCGCGGCCTCGAGGGCACCGTCACCGATCCGGCCGGGCACGACCTCCCGGCGGCGTTCGGCCCGGCCATCCTGGCGATCGAGCTGCTGCTCCACGGGTGGGACCTGGCCCAGGGGAGTGGTCAGCCGATGGAGGTCTCCGACGAGGTGGTGGCGTACGTCGCAGAGCTGGCCGAGCCCCTCATCCCGCCCGGACGCGGGCGCGCCTTCGCCGACGAGGTGGAGCCGGTCGCCGGAGCGGGTGCGCTCGACCGGTTCGCGGCGTACTCCGGCCGTCGCCCCGTGGGGTCGTCCGCCTGAGGTTCACTCCTAGGTGAACGTGGGGCGGACGACCGAAGGGCCCGGCGGGATTGAGGACCAAGGTCCCTGCTTTCCGGGTCCACCGGGCTTACGTCGCCCCGATGACTCCACGAGACTGTCCGGGTGGACCCCCTCGACCTGGCCCGGTGGCAGTTCGGCATCGTCACCGTCTACCACTTCCTCTTCGTCCCCATCACCATCGGGCTCTCGGCGATCGTGGCCGGCTACGAGACCGCCTGGGTGCGGACCCAGAACCCCCAGTGGCTCCGGCTGACGAAGTTCTTCGGCAAGCTCTTCCTGATCAACTTCGCGATCGGCGTCGCGACGGGCATCGTGCAGGAGTTCCAGTTCGGGATGAACTGGAGCGCCTACTCCCGCTTCGTCGGTGACATCTTCGGCGCTCCCCTGGCCGTGGAGGGTCTGCTGGCGTTCTTCCTGGAGTCGACGTTCCTCGGCCTGTGGATCTTCGGCTGGGAGCGGCTGTCGCCGAGGCTCCACAACGCCTGCATCTGGATCGTGCACGTCGGCACGCTGCTGTCGGCCTACTTCATCCTGGCCGCGAACTCCTGGATGCAGCATCCGGTGGGGTACTCCTACAACGAGAAGACCGGTCGCGCGGAGCTGAACGACTTCTTCGCGGTGCTCTTCAACAAGGTCCAGCTCGTGACCTTCCCCCATGTCGTGCTGGCGGCCTACCTGACGGGCGGCGCCTTCGTGGTGGGCGTGTCGTTCTGGGGGATGCTGCGCGACCGCGAGGGCGGGGACGACCACCAGACGTTCCGGCACGGCGTACGCACGGGGGCCGCCGTGCTGCTGGTGGCGGGTCTCGGCGTGGCCTTCACCGGCGACATCTCCGGCAAGGTCATGACCGACGTCCAGCCGATGAAGATGGCCTCGGCGGAGGCGCTCTACACCACCGAGAGCTGCGCGCCGTTCTCCGTGCTCACCGTCGGCAACCTCAACGGCAGCAAGCACACCGACATCATCCAGATCCCGTGCCTGCTCTCGTTCCTCGGCACGGGCCACTTCAACGGCACCATCCGGGGTATCGACGACCTCCGCGCCGAGTACCAGTCCACCTACGGCCAGGACCCCAGCCGTGCCTACTACTCGCCGGGTGACTACACGCCGATCATCCCGGTGACCTACTGGACCTTCCGGCTCATGATCGGCATGGGTCTGCTCGCCGCGGCTGCGGCCCTGCTGATCCTCTACGCCACGCGGCGTGGACGTGCCCCGACCAACCGCTGGTGGGCCAGGCTCGCCATCCTGCTGCCGCTGCTGCCTCTCGCCGCGAACTCGTTCGGCTGGATCTTCACCGAGATGGGTCGCCAGCCCTGGGTGGTCTTCGGCCTGATGACGACCGCGAACGGCGTCTCCCCGACCGTCGGGGCCGGGCTCGTCGCCACCTCGCTGATCACGTTCACCCTGCTGTACGCCGTGCTCGCGGTGATCGAGGTCGGCCTGGTCGTCAAGACCATCCGCCAGGGACTGCCCGACGTCGAGCCGGCCGGTCCGGTGGACGGCGACGACTCCGACCGCCCGCTGGCCTTCGCGTACTGAGGAGACGTCTGATGGAGCTCACCACCGTCTGGTTCATCCTGATCGCCGTCCTCTGGATCGGCTACTTCACCCTCGAGGGCTTCGACTTCGGTGTCGGCATGCTGCTGCCGATCCTGGCTCATGACGACCGCGAGCGGAGGGTGCTGATCAACACCATCGGTCCGGTCTGGGACGGCAACGAGGTGTGGCTGCTGGTCGCCGGCGGCGCGACGTTCGCGGCGTTCCCCAACTGGTACGCCACGCTCTTCAGCGGGTTCTACCTGCCCCTCCTGCTGATCCTGCTGGCCCTGATCGTCCGGGGCGTGGCCTTCGAGTACCGCGCCAAGCGCCAGCGCGACGAGTGGCGACGGGGGTGGGACGCCGCGATCATCATCGGCTCGTTCGTCCCGGCGCTGCTGTGGGGCGTCGCCTTCGCGAACATCCTGCGCGGCGTGCCGATCGACGCCGACATGAACTACACCGGGGGGTTCTTCAACCTCCTCAACCCCTACGCACTCCTGGGCGGACTGACCACGTTGCTCCTTTTCCTGACCCACGGGGCGATGTACGTCGCGCTCAAGACCGACGGGCCGATCCGCGTCCGGGCCCGCGGGCTGGCCGTCAAGGTCGGCCTCGGCGCGGCTGTCGTCGCGGTGGTGTTCCTGCTGTGGACGCAGCTGATGACGGGCAACGTCGGCTCCGCGGTGTTCTTCGTGCTGGCCGCCGTCTCGCTCCTCGCAGGTCTCGCGGCGGTCCTCAAGATCCGCGAGGGGTGGGGTTTCGCCGGCACCTTCGTCTGCATCGCGCTCGCCGTGGCCGGGCTGTTCGTGGCGCTCTTCCCCGACGTGATGCCGAGCTCGACCTCGGAGGCCTACAACCTGACGACGACCAACGCCTCCTCGACGCACTACACCCTGACCGTGATGACGGTCGTGGCCGTCCTGATCACCCCGTTCGTGCTGGCCTACCAGGCCTGGACCTACTGGGTCTTCCGCCAGCGGATCTCGGTGCACCACATCCCGGAGGAGCGCCTCGAGGCGCCGGTCGGATGAGGCCGACCGACCCGCGGCTGCTGCGGCGCCTCGCCCCGGCACGGGGCCCGTTGACCGGGGTGGTCTCGAGCGGTGTCGCCACCAGCCTGCTCGTCATCGGTCAGGCCTGGCTCGTCACCGGGCTGATCCTGGCCGTCGTCCACCACCACCGCGTCGAGCCCTGGGCGCTGGCGGTGGTCGGCGTGTTCGTGGCCCGCGGCCTGGTCGGGCTGGCCGGCGAGATCGTCGCGGCCCGAGCGGCCGGCGTCGTCGGGACCGACGTACGCCGTGAGGTGCTGCGCGCCGTGCTGTCCTCGTCGTCCGCCGACTCGCCGCAGGCGGGCGAGACCGCGGTCCTGGTCACCCGGGGCGTGACGGCAGCGGAGCCGTACCTCACCCGCTACCTCCCCGCTCTGGTCCTCGCCTCGGTCCTGCCCCTGCTCACCGTCGTGGTGATCGCGACGCAAGACGTCACCAGTGCCGTGATCGTCCTCGCCACGCTGCCCCTGATCCCGGTCTTCGGCGCGCTCGTCGGCCTGGCCACGCGCGACCGGGCCGAGCGGCAGTGGCGTGCCCTGTCGTCGCTCTCGGGCTACTTCCTCGACGTGATGCGCGGACTCCCCACGCTGGTGGCCTTCCGCCGTGCGGAGGCGCAGACCTCCCGGATCCGCGAGGTCACCGAGCGCTACCGCAGGGCCAGCCTCGAGACGCTGCGCATCGCCTTCGCCAGCTCGGCCGTCCTCGAGCTGGTCGCCACCCTCTCGGTCGCCCTGGTGGCGGTCACCGTCGGCGTCCGTCTCGACGGCGGCCATCTGGGGCTGGGCACGGCGCTCGTCGTCCTGCTCCTCGCTCCCGAGGCCTACTGGCCCCTGCGCCGCGTCGGTGCGGAGTTCCACGCCGCTGCCGAGGGCGTCGCCACCTTCGAGCGGGTGGACGCGCTGCTGTCGCGGCCCGCGTCCGACCGTGCGCTGAGCGGTGGAGGCGACGGTGACCTCGTGGTCGACGACGTCACCGTCACCTACCCCGGCCGGATCGTGCCCGCGCTCGACCGCGTCGCCCTGGTCGTACGTCGTCGAGGGATCACCGCCGTCACGGGGCCTTCGGGCGGCGGCAAGTCGACCCTGCTCTCGGTGCTGGCCGGTCTACGGGTGCCCGACTCCGGCCGGCTGACGGTCGACGGCGTCGCGGTCGGGGGCGACGCGTGGCGCGCACGCGTGGCCCTGCTACCCCAACGACCCGTCTTCGTGGCGGGCAGCATCGCCGACAACGTCCGGCTCGGCTCACCCGAGGCAGACGACAGCACGGTCTGGGCCGTGCTCCGCCGGGTGGCCCTCGAGGAGCGGGTCCGGCAGCTCCCGCGGGGTCTCGACACCCCACTGGGCGAGGACGGCACCACGCTCTCGGCGGGCGAGCGCGCCCGCCTCGCGCTGGCCCGGGTCGTCCTGAGCGACCGGCCGTGGGTGCTGCTGGACGAGCCGACGGCCCACCTCGACGAGCTGACCGAGCACGTCGTCGCGGACACCCTGGTGGAGCTCTCGCGCGACCGGGCGGTCGTGGTCGTGGCCCACCGACCGGCCCTGGTCGCCCTGGCCGACGACGTGATCCACCTGGCCGCACCGACCGTGTCGGTGCCGGAGCCCGCAGGGCCGCGCCCCACCCCGGCGAGTGCGGTCGTCCCGCTCACCCCCGCGGCGTCGTACCCGCGCACCCGGATGGCGCTACCCACCGTCCTCGGCGGCCTCGCCTCGGCCGCGGGCGTCGCCCTCACCGCCACCTCGGGGTGGCTCATCGTGCAGGCGTCGAGCCAGCCGGCCGTCCTGACGCTGCTCGTCGCGATCGTCGGCGTCCGTACCTTCGGTCTGGCGCGCCCCTTGCTCCGCTACGCCGAGCGGTTGCTGTCGCACGACTCCGCGCTGGGCCTGCTCGCCTGCCGCCGCGCCGAGGTGTACGACGCGCTGGTGCCGCTGACGCCCGGGCGGCTCGGGCCGCGTCGCGGCGACGTCCTCGCGTCGGTCGTCGACGACGTCGACAGCGTGCTCGACCGCGAGCTGCGGAGCCGGATGCCGGTCCGGGGCCTGCTCCTCGTCGCGGTGCTCGCAGGGGCGACCTCGGCCGTCCTCGAGCCCGCCACCGGTCTGGTCGTCGTGGCCACCTGTGTGGTCGGCGGCCTGGCTCACCTGGTCGCCCGGGTCGGCGCGACCCGTGGCCAGCGAGGCAGCATCGCCGCTCGTGCCCGCCTCTCCGCCCGCGTCGTCGAGACCACGCAGGTGGCCGACGAGCTGGTGATGTGGCAGGCCGGTGAGCGCGCCGTCGCCGGGGTGGCCGAGGCCAGCGACGAGGTGGCAGAGGGCTCCGTCCGCAGCGCCCGCTGGCTGGGCCTGGGCCGGCTCCTCGCCCTCGCCGGATGCGGGGCGGGCGTCGCGGCCGTGTCGGTCATCGTGGCCCCACGCGTCGCCGCGGACGCGCTGTCGGCACCCGTGGCAGCCCTGCTCGTGCTGCTGCCGCTCGCGCTCGCCGAGGTGATCCTCCCTGTTGTCGACGCCGGCACCGCCTCGGCCCGGGCGCGGGCGGCGGAGGAGCGCCTCGACGCGCTGCTCGACCTGCCGCCGGCAGTCGTGCCGCCACCAGTGCCGGTTCCCGCGCCCGAGGACACGGCCGTCGAGGTCGCCGGTGTGACGGTCGGCTGGGACGACCGCCCGGCCCTGTCCGACCTGTCCCTCTCGGTGCCGATCGGTCGTCGGATCGGCATCGTCGGCCCTTCCGGCTCGGGCAAGAGCACGCTCGCATCACTCCTGCTGCGGTTCGTGGATCCCGAGCAGGGATCGGTCAGTCTCGGCGGCGTGGACCTGCCCGACCTGGCCCTCGACGACGTACGCCGCAGCGTCGGGCTGGTCGACGACGACCCCCACGTCTTCGCCACCACCGTCGCCGAGAACGTCCGCCTGGCCCGCCCGAGTGCCTCCGACGAGGAGATCGACGCCGCCCTGCGAGGGGCCGGGCTGGAGATCTGGCTGGAGGGACTCGAGGAGGGTCTCGGCACCCGCCTCGGCGACGGTGCGTCGGCAGTCTCCGGCGGCGAGCGGGCGCGTCTGGCCGTCGCCAGGTCTCTGCTGGCCGACCAGCGGGTGCTGGTGCTCGACGAGCCCACCGCGCATCTGGACCACGCCACGGCCGAGCAGCTGGCGGCCCAGGTGCTGGCGGGCGACGACGGGCGGGCCGTCGTCTGGATCACGCACGAGCCGGTGGGTCTCGAGCACGTCGACGAGGTCGTTCACCTGCCCGCGCGACAGGGTGCTAGACATACCCCATGACCGACGCTGCCACGCCCATCCGGGTGTTCCTGCTCGACGACCACGAGGTCGTCCGACAGGGCCTGCGCGCGCTGCTGGAGTCCAGCGGCGACATCGTGGTCGTCGGCGAGTCCGGGCTCGCCCAGGAGGCCGCGGCGCGCATCCCCGCCCTCCGCCCCGACGTCGCCGTCCTCGACGCGCGACTGCCCGACGGGTCGGGCATCGAGGTCTGTCGCACCGTCCGCGCCGTCGACCCCGCGATCAGGGCGCTGATCCTCACGTCGTACGACGACGACGAGGCGCTGTTCGCCGCGATCATGGCCGGCGCGGCCGGCTACGTGCTGAAGGAGATCACCGGCCAGGACCTGGTCGGCGCGGTCCACCAGGTCGCCGCGGGCAACTCCCTGATCGACCCTGCGCTGACGGCGCGGGTGCTCGACCGCGTCCGCAACGGGCCGGGCACCGCCCCCGAGCTGGCCGGCCTGACCGAGCAGGAGCTGAAGCTGCTGGCGCTGATCGCCGAGGGGCTGACCAACCGGCAGATCGGCGAGCGGATGTTCCTCGCCGAGAAGACGGTCAAGAACTACGTCTCCAGCATCCTGGCCAAGCTCGGCCTCGAGCGGCGTACGCAGGCCGCGGTGCTCGCGTCCAAGCTGCTCGGCCCCGAGACCCACGCCTGACACACGAGTCGCGCACGTCAGGCCTCGGCGAGGCCCGGCTCCAGTGGCGCCTGCCAGTGGAGCACCAGTCCGTGGGGCCGGGCCGGTGTCAGCTCGAGATCGCCACCCAGCAGGTGTGCCCGGTCGCGGGCGTTGCGCAGGCCGCTCTCGCGGACCGGCCCGGTCAGCCCCTTCCCGTCGTCGAGGACGGTCAGGCGGAGCGTGTCCCCGTCGACGACCACCTCCACCTCGACACGTGTCGCGTGGGCATGGCGAGCGACGTTGGAGAGCGCCTCACGGAGCACCGGGAGAAGCTGCTCGCGGAGCACATCGGGGACGACGGTGTCGAGCGGTCCGCTGGTGCGCACGGCCGGGGGGTAGCCCAGGATCGGAACGTACTCTCGCGCCAGGGCCTGGAGATCTCCGCGCAGGGTCGTGCCGCCCTGGGTCTGCAGCTCGAAGATCGTGGCACGGATGTCACGGATCGTGCTGTCGACGTCCTCGACGCTGGAGCGCAGGCGCTCGCCGAGCTCCGGCCCGCCGGTGTTGGCGACCGCCTGGAGCTGCATCCCGACCGCGAACAGCCGCTGGATGACGGTGTCGTGCAGGTCGCGGGCGATGCGCTCACGGTCGGACAGCACTGCCAACAGCTCACGGTCGCCGACTGCCAGGGCCCGGTCGAGCGCCAGGGACGCGTGGTCGGCGAAGCTGATCAGCAGCTCGCGCTCGTCGACGTCGCGCAGCCGGGCGACGTCGGCCTCGAACAGCGCGATGAGCGTGCCGGCGTCGGCCAGGCGGACCCGGAGTGGCACCACGGAGGCCACGACCTGGTCCACCACCACGTCGGCGGGGTCCACCAGGGGACCGTCGCCCAGCGTCCGGACGGCCCGATCCACCAGGGCGAGGGCGCGTCCGACGTCCCGCGGCTCGCACGCGAGGGCCCGCACCTCGCGTTCGGTGTCCTGGCCGTCGGTGTTCGGGCCATCGGTGTCCTGGCTATCGGTGTTCGGGCCGACGACGGCGGTCGCCCAGGCACCGCCGAGACGGCGGGCCGTCGAGACGATGTGCTCGAGGGCGAGGTCCCACTCCACCGGAGGCTGGAGTGCGTCGGTGAGCGACGCCGAGGCCTCGAGCCACTGGCGGCGGCGTTCGCTGAGGCCGTAGGCCCGGGCGTTCTCGATGACGAGCCCGGCGGCGTTGGCGAGCGCGACCACGAGCTGCTCGTCGGAGTCGGTGAAGTCGCCCCCACCCTCCTTCTCGGTGAGGTAGAGGTTGCCGAACACGGTGCCGCGGATGTGCACGGGTACGCCGAGGAAGGACGTCATCGGCGGGTGGTGGGCCGGGAAGCCGTAGGAGGAGGGGTGCTCGGTGAGGTCGTGGAGCCGGAGCGGACGAGGCTCGGTGATCAGCAAACCGAGGATGCCGCGACCGTGGGGCAGATCGCCGATGCGGGCGTGCTCCTCGTGGGTCAGGCCGGTCGTGACGAAGTCGCCGAGGGTGTCGTCGCGGCCCAGGACGCCCAGCGCGCCGTAGCGGGCGCCGGTCAGCGCAGTGGCGGACTCGATGATCCGCGCCAGCACGCCGTGCAGGTCGAGGTCCGACGACAACGCCATCACGGCGTCGAGCAGCATCTGGCTCTGACCAGGTAGCTCGTCGGGCACGAGGAGTCCTCCAGGGGTCGGGGAGGCCGCCGGCGACGTGCTTCCTCCGTGACCCATGGTCGGCGGCTGGAGTGACGAGGGGGAGGGTCCTAGTGCCCGGGCCCGGAGGCCCTCGGCCCCTGTCAGCGCCGCGGCCCGCGGCGTGTGCTGGGGACGAGGCCCGCGAGGAGGCGGAACGATGCTGGTACGAGACGTGATGACGACGCAGGTCGTGAGTGTTCGCCCGGAGGCGCGGGTCAAGGAGGCCATCCAGCTGCTCGACGAGCACCAGATCACCGCGATGCCGGTGGTGGACGCCCTCGGGCGGCTGGTCGGGGTGGTCAGCGAGGCCGACGTGCTTCGCGACGCGCTGCTGCCGGACCGTCGTACGCGGGAGATCCCGGTCGCCATCGAGGGCCGGAGGAAGGCCCTGACCGTGAACGACGTGATGACCCACCTTCCGATGAGTGTCACCGCCGATGCAGACCTGTCGACCGCCGCGTCGGTGCTGGTCGACACCTCGATCAAGAGCCTGCCCGTCGTCGACGGGGACCACGTGGTGGGCATGGTCAGTCGGCGCGACGTGATCGCGGTCCTCGCCACGCGCGACCCGCTGATCGAGGCCGAGGTCGACGAGCTGCTCCGCTCGGCCGAGGTCGAGTGCGAGGTCGAGGTGGTCGACGGCCAGGTCTGCCTGGACGGTCCGACGGAGGCTCACGCCCGGGAGATCGCCCGGGTGCTCGCTGCCACGGTGCCCGGCGTGGTGGGGGTCTCGTTCCGCTGACCGGCGAGCCGTGCGGGCGTCGTACGACGACGGCCGTGGCTCAGACGGAGCGGTGGACCGGCAGGGTGGCCATCGGGTCCCAGCCCTGGCCGAGCCGACGACCCGTGAGCTCGGTCCAGCGCAGGCGCAGGTAGAGGGATCGGCCACCGGCCGCCCAGGCCGTGGGGTTCCAGGTCTCACGGATGTGCTCGAGCTCCGACGGGTCCACGACCACCTTGGACCGACCGCGGGCCACGACGCTCCAGCCGCGGTGGTACTCGTAGTCGAACTGGTCGACCTCGACAGCGAGGACGGTGCCGCTGGCCTGGCTGCCGAGCAGGCTGTAGGGCGTCGTCCGCATCACGATCGCGTCGTCGACCACGGAGTAGTTGACCGGCACGATGTGCGGCCCATGAGGGGTGCACGCCGCGACGCGTCCGACCAGCCCGGCGCGTAGCAGCTCCTCGCACTCGGTCGTGCTCAGGTCGAACGACTCGTTCATCGCGGACACCTCCCGGAAACCGTCGACGTGCTCTGTGCTGTCCATGCTGCGTCGCCGCGATCGACACGGTCAGGGCCGATGGTCCCGACCTCGGGTACGACGGCAGCAGCGCCCGCGGGACCTCCGGCCCGTGACGGTGTGACCTTGCACCCTGTCCGGCCTAGGCGGGCTGACGGAGCCTGGGGGCAGGCGGGGACTTCCCCCGGTCCCGCCCGACCCCCCGGCGACCCGGATCCCGGTTCAGACCCCGAACCGGGGCCCGGGTCGTGTCGTCGAGTCCGCCTCGTCGGGGTCGACCACGCGGTCGGCCCGCGAGCGCGTGGCGAGGACCAGGTCGGCGTTGACGTCGTCGACCCTGGCCACCCAGGCCTCGGCTTCTGCGGGCGTCTTGCCGTACGCCGTGTGGCGTGCCACCAGCCGCGGTCGTCGCACCGCCTCCTCGACGTCGAGGAACCACACCTCGTCGAGCTCCGCCCGCACCGCACGCCACTCCGGACGGTCGAGCAGGAGATAGTTCCCCTCGGTGACGACGAGCTCGGTCCCGGGCTCGATCGCGATCGCGCCCGCGAGCGGCTGCTCCAGGTCGCGCTCGAAGCCGGGCGCCCACACGGTCTCGCGCGCGGTCCGGACCCGCGCCAGCAGCGCCGCGTACCCGAGGGCGTCGAAGGTCTCCGGCGCGCCCTTGCGGTCGAGCAGTCCGAGCCGGCGCAGGGCCACATCGGCGAGGTGGAAGCCATCCATCGGCAGGTACGCCGCCGGGACCTGCGCCTCGGCGACCAGCCGCTCGGCGTACGTCGTCTTGCCGGCACCGGGCGGCCCGGTGATGCCGAGGGTACGACGCGCCATCTGCCCAGCATGCCCGCAACCTGACCAGAACCTGACTGCCTGCCACCGGAAGGCCGATTTCTTGGCGGACTCTCAGCACTCTCGGCCACGGTGTCGACGTGCCGCCTCGCTACCCCTTTCCGCACCCGCTCGCGGCGAAGGTCCCCGAGATCACGCTGCTCTTCTGGGTGATCAAGGTGTTGACCACCGGCATGGGCGAGACGGCGTCGGACTACCTGGCCTACACCGACCTGGCCCTGGCCGGTGTGGTCGGCATCGTCGGGCTGGGTGCGGCCCTGTGGTGGCAGCTCAGCACGACGGAGTACCGACCCGTCCCGTACTGGACGGCCGTCGCGATGGTGGCGGTGACGGGCACCATGGTCGCCGATGCGCTGCACCGCTTCGTCGGCCTGTCGTACGCCGTGACCACGCCGTTCTACGCCGCCGTCCTCGCCGTGGTGCTGGCCTGGTGGTGGCTCTCCGAGCGGACCCTGTCCATCCACAGCATCCACACGCAGCGGCGCGAGGCGTTCTACTGGCTCGCGGTGATGGCGAGCTTCGCGCTCGGCACGGCAGCCGGGGACTTCACGGCTGCCACGCTGGGGCTGGGCTACTTCGCCTCGGGTCTGCTGTTCGGCGCCCTGATCCTGGTACCGCTGGTGGCCTGGCGCCTCGGGCTCAACGCGGTCGTCGCGTTCTGGGCGGCCTACATCCTGACCCGCCCCCTCGGGGCCTCCTTCGCAGACTGGCTGGCCAAGCCCGCCTACCGGTCCGGGCTCGGGTACGGCGACGGCCTCGTCACCCTGGTGACGCTCCTCGTGATCGTCGTGCTCGTCGCGTGGGTTCGCGCCACCGGACACGGGGTGCAGGCCCGGCGCGATCCCGAGCTCCAGACGGAGCCGGCCTGACTCGACGTCGCTCGCGGGACCGTCCGGGAGGACGGCCTGCGCCCGCTGATTGCGTGCCGGACTAGCGTGGACGACGTGACAGACGCACCGACTCCCCGCACCCTCGGCCAGCTCCGCGAGTCCGGCCACGTCCAGAAGCACCTGCGCGACGAGCTGCGCGGCAACCTCCTGGCCAAGCTGGCCGCCGGCGAGGACCCCTGGCCCGGCATGCACGGCTTCGACGACACGGTCATCCCCCAGCTCGAGCGCGCCCTGCTCGCCGGGCACGACGTCGTACTCCTCGGCGAGCGTGGCCAGGGAAAGACCAGGCTGCTGCGCTCGTTGGTCGGCCTGCTCGACGAGTGGACGCCGGTGATCGGCGAGGCCGAGCTGGGAGAGCACCCCTACGACCCGATCACGCCGGCCTCACGGCGCCGTGCCGACGAGCTCGGCGACGAGCTGCCGGTCGAGTGGCGGCACCGTGACGAGCGGTACTCCGAGAAGCTCGCGACTCCCGACACGTCCGTCGCCGACCTGATCGGCGACGTCGACCCGATGAAGGTGGCCGAGGGCCGCCACCTCGGCGACCCGGAGACGATCCACTTCGGCCTGATCCCTCGCAGCCACCGAGGAATCGTCGCGATCAACGAGCTGCCCGACCTCGCCGAGCGGATCCAGGTCGCGATGCTCAACGTGATGGAGGAGCGCGACATCCAGATCCGGGGCTACGTCCTGCGGCTGCCGCTCGACACCCTCGTGGTGGCCAGCGCGAACCCGGAGGACTACACCAACCGCGGTCGGATCATCACCCCGCTGAAGGACCGATTCGGGGCCGAGATCCGGACCCACTACCCCACGGAGCTCGAGGACGAGATCGCCGTGATCCGCCAGGAGGCGACGCTCGTCGCCGAGGTGCCCGACTACCTGGTCGAGATCCTGGCGCGCTTCACCCGCAACCTCCGTGAGTCGACCTCGGTCGACCAGCGCTCCGGTGTCAGCGCCCGCTTCGCCATCGCGGGTGCCGAGACCGTGGCCGCGTCGGCGCTCCACCGGGCGACCCGTCAGGGCGAGGACGAGGCCGTGGCCAGGGTCGTCGACCTCGAGACGGCCGTCGAGGTGCTCGGCGGCAAGATCGAGTTCGAGACCGGCGAGGAGGGTCGCGAGGGCGAGATCCTCACCCACCTGCTCCGTACCGCCACCGCCGAGACCGTCCGCCACCACTTCCGCGGTCTCGACTTCGCGCTCCTGGTCGACCGGATCGAGGCCGGTCAGATGGTGACGACCGGCGAGCAGGTCACGGCGCGCGACTTCCTGACCGGGCTGCCCGTCCTCGGCGAGTCGGAGCTCTACGACGACGTGTGCGAACGCCTCTCGGCCGGCAACGACGGCGAGCGGGCGGGCGCCATCGAGCTCGCGCTCGAGGGTCTCTACCTCGCTCGCAAGATCAGCAAGGAGTCCGGGGGCGGGGAGACCGTGTATGGCTAGCAGTCCGGCCGACTTCTCGGTCACCGCCAGCGCCGGCACGCTTCGACACGACGCGGCAGGCGGGTGGACCGTGCCCCACGACTGGACCCCCGAGGGCGTGCTGGTCGAGGGGCAGGGCAACGGCGCCGCGGTCCTGCACCTCTCGGTGGCGCTCTGCGTCCTCAACGACACCTTCCGCGAGAGCCAGGCGCTGGGCGTCCCGGTCTCCGGGGTGGAGGTGGTCGCCGGTGGGGCCTTCGACACCGAGAGCTGGATCTCGCATGGCATCACCTACGCCGTCCGGATCGACTCGCCGGCCTCCGCCGACGAGCTCGGCACGGTGCTGACGCAGGTCGACGAGGTCGCCGAGATCCCGCGCGTGCTGCGGGCGGGGATGAGCGTGGAGCGCGCATGACCGATCTCGACAGGTTCGGTGGACCATGAGGAACCGCTCCCGTTACACGGCGTACGACGGTGGGCCCGACCCGCTCGCACCTCCCGTCGACATCGCCGAGGCCCTCGACGCCATCGGGCAGGACGTGATGGCGGGCTACAGCCCCGAGCGCGCGATGCGCGAGTTCCTGCGCCGCGGCAGCCAGGATCAGCGCGGTCTCGACGACCTGGCCCGCCGCATCGCCGAGAAGCGGCGCCAGCTCACGCAGCGCCACAACCTCGACGGCACCCTCCAGGAGGTCCGCGAGCTGCTCGACCGGGCGGTGCTCAACGAGCGCAAGCAGCTGGCCCGCGACATCGACCTCGACGAGGGCGACCGCGCACTGCGCGAGCTCCAGCTCGACAACCTGCCGGCGTCGACCGCCGCAGCGGTCAGCGAGCTCAGCCAGTACGACTGGAAGAGCCGCGAGGCGCGGGAGGACTACGAGCGGATCAAGGACCTGCTCGGTCGCGAGCTGCTCGACCAGCGGTTCGCCGGCATGAAGGAGTCGCTCGAGAACGCCACCGACGCCGACCGGGCCGCGATCAACGAGATGCTCACCGATCTCAACGACCTGCTGTCCAAGCACGGTCGGGGCGAGGACACCGACCAGGACTTCGCCGACTTCATGGACAAGCACGGCGACTTCTTCCCGGAGAACCCGCAGAACGTCGACGAGCTGATCGACGCCCTTGCCCAGCGGGCGGCGGCGGCTCAGCGGATGATGAACTCGATGACCGCCGAGCAGCGCGCGGAGCTCATGCAGCTGGCCCAGCAGGCCTTCGGGTCTCCCGAGCTCATGCAGCAGCTGTCACAGCTCGACTCGAACCTCCAGTCGCTGCGTCCCGGTGAGGACTGGGGAGGCTCCGAGCGGTTCGACGGCGAGCAGGGGCTCGGGCTCGGTGACGGGACCGGGGTGCTCCAGGACCTCGCAGATCTCGACGACCTCGCCGAGCAGCTCGCCCAGTCCTACGACGGTGCTCGTCTCGACGACGTCGACCTCGACAAGCTGGCCCGCCAGCTCGGCAACGAGGCTGCTGTCGACGCCCGCACCCTGCAGCGGCTCGAGCAGGCGCTGCGCGACTCCGGGTACCTCAAGCGCACCAGCGACGGCCAGCTCAAGCTGAGTCCCAAGGCGATGCGCCAGCTCGGCAAGGCACTCCTCAAGGACGTCGCCACCCGGATGAGCGGGCGGCAGGGGCAGCGTGACGTCCGCCAGTCCGGCGCGGCCGGCGAGATGTCGGGTGCGACGCGTGAGTGGGCGTTCGGTGACACCGAGCCGTGGGACGTGACCCGCACGATCACCAACGCCGTCCGGCGCGTGGTCGGCGAGGGTGGCTCGGCCCGGGGCGGCGTACGGCTCCAGGTCGACGACGTGGAGGTGAGCGAGACCGAGGCCCGCACCCAGGCCGCCGTCGCCCTGCTGGTCGACACGTCGTTCTCGATGGCGATGGACGGCCGCTGGGTGCCGATGAAGCGCACGGCGCTGGCGCTGCACACGCTGATCCGGTCGCGGTTCCGGGGCGACGCGCTGCAGCTGATCGGGTTCGGACGGCATGCGCAGGTGATGGACATCGAGGAGCTCACCGGGCTCGACGCGATGTGGGACAAGGGCACCAACCTCCACCACGCCCTGCTGCTGGCCAACCGCTTCTTCCGCAAACACCCGAGCGCGCAGCCCGTGCTGCTGATCGTGACCGACGGCGAGCCCACCTCCCACCTCGAGGCGAACGGCGAGGTCTACTTCGAGTACCCGCCCCACCCTCTGACCGTCGCCTACTCGGTCCGTGAGCTCGACAACTCCGGGCGGCTGGGTGCGCAGGTGACGTTCTTCCGGCTCGGCACGGATGCCGGGCTCGCCCGCTTCGTCGACTCCATGGCGCGGCGGGTGGACGGTCGCGTGGTCGCCCCGGAGCTCGACGACCTCGGCGCCGCCGTCGTCGGCTCCTACCTCGGGTCGCGCGCGCCCGGCGGCGCGGGTCAGTACGGCGACTGGTTCGGCAGCCGAGGGTTCTGGGTCGACTGAGCGCCCTTTGCCACGGCGGAGCCGGGGCAAAGGGCGCTCAGGAGGCCGCAGCGAGCTTGCTCGCAAGGCGGCCCGACACCAGCCCGGGCGGTCGGCGGTGCGTGTGCCACCGATGTCGGGCTCGGATCGGTGGCTGGCTCACCGCCAGCGCGGGGGCACAGGTCGGCGGTGGGTGTGCCACCGATGTCGGGCTCGGATCGGTGGCTGGCTCACCGCCAGCGCGGGGAGCGGTGGTCGGCGGTGGGTGTGCCACCGATGTCGGGCTCGGATCGGTGGCTGGCTCACCGCCAGCGCGGGGAGCACAGGTCAGCGGTGGGTGTGCCACCGATGGTGGGCTCGGATCGGTGGCTGGCTCACCGCTCCCACACGCGGCCAGCGAGGGGTCGAGGCTGGGCACCACGCCCGCCCCATGCGTCACTCCAGCCCCAAACGGCGCCCTCAGGTGAACAGCAGGTGAACTGACGGCGTAATAGTCGGTGAACTGGGCCCCGGGGATTTCCCTGGGGGTCACCTTGGCCCCACACTCGGAGCCGTGTCGGCACAGCTGCTCACCCTGGTTCTCGTCGTGGTCGTCGCGCTCGGCTTCGACTTCACCAACGGCTTCCACGACACCGGCAACTCGATGGCCACGACCATCGCCACCGGTGCCCTCAAGCCCAAGACCGCCGTCGCCCTGGCCGCGGTCCTCAACCTCGTCGGGGCCTTCCTCTCCGTCGCGGTGGCCCTGACCGTGACCAACGCGGTGGTGTCGATCCAGAACTCCGACGGCACCCCCGACTCGGCCCTCACCGCCGACCACGGGTCGGCCCTGCTGCTGATCATCCTGGCGGGGCTCGTGGGCGGCATCGTGTGGAACCTGACCACCTGGCTGTTCGGGCTGCCGTCCAGCTCGTCCCACGCGCTCTTCGGCGGCCTGATCGGCGCCACGATCGCCGGCATCGGCTGGGGCGGCGTCCACTGGACCGGCGACAGCACGAAGCTCGACGGGGTCGTCGGCAAGGTGATCCTGCCCGCCTTCGCCTCGCCGTTGATCGCGGCAGTCGTCTCCGCCGTCGGCACCTGGCTGATCTTCCGGGTCACGCGCGCGCTGGGCGAGGGGCTGAACAACGGTGGGTTCCGCTGGGGCCAGATCGGCACCGGCTCGCTGATGGCGCTGGCCCACGGCACCAACGACGCACAGAAGACCATGGGGGTCATCACGCTGTCGCTGATCGCCTACGGCAGCTGGACCGACACCTCGGCGATCCCGCTGTGGGTCAAGGTCACCTGTGCCGTGGCGATCGCGCTCGGCACCTACGTCGGCGGCTGGCGGATCATCCGCACCATGGGCAAGGGCATCACCGAGATCGAGGCGCGTCAGGGCACGGCCGCGCAGGGCTCGGCCGCCGCGGTGATCCTGGCGTCGAGCCAGCTCGGCTTCGCGCTGTCCACCACTCACGTCGCCACCGGCTCCATCCTCGGTAGCGGCCTCGGCAAGCCCGGGGCCCACGTCCGCTGGCGCGTCGCCGGTCGGATGGCCGTGGCGTGGTTCATCACCCTGCCGATGGCAGCGCTCGTCGGTGCGGCGACGTGGGAGATCGGCAACGTGGTGGGCGGTGGCCTGATCGGCGCGCTCGTGATGGTCGCCATCCTGCTGGTCGCCTCCGGCCTGATGTACGCCCGTTCGCGTCGTCACCCGGTCACGGCCGAGAACGTCAACGACGACTGGGAGGACCCGGCAGCGGTCCTCGAGCCGTCCGATCCGGTCGCGGCCTGAGGAGGGTCTGATGTTCTCGTTGTTCCTCCACGACATCTGGAAGGTCCTGATCTACAGCCTCATCCTCGGCGCGGGGCTTCCGGTCGTCTATGCGCTGGGTGTCCGGGCGTCCGCGCTCGGGACGGTCGGCGCGGACGGGATGGAGGCCGCGACCGTACGACGGCGTCACGTGCTGGGCCGGACCGTCGCCGGCATCTGCTTCGCCGTCGTGCTGGCCGGCATCGGGCTCGGCCTGGCCTACATCTGGGCGTCCGGCCACGGAGAACAGCTCAGCTTCGATCACGTCTTCCCGACCTTCGTCCCGAAGAGCTGACCGCCGATGGCCGAGCAGCCCTCCTCGCTGGGCCAGAGCGTCCTCGACTGGCTCCGGGCCGGGTACCCCGAGGGGATCCCGCCCCAGGACTACGCGCCGATCCTGGGTGTCCTGCGGCGTCGTCTCACCTCCGACGAGATCCGGGCGATCGCGGACGGTCTCGCGGCCCAGTCGCTCGAGTCGGTCGACCCGATCTCGCGCGAGGACATCGAGGCGATGATCGAGCAGACCGTCTACCAGCGCGCGAGCGACGTCGACGTCGCCCGGGTCACGGAGCGGCTGGCCTCGGGCGGATGGCCGCTCGCCGACGCGATCTGAGCGCAGCCCGTCGCCGCGTGATCGGCCCCCGGGTTCTATTGCGACGTCGTGCGCTGACCGGCCCCCCGTCAGCTGGTGACGTCCTTGGTCGTGAACCGCGCCCAGGCGGCGGCGAAGAACACGACGGCGTACGACGCGGCGAGCGCGAGTCCGGCGACGATGTTGTTCCACGCGATGGGGTCACGGAACAGGTCGCCGAAGTCCAGCCAGTGGTGGGTCAGCAGATAGGGGTGCAGCCACCCGACCTGCGGGATCGAGTCGAGCACGAACGACGTCGAGCTGATCATGATCGTGGCGATCATGGCCGCGATCGGCTGCTCGGTCAGGGTCGAGGCGAACAGCCCGATCGCGCCCAGGGCGGCCAGCCCGCAGGCCAGGTAGGACGCCGCCAGCAGCACCCGGAGGAGCCCGGCTCCGAAGGAGATCTGGGTGCCGGACAGCAGCGTCATCGGGCCGCCGCCGAACAGGATCAGTCCCATCGCCATCCCCACGACGGTGACCACGTAGGTCGCGACGAAGGCGCCGACGACGATGGCGGCGTACTTCACCAGCAGCAGGCGGAGCCGGGTCACCGGCGTGACCAGCAGGTAGCGCAGCGTGCCGATGTTGGCCTCGCCGGCGACGGAGTCGCCCGAGACCACCGAGACCGCGAGCGGCAGGAACAGACCGAGCTCGATGGTCAAGGCGGCCAGGGCGACGAAGAGACCGTTCCCCGTGATCGAGCGGAAGAAGTCGGGAGCGTCCTGGCCGGGCTGTGACAGCGTGCTCTTGACCGAGACCGAGATCAGGACCGGCACGGCAGCGAGGACGAGCAGCCCGGCCTGGTTGCGGCGACGACCGAACATCAGCCGGAGCTCGGAGAGGAAGAACCGCGGCGACCAGGCCGCTCTGGGCGACCGGACGACGGTCGTGGGCGACGCGTCAGCCACTGACATCGAAGCCCTCCCCGGTGAGCGAGACGAACAGGTCCTCGAGCGACTGCCGGCCGACCCGGAAGCCCACCACCGCGACGCCCGCGTGCACGCAGGCGGCGACGACCTTCTCCGGGGCCACCTCGCCGAGGTGCCCGGTGGCGGTGCTCGCGGTCGTGTGGATCTCGGTCAGGCCGAGCTCGGCCATCACCCGGGCGGCGTCAGGGGGAGCGTCGGTCTCGACGGTCGCCTCGGTGTTGCCGCCGGACCGCAGCTCGGCGCTCGAGCCCTGGGCGACGAGCTTCCCGACGTGCATGACTCCCAGGTGGGTGCACATCTGCTCCACCTCGGCCAGCAGATGGCTGGAGACCAGCACGGTGGTGCCGTCGCCCGCGAGCGACCCGACCAGCTGGCGCACCTCGCGGGTGCCTTGCGGGTCGAGACCGTTGGTCGGCTCGTCGAGCACCAACAGGTCCTTGGGGGTCAGTAGGGCGCCGGCGATGGCCAGACGTTGTCGCATCCCGAGCGAGTACGCGCGGAACCGCTTGTCGGCCGCGGCGAGCAGCCCGACCCGGTCGAGCGCCGCGTCGATCCGACGCCGGGCCGTCGACGGGTCGGCCGTGCGGTCGGCGGCGTCGAGCCGGTGGAGGTTGCGCCGCCCGGAGAGGTAGGGGTGGAACGCCGGTCCCTCGACGAGCGCACCGACGGCCGGGAGCACGGCCGCGGCCCGCCCGGGCATCGCCTGGCCGAACAGCTCGACCTCGCCCGCCGTCGGCGCCACGAGGGCGAGCAGCATCCTGATGGTCGTCGTCTTCCCCGACCCGTTGGGGCCGAGGAAGCCGTAGACCGCTCCGGTGGGCACCTCGAGGTCGATCGTGTCGACGACGGTCTGCGACCCGAAGCGCTTGGTCAGCCCGCCCGTGCGGACCGCGAGCTCCGTCACTGCCGCGCGAGCGCGTCGTACAGCCGCTGTGGCGCGACCGCTCCGACCGCCACCCGCCCGTCATCGGTCAGTACCGCCGAGAACAGGGCGCTGCGCAGGAGGTGGCCCGAGCCCCACGTGCCCGAGACGGTGGGCAGCCGGTCGACGAGGGCCTGCTGCTGGGACGGCTGGCCGGACGACTTCTGGTCCGCGGGCAGGGTGGCGACCACCACGCTGGTCCAGCCCTTGCCCACGACCGTGGGGGCGTCACCGCTCGTCGGGGCAGCGAGGGCGCGATGCCCGGGGGTCTTCGGCAGCGTGCCCTGCTTGACCGTCGCGCCCGGGGGCGGCGTGAAGCCGAAGACCGAGGAGTCGGGTGTCGCGGTCGAGAACGACGTGAACCCGACCTGGAACGCCGGAGACGTGGCGCCTCTGGCGAAGATCTGCACGCGCGTGGGGATGTGGGTGTCGCCGTCGATGGCGATCCGGACCGATCCGACCAGTGACCTCGGGTCGCGCGGCACCAGGCTGAGCACGTACGCCGGGCGGCCGGCCACCGTGGCGGTCGGGTCCGTGGAGACCTGTGTCGACGGGTCGATCGCCTTGAGGGCCGCCTGAGCGGCCTGCTGCGGGGTCGTCGCCGCACCGGCGGGCGACGCAGGGACCTCGGAGCTGCCGTGGTCGGCCGGCACGGTCCAGTGGGTGGCGGTGTTGCTGTGGCTCGACCAGGCCCAGAGGTCGGTGCCGTTGCGGACCAGATCGGACTCGCCGAGCTGGCCGAGCAGGGCGAGACGCTGCTGGTGGGGTCCGCCGTACCAGAGCCTCATCGTGTGCGAGCCCGAGACCAGGGAGGAGAAGCTCGCCGCGTCGCCACCATGACCGCCGATCGTCGGCAGCGCCGGGAGCCCGAGGTCGGTCGTCTCGACGACGGTCCCCGACAGGGCCTGGACCTTCGCGTGGCTGACGTCGACGAGCAGCTGGGCCGCCGTACGCGGGGGAGCGAGCCGTGGGCGCTGGCGGTGACCGCCTGCACCAGAGGGCCGATGCCGATGAGGGCGACCGCGGCCACGGCGGGGACCGCCCAACGAGCGCGGCGTGAGCGGAGGAACGAAGCCATGTCGTTCATTGTGGCTCGCGACCCCTGTGAGTCCGCTGAGAACCTGTGACCCGCGTCAGCCACGGCGGCCGCGCGTCGCGTGCCAAGGTGGGCGCATGCGACTGTTGGTCGTCGAGGACGAGGCGCGTCTGGCGCGCGCCTTGCAGCGGGGACTGACGGCCGACGGGTTCACCGTCGACGTGGCGGGTGACGGCGCGTCCGGCCTGGCCCGGGCACTCGAGGGCCAGTACGACGCCGTCCTGCTCGACGTGATGCTGCCGGGGCTGTCGGGCTACGAGGTCGTGAAGCGTCTTCGGGCCGACGACAACTGGGTCCCCGTGATGATGGTGTCGGCGAAGGACGGACCCTACGACCAGGCCGACGGGCTCGACTACGGCGCGGACGACTACCTCACCAAGCCCTTCGACTACGTCGTCCTGCTGGCGCGTCTGCGCGCCTTGCTGCGGCGTCAGAGCGACCCCCGCCCCCCGGTCCTGACCCACGGCGACGTGGCGCTCGACCCGGCCACGCGTGAGGTGACGCTGGGCGGCGAGCCGGTCGCCCTGAGCCGTCGCGAGCACGAGCTGCTCGAGTTCTTCCTGCGTCACCCCGACCGGGTCGTCACCAAGACCGAGCTCCTCGACCGGGTCTGGGACGCGCGCGGCGGGGGCTACGAGCCCAACACCGTCGAGGTGTACGTCGGCTACCTCCGGCGCAAGCTCGGGCCGGGGCTGATCGAGACGGTGCGCGGCGCCGGCTACCGGCTCGCCCGATGAGCGGCGCCCTCGCCGGGCCGGCCGGGTGGTGGCGCCGTCGTTCGCTGCGCGCGCGCCTGATGACGATCGGGCTGCTGGGACTCGCGGTGGCGCTGGCCGTCGGCAGCGTCGCGCTCTACGTCGCCCTGTCGGTGGCCAGCAGGCACGACCTCGACCGCCGGGCGGAGGCGACGGCCGCGCAGGTCGCCGACCTGGTCACCTCGGGTCGGCTGCCCGACCCGATCCCGGTGACCGGGACCGAGTCGGTTCAGGTGGTCGACGCCCGTGGACGGGTCCTGAGCGCCTCGGCGAACGGCGACCGCCTCACCCCCCTCCTCACCGCCGGGGAGCTGACCCGCGCCGAGACGTCGCCGGTGACGGTGTCGGGGTCACGGCTCGGGATGAGCTCGTCGCTGCGGGTCAGCGCCACGCCGGCCACGTCGGCCGCGAACGCACCGGTCGTGGTGGTGGCCGAGCCGGTCGCCGACCTCGCCCGGAGCCAGCACCTGCTGGTGGTCACGTTGCTCGTGACCTACCCGCTGCTGCTGCTCGTCCTCGGCCTGATCGCCTGGCGGGTCATCGGCGCGGCGCTGCGACCCGTCGAGTCACTGCGGTCGGCGGCCGAGCGGGTGTCGGGGGCCGGCCACGACGAACGGCTCCCGGTGCCCGAGTCGCGCGACGAGATCCATGCGCTGGCGGTGACCCTCAACTCCATGCTCGACCGGCTCACGGCCGCCCGCGACCGCGAGCGCAGCTTCGTCGCCAACGTCGCCCACGAGCTGCGCAGCCCGCTGGCGTCCCTCCGCGTGCAGGTCGACGTGGCCGAGCGGCACGGTGCCACGGACGAGGACCGGGCGGACCTCGGCGCCGAGCTGGTCCGGCTCTCGACCCTGGTCGAGGACCTCCTCGTGCTGGCCCGGCTCGACGCGGGAGAGCCGCTGCCGGCCCCGGAGCCACCCGTCTCTCCCGCGGACGTGCTGCCGGGCTACGCGACCTCCGAGGTGCCGGTGGTGGCCGTCGGCGACCTCGCCGAGGGGACGGTGCCGATGAGCAGGCTCGAGCTGGAGCGCGTCGTCGGGAACCTGGTGACCAACGCCCGGCGCCACGCCCGCTCCCGTGTCGACCTGTCGTTCCGTCGTACGTCGTGGGGAGCGGTGGTGGCGGTCGCCGACGACGGCGCCGGTGTGCCCGAGGTGCACCGGGAACGGGTCTTCGACCGGTTCGCGCGCCTCGACGACGCACGCGACCGCGACTCGGGCGGGAGCGGTCTCGGGCTGGCGATCGCGCGCGAGCTGGCCCGCCGCCGGGGCGGGGACCTCGAGCTCGGCGACTCGTCGTACGGCGGCCTCCTCGCCGAGCTCCGCTTCCCCGGCGGGTCGTCCGCCTCACAGGAGCCCCTAGTGGCTTCTCAGGCGGACGACTGATCAGGTGGTGCCGGTCGTCCGCCTCACAGGAGGCCCCAGTGGCCGCTCAGGCGGACGACCCGAGGGAGGCGAGCGGGGCCAGGACGCGGGCGAGCTCCTCGACGCCGTCGACCAGCCGGGTGCCGGGGCGGGCCCAGGAGGCGTTGGCGTCGACGGCGTGGACGGGTACGCCGGGCGGCAGCGCTCCGCCGGCGACCAGCTCGTCGGCCAGCCGGCGACACCCGTCGCGGTCGAAGCCGCACGGCGCCACGACCACGAGGTCCGGCTCGGCGTCCTCGACCTGCTGCCAGCTGACCCGCCGCGACTTCTCGCCGGGCGTCGCGAGCAGGGGCTCGCCGCCGGCGAGCGCGATCATCTCCGGGATCCAGTGCCCGGGCGCGAACGGCGGGTCGGTCCACTCCAGGAACATCACCCGTGGTCGCGGCCGGCCGGCTGTCTCCCGTCGTACGACGTCGAGCCTCCGCCGCTGGTCGGCGGCCAGCCGTTCCGCCGCGTCCACCTGGCCGGTGGCCCGTCCCAGCGCCACGATGGACTCGAGGACCTCGTCGAGCGTGTAGGGGTCGATGGTCAGCACCTCGGCGGTGCAGCCGAGGTGGGTGAGCGCATCGTCGACGACCGAGACGTCGACCGCGCAGACGGCGCACAGGTCCTGCGTCACGACGAGGTCGGCGTCGAGATCGGCGAGCGCCCCCTCGTCGAGGTGGTAGAGGTCGTCGCCACGCGCCATGGCCTCGACCACGAACGCGTCGATCGCGGCGGGCGACAACCCCTCGGGCATCGCGGAGGTCGACACGATCCGCCGCGAGCGCGCCTCGGCCGGGTAGTCGCACTCGAAGGTCACCCCGACCACGTCGTCGCCGGCCCCGATCGCGAACAGGATCTCCGTGGTGGAGGGGAGCAACGAGACGATCCGCACGCCTCCACCCTAGGTCGCTAGGGTCGGCTCGCGATGGACGACGACGTGGCAGCCCTGTGGGACGAGACGACCAGGCCCAGCCTCGACGAGGCCGACGACACGGCGTACTCGTCGGCGCAGGAGGCCTACCACCGGCACCTGGTGGAGATCCACGACCACCTGCGCTCGGAGCTCACCCGGCTCCACGGCCTGGTCGAGGAGGTACGACGGGGTGTGCTGACCGCCGCGGAGGCGCGCTCGGAGGTGCACGCCATGTCGCTGCGGCAGAACAACTGGACCCTCGGCGCCTACTGCCAGTCCTACTGCGGCTTCGTCAACGGACACCACACGCTCGAGGACACCAGTGTGTTCCCCCACCTGCGGCGCGCGGAGCCCGCTGCCGCACCCGTCCTCGACCGGCTCTCGGAGGAGCACGTCGTCATCCACCACCTGCTCGACGACGTCGACCGGGTGCTGGTCGGGCTCGTGCAGGACGCCGACGAGGAAGCGCTCGATCGCGTCGAGGCGTCGCTGCAGGCCCTGGGCGACCGGTTGCTCAGCCACCTGGCCTACGAGGAGCGCGAGCTGCGTGGCCCGCTGGCTCGCCACGGTTTCTACTGACGTCTCCTAGAGTCGCCGCGTGAGCGACCCGTCGACGAACGTGCTGCTCCTGCTCGGGCTGGCGGGGCTGGCGGCGGGGTTCGTGGACGCCGTGGTCGGCGGTGGAGGGCTGATCCAGCTGCCGGCCCTCCTGCTCGGGCTCCCCTCGGCGGCGCCGGTCAACATCCTGGCCACCAACAAGCTGAGCTCGATCTGCGGCACGACCGTCAGCAGCACGACGTACTACCGCCGCATCCGACCCGACCCGCGCACGTTCGGGCCGCTGATGGTGTGTGCCTTCGCCGGCTCGGTCGCGGGTGCCGTGGTCGGGTCCCACATCTCGGCCGCCGCCTTCGACCCGATCGTGCTGGTGGTGCTGGTCGTGGTCGGGGGCTACGTCGTGTTCCGTCCCGCCCTCGGCGAGACGACGGTGCTGCGGTTCCGCGGCCGGAGGCACACCGGCGCCGCGATGGCGACGGGCCTGGTGATCGGCTTCTACGACGGAGCGCTCGGGCCGGGCACGGGCAGCTTCTTCGTGATCACGCTGGTCGGCCTCCTCGGCTACAGCTTCCTCGAGGGCTCGGCGAAGGCCCGCCTCGCGAACTGGGCGACGAACTTCGCGGCCCTGTGCGTGTTCGTCCCGCAGGGGGCGGTGCTGTGGAAGGTCGGGCTCGTGATGGGCTTCTGCAACCTGTTCGGGGGCTACCTCGGAGCCCGTACGGCGGTCGCCCGGGGCGTCGGCTTCGTCCGGGTGTTCTTCATCGTCGTGGTGTCGGCCTTCATCATCCGGATCGGCGGCGACGTCGTCGGCCTGTGGTGAGCCGTAAACCGAGGTGCGTTCGGTCCGCGTCCGTCGCTAGCGTCGCGGCATGACCTCCTCCCCGCCTGACACCCGCATCGACCCGCCCCTGCGCGGGTCCGAGGCCTCGGTCCTCCGCGCCTACCTCGACTTCCACCGCGAGACGTTCCGCTGGAAGTGCCGCGGCCTGACGCAGGAGCAGCTCGCCCAGGCCCTTCCCCCCTCCGACATGACGCTCGGCGGGATGATGAAGCACCTCGCCGTGGTGGAGTCGAGCTGGTTCGAGGACGTCTTCGCCGGCCGCGGCCTGATGCCGCCCTACGACACCGTCGACTGGGACGCCGACCGCGACTGGGAGTGGCACACCGCCAAGGACGACTCTCCCGAGGAGCTCTTCGCCCTGTTCGACGAGGCCTGTCGCCGGGCCGACGCCGTCCTCGACGAGGCCCTGGCCGACTCCGGTCCGGGGCTCGACGGTGAGTCGGTCAAGAAGAGCCGTCAAGCCGACGAGGGCGCCTTCAGCCTGCGCTGGATCGTCGTCCACCTGATCGAGGAGTACGCCCGCCACAACGGCCATGCCGACCTGATCCGCCAGTCGATCGACGGTGAGACGGGCGAGTGACCCTGCAGTGACCCTCGATCCGCGGATCCGCGCGGCGACCGACGACGACTGGCCCCGGATCTGGCCGTTCTTCGCCGCCATCGTCGCGGCCGGTGAGACCTACGCGTTCCCGGAGGACCTCACCCTGGAGTCGGCCCGCGGGTGGTGGATGGAGGAGCCACCGGGACGCACCGTCGTGCTCGACGACGAGGGCCGCATCCTCGGCTCGGCCAAGATGGGGCCCAACCGGCCCGGGCGCGGCGATCACGTCGGCACCGCGTCGTTCATGGTCGACCCCGCGGCGTCCGGGCGGGGCGTCGGCCGGGCGCTGGCGAGCTACGTCGTGGCCTGGCACCGCGACCAGGGCTATGCCGGGATCCAGTTCAACGCTGTCGTCGAGACCAACAGCGCAGCCGTGCACCTGTGGCAGTCGCTCGGCTTCGAGACCGTCGGGACGGTCCCCGGCGCCTTCCGCTCGGCCGCACACGGCCGGGTCGGACTGCACGTGATGTACCTCGCGCTGGGATGACGCGGGCGGCGGTGAGCCTGCCACGTGGTCGTCGGTGAGATCGGTGGCTGAGGCACCGCTGGTCGGCGGCGCCCGGGGTGGCGGTGAGTCTGCCACGTGGTCGTCGGTGCGAGAGATCGGTGGCTGAGCGCACCGCTGGTCGGTGGGCGCCGGGGGCGGCGGTGAGTCTGCCACGTGGTCGTCGGTGCGAACGGTGGCTGAGCCACCGCTGGTCGGTGGGCGCGGGGGCGGCGGTGAGTCTGCCACGTGGTCGTCGGTGCGATCGGTGGCTGAGGCACCGCTGGTCGGTGGGCGCGGGGGCGGCGGTGAGCCTGCCACGTGGTCGTCGGTGCGATCGGTGGCTGAGGCACCGCTGGTCGGCGGCGCCCGGGGCGGCGGTGAGCCTGCCACGTGTTCGCCGGTCAAACGGTGGCTGAGGCACCGCTGGTCGGCGGCACCCGGGGCCCCGGTCAGCCGGCGAAGCCGGGGAGGTACTCGGTCAGGATCTGCCGGAACGGCGCCTCGGCACCGAGCTGGCTGAGGACCCCGACACCGCCCAGCCAGGTGCGGTGGATGAGGAGGTAGTCCGGCGGCAGGTTCAGCTTGAGCGCCAGGGTGAAGGTGGGCTCCTTGGGGTTGTTGAGCCGCTGGAACTGCTCCTGCAGCCAGTCGCGCGAGAAGCGGAACCGCTCGACCTGGGTCGGCTCGACGAAGGGAGCCAGGTAGTCGAGCACCAGCTCCGGGTCGAGCTTCACACCTTGCTTGATGAAACCCTCCTGGCGCAGCCCGGCCACGAGCTCGTCGGGGTCGCGCAGGCCGGCGATCCGGATCAGCGCGCCCATCGCCTCGGGCAGGCCGCCACCGGGCAGCCGGGCGACCGCGCCGTAGTCGAGCACCCCGAGCCGACCGGGGCTGCCGTCGTCGTTCGGCAGGATCCGGAAGTTCCCCGGATGAGGGTCGGCGTGCAGCATCCCGGTCCGTGCCGGGCCCGAGAAGAGGAACCGCACGAACAGCTCGCCGTAATGGTCACGCTCCTCCTGGGTGCCGCTCTCGATGACCGTGGCGAGCGAGGCCGGGCTCTCGAGCCACTCGGTGACGAGGACGTGCTCGCCCACCGCGACCACGTCGGGCACGACGATCTCGGGGTCGCCACGGAACGCGGCGGCGAAGGCGCGCTGCGCCTCGGCCTCGAGGGTGTAGTCGAGCTCGTCGTTGGCGCGGGCCTGCAGCTCGGCGATCAGCGGCTTCACGTCGATGCCGGGCGCCATCGGTCCGATGGTCCGCGCCAGGCGGGCGAGCTGCCGCAGGTCGCTCCGCAGGGCGTCGCCGGCACCGGGGTACTGCACCTTGACCGCGACCTCGCGACCGTCGGACCACCGACCCAGGTGCACCTGTCCGATCGAGGCGGCCGCGGTCGGGCCTCCGTCGAGCCAGACCAGCTCGTCACGCCAGTGGGCGCCGAGGTCGGCGGCGATCTGGTCGCGCACGGTCTGCGTCGGCATCGGCGGAGCGGAGTCCTGGAGGCGGGTCAGCTCGGCGCGGTACGGCGCCCCGAGCTCGTCCGGGAGCGCGGCCTCGAGCACCGACATCGCCTGGCCGAACTTCATCGCACCACCCTTGAGCTCGCCCAGGGTGCGGAAGAGCTGCTCCGCGGTGCGCTGCTGGATCTCGGTCATCACGAGGTCGGCGTTCTTGCCGCCGAGCCGCTTGCCGAACCCGAGCGCGTTCCGCCCGGCGTAGCCGAGAGGCAACGCCGCCAGCCGCGCTGTACGGGCGACAGCCTTGCGGGGCAGCTCGGTCATATCGTCCATCATCCCTGACGGGTGGTGGGGACCGTTGATCCACGCGGTTGCGCGCTCCCGGTCTGCGCCGGCACGCCGGGGGGTGGCCACCTCCGCCGTGCGGTTTTCCGCACCAACGACCCCCCGCGCGCGTGTGGGTGGTCGCCGCGTGGTGTGCGGCCTTCGCCATGGGCCTGAGCGGCGGGAGTTCCTACCGTCGAAGAGACGAGAAATCCTCTCGCACAGCTTGATTCCCAGAAGCCCGGAAGGCCCTCACCATGTCTCACGTCCTGTACCGCATCGGCAACTTCGCCGGCCGCCACCCGTGGAGAGTCATCTCCGCGTGGTTGCTGGTCGCAGCAGCAGTGTTCATGCTCAACTCCTCGATCGGCGGCCAGCCCGACGAGAGCTTCAGCCTGCCTGGCGCCGAGTCGCAACGCGCGGCCGACGCCATCCAGGACCGCTTCCCGCAGCAGACCCTCTACTCCTCCAACGTGATCTTCCACTCCGAGGACGGTCTGTCAGACCCCGTCACCAAGGCCGCGGTCCAGGAGGCTGTCCACCAGCTCGACGACGGCCCGCACGTGGTCGCGGTGAGCAATCCCTACGACCCGCGTGGGCCGACCCTCAGCGAGGACGGTCAGACCGCGTTCGCCACGGTCGGCTTCACGACCGAGAAGGTCACCGGCGCCGACTACGACGCCGCCCAGAAGGCCGTCCAGGGCCTCCGCGACGCCGGCGTCCAGGTCGAGTACGACGGTGGCCTCGGGTACGCCGAGGTGCCGGCCGGGGGCAACAGCGAGCTGATCGGCATCCTGATGGCCGTCCTCATCCTCGCCATCGCCTTCGGTTCCCTGGTCGCGATGAGCCTGCCGATCGTGGCGGCGCTGATGGCCATCGTGATCGGCAGCAGCACCATCGGCATCCTGTCCGGGCTCGTGCCCGTCCCGCAGATCACCGGTGTCGTCGCCATGATGCTCGGCCTCGGGGTCGGGATCGACTACGCCCTGTTCATCCTCGCCCGGCACCGTCAGAACCTCGCGTCGGGGCAGAGCGTCCCCGTCGCCATCGGACGTGCCAACGCGACCGCCGGCCTCTCGGTCCTGTTCGCGGGTGTCACGGTCATCGTCGCGATCCTCGGGCTCAAGGTGTCCGGCATCCCGATGATGTCGATGATGGGCTACGGCTCGGCGATCATGGTGGCGGTCACGATGCTGGCCTCCATCACGCTGCTGCCCGCGATGCTCGGTGTCGTCAAGCACCGTGTGAACAGTGCCCGGGTGCCGTTCATCAAGCCCAAGCCGGCGTACGACCCGCACGCCAGGTCGGCGCGCTGGGCGGCACGAGTCGTGGCCAGGCCGGTGCGCTACGGCGGAGCAGCGGCGCTCATCCTCGGCATCCTGGCGATCCCGGTCTTCTCGATGCACCTGGGCTTCGCCGACGCGGGCAACGACGCCCCGGACTCGACGACCCGCAAGGCCTATGACCTGATGGCGGACGGCTACGGTCCCGGCGTCAACGGGCCCCTCGAGGTGGTCCTCGACACCAACGGCGCTGCGATCTCGCAGGCGACCATCACTCAGGTGTCCAGGGCCTTGGCGGCCCAGCCAGGCGTCGCCTCGGTCGACCAGGCGGTGACCAACGATGCTCACGACATCGCGATCATCGGGGTCACCCCGACCACGTCACCGCAGGACGCCCGCACCGGGCACCTGCTGGAGCACCTCCGTCAGGACACCATCCCCGGCGCGCTCGAAGGTGCGGACGTCGAGGCCTCGGTCACCGGCGCCACTGCCCTGACCGACGACGTCTCGACCCGCTTGCAGGACCGGATGCCGTGGTTCCTCGGTGCGGTCATCGGGCTGTCGTTCCTCGTCCTGATGGTCGTGTTCAGGTCGGTCCTGGTCCCGTTGAAGGCAGCCGTCCTCAACGTGATGGGTGTCGGCGCGGCGTACGGCGTCGTGGTCGCGGTCTTCCAGTGGGGTTGGGGCGCGAGCCTGATCGGCGTCCACGAGTCCGTGCCGATCATGCCGCTGGCTCCGATGCTGATGTTCGCGATCCTGTTCGGTCTCTCGATGGACTACGAGGTGTTCCTGATGAGCAGGGTCCGCGAGCAGTACCTGAAGCACCGCAACCCCGACCGGGCCGTGGTCGAGGGCGTCGGATCGACGGCCAAGGTGATCACCAGCGCGGCACTCATCATGATCAGCGTGTTCGCCTCGTTCATCCTGGACGTCGACGTCACCACCAAGATGTTCGGTGTGGGCCTGGCCGTGGCCGTCTTCCTGGACGTCACGTTGGTCCGGATGGTGCTGGTCCCGGCAGCCATGAGTCTGCTCGGTCACCGCGCCTGGTGGCTCCCCACCTGGCTGGACCGCCGACTGCCGACGATCGACATCGAGGGTGGGTCGCACGACGGCGACGAGCCCGAGGCTGACACCTCGCAGCACGTCGACCAGGAGCGCGTCCCCACGCTGGTCTGAGGTGCGACATCAGATCGGCCGCGTCGCGGCCGGCCCTCCGGGGCCGGCCGCTTCGCGGCGTCCGGACTCGGCGCGTGCCCGGCCTCTCCGGCATGCCCTACCCTCGAGCATGGTGCTACGAGTCGTCCTGGCCGACGACAACTTCCTGGTGCGGGAGGGCGTCGCGGCCCTGCTCGCCGAGGTCGACGAGATCGACCTCGTCGACAGCGTCGCAGACCCGCAGTCCCTGCTCCGCTCCGTGGCCGAGCACCAGCCCGACGCCGTGCTCACCGACATCCGGATGCCGCCGACGCACACCACCGAGGGGATCGACGCGGCCAAGCAGATCCGGGCCGCGCACCCGTCCATCGGCGTGGTCGTGCTCTCGCAGTACGTCGAGGAGGACTACGCCTTCGAGCTGCTGGCCGACGGGGTCGCGGGGCTCGGCTACCTGCTCAAGGAGCGGGTGTCGGACATCGACGAGCTCGTCCGGGCGCTCAACGACGTCGCCCGAGGTGGCTCGGCGCTCGACCCGAAGGTCGTGGAGGGGCTGATGTCGCGCAAGGCCGCCGAGGCCAGCTCCCCGCTGAGCGGGCTGACGGACAAGGAGCGGTCGGTGCTCGAGCAGATGGCGACCGGCCGCACCAACGCCACCATCGCCACGACCCTCTACATGAGCGAGCGGTCCGTGGAGAAGCACATCAGCGCGGTGTTCCTCAAGCTCGGACTCCTCGACGAAGGAGAGAGCAACCGTCGGGTCAAGGCCGTGCTCACGTTCGTCGACGCCACACGCTGATGACGTCCGTCCCACGATGGCTGCGGGACCGGCGGGTGGCGCTGTGCGTCGTCGTCGGCACCTTCGCCTGGGTCGCCGCCGTCTACGTCGTGATCGTGGTCGGCGGTGGTCTGCTGATCGGCCACACGGACTCCCCACAGCTCGGTCTCTCGGTGCTGGCGACGGCGGTCGTCGCCCTCGGGTTCGAGTCGGTCAGGTCGCGGATCGAGAACGCGGCCACGCAGTGGGTCGGTCACGGACGCGGGTCGCCGTACGACGCGTTGAGCCGCTTCTCCGACTCCGTCCTGGGCGACGGCGACGGGGACGAGCCACCCGGCCTGCCGCTGCGGATGGCGCAGCTGCTCGCGGAGGGCACGGGGGCGCGCTGGACCCAGGTCTGGCTGATGGTCGACGACGTGCCCGAGCTGGCGGCGAGCTGGCCCCCGGACGCGGTTGACGCGGCCATCGGCTCGGCGGACCCCCACCTCCGCTCCCTCGACGTGGTGCTCGCCGGCGAACGGCTCGGGATGCTGCGCCTCCAGGAGCACGAGGACCAGCCGCTCACGCCGGTCGAGGAGCGGCTGTTCTCGGGTCTGGCGGCGCAGTCCGGTCTCGTGCTGCGCCGGTCTCGCCTGCGTGCCGAGCTGTCCAGACGCGCCGTGGAGCTGTCGGCCCGGGCTGAGGAGCTCCAGGTGTCACGCGGCCGCCTCGTCGACGCCCTCGATGTCGAGCGCCGACGGCTCGAGCGCGACATCCACGACGGTGCCCAGCAGCACCTGGTCGCCCTCGTGGTCAACCTGCGCCTCGCGCAGAAGGTCGCGGACCGCTCGCCGGAGCGTGCCGGCGCAGTGCTGGCTCAGCAGGTGGAGGCAGTCGACTCGGCCATCGCCACCCTGGTCGACCTCTCCCGGGGCATCTACCCGCGTGCCCTCGCCGACGAGGGTGTCGCGGCGGCGGTGCGCGAAGTCGTCGCGACCAGCGCCGTTCCTGTCACGGTGACCGACAACGGGATCGGGCGGCAGGCACAGGAGGTCGAGGTGGCGATCTACTTCTGCTGCGTCGAGGCCGTGCAGAACGCCGTCAAGCACGCGGCCGCGACGCTCATCGCGATCGAGCTCGCCGTCGCAGGCGACGTGCTGACGATGGTGGTCCGCGACGACGGCGTGGGCCTGGCCCCGGACACCGTCCTGGAGGGCGGTGGACTGGGGAACATGCGTGACCGGATGGACTCGGTCGAAGGCCGGTTGGTCGTCCGCCGGGGTCTGTCGGGCGGCACCGAGGTGCTCGCGACGGTGCCGGTCGGGCGACGGGCGGAGGCGGTCTGAGTGCTGAGTGCCCGACTCGCCTGGACGCTCGCCGCGGTCAGCGCCGCGCTGACCGTGCTCGACACGGTGCTGGTCGCCGTCTCGATCCAGTTGCTCTCCACCCAGTCCGTGGGCATCCACGGCTGGCCCCTCGTCAACGCCGCCTCGCTCGCGAGCGCCCTGCTCGGCGCGGTGATCGTGAGGTCGGACCCCCGACATCCCGTCGGCTGGCTGCTGTGCCTGGTCGGCCTCACGACGAGCATCTCCCTAGCCGCGGAGTCGTACTCGGTGTGGGTGCTCCAGGAGGGCGGCCCGGGCACCGTCCACCAGGGTCAGGTCGCCGCCTGGATCGCGGGGGCGCTGGGAGGGCCGCTGGCCCTCACCTGCATCACGGTGGTGTTCCTCGTGGTCCCGACCGGTCAGTACCTCTCCTCGCGATGGCGCTGGGTGACGCGTGCCGCCGTGGCCGGCTACACGGCGTACCTGCTCGGACTGCTGCTCGTCGGTCCGTACTCCTTCAACCGGGACGGCGAACCGACCCACGTCGGGGCCGCCCAGGGGATCCTGCTCAGCGTCGGCTTCCTGCTGATCTTCGGGGCCGTGCTCACGAGCGTGGTCTGCATGCTGCTGCGACTGCGCCGTTCCCACGGCATCGTCCGTCAGCAGCTCCGGCTGGTGGCGGCCGGCGCCGCCTCGATCGGGGTCGCCCTGCTCGTCCTGATCGTCGGGCAGGCGCTCAGCGGCGGCGAGCAGTCGTGGTGGTCGAGCCTGCCGCTGTTCCTGGCCTATGCGTTCCTGCTCGTCTGCATCGCCGTGGCCGTGCTGCGCTACCGCCTCTACGACGTCGAGGTGATCCTCGGCCGGGCCGTCGTGCTCGCGACCGCGACCGCCATCGTCGCCGTCGCCTACGTGGGTCTCGTGGTGGTCCTCGGCCGGTCGGCCCAGGACCGCACGGACGGCGGGTTCTGGCAGTCCCTGCTGCTCACGGCCGTGGTCGCGCTGGCGTTCCAGCCGTTGCGCAGCGGGGTCGTCCGGTTCGCGGACCGGCTGGTCTACGGGAGCCGGGCAGCGCCGTACGACGCCCTGGCCGACTTCAGCGAACGGATCGGGCACAGCCCCGCACCGGGGACGCTGCTGCCGACGATCGCCGCGGCCGCCGCCGGGGTCGTGCAGGCCGACCGCGCGGTGGTCCGCTTCGACGTCGAGGGAGGGGCCGACCTGACCGCGGTGTGGCCGTCGGTCGCGCGCGACGCCGACGTCGACGACGCGTCGGTCGAGCCCGACCTGGTCGTCCCGGTGCGGGACCGCGGTGGAGCCCTCGGTTCTATCAGTCTGGAGCTGCCCGCAGGGCGCAACGTGCGTGCCCACGAGCGCCGCCTGCTGGCCGACATCGCGGAGCAGGCGGCGTTGGCCTTCCGGAACGCGCGACTCCAGGTCGAGCTCGCCGCGCGAGTGGAGCAGCTCGACCAGCAGACCCGGGAGCTGACCGCCTCCCGGAACCGGATCATCGGTGCCGGCGACACGGAGCGGGAGCGGTTGGAGGCGGACCTCGGCCGGCGGGTGCTGCCGGCGATGGCGCAGCTGCGCCGCGAGCTCGCCGAGGCCGCGGAGGGGAGCGCAGTCGCCTCGACGATCGCCGGTTTCGCCGACCGGGCCACCGAGGCTCTCGAGTCACTGCGAGAGCTGACGCGTGGGATCTTCCCGACCATGCTGCCCCGGTCGGGCCTCGGGTCGGCGCTGACGTCGTACGTCTCCCGGACCCAGCGAGCGGACGTGCTGCGGATCGACGACGAGGTCATGCAGGTGCGGTACTCCGACCGGGTGGAGGCCGCGGCGTACTTCTGCTGCCTCGAGGCGCTTTCTCATGGCACCGACCACCTCGCCATCGCCCTCGGGCACGAGGGCAGCGACCTGGTGCTGCGGATGCACGGCGTCGACCTCGACGGCATGGACCGGCTGGCCGTGCGCGACCGGGTGGACGCGTGCGAGGGGCGCCTGGAGGTCGTCCGGATGCACGGCCAGGCCTCGCTACGGATCGTCCTCCCGAGGGCCGTGGCGGAGGCCCCGGTGTCAGTGGGCTGACACCGCGGCCGCCCACGTCTCCTGCAGGCGCTCGGGACCGAACGACGCCTTGGAGACGTAGGCCGTGGCGTCGCACCCGGCGCGGTCGAACTCGTCCTCGTCGTACGTCGACAGCAGGATGACGACCGGCGCGTCCGGAGCCTGCCGGATCCGGCGGGTGGCCTCGACGCCGTCGATCCCCGGGAGGTTGACGTCCATCAGCACGAGCCCGGGGCGGAGCTCCTCCACGGCCACGAGCGACTCCTCGCCGGAGGCGACCGCTCCGACGACCACGAACCCGTCCGTCTCCTCGACGACGGCCGCCATGGCGCGCCGGAAGGGGTCCTGGTCATCGACGACCAGCACCCCGATCTCGGCACCCGTGGATGGGCTCATGGGTCCATGATGACCGGCGCGGAGACCGTCCCCCAGGGGGTTAGCCACACGATCGTGGGCGGGTGGGTGCCCGCGCGAGCCGGAGCCCGCGTCGGAGCACCACCCGACGTCGTCAGGACCCGAGCGGCTGCGTGGGCACCTGGAAACGGTGCACCTCCTGCGGCCACCCGCACGCCACGGCGACCTTCCCCGCCCACAGCCGCGCCGCCTCGTCGTCGGCCACGTCGACGACGGCGAAGCCACCGAGATGCTCCTTGGTCTCGACGAACGGCCCGTCGGTGAAGACCGGCTCGCCGCTGGACGCGTCGACGCTGAACACCGGGGTGCCGATGTCCAGCCCGCCGGTGAAGACGAAGACCTCGGCAGCCTTCATCTCCGCGATCAGCGCCCGGACAGCGGTGGACTTCTCGCGCAGCTCCGCATCCGTGTGATCCGGCACCCACTCATCGTTGAACGCGATGAGGTACTCGGTCATGGCCGTGACCTCAGGGCTGCGCGTCGGGCCGCGGCTTGAACTCGCGAACCTCTTGGGGCCACCCGCACGCTTCCGCGATCTTGCCGGCCCACATCCGGGCGGCCGCCTCGTCGGCCACGTCGACGATGGTCAGGCCGCCCAGGTACTCCTTGGTCTCGACGTAGGGCCCGTCGGTGAAGGTCAGCGTGCCGCTGGTCGCGTCGGCGCTGAAGGCCTCCTCGACCTCCTCCACCAGCCCACCGGCGAACTTCATGACTCCGGCGGCCTCCATCTCGTGCACGACCGCCATGGCGAGCGGTCCACGCCCGCGGAACCACTCCTCGGTGTGGTCGCCCACCCACTGCTGGTTGAAGTAGATGAGGTACTCGGTCATGTCTGCTCCTCGTCTCGCGCGCGGACCCGGTGTCCGCCTCTACTTCTACTCCACGAACGGCGAGACCCGGATCCGACAGGGGGCCCGGAGCGTTCTGCGACCGGTCTCAGGCGTCCGCCGGGAACGGTACGCCGGCGCTCGCGTGGCAGCGGTAGCCGTAGGGGTTCTTGTCGAGGTACTGCTGGTGGTGGTCCTCGGCGTAGTAGTACGGCGTCTCCGACGCGGGCCGGATCTCGGTGGTGATGTCGCCGTAGCGGCGGCGGGCCAGCTCGTCACCGTAGATCTTGGTGAGCTCGCGAGCCGTCTGCTCCTGCTCGGGCGTCGTGTAGTAGATCGCCGAGCGGTACTGGGTGCCGACGTCGTTGCCCTGGCGCATGCCCTGGGTGGGGTCGTGGACCTCGAAGAAGGTCTTGACCAGGTCGGCGTAGGAGATGACGGACGGGTCGAAGACGATCCGGACGGCCTCGGTGTGACCCGTGCGACCGCTGCAGACCTCCTCGTAGGACGGGTTCGGCGTCGTGCCGCCGGCGTACCCGACCGAGGTCGACCAGACACCGGGCTTCTGCCAGTAGATCTCCTCGGCTCCCCAGAAGCAGCCGAGGCCGAAGATCGCGACCTCGTAGCCCTCGGGGGCGGTGGGCGTGACGACGGGAGCATCCAGGACGCGGTGCTTCGGGGCGATCACGAACTGGCTGGTCGCGCGGCCGGGCAGCGCCTCCTCGGCCGTCGGGAGGGTGGTCTTGTGGCGGGAGAAGATGGACACGGTTGCTCCTTCTGGCGTCCCTGGATGGGACGTCCACAGTGTGCAACAACGACGGGCACGCGTGCGTTCCCGCCAGATGTGACGGAAGCCTGACGCGTCCGCCGGCGGTGGGCGCCGCACCACTACGCTCGATGCGTGACTCAGGACCATCGCAGCAAGTCGGGGTTCGACACCCGCGCCATCCATGCCGGCTACGAGCCCGACCCGACCACCGGTGCGGTGATCCCGCCGATCTACGCGACCAGCACCTACAAGCAGGACGGCGTCGGCGGGCTCCGCGGGGGATACGAGTACAGCCGCTCGGCGAACCCGACGCGGACGGCGCTCGAGGGAGCGCTCGCGGCCCTCGAGGAGGGGGAGCGCGGCTTCGCCTTCGCGAGCGGGCTCGCGGCGGAGGACACCATCCTGCGCGGGCTGACGAGGCCGGGAGACCACGCCGTCATCCCCGACGACGCCTACGGCGGGACGTTCCGGCTGTTCGACAAGGTCGCGCAGCCGTGGGGGCTCGAGCACAGCCCGGCGCCCGTCGGTGACGTCGACGCCGTACGCGCCGCGATCCGTCCGGGCCGCACGCGTCTGGTCTGGGTCGAGACGCCGACCAACCCGTTGCTGGCCATCGGCGACATCGAGACGCTGGCGCAGGTCGCCCACGAGGCGGGCGCGCTCCTCGTCGTCGACAACACCTTCGCCTCGCCGTACCTCCAGCAGCCGCTGACCCTCGGCGCCGATCTCGTGGTGCACTCGACGACCAAGTACGTCGGCGGGCACAGCGACGTGGTCGGCGGCGCCGTCGTGGTCCGCGACCTCGACCTGGCCGAGGCGATCACCTTCCACCAGAACGCCATGGGCGCCGTCCCCGGCCCGTTCGACTCGTTCCTGACCCACCGTGGCCTGAAGACGCTGGGCGTCCGGATGGACCGGCACTGCGACAACGCCGAGCGGGTGGTCGACTTCCTCACCCGGCACCCGAAGGTCGCTCAGGTGATCTACCCCGGGCTGCCCGAGCATCCCGGGCACGACGTGGCCGCACGGCAGATGAAGCGGTTCGGTGGCATCGTCAGCTTCCGGCACGCCGACGGGGAGCAGGCCGCGCTCGACACCTGTGCCCGCGCCGAGGTGTTCACGCTGGGCGAGTCGCTGGGCGGGGTCGAGAGCCTGATCGAGCATCCCGGCCGGATGACCCACGCCAGCGTCGCCGGGACCGAGCTCGAGGTGCCCGCCGACCTGATCCGGCTCAGCGTCGGCATCGAGACCGCCGACGACCTGATCGCCGACCTCGACCGTGCCCTCGGCTGACGGTTCCTCGGGGGTCGAGCGGAGTCGAGACCTCGTCGTCTGCGTCGACTTCGGCTCGACGTTCACCAAGGCGTCGCTCGTCGACCTCACCGAGGGCCGCATCGTCGCCGCGGCCGAGCACCGGACGACGATCGACACCGACGTCCTCGACGGGTACGACGCGTGCCTGGCCTCGCTGGCGGGCCAAGACGCCCGAGCGGTGGACGCCTCGACGCTGGCCTGCTCGAGCGCGGGTGGCGGCCTGCGGATCGCCGTGGTCGGCAACGAGGAGCTGGTGACCGCCGAGGCCGGCCGTCGGGTCGCCCTGTCCAGCGGGGGCAAGGTGGTCGCCGTGCTGGCCGCCGGGCGGCGCGACGACCTGAGCCGCGTGGTCGAGAGCGAGCCCGACGTCGTCCTGCTCACCGGGGGCACCGACGGCGGCAACCCCGAACCCATCCTGGCCAGCGCCCGCGCCCTGGCCGCCAGCTGGAGCGGCCCCGTCGTCGTCGCCGGGATGGTCGAGGCACGTGACGAGGTCGCCGGGATCCTGGCCGCCAACCCGCTCGTCGTGGCCCCCAACATCGTCCCCCGGATCGGCGTCCTCGCCCCCGACGGGGCCCGGACCGCGATCCGCGAGCTGTTCCTCTCCCACGTCATCGGCGGAAAGCACCTGAGCAGCCGCGACGACTTCCTGGCCATGGTCCAGGGGGCCACGCCCGACGTCGTCCTCACCGGGGTGGAGCTCCTGGCCGACGCCGCGGGCGACACGGTCGTCGTCGACGTCGGCGGAGCCACCACCGACGTGCACAGCGTGGTGGAGCTCGACCCGGAGGACTCCGGGCTCAGCCGCGAGGTCGTCGCCACCACCCGGGTGACCCGGACGGTCGAGGGCGACCTCGGCATGCGCTGGTCGGCGGTCACGACCGCCGAGGCAGCAGGTCGCGCCGACCTGGCCGAGGCCGCGCTCCGGCGTCGCGACGACCCCGGGTTCGTCCCGGCAGACGACGCCGAGGCCGACCTCGACGAGGAGCTCGCCCGCGAGGCCGTGGGACTGGCCCTGCGCCGCCACGCCGGACGGAGCAAGGTCGTGGTCAGCCCGGAGGGGCGGGTCGTCGAGCGGACCGGCAAGGACCTGCGCGAGGTCGATCTCCTGGTCGGCTCCGGCGGCGTGCTCCGGCACGGCCGGCAAGGAGTCGCCGCGCGGATCTTCGCCGGCAGCGTCGGCGACGCCGTCGACGGCGGGTGGCAGCTCCCGCGGCGCGCGGACGTCACGGTCGACGCCGACTACGTGCTCGCGGCCGCGGGTCTGCTCGCGGCCGAGCACCCGGATGCGGCCCGCCGCCTCGTCCGCCGACTGACCGACTCCGAGGTCGCGTAGGTTGACACCCGTGAGCAACGACGCCGCGACCGGCACGCCCGGCGACGAGGGCGCCGGTGAGCGGCTGGCCGGGCGCCTCGCCCACCAGTGGCTGAGACGGGCCGAGCCTCGCCCCCAGGTGGCGATCGAGACCGGACCCTCGAACTTCACGCCCGCTCAGGTGCCGTGGGGGCTCGACCTCGCCGCCGCCTGGGCCTGGCGCCTGATCGTGATCGGGATCGCGACGTACGCCTTGTTCCGCGGCGTCGAGTTCTTCGCCGAGCTGACCATCCCGGTGATCGTCGCGCTGCTGATCTCGGCGCTCGGGTCGCCCGTCGTCGCCTGGATGGAGCGGATCGGCATCCGCCGCGGCATCGGGGCGGCGATCGTCGTCCTCGGGCTGCTGGCGCTGGTGGCGACGATGCTCGCGCTGGCCGGACAGCAGGTCGCCAACGGCGCCAACGACCTGGCCACCCAGGTCTCCGACGGCCTCGGTGAGATCAAGAGCTGGCTGCAGACGGGGCCCTTCCACGTCAGCGACTCGCAGATCAACGCCTACATCCAGAAGGCCCAGGACTACCTGTCCCAGAAGGCCCAGAGCGGTGCCTTCCTCAGCCAGGTCACCAACCTCGGCAGTGCGCTCACCCACATCCTGGCCGGGCTGTTCCTGGTGCTGTTCTCGACGTACTTCTTCCTCGCCGACGGCGACCGGATCTGGGCCTGGTTCGTCCGGCTCTCGCCGCGCGCCGCGCGGGCCCGGGTCGACAGCTCGGGTCGCGTCGCCTGGATCTCGCTCACCCAGTTCGTCCGGGCCACCGTGATCGTCGCGGTCACCGACGCCGTGGGAGTGATGATCGCGGCCTCGATCCTGCAGGTGCAGTTCGTCCTCGCGATCGGTGTGCTGGTCTTCCTCGGCGCCTTCGTGCCGATCGTCGGCGCGTTCGTCGCGGGCACCGTCGCGGTGCTGGTGGCTCTCGTCGACCACGGCATCGTCGTGGCTCTGCTGATGCTCGGCGCCGTGGTGCTCGTGCAGCAGATCGAGAGCCACGTGCTGCAGCCGTTCCTGATGGGTCGGTTCGTCTCGATCCACCCGCTCGGCGTGATCGTGGCGATCGCGGCCGGCATCCTGCTGGCCGGGATCCCCGGCGCGCTGGTCGCCGTCCCGTTCGCGGCGGCCGCCAACGCCGTCGTCCAACACCTGGCGAGCGAGACGGCGGTGGGGGAGGATCCCGAGGCCGCGCTCGAGTCCGACTACGACGAGACCGGGCAGCGGGTCGACACCGACGCCCAGACCGGTGGTGCCGACGACGGTGCCGTCGGCGACACCCAGGACGCCGGGGTCGCCGACCAGTTCGACCGCGACCGCGCGGAGGGCGGCCACCACGAGTCCACCGGCGACGAGGGGCGCGATGGGTGACGTCGACCGGGTCTCGGTGGACGACATCGAGCGGGCCGCCGAGCTGATCAAGGGCATCGCCGTCCGTACGCCGATGGAGGAGTCGCGCTGGCTCTCGGCGCTGACGGAGAGCACCGTGCTCCTCAAGTGCGAGAACCTCCAGCGCACCGGCTCCTTCAAGGTCCGGGGCGCCTACACCCGGATGTCACACCTGACCGAGGACGAGCGGGCGCGCGGCGTGGTGGCCGCCTCCGCCGGCAATCACGCGCAGGGCGTCGCGCTGGCCGCGCAGTTCCTCGGCATCAGGGCGACGGTCTTCATGCCGGAGGGCGCGCCGATCCCCAAGGAGAAGGCCACCCGCGGATACGGCGCCGACGTCGTCTTCCACGGGCGCTACCTCGAGGACGCGCTCGCCGCTGCGCGGGAGTTCCAGGCGCAGACCGGCGCGGTGATGATCCATCCCTTCGACAGTGCCGAGGTGGTGGCGGGGCAGGGCACGGTGGGGCTGGAGATCCTCGAGCAGGCGCCCGACGTCGAGACGGTCGTCGTACCGTGCGGGGGCGGGGGGCTCCTCGGCGGGATCGCGATCGCGGTGAAGCAGAAGCGCCCGGGCGTCACCGTGATCGGCGTCCAGGCCGAGGGTGCGGCCGCTTCCCGGCCTCGCTGAGGGCGGGCCACCCGGTGCCGCTCGGCTCGATGTCGACGATGGCCGACGGCATCGCCGTGGGCCTTCCCGGGGAGGTCAGCTTCGCGGCGGTCCGCGACTACGTCGACGAGGTGATCACCGTGTCCGAGGCGTCGCTCTCGCGCGCCGTGCTCGCCACCCTCGAACGCGCCAAGATGGTGGTGGAGCCCGCCGGCGCGGCCGCCGTGGCCGCGATCCTCGACGAGCCGAGCCGCTTCTCGACGGCCACGGTCGGGGTCCTGTCGGGCGGCAACATCGACCCGCTGCTGCTGAGCAAGGTGATCCAGCACGGCATGGCCGCGGGCGGTCGCTACCTGACCCTCACGCTGCGCATCCCCGACCGTCCCGGTGGCCTGGCGCGTCTGCTGTCGGAGGTCGGCGAAGCGGGTGCGAACGTGATCGAGGTCGCCCACGCCCGGATCAGCGCCGACCTGTCCCTCGACGAGGTGCAGGTGCACCTCCAGCTCGAGACGCGCGGCGAGGCCCACGCCGAGATGCTGATGGTCCGGCTCCGCGAGCGAGGCTACCGCGTCTTCGAGTGACCGGGTGGGTCGTCCGCCTGAGGGGCCACTAGGGGTGCTTGTGGGGCGGACGACCCGGGAAGCGTGTCAGCCCGGGAAGGGGACCGCGCTGATGATCTCGATCTTCGCGACCTTGCCGTTGGGCTGCTCGAAGTCGACGGTCTCGCCGGCCTTGTGGCCCTCGAGGGCGGCGCCCAGCGGCGACTGGGGGGAGTACACCTCGATGTCGTCGCGGTCGTCGGCGATCTCGCGGGCACCGAGCAGGAACGACTCCTCGTCGTCGCCGGCGAAACGGTAGGTGACGAGCTTGCCCGCGGTCACGGTCTGGTCGTCGGCGGACGGCTCGGTGGTGGCGTCCTTGAGCTGCTCCTCGAGCTGACGGATCCGGGCCTCGTTGGTGCCCTGCTCGTCCTTGGCGGCGTGGTAGCCGCCGTTCTCCTTCAGGTCGCCCTCGTCGCGCGCTGCGCTGATCCGCTCGACGATCTCGGCGCGCCGAGGACCACGACGGTCCTCGAGCTCTGCCTCGAGTCGGTCGAAGGTCTGCTGGGTCAGCCAGATCATGCGGATCTCCTCCAGACGCACGTCGGTGCGCCTGTCGTGTGTCGGTGGTGTGTGCGCCGCACCGGACGGGACTGCTGGGTCGTGCTGGTTGCGTCGTCTTGTGGCGCGGCCAGAAGCGACGAGTCTACCAAGAGTCGCCGCGCAAACCCACAAACGCGCAGGTCAGCGCGGGTGATCCTGCCCATCGGCGATGCAGCCCGGTACGTCGACTGCCGTGGCCGGACGCTCGGTCCGGACGGTCACCGTGTTGGTCCCGTCGGTGGGCTGGAAGGTCAGCTCGCCCACGATGGAGTGGTCGCTGGCCAGCGCCTGCACCGTGCACGTCGGATGGGAACCGGCGTCGTGGATCGTGACGTCGACGCGCGCCGTCGCCGCATGGGCGTCGACCGGCTCCCAGCCGATCAGCTGGGACTCGACCTTCGGCGTGGCCTGGTCGACGGCGGCCCAGACCAGCCAGGCCAGCGCCACCGCGGCCACCACGACCACCGCGGCGATCGTCAGCGGACGACGCCACGCGGGCGGTGCGGCGTACCGCTCGGACAGGGCCTGCTCCACGTCCCTCATCGTCGCACGGTCGGCCCCGACTCCTAGACTCGCGACCATGTCCTCGCATCCCGTCGACGCGCGCCCCGGCGACGGCCTCCGGCTCATGCACGTGCACGCCCATCCCGACGACGAGTCGAGCAAGGGTGCGGCGAGCACGGCGATGTACGTCGCGCAGGGCGTCGACGTGCACGTCGCGACCTGTACCGGCGGCGAGCGCGGCTCGATCCTGAACCCCAAGATGGACCGGCCCGACATCGCCGCCAACATGGCCGAGGTCAGGCGCCAGGAGATGGAGCGCGCCCGCGACATCCTCGGGATCCGCCAGGACTGGCTCGGGTTCGTCGACTCGGGCTGGCCCGAGGGCGACCCGCCGCCCCCGTTGCCCGAGGGCTGCTTCGCCCTGGTCCCGCTCGAGGAGTCGACCGAACGTCTCGTCGCCCTGATCCGCAGCTTCAAGCCCCACGTCCTGACGACGTACGACGAGAAGGGCGGCTACCCGCACCCCGACCACATCCGCTGCCACGAGATCAGCGTCGCGGCGTTCGAGGCGGCCGGTGACCCCGACCGCTTCCCCGACGCCGGTGAGCCGTGGCAGCCGCTGAAGCTCTACTACCACCACGGCTGGAGCTTCGCGAAGCTCACCGCGATCAACGACGCGATGCTCGCCCACGGTCTCGAGTCGCCCTACGCCGAGCGGCTGGAGAAGTGGGAGCGCGACGAGAGCTGGGAGAAGCGGCTGACGACGAAGGTCCCCTGCGCCGACTACTTCGGCGTCCGCGACCAGGCCCTGCTGGCGCACGCCACCCAGATCGACCCCGACGGCCCGTGGTTCGCCATCCCCCACGCCATCCAGGCGGAGGTCTGGCCGACGGAGGACTTCGAGCTGGTCACCAGCCACGTCGAGACCTCCCTGCCCGAGGACGACCTGTTCGCGGGGATCCGCCCTGTCTGATCCGGCCGTCGCCTGAGACACTGGAGCCATGCAGTCGCTCGCCCTCCTGATCCAGGCTCTCGACCCCGTCCCCGACGACAACAGCGTCAAGGCCGGCTGGGGTGCGTTCGGGGTCTTCCTGCTGCTGATCCTCGCCGTCGCGTTCCTGTGCTGGAGCTTCGCCAAGCAGATGCGGAAGGTGAACGCCGCCGACAAGGCGGGCGTCTACGACGAGCAGCCGGTCGACAGCGAGACCCAGCTGCCGCCGACCCACACCAACGCCGACTCCTGACCTAAGCAACCCCTCACCCCGCGGTTGACGCCCCGCGCGCCACGGCGGATGCTCCGCTGGTGCCCCTCGTCCTGGCGGTGCTGCTGCTCGCCGTCGTCGCCTACTGTGCGCTGCGCGCCGTCGCGCCGCGGCTGGGCGGCGTGAGCGCCGAGCACCGACGCGACGTCGACGCCTGGCACGCGCTGATGGGTCTCGCCATGGTCGCCATGCTCCTCGGCGGTCTCGTCCGGCCCCTGGCCGTGGCTGCCCTGGTCGTGAGTGCGGCGGGCCTGTGCTGGGGTGTGCTCTCGGTCGACCGGCGCACCGGGAGTGCCGCCCACCTCCGGCTGGCGGTCGGCGCGGGTGCGATGGCGGTGATGACGCTGCCGATGGCCGCGCCCGCGACGGCCGCGGGTCACCAGGCATCGGCCGCCGGCATGGGCATGGCCGGACCGACCGCACTCCCGCTGGTGGTCGTCCTGGTGGCGGGCCTGGTCGCGGTCGCCGCGGCGCGGCTGCCGACCGTCGTACGACGCTCGCCGGACTCGGTCGCCCGGCTCGACGCCGGCTGTGACGTGGTGATGGCCGGCGCCATGGCCGCCATGCTGCTCGTCCTGCTCTGACCCTCCGTGCCGGGGCAGCGACAGGCGACCGGCTCCTAGTCGCGCCGGACGATCCGCACCAGGGCGTCGTACGCCGTGCGGGTGTCGCCGTCGGGCTGGACGACCTGACGGGCCACGCGCTCGGCCCGTGCCACGTCGAACCGTTCGCCGTCGAGGTCCCCGAGCACCTCCTCGGCGGTCATCAGCACGTCGGGGTCCTGCGGGCCGCCGACGCCCTCGGTGAGGTTGGTGCTGTCGTGCGCGACCAGTAGGAGGGTGCCTCCCACCCGGAGCGAGCCGAAGGCACCACGCACGGCCGCACGTCGCTCGTCACCGGCGAGCTGGAGGTACGCCACGACGCAGACGTCGTAGGAGCCGTCGCCGGTCCAGGTGGTCGCGTCGGCGCACACCCACTCGACATGCAGGTCTCCGGCGAGCGTCCGACCCTTGTCGAGCCCGGCTTGCGAGAAGTCGACCGCGGTGACCTGCCAGCCCCGCTCGGCCAGCCAGATCGCGTTGCGACCCTCACCGGCGGCCAGGTCGAGAGCGCGCCCCGGTGGTGTCCCGGCCAGCTCCGCCTCGACGAACTGGTTGGGTCCGCGCGACCAGACCAGCTCGCTGTCGCGGTAGCGCGCATCCCAGGCCTCGGCATCCACGCCGTGATTCAACCACCGTCGAGGACCCATCGGTTCCCCTCATCCGATCGAGGCGATGCGGAGCGGGAACGGGCGCCTGCAGGTTGGGCGGGGATACGCTGCGCGAACGCGAAAGGAGGGCCGATGTGAACGTCCTCCTCGCGGCCGTCGTCACCCTGGGCGTCACGGCGCTCACCGTGGCCGCCATGCTGCTGGTCCGCAGGCACGCCCCTGAGGGCAGCTACTTCCAGGACGGCGACCGCGCGTCGGGAGTCTTCGGGGTGCTGGCGACCGGCTTCTCGGTGCTGCTCGGCTTCATCATCTTCCTGGCCTTCTCGTCCTACGACGACTCGCGTGCAGGTGCGGAGACGGAGGCGACCATCGTCGCCCAGCAGGTGCAGACCGCCCAGTTCCTGCCGAGTCCGGTGTCCGCCCAGCTGACCGGCGAGCTCGCCTGCTATGCCCGGTCGGTCGCCGGGACCGAGTGGGACGCGCAGACGAGCGGCACGCTGGGAGACGCGATCAACCCGTGGGGCGTCGCGATGTACCACACGATCTCCCAGGTCCAGCCGCGTGGCGACACCGAGCAGTCCGCCTACGACCGCTGGATGGACCAGACCTCCCAGCGGGAGCAGGCACGGGTCGACCGCGTGCACGGAGCCGAGGGCATCCTCCCGACGCCGCTGTGGCTGGCCCTGTTCGTGATCTGTGGCGTCATCTTCGTCTACATGCTCTTCTTCGCCGACTCCGGAGAGGGCTGGCTGACGCAGAGCGTGCTGATGGGGAGCGTCACGATCGTGATCTGTCTGCTGATGATGCTGCTGGTCTTCTTCAACCACCCGCACGGTGACGGGATCGGCAAGCTCCAACCGACCGCGATGCAACGGACCCTCCGCCTCATCGACGCAGAGGCCAAGGCTGCGGGCATCACCGTGAACGCACCGTGTGACGACCGTGGCGTCCCGCGCTGAGGAGGCGCCGCCGGGTGAGCGGAGCCGGCAGGAGGTCGTGGTCACGATCCTGCTGGTCGTGGCGGCCCTCGGCACCTCGTGGAGCAGCTACCAGGCCACGCGCTGGAACGGCGAGCAGGCGGCCGCGGCGAGCCGCACCAGCGCGGTCCGGATCAGCGCCGCGCGGGCCCAGGGCCTGTCCCAGGCGCAGACCCAGGTCGACGTCGCGACCTTCATCGCCTGGGCCGACGCGAACCGCCAGGGTGACCGCACATTGGCCGCTTTCTACGTCGACCGGTTCCGCGACGAGTTCAAGCCGGCCTTCCATGCCTGGCGGACGACCCGGCCGTTCACGAACCCCGACGCGCCGCCGACCCCGTTCGCGATGCCGGAGTACGCGCTTGCTGCCCAGACGGACGCCGCGCAGCTCGACGCTGCCTCCGAGGCCGGGGCTGCCCAGGTGCGTCTCTACATCCAACGGTCCAGCAACTACGTGCTGACCGTCGTGCTCTACGCCGTCGTGCTGTTCTTCGCCGGCATGAGCACCCGGCTCAAGAACCGACGCCTCCGGTGGGTGACGACGCTCGCCGGCTGCGCCGTCCTGCTCGGCGCGCTCGCCTGGATTGCGACCTTCCCGGTGAGCCTCGAGGTCTGACCGCGTACGGCGGCCGAGACCGTACACGCGCTGTTCACCTCGCTCCGACATGATCGAGCCCATGCACGACCCGGACCAAGGCGCGTCTTGACGCTGCTCCGCGCCGATCGGGCCGCGCCGCCGAGGACCCTGGTCGACATCCTGCGGAACGCGTCGGAGGACCACGCCGACGCCACTGCGATCGACAACGGAGCCGAGGTGCTCACCTACACCGAGCTCCTGGAGCAGGCGGACGAGCTGGCCTCGCTGCTGGGGGAGGCGGGCGTCGGCCGCGGCAGCCGGGTCGGGGTGCGCATCCGCTCGGGCACTACCGAGCTCTACGTCGCCATCGCCGCCGTCCTCGTCGCCGGGGCCGCCTACGTCCCGGTGGACGCCGACGACCCCGAGGACCGCGCCCGGACGGTGTTCGCCGAGGCCGCCGTCGACGCGGTGATCCGCGACGGGTTGGCGATCGAGCGGGTGGCGGGCGACCGACGCGCGACGCCCGCCGAGCCGGGCCCGGCCGACGACGCGTGGATCATCTTCACCTCGGGGTCCACCGGCAAGCCGAAGGGCGTGGCCGTCACCCACCGCTCCGCGGCCGCTTTCATCGACGCCGAAGCCCGGCTCTTCCTGCAGGACGCACCGCTCGGACCGGGCGACCGGGTGATGGCGGGGCTGTCCGTCGGCTTCGACGCCTCGTGCGAGGAGATCTGGCTGGCCTGGGCGTACGGCGCGTGCCTGGTGCCGGCCCCGCGCTCGCTGGTCCGCAGTGGCATGGACCTCGGCCCGTGGCTGATGGCCAACGACGTCAACGTGGTCTCCACCGTGCCGACCCTGGTGTCGTTGTGGCCCATGGAGGCGATGGACGAGGTCCGGCTGCTCATCCTCGGCGGGGAGGCCTGCCCCCCTGAGATCGGCGAGCGGCTCGCGACCGGGAGTCGTGAGGTGTGGAACACCTACGGGCCCACCGAGGCGACGGTGGTGTCCTGCGCTGCGCGCCTCACCGGCGAGGGGCCGGTCCGGATCGGTCTGCCGCTCGACGGCTGGGACCTCGCCGTCGTCGACGCGGAGGGAGCTCCCGTCGGGGTCGGTGGCAGCGGCGAGCTGATCATCGGCGGGGTCGGTCTCGCGCGCTACCTCGACCCGATGCTCGACCGCGAGCGCTTCGCGCCCCTGGCCACCCTCGGCTGGGACCGTGCCTACCGGAGCGGCGATCTCGTGCGCCACGACGAGGAGGGGCTGGTCTTCCTCGGCCGCGCCGACGACCAGGTCAAGCTCGGCGGGCGCCGGGTCGAGCTCGGCGAGGTGGACAACGCCCTGCTCGCCCTCCCCGGGGTGACCGGCGCCGCCGCCGCCGTACGGAGCACGCGCTCGGGGAACAAGATCCTGGTCGGCTACGTCGCCACGGGCCCGGCCTTCGACGCCCGGTCGTCGCTGACGTACCTCCGGGACACCCTGCCCGCCCCGCTGGTCCCGCGCCTCGTCGTCGTGGACACGGTGCCGACCAAGACCTCGGGCAAGGTCGACCGCGACGCCCTGCCGTGGCCCGCCTCCAGCGTGGGCAGTGGGTCCACGCCGAAGCTCGAGGGCACGGCTGCCTGGGTCCACGACCTGTGGACCGACCTGCTCGGCGCCGAGGTCGAGGACCCCACCGCGGACTTCTTCGACCTCGGTGGAAGCAGCCTCACGGCGGCCCAGCTGGTGTCGCGTCTCCGCTCACGCTTCCCCGAGGTCACGGTGGCCGACATCTACGAGTCGCCCACCCTCGGCGGGCTGGCGGCTGCCCTCGACGCGATGGCGAGCCCGGCGGCGACGGCGAACCGTACGGTGTCGCCGGTCCCGGTCAAGACGCAGATCGGGCAGGCGCTCTCCACCGTCCCGCTGCGTACCCTGACCGGGCTGCGCTGGCTGGTGTGGACCGCAGCCCTGGCGAACCTGGCGGGGACGCAGTGGGAACTCGACTGGCTGCCGACCACGTCGTGGTGGCTGGTCGTGGTGGGCTGGCTGATCCTGATCAGCCCACCGGGGCGCCTGCTGGTCGGTGCCGCCGGCGCGAGGGTGGTGCTGCGGGGGGTCGGGCCGGGCACCTATCCGCGGGGCGGCAGGACGCATCTGCGCATCTGGTTGGCCGAGCGCCTGACCGACGAGGCGGGCGTCCTCAACCTGGCGGGCGCACCGGCGCTCAAGATCTACGCGCGGGCGCTCGGTGCGAGGGTGGACAGAAACGTCGACCTCCACTCGGTGCCGCCCGTGACCGGCCTGCTCAGCCTCGGGAAGGGATGCTCGATCGAGACCGAGGTGGATCTCGCCGGGTACTGGCTCGACGGCGATGTCCTCCACGTCGGCAGCATCACGGTGGGAAGGAACGCACGCGTCGGCACGCGGAGCACCCTCTGCCCCGGAGCGGTGATCGGCGACGGGGCCGAGGTCGGCGCGGGCTCGGCTGTCTTCGGCGAGGTGCCCACCGGGGAGTACTGGTCGGGTGCCCCCGCGGTCCGCGCCGCCGTTGCCCGCGGTCCGTGGTCGGACACCGTCCCCGACAACCACGCGCGCTGGGTCGTGGCGTACGCCGCCTCCGCCGTGCTCATCTCGCTCCTGCCGCTGGTGGCGGCCGCCTGCGGCGTGCTGGTGGTGTCGCCGTGGCTCCGCGACGCGACGTCGGTCGGCGCCGCCTTCCGGACGACGCTGGCCGTGCTGCCGCTCGCCACGGTCGTGGGGCTCGGCGTGCTGGCGCTCCTGGTGGTCGCGGGCGTGCGCCTGTGGGCGATCGGGCTCGAGCCCGGCCACCACCCGGTGCACGGCCCACGGGCCTGGCAGGCATGGTCCACGCTGCGCCTGCTCGACGAGGCCCGGGGCTGGCTCTACCCGCTCTATGCGAGCACCGTGACGCCGCGCTGGCTGCGGGCGCTCGGGGCCGACATCGGTGAGGAGGTGGAGGCGTCCACCGTGCTGCTGATCCCCAAGCTCACCTCGATCAACGACGGCGCCTTCCTCGCCGACGACACGCTGCTCGGTGGCTACGAGCTAGGCGGCGGGTGGCTCCGGGTCGACGCGGTGAAGATCGGCAAGCACGCGTTCCTGGGCAACTCCGGGATGGCGGCCCCTGGTCGCAAGGTCCCCAAGCGCGGGCTGGTGGCGGTGCTCTCGGCCGCGCCACGTCGTACGCAGGCCAAGGCCGGCATGTCGTGGATCGGCAGCCCGCCCACCAAGCTCCGCCGGCTCGCGGGCGACGTCGACGAGACCCGGACCTACCAGCCGCCCCGGCGTCTCAAGGTGGCCCGCGCGTTGGTCGAGGTGTGTCGGCTGGTCCCGGTGATGGTCCACTTCCTGCTCGTCGCGGCGGTGGCTGCGGTGCTGCTCGCCCTGTGGCTCGACGTCGGCTGGTGGGCCGCGGCGCTGCTCGGTGGTGTCGTGCTGATCGTGGTCGGCGCGCTCGCGGCGGCGATCGCGACGGCGGCCAAGTGGGCCCTCGTCGGTCGGATCGGGGTGACTGAGCATCCGCTGTGGAGCAGCTTCGTGTGGCGCAACGAGCTCGCCGACACGTTCATCGAGATGGTGGCCGCCCCGTGGTTCGCCCGCCCGACGACCGGGACCTGGGTCCTCAACGTCTGGTTGCGCTCCCTCGGTGCCCGGGTGGGTCGCGGGGTCTGGTGCGAGACCTACTGGCTGCCCGAGGCCGACCTGATCGAGCTGAGGGACGGCGTGACGGTCAACCGGGGGTGCGTTGTGCAGACGCACCTGTTCCATGATCGGATGATGAGCATGGACGTCGTGAGCCTGCGGGCCGGCTCGACCCTCGGACCCAACAGCGTGATCCTGCCCGCGGCGGTGCTGGGCAAGCACGCCACCGTCGGCCCGGTGTCCCTCGTGATGCGAGGCGAGTCCGTCCCCAGCAAGACCCGCTGGATCGGCAACCCGATCGGTCCCTGGGTCGATGACGACGACCCGGCCACCGTCGGCAGCGCGCGTTGAGCCAGCGCACGGCCGAACGGGCCGACGAGTACGTACCCGGGCACGGCGACCTCCGCTTCGACGTGCGCTCCTACGCGCTCACGCTGCGCTACGGGGTGGAGGACAATCGCCTGGTCGGGAGAGCCGTTCTACGCTGTCGGGTGGCGAAGGACACCGACCGACTCGTGCTCGACCTCAGCCGCCTGTCGGTCTCGAAGGTGACGGTCGACGGCGTGCGCCCGGCGAAGTACACCCATCGTGGCGGCCGCCTGGAGATCAGGCTGCAGCGACCGGCCACGACCGGCGACGAGCTCACGGTGGCGGTCTCCTACAGCGGCCATCCAGCACCGGTCGGCGGACCGCTCGGGGAGGCCGGCTGGGAGGAGCTCGCCGACGGCGTGATCGTGGCGGCGCAGCCGCACGGCGCTCCGTCGTGGTTCCCGTGCAACGACCGGCCGTCCGACAAGGCGTCGTACGTCGTCGAGCTCACCGTCCCCACGGCCTACCACGTCCTGTGCAACGGGGTGCTCGTCGAGCAGCGTCGGGGGGCCAGTGCGACCACCTGGCGCTACGAGCAGTCCGAGCCGATGGCGACGTATCTCGCCACCGTGCAGATCGGTCGCTACACGGTGCGCCGCCTGGCGGACGAGCCGGTGCCCGTCGACATCGTGTTCCCCGACGCGATCCGGGACCGCTCCGACGGCCCGTTCGCCCGGCAGGGCGAGATGATGGACCTGTTCGTCCGGCTGTTCGGCGACTACCCGTTCGCGGCGCCGTACCGGTCCGTGGTGACCGAGGACGACCTGGAGATCCCGCTCGAGGCCCAGGGCCTGTCGATCTTCGGTGCCAACTTCCTCGAGGACGAGTGGCCCAGCGAGCGGCTCGTGGCCCACGAGCTGTCCCACCAGTGGTTCGGCAACAGCCTGACCGTCCGGAGCTGGCGCGACATCTGGATGCACGAGGGGTTCGCCTGCTACAGCGAGTGGCTCTGGTCGGAGGAGTCGGGGCACGCGTCCGCCGACGCCCAGGCGCGCGAGCACTGGAAGCGGCTCGCCGACCTCCCGCAGGACCTGGAGCTCGGCGACCCCGGACCCGACGACATGTTCGACGACCGGGTCTACAAGCGGGGAGCCCTGCTCCTGCACGCGTTGCGGCTGACGCTGGGCGACGACGCCTTCTTCGGGCTCCTGCGGACGTGGGTGGCGGCGCACCGCCACGGCTCCGTCGACCGCGGCGAGCTCACCGAGCTGGTGGTCGAGGTCGGCGGCGCGGACTGCGCGGACCTCCTGACCGCCTGGCTCGACGAGCTCAGCCTGCCCGAGCTCCCTCCGGCCTGATCACCGCGACCGCCCCGACGTACGCCGCGGTGAGGGGCAGGTCCTCCAGGCGGCACCGGCCGGGATCGGGGAGGCGGCTGTCCCACGAGACCACCCGCCCGTCGTCGATCCACACCGTCCGGGGGTCGACGGCGAGCCCCCAGCCCGTGGCTTTGAGGAGCGCCTCCTTGCGGACCCAGGTCTGCGTGGGGTCTCGGCGCGCCTCCTGAGGATGGACCGCGACGTCGTCGAACCCGGGGAAGGCTGCGACGCCGACCCGCTCGACGTCGACCCCGACCGGTCCTGCCGTGCTGACGGCGGCCAGGGCGAGGCCCGGTGCGCGGCCGAGGCTGACGTGCACCCGGTCGCGCTCGACGAACGGCTGACCGTGGCTCGTGCTCCCGCAGCGACCACAGCGGCGCCCGATCGGGAGCGTCGTCCCGACGTGCCAGGTCACCAGGTCCGCGAGCAGCCGATCGGCGGCGGAGGGCTCGGTCGCCGGCCGCCAGCCGACGCGCAGCAGCGGCCGCTCAGCCGACCCGGTGCCGGTCACGAGCCCGCCGGGAGCGTCGCCAGGCTCGCTCGAACTCGCGAGCGGCGAGGCTCGCCTGCGCGTCGATGCGGGCGTGGAGGAGCCCGTAGGTGAAGGAGCTCTCGCCTGCTGCTGTCGCGCGTTCGCCGAGCTCGAGGAGGGCAACCTGGGCCTCTGTACCGTCGTGATGGTCTCCGAGCGCGGTCTGGATCTGTTCGTGCGCACGCACCATTCGCATCGCATCCTCCCCGTAGAGCGGGAGGAGCGCCTCGGCGGCGTAGCGCACCCGCTTGGCCGCCTTGCGTACTCCGTGCAGGAGGTCGGCATGACCGGCACGGTCGTCGGCAGAGGTCAGCCGGGAGACGGCTCGGACCCGGGTGCGGAGCCGTTTCCAGTCGTGGTCGAGGCGTGGTGGCAGCACCCTGCGGGCCTGCTCGTGGGCCAGCTCGGTCCACGGCGGGGCGTCGGCGAGCTCCACCACCCTGTCCACGAGGTCGAAGTAACGCGACGAGGTCATCGCGGCGATGAGGTCGGCGCGCGCCGCGTCGTACTGCTCGCGGAGCTCCTGCTCGATGCGAGCCGTCACCGGGCCGAGGACCAGCTCGGGGGTCTCGGCCGCGAGCAGGGTCCCGAGCACCTCGCGCAGGACCTCGGCGTCGCGCGGGCCGCCGAGCGCCGCTGCGAGCCAGCCGAGCTCGTCGCGCACCGGCTCGGCGACGTCACCGTCGAGGAACGGGCGATAGCTGGCCAGTGCGTGCCGGAGGCGGCGGATCGTGACCCGCATGTCGTGCACTGCTCCCGGGGCGTCGTGGCGCACCCAGGGGTCGAGCCGTCGCAGGGCCGCGACCTGCTCCACGAGCCGGAGCCCGATCACGTCCGAGGCCGGCCCCTTCCTCGTCGGCGGCCGTGGGACCGCACGCTCGCCGGCGACGAGCCGGTCGCCGAGGGCTCGGGCCAGCTTGGACGGACTGTCGGATGGTCGAGCACCCGTCGCCGTCAACAGCTCCGCCGCCTGCTCGAGCAGCGAGCGACCACCGGCGACGAGCTCCACCTCCGCCTCGCGCCAGGTCGTGAGCGCCGGGCCCGGCGCCGCGGGATCGACCGCCTCGGCCGACACGCGGTCGTCGCTGACCTCCGCCAGCACCTCTCCTGCCTGGCCGTGCAGGAGATGCACGACGCGGTCGGTGTGGATCGTCACGACCGGCGAGACGCGCTGGTTCCGGGCGAGCCCCGCCACCACCTGCCGGAGGGCCGCGGGAGGGTTCCGCACCGCCCGACCCAGCGGTACGGCGATCTCCAGCCGCGCGCCGGCCAGGGGGAGCTTGAGGTGCCAGCCGGCGTCCTCGCCGCCGGTCCGCCGACGCAGCACCACTCCCGCGGTCGCCAGGGCCAGGTCGGGGGTGTCGAAGTAGGTCGCCACGAGCTCCTGCTCGGCGGTCGAGACCGACCTCACCCGGGGGAGCGCGGAGAAGTCCGGCAGGACGCTGGCGTGGTCGACGTCGTACTTGTCCTCGACCTCGCGGTGGTCGGCCGTCATCCGCTGTCCTACTCGCCGTGGGCGAACAGGCCGAGCACCGAGCCTCGTCGGACCTGTCACTGCCCCTGCCACCCTGCCGGACCGGAGGGGACCCAGAGTCACCCGTGGGGGGTGATTCGGGACGGGACAGCCGGAGGACGATGGCACGTGACCGAACAAGCCATGGAGGCCCAGATCATGACCGAACGACCCCTGCTCGACACCCTGACCGACATGACCGCCGCTTCTGTGGCACGGACCGAGCTCGCGCCCCGTGAGCTGATGCTCGTGCGGCTCGGTGCTCTCGCCGCCGTCCACGCCCCGCCGTCGTCGTACCTGCTCAACATCGGGCCGGCCGCAGACTCCGGCCTCACCCTCGAGGACGCGCAGAGCGTGCTCGTGGCCGTCGCCCCCATCGTCGGCGCGCCCACGGCGCTGGCAGCGGCGGGCGCGATCTTCAAGGCCCTCGGCCTCGCGGTCGCCGTCCTCGAGGACGAGCTCGACGCCGAGCTCGACGAGCTGGAGGACGAGGGCTAGGAAAACACGGACACCGAGCCGACGGGGAGAGGCAGTCCATGGGAGAGGGCATCAGCGCCATCCTGGGTTTCGCGGTCGGCGTGGCGATCAGTCCCGTACCGATCATCGCGGTGATCCTCATGCTGTTCTCGGAGCGAGCCCGGGTCAACGGCCCGGTCTTCCTCGTCGGCTGGGTGGTCGCCCTCGCCGTGGTCAGCGGGGTGGCCTACGCGGTGGCCGACGGAGGGGACGCCTCGACCGACACCGGCACCGCAGACACGGTCGCCTGGGGGAAGATCGTCTTCGGTCTGCTGTTCCTGCTGCTCGCCGTACGCACATGGCGCAAGCGTCCGACCGCGGGCGAGGAGGCCGAGATGCCGGCGTGGATGGCCGGCATCGACGGCTTCACGCCTGCGAAGGCGCTGGGCTTCGGCGTGCTGCTTGCAGGCGTGAACCCGAAGAACCTGATGCTCGCGCTCGCCGCGGGGACCGCGGTCGCGACCTTGGGGCTGTCCACCGGGGAGGCCGTCGGCTCCCTGGCGGTGTTCGTGGTCCTGGCCAGCCTCACGATCGCCGCACCGGTCGGCTACTACGTCCTGGGTGGGCAGCGCGCCGCGGACGCCCTCACCGAGCTCAAGGGCTGGCTGGCGCTCCACAACGACGCGGTGATGACGGTGTTGTTCCTCGTCCTCGGCGCCGACCTCATCGCCAAGGGGCTCCCGCCCCTCACCTGACAGCCCGTGCCCCCGGCCGTGATTGAGTGGTCGGGACGCAGGCGAAAGGGGGCAGGGTGACCGAACCGGCTTGCCGACGCGACGAGCCCCTACCTGCTCCAGCACGCCGACAACCCCGTCGACTGGTGGGAGTGGGGCGAGGAGGCCTTCGCGGAGGCGCGTGCGCGCGGCGTACCGGTCTTCCTCAGCGTGGGATACGCCGCGTGCCACTGGTGCCACGTGATGGCGCACGAGTCCTTCGAGGACGAGGCGACCGCCGCACAGCTGAACGCGGAGTTCGTGTGCGTGAAGGTCGACCGTGAGGAGCGGCCCGACGTCGATGCCGTCTACATGGATGCCACGGTCTCGATGACCGGGCAGGGCGGGTGGCCGATGACCGTCGTGCTCGACCACGACGGCAGCCCGTTCTTCGCCGGCACCTACTTCCCCGACCGACCGCGGATGGGGCAGCCGTCGCTGCGCCAGGTCCTGACCGCCCTCACGGAGGCCTGGACCGACCGACCCGACGACGTGCGCCGGGCAGCCGCGTCGGTGCGCGAGCACCTCGCCCGACAGACCGAGCTCGCCGGCGACGCCCTGACCGCCGACGACCTGACCGCCGCGGCTGCTCTCCTGCGCCAGGACTTCGACGCGGTGCACGGCGGCTTCGGCGGAGCGCCGAAGTTCCCACCCTCGATGGTGCTGGAGTTCCTGCGACGCCGTCCCGGGACAGAGGAGCGCACGATGCTCGACGCGAGCCTCGAGGCGATGGCACGCGGCGGGATCCACGACCAGCTGGGCGGCGGGTTCGCCCGCTACAGCGTCGACGACGCCTGGGTCGTGCCCCACTTCGAGAAGATGCTCTACGACAACGCCCAGCTGGTCGGCCTCTACGCCCGCTGGGGCACGCCGCTCGGCGACCGGGTCGCTCGCCTGGCGGCCGACTTCCTGCTGCGCGAGCTGCGCACGACCGAGGGCGGCCTCGCGTCGGCGCTCGACGCCGACAGCGAGGGAGAGGAGGGCCGCTTCTACGTCTGGACGCCCGGCGGGCTCATCGACGTGCTCGGTGCCGACGACGGCCGCTGGGCGACCGACCTCTTCGCCGTCACCGGCACGTTCGAGCACGGCACGTCGACGCTCCAGCTGCCGCGCGACCCGGACGACTGGGAGCGCTTCGACGACGTGCGCGAGCGGCTGCTCGCTGCCCGCGAGACCCGGGTTCGACCGGCCCGGGACGACAAGGTCGTCGCCGCGTGGAACGGCTTGGCTGTCAGCGGGCTCTGCGACGCCGGTCGGTTGCTCGGTCGCGAGGAGTACGTCGACGCGGCGTCGGCTGCGGGTCGCCTCCTCGCCGATCTGCACCTCGTCGACGGTCGGCTCCAGCGGGTCTCCCGCGACGGCCGGGTCGGCGCCCCGGCCGGGGTGCTCGAGGACTACGGGGCCGTGGCCGGCGGCTTCCTGGCCCTCTGCGGGGTCACCGCGGACGAGCAGTGGCTCGAGCGCGCCACCGGGCTGCTCGACGCGGCGCTGCGGCTCTTCCGTGCCGACGACGGCGGCTTCCACGACACGGCGGTGGACGGCGAGCGGCTCGTCGCGAGGCCACGCGACCCGAGCGACAACGCCAGCCCGTCCGGGACGTCGGCCACGGTGCACGCTCTGTTGGCAGCGCATGCCCTCACCGGCGAGGGGCGCTGGCGCGAGGCCGCCGAGGAAGCGCTGACGACGGTGGCGACGCTGGGACGCCGCGTGCCCCGGTTCGCCGGGTGGTCGCTGGCCGCGGCGCAGGCGCTGGTCGACGGTGCGCCCGAGATCGCGGTGGTCGGGCCGCCGGGCCCGGAGCGCGACGCGCTCGAGCAGCGGGCGCGCTCCTGGCCCGGGGCGGTGGTGGTCGTCGCCGACGGTGACCGGCACGGCGTACCGCTGCTGGAGGGGCGGACGACGGTCGACGGACGTCCCGCCGCGTATGTGTGTCGCAACCAGATCTGTGCGGCCCCGGTGACGAGACCGGACGATTTGACCACGGACGGCGGATCGGTGAACTAGTCTGCTGCCGACCGCGATCGGGGGATGCGGCGAAGCAGATCGAGGTTCGGGGTGGGGGATCTGGCAGGGGGCGATGCGCCCTCGCTCGAGGACGGCGTGCGCGAGGCCGTCCCGCGGCACGATCTCGCGCGCATCGCCGAGGCCGTGCGCGAGGCCGTCGACGCGGGCGCGGCACTGATCAGTCGCGTCGTCGACGCCGACCGGCTCGAGGTCGTCGCGGTCTCCGGCGCGGCCGTCGTGCCCGACCCGAGCGGGAGCCGCTGGGCCCGGGCGGACCTGGTGCGCTACCTCGAGGACGCGGAGCGGCGTGGCCGCATCCACGTGACCAAGCGGCGGGCCGTGTCCTACGTCGAGGTCTCCGACGGCACTCCCTTCGCCGAGGGCGACCGCACCATCCTGATCGCTCCGCTCCACAGCAACGGTGGCGAGCTGGTGGGCGTGCTCGCCACGGTCGGCGAGGTCGACGTCGACCAGCTCTCGGCGGGTGCGTGCGACCTGGTGGAGCTCTACGCCGACCAGGCACGGCTCGCGCTCGAGGTGCTGCACGAGCACCACCTGCTCCTCGAGCACCTCCGGCTCTCGGACACCGCCCAGTCACTGCTCTACCTGGCCCTCGAGCAGCCTGACATCCCGTCTCTGCTCGCCGCGGTGACCGCGCCGGTGGCCGACATGATGCGGGCCGCCGGGGTCTGGGCCTGTGCCGAGATCGCGTCCGGCGCGCATGCCGAGGCGGCGGCGTACCCCGAGGAGGTCGCCGCTCGACTGGGCGCCGACATCTGCGACCTGGTCGAGCCGATGGTGGCGACCTGCTGGGCCGACGACACCACGATGACCGAGCAGGACTCGCCCGTGCTCGGACGGATCGCCGGGCTCGCCGACCAGCAGCGGGCGATGCTCGCCGCGATCGGGAGCGGTCCGAGTGCACGCGGTGCCCTGCTCGTCCTGCGCGGAGCGGACGACGAGGCGTGGACGCTGCGCGAGCGGGAGGCACTCGCCGGCCTCGGTCGTCGCCTGGGGTCGGTGGTCGAGCAGCTCGAGGCGCGACGGCGTGACCGGCACCTCGTCGCGGAGCTGCGCGAGCACGACCAGCACCGACGCGACCTGGTCGCCTCGCTCACCCACGACCTCAAGACCCCGTTGACGGCGATCGCGTTGAACGCCGAGCTGCTGGAGTCCGACCGTCGCCTCGCGGAAGCGGGTGCCCACCCGGTCGCGGCGATCCGGCGCAGTGCCGAGCGGCTCTCGAGCCTCGTCGACGACCTGCTGGCACTGGCCCGCGCCGAGGAGGGGCTCGGGTTCACCGGGGCGGGCGACCCGGCTGAGGGGACCGTCGTGACCGACGCGGTCGCCCTGGTCCGTGAGGCCTGCCGGCACGCTGAGGTCGAGGCGCAGCAGCGTGGGCTGCGCTTCGTGCTCGACCTGCCCGAGACGCTCCCGATCGGGGTCGACGGCAGCGCTCTGGCGCGGGTCTACGTCAACGTCGTCGACAACGCCGTGAAGTTCAGCCTCCCCGGCGGCGAGGTCCGTGTCTCGCTGCGTGCAGTCGGTGGTCAGGTCGAGATGATGTGCGCCGACGACGGCGTCGGGATCTCCGAGTCGGACCAGGCGACCGTCTTCGACATGTTCCGCCGGTCGCGCGAGTCCGGGGTGCGGGACGTGCCCGGCAGCGGCGTCGGCCTCGCGATCTCCCAGCGGATCGTCACCCGCCTCGGCGGCAGCATCGACCTCGAGTCGAAGCTGGGCGAGGGCTCCACCTTCGTGGTGCGCGTCCCGTCACGCTGACCCGGCAGATGGCGACGCCGCAGAACGCCGACCCGGCAGAACGCGACGCGACCCTCGTCGACATGTTCCGGCTCGGCGTCGTACGACGTCGACAACTGCCGGGTCAGCGCAGGCCGACCTGAGCCACCAGGCGGCCGGCGAAGCTGTCGGCAGGGATGCCACGGGTGAGCAGGTCGAGGCCGGTGTGGAAGGCGAGCACCACGAGCGCGATCGCGGCGACGCCGATCAGCAGCCGTTGGAACGGCAGTGGGTCGCGGTCTCGGGTGGCGCCGTGGAGGTGGGCGATCCAACCGCCGAGGGCGTGGGTCACCACGGCGCTGACGATGCTGGCGATCGCCGCACCGAGGATCGTGCCGAGCAGTCCGAGCTGGCTCGACAGCGCGGTGGCGGTCGCGGCAGCGACCGCACCGGCGACGACGGTCGGGTAGTTCAGGGTGTGCGCAGTCTTCTCAGCCATACCTGGGGTGTGACGAGGCGGAGCGTCGGTTTGTTCCCCGACGTGAGCGAGGACACGCCGGCTCAGCGCAGGGAGTACGTCGCCAGCGAGACGCCGACGTAGTGCGCGACGAACGCCAGGATCGTGAAGCTGTGGAACACCTCGTGGAAGCCGAACCACCGCGGCCACGGGTTGGGCCGCCGGAACCCGTAGACGGCGCCGCCCATCATGTAGAGCGCGCCACCGACGGCGATCAGCACCATCACCGCGATGCCGACGCCCACCCCGAGCCGCTGGGACCCGGCGGCGAACTCCGGCAGGACGACCACGGCCGCACACCCGAACACCATGTAGATCGGGGTGTGCAGCCACCGTGGTGCACCCAGCCAGAACACCCGGAACGCGATCCCGAGGAGGGCACCCGACCAGATCACCACGAGCATCACGATCCGCGTCGTACCGCTGAGCAGCAGGAGGCAGAACGGCGTGTAGGTGCCGGCGATCAGCAGGAAGATGTTGGCGTGGTCGGCCCGTCGCAGCACGGCGCCGACACGGGGCGACCAGCGACCCCGGTGGTAGAGCGCCGAGGTCGAGAAGAGCAGGACCGCCGAGGCGACGTAGACGGCCGAGCCCATCCGCGTCTGGGCGGTGGGGGACAAGGCGATCAGCACGATCCCGGCCGCGAGCGTCAGCGGCGCGGTGGCGAGGTGGAGCCAACCACGCAGATGGGGCTTCACCTCCGCGACCTGGTCCGCGACCTGATGGGCCAGGGAGTCCAGGCCGGCGCGGAGGGAGTCGTTCATGTGTCGACAGTACGCGGGCGGGGCACACGCCACGCCGGAAGGCCGAGGATGGTCCCAGATGGTTACCATCAGTAGGTGGCCGCGATCCCGGAGCTCAAGGAGCGAGTGCGCCGGCTGATCTACCCCGCCTACGAGGCGCGGATGGTCAAAGCGCTCCCCAAGGAGCGCATCCCCCAGCACATCGGGGTGATGCTCGACGGCAACCGGCGCTGGGCCAAGGGTGTCGGCGGCGACCCCACCCACGGCTATCGTGCCGGCGCGGCCAACATCGAGCCGCTCCTCCAGTGGAGCGAGGAGGTCGGCGTCCACGTCGTCACGTTGTGGCTGCTGTCCACCGACAACCTCAACCGCCCGCCCGAGCAGCTCGAGGGGCTGCTGACCGTGATCGGCGACGCGGTCGACGCGCTGGCGGCGCAGCACCGCTGGCGGATCCATCCCGTGGGCGCGCTCGACCTGCTCCCGGCCGCCCTCTCGACCAGGCTCAAGGAGGCCGAGGAGGCCACCCGCGACGTCGACGGCCTCCTGGTCAACGTCGCCGTGCCGTACGGCGGTCGCCGCGAGATCGCCGACGCGGTCCGCTCCCTGCTCCAGGAGCACGCCGAGCGGGGTACCAGCCTCGAGGAGCTGGCCGAGGTGATCGACGTCGACCACATCGCCGAGCACCTCTACACCAAGGGCCAGCCCGACCCCGACCTCGTGATCCGGACCTCCGGCGAGCAGCGTCTGGGCGGCTTCCTCCTCTGGCAGAGCGCGCAGAGCGAGTTCTACTTCTGCGAGGCCTACTGGCCCGACTTCCGCAAGGTCGACTTCCTGCGCGCGATCCGCGCCTACGCCCAGCGCGAGCGCCGCTTCGGCTCCTGACGGCACCGGCGCCGCGTCACACGCTGTTCACCCCGCGTTCTGGCGTGTCGGACCGGTTTCGCCACGCCGGCGGCGTACGTTCGCGGCATCGGCAGGGCGGGGAAGCCCCGGCCGAATCGGGAGGCCCGTTCGTGAGTGTTCACGACCAGTCAGCGCGGCGGGATCCGTCGCGCGCAGGGGGCCGGCACTCCGGCCTTCGGACACCTTTCCGGTCCATCTGCTAGCGCGTCAGGACCGGGCGAAGGGTGCGCGCACGGTCTGGTGAGGGGAACCCGGTGCCGCAGGCCACGCAGGGGACGAAGAAGGCCACGTCCCAGAAGCGCTCCGTCCGAACCTTCGTCCTCGACACCAGCGTGCTGCTGTCGGACCCCGGTGCGCTGCGCCGGTTCTCCGAGCACGAGGTCGTCCTGCCGGTGGTCGTGATCACCGAGCTCGAGGCGAAGCGCCATCATCCGGAGCTCGGCTTCTTCGCCCGTACGGCGTTGCGCGTGCTCGACGAGCTACGCATCACCCACGGGCGGCTCGACGAGGCGGTCCCGATCGGCGACGAGGGCGGCACGATCCGCGTCGAGCTCAACCACACCGACGCCGACTCGCTCCCGTCGGGCTTCCGGCTCGGCGACAACGACACCCGGATCCTCGCCGTCGCCCGCAACCTCGCCAACGAGGACCACGACGTCACGCTGGTGTCCAAGGACCTGCCGATGCGGATCAAGGCCTCCGCCGTCGGCCTGCGCGCCGAGGAGTACCACGGCGAGCGCACCGGCGACTCCGATCCCGGCTACAGCGGCATGGCGGAGCTCGAGGTGCCGGCCGCCGTGCTCGACGAGCTGTACGACGACGGCTGGTCCGACATCGAGTCCGCGCGCGACCTGCCGTGCCACACCGGCCTGGTGCTCCTCTCCGAGCGCGGGACGGCGCTGGGCCGGGTCGGCCCCGACAAGCATGTCCACCTCGTCCGCGGCGACCGTGACGCGTTCGGGATCCACGGTCGCTCCGCCGAGCAGCGGATCGCCCTCGAGATGCTGCTCGACCCCGAGGTCGGCATCGTCTCCCTCGGCGGCCGAGCCGGCACCGGCAAGTCCGCCATGGCGCTCTGCGCCGGCCTCGAGGCGGTCCTCGAGCGGCGCCAGCACCAGCGGGTCGTGGTGTTCCGGCCGCTGTTCGCCGTCGGCGGCCAGGAGCTGGGCTACCTGCCCGGCTCGGAGTCGGAGAAGATGTCGCCCTGGGCCCAGGCGGTCTTCGACACGCTCGGCTCGATCACCTCGCGCGAGGTGATCGAGGAGGTGCTCGAGCGGGGCATGCTCGAGGTGATGCCGCTGACCCACATCCGCGGCCGTTCCCTCCACGACGCGTTCGTGATCGTCGACGAGGCGCAGTCGCTCGAGCGCAACGTCCTCCTGACGGTGCTCTCACGGATCGGGGCGAACTCCAAGGTCGTGCTCACCCACGACGTCGCCCAGCGCGACAACCTGCGGGTCGGGCGGCACGACGGCGTGGTCGCGGTGGTGGAGAAGCTGAAGGGCCACCCGCTCTTCGCCCACGTCACCCTGACCCGCTCGGAGCGCTCGCCGATCGCCGCCCTGGTCACCGAGATGCTGGAGAACGTCACGCTCTGAGCGGCGCCGACCACCCGAGCCCCTCGGCGGGGGCCGCGCACGCGGCCCCCGCCGTGACCATGGCGTGACCATGTCGTGATCATGGACACCACCGTCTGGGGCAGGAATCGACAGGTGTGATCTGTGTGACAGGTGAGTCGTAAATTCGGGGTTAACGAGGGGACTTTCTGGTGCGTTCGGTTTGCACGCCCCTCCGAAGTCATGCAGGGTGAACGACAGGTCGCTGCCCGTCGGTGTGGTTCTGACGAACCCCGGCAGTGGCGCACCCGCCCGAGTCGTCTACCCCCCGAGACCCCCTGTGCCCCCTGAACAGTACGTCGGCAAGCACCGGGCTGCGCCTGCCCCGACACAGCCGCCGGCCCTCGCCGCAGCGCCCCGTCATGCGGGGAAGCGCGCCCGCGTGGAGCGCCCGGCGCGACCGGTGCGTGGGGTCCTCCGGAACGCCGTGACGTTCGGCGGCCTCGCTGCCGCGGCGACCGGCGTGGCCGTCGCGGCCGGCGTCCTCCACAGCCACGGCACCGCCGTCGACCTCGCCGACACGCTGAGCCCGGTCTCGGCGGCCGGTGGTGTCGCTGCGGGAGGCTCGGGAGCCGGTGGCTCGGCCTCCGCAGGGCTCGCCGAGGACCTCTCGCAGCGCAGTCGCGAGATCTCCCGCTCGGCTGACCGCACCGAGACCCGTGACCCGGCCAAGCAGGCCGCGCTCCGCCTCACCTCAGGTCCCGCGGTCGGTGACCAGGTGAACCTCTCGTCACAGGACCCGCAGGGGATCGCCGAGGCGCTGCTGCCGTCGTACGGCTGGTCGTCCTCGGAGATGTCGTGCCTGGTCCCGCTGTGGATGGGCGAGAGCGGCTGGCGCGTCAACGCCGAGAACGCCTCGTCCGGCGCCTACGGCATCCCGCAGTCACTGCCCGGGTCCAAGATGGCCTCCGTGGGCCCCGACTGGCAGACCAACCCGGTCACCCAGATCAAGTGGGGACTCGGCTACATCCAGGAGCGCTACGGGTCGCCGTGCGGCGCCTGGGGCTTCAAGCAGGGCAACGGCTGGTACTGACCGCCAGGGTCAGCCCACCACCGCCGCCTCACGCGCGACCTCCGGCCCGCGTGCTCCGGCAGGCCGGAACGCCGCCCCCAGGACCCGCCCGACCACGATCGGGCTGAACAGCGCCGTCGGCTGGTCGACGAGACCGGCGACCCTCAGGAACCGGCGCGCCACCTCGGGGTCGCGCTCCGCGGCACCCAGCACCCGGGCGACGTACCAGCTCGACAGGCGCATCCCCAACGGTCTGGGCCCTTCGACGCCGGGCATCGCGAGGTCGGAGCCGACCGCGAGACGCCAGGCGTTGGTCACCGGTGCAGCCGCTGCTCGGAAGAACCGCAGCGCCAGGTCGTGGTCGGACCCTGCGGCCAGGGCCGCTCGGAGCGCCAGCGCCTGCTCGGCCGCCACGGTCATGCCCTGCCCGTAGATCGGGTTGAACGAGCACATCGCGTCGCCGAAGACCAGCAGCCCCCGCGGGAAGTCGGCCAGCCGGTCGTAGCGGTGCCGCACGCTGGCCGGGAAGGCGTGGGTGGCGACGGGTCCCAGCGGCTCGGCAGCGGCGACGGCCTCGGCCGCCCACCGGGGCGCGAGGCGTGAGACCGCCTCGAGCATGCCCTCGCGGTCGGTCGGCGGCGGCGACTGGTCGCTCCCCATCAGCGTCAGCGTCCAGCTGTCCCTCTCGCAGCCGAACAGCGCCATCCCGAGTGGGCGGGTCGGGGTGCGGCCCTCGATGACCATGTCCCGGGGGTACAGCGCCGGCGGCAGCCGCAGCTGCTGGCTCGCATAGCGGATCCGGACCGTGACCCGTTCCTCCTCCGGGCGCTGGTAGCCGAGCATGGGCAGCCAGCGCGGCACGCGGCTCGACCGCCCGGACGCGTCGACGACCAGCTCGGCGACGAGCGGCCGTTCGGCACCGTCGTCACCGGCCCCGGTCACGCGGACGCCCAGCACGGACACGGCCGCGCCGTCGCTCGGGGCGTCGCGGAGCAGCCCGGTGACCACCGTGTCGTCCAGGACGGTGACGCCGGGCAGTGCACAGACCCGACGTCGTACGGCGTGCTCCAGGAAGGGCCGCGACGCGAACAGCATCGGCGCGACGGGCCACGCGTCCTGGGACAGCCGGTGGCCGCCCGGCGAGAAGTGGCAGCGCGCGAGGTCGGCGACGACGGCCGCACCCTCCTCGGCCGCCTCGGCCACCAGTCCCGGGAACAGCTCGTTCGTGATCTCGACACCGCGTGCCTGGTAGCCGTGCACGTGCCTCCCCTGCGGTACGCCGCGGCGCGGCTCGGCGTCCTTCGGCAGGGCGTCGCGCTCCACGACGGTGACCCGAGCGAAGGACTCGCTCAGCACCCGCGCGGCGAGCAGCCCCGCCATCCCCCCGCCCACGACGACGGCGTGGTCCCGTTCCTGCATCTGTGTGCTCCCCCCTGTGTCGCACCACGCTGGTCGTCGGTGCCTGCTCCACGGTGGCGGCCGCGGGGCGGTCCCGCATGGAGGCGAGGTGGAGATCGCGGGGAGACCGACAGGAGGAACGTGGTTGTCGACCGACGGGGTGACTCGGGACAATGGCCGTTTCGGGAGCCATGGTGTACACCTTCGAGACCTGTCAGCTGGACCCGGCGCGGTTCGAGCTTCATCGCGCCGGGGTGGCGGTGCACGTCGAGCCGCAGGTGTTCGAGGTGCTGGTCTATCTCGTCGCCCACCGCGACCGCGTGGTGCCCAAGACCGAGCTGCTCGACGCCATCTGGGGCGACCGGTTCGTCAGCGACTCGACCCTGACCAGCCGGCTCAAGGCCGCGCGGAAGGCGATCGGGGACGACGGCCAGGGTCAGCGACTCATCGCCACCGTGCGAGGTGTCGGCTACCGGTTCGTGGCCTCGGTGACCGACGACGTCCCGGCCCCCGGCCCCGCGCCCGCCCCGGCCGCCGGACGACGCGCCGCCCAGCAGATCCGCTACTGCACGTCCCCGGACGGGGTCCGCATCGCCTACGCGTCGACCGGCTCCGGACCGCCCCTGGTCAAGGCCGCGAACTGGCTGACGCACCTCGACCTCGAGTGGGACAGCCCGATCTGGGCGCACTGGATCGACGCCCTGTCGGCCCACCACCACCTGATCCGCTACGACGAGCGCGGCTGCGGCATGTCCGACTGGGACGTCCGCGACATCAGTCTCGACGCCTGGGTCGAGGACCTCGAGCTCGTCGTCGACTCAGTAGGGCTCGACCGCTTCCCCCTGCTCGGGCTGTCGCAGGGTGGCGCGGTCGCGCTCGCCTACGCGGTCCGCCATCCCGAGCGGGTCAGCCGGGTCGTGCTGGTCGGTGCGTACGCCCGTGGCCGGCTCGCCCGCGCCGCCACGCCCGACGAGCGCGAGGAGGCGGCCCTCGACATGCAGGTCGGCCGCGTGGGGTGGCGACGCGACGACCAGGCGTACCGGCAGGTCTTCGCGGCGCAGTTCCTCCCCGACGCCGACCGGGAGCGGTGGGACGCCTTCAACGCCCTGCAGCGGGCCACCACGTCGACCGAGAACGTCGTGCGCTTCCTCGACACCTTCGCGAACGTCGACGTCTCGGCGCTGGCGGGACAGGTCACCTGCCCGACCCTGATCGTGCACGCGCGGGAGGACCGCCGGGTGCCCACCTCGCAGGCCCGCGAGCTGGCGGCCCTGATCCCCGACAGCCGGGTCCACCTCCTCGACAGCGGCAACCACATCGTGATGGCCGACGAGCCGGCCTGGCCCGAGCTGGTGCAGGAGCTGGACGAGTTCCTGGTGGACGCCTGAGGGTCAGGCGGGAGCGCCGAGGCCCACCAGGGCCGCGCTCACGTCGTACAGCCGCCGGGCGAGCGCGTCGTCGCGGGCGAGCTCCGACGGCTCGCGGAGCCGGTTGCGCTGGTAGTAGCCCCCGGTCTGTCCCTCGACCTCGGGGCTCCGGGCCAGGTAGGCCAGCCGGGAGCCACCCACCTCGGGCGTCTCCATCTTCCAACGCTTGAGCACGGCGAGCACCGGGCGCGCGAACCACGGTGCGCCGCTCCAGATGTTGGTGGCGATGGCGCCGGGGTGGAGCGACGTCACGGTGACGCCGGTGCCGGCCAGTCGCTCTGCGAGCAGGCGGGCGGTCAGCACGTTGGCCAGCTTGGAGCGGCCGTAGGCCTTCATGATCGAGTAGCCGTGCTCGAACCCGAGGTCGTCGAGGTCCATCGACGCGGAGTAGTGGGCCTCGGACGAGGTGAAGACGACCCGGGCCGGTGCGCTCTCGACGATCCGGTCCTGGAGCAGGGCCGTGAGGAGGAAACCCCCGAGGTGGTTGACCGCGAACGTCGACTCGATGCCGTCTCGGGTGAGGGTGCGCCGCGCGAAGACCGAGCCCGCGTTGTTCACCAGGACGTCGATGCGCTCGCAGGTCGCGAGCAGGTCGTCGGCCAGCCGTCGTACGGCGGCCTGGTCGGTGAAGTCGCAGAGCAGGGAGTCCACCTGGCACGACGGCTGCTCGGCGCGGACCCGACCGACCGCCGACGCGGTGCGGTCGGGGTTGCGGCCGATCAGCACGATCCGGCAGCCGGGATCGGCGGCGGCGAGCTGGCTCGCGCACTCGAGGCCGATCCCGTCGCTGCCGCCCGTGACCACGTACGTCGTGGCGGCGTCGCTCACGACTGGGTCATCCGATCCACGTCGAGGGCCTCGTCGAGCTGCGCCTCGGTGAGCTCGCCGCGCTCGACGTAGCCGAGGTCGAGCACGGTCTGCCGGATCGTGGCGCCGTCGGCCAGCGCCTGCTTGGCGATCGCGGCAGCGGCCTCGTAGCCGACGTAGTGGTTCAGCGGCGTGACGATGCTCGGCGACGACTCGGCGTACGCGCGCATCCGTTCGAGGTCGGCGGTGAGCCCGTCGACGCACGCCGCGAGCAGCCGCGACGCGCTCGTGAGCAGCCGGATGGACTCGAGGAGGTTGCGAGCGATCACCGGCAGCATCACGTTCAGCTCGAAGCTGCCCGACGCGCCCGCGACGGTGATCGTGGTGTCGTTGCCGATCACCTGGCTGCAGACCTGGAGGACCGCCTCGGGGATCACCGGGTTCACCTTGCCCGGCATGATGCTCGACCCGGGCTGGAGATCCTGCAGGTGGATCTCGGAGAGCCCGGCGGTGGGGCCGCTGCCCATCCAGCGCAGGTCGTTGCAGATCTTGACCAGACCGACGGCGTAGGTCCGGAGTGCGCCGCTGAGCTCCACCAGCGAGTCCTGGGTGCCCTGCGCCTCGAAGTGGTTCTCCGCCTCGGTGAACTCCCCGTCGGTGTCGGCGTCGAGGTGACCGATCGCCTGCTCGGCGAAGGCCGCGGGCGTGTTGATGCCGGTGCCGACGGCGGTGCCTCCGAGCGCCAGCTCCCGGACCCTGGGCAGGGTGGAGGCGACCCGCGCCCGGGCGAGCGAGACGGTCCGGGCGTAGCCCCCGAGCTCCTGCCCGAGGGTGACCGGGGTGGCGTCCATCAGGTGGGTCCGCCCCGACTTCACAGCCGTGCGGTACTCCTCCGACCTGCGGGTCAGCGCTTCCTCGAGAGTCGCCAGCGCCGCGTCGAGCGGAGCCAGCTCGAGGACCGCGGCGACGTGGATGGCGCTGGGGAAGGTGTCGTTGGAGGACTGGCTGGCGTTCACCACGTCGTTGGGGTGGCACTCGACGCCGGCGCGCGCGGTGAGGGAGGAGATCACCTCGTTGACGTTCATGTTGGTGCTCGTGCCCGAGCCGGTCTGGAACACGTCGATCGGGAACTGGTCGTCGTGCATTCCCGTGGTGATCTGGTCGACCGCCGCCACGATCGCGTCGCGCTGCTCGAGCGTGACGACGCCGAGGTCGGCGTTGGCCCGGGCGGCCGCCGCCTTGATCCGGGCGAGCGCGTGGATCAGGGCAGGCGGCAGCGGCTGCCCGCTGACCGGGAAGTTGTCGACCGCGCGCTGGGTCTGCGCCCGCCAGAGCGCGTCGGCCGGTACGTCGACGTCGCCCATGGAGTCGTGCTCGGTACGGGTCCGTGCCGAGGGGCCTGGGGAGCTCATGCCTCTGACGCTACCCGGCGCGATCGCGCCGCCCGACGTAGAGCCAGTACCGGTCGTCGCGGTCCTGGAGGCGGACGTCGTGGCAGCGCTCCTCGGCCTCGCCGAAGACCCTCCGGAGGTCCTCCTCCAGCTCGGGCTCGCGGGCAGCGGACCAGACGACGACCGCCCCGCCGGGCGTGAGTCGCTCGCGCACCGAGGCGAGGAACGGCTCGCGGTAGAGCGCCTCGTTGGCCTGGTGGACGAGGTGGCCCGGGCCGTTGTCGACGTCGAGCAGGACGACGTCGTACGACGCGGGTGGGGCCTCGGTGAGAGCGGTCGCGACGTCGGCCACGACGACGCGGGCCCGGTCGTCGGCCAGCAGCTGCGGACCGTGGGGGATGGTGCCGTCGCGCATCCACTCCACGAGCGCGGGCTCGATCTCCACCACGTCGCACCGCTCGACCCGTCGGTCGCCCAGGACGCGGTCGAGGGTGAAGCCGAGACCCAGGCCCCCGACGAGGACCCGCCGCGGCTGCTCGACGAGGCCGAGAGCGGCGTCCGCGAGAGCGAGCTCGGACGCGTGCTCGGCGGTGTCCATCACGAAGACCCCGTTGGCGCGCAGCTCGAGCACGGTCGGACCACCGGTCTCGGAGTGCCGTTCCCGGAGCACCAGCTCGCCGCGGTCCGACTTGCTCCGGGCGACCTCGACGTACGTCATCAACTCACGGTAGGCGACCCGCCGAGGAGCGCGAGGAGTTGGTCCCCGGTGTCAAAGTGGAGTAAATAGGTAGAGAAAGCATCGGCTCGGGCGGATCAGGAGGAGGACCCATGAGCGAGACACCGTCGACACCGCGCATCGTCGTGGTCGGCGCCGGCGCGGCCGGAAGCCTGACCGCCCTCCACCTCGCCCGCACCGCCCGCCGCCGGGGCACGCCGCTCGAGGTCGTCCTGCTCGACCCCGCGGCGTACCGCGCCCGGGGCACCGCCTTCGGCACCACCGACGAGCGCCACCTGCTCAACGTGCCCGCCGGCGCGATGAGCGCGCTCCCCGAGGAGCCCGGGCACTTCGTCGCCTGGCGCGCCCGGAACCATCCCGAGCTCCTGCCCGAACCGGGCGTCTTCGCGCCGCGAGCCGAGTGGGCGCGCTACCTCGACGAGACCCTGGGCTGCGCCTACACCGGTGACGTGCCGCTCGGGCTGCGCCACCTGCGTGTCCGCGCCGCTGGCATCAGGCGCGACGGCTCGGGGGTGCTCGTCACCGCTGACGACGCCCAGGTGCATCGCGCCGACGCGGTCGTGCTGGCCACGGGGGAGCGGGCGCCGGGCTGGGCGTGGGCTCCGGCGGCCCTGCGCGACTCAGCCTTCTTCGTCCCCGACCCCTGGGCGCCCGGAGCCCTCGACGTCGTACGACGTGATGCGGCGGGCCCTGCCGACGTGCTGCTGGTCGGGACCGGCCTGACCATGGTCGACGTCGTCCTCTCGCTCACCGGACCCGCCCGCCGGCCCGAGCGCCGGGTGCACGCGGTGTCGCGTCACGGGAAGCTGCCGGCGCGTCACGCGGCCGAGGTCCAGCTCGCCGCGATCCCGGAGATCGACGACTGGGGACACACCCTCGAGGACTACCGCCGCCGCACGGCCGAGCACCTCGCCCGCGTGGAGCGGGCCACCGGGGACTGGCGCCCGGCGATGGACGGGCTGCGGACCGTCGTCCAGGCGCTGTGGCAGCGGCTCGACGAGAGCGAGCGCGAGGAGTTCCTGCGCGTCGACGCCAGCGACTGGGGGCGTCTGCGCCACCGGATGCCGCCCGAGTCGGCCGACGTGGTCGAGGCGCTCGAGCGCGCCGCACTGCTCACCCGTGCCGCGGCCGAGGTCGTCGACGCCGAGCCGCTCACCGGCGGCGGGCTGCGCGTCACCCTCAGCGACGGCACCGTGCGCGAGGTCGGGTGGGTGGTCAACTGCACCGGCACGAGCACCACCGTCAGCCCCGGGGTCGACCCCCTCTTCGACGACCTGCTCACGCCGCGCGGCGGCGTGGCGCTCGGCCGGCCGAGCACGGCGGGTATGGGCCTGCGGACGGTGTCGGGCCGCCTGGTCGACTCCGCCGGGTCGACCGAGGCCCCGATCTGGACGCTCGGCTGCGTCCGCCGCGGTGAGCTGTGGGAGTCGACCGCCATCCCCGAGATCCGGGCCCAGGCCGCTCAGGTGGCGGTGGCGGTGCTCGACGAGATCGCCCCGCTGCCGCGGCGGCTGGCCGACGGACGGCTGGTCGGCGGGCACCACCCCATCGCCCGGCCGCGCGACCCGCTCGGGCTGCCGCTCTCGACCACGGCGGAGGCTGCGGCGGCGTACAACGCCGGCCTGGAGCGGTTGATGCGACTGCAGTCCGGCGCGGAGGAGCGGCTGCAGGAGGCCGCCGCGCTCGACCCCGGCTTCGCCCTCGCCCATGCCGCGCTCGCGATGCTCGGGCACGAGGCCGGCGCCGGTGTCGACGTCACCACCTCCCTCCAGGCGGCCCGAGAAGCGGCCCGCACGCGGGCCGACGAGCGCGAGCGCAGTCTGGTCGACGTGGTCGGCCGTCGGGTCGAGGACGTACGCCGCTCCGGTGCCACGGCGCTGATGAACCACATCGCGCAGCATCCGCGCGACGTCCTCGCCGTGTCGGCGGCGGTGCCGACGATCGCGTTCTCGGGCGTGACCGACCTCCAGCAGGAGGCCTGGGAGCTCGTCGAGGGGCTCGCGCCCGCGTACGGCGACCACTGGTGGTACATCTCGCTGCTGGCCTTCACCCGCCAGGACCAGGCGCGCTTCGACGACGCGGGCCTGCTGGCCGAGAGCGCGCTGTCGTGCGAGCCGACGTCGGGGCACGCCGTACACGCGCAGACCCACGTGCTCTACGAGACCGGCAAGCACGACACCGGCCGCGCCTGGCTCGACCACTGGGTCGCGGAGAGCGGGCGCGCGGCGAGCCACCGGGCGCACTTCTCCTGGCACGCCGCGCTGCACGAGCTGGCCCTCGGTGACACCGAGGCCGTCCGCCAGCGCTACTACACCCAGCTCGCGCCGCCCGCGGTCACCGGCGTACGGGCCCTGATCGACTCGGCCTCCCTGTTGTGGCGCTGGTGCGTCACCACCTCGGACTGGGACTCCGCTGCGGGGACGGCGGCGTTCCCGGGCGAGTCGGCACCGCCGCCGATCGACTGCGTCCTGGATGCGGCGGGCGCCGACCTCGTCGACCGGCCGGAGACGTCGTTCGTGGCGCTCCACTCCGCCCTGGCGGTCGCCGCGTCGGGTGACCTGGCCAGGCTGGCCGCGCTGCGGGACTACTGCGAGGCGTCCGGTGAGCTGACCGTGCGGACCACCGTGGCCACGGTGTGTAACGCCCTGCTCGCCGCCGGCGAGCGCGACTGGGGCCAGGCGTCCCGCCTGCTCGCCGACGTCCTGCCCGGCCTGCCGCGCGTCGGTGGCTCCGCCGCCCAGCGCGAGATCGTCGAGGAGAGCCTGCTGTTCTGCCTGGTCAACGACGGCCAGGCCGAGCGCGCCCTGGCCCTGCTCGACGGCCGTCTCGACCGGCGTACCTCCCCGCTCGACAGCCGTCGCCGGACGTCGCTGGCCGGCTCCGTCCTGACCGTCTGACCCCGCGACGTCATACGAACTGGTCGCTAGAACGACCCGTTCGTATGACGTCCGGGGTGGTGGTCCACAGGAGGGCCGCGGGCGGTGGCGCGCGGCCACCTTCGCTCCCAGACTCGCGGGCATGCCCATCCGGAGACCGACCCGCGAGCTCGAGGCGGTCACGGCTCTGGCCGGTGAGCAGGCAGGCGTCGTATCGCGGATCCAGGCCTACGGCCTCGGGGTGAGCCGCGCCCAGATCCGTGCGCAGGTGCGTGCCCGACGGTGGCGACGCGTCGGCAGTCAGTCGATCGCGTTGACCACCGGCCCGCTCACGCCGTCAGCGCGCCGGTGGGCCGCTGTGTTCGAGGCGGGTCCGCGCGCTCAGCTGGACGGCGTGAGCGCGTTGGAGGCCTCCGGGCTCACGGGGTTCGCCTCCGCTCGGATCCGGGTGTCGGTGCCGCGTGGGGCCCGCGTCCGTCGGGCCCGCGGCCTCGACATCCGGCAGACCCGGCGCTGGGAGGCCGCCGACCTGGTCACGGTCGGCATTCCGCGGACGCCACCCGCCGTGGCGGCGGTCCGGGCCGCGCTCTGGGCGGTGAGCGACCGGCAGGCGGCCCTCCTCCTCACCATGACCGTGCAGCAACGCCTTGCCACCGCCGAGGGCCTCGGCGTCGCCGCGCTCAGGATCCGCCGCGACCGTCGGCGTCGGCTGCTGCATCGAGTGATCCTCGACCTGGCCGGGGGAGCACAGTCCCTGGGCGAGCAGGATTTCGCGCGCGAGTGCCGTCGCCGCGGCCTGCCGGAGCCGACCCGGCAGGTGATGAGACGGGGACGTGACGGTCGCTACTACCTCGATGTCGAGTGGGAGCAGTGGGGAGTCGTGGTCGAGATCGACGGGATCCAGCACCTCTGGGCGGCGAACGTGGTGTCCGATGCTCTCCGCCAGAACGACGTCACCCTGCAGGACTCGATCGTTCTTCGGATCCCGCTCCTCGGTCTCCGCGTCTCGCCCGACACCTTCTTCGCCCAGATCGAGGAGGCGCTGCGTCGACGCGGGTGCCCGAGGCTCGGCCGGCCCGCCTGAGGGAGCACAACGTCATACGATCTGGTCGTTAGAACGACCACTACGTATGACGTCCCGGCCTACTCAGCGGAGCGCACCCGGATCCCGGAGAGGGGGACCGTGACGGCCCCGGAGGGGTCGGTGAAGAAGTCGTTGCCCTTGTCGTCCACCACGATGAACGCCGGGAAGTCCTCGACCTCGATCTTCCAGACCGCTTCCATGCCGAGCTCGGGGTACTCCAGCACCTCCACCGACTTGATGCAGTCCTGGGCCAGGCGGGCGGCGGGGCCACCGATCGAGCCCAGGTAGAAGCCGCCGTGGGCGGCGCACGCGTCGGTGACCGCCCTCGACCGGTTGCCCTTGGCCAGCATCACCATCGAGCCGCCCGCGGCCTGGAACTGCTCGACGTAGGAGTCCATCCGCCCGGCCGTGGTCGGGCCGAACGAGCCGCTGGCATAGCCCTCCGGCGTCTTGGCCGGTCCGGCGTAGTAGACCGCCATGTCCCTCAGGTACGACGGCATGGCCTCGCCGGCGTCGAGGCGCTCCTTGATCTTGGCGTGGGCGATGTCGCGCGCCACCACGAGCGGCCCGCTCAGCGACAGCCGGGTCTTGACGGGATACCTGGTCAGCTCGGCCAGGATCTCGGGCATCGGTCGGTTCAGGTCGACGTGCACCACGTCGTCGTCGAGGTGCTCGTCCGTGGTGTCCGGGAGGTAGGACGCAGGGTCGGTCTCGAGCTGCTCGAGGAAGACCCCGTCGGGGGTGATCTTGCCCAGTGCCTGGCGGTCGGCCGAGCAGGACACGGCGATCGCGACGGGGCACGACGCGCCGTGACGCGGCAGCCGGATGACGCGCACGTCGTGGCAGAAGTACTTCCCGCCGAACTGGGCGCCGATGCCGAAACCCTGCGTGAGCTTGAAGACCTCCTCCTCGAGCTCCACGTCGCGGAACCCGTGCGCCGACAGGGATCCCGTGGTCGGCAGGTGGTCGAGGTAGTGCGCGCTCGCATACTTCGCCGTCTTCAGGGCGAACTCCGCGCTGGTGCCGCCGATCACGACCGCGAGGTGGTACGGCGGGCACGCGGCCGTGCCGAGCGAGCGGATCTTCTCGTCGAGGAAGGCGAGCATCCGCGACGGGTTCAACACGGCCTTCGTCTCCTGGTAGAGGAACGACTTGTTCGCCGAGCCGCCGCCCTTCGCCATGAACAGGAACTTGTACTCCGGGACCCCGTCGTGGTCGGGCGTCGCGTAGAGCTCGATCTGCGCCGGCAGGTTGGTCCCGGTGTTCTTCTCGTCCCACATGGTGAGGGGGGCGAGCTGGGAGTAGCGCAGGTTGAGCTTCGTGTAGGCGTCGTACACGCCCCGGCTGATGGCCTCGCCGTCGTCGGCGCCGGTGAGCACGCCCTCCGACCGCTTGCCCATCACGATCGCGGTGCCGGTGTCCTGGCACATCGGCAGCACGCCGCCCGCGGAGATGTTCACGTTCTTGAGCAGGTCGAGGGCGACGAAGCGGTCGTTGGCGCTGGACTCCGGGTCGTCGATGATCGTCCGCAGCTGAGCGAGGTGGGCGGGCCGTAGGTAGTGGGCGATGTCGTGCATCGCCTCCGCGGTCAGCCGCCGCAGGGCCTCGGGCTCGACGGTGAGGAACGTGCGCCCTCCGGCCTCGAAGGTCGACACGCCGTCCGTCGTGATCAGCCGGTACGGCGTGTCGTCGGCGCCGATCGGAAGCAGGTCGGAGTAGCGGAACTCGGGGTCACTCACGGCAGCAGGCTAGTCCCGCTCCCGGTCCGGTTGGTCAGTGGCCGAGCTGCGGGTCACTCGTACTGGCCCGCCCGTTGTCGAAGCGTCCGGCGAAGCCTCGCTTGAGCCGCGGATGGCCCTCCACGGTGACCAGCACGTCGTACCACCCGTGGGTGGCGGCCAGCGGGATGTGGACCTCCTTGTGCGCGCCCTTCGGCACCCGGACCGAGTGGTCCGCGGCATAGGCGTCGGCGACCTTCACCTTGAGCGCCCGGTCGGACCGGTTGTGGAGGGTGAGGACGAGCCGTCCGAGCCGGCGGCGACAACGGACCTCGAGGGCGGGATCCGCCGTGCTGCCGGCGAACCGGCGGTAGAAGCCGTTCGGGCCGTGGAAGCTCACGTCGAAGGGGCCCTTGGTCTTGATCGTCGGCGAGAGCGTGTGACCCGCCCCGACCGTGTAGCTGAACGGCGCGCCCTTCACGTTGTTGGACCGGGCCTGGAGCTGGGCGCCCAGCCGGCCCCGGTTCGTGATCGTGAAGTCGAGCCCGGTCGCCGACACGTGCAGGTCGACGCGGAGCCGGTAGCCGAGCGGGCGCGACGGCCGGACGCCCGGCTCCTGCTTCGGCACCCGTTGCGTGGCGGGAGGATCCGGGAAGACCGACGGATGCCGGTTCTTGTCAGGTGGGACGTAGGCGTCGGTGCTGGGCAGCGACGGCGGGCCGCTGGGCGTGGTCGAGAAGTCGAAGGCCGAGGTGAGGTCTCCGCAGACCGAGCGGCGCCACGGGGTGATGTTCGGCTCGTGCACCCCGAACCGCTTCTCGATGAACCGGATGATCGAGGTGTGGTCGAAGGTCTCGGAGTTGACCCAGCCTCCGGTGCTCCACGGCGAGATCACCGTCATCGGCACCCGGATGCCGAGCCCGTAGGGCCCCGGCGAGCCCTCCTTGCCGTGGTACAGCTCGTTGTCGAGCCGCACCGTCGACGCACCTGACAGCGAGCCGACGCTGGGGTAGGGCGGCACCACGTGGTCGAAGAAGCCGTCGTTCTCGTCGTAGGTCAGGAACAGTGCGGTCTTGGCCCACACGTCGGGGTTGCTCGTGAGCGCGTCGAGGACCTTCGAGATGTACCAGGCACCGAAGTTGGCCGGCCAGTTCGGGTGCTCGCTGAAGGCCTCGGGCGCGGCGATCCAGGTGACCTGCGGCAGAGCGTCGTCCTGCACGTCCTGGGCGAGCAGGTCGAAGAAGTCGAACTGCTGCTCGGGTGGGTTGTTCTTCACCTGGGTGCCCGTCTGGGCGTTCTCGAACAGCGGGCCCGACGTGGCGGCCTGGTACTTCTTGAAGTAGATCAGCGGGTTGTCGCCGAAGTTGCCGGTGTAGGGCGCGAACAGCGGCCAGCCCCACCCGCCGGCCTGGTCGAGCCCGTTCCCGAGGTCCTGGTAGATCTTCCAGGTGATGCCGGCCTTCTGCAGGCGCTCCGGGTACGTCGTCCAGTTGAACGGCGGGATGTGGATGTTGTCGACCGCGGGCCCGCCGCCCTTGCCGTTGTTGCCCGCCCAGCCGCTCCACAGGTAGTAGCGGTTGGGGTTCGTCGGCCCGAGCATGCTGCAGTGGTAGGAGTCGCAGACCGTGAACGCGTCGGCCAGTGCGTAGTGGAACGGGATGTCCTCGCGCTCGAGGTGGGCCATGGTCGCCGGGGTCCCCTTCGCCGGCACCCAGCGGTCGTGGTTGCCTCCGGCGAACGCCGCGTGCTGGCTCTCCCACTCGTGGTCGATGTCCTGGAGGAAGGCGAGTCCGAGGTTGTCGAGGTCGGGCCGGAACGGCAGGACCTCCTTCTTCCCCTTCGGCTGGCGCCAGACGGTCGAGCCGTTGCGGATCACGGCAGGGTGAGGGTCGCCGTACCCCCGCACGCCCTTCATCGTGCCGAAGTAGTGGTCGAAGGACCGGTTCTCCTGCATCAGGACGACGATGTGCTCCACGTCGTTGATGGAGCCCGACCGGCGGTTGGCCGGGATCGAGGCGGCGCGGGCGATCGAGGGCGTGAGCACGGACAGCGCCGCGCCCCCTCCGGTGAGCTGGAGGAACCTGCGACGGTCGACCTCGGGCATGCGGCACTCCTCTGTGCGGACCGAGAGCTGAACGGGCGAGGACCAGATCCTAGACCGGCCCTAGTCTCGACCAGCGTGAGCTCGTATGCATTGCTCGTGTCGCCGTCTGCCAACCGCGTCTACGCGCGGACGGCGTCCGCGCTGACCGTCGCAGAGGTCGGAGTCCTCGCGGAGACCGTACTGCCCGGCCGACTCGCCGACCCCCGGATCGAGGAGATCGCCGGTATCGGGTACGTGACCTTCGCCGGCGACCTGGACGACGCCGCGCGTGCGCAGGTCGCCAACGTGTCCACCGCCCTCGCTCTGTTCGAGCGTGAGGGCGACCTGTTGCGGCCGGTCGTGCTGCGGCGGCTCGACTGCCTCGACGACGACCTGCTGACGATCCTGAAGTACCAGGGGAAGACCAACGAGCTGTTCACCAAGCTCCTGCTGAACGTGACTGTGCTCGCCTCCGGCAGTGCCGGCCGCATGCTCAGCGACCGGTTGCACGTCCTCGACCCGCTGTGCGGCCGGGGCACGACCCTCAACCAGGCCCTGATGTACGGCTGGCACGCGGCCGGGGTCGACGTCGACGAGCGGGACGTCGAGGCGTACGCCGCCTTCCTCCCGCGTTGGCTGAAGGACAAGCGGCTCAAGCACACGGCTGGGACCAGCCGGCTGCGCAGGGACGGCCGGACGCTCGGCCGCCGCTTCGACGCCGAGCTGGCCGTCGACAAGGCGGCGTGGGCAGCCGGTGACACGATGACGGTCAGCGTGGCGCAGGCCGACACGCTCGAGACACCGACGATCTTCCGGTCGGGGAGCGTCGACGTGGTCGTCACGGACGCCCCGTACGGCGTGCAGCACGGCAGCCGGTCCGGGGGCGCGCTGCACCGCAGCCCCCTCGACCTGCTGGCCGCTGCCGTGCCCGGCTGGGCGACCGTGCTCCGTCCGGGGGGAGCGATCGGGATCGCGGTCAACGTCCGCACGAGTCCGCGCGCGGACACCTGCGCCCTGCTGGCCGACTCCGGTCTCGAGCCCGTGGACACCCCCGCCTACCGAGGCTTCGAGCACCGCGTCGACCAGGCCATCGAGCGCGACATCGTGGTGGCGACGAAGCCCGAGTGAGGCCGACTACCCTGAGCGCATGGACACGCCGGACCCGTCGCAGCTGCGGATCTCCGACCAGGACCGCCACCGGGTGGCGGAGGTGCTCCGCGAGGCCGCGGGGGAGGGCCGGATCGACCTCGAGGAGCTCGACCAGCGGCTCGACGCGACGTACGCCGCGCGCACCTACGCCGACCTGGTCCCGATCACGCTCGACCTCCCGGCCACTGCCGCCACCCACCTCCCCAGCCGTCCGGCCGCCCCGGCTCCGTCGCCCGTCGTCCCCGGTCCGGCGGAGGAGCGGCACCTGGCCATCCTCGGGGGGCTCGACCGCAAGGGCGTCTGGGTCGTGCCCGAGCACCTGCACGTCGTCGCCTTCATGGGTGGTGCCGACCTCGACCTGCGTCAGGCCCAGTTCGCAGCGCGCGAGGTCACGATCACGATCAACGCGGTCATGGGTGGGGCCGACATCAAGGTGAACCCGCAGACCCACGTGATCATGGAGGGCGTCGGGATCCTCGGTGGCTACTCCGGGCCCTCCGACAGCGTGCCCGCCGAGCTGACCGAGCACAGCCCCATCGTCCGGATCAAGGGCTTCGCGATCATGGGCGGGGTCAGCGTGAGCCGCAAGCCCGTTCGGGGTCGCCGACGGCTGCGCGGCGGAGACCAGCCCTAGCCTGCCCGCTCGATCCGGACCAGGGTGACCGTCTCGGGTCGACGGCGGGGGATCCAGAACCCCCGCGTCGCGAGCACCTCGCCGGTCACGTCCACGCCGCCGGTCGGGCCGACGTCGGGCAGAGCTGCCGACATGCTCACGGCGGAGTGGGAGACCGGACCCTCCCAGGTCAGCCGGTAGGTCGCGTCGAGGTCGAGCCCGGGGACGCGGACGGTGACCCCGCGGTTGTGAGCACTCTCGTCGAGCGCCACGTGGGCGAGCAGTGCCTCCGACCGGTCGGCGGCCACGACGCCGTGCAGCAGCACCGCCGGGTCCGACGACTCGGGACGTACGACGCGGCCCGTGTGCAGCAGGGGGCGCAGCGAGCGGTGCCGCGCGACCCAGGCGGCCACCCGGTCGAGGTCGTCGTCGGTGGCCTCGGTGAGGTCCCACTCGATGCCGAACGCGCCGAAGAGGGCCGTCGCGCACCGGAAGTCGAGGTCGAGCGTCCGGCCGGTGGTGTGCGACGTGGGGGACGAGACGTGGGCACCGAGGTACTCCGGCGCCACGAGCTGGGTGGTCCAGCGCTGGATCTGCTGGCGGGCGAGGGCGTCGGTCATGTCGGAGGTCCAGACCCGCTCGACGCGCTCGAGGACACCGAGGTCGATCCGGCCGCCCCCGGAGGCACACGACTCCCAGGCCACCTGGGGGAACGCCGCGCGCAGCTGGTCGAGCAGCCGGTAGAACGCGAGGGTCTGCTCGTGCACGGCGGGCACGCCGTCGGCACGGCCGGTGCCGGCCTCGAGCAGGTCGCGGTTGTGGTCCCACTTCACGTAGTCGATCGGGTGGGAGGCCAGGATCGAGGCGACCTGGTCGTAGAGGAAGGCGAAGACCTCCGGGCGGGTCAGGTCGAGCACCTGCTGCTGCCGCTGCTCGCGCGGCGCCCGGAACGGTCCGGGGGCGAGGATCCAGTCGGGATGCGTCCGCAGCAGCTCGGAGTCGGGGTTGACCATCTCGGGCTCGAACCACAGGCCGAACTCCATGCCCAGCCCGCGCACGTGCTCGATGAGCGGCATCAGCCCGTCGGGCCAGACGCTCTCGTCGATCCACCAGTCGCCGAGCCCGGCGGTGTCGTCGCGGCGCCGGTGGAACCACCCGTCGTCGAGCACGAACCGCTCGACGCCGACGCGGGCCGCCCGGTCGGCGATCCCCAGCAGGCGCTGGAGATCGTGGTCGAAGAACACGGCCTCCCAGACGTTGAGGACCACCGGCTGGGCGGTGGGGTGAGCGGGCAGGGAACGCTGCCAGGTGTGCCAGGCGGCTGCCAGGCCGTCGAGCCCGTCGACGGCCGTCGCGACGTGGACCCACGGAGTCGCGTAGCTCTCGTCGCGGCCGAGGACGACCTCGCCCGGGAGCAGGAGCTCGCCCCCGCCGACCGTCGTACCGGTGGCCGCGTCGCGCTCGACGCGGAGGACGCTGTTGCCGCTCCAGGCCACGTGGACGCCCATCACCTCGCCGGTCGTCGTACCGAACCCGGGCGTGCCCAGCACCACCATGGTGGCGGCGTCGAGGCCGGGCCGGCCGTCGCGCCCCTCGCGCAGCCAGAGCCCGTCGGTGACCGGCCGGCGCTGCGGAGTGCGCTCGCGCTCGTGCCGCCCGGTGAAGTCGAGCGACTCGGTGAGGTGGTCGTCGACGGGCACCACGACCTCGAGCCCGTCCACGACGTACGGCGAGTCTCCGGTGTTCGTCAGCGTCCAGCGCCCCCGCAGCGACCCGCCGGCCAGCGACTCGAGCTCGAGGACGATCTCGAGCTCGGCGTGCTTGTCGCTCGCCCGCAGGACCAGGACGTCGTCGGTGACGTCGAGCGCCTGGGTCTCGAAGCTCGTCGTCCAGGCGCGACCGGCCCCGCCACCGGCACGCAGCCGGTGTCCGCGCAGGTGCGGCCGCGTGTAGCGACCGCCGGCGTGCTCGCCCAGCAGTGGCATGCCGGGGTTGCGGCCGGGGGTCGGGACACCGGCCGGCGCGGGTGTACCGCGCGCGACGTGGCCGGCCCAGGTGACCCGGGGCAGGCCGTCGTGGGCGTCGTCGAGCTCGAGGCAGGTACGCGGCCTCGGCGACGGCAGGTCACCGGACGGGAAGAGCATCGAGGACTTCCTGAGGTCGTGGGTGGCCGGCCGCATGGCCGGACGGTTAGTGGGTCGGCGCACGACGCCCGGGCAGTGCAGGGCTGCCCGGGCGTCGATGCATCGACCGCGCTCAGCCCTTGACGGCTCCGGCGGTCAGGCCACGGACGAAGTAGCGCTGCAGTGCCAGGAACACGATGATCGGCACGATCATGGTGAGGAAGCCGCCGGCCGTGGTCAGCTCCCAGCCCTGTCCGAGCTGGGTCTTCAGGTGGGTGAGCCCGACCGTGACCGGCTCGTTCTCACCCGGCCCGATGAACACCAGGGCCACCAGCAGGTCGTTCCAGACCCAGAGGAACTGGAAGATCGCGAACGCCGCGAGCGCGGGCACCGACATCGGGAGCACCAGCCGGAAGAAGGTCTGGTAGTGGCTGGCCCCGTCGATCTTGGCCGACTCGATGATGGTCTTCGGTAGCGTCGCCATGTAGTTGCGCAGGATGTAGATCGCCAACGACATGCCGAAGCCTATGTGTGCCAGCCACACCGCCGGGAACGTGCCGTTCATGCCGAGCTGCCGGTAGAGCTTGAGGATCGGCACGAACGCCACGTAGTTCGGCACCACGAGCAGACTCACGATGGTCAGGAACAGGACGTCGCGCCCGGGGAACTCCATGAACGTGAAGGCGTAGGCCGCGAAGGCCGCGATCAGGATCGGGATGAACGTCGCGGGCAGGGTGATCGCCAGGCTGTTGATCATGGCCCGCCCCATGTGGGCGTTCCCGGTCAGGGCCTTGTGGTAGTTGTCCAGCGTCAGGTCCATCGTGGTCGGGTGGCGGAACACCGTCCACCAACCGCTGCTGTTCACGGCGTCGAGCGAGCGGAACGACGTGATGAACGTGCCGAGCAGCGGCACCATCCAGAGCACGCAGATCACCGTCAGCACGGTCTTGGTGAGCCATCCCGCCTTGGCGGGGTTGGGGTCGAAGGACGTCGCCTTCTTGCGCTGCTTGCCGGTCGGTGTGGCTGCCACCGGGGTGGTCGCGGTGTCGGTCATGATGCGCCGGCCTCCTCTGCCCTGAAGTGACGCACCTGGTACCACATGATCGGGATCACCGCGATCATGAGGATCACCACGATCGCCGAGGCGGCGCCGTAGTTCAGGAACGTGCTGATGTTGTTGTAGAACAGGTTGCCGAGCACGTTGGTGTTGAAGTCGCCGTTGGTGTTGACGTAGACGATGTCGAACACCTTCATCGTGCCGATGGTGACGGTGATCAGGACCGTGATCAGCGTGCCCTTGATCTGCGGCACGGTGACGCGGAAGAAGATCTGGCGCTCGTTCGCACCGTCGATGCGCGCAGCCTCCAGCGTGTCGGCCGGGACGCCCTTGACCGCTGCCGAGAGCAGCACCATGGAGAAGCCGATCTGGGCCCAGAGCAGGATCACCATCAGCAGCAGGCTGTTGAGGTGGAAGGTGCTCTTCTGCAACCAGGCGATCGGGCCCCAGTTGAAGATCCCGATGAACGCGTTGAGGATGCCGATCTGGGGCTGACCCTTGGGCTCCGCGGCGTAGACGAACCGCCAGATGGTCGCGGCGCCGATCATGCTGATCGCCATCGGTAGGAAGAGAACGGTCTTGGAGAACTTCTCGGCGCCGGGAGAGAGCCGGTCAGTCAGAACGGCGACCGCCAGGCCCAGGACGACCGCGACGCTGGGCACGATGATGACCCACAGCAGGGTGTTGAAGAGCGTCTCCCGGAACTCCTGGGAGTGGAACAGCGTCGTGTAGTTGCGGAAACCGACGTAGTTGCGGGACAGGTTGTCCTTGAAGCTGTTGTTGACGGTCAGGATCGTGGGATAGATCAGGTAGACGGTGATGGACGCGAAGGCCGGGAGGATGTAGAGGTACGGCTTGACCCGGTGCTCCCACCTTCCCGGCAACAGCTCGGCGAGCTTGTTCAGGATCCAGAAGAGCAGCAGCGCTGCACCGATCCCGACGAGGACGGTGATCAGGGTGGAGGACGACTTGACCAACATCGGTTGGTCTCCCTTCGACTCGGAGGTCCGGCGAGGAGTGGACGCGCCGGGGGCGGTGGACCGGGTCCGCCGCCCCCGACGGTCGTGAGCAGGCGACTAGGAGCTGGGCCAGCTGCTGTCGATGTTCTTCAACGCGGTGGTGGCGTCCTCCTGGCCACTGATCCAGGCGGTCATCTCCTTCCAGAAGGAACCCGTACCGACCTCGGCGGGCATCTGGTCGGAGCCGTCGAAGAGGAACGCGGTCGAGGCGTAGGCCACGCCGGCGATCGTCTTCGTCGTCCCGGTCGGGTAGAGCTTCACGTTGAAGTCCGTGTGCGGCGAGATGAACGAGCTCGACGGCGCCGCGTCGTTGCCGATGTCGGTCTCGGACAGGTCCTTGACCACGGTCTTCACGTTGTCGGAGTCGTTCAGCATCGTCATCATGTCGCCGCCGCCCTCGACCGGGTTGTCCCCGCCCGCGGTGGCCGGCGGGAAGCCGAACACTCCGACGTTGGCGTCGAGGTCCTTCTGGATGTTCTTCGGGAAGAACCCGGTGATGAAGGAGCCCTGGTTGTACAGCCAGCACTTCGGGCCGGAGCTGTCGAACATCGGGTTACCGGCGGTGCCGAAGTTGGTGCTCGCGATGGCGCTCTGGCCGCCCAGGGTGTTGCCGGACGTGAACAGGAGCTTGGCGAACTCGTCCGTGGCCTTGGTGACCTCGGGGGAGTCGAACTTGACGTCGCCCGCCACCCACTTGTTGTAGACGTCCGCGCCGTTGTACTTCATCACGAGCGTCTCGATCCAGTCCGTCGCCGGCCAGCCGGTGGCGGTGTCGGACTCGATGCCCATGCACCAGGGCGTGCCGCCGTCGGCCTTGATCTGGTTGGTCAGGGCCTCGAGCCCGGCGATGTCCTTGGGAGCCTTGTACCCCTTCGCGTCGAACGCCTTCTTGGGATAGAAGATGAGCCCCTTGACGTTGGCGCTGACCAGCAGGCCCATGAGCTTGCCGTCGATCGTGCCGGCGTCGAGCGAGCCCGGGAGCATGCTCGACTTCAACGTGGTCATGTCGACCGTGTCGTCCATCGCCTTGGTCGCCCCGAGGGTGTTCATCTGCCTCACGACACCCGGCTGCGGGATGAAGGCGATGTCGGGGGTGTCACCGGCCTGGATCTTGGTGACGATCAGCTGGTTGATGTCCTGGACCTGCTGCCACTTGATCGTGATGTCCTTGCCCTGGGCCTTGAGCTTGGCGACCAGCGCCTTCTCCAGGCCCGCCTGGACGGGTGCGTCGATGCTGGACCAGATGGTGACGGTGCTGCTGTTGCCACCGCTGCCGCTGCCGCCACCGCCGCAGGCGGTGAGGCTGAGAGCGGCGGCGGTGAACAAGGCCGTTCCTAGCAGTGTCGTCCGACGGATGACGGGGCTCCTCATGAGTGCTCCTTGGGGGTCATTTCCCTGCGACTTGGGAGTGCAGATCCGGGTCTGTATGTGATAGACACCACATGCTGAATCGAATCAGCCTGATAATTGCGGCACCTTGATGACCTGTCAAGGGAGGCACCAGCAGAAGGACCGCCGGGCTCGTGCGAGCCCGACCGGATCCGGAACGGGGCAACGTGTCGGCGACTCGCAGGGCGACCCTTTCCGATGTCGCGCGCCTGGCCGGGGTCTCCGGGACCACCGTCAGCTACATCGTCAACGGTCGTGCCGACGAGATGCGGATCTCCGTGGAGACCCAGCAGCGGGTCCGGACCGCGGTCGCCGAGCTCCACTACCGCCCCAACCGGAGCGCCCGCAGCCTGCGCACCCGCACGACCAAGACGATCGGGGTGATCACCGACTTCGTGGCCAGCGGCATGTTCGCCAGCCGGATGCTGTCCGGCGCGAACGCCGCCGCCCGTGCCCTCGACCACGTCCTGGTGATCAGTGAGACCGAGGGCGACCCGCTGGTGGAGCGGATGCTCATCGACGAGATGGGCGAGCGTCAGGTCGACGGTCTCCTCTACGTCACCCGGACGACGCTCGAGCACGAGCCGCCGACCAGCCGGCTGGACAGCCGGATCGTGATGCTGAACTGCGTGGACCCGGCGCGTGCGATGGTGTCGGTCCTCCCCGACGAACGGACCGGCGGCCGTGCTGCAGCCGAGGCGATGCTCGCGTCCGGAACGGCCGGCGAGGTGTTCCTGGTGGGCGAGGACCCCACTCCCAGCGCCCTCGCCGGACCCCTGCGCCTGGCCGGGATCGCGGAGCGGATGGCCGAGTCGGGCAGGGCGCTGAGCGGCGTGCTCCCGTGCGACTGGGCCGTCGAGCCGGCGTACGACCTGGTGAGCCGATGGCTCGGCCAGGGTCATCGACCCCGCGGTCTGATCTGCCTCAACGACCGTGTTGCGATGGGTGTCTACCAGGCCCTGGGCGAGCAGGGTCTCGTGGTGCCCGACGACGTCGCCGTCGTGTCGTTCGACGGCTCCGAGCTCGCCTCCTGGCTGCGTCCGCGCGTGACGTCGGTGGCGCTGCCCTTCGAGCAGATGGGCGACCTCGCCGTCCGGCTGCTTCTCGACGCCGGTGGCGTCGAGCCGGGGCCGCACCTGGTCCCGATGCCCGTGGTCGAGGGGCAGTCCGTCGTGGCGTCCCGGGGAAGTCCCCACCGACTCGGGGCCGGCCGCGGCCCCATGGCCCCTCCGATGGGGGCCCGTTCATGAGCAGGCCACTGTCCGCGCGGGCCGGTTGTGGCTAGTGTGACCGCGGTCACTTCACTACGGATCGTCCGGCACGTACCTGCCGGTGAAGGAGAGCAGCAACCATGGCAACAGTCAGTTTCCAGAAGGCCCAGCGCTGGTACCCCGGTGCCGACGTCCCGGCGGTCCCGGGCCTCGACCTCGAGATCAACGACGGCGAGTTCATGGTCCTGGTCGGACCCTCCGGCTGCGGGAAGTCCACGTCACTGCGGATGCTCGCTGGGCTCGAGGAGGTCAACTCCGGCACGATCATGATCGGCGATCGCGACGTCACCCACATCCCGCCCAAGGACCGGGACATCGCGATGGTGTTCCAGAACTACGCCCTCTACCCCCACATGACGGTCGCCGACAACATGGCGTTCGCCCTGAAGATGGCCAAGATCCCGTCGGAGGAGCGCGACAAGCGCGTCCGTGAGGCAGCGGAGATCCTCGGCCTCACCGAGTTCCTCGAGCGCAAGCCGAAGGCGTTGTCCGGTGGACAGCGGCAGCGGGTCGCCATGGGTCGCGCGATCGTGCGGAACCCACAGGTCTTCTGCATGGACGAGCCACTGTCCAACCTCGACGCGAAGATGCGGGTCCAGACCCGTACCGACATCGCCAAGCTCCAGGCCGAGCTCGGTGTCACCACCGTCTACGTGACGCACGACCAGGTCGAGGCCATGACCATGGGCGACCGCGTGGCGGTGATGAAGCTCGGAGAGCTCCAGCAGGTCGACACGCCGCTGAACCTCTACGACCGCCCGGTGAACCTCTTCGTCGCGGGCTTCATCGGGTCACCCCAGATGAACCTGATCGAGGCGAAGGCGGTGGAGGGCAAGGCGCAGATCGGCAACTACCAGGTGCCGGTCGACCCGACCTCGGAGCGCAAGATGAGCGGCAACATCACCGTCGGCGTACGCCCCGAGGCGTGGCGCCTGGTGTCCGCCGCCGAGGGCGGCCTCCCGATCAACGTCACCGTGGTCGAGGAGCTCGGTGCCGACGGGTTCGTCTACGGCACGTGCGACGTCGAGGGCACCCCGGGCAACGTGATCGTGCGGGTCAGCAGCGCCCGTGACTCGATCAAGAAGGGCGACACGATCCACGTGACGACCGACCCGAAGAACGTGCACGTCTTCGACACCGACAGCGGGGAGCGCATCTCCGACTGACTCACGCCGGAGCCGGCTGCGGACCACGGACCGCAGCCGGCTCCGGCGCGTTCAGGCCCGTGCGGCTGTGCGCACGATCGCGTCGACGAGCGTCTCGTAGAGCTCGGGCGGAAGGTCGTGGCCCATCCCGTCGACGAGGAGGAGCTCAGCCCCGGGGATCGCCGCGGCCGTCGCTCGTCCTCCGGAGACGTGCACCATGTGGTCGGCAAGGCCGTGCACGACCAGCGTCGGCATCCGGAGCCCGTGGAGTGCGGGTGACCGGTTGGGCTGGGTCAGGATGGCCATCATCTGGCGGAGCGCGCCGTGTGCCGAGACCCCGCGGTCGTACGCCTCGCCGGCGAGCTCGCGAGTGCGGTCCTCGTGGCGGGGGAACCCGGGCGAGCCGATCATCCGCCACATCCGCACGCTGCTCTCGGCGTAGGCCTCGCGACCCGGCTTCGGCGGACGCAGCAACGACGGCACCAGCTGCGGGTGCAGCCAGCCCACCGACCGCTTGCCGGTCGTCGACATGATGCTCGTCAGCGACCGCACGCGGCCGGGCGCCTCGAGCGCCATCGTCTGCGCGATCATCCCGCCCATCGACACGCCGACGACGTGCGCGGACGCCAGGCCGAGGTGGTCCAGCAGGCCGAAGGCATCACCGGCCAGGTCAGTCAGGGAGTACGGCGCCTTGCCCTTGCGGCCCGCGAAGGCCTCGACCAGCATCCGACGCGTCACCTTGCCGGTGGCACGGGACGAACGGCCGACGTCGCGGTTGTCGAAGCGGATCACGTAGTAGCCGCGGCGGGCCAGCATCGAGCAGAGCTCGGGGTCCCAGAACGTCATCTGGGTCGCCAGCCCCATCACCAGGAGGAGCGGCTCGTCGTCGGGGTCGCCGTAGGTCTGGTAGCACAGCACCATCCCGGACGAGACCGGCGCGAACAGCTCGGGTGACACCGCCACCCCCGCGTCGGGGGTGGAGCCCCGGGAGGGCGGAGGGGTCTCGGGAGAGACGGGGGCTGGGGTACCGGCACTCACGAACTCACCGTATCCGAGCCCCCGTAGGCAAAAACTCCGTCGCGTGCTGAGTTTCGGTGACGCGCGCCACGGCCGGTAGGCCGTACCGTCGACGGTCGTGGCCACCTACAGCGTCGCGGACTTCCTCCTCCCGGAGGGGTACGCCGCACCGCGTGCGGTGGCGGTGCTACGTGAGGCCCGTGTGGTCGCCGAGGCCGGCCGGCTCGCGTGGTCGCGGCTGGGGCGGCGCGTGCTCAGCCACCCGGCGTACGCCGGGCACGAGGTCGTGCGCGACGTCGACCCGGTCATGCTCGTGCCGGGCTTCCTCGCCGGAGACGCCAGCCTGGCTCTGATGGGACGCGTCCTGCGGGAGCACGGCCACCGCACCTACCGCTCACACATCCGGGCCAACGTCGGCTGTACCCTCCGCGCCGCCGACCAGCTGGAGGCGCGGATCGAGACGGTGGTCGCCCGACGCGGCCGCCCGGTCCGGATCGTCGGCCACAGCCTCGGCGGCATGCTGGCCCGCGGTCTCGCCGTACGACGGCCCGACCTCGTGTCGGGCATCGTCACGCTGGGCAGCCCGATGCTGGCCCCCGGAGCCCACCACGCCACGTTGACCCACAGCCTCGACGCGCTCGTCCGGCTGAGCCGGGCCGGCGTGCCAGGCCTGATGGCACTCGACTGCATCGCCGGCGACTGTGCCCGGGCCAGCTTCGACCAGAGCCGTGCCCCGCTGCCGCCGGGGGTGGCGTTCACCGCGGTCTACTCCCGGCGCGACGGCATCGTCGACTGGCGTGCCTGCATCGACCCGCTGGCGACGGCCGTGGAGGTGCGGTCGTCGCACCTCGGGATGGCGGTCGACCCGTCCGTCGTCCGCGCAGTGCGCCGGGCCCTGCTGGAGCCCGCGTCGGGACTCGGCTCAGAGGCCCGAGAAGGCGTCTAGCTTCTCGAACTGGTGCTCGCTGCTGATCAGCCGGACCGTGCCACTGCGGGAGCGCATCACGAGTGACTGCGACGTCGCGCCGTGCGCGCGGAAGTGGACGCCCTTCATCAGCTCGCCGTCGGTGATCCCGCTCGCGACGAAGAAGCAGTCGTCTCCGGTCACCAGGTCGTCGGTGGACAGCACGTGGTCGGGGTCGAGGTCGTGCCCCGCGCCGATCGCGCGCTCCCGCTCCTCGTCGTCCTTCGGCCACAGCCGGCCCTGGATCACACCGCCGACGCACTTCATCGCGCAGGCCGCGATGATGCCCTCCGGCGTGCCGCCGATGCCGAGCAGGAGGTCGATCCCGGTGTCGGGGCGGGCGGCCATGATCGCGCCGGCGACGTCGCCGTCGACGATGAACTTGATCCGGGCACCGGTGGCCCGCACCTCGTCGGCGAGCTTCTCGTGACGTGGCCGGTCGAGCATCACGACGGTGACGTCCTCGGGGTGTGACCCCTTGGCCTTCGCCACGGCGTGGATGTTGTCGGCCACGGGGTTGCGGATGTCGACGACGTGGGCGGCCTCGGGGCCGGTGACCAGCTTCTCCATGTAGAAGACCGCCGACGGGTCGTACATCGACCCGCGGGGCGCGACGGCGAGGACCGAGACGGCGTTGTTCATACCCTTGGCCGTCAGCGTGGTCCCGTCGATCGGGTCGACCGCGACGTCGCACTCGGGGCCGGTCCCGTCACCGACCTCCTCGCCGTTGTAGAGCATCGGCGCGTCGTCCTTCTCGCCCTCGCCGATCACCACCACACCGCGCATCTGGACCGTCGAGATGACCGATCGCATCGCGTCGACGGCGACGCCGTCGGCGCCGTTCTTGTCGCCGCGACCGACCCAGCGCGCGGCAGCCAGGGCCGCCGCCTCGGTCACCCGGACGAGCTCGAGGGCCAGGTTGCGGTCCGGCGAGTCGGGCGCGACGTCCAGGCTCTCGGTCATGGCGCGATGCTAGCGGTCGGCCGCGTCCCGGCCTGGCTCACGGGGCTCCGAAGCCCGCCTTCCGCAGCGTCTCCTGCCCGGACTGGCTCAGGACCAGGTTGATGAACTGGGTGCTCAGCGCGGTGTTCTTCGCCTGGGTCAGGGTCACGATCTGGCACTGGTTCGAGCCCTTCGTGGCGAACACGCTCGGCGAGTTCAGCTGGGCCTTCTGGGCCGCGACCATGCTCTGCTGGTCGGTGGTCGCGAGCACGTCGCCCGGGTCGCCGGCCACCGCCTTCTGGGACAGGTCGGCCGACGAGCCGTAGGTGAACGTCACGGTCGACCCGGGGTTCTGGCTCTCGAACTGCTTCCCCAGCTGGGTGAAGGCGCTCTTCAGCGACGAGTCGGCCAGGACCGTGATCGCGCTCGGTGCGTTCCGCTGGCCGCCCGGACCGGTGCTGTCACCGCCACCGCACGCCGCGAGCGGGAGCAGCAGGGCGAGCACGGCGGGCAGAAGGAGGAGGCGGCTCTTCTGGAAGATCTTCACGGGCGCTCCACGGCGTGGGTGGACTTCACGGACAGGATGGCGCGGACGCAGGGCTCGGAACCACCGCGATCCGGTCGATCGCCACCGGCTGAGTATCGCCCACACCGAGAGGGGCGTGCCTCACCTCACCCGGGTGAACCGGGCGCGATCAGCTGGTCAGCCACAGGGCCACCGCGGCGGCCAGGAGGGCCGGTGGTGTCAGCGCCAGGGAGACGCGGTGGTACGCCGCGCTGCCGGGCGCCGCGCCGTGCGCCGTCAGGGTGCGGCGCCACAGCAGGTTGGCCAACGACCCCGTCCAGGTCAGCCCGCTGCCGATGTTGAGCCCGAGGAGCGCGGCCAGCACCGCGGTCGTGCCCAGCGGGGCGAGGATGGGGACGATCAGCAGCGTGGCCGAGAGGTTGGTCAGCAGGTTGGCCAGGAGCGTGGCGAGCACGGCGATCAGCACGATCCCGCCCAACGAGACCGAGCTCGGGACGAGGTGCTCGATCGCGTCCCCGAGGAAGCCGACCCCCAGCCCGGCCACCACGATGCCGAGCGCGAGCACCCAGATCGCGAAGCCCGGATGGGCCGAGCGCACCAGGTCGGGCAGCCCCAGCAGGCCGTGCCGGTACCCCCACAGACCCAACACCACCGCCGCGACCGACGAGACCCACCACGGCTGGCCACCGAACGGAGACACTGCCGCGAAGCCCACCAGCATCAGGCCGACGACGACCACCGGGAAGACGGGGACGGGCTGCAGGTCGGACGGGTCCGGGTGGGGGTCACCGGTCAGCTCGCGTCGGAACAGCAGCCGGAGACCGACGTACTCCACGACGAGGACCACGGCCAGCACGGGCGCCATCCGCACGGCGAAGCCGGTGAAGGTGAGGGCGAGGGCGGGCATCGCGAGCAGGTTGGTCAGGTTGGAGACGGGGAGCAGCAGCGAGGCGGAGTTGGCCATCCTGAGGCAGGCGTAGAGGCCGGGCCCGGCCGGCACCGACCGGGCGAGGCACGCCGAGAGCACCACCGGCGTCAGCAGGACGACGGTCGCGTCGAGGCTCAGCACGGCCGTGACGACCGCGGCGAGCGCGAAGACCCCGGTGAAGAGCAGGGCGGGCCGGCCGCCGCTCCACCGGCCCACGCGTTGGGCGGCGGCGGTGAACACACCCGCCCGGGCACAGACCTCCGACACCACGAGGATGGTGACCAGGAACGCGACCACCGGAGCCAGGTCGGTGACCGCGGCGCGCACCTCGGACGAGGTCAGCAGACCCGTCGCCAGCGTGACACCGGCGCACCCGAGCCCGACGAGGGCCTCGACCCTTCCCGACGGGTGCCGGAACGCCACGGCCAGCATGCCGGCGAGCGCGAGCACGACGACGACGTCGGAGAGGGGTGGCACAGGCGGAGCCTAGGGCGAGGAGTCACGCCCTAGGTGTACCTGTGAGGATGACGGCGGCGGGATGTGCCCGCCGAACAGAGAGGACGTCGGTGAGCGAACAGCCGGGCCGCTACCAGCGGTCGGCCTCGGGCATGGTCGGAGCGCTCCTCGTGACGCTCCTGGCGATCCTCGCGTTCGTGGCGTTCCGCGCGTTCAACCGGACCGACCTCGACGTGAAGCCCGACCACGTCGACTACCTCGCCGAGGTGGGCTTCGCCCAGCGCAGCGGTGCCGACGTGGTCTACCCGGCGAGCCTGCCGAGCGGGTGGTACGCCACCAGCGTCGACTTCGCGCCCGGGAGGCGTCCGACCTTCGGCCTCTCCCTGCTCACGTCCTCGACCGAGTACGCCGGGCTCCGTCAGTCGCCGCTGCCTGCGGCGCAGCTGCTCACGACGTACGTCGACCCGCATCCCACGGCCGGGGCGCCGGTCACGCTCGACAGCGGCATCGTCCGGCACTGGGACACCTGGACGGATGCGGGCGGCGACACGGCCCTGGTGGCCCGCTGGCACCACGAGACGCTGATGGTGTTCGGGTCGGCGTCGTCGGCAGACCTCGAGACGCTGGCCGGCTCGTTGACCGACGCCGCGCTGCCGACACCGTCTGCCGACGCGAGCTAGTCGTCCTCGAGGGCGGCGTCGAGCCGCTTGCGGGCGCCGTCGAGCCACTCCTGGCAGAGCGTCGCCAGCTTCTCGCCCCGCTCCCACAGGGCGAGGCTCTCCTCGAGAGTCGTCCCACCTGCCTCGAGGGCGCGCACCACGTCGATCAGCTCGGCGCGGGCGGCCTCGTAGCCCAGCTTCTCCTCAGGCATGGTCCTCCTCCGATGGGGGTGCCGGCTCGACGGCGGTCGTCGTCGCAAGGACGCGCCCGTCGGCGAGGCGGATGCTCAGCTCGTCGCCGACCGACGTGCGGGCGGTCGAGGCGACGACCGACCCGTCGACCGCCTGGACCACGGCGTACCCGCGCTGGAGAGTGGCCAGCGGGGAGAGGGCCCGGGCCCGCGCGCGCTGGTGGGTGATGTCGTCGCCTGCGCGGGCCAGCGCGTGGGTCAGAACACGCCGCGAGCGGTCGCGCAGGTCGGCGATCTCGACGGTGCGGGCGTCGAGGAGGGTGCGTGGGTCGGCGAGCACCGGACGCGACCGCAGGTCGGCCAGGGCCTGGCTCTCGCGGTCGACGAGCTGGCGGACCAGGGCCCGGATGCGCTGGGTCGCCCAGTCGACCCCGCGCAGCTCCTCGGCCATGTCGGGCACCAGCTGCTTGGCGGCGTCGGTCGGCGTCGAGGCCCTCACGTCGGCGACGAGGTCGAGGAGCGGGGTGTCGGGCTCGTGACCGATGGCGGACACGACCGGCGTCCGGGTGCCGGCCACGGCGCGGATCAGGGCCTCGTCGCTGAACGGCAGCAGGTCCTCGACCGAGCCTCCGCCGCGAGCCACCACGATCACGTCGACGTCGGGATGCCGGTCGAGCCGCGCGAGCGCGTCGATGACGTCGTTGGCTGCGCGCGAGCCCTGCATCGCGGCGTACGCCGTCTCGAAGGTGACGCCGGGCCAGCGGCGGCGGGCGTTCTCCACGATGTCGCGCTCAGCGGCCGACCCCTGGGCGGTGACGAGCCCGATGCAGCGGGGCAGGAAGGGCAGGGGCCGCTTGAGCTCGGGAGCGAACAGCCCCTCGGCCGCCAACAGCTGCCGCCGCCGCTCCAGCCGGGCGAGCAGCTCACCGAGCCCGACCATCCGGATCTCGCGCGCCACCAGCGAGAGGCTGCCGCGGTTGGCGTAGTAGTCGGGCTTGGCGTGGATCACCACGCTGGCGCCCTCGACCAGCGGTGGGTTGAGGCTGTCGAACAGGGTGCGCGCGCAGGTGACGGGGATGGAGATGTCGCCGGCCGAGTCGCGCATGGTCATGAACACCGTGCCGAGCCCGGGCCGCCGGCTGATCTGCGCCATCTGACCCTCGACCCACACGGGTCCGAGCCGGTCGACCCAGCCCGAGATCGCCAGGGCGATCTGCCGCACCGGCGCGGGCGCCGCAGGCGAGGTCTCCAGGGCCATGGCCGCGAGCGTAGGCCCTCGCGCCGACGCCGTGCGGACACCGGGGTCTCCCGCCGAGTCGGCCGTCTCGCCGGGCGTCCGTAGACTCGGCCGCATGAGTGTGGACCTCGGCATGCCGATCCAGGGCGTACGTCTGGCCGCCCCCCGCGGCTACTGCGCCGGCGTCGACCGGGCGGTGATCACCGTGGAGAAGGCGCTCGACCTCTACGGCGCCCCGGTCTACGTGCGCAAGCAGATCGTCCACAACAAGCACGTGGTGTCCGACCTCGAGTCGCGTGGCGCGGTGTTCGTCGAGGAGCTCGACGAAGTGCCCGAGGGCGCGACCGTCGTCTTCTCCGCCCACGGCGTCTCGCCGACGGTCCACGCGGAGGCCGCGGAGCGCGGGCTCAAGACCATCGACGCGACCTGCCCGCTGGTGACCAAGGTGCACCACGAGGCCAAGCGGTTCGCCGGTGACGACTACGACATCCTGCTGATCGGGCACGCCGGTCACGAGGAGGTCGAGGGCACCTCGGGTGAGGCTCCCGAGCACATCCAGCTCGTGCAGGGTCCGGCCGACGTCGACTCGATCGTGGTCCGCGACCCCACCAAGGTGGCCTGGCTCTCCCAGACGACGCTGTCGGTCGACGAGACGCTCGAGACCGTCGACGCCATCCGCCGGCGCTTCCCAGACCTGCTCGACCCGCCGAGCGACGACATCTGCTACGCCACCCAGAACCGCCAGCTCGCGGTCAAGGAGATCGCCCACGACGCCGACCTGGTGATCGTGGTCGGCTCGGCGAACTCCTCCAACTCCGTCCGACTGGCCGAGGTCGCGCTCGAGGCCGGCGCCAAGGCAGCCCACCGCGTCGACGACGCGAGCGAGATCGACGACGCCTGGCTCGAGGGCGTCGACCACGTCAGCGTCACCTCCGGCGCGAGCGTGCCGGAGGCGCTGGTCGACGGGGTGCTCGCCTACCTCAGCGACCGCGGCTACCCCGACGCCGAGGCCGTCCACAGCGCCGAGGAGTCCCTGATCTTCGCGCTGCCTCCCGAGCTACGGCGAGACCTGCGGGCCGCGGCCAAGGGCTGAGGGCCCACCTCGTCGGTCGAGCCGCCTCCCGTTGGTCGAGCCGCCTCCCGTTGGTCGAGCCGCCTCCCGTTGGTCGAGCCGCCTCCCGTTGGTCGAGCCTGTCGAGACGCTCCGCTGGTCGAGCCTGCGAGCCGCCCTGGGCACTGTCGCTGGGTCTCGACACGCGGTCAGGGCTTCGCGAGCTCAGCCCTGCGCTCGCTCGACCTGTCGGCGCCCACGTCGTGCCCTCGTTCCTCGGGCACGACTGCGCCGACAGGCCACACCACGTAGCGGTAGAGGAGGAAGTTCACGACCACGCTGCCACCCAGGGCGACCACCTTGGCGGCCATCAGCGGCACGGCCGCCAGGTCGTGGACGGCGTGGATCAGCAACGGCTGGAGCACCCACATGGTCGCGCCGTTCGAGGCGACGAAGAGGACGGCCTGGTGCCACGTCACCCGGGCGGCGCCGAAGGTGTGGCGGCCGTTGACCAGGAAGCTGAAGGTCATGCCGGCGGAGGTCGACACGAAGTTCGCGAGCGCGATGCCGAGCGGCGCGTTGAGCAGCCAGAACAGCAGCAGGTCGATCGCGGTGTTGCACACACCGACGGCGAGGAAGCGGACGACCGTGCGCGACATCATGCGCCCGACGCCTCGAGGCCCGCGGTGGTCATGGCTCCCACGGTGACATCCGGACGGGCCGGGTGCGGGGGAAATGGGAGAAGTGGCGGGCAGGTGGAGAGAGTCATGGGTCCACAGGTACGCGGCGTCCCTGCGGCCCGGCTACGACGGACCTGTGAGCAACCTGCGAGACGTCCCTAGACTCGCCGGATGGCCCGATATGTCGACGTCCATCCGGACAACCCGCAGCCCCGGCTGATCGCGCAGGTCGCCGATGCGGTGCGCGACGACGCGCTGATCGCCTACCCGACCGACTCGGGGTACGCGCTCGGCACGCGGATGGGGAACCGGGAGGGGCGGGAGCGGATCCTGACCATCCGCGACCTCGACGACAAGCACCACTTCACCTTGATGTGCTCCGACTTCGCCCAGCTCGGGCAGTTCGCCCAGATCTCCAACAGCGTCTTCCGCGCCATCCGGGCGGCCACTCCGGGGCCTTACACGTTCATCCTGCCGGCCACCGGTGAGGTGCCGCGCCGGCTGCTCCACCCGAAGAAGCGGACGGTGGGCGTGCGGATCCCCGACCACGCGGTCTGCCAGGCCCTGCTGACCGAGCTCGGCGAACCCCTGGTGACGAGCTCGTTGATCCTGCCGGGTGAGACCGAGCCGCGGGCGCTGGGCTGGGAGATCAAGGAGGAGCTCGACCACGCCGTCGACCTCGTGGTCGAGGCCGGTGAGACGCTGGCGGAGCCGACCACGGTCGTCGACTGGTCGGAGGGGTTCCCCGAGGTCGTCCGGCTCGGCGCCGGTGACGCGAGCCGCTTCGAGGAGTGAGGGTGCGAGGCCTGCCTCAGCGGGCGGCGGTGCGCTGACGCACGAACAGTGTCACCAGGCACACGGCGTACCCGGCGAACAGGGCCAGGCTGTGGTGGGCGAGGCCGGTCACGACCGCCTGGACGACGCCGTCGTGAGGCGCGGCGATCACCTTCGGCCCGTTCAGCGCGACGATCACCATCGTCCCGAGCATCAGCAGGGGTGGCAGCACGCCGACGGTGAAGAAGTCGCGCGGGCGCACCATCAGGGCCGCCCCGAGACACACCACCACGAAGCAGAGGTCGAAGAAGAGCTTCAGGTGGCCGACCATCATCACCTCGACGGCGGCGACCGTGAGGACCACGGCACTGGACAGCGCCACCACCTCGCTGCCGGGGGCGTTGCCCTCCCACAGCGGGCCCAGCTCGTGCCGGGCGTGGGACACGGGTGAGTGGCCGCGTGCGCGCGTGGCGTTCACTCGACGTCACCGTGCGACTGGCGGTCGCGGGTCACGTAGCGGTGGGCGCACCGGTGGTCGCGGACGCGCGAGCGCACGTCGCGACGGTGGGGAGGATGGGCGCGCGGCGCGCGCACGGAGTGGCGGTGCGCGCACAGCGGCAGACCGACGCGCGATCTCGCTTCGCTCACGGAGCCACCGTATGCTCGGCCACCCCCTCGTCGTCCGCGGCGCGCCGGGGCAGCGGATGCACCGAGCCGACGGCGCGCACGGCCGTCTCGACCTGTCGGGGCGACTCCAGGACGTCGTCGGTGGCGCCGAGGTCCTCGAACCTCCGGGCGGCCACGAGGACGCGCGACTCCCACGACCCGACGGTCTGGTTGTAGGCACCGACTGCGGTGTCGAGCGCACGCCCGAGCTTGCCGAGGTGGCTGCCCATGGTGCGCAGCCGCTCGTGGAGGTCGCGCCCCATCCGGTGGATCTCGCGGGCCTGGTCGGCCAGCGACTCGTGGCGCCAGCCGTGGGCGACCGTGCGGAGCAGGGCGATCAGGGTGGTCGGACTGGCCAGCACGACTCCACGCTCGGCGGCGTACTCGATGAGGGAGGCGTCGGCGTCGAGGCCGGCCGCCAGGAACGACTCGGCGGGCAGGAAGAGCACGACGAACTCGGGCGTCTCGGGCAGGGAGCGCCAGTAGCGTTTGGAGCCCAGCAGCTCGATGTGACCGCGCAGCTGTCGTGCGTGGTGCGCCAGATGGGCCGCGCGCAGCTCGGGCTCGTCGGCGGCCGTGGCGTCGAGGAAGGCGTCGAGCGGGACCTTGGCGTCCACCACGACACTGCGGCCGCCCGCGAGCCGCACCACCAGGTCGGGACGCCGGGCACCGTCGGCCAGCTGGACCTGCTCGTCGAAGTCGCAGCGGTCGACGAGGCCGGCCAGCTCGACGGCTCGCCGCAGATGGAGCTCGCCCCAGCGGCCCCGGACCTGGGGCCTCCGGAGGGCGGTGGAGAGGGTCTGGGTCTCGCGACGGAGGCCGTCGGCGGTGTGGCGCATGTCGAGCACCTGCTGGTGGAGCTCGCCCTGCCAGGTCGCGCGCGCGTGCTCGAACCCCTGCAGCTGGTCGCTGAGCCGGTCGAGACCCTGCATGACCTCGGCCTGGTCGACCATGCCCTGCCCGAGCCCCTCGACGTACGACGGTCGCGACCGCGCCCAGAGCACGCCCACGAGCGCGCCCAGCGCGAGACCCAGGAGAAGCACCACCAGCTCCGACATCACGTTCATACGGCCACGGTCCCAGGGACCACCGACAACACTGGTTAACGTGAGCCCCATGAGTCACGGCGTACGCACGGCAGTGGTGGCGGTGGGGGCCTGCACCCTGCTCTCGGGATGCTTCGGGTCCAGCTCACCCGAGCCCACCTCGGCCCACACCGGCAGCCACCACCCGGCGCACAGCGACTCGCCGTCGGACACCCCGTCGAGCACGCCGACCAGCACCACCACGTCGGAGCCGACGACGTCGCCCACGTCCGGCTCGACCTCCGGCACCACCTCGGCCCTCGCCTTCAGCCCGAAGTCGAACGGCCGGCACTCCCACACCTGCTTCGCGATCACCGGCACCGACCCGGTCGACTACGTCTACTACCCGGTGATGGTCAAGGCGTCCTCGCCGGTCACCCTCGACAGTGCGTCGGTGACCTACGCCGACGGCGTCCAGGTGGCCGGCTCGTGGGTCGCTCCGGCCGCGGCGACCGAGGGCACCGGCACCGTCGAGGGGTGGCCGCCCCCGGCGATCCTCGTGCAGGGCAGCAGCGTGCAGTGGAACAAGCGAGTCCCGGCCGCCGGCGCGACCCTCGACCCGGCCACCGGTTGGTACAACGTCTTCCTCCACCTGCGCGTCTACCCCGACGCGTTGCCGCTCCACACCGACGGGGTGGTCCTGACCTACCACGACACCGCCGGCGACGAGACCGTCACGTGGGTCGACCACGTGAGCTTCAAGACGTCGTGCTGAACGGCGACTAGTCGGCGAGGTCGACGACGACCGGGGAAGGCCTTGCCGTACGGACAGCGGCAGGTGCGGACGGTACCTGCCGCAGTGCCGGCAGGCGGCGAGTGAGTGCACGTCACAGGAAAGTGGTGACGGCCGCCTGGGTGCCCAGGACCTTGTTCCCTGTAGGTGGCGTGAGCGAGCGTGCTCTGCTCGTCGTGTGAGGACGAGCAGAGCGTTGATGTCGCTTGTTGTCGTTCTGCTTGTGGGGACTCTGGAGGCAGCGTGCGGCAACAACACACAGCCGATGATGGGCCAGCGGCCGGGTTCCTCAGGGGTGATGGGCCAGCGGTCAGGCTTCGCGGCTTCGATGATGGGCTCGATCCCGCGTGGCTACCACATGTCGCGGCTGACTTGCGCGGCCCCGTCGTCGCTTCCGGGCACCGCGGTGTACGTGATGCTCGGTGACATGGGGATGACTCACATGATGGGTGGGGTCGCTCCCATGGGCTCCCACATGATGCTTCGGGCGGTCCCCGCCACGGTGCCTGCGGGCAAGGTCCGTTTCGTGGTCGGCAACATGGGCTGGCGTACCCACGAGATGGTGGTGTTGCCGCTCGCTGCTGCGCAGGCGGCTGGGCAGCGGGTGTCGGGGGTCGGCGGCAAGGTGGACGAGACCGGCAGCCTCGGCGAGGCTTCCGCTTCCTGTGCCGCTGGATCCGGCGAGGGTATCGAGGCTGGGTCGGTGGGCTGGGTAACGCTGAACCTCGCACGTGGTCGGTATGAGGTGGTGTGCAACCTCCGCAACCGCTACGCCAACGGGATGCACCAGCTGTTGGTCGTTTCCTGAGGGCACAGCGAAGGTCGGGTCAGGCCGACCTCACCTCGGACTGCGGGACGCGTGTCGAGGTCAGTCGGCGAGGTCGACGACGACCGGGGCGTGGTCGGAGGCGCCCTGGCCCGCCCGTTCCTCGCGGTCGATGAAGGCGCCGGTGACGCGTCCGGCCAGCGACGGTGTGGCGAGGACGAAGTCGATCTTGAGACCGCGGTCGCGCTCGAAGCGCTGGCGGTAGTAGTCCCAGTAGGTGTAGCCAGGCGCGTAGGCGCGGGTCACCTCGGCGTAGCCGTCGTCCAGGAACGCCTGGAACGCCGCACGCTCCGCCGGCGTGACGTGGGTGGAGTTCGTGAACTGCGCCGGGTCGAAGACGTCGTCGTCGGTCGGGCAGATGTTCCAGTCGCCGACCAGGGCCGTCTGACCGTCCATCCAGGCGCCTGCTGCGGCGCGGAGCCGGGCCAGCCAGTCGAGCTTGTAGACGTAGTGGGGGTCGTCGGGCTTGCGGCCGTTGGGTACGTAGACAGACCAGATCCGGACGCCGCCGCAGGTCGCGCCGATCGCCCGCGACTCCGGCGCCAGCGGCTCGCCGTACCCCGGCATGCCGTCGAAGCCGATCGTCACGTCGTCGAGACCCACCCGGCTCACGAGGGCGACGCCGTTCCACTGGTTCGTGCCGGCCGCGGCGACGTCGTAGCCCGCGGCCTGCAGGCCCATCAGTGGCAGCTGGTCCTCACGAGCCTTGGTCTCCTGCAGCGCCAGCACGTCGACGTCGTGCCGCTGGAGGAACCCCTCGACCCGCTCGATGCGTGACCGGAGGGAGTTGACGTTCCAGGTGGCGATCCGCATCCACCCACCCTAGGGGCGGCTCGGGCGGACGTATCCCCGCGGTGCGGATGGTCGTAGCACCACCGTCCGATGGTGACTCCGACCCGCCACGCGACACGGTGGGTACACGGAACGATCCCCCTTCTGAGGAGCACACCATGAAGCGCATCACCTACCTCGCCGCAGCCGGAGCCTTGGTGGCCACCTCGGGCCTCGGGGCCTACGCGGCGGACGCCGCCACGGCCGACAGCCCGTCCGCCCAGGTCCGCACCGCGGCCCGCCACGGCGCCGACGACCCCGCCGGTCACCACCGCCACCACGGGGCCGACGACCGGCCCGGTCACCACCGTCACCACGGGGCCGACGACCGGCCGGGCCACCACCGTCATGCCCACCCGGAGCCCGGCGACGACCGCGGTGGTCACGGCACCGAGCCGGGCGACGACCACGGTGGTCACGGCCACGAGCCCGGTGACGACCACGGTGGCCACCGCGGCGGTAGTGACGACTGACGTCTCCCCACACGACGAAGTGCCCCGGCCCTGGCGGGCCGGGGCACTGACGTTCGTCGGTCAGCAGGCGCTGGTGTGGTGCGCGCCGTACACGGCCTGGGGGTGCGTGAACTTCTCGTAGTCCAGCTGCCCGATCAAGCCGGAGCAGGAGAAGTGCGTGAAGCGGAGGTACTCGTGGGCCTTCCTGACGGCCTGCTTCTTCCAGGAGACCTTGATGTGATTGACCGCGTAGTTGGAGACGCTGCGGCTGAACCCCTCGAAGTGGAGCTGGTCAGCCAGCCCGGCCTTAGAGAACGACTCGTAGCGCAGGTACTCGTGGGCCTTGCCAATCGCCTGGCGCTGGGGGCCGGTGGTCGCGTGGGCCGGGACGGCGATGGCGACCGGAGCGGCCACGGCGAGCATGGCCACGAGGGCGAGGATGAGCTTCTTCACAGGGTTTGTCCTTCGTCGTTCTGTCGGGGTCTCACGCTCGGCGTCTGAGCCTTCGCCTCGCGCTCACGCATGAGACGGTGGAGTCGCCGACGATGACGTGGGGCGGGGTGTGCCGTCGGACACACGTGGACGCAACCCCGGCCCGCACCTGCCTGGCCGTCCTGGACGTCTCGGCCCGCGGCGGGAGCCGTGCGTGCTTGGATCTGGCCCATGAGGCGCCTCGTCATCGTCATGCTGGTGATCGCCATCGCCCTCGACGTGGCGTACTGGTCGATCTGGTTCACCCAGCGTGACTGGCTGGCCAGCGAGCACACCCAGGCGTACTACGACTTCGAGAACGCCTTCCCGCTGGCCGACCTGTGGCTCGGCATCACCTGCGTGCTGGCTCTGGTGACGCTCCTACGGCGGCATCCGAGCGCCCTGCTCTGGCTGATCGCCACCGGCGCGGCCGGGCTCTACCTCGGCTGCATGGACCTGCTCTACGACCTCGAGCACGGGATCTTCGGCAAGGGCGGGGGAGGAGCGTTCGAGGCGGTGATCGTGACCGTCACCTGGATCTTCTCGATCACGGTGCTGCGGTTCGCCTGGACCCGCCGTGCGGAGCTGCTCGCCGGGGCGGACGATTCGGGTCCACCGCCCTCTTCTCCGTAGACTCGCCCGCCGTGGCTCTCACCATCGGCATCGTCGGACTCCCCAATGCGGGCAAGTCGACGCTCTTCAACGCGTTGACCAAGAACGACGTGCTCGCAGCGAACTACCCGTTCGCGACGATCGAGCCCAACGTCGGCGTCGTCGGCGTCCCCGACGAGCGGCTCCAGCCACTGGCCGAGCTGTTCGAGTCGGCCAAGATCCTGCCCGCCACCGTGGAGTTCGTCGACATCGCCGGCATCGTCCGCGGCGCGTCGGAGGGTGAGGGTCTGGGCAACAAGTTCCTGTCCCACATTCGCGAGTCCGCGGCGATCTGCCAGGTCACCCGCGTCTTCCGAGACGAAGACGTCACCCACGTCGACGGTGAGGTGAACCCGGAGTCCGACCTCGGCACGATCCAGACCGAGCTCATCCTGGCCGACCTGCAGACGGTCGAGAAGGCGATCCCCCGGCTCGAGAAGGAGGCGCGCGGCACCAAGGCGCTCGCTGCCAACCTCGAGGCAGCCCGGGAGGCGCTCGCCGCGCTCGAGGCCGGGACGCCGGTGATCAACACCTCGATCGACCGGGCGCTGATCCGCGAGCTCTCGTTGCTGACGGCCAAGCCGTTCATCTACGTGTTCAACTGCGACGCCGACGAGCTCGCCGACGACGAGCTCAAGAAGAAGATGCAGGACCTCGTCGCCCCCTCCGAGGCGATCTTCCTCGACGCGAAGTTCGAGTCCGAGCTCGTCGAGCTCGACGACGACGCCGAGGCCCACGAGATGCTCCACGAGATGGGCATCGAGGAGTCCGGCCTCGACCAGCTCGCCCGCGTCGGCTTCGACACCCTCGGGCTCCAGACCTACCTGACTGCGGGGCCCAAGGAGACGCGGGCCTGGACGATCCGCAAGGGCGCCACGGCGCCCGAGGCGGCGGGCGTCATCCACACCGACTTCCAGCGCGGCTTCATCAAGGCCGAGATCGTGTCGTACGACGACCTCCTCGCCGCCGGCTCCCTGCTCAGGGCCAAGGAGGCCGGCCGGGTCCGGATGGAGGGCAAGGACTACGTCATGCACGACGGTGACGTCGTGGAGTTCCGCTTCAACGTCTGAGCGGTCACGCGTCCGACGGGGTCACGAGCCGCTGGCGGGGGCGATCACCCCGGCGAGGTCGGCCAGGGCGCCGGGCACCACGCGGTAGTAGTGCCAGGTTCCGCGCCGCTCCCCGGTGACGAGTCCGGCCATCACCAGCTTCTTGAGGTGGTGGGTGATCGTCGGTTGCGACAGACCGAGGGGCTCGACCAGGTCGCACGTGCAGGCCTCCGTGCCCTCGCTGGCCAGCAGGATCGACACGATCCGCAGCCGCGTGGGGTCCGCGAGAGCCTTGAGCCGCAGTGCCAGGTCCTCGGCCTGCTCGGCGGTGAGCGCCGCCTCGGTGAGTGGTGCACAGCAGGCGGTGGACGCAGAGGGCTCCAGCAGGGTCAGCACCGTGGGCATGGCGCCAGTCTGCCAGACATCGAGAAATGTCGATGTAGGCCTTGAAGCGGACGGCTCGCCATGGCACCGTGAGAACACATCGACATTCGTCTATGTACGACGCACCCCAGGTCGTCAGTCAGCCCCGTTGGAGGGAACCCATGTCCCGTCTGCAGCTCGCCCTGAACGTCCACGACATCGACTCCGCCGTCGACTTCTACACGACGCTGTTCGACACCGAGCCCGCGAAGCGCCGTCCCGGCTACGCGAGCTTTGCCGTCGAGAACCCTGCCCTCAAGCTCGTCCTGTTCGAGAACCCCGAGCGCACGGGCACCCTCAACCACCTCGGGGTCGAGCGCATGTCCGTGGAGGAGGTCGACGCCGAGGCGAGCCGGCTCCGCGCCGCCGGGCTCGCCCTCGACGTGGAGGACGACGTGGTGTGCTGCTACGCCCGCCAGGACAAGCACTGGGTCACCGGTCCCGACGGGCAGAAGTGGGAGAACTACGTCGTCCTCGCCGACGCGCATGCCGAGCTCGAGGGCCAGACGGGCTTCGACGGTGCCGCGACCTCGCTGGCTCTGCGCGACGACACCGTCCCCGTCAACGGCGGCTGCTGCTCCGGCTGACGGGCTCGGACCTTGCCGGGCGACGTCGGCTCAGCCATCATTGCCTCAATGAAGGTTGAGACAATGTCGGAGCTCGAGCGTCGGGTGCGGGTGTACGCGGCCCTGGCGGACCCGGGGCGGCTCCGCATCGTCGACGCACTCCGGCTCGGGGACGCCTCTCCCGGCGATCTGCAGCACCAGCTCGCGATGAGCTCGAACCTGCTCGCGCACCACCTGGGCACCCTCGAGCGCGCCGGCGTCGTGGGCCGACGGCGTTCCGAGGCCGACCGGCGACGTAGCTATGTCCAGCTCGACCCGGGCGCCCTCGCGGACGTCCTGCCCGCATCACCGTCTGCGGTCGCCGTGCCGCGCGTGGTGTTCGTCTGCACGGCGAACACCGCGCGGTCCCAGCTCGCAGCGGCCCTGTGGTCCCGGACCAGCCGGGTACCCGCCGCATCCGCCGGCACCCACCCTGCTGGGGTCGTCGCGCGGGGTGCGACGGCGACTGCGCGTCGCCACGGGCTGGAGCTCGCCCGGACCGGTCCGCGCAGTGTCGACGACGTCCTACGGGCGGGGGACTACGTGATCACGGTCTGCGACCACGCCCACGAGGAGCTCGACCACGACGACCGCGCACGGGCGGTCGGCGCCGCCGGGCAGCTGCACTGGTCGGTGCCCGACCCGGTCCGCATCGGTACGACGAGGGCGTTCGACCATGCCTACGACGACCTCGCTCGGCGCGTCGCGCGACTGGCGCCGTGCGTGACCCCTCCCGACTCGAAGGACACCTCGCCACGATGACTCCCAGCCATGCGCCCGAGCGCCGAGACGTCGACCTGGCGAGGAGGCTGACCGCGGAGCTGGTCGGCACCGCCCTGCTCGTCACGGTCGTCGTCGGCTCCGGCATCGCCGCACAGCGCCTCTCGCCCCAGGACGCCGGCCTCCAGCTGCTGGAGAACTCGACGGCCACGTTCCTCGGACTGACCGTGCTCATCCTGCTCCTCGGGCCCGTCTCCGGGGCGCACTTCAACCCGGTGATCTCGGCCGCCGACTGGCTGCTGGGTCGGCGTGCGGGCACCGGCATCTCGGGTGGTCACGTGGTCGGCTACACGGCGGCGCAGGTCATCGGTGCCGTCGCCGGTGCCGAGCTCGCGAATCTCATGTACCAGGTACCGCTCGGCCGGCTCTCCACGCAGGACCGGACCGGGGCGCACCTCCTGCTCGGCGAGGTGGTCGCGACGGTCGGCCTCGTGGCCCTCGTCTTCGCCCTCGCCCGCACCGGCCGCGGCAGCCTCGCGGCCCCCGCCGTCGGCGCCTACATCGGCGCGGCGTACTGGTTCACCTCGTCCACGTCGTTCGCGAACCCCGCGGTCACCGTCGGCAGGGTCTTCTCCGACACCTTCGCCGGCATCGCGCCCGGATCCGTGCCGGGGTTCGTCGGCGCCCAGGTCGTCGGCGCCGCGGTCGCCGTCGGGCTCGTCGTCTGGCTCTACCCCCACGTGGGCGAGAGTGCCGACGACGTCGTCGTCCCCCACGACCACCACCCGCGCCCCGGGCCCGACACTGCGGCGAGGAGCACCCGATGAGCACGTCCGACGAGAGCGCCGAGCGCCCCCCGCAGGTCGTCTTCGCGTGCGTGCGCAACGGCGGCCGGTCCGTCATCAGCCGTCTCCTCGCCGAGCACTACGCCGGGGGCCGGGTCACCGCGCTCTCCGGGGGAACCCAGCCGGGGGAGCACATCCACCGCGAGGTCGCCGAGGTCCTCGAGCAGCTCGGTCTCGACACCTCGCGGGAGCGCCCGACGCTGCTGACCCGCGACACCATCGCCGCCAGCGACCTGGCCATCACCCTCGGCTGCGGCGAGGAGTGCCCCTACGTGCCGGGCGTCGCCTACCGGGACTGGCCCGTGGCCGACCCGGGAGGCCAGGACGAGGCCACCGTGCGTCGTATCGTCGCCGACCTCGACCGTCGGGTCCGCGACCTGCTGGTCGAGCTGGTCCCCGACCTCGACCTGCCACCCTCGGTGCTACCCGGACCCTCCTGACGCCCGTCCCTCCGTCCCACCCGGCGCGGACCCGACCCTGGACGCCGTCCGACGGTCGAGCACGGCAGGTACGACGAACCCGAAGAGGGCGGCCACTCCCACCCCCAACGCGGTCTCGCCCACGCGCTCCCAGAAGCGGGAACGCGCGTCGGACGGGTCGTCGCCGAGCAGGAGCAGGAAGACGAAGAACGTCGTGAAGAACGGCAGGACGTAGCGACGGCTCCCACCCGTGGCCGTGGCGACGACGACGGCGAGCCCGATGGCGAGCGCATAGCCCCCGCCGGGCGGGTCCACCAGTACCAGGGTGGCCGCGACGATCGCACCGAGGACCACGTCACCGAGCCGGTCGAGCGAGCGCTGCCTCTGCTGGAGAGGCGCGGGGCGCATCACCAGGAGGGACGCCGCGGTCGCCCAACCGACGTGCTCGAGGTCGAGGGCGAAGCCGACCGCAGCGCAGACCGCGCCGGCCAGCCCGGCGAGCCAGCCGTAGCGGACGAGGTCCCCCGGAGGGAGGGCCGAGGCAGCCGGCGCCGGCTGCCTCGACGGCCCCGCCGGCCAGCACAGCGACACCGCCACGGCGTACGCCGACCCGAGCACGATGAGCGCCGCGACCGGGCCTACTGTCGACAGACCCGGATAGCTGAGCCCGATCCCGACCAGGGGGAGACACAGGGTCAGCACGAGCATGGCCGAAGGTCGCTGGGCCACTGCGCGTCCAGCCACCACCGCGATCGCCAAGATCCCCGCCACGGCCAGCGGGGGCCACACGGCGAGCAGGCCCCCTACGACGATCGAGGCCGCTGCGAGCACGCCGAACAGTCCAGCCCGCAGCCGGCCCTTGCGTGCGGGCGCGAGCGGCAGGGGGGCCACCGGCATCAGGCCGATCGCCAGGGCGGCCGCCGTTCGGACGTCGTCCACGGCGGCCACGGACGCCGGGACGGCGAGGACGACGCCACGCCCCACGGACGACCAGCTCCACGCGAGCGGTGGTGGCTGCACGGGGGTTGCTGACATGACCGTCCTTCCGGGCCACGAGGCTGGTGCCCTCCCGCTCCGTCAGGTTCACCCTAAGCGGGCGAGATCCTGACCGGGTCATGGTCGGGCCGCGTGCCCCGGCTTCCCGTGCGTGCGGTGGTCCTCCTTCATCCCGGCCTCGCGCACGTGGCGGCGGCCGGCGGTGAGGTCGTCGCGCACGGCCGCCTCGAGCTCGCGGAACACCGTCCAGTAGCCGTCGTCGTACTCCTCGACGATCTGGAAGGTCCACCGACCCTCCAGCACGTTGCGCCCGAACAGCTCCGTCTCGAGCCGGTCGGCCCACGCGGGGTGACCGGCGTCGCGCAGCAGGTGCATGGCCTCCTCCACGCGACGGTCGCTCTCGCCGGCGAGCTGATGGAACGCATAGAGGTGCCCACGGGCGCGCTCGGTGGTCTCGAGCGCCTTGGTCAGCTTGCCGACGGCGTCGACCGTGGCTCCGTCGACCCCGTCGGGCCGCTCGTGCTCGGGTGCAGGTGTCTCGGTCATGGCACGTCCGTACCCATCCGAACGAGGCCCGTGCCACAGTGGCGAGGTGCGTGAGTCCATGTACGACGCGGTCGGCGGGGGCGAGGGCGTCCTGGCCCTGGCGCACGCGTGGCACGTGCGCGTGCTGGCCGACCCGGTCGTGTCCCATGCCTTCGAGCACGGCTACCGAGACGACCACACGGAGCGGCTGGCGGCGTACTGGGCCGAGCAGCTCGGCGGCCCCGACTCCTACACCGCGACGATGGGTGACCAGAGCCATGTCGTCCGCCTCCACTCCGGCAACGGCGAGCACCACGAGATGGACGAACGCGCGGTGTCGTGCTTCGTCGAGGCCCTGGACGACGCCGGGCTGCCCGACGACGCCGAGCTCCGGTCCGCGCTGGTGGCCTGGTTCCGGTGGGGGATCGGTGTCATGGACTCCCACCCCGACTCGGCCGACGACGTCCCCGACGGTCTTGCGCTGCCGCGGTGGTCATGGACGGGGCCGGTCGCGGGCTGACCCGGGTCTCGCAGCCGTGGACGGACGACACGGCGGCCTTCCGGAGTCGAGATCGTCGAGGTCCGGATCTCGCACCTCGCCTACGCCTCCGAGATCGCCCAGGCCATGCTCCGTCGGCAGCAGGCCAACGCCGTCGTCGCGGCCCGCAGCCGGATCGTCGAGGGAGCCGTGGGGATGGTGGAGATGGCACTCGACCGGCTCGCCGCCCACGAGGTCGTGGAGCTCGACGAGGAGCGCAAGGCCAGCATGGTCAGCAACCTGCTCGTCGTGCTCTGCGGGGACCAGCCACCCTCGCCGGTCGTGAACGCCGGCTCCCTGTATACGTGAGCCGCAAGCAGGTCCTCCTCCGGGTCGACCCCGCCGTGCACGACGCGATCGTGCGCTGGGCGGACGACGACCTGCGCAGCGTCAACGCCCAGATCGAGCTGCTGCTGCGGCGCGCTCTCGCCGAGGCGGGGCGGATGCCGCAGCGCGCGGGGCCCCTGCCCAAGCGTGGGCGGCCGCGGGCGGACGACGCCTGAAAACGCCACGCCCCCACCGAGAGCGACATCACAGGCGCGGTGATTGGATCGATCCAAAAGTTCGGAGCATACTGAAGGTACGAGCACGACACCACCAGCGAAGGACACCACGATGCCCCGCCTGATCGACGACCTCAACGTCCTGCACGACCGCTACGTCGAGTCCGTCAACACCGCCGTCGCCGAGGACGACCTCGATCGCGCCGACCGCCTCGCCGCGGAGTACGACGAGGAGGCGATCCTGATGATCGCGATCCACGAGGGACGCACCGACATGCTGCCGCTGCGCCGCCCCCGTCACGCCGACTCCGGTCTGCGCGCCATGCTCCGCCGCGTCACGCACCACCGCGCAGCCTGATCCAGGCTGCGACAGGATGGGGGCATGACGTCCCCGTCCGATCCCGAGCTCGAGAGCGCCAAGGAACGCGGGTGGCGCGAGCTCGCGGAGATCGACGCCGCCCTCGAGGGCGGCGAGATCGACGAGGACGGGTGGCACGCTGCCGTCCTCGCGCTCGTGGAGCCGGCGTACCTCGCCGGTGAGACCCCGCAGTCGCAGTCCGGCAAGAGCGGTGACGCCCGGTCCTGGGAGCTGGGCCGCCGGCTGATCCTCGACGCGGTGGACCGTGACGGCACCTTCCTCGACGTCGGCTGCGCGAACGGCCTGCTGATGCAGTCGGTCGCCGCGTGGGGCTCCGACGACGGCCGTGCGCTCGAGCCGTACGGCGTCGACATCTCGGCCCGCCTGGCCCATCTGGCTCGCGACCGGTGCCCGCAGTGGGCGGACCGGATCTGGACCGCTAATGCGGCCACGTGGCGACCGCCGCGCCGCTTCGACTACGTGCGCACCGGGCTCGACTACGTCCCCGCCCGCAGCCGCGAGCACTACGTCGGCCACCTGCTGACCTTCCTGGAGCCGGGCGGTCGCCTGGTGATCGGCACCCACAACGAGGAGACCGATCGCGACGACCTCGCCGCGGCGGTCGAGTCGTGGGGCCATCCGGTCGTCGGTCGCACGACACGGCCCCACCGGCACCCGGCCCTGTCCTACAAGGCCTTCTGGGTCGAGCGCTGACCGGTCAGATCAGGATGACGACGAGCAGCGCCGCGACGACGACGAGTGCGGCCGTCATGACGACGCCGAGCCCGAACGGCGGCAGCGGCTCGTGACGCCGCATCGCGCGCTCGACCCGCGCCCACCGCACGAACGAGCCCAGCCCGACGACGGCGCCGAGCCCGATCAGGCCCACCGCGAGGATGGTCCGGAGGTGGTGCGGGCCCGAGATCGTGAGTGCGTGCAGCGCGACGCCGCCCGCGAGCATGGCGAGCGACGTACGGACCCAGGCCAGGAAGGTCCGCTCGTTGGCGAGGGTGAAACGCGGGTCGGGCTCGTCGCCCTCGTCGTACACCCAGCGCGGTTGCCGTGAGGTCACGCCCCCATCGTGCCGTAGCGGCTCCACGGCCGCGGCCGACCCGCTGAGCCACCCGAGACCCTGTGCGCGGATCGCCGGAACGTCCAGGTCGTGCACCGATAGTCTCGAGCGGTCCTCCCGGCGGAGGACGAGCCGTAGAGGGGCACGGGAATGGCGGGACGGGGTCACGCGGCGCATCTCTCTTCGTGGTGGCAGTCGTGAGCCACGATCCTGGCTCCGTGACGGCCGAGCCGGCCCTCGTCGTCGGAGCCGCGATCGTGCGGGGTGACCGACTGCTCGCCGCGCGTCGTACGACGCCCGCTGCCGTGGCCGGTCGGTGGGAGCTCCCGGGCGGCAAGGTCGAGACGGGGGAGTCGCCCGATGCGGCCCTGCTCCGCGAGATCCGGGAGGAGCTCGGCTGCGGCATCGCGGTCGACCACTGGCTCGAGGGGGACCAGCCGATCGCGACGACGCACGTGCTGCGGGTGGCAGTCTGCCGTCTGGTCGAGGGTGATCCGCGTGCGGGCGACGACCACGACGAGGTGCGCTGGCTGTCTCCGGACCGGCTGGGGGAGGTCGACTGGCTGGAGCCCGACCGACCCTTCCTCCCGACCCTGCGGACGCTGCTCCTAGGGTCGGAGGCATGAGCGACACCCACGCCCAGCGGCTGCTCCTGGTCCATGCGCACCCTGACGACGAGACGATCGGCACCGGCGCGACCATGGCGAAGTACGTCGCCGAAGGCCGTGGCGTCACGCTCGTCACGTGTACCGGTGGCGAGATGGGCGAGATCCTCGTGCCCGAGCTCGAGCACCTTGCCGCCGACCGCGACGACCGGCTCGCCGAGCACCGCCGGGAGGAGCTGGCCGAGGCCATGGGGATCCTCGGGGTCACCGACCACCGCTACCTCGGCGGCTTCGGGCGCTATCGCGACTCCGGCATGGTCTGGCACGAGGACGGACACGCCACGATCGGTCCCGACGTGCCTGCCAACGCGTTCTGGCTCGCCGACCTCGCCGAGGCCGCCACCCACCTGGTCGCCGTGATCCGTGAGGTGCGCCCGCAGGTCCTCGTCACCTACGACCAGTTCGGCCACTACGGGCACCCCGACCACATCCAGGCCCACCGGGTCGCGACCTACGCCGCCGACCTGGCAGCCGTGCCGTCGTACCGGCACGACCTCGGAGAGCCCTGGGACATCGCCAAGATCTACTGGACCGCGATGTCGGAGAGGAGGATGCGCGAGAGCCTCAGGTCGCTCCGCGCCGCGGGCGACCACACGTCGTTCGAGGGGATGGACCCCGACGGGCCGCTCCCGATGACGACACCGGACGCCGACATCTCCACCGCTGTGGAGGCCAACGACCGGGTCGAGCAGAAGCTCGACGCCCTGCGTGCCCACCGCACCCAGGTCACCGTCGACGGTCCGTTCTTCGCCCTCTCCAACAACGTCGGGAACCGGGCCTGGGGCACGGAGTTCTTCCGGATCGCCAAGGGACGCCCCGGGCCGGCCGGGCCGGAGGGCTTCGAGACGGACCTCTTCGCGGGCTTGTGACCCCGAAAGACAAATCGGCGCGTGTGCCCACGCGACAGGGTGCGCGAGCCCTAGCATTCCGCCGTGGCCCGCTCGATCATGCTGGACGACCGGCCCCCGACGATCACCCGCCCCGAGGGTGAGGGAGGCCGGGTCGTCGTCCTGCTCGTGCTCGGGCTCGCGCTCCTGGCCGGCGGCTGCTACCTCGCCGCCTTCCTCGCGGCGAGCAACAAGGTCCCGGTCGGAACCCGCGTCGGCGGGGTCGACATCGGCGGCCACGACCCGACCACGGCGGCCACGCTCCTGCGCGAGGGTCTCGCCGACCGCGCCGAGGCGCCGTTCACCGTCGTCGTCAACGGACGCACCTTGCAGGTGCCGCCCCAGCAGGTCGGCCTCGGCGTCGACTACGCCGCCTCCGTCCACGCCGCCGGTGCCCAACGCAGCTGGTCGCTCTCGCGGCTGTGGGACTACTACACCGGCGGCGACCGGTTGGATCCGGTCAAGGTCCTCGACCAGACACGCCTGGCGACGCTGGTCCAGCGGCTCGACCGGAGCGACGGAAGCGGCCCGACCGACGGCTCCGTCGTGTTCCACCGCAACGACTTCGTCGTCGTCCCGCCCCGTGACGGGCTCCAGGTCGACGCCCAGGGCGCCGGGACGGAGCTCTGGAACGCCTACCTCAGCGACGACCCGCGGGTGCAGCTGCCCCTGGTGGCCACGGCCCCGGTGATCGACGCCCGGGCCGTCCACCGCTTCGTGGCCGACTTCGCCAACCCGGCCATGGCGTCGGCGGTGACCCTGCGGCTGGGGCAGCAGACCGTACGGCTCCAGCCCTCGTCGTACGCCGGGCTGCTCGGCTCCGAGCGAGCCGGCGACCGGCTGCGTCCGACCGTGCGGGCGCCGGGCCTGGCCCGGGTCGTGGCCGAGCGCGTGACCGGCAGACCCGCCGACGCACCGCGCGACGCGACGGTCGCGCTGGTCGACGGTCGTCCGCAGGTGGTGCCCTCGCGGCCGGGCACGGTGTACGCACCCGCCGACCTCGCGACCGCGCTGGTCGCGGCGATCCGCGCACCCGACCGGACGGCCGACGTGCGGGCGAGCCGCGCACCGGCGTCGTTCACCAGTGCCGACGCCCGCGGACTCGGGATCCGCCGCCAGATCTCCTCCGCCACGCTCTCACTGCCGGTCGGGTCCCACGTCGCCGCGTTGACGTCGGCCGTGGCCAGGCTCGACGGCACGGTGCTGAAGCCCGGGGAGGGGCTGTCGCTGCGCGACGTGCTCGGCGACGACGTGCCCGGGGACGAGGCGTCGTCGACGCAGCTCGCCACCGCGACGTTCAACGCCGCCTGGCTCGGTGGCTTCCCCGTGAGCTCCCATGCCACCCTGCCGTCCTACACCGGTGACTACCCGGTGGGACGCGACGCCACGCTCCGCAACGGTCAGGACCTCGCGTTCACCGACGCCACGACCTACGGCGTGCTGGTCTCGGTGACGACGGTGCGCCCGACGGCCGGACACGACGGCTCGCTGTCCGTCAGCCTGTGGTCGACGCCCCGCTGGTCGGTCACCAGCCACCACAGCACCCCGGCGAACGTCGTGCCGGCGGGGCGCGTGGTCGAGAGCGGTCAGGCGTGTCAGGCGCAACCGGGGCTCAAGGGCTTCGACGTCACGGTCACCCGTACCTTCTCCGACCTCGGCTCCGGCACGGCCGACCACAGCGCGTCGTACGACGTGCACTACGCGCCGGTGCCGGCCGTGGTGTGCAAGCCGCACGCCCACTGAGCCGCGTCAGGCGGACGTCCGGTCGAGCAGCTGGAGCAGGTCGTGGGCCGCGAGCTCGACGTCCTTGTGCCGCCACTCCGACGCCCGGTAGACACACGCGATCAGTGCGGTCCGGTGGACCCGGCGCAGGTCGCCGTAGACGAAGGCGTAGCGGGCCTTCGTCTCGTCGGTGGCGCCCTCGGTCAGCCCCAGGTGCCAGGCGGCGTACTCCTCCCACGAGTGGCGGTCGAGGAAGGCGTTCTGTGCGTCGGCGCCGGGCTGGACCCTGCCCCAGTCGCTGTCGAGGACGTACTGCTTCTTCTCGATCAGCGCACGACAGTGGGCGACGGCGTCGGGGTTCACGGCGTAGCTGGCCATGGCCACATCCTGCGACGGCCCGAGCCGTCGTGCACCACCCCAGGGGCTTACGGCGCCAGCCGGTGCAGGTCGCGCGGGAAGAGCGTGACCTCCCGGATGTTGGCGGCCTCGACCAGCCGGCCGACCCACCGCTCGAGCCCGATCGCGAAGCCGCCGTGGGGTGGCATGCCGTGCCGGAACGACTGGAGGTAGGCCGCGTACGTCTCCGGGTCCTCGCCCCGGGCGCGGATCGCCGCGTCGTAGTCGCTGGGGCGGTGGAGTCGTTGCCCACCGGTGACCAGCTCCATGCCACGGAAGATCAGGTCGAAGCTGTTGGACCAGCGCGGGTCCACCCCGTCCATCGAGCCCGGTTCCCCGCTGGTCGAGCCCGGTTCCCCGCTGGTCGAGCCCGGTTCGTCGCTGGTCGAGCCTGTCGAGACCCAGGGGTGGGTGTAGAACGGCCGCTTGACCATGGGGTAGCCCTCGACGGCGAGGAAGTCGCTGCCGTGCTCCTGCTTGGCCCACGCACCGAGCGCCCGCTCGTGCTCGGGCGCGAGGTCGGGTTCGTCCGGGTCGGCCCCGACGAGGGCGAGTGCCTCGCTGAAGTGGAGCACCGGCAGCTCCTCGGGCACGTCCGGCACGGCCGCGCCGGTCCGCTCGACCGCGTCCGGCGCGTGCTCGTGGATCCCAGCGACCATCCCGGCGATCACCTCACGCAGCATGGCGAGGACGTCGCGGTGGTCGCGGATGAAGCCGAGCTCGACGTCGAGAGACACGTACTCAGCCAGGTGGCGCACGGTGTCGTGCGGCTCGGCCCGGAAGACCGGGCCGACCTCGTAGACCCGTTCGAACACACCGACCAGCTGCTGCTTGTAGAACTGCGGGCTCTGGGCGAGGTAGGCGGGCCTGCCGAAGTAGTCGACCGCGAAGACGTTGGCGCCGCTCTCGGTCGCGGACTCGACGAACTTCGGGGTGTGGATCTCGGTGAACCCGAGGCCGTCGAGGGTGCTCCGGAAGCCGCGCAGGCTGGCCGCGGCCAGCTCCCACCTCGCGCGCTGGGCGGGATGGCGCCAGGAGACGGGGGCGTGGTCGAGCTGGGCGGGCAGCCCGGCCGTCAGGCTCGGGCGCCACAGCTCGAACGGCGGCGTCCGGGCCGGCTCGGTCAGCGCCGTCACGGTCGCCTCGGTCACCTCGACCCCGCCGGGGGCTTGCTGGTTGGGCGTGGCGACACCGGTCACGGAGACGGTCGTCTCCTCGGGCGGGACCGGGGTGCCGGCGGGCAGGACCACCTGCGCGAGACCACTGCGGTCGCGGACGACCAGGAAGGTGACCGTTGCCAGCTCGCGGCGGCGGTGGACCCAGCCCTGGAGCAGGACCTCGGATCCCGGGGTGGCGTGAGGCAGGTCGGATGTGAGTGTGCGTGTCATGCGTCCTCCAGTCGCGGCAAGGCCCTGGAGGTGTGGGCGGGGGCAAGGTCGCGGTGCCACCACACCTTCGCCGGTCCTGGGGTGTTGCTGACCGGCCTCTCGCTGTACGTCGTACGCACGGGCCACCGCTGCGCTCCCGGGTCGGAGGGGGTTCGTCAGGCCCCGCGGTCGCCGGGACCAGGGTACGACGAGCTCACCGCGAGATCCGAATCAGAATCGACCCGTCCGACGTCACCCGGTCAGGCGGCGGGAGAGTCGATCTCGACGCTGAGGAGCCGGGTGACGGGGGCGCCGGCCAGGGCAGGGCTGCTGGTGGGCGAGCTCCAGATGCGACTGCGGAGGAATCCCAGGAACGCTGTCGCCTGATCGACCGTGTCGAAGTCGAGGTCGACCAGGACGTAGTGATCGTCGTCGGTCGGCCGGAGCACGCGGTGCGAGCGGACGCCGGCCTCCTCGCGGGCCGCGGCGACGGCCTCGAAGGCACGTCTCCACTGGGTGAAGTCGGTGATCGGGTGCTCGATGCGAAGGGTCTGCATACGGTCAGTCTCCGGTCGGCCGTTGGGACCGGACCATCCCAGATGTGTGGGGATGTGGGCGGCACCCGGCCTGCGTACGCTCGCGCCATGGGCGTGCCGAGGAGCCGGAGGATCCACGCCCTGCTGGACCGTCTCGACGATCTGGACGACTCGCGTTCCTACCGCGCCGAGGTGCTGGCCGGTCTGCGCGCCGCGCTCGGCTTCGACTGGTTCGCCTGGGTGGCGACCGACCCCGCCACCTCGGTGGGCGTGGATCCCCTGGCCTCCGTGCCCGACCTCCGGGAGCTCCCCCGCATCGTCCGGCTGAGGTACGGGACGCCGGTCAACCGCTGGACCGGGCTCGACGGCGCAGCCGCCCTGGGGGAGCGGCGGGAGGACAGCCTGGTCTGGCGAGAGGCGCTCCGCGACCACGGCGTGGCCGACGTGGCGTCGGTCGTCCTCCGGGACGCGTTCGGGACCTGGGGGTTCCTCGAGCTCTGGTCGTCCCGGGTGTACGACGCGGACGACGTGGCCCTGCTGGCCGAGCTCGCGCCGCGCCTGACCGGCGTACAGCGTCGTCAGCAGGCGCAGCTCTTCGACGAGGTGACGGCCGATCCGGCTGCGCCGCCGGGCGCCGCCGTGCTCCTCCTCGACGACGAGCTCGACGTCGTCGGGCAGACCTCGGCCTCGGGAGCGCTCCTCGAGATGCTCCTGCCGCGGGCCGACGGGTTCGCCCCGGTGCCGGCGTGTGCCTACAACGTCGCCGCCCAGCTGCTGGCCCGTGAGGCCGGGATCGACGACCACGAGGCGATGGCGCGGGTGCACCTCGCCGACGGCGTGTGGCTCACCCTGCGCGCCTCGCGGGTCTCGCCCGGGAACGTCATCGCGGTCGCCATCGAGCGGAGCTCACCCGCGGAGCGGCTCGACGTCTTCGCCCGGTCGCACGGGCTGTCGGCCCGTGAGCGGGAGCTGCTGTCCCGCCTGGCGCAGGGCCACGACACCCGTGAGGTCGCGACCTCGATGTTCCTGTCCCCGCACACCGTCCAGGACCACCTGAAGTCCGTCTTCGCCAAGACGGGCACCCGCAGCCGCCGGCTCCTGCTGGCCCGCGCACTGGGCGGCAGCGCGGCCACCTCGGTCTGACGTGGCGGGTCGGCGCCGAGACGGGCACTCTGTACGGATGCCAGTCGCCGCCGAGGGGGTCCGCCGCGCGCTCTCGTCGGTGGAGGCCGCCGCCCTCTCGGGGCTCGGGGCCGCGGTCTCCCTCTCCGTCGCCGTCTTCCTGCTCGGTCGTCAGCCCGGCGTCGGGTCGGCGGCCGACGACCCCACCTGGTACGCCGACACCGGCCACCGGGTCACCGTGTTCGTGGGTCTCAACCTGGCAGCCCTCGGCGTCGTCGCGTTCTTGTGGTTCATGGCCGTGATCCGGCGTCGCCTCGGCGACCGGGAGGACCAGCTCTTCGCCACCGTGTTCCTCGGCAGTGGCATCGCCTTCGGGCTGCTGACCATCTGCGCCGCCGTCTGCGCGGCTGCGCCGACGTTCGTCGTCCACTTCGGTGACATCGCCGACCTCGATGCGTCGACCGTCGCGCTGGCCCACGGCCTGTGGTTCGGCATGTGGGGGGTAGGCGCCTCGCGGATGGCGGGCGTCTTCATGGCCGCGACCTCGACGCTCGGGATGCGCTTCGGGGCGCTGCCGCGCTGGCTCTCGCGCCTGGGCCTCGTGCTGGGGGCGCTGCTCGGGCTCACCGGCGCCTTCGCCGGGCCTCTGGACTTCCTCTTCGTCGCCTGGCTCGCAGCGGTGAGCCTGACCCTGCTCGTGAGCCGCGGCCGGCAGCGGTCGGAGGCCGGTGCCTGACCGTCGCTTCGCGGCAGCCGCCGTGCTGGCCATCGGGGCCGGCTCGCCGGCGCCTCGCTCACCCACCACGTCGCCACCACCAGCGGCGGGCGCGTCATGGTCGGTGAGTGAGTCGCGCCGGTCAGTCGAGGCAGAGGCAGAACGGGTGACCGGCCGGGTCGAGGAAGACCCGGAACCGGGTCCCGGGCTGGTGGGCGTGCTTGGTCGCGCCGAGAGCGACCACTGCCTCCTCACCGGCGTCGAGGTCGTCGACGACGACGTCGAGGTGCATCTGCTGCGGCACGTCCTGACCCGGCCAGTCGGGTGGCCGGTAGGAGTCGACGCGCTGGAACGAGAGACAGTCCCCGTAGTCCGCACGGATGTCGGCCCAGTCGGGCGACGACTCCACCTTCCAGTCCAGCACGGCGCCGTAGAAGGTCGCGAGGGCGACGGGGTCGGAGCAGTCGAGCACGACGCTCGGGAATCGCGCGATGGCCATGGCCGCACGCTACGCGGGATTCCGGACGATCCGCGTCCGGTGCTGGCGCGGAGGATTGGGGAAGGTAAAGACTGGGTACACCTGCAGGAGGGAGGGGATCCAATGACTCGCCACCAAGCCCTCGAGCTCCTGATCACGCGTCGCATTCCCGAGGAGGTCGCCTGCATCGAGGCGAGCCTGCGGGCGATCGCCGCGCGGATCGACGCGGCCGCCGACGAGGCGGAGTACGACGAGGTCCACCACCGGCTCAACGAGCTCCTCGACGCCCGTGAACGCGCCCGGGTCGCCGAGCGCCCCGAGGTCTTCGTCTAGAGCGACGTTCCTACCCCGGCCACACCAGGTAGCGGTTGGTGTGGTGGATCCGGAACCCCAGGCCGCCGTAGAGGGCGAGCGCCGGCTCGTTGTCGGTCTCCACGTGCAGCCAGACCGTGGTGGCCCCGCGCTCGGCGCCCCACTCCAGCAGGGCCGCCATCATCGCGGTGGCGTGACCCCGACCGCGGTGCTGCGGCTCCACCCCGAGCGCGTGCACGCCCAGCCAGTCGCCGTCGACGGCGGCCCGGCCCGAGCCGATCTCCCGTCCGTCCTCGAGACGGGCGACACGTACCCGCGGGCCGTCCTCCTCGACCTCGACGTCGGTGTCGCGTCCTGCGCTCCTGCTGGCCATGGCCAGGGACGACACCAGGAAGTGCGCGTCGCCGCCCGGGACCGCCGTCCACCCGAGGTCGACGAAGGCCGATGCGGGTGCCGACTCGCGCTCGACCTGCACGAGCGCATCCCGCCGTCGGGCGTCGTAGAACTGGCGGACCTCGGCGGCGGCGTCCGCCAGCGGGATCCCGGGGTCGCCGAAGGCGAGGCACGAGTTGGCGCGCTTGAGGAGCCGGCCGACCGGGGCCGGGTCGCTGCGCAGCTCCCACTCTCCGAGCGGGACCCGCTCGACGTTCGGCCAGAGGGGCAGCGAGTGCCGCTCGGCGTCGCGGGCCGACACGCGTTGCCGCGCCGAGGCCCGCGGGGGCACGGGCTTCCCGGTCACGATGTCGGCCACGGGGATCTCCACGGCCGGTCCGGTCTCCGGCCGGACCGTGCACACGCCGTCTCGCCACGAGGTGCAGAGCCCGAGCACGTCGGTCATGGCCGGCCCCCCGGACGGGCCTCGCTCTCCCCGCACGAGCCGGCGTACGACGACCCGCTGGCCGACGACATGCGGGCCCAGGCCGTGGGCGGTTCCGGCGTCGGGCACGGGTGGATACTAGGCTGCGGTGCAACCGCTCGTTCGTCTCGTCAGGAGGACCAGGTGACCTACGTCATCGCCCAGCCGTGCGTCGATCTCAAGGACCGGGCCTGCGTCGACGAGTGTCCGGTCGACTGCATCTACGAAGGCAAGCGGATGCTCTACATCCACCCCGACGAGTGCGTCGACTGCGGAGCCTGCGAGCCGGTCTGCCCGGTCGAGGCGATCTTCTACGAGGACGACACCCCGGAGGAGTGGAAGGGCTACTACGACGCCAACGTCCACTTCTTCGACGACCTCGGCTCGCCCGGCGGCGCTGCCAAGCTCGGGGAGATCGACCACGACCACCCGCTGGTCGCGGCGCTACCGCCGCAAGAGCACGACGAGTGACCTCTCCGGGGTCGGTCGCGAGCTCGAGCGTCGTGCTGGGCCGGTCGACCTGACCACGTCGTGACCGTCTCGCAACGCCTCCCCGACTTCCCCTGGGACCAGCTCACGGCCCACGCCGAGCGGGCGCGCGCCCATCCCGACGGGATCGTCGACCTCTCGGTCGGCACGCCCGTCGACTCCACGCCCGACGTCGTACGACGCGCCCTGGAGTCGGCGTCCGACTCGCCGGGCTACCCCACGACGATCGGACGGGCGGAGACCCGACAGGCGGCGGTCGACTGGCTGGCTCGCCGCCACGGGGTGACCGGCCTCGGCCTCGAGGGCGTGCTCCCCGTCATCGGTACCAAGGAGCTCGTCGCCTCACTGCCCAGCCAGCTCGGCCTCGGCCCCGGTGACCTGGTCGTCCACCCCGAGCTCGCCTACCCGACGTACGCCGTCGGCGCGGCGCTGGCGGGGACCCGGGTGCTGGCCGCGGACTCGCTGACCCAGCTCGGGCCGGAGCGGCCGGCGTTGCTGTGGGTCAACTCGCCCGCCAACCCCACCGGGCGGGTGCTCGGGGTCGACCACCTGCGCAAGGTCGTCGACTGGTGCCGCCAGCGCGGGACCCTCCTGGTCAGCGACGAGTGCTACCTCGAGTGCGCCTGGGAGGCAGACCCGGTGTCGGTGCTCCATCCCGACGTCAGCGGCGGCAGCCACGCAGGGATCCTGGCCGTCCACTCCCTGTCGAAGCGGTCCAACCTGGCCGGCTACCGCTGCGGCTTCGTCGCCGGTGACCCCAGCGTCGTCGGCGAGCTGCTCGCCGTCCGCAAGAACCTGGGGCTCATCCAGCCCGGGCCGCAGCAGGTCGCGATGGCCGCGGCCCTGTCCGACGACGAGCACGCCGCCGTGCAGCACGCGCGCTACGCAGCCCGGCGGACCGTCCTGCGGTCAGCCCTCGAGGGTGCCGGCTTCCGGATCGACCACTCCGAGGCCTCGCTCTACCTCTGGGCCACCCGCGACGAGGACTGCTGGGACACCGTCGCCGACCTCGCCGGGCTCGGGCTCCTGGTCGCCCCCGGCACCTTCTACGGCCCCGCCGGGCGGCGTCACGTCCGGGTTGCCCTCACCGCCACCGACGAGCGCGTCCGCTCCGCGGCCGCCCGCCTGTCGTCTGTTGCCTGACACGGCGTGGGCGTGGGGATGCCCGGCCACCTCGTCGCAGACGCGACAGCGCAGGTGATGGCCGAGGTGCTCGAAGAGCATCGCGTCGAAGCGGAACAGCCCGCGGACGGGTAGCCCGCACAGGGTCTGCCCGGCCCCCTGATCGACCGCGTGACCCCACTTCTCGGGCACCCGCTGGGCTCCTTGCGCGACCTGGCTCCCTGCCCGGTAGGCAGCGGGCAGCACGATCCGCGAGACCCGGTCCGACGCGACCACCCAGCCGTCCACGGTGGGGAACCTGACACGCCAACATGAACGCCAGGCGTCATGAGGGTGTCGCGCAGGCGCGAGATCGGTCCGGCCCGTGGCCCGTAGGGGCCAGAATCCCCAGCCTGGGTTGGGGATTCGCGCAACGGCATCTGGTTGTTCTCGTCTCGTTCACCTGACTCCGCACTCCCGTTGGGGTGCGCTCTCCACGCTGCTCTCGTCTCGGCCCACGGTGGGGCCGGCCGACAACGAGAGCACGACTAGGTGACGACGACTCCTGCGCAGGCACCCCCCGACGAGGGGTTCCTGCTCCGCCCCCTCTCGGGCAAGGTCCGACGTACCAGACTCCGGCCGGGCCCCGAGTCCACCGTCACCGGGCCCGGCCGGTCTGGCGTCCCCGCAGCGGGACGGTGGTCCGCGCGATGACCAGCCTTCCGCTCCAGGACGCGCCGGCCGAGGCAGCGCCGACCCCCCGCAAGATCTCGCGGAGGCCGACGGGCGGCGATGCCGTCTTCGAGCACGCCTTCCGCTCGGTCGGTGCCTCGGTCCTGATCATCACCGGCGGCATCGGGGTCTTCCTGGCCCTGCAGTCGTTGCCGACCCTGAAGCACTACGGCCCCAGCTTCTTCAGCGTGCACGAGGGCTGGAACTTCGACACCGACCGGGTGAGCGTCGCCTCGCTGCTGGTCGGCACCGTCGAGGTCGCGCTCATCGCGATCTCGATCGCGTTCCCCCTCGCGCTGGCCACCGCGCTCTACATCAGCGAGTACGCACCGCCCAAGCTGCAAGCCACGCTGGTCTCCGCGATCGACCTGATGGCCGCGGTGCCGTCGATCGTCTACGGCCTCTGGGCGCGCGACCTGATCCAGCCCCATGCCAGCGACGTCGCGATGTTCGTCGACCGCCACGTCGGCCCGTTCGCTGCGCACGGCAACACGCTGACCTTCCTGGTGGACCTGATGCTCACGAGTGCGGCGATCTGGGTGGTGGTGCGCTGGGCGGCGCAGGTGAAGAGCCGCTGGGCGCAGATCCCGCTCTACATCTCCCTCGCCGCGGCGGTCGCGCTGCTGCCGGTCTGCTTCACGGTGCATGCCGACCCGAACGCCGCGAACCTGGCTCCGCAGCAGTCGTCCTTCCAGAAGAGCGCCTTCATCGCCGGCATCGCGGTGGCGATGATGGTGCTCCCGATGGCCTGCGCGATCATGCGCCAGGTCTTCAGCCAGACGCCTCCCGGGGAGAAGGAGGCGGCGCTGGCCCTGGGGTCGACCAAGTGGGGCATGATCCGCGCCGTCGTCCTGCCGTTCGGCAAGGGCGGCATCATCGGCGGGACCATGCTCAGCCTCGGCCGAGCGCTGGGGGAGACCATCGCGGTCCTGCTGATCATCAACCAGGTCTTCCAGATCAAGCCCAACGTCCTCGAGACCGGCACGGCGACGGTGTCCTCCACGATCGCGGCGCAGTTCGGCGAGGCCACGGGGATCCAGCTCAAGGCGCTGCTCACAGCGGGCTTCGTGCTCTTCGTGATCACGCTGATCGTCAACACCCTGGCGGCGATCGTGGTCAACCGCAGCCGCTCCGGGAACGAGACGTCATGACGGCCGTGCTCGCGCGGGACGAGCCGCGGGTCGCGGAGGCGCCGCGGACGGTGCTGCCGCCGCGACGCTCGGCGGAGGACCGTCCGGTCCCGCGCACGTCGCTGGGCCTGCTCCCCGCGGAGTACCGCTTCCTGACCTGGGGTGCGCGGTTCGCCGCCGTCGCGCTGGCCTGGGTGATCGTGGAGCGGCTGCTGCCGGTCGAGGGGCTCGGCTGGTTCGTGGTGGTCGCCGGACTCTGCAACGTGGTGCTGCTCGCCGTGGGCACGCTCGTCATCGACAGCCCCGTCGCGATGGCCGACCGGGTGGCGCAGTGGGTCTTCTCCACCGCTGCCCTGATCGTGTTCTGCACGCTCATCACGATCCTCAGCTTCGTCTTCATCCGCGGCTGGGCGGCCCTGCACCACTGGAACTTCTTCACCCAGACGATGCACACCACGCTGCCCGATGCGCCGTACGACCAGGGCGGCATCCTGCAGTCGATCGTCGGCACGCTGATCGAGCTGGGGATCGCGATCGCGATCACGCTCCCACTCGGCGTCGCGACGGCGGTGTACGTCAACGAGGTGGGCGGCAGGTTCGCCCGGATGATCCGGACGGTCGTCGAGGCGATGACGGCGCTGCCGTCGATCGTCGCGGGCCTGTTCATCTACTCGGTCTGGATCATCCTGCTCGGCGAGCCCCGCTCGGGCTTCGCGGGTGCGCTGGCGATCAGCGTGATGATGCTGCCGATCATCGCCCGCGCCTCCGAGGTGGTGCTCCGCGTCGTACCGGGGAGCCTGCGGGAGGCCTCGTTCGGGCTGGGCGCGAGCCGGTGGCGGACGGTCTGGCACGTCGTCCTGCCGACGGCCCGACCCGGCCTGGCCACGGCGCTGATCCTCGCCGTGGCACGAGGCATCGGCGAGACGTCGCCCGTGCTGATCGCGTCCGGCTACGCCACGTTCCTGGTCACGCACCCGATGCACGGCGTGATGAGCTCGCTCCCGCTGTCGGTCTTCAACAGCGTCATCGCCCCCGAGCCGCAGGCGGTGGTGCGCGGCTACGCGACGGCCGCCGTGCTCCTGATGCTCGTCCTGATCCTGTTCGTGATCGCGCGCCTGCTGGCGCGCCCACCCTCGACCAAGCCGTCCGCGTGGCGCCGGATCCAGCGCTCCGTGTCGCTGACCCGCCCCACCAGCTTCGCTCCCGACCCGTCCGTCGACCCCGAGGAAATCCCGTGAGACGCCGCCCGACCCGACCCGCCGCGCTGCGCGGCGTGGCCGCTGCCCTCGCCTTGAGCGTGGTGACCCTCCTGTCCGGAGGGCCGGCCGGTGCCTCTCCGGAGTACGCCGAGATCGAGGGCTCGGGCTCGACCTGGGCGTACGGGATCATCGCGCCCTGGATCGCGCAGGTCCAAGCGGCGTACGGGATGCGGATCACCTTCAACCAGTCCGGCTCCTCCCAGGGCCGCAAGGACTTCGCCAACGGCGTCACCGACTTCGGCGACTCCGACATCCCCTACCAGGGCGTGGACCCGACCACCGGCCAGACCGACGCGAGCACGCGCCCCTATGCCTACGCACCGGTGGTCGCCGGTGGCACGGCGTTCACCTACCACGTCACCGTGGGTGGGCACCTGGTCACCAACCTGCGGTTGTCGGGGGAGACCATCACCAAGATCTTCACCAACAAGATCACCAACTGGAACGACCCCGCGATCACCAAGGAGAACGGCGGCCACGCCCTGCCGTCCGAGACGATCAAGCCGGTCGTGCGGTCGGACGGCTCCGGCGCGACAGCCCAGTTCACGCTGTGGATGGACAAGCAGTACCCGTCGCTGTGGAGGCCCTTCAACGGCGGCAAGGCCGGCCTGACCTCGATCTTCCCCCGTCAGGGCAGCCAGATCGCCGTCGCCCAGGACGCCGGGGTGATGAACACCGTCAAGGGCTCCGGCGGCGAGGGCGAGATCGGCTACACGGCGTACTCCTACCCGCTGCAGGCCCACTACCCGGTCGTGTACGTCGAGAACCGGTCGGGCTACTTCGTCCAGCCCACCCAGTACAACGTCGCGGTGGCGCTCACCCAGGCCACCATCGTGGGCTGCAACAAGAACGGGACCTGCAACCCCAGCGGGATCCCCGCCAACAGCTACCTGACCCAGAACCTCGACCGGGTCTACACGTACAAGGACCCGCGGACCTACCCGCTCTCCTCGTACTCCTACATGATCATCCCGGCTGCCAAGGCCGACCAGCGGATGACCGTGCCCAAGCGGCAGACCCTCGCGGACTTCCTCAGCTACTCGCTGTGCACCGGTCAGCGCCTCGCCGGCCCGTACGGCTACTCGCCGCTGCCACTCAACCTCGTCAAGGCGGCGTTCGGTCAGCTCGAGAAGCTCGGCCCGGCCGCCCAGGGCGGCGCCGTGCCGGGCGTGCACATCAAGAACCCGTCGGCCAACCTGGCCACCTGCAACAACCCGACGTTCGTCAAGGGAGACCTGGGGGCGAACCACCTGGCCCAGGTCGCGCCCATGCCGCTGGCGTGCCAGAAGGCGACGAACCCGCCCTGCGGTGACGGCACCGTGGCGCCCGGGACCAACGGCACGAACCCGAGCAGCGACACCACCAGCGGGACCACCAGCGGGACCACCGAGAACGGCACCACGAAGAACGGCACGACGACGACCGGCGGCACCCTGCCGGACGGGACGGCGGCACCGCCGGGTGGGAGCACGCCGGTGACCACCGGCGACGGCACGACCACCACCGCCGACGGGACGCTCACCACGGCCGCCACCACGCCGACCGCGACGGAGCTCGCGGCGCAGAGCTCGGACAACACGATCTGGGGCTGGAGTGCGGTGATCCTGCTGCTCGCGATCGTCCTGCTGCCTGGCCTCTACGTCGCCTGGCTGCGCCGGCAGAAGGCCACCGGATGACGCGCGTCCTGAGGCTCTGGGCGCTGCTCACCGCCCTCGCCATCGCCTGCGCGACGATGGTGGCCCTGCTGCCCGGGCAGACGGCCTCGGCCGCGCCGAGCTGCACCGAGTCGTACGGCGGCCACGCCACGGGCGACTCGTGGTCGGCGACCGAGCCGCTGCACCGGGACTTCTTCGACGCCGGTGGCGCGACCAGCACCTCCTCCTGCTTCCGGCTCACCGTCGACAAGCACACCGACATGCAGGACCACGAGCGGATCACGGTGAGGTGGTCGGGAGCCCACGTCACCGGCGGTCGCTCGCTCAACCCCTACGGCGAGAGCGGGCTGCCCCAGGAGTACCCCGTCGTGCTGATGGAGTGTCGCGGGGTCGACCCGAAGAACTACCACGGGAACGTGCCGGCGGGCCACGAGGCAGTCACGCCGGAGACCTGCTGGACCAACACCTACTTCCAGCGCACCAACTCCGCGAGCCCGGGCGAGGGAATCTGGGAGCAGGACGCCTCCAGCGGTGACAGCACCGAGCACCTCCAGGGCATCGACGCGGCAGACGTTCCGTCCAGCTGCAACGTCAACGACAACTTCGACTACTCGATCACCCCGTTCCGGGCCACCGGCGGCAGGCTCTATCCCGGGTGCTCGTCCCAGTCGATGCCGCCCGAGGCCACGGTGAACTCGGTCAGCATCCCCAACGAGGTCTACGCGTTCACCAACACCGACGGCACGGGCACCTTCCCGTTCGAGGTACGGACGTCCCTGGAGAACCAGTCGCTGGGCTGCTCGTCGAGCGTGCCGTGCACGCTCGAGGTCATCCCGATCGACGGCATCAACTGCGACGACCCGGACCCCGCGGCGGCGTGCAACCAGGTGGGTGACCTTCCGGCCGGCAAGGTCAACAACGGGCAGGCGCCCCAGGACGCCGTAGCGCCGGGGTTCTGGACCTCCGCGTCGAACTGGGACCGTCGGGTCCCCGTGCCGCTCGACTTCTCGCCGCCGCCCAGTGTGTGCACGGTGGCCAAGGCCGGCAAGCCGGTGCCGTTCTACGGCTCGGAGCTCCTCGACCAGACCGCCCTGCAGTGGGTGCCGGCGTACTGCCTGAACAAGAAGCGGTTCAACTGGCAGGACAACGTGATGCCGGACGACGCGGCGTTCGCCCTGATGAAGAGCGGTGAGGCTGCGGCAGCGGAGGTCTCCGCCCGGGGAGCCCAGGACAGCGCGGTCGGCTACGCGCCGACCGCGGCGACGGGCTGGGCGATCGCGTTCGACATCGACAAGCCGGACAACGCCGGCCAGCAGATGTCGATCAAGCTCAACGCCCTCCTGCTCGCCAAGCTCCTGACCGAGTCCTATCCGGGCTCGACGTCGATCGCGTCGAGCCACCCGGGTTTCGCCCACAACCCGCTCTCGCTCAACCTCGACCCCGACTTCTACAAGCTCAACCCGGGCCTCGACCTCGGGCACTGGTCGGAGTCGGCGGCGACGCTGCTGGTGAACTCGACGAGCTCCCAGGTCATGTACCAGCTGTCGTCCTACATCGCGGCCGACCCGAAGGCGATGGCGTTCATCAACGGGAAGCCCGAGCACGACGGCCCCTACACGATGCGGGTGAACCCGGCGTACCAGCACCTGCAGCTGCCGGTCGACTCGTGGCCGCTGCTCGACACCTGGCAGTTCAAGACGGCGCCCAACTCCTGCCTCAAGGCGCAGGGCGACGCCATGCCGCCCTACATGCCCCTGATCGCCAACCCGGTCACGAGCCTGCAGCTCGTCGCCCAGGCGATGCTCTACAACTGGCCCAACGTCGAGACCGGGTGCACGGGGACCGGGACCCAGGACGACCCCTACCAGCTCGGGCGCGTGGCTCCCCAGGGGCTGGGCAACCGGTTCATGCTCGGTCTGGTGACCCTGGGCGACGCCCAGCGCTACGGGCTGACGACCGCGAGGCTGCAGGCATCACCCGGTCACTACGTGGCCGCGGACGACGCGGGGATCAAGGCCGCGCTCTCGCTGGCGGGCAAGACCTCGAAGCTGCGCCCCTTCGACCTGACCCAGACCGAGATCCGACGCTCCTCGACGGCGTACCCGGGCTCCATGCTCGTGTACACGGCGGCGAAGACCTACGGCCTGCCCGCGGCCACCGCACAGCACGTCGCCCAGTTCATCCGGGTGTCGTCGACCGAGGGGCAGAAGCCCGGGCGTGGCAACGGGCAGCTCGCCGCCGGCTACGTGCCGCTGGCGAACTCCGGCGTGACCCGGGGCCTGTACCAGCAGGCCCAGGACGTCGCGGCCGCCGTCGCCGCGCAGAAGGCGCCGCCGGCCCCACCTGCCGGACCTCCGTCGAAGCCGGCCGGTGGCCCGCCGGCCAACCCGTCGCACGGCGGTGCCCCGCCGGCCGGGCTTCCGGGTGACGCACCCCCGGGCACGACGCCGTCGACCGAGCCGGCGGCGGCGCCGCCCGACGACGGCACCACGACGGTCGCGGACGGGACGCTCGTCAAGACCGCAGCGGTCTCGAACGGCGGTGCGGGACTCCTGGTCCTGCTGATCATCGGCTGCGTCGTGGCCGGGGTCGGGGCGATCGTCGGCCGCACCATCCTGACGAGCAGGGGACTGCGATGAGCGCGCCGACGCTGACCCCGCCACCAGCAGCGGTCCCGCCACCGGCGCGGCCCGCGGTCGCGTACGGCCGGCCGATCCGCCCCGGGGAGCCGGCCGAGGCGCTCTACGTGTTCTCCTCGGCCTGCACGATCGTGGCGCTGATCTGCCTGTGGATGCTGCTGCAGATGATCGTCCTCGGCCGGTTCAGCGAGGCCAGGGCCCAGCACCTGCTCTACACCGAGTACCGCAGCCAGCTGGCGACCGAGACGGCTCCGACCGGGGCTCTGGACTACGACGGCAGACCGGTCGTCGCCGGCAGCCCGGTGGCGCTGATGTCGATCCCGGCCCTCGGCCTCCACGACGTCGTCGTGGTCGACGGCACCGCGTCGGGGAACCTGCTCGACGGGCCCGGTCACCTGCGCACGACCCCCTTGCCGGGCAACGTCGGCACCTCGCTGGTCATGGGTCGCAGCACGACGTACGGGGCGCCGTTCGGCACGATCACCGCGCTGCGACCCGGCGACTCGATCCGCGTGGTCGGTGCCCAGGGCTCCGTCACCTACGTCGTCCGGGACCTCCGTCGAGCAGGTGACCCGATCCCGCCGTCGCCGACCGGGCCGAGGGCGGGCCGGCTCATCCTGGCCACCGCCGCCAGCACGGGGACCCTGTCCAGGCTGCACCCGACCGACGTGGTCTACGTCGACGCCGACACCACGAAGGCCTTCCCCTCGGGTCCGGTCTACCCGGCCGTCCCCGACGCCGAGCGGGCGATGCAGCACGACACCGGCGCGCTCCCGTTGCTGGTGCTCCTGCTGGCGTTCGTCGCCGGTCTGGTCCTCGCCGTGAGCGTGGCCCGCCGGCGGTTCCGAGACGCGCTGGTCTGGCTGGTGGCAGCACCGGTCGCGATCGCGCTCGCATGGGCGGTGACCGACCAGGTCATGCGCCTCCTCCCGAACTTGATGTAACCGCATCAAGGAATGACGAAGCAGAAACCGAGATCAGGAGAGCATCTGATGTCTGTCCGTAAGATCAGCGCCAAGCTGGGACTCGCGGCCGTGGCCGTGTCCGGCCTGGCCCTCACCGCGCTGGCCCCGGCCAATGCGGACACCGTGCCGGGCCACGACAGCGTGCCCGGTACGTACACCCTCGGGACCACAGTCATCGGCGTAGGGTCCGACACCCTTCAGTGGGTGGACGACAAGCTCTCCGCCGACTACGACGCGACCACCCCGGCCGTGGCCTGGGCGAACTTCGACGCCTGCCTGGGCAACACCTCCGCCGGTGCCCCGGGTCTCGGCGACAACCCCGACGGCTCCGGCTTCCCCTGCGGTGCCGACCACACCGGCACCAAGGCCGGTGTGAAGCGTGACGAGGGCGTCGTGGACCCGGCTGCCGCCGGGGGCGCGCTCCCGAGCGGCTCGGGCGACGGTCGCACGCTCCTCCGTACGCCGACCGACAAGCTCTTCATGGACGTGGCCTACGGCCGTTCCTCGGGGCCGATCAACACCACCGACCTCGCGGCCGGTGAGATCGCCCTTCCCTTCGCGGTCGACAAGATCGTCGTGGCGACGCACCCCGGTGGTCCGGCTCCGGCGTCGCTGACCGGTCAGCAGATCCTCAAGATCTACAACGGCACCTACACCAACTGGAACCAGGTCGGCGGCAAGAACGCCACGATCCACCCCTACCTGCCGAAGGCGGGCTCCAGCACCCTGAACGCGTTCCAGTCCTTCCTGGCAGCGCTGGACGGCGTCAACGAGGCCCCGGGCACCGACAACGACCCGACCTCGCACTCGGCCGCGTCACAGATCTGGCAGGGTCAGCCCGGCGCTCCGGCGATCACGGACGGCAACTGGAACACCGGGTCTCCCACGGCCGTTCCGCCCACCGCGGCGAACGTCGAGGAGCACGACCCGTCGGTGATCATCAAGGACGCCAACGCGATCGAGCCCTTCTCCTACGGGCGGGCCCAGCTGGCCAACGGCGCCTCGCAGACCGTGCGGATCGAGGGCGGCTGGTCCGCGGACCGCGAGCTGTACCACGTCGTGCGCGGGCAGAACATCGCCGGCGCAGCGACGACGCCCTTCGTCTACGGCAGTGACGGCGGAGTGCTGGAGAACCTCTTCTCCAACACCGGCTGGGTGTGCACCAACGCCACCGCGAAGGCCGACATCGCCGGCGCCGGCTTCTGGCCGCTCCAGACCGGTACGACGACGGGCCGCTGCGGTGTGAAGAACGCCAACACCGAGGACACCATCAACCCGTTCGCGTCCAACGGCGTGGACGAGGGTGCCGCCACCTCCACCAGCGCCTTCTTCCACTCGGGCACGGTCCACGTCACGGTCACCGGTGGCGCGTCCACCCCGACCGGGTCGGTCCAGCTCGTCGTCGCGAACCCGTCGACGCCGACCGGGTCACCGGCCGCGTCGTACCACAAGACCGTCGCGCTGAACGCCGACGGTGAGGCTGCGATCACGCTGCCCGCGACGGTCTCCGGCATGAAGACGTTCGACGTCGCCTACCTGCCGACGTCCTTCGGTGCGAAGTCCTCGGCCGGTGGCCACACCGCCCTCGGCTCGTCCTACACCGAGTTCAGCGCCAAGGTCCCCGTGGCCAAGGTCGCGACCACGGTGAAGGCGAGCGCCAAGCCCACCACCCTGGCGAGCTCCAAGGCCAACACCAAGGTGACCGCGACCGTCAAGGCGGTCTCGGGCACGGCCAAGCCCACCGGCACGATCACCATCATGCTCGGGAGCAAGAAGGTCGGCACCGGGAAGCTCAAGAACGGCACCGTGACCATCACGGTCAAGGGCACGTCGCTCAAGAAGGGCACCAACAAGCTCGTCGTCAGGTACGTCCCGACGACCGGCTTCAAGGCGCCGGCGAAGTCGCCGAGCGTCACGGTCCACCGCACCAAGTGACACCCGGTGGTGGGCCGGGGTAGTTCCCGGCCCACCACCGTCCATCTAGCACAGCTGAGAGGGACTCATGACCATGAGCACCATCGACCCGACGCAGGAGATTCCTGCGGTCGGGTCCCAGGCCCCGACGAAGGCGCACCCCGCGAAGACGCTCGCGACGCTGGAGGCGCGCGAGGTGAGCTGCTGGTTCGGCGACCACCTGGTGCTCGACCGCGTCTCGTTGACGATGCCGGCCGGGGGCATCACCGCCCTGATCGGGCCGTCGGGCTGCGGCAAGTCGACGTTCCTCCGCACCCTCAACCGGATGCACGAGCTGGTGCCGAGCGCGCAGCTGGCCGGTGAGGTGCTGCTCGACGGCACGGACGTGTACGCGCCCGAGCGCAAGCTCACCGACGCCCGGCGCGAGATCGGCATGGTGTTCCAGAAGCCCAACCCCTTCCCGGCGATGTCGATCCGCGACAACGTGCTCGCCGGGCTCAGGCTCACCGGCACCAAGGCCGGCCGCGACGAGAAGGAGGAGCTCGTCGAGCACTGCCTCCGGCTCGGCGGCCTCTGGAACGAGGTGAAGGACCGGCTCGACGCGCCGGGCGGTGGGCTGTCGGGTGGTCAGCAGCAGCGGCTGTGCATCGCCCGGTCGATGGCCATCAAGCCCCGCGTGCTGCTCATGGACGAGCCCTGCTCGGCCCTCGACCCCACCTCCACCCGCGTGATCGAGGAGACGATGAAGTACCTCGCCCAGGAGGTCACGATCGTCATCGTCACCCACAACATGCAGCAGGCAGCCCGGGTGTCGGACCAGACCGCGTTCTTCCTGGCGTCGCACAACACTCCCGGCGTCATCGTCGAGCACGGCGAGACTGCTGCGATGTTCGAGCACCCCCAGGACCAGCGCACCCGCGACTACGTGCAGGGACGGTTCGGCTGACCGGGCTGCGCCGCGCGGCCGGAGCAGCCGCGACGGTCGGGTTGCTCGCCGGGCTCGCCGGGCTCGTCGCGTCGGAGGGCCGTGGTGGCGCACAGGCGATGCCGAGTCCCGTCGTACCGCTCGCTCCGGACGTCAAGATCGCCCCGGCCGCCGCGCACCCTGCGACGGCCGGGCCGCGCACCGTCAGCGCGGCCTGGGTCAGTCACGTCGCAGCGGCCGCCGGGATCCCGGCACCCGCCGTCCGCGCGTACGGCGCCGCGACCCTGCGCGTGAACCGCATCGACCCCGGCTGTCACCTGGGCTGGACGACCCTGGCCGGGATCGGCTGGGTCGAGTCGCAGCACGGCACGATCGGTGGCCGACTGCTCGGGGAGGACGGGAGGTCCGACCGGCCCGTGCTCGGACCGGTCCTCGACGGGCGGGGCGGCACGGCGGCGGTCCGATCGGCGACGGGGACCTGGGAGCGCGCCGTGGGACCGCTGCAGTTCCTGCCGTCCACCTGGGACCGCTGGGCGGCCGACGGCGACGGCGACGGCCGCGCCGACCCGCAGGACCTCGACGACGCCGCGCTCGCCGCGGGCCGCTACCTGTGTGGGGCAGGTGGCGACCTCGCGGTGGGGTCCGGCTGGGTGACGGCCGTGCGTGCCTACAACCACGCCGACGCCTACGTACGCGCGGTCTACGACGCCGCGTCGGCGTATGCGACGCGGGTGGGTTCCGACTGACCCGGCTGAGCCCGGGGTCAGGCGCTGACAGGCCCCGGCATCTCCCAGGCGTCCTCGCCGCTGACGGCCGCCACCGTCAGCTGGTGCTGCTCGTCGAACGTCTCGGCCACCGGCGCGTCCTGGACGTTCTCCGGGATGCGCACGGCCGTGATCGACTCGAGGCGCACCACGACGTGCTCGGAGTGCGTGCTGAGCACAAGGCCGTGGCCGTCGAGGCCGGCGACGTTGCCGCGCAGCCAATGGCTCTGCACCAGCACCTCGACCGGCAGGTGGTTGCTGTCGGCCCGGCGCAGGGCCGTACCGATGGTGAACAGCGTTGAATCGTGCATGATGAAACCCCCCCAAAGCCCCCCCGGGCTCTGCACTTGTGCGTTCAGAGTAGGCCCCACATCGACGGTTCGGGGGGCAACTTGCCGTGAAATCTTCGCCAGACAGGTAAAGATCTGCGGAACCCTTCTCGTCGCTAGCCCACCACGACGGATCCCGCGGTGGCGGATCCACCGCTCGTCCAGCCGCCGTTGCTGCCCACGACCCAGTCGCGGCCGTCGAAGCCGACGTGGGTCAGCCCCAGCCGCGGGGCCCGGCCCACGATGTAGGAGGCGATCGACCAGCCCTGCGGACCGGACACCGCCGCGATCTCGAGACGGGAGCCTGCCCCCACGCTCACCTGGACCGTCCCGAAGGCCGGGGCGAGGGTGCGACGCAGCGCAGCGGCTCGCCGGGCGGCGGGAGGCCGCGCACCGGGGGACGCCGTCAGGTGGCAGGCGAAGGCAGCGGGGGAGAAGCCGGTGAGGGCGGACGCCAGGGCGCGGGCGTCCGGCTCGTACACGGCGTAGGCCGAGGGGTAGCCCGAGCGCTGCACGCGCTGCGCGGCGACGGTGACCGGCATCGACTCGTAGCCGGGGACCCGGGCGAGCGCGTCGTAGAACGCGTTGGTGGCGTGGACCGGGTCGAGGATCTCGCGCGGGGTGCCCCATCCCTGTGACGGCCGCTGCTGGAAGAGGCCCAGCGAGTCTCGGTCACCGCCCCGCAGGTTGTAGAGCTTCGACTCCTGGAGCGCGGCGGCGAGCGCGATGGTGGCGGCGTGCGCCGGCATCCCCCGGTGGACCGCGATCGCCGAGATCAGGCTCGCGTTGCGCGCCTGGGTCGCGGTCAGGACGACGCTGAGCCCGTTGACCTTCGTCGTGCACAGCCCGGCACTCTCGTCCTTGGACGTCGACGAGTGGCGGGCGATGCCGTACCAGACTCCGCCCACCACCAGGGCGAGCGGGACCACGACCGCGGCCGTCCGCCGCACGATGCTCATCGGTTCTGGTGCAGCGCCTCGTTGAGAGCCACGCCACCGGCACGCCAGGGCACGACCTCGACGGTGCCGGTCACGGAGTTGCGGCGGAAGAGCAGGTTGCTGCCGCCGGACAGGTCGAGCGCCTTGACCACCCTGCCGTCGGGGAGCGTGACCTTGGTACCCGCGGTGATGTAGCAGCCCGCCTCGACGACGCAGTCGTCGCCGAGCGAGATGCCGATGCCGGCGTTCGCGCCGAGCAGACAGCGCTCGCCGATCGACACGACCTGCGTCCCGCCACCCGACAGCGTGCCCATGATCGAGGCCCCACCGCCCACGTCGGAGCCGTCGCCCACGACGACACCGGCGGTGATCCGGCCCTCGACCATCGAGGAACCCACCGTGCCGGCGTTGTAGTTGACGAAGCCCTCGTGCATGACGGTGGTGCCCTCGGCCAGGTGCGCTCCGAGGCGGACCCGGTCGGCGTCGGCGATCCGGACGCCGGACGGCACGACGTAGTCGGTCATCCGGGGGAACTTGTCGACCCCGTGGACCTGGACCGGCCCCTGGCCGCGCAGCCGCAGCCTGGTGGCCTCGAAGTCGTCGACGGGGCAGGGTCCGGCGCTCGTCCACACCACGTTGGTCAGGACGCCGAAGATGCCCTCGAGGTTGGCGCCGTGAGGGCGGACCAGCCGATGGGAGAGCAGGTGCAGGCGGAGGTAGGCGTCGGGCACGTCGCGCGGCGGATCGGCCAGGTCGACCGCGACGTGGACGACCTCGGTGCGGACCCGCCGGGCCGGGTGGTCGCCGGCCAGCGCGGCGAGGGCGCTGGGCGCCTCGGCCTCGTCGGTCGGCTCACCGAGCGCCGGGGTCGGGAACCACGCCTCCAGGACGCTGCCCTCGCTCGCCCCGCTGGTCACGACGCTGGCCAGACCCCAGCCGCTCGCCCGCCCGGGTGTGCTCCGCTCCGTCACGCCGAGGAGTCTACGGAGGGGGAGCACGTCGCCGAGCCCGTCACTGGCCCGTCCGTCCGTCGATCCGCTCGCGCAGCAGGTCGGCGTGCCCGCAGTGTCGTGCGTACTCCTCGATCAGGTGGACGACGATCTCCCGCAGCTCGCTCTGGTCGCCGTCGGGGCCGACCAGCGTGCCGAGGTCGTCGTACTGCTCGTAGACCACGCGGGCGTGGTCGACCTCGGTCCGCCAGGCGGTCCAGGCCTCGGCGACGACCTCGGGGTCGTCCACGGCGCCGTTGAAGTCGAGGTCACGGTCGTCGGGCGACTTGAAGGGCCGCGGGAGCTCCATGTGGCCCTCGATGAAGCGGCGGAACCAGTGGAACTCGACCGACGCCAGGTGCCGGACCAGGCCCAGGAGCGACATCGAGCTCGGCGGGACGGACCGCTGCGCCAGCTGCTCGGCGTCCAGGCCCTCGCACTTCATCTCGAACGTCATCCGGAAGTGCTCGAGGTACTCGGCCAGCACCGCTTTCTCCCCGCGGGGCGTGGCGCCGGTGTCGCGTGGGTCGTCCTCGGGGTCGACCCACAGGTCGGGGAACTGCCGCTCACTCATGGGGCCGCACTCTTCCCGGTCCGGGCGGGTCGGCTCAAATCCGTTCCGGTGGCGCTCCGCGACCCTCGTCGACCTCGTCGGCCCTCAGCGGCCCATCGCGGCGAGGTTCGCCTCGTGTGCGGCAGCCAGCCCGGCCGGACCGACGTCGAGGCTGACGTACCAGATCCACCCCACTCCGGCACCGATCCGCCGGTAGCCGTCGGCCAGGGTCGGGACCTGCCAGGTGGAGTGTGACAGGGCGTCCACGACCACGAACGTCGGGTGCTCCCGTGCGAGGAGCGCGGCCAGACCGGCGGTGCCCGCCGGCTGGGTGGCGTCGATGAAGTCGCGCATCCGCTGGTCGAACAGCTGGTAGGGCCACAGGGATGTCCGCTGGGAGACGGCGAGGACCTGGGGTGCGTCGATCGACACGATCTGTGCGTCGGCAGGCTGGGTCCCGAGCACCGCCAGAGCGTCGGCACGCTCCAGGCTGAGGGTGTCCTGGCGCGAGGTCACCGCCTCGAGGCTCGCCAGCCCGACGCACGCCGCGACGAGCAGGGCCACCGCGGGAAGCCTCCCGCGGAGCGGGAGTCTGGTCGCGAGCAGGACGAGGCCTCCGGCCGCACCGAGTGCAGCGAAGGGGAGCACCACGAAGAGGTCGGGGCCGCCGTTGACGACGCACATCGTCCAGACGACCCCGGCCAGGCCGCCCGCGCCCACCGCGTTCAGCCGCCAGGCGACGGTCGAGGGGGCCTCGGCCGACAGCACGACGTACGGCACCGCTCTGCCCGCCAGCACCAGCAGCGTGACCAGGCCGACCACGACCACGGCCAGCGAGGCGTGGTAGTCGCGCCAGAACTGGCGCAGCACCAGGGTGTCGAAGATGTTCGGCTGCGTCGTGTAGCGCAGGTTCACCACGAAGAACCCGTCCACGGCCGCGCGCGCGGCCCCCGCCTGGAGGAAGTAGAGCGCCGCGAGCACGGTCGGGACCAGTCCACCGGTCACGAACCGGACCAGGGCGCGAGCCCGACCCGGACCGGCCGTCACCGCAGCCACGGCCACGGCCGCGACCGCGACCGCGATCGCCGGCTGCCAGGTGAGGGTGGCCAGCGCGGCGCAGACGCCGGCGCCGAACCAGCGACGTCGCCCGGTCAGGATCAGCGAGAGGAGGAGGAAGACCAGCATCGTGGTCTTCTCCCGGGGACCGCTCGAGGCGAGCTCGATGAAGCACTCGAAGGTCAGGAACACCGCCGGGGCCAGGAGCCCAGCGGGCCGCGAGCCGAAGGTGTCACGGGCCAGCACGCTGACGAGCGCGCAGCACAGCGCGGAGAGCACCAGGAAGAAGAGACGAGCCGAGAGCACGGGGTCGAGGCCGACCAGGCCTCCCAGCCGGATCGCCAGGCCGGGCACCGCGTCGGCGAGCGGGCCGACCGTGTTGAACACCTCGACGTACGGCGGCACGCCTCGCGCGACCTGCTCACCGCCGTAGACGAAGAGCCCGAGGTCGTGGGTGAGCGGGCCGTCGAACCCGTGCAACGCGTAGACGACGAGCGAGACCAGGCCGACGAGGACGGGGTCGAGCACCGAGGCCGGAACGGTGAGGGCTCTCGGCCGCCGGGCAGGAGCATCCGGCAGGGGTGACTCGACCAGGGTCATCGCGGACCGTCCGGCAGGTCATCTCGGGAGAGGGCGGACCTCACCAGCCCACGGTCCTGCAGCCAGGTGAGAAATGGATGTGGAACAGGTGAGGAGACGCTGATTCCGGAACGAGGATCCCTCAGCGGGTTACCGGGTGGCCGCCGTCGACTCGCGCGCCGTACCCTGGGAGGCACAGGCGTTCGAGCCGTCATCAGCGGCGAGCCTCCGGAAGAACGGCCACACCCCGGTGCGGCTCACTAGACCCGGACGGGTGGGCCCGTCACAGCCTGCAACGAGCGGTTGTCTCCGCTGGTCGAGCATCCCGACCCGCGGGCGCAGCAAGCGAGGTGGTACCGCGGTCCCCGGGCATCCGGGGGTCGTCCTCGTGCAGGACGAGGACCGACGACCGCAGGAGAGCACCCCGATGACCTATCCGAAGGTCTCCACCGACCCCGCCGTCGACGCGAGCGCCGACGGCGTGCCGGCCACCCCGCGCTTCCCTCGCATCGAGGAGCGCGTGCTGGCCTACTGGGAGGCCGACGACACGTTCCGGGCCAGCGTCGAGCAGCGCGACGCGGGCGAGAACGGCGGCAACGAGTTCGTCTTCTACGACGGGCCGCCGTTCGCGAACGGGCTCCCGCACTACGGCCACCTGCTCACCGGCTACGTCAAGGACCTGATCCCGCGCTACCAGACGATGCGCGGACGCCGGGTCGAGCGCCGTTTCGGCTGGGACACGCACGGGCTGCCCGCCGAGCTCGAGGCGATGCGCCAGCTCGGCATCAAGACCACCGACGAGATCCTCGAGATGGGGATCGAGGCGTTCAACGCCGAGTGCCGCAAGTCGGTCTTCGAGTACACCGACGAGTGGCGCGAGTACGTGACCCGGCAGGCGCGCTGGGTGGACTTCGGCCACGACTACAAGACCCTCGACCTCGACTACATGGAGTCGGTGATGTGGGCCTTCCAGCAGCTGTGGGAGAAGGGCCTGGCCTACGAGGGCTTCCGCGTCCTTCCCTACTGCTGGAACGACGAGACCCCGCTGTCCAACCACGAGCTCCGGATGGACGAGGACGTCTACCAGCTGCGACAGGATCCCGCCGTCACGGTGGGGTGCCGCCTCGAGACCGGCGAGATCGCGCTGGTCTGGACCACGACTCCGTGGACCCTCCCGTCCAACCTGCTGATCATGGTCGGCCCCGACATCGACTACGTCGTGGTCGAGTCCGACGTCAGCGGCACCACCGAGCGCTACGTCGTGGGGGCAGCCCGGCTGGCGGCGTACGCCCGCGAGCTGAAGAACGACGACAGCGACTCGGTCCTCGACCAGGTCGTCGAGCGGCTGAAGGGCCGCGACCTCCTCGGCCGCAGCTACACGCCGCCGTTCACCTACTTCGAGGGGCATCCCCACAGTCACCGCGTCGTCGAGGCCGACTTCGTCACCACCGAGGACGGCACCGGCCTGGTCCACAGCGCCGGTGCCTTCGGTGAGGAGGACAAGGCGATCACCGACCGCGAGGGCATCGAGCTCGTGGTGGCGGTGGCGAAGAACGGCACGTTCACCTATCCCATCACCGACTACGAGGGCCTGCACGTGTTCGACGCCAACCTGGCGATCATCGAGCACCTCAAGAACGCGACCCGGAACCTCCGTCCGTCGGTCGACCCGGTCGGGGACCTCGACACCGGGTCGGTCACGCCGGGCACGGTCCTGCTCAAGCGCGAGTCCTACGAGCACTCCTACCCCCACTGCTGGCGCTGCCGGGAGCCGCTGATCTACATGGCGGTCTCGTCGTGGTTCGTCAGCACCACCAAGATCCGCGACCGGATGCTCGACCTCAACCAGCAGATCCGGTGGGTGCCCGAGCACATCAAGGACGGCCAGTTCGGCAAGTGGCTGGAGAACACGCGCGACTGGTCGATCTCGCGCAACCGGTTCTGGGGGAGCCCGATCCCGGTCTGGAAGAGCGACGACCCGGCGTACCCCCGGATCGACGTGTACGGCTCGCTCGACGAGCTGCAGCGCGACTTCGGCGTGCGGCCCGACGACCTGCACCGGCCCTTCATCGACGAGCTGACGCGCCCGAACCCGGACGACCCGACCGGGTCCTCCACCATGCGCCGGGTCACCGACGTCATGGACTGCTGGTTCGAGTCCGGCTCGATGAGCTTCGCCCAGGTGCACTACCCGTTCGACAACGCCGACTGGTTCGAGCACCACTTCCCGGGCGACTTCATCGTCGAGTACATCGGCCAGACCCGTGGCTGGTTCTACACGATGCACGTGCTCGCGTCGGCGATCTTCGAGCGGCCGGCGTTCGAGACCTGCCTGTCGCACGGCATCGTCCTGGGCAGCGACGGCCAGAAGATGTCGAAGTCGCTGCGCAACTACCCCGACGTGCGCGAGGTCTTCGACCGCGACGGCGCCGACGCCATGCGGTGGTTCCTCATGTCGTCGCCGATCCTGCGCGGAGGCAACCTGATCGTCACCGAGCAGTCGATCCGCGAGGGCGTCCGCCAGGTGCTGATCCCGCTCTGGAACTGCTGGTACTTCTTCGCGCTCTACGCCAACGCCGCCGGCTACGACGCGCGGCGCTCCACGACGTCCACCCACCCGATGGACCGCTACCTGCTGGCCAAGACCCGTCAGTACGTCGAGACCTCGACCCGTCAGATGGACGACTACGAGGTGGCCAATGCCTGCGACACCACGCGGGGCTTCCTCGACGTGCTCTCCAACTGGTACATCCGTCGGTCGCGCGAGCGCTTCTGGGCCGCCGACGGCGTCGCCGACTCCGATGCCTTCGACACCCTCTTCACCGTCCTCGAGACCGTCTGCCGGGTGGCCGCGCCGCTGCTCCCGCTCACGACCGAGGAGGTCTGGCGCGGACTCACCGGGGAGCGGTCGGTGCACCTGACCGACTGGCCGTCCGTCGACGACCTGCCGGCCGACGGTGAGCTCGTCGGTGCGATGGACCAGGTCCGCGACGTCTGCTCCGCGGGCTCGGCCCTGCGCAAGGGCGCGTCTCTGCGCAACCGCCTGCCGCTGTCGACGATGACGGTGGTCGTGGCCGGCGCCGACCGGCTCGCGGGCTTCGAGGACATCGTCGCCGACGAGCTCAACGTGAAGTCGGTCCGGCTGCTCGACGCCGACCACCCCGACGCCGCGTCGTACGGCGTCTCGCAGCGGCTCACGGTCAACGCCCGCGCCGCCGGTCCCCGGCTGGGCAAGGACGTGCAGACCGCGATCAAGGGGTCCAAGTCGGGCGACTGGTCGGTCTCCGACACCGGCACGGTCACGGCCGGGGGACTGGTCCTCGAGGAGGGCGAGTTCACCCTCGAGACGGTCGCCTCGGGCGGCGACGGCTCCGCGACCGGGATGCTCCCCGGTGGCGGGTTCGTGGTCCTCGACACCGCGGTCACGCCGGAGCTCGAGGCCGAGGGAGTGGCGCGCGACCTGGTCCGGGCCGTCCAGCAGGCCCGACGCGACGCCGGGCTCGACGTGTCCGACCGGATCGCCGTGAGCCTGGTCGCCAGCGCCGAGGTGGCCGACGCAGCCCGTACGCACGCCGAGCTGATCGCCCGCGAGACCCTCGCGACGTCGTTCGACGTCAGCGAGGGCGACGTGGACTCGCCGGTGATCGAGCTCGAGCGGGCCTGACCGGGACCCTGAGGCGCCCTGTGGAGCGCTGGTCACTGCTTCATCATGTGATGCAGGCGAACCGTCACTTCTCATGGCGAACTCACCGTGTGAAGCCATGCTCCACCTGCATCACATGATGAAACTGAGGTCAGCCCGGTGTTCGCGACCGCCGATGACAGGATGGGCACATGCCGATCGACCTGGACCTGAGTGCCGACGTCGTCGCGCTCACCGAGCAGCTGGTGGACATCGAGTCGGTGAGCCGTCACGAGCAGCAGATCGCCGACGCCGTCGAGGGGGCGCTGGCGAGTCTGCCCCACCTGACCGTCACCCGGCGCGGCCACACGGTCGTCGCGCGTACCGAGCTCGGCCGGGGCGAGCGGGTCGTCCTGGCCGGCCACCTCGACACGGTGCCGCTCAACGACAACCTGCCCAGCCGCAACGACGGGACCGCCCTCCACGGCCTCGGCAGCTGTGACATGAAGGGCGGGGACGCGGTCATCCTGAAGCTGGCCGCCGCGGTGAAGGAGCCGGTCCGCGACGTGACGTTCATCCTCTACGAGGCGGAGGAGATCGAGAGCGAGTTCAACGGCCTCGGCAGGCTCGGTGCGAGCGACCCCGAGCTGATGCGGGCCGACTTCGCGATCCTCATGGAGCCCTCCGACGGAGTCGTCGAGGCCGGCTGCCAGGGCACCATGCGCGTCGAGGTCGCCGCTCATGGCGAGCGCGCCCACAGCGCCCGGTCGTGGAAGGGCGTCAACGCGATCCACCGGGCGACGCCGATCCTCGAGCGGCTCTCGGCGTACGACGCGCGGATGCCGGTCATCGACGGCCTGACCTACCACGAGGGGCTCAACGCCGTCGGCATCAGCGGCGGCGTCGCCGGCAACGTGCTGCCCGACCTGTGCACGGTGTCGGTCAACTACCGCTTCGCTCCCGACCGCAGCGAGGCCGAGGCGGAGGCGTTCCTCCGCGACTTCTTCTCCGGGTACGACGTGCTGGTGGCCGACAGTGCACCCGGCGCCCTGCCCGGCCTCGACCGCCCGGCGGCCAAGGCGTTCGTCGAGGCGGTCGGTGGGACGGTCAACCCGAAGTTCGGCTGGACCGACGTCTCCCGGTTCGCCGCGCTCGACGTGCCGGCGGTCAACTTCGGTCCCGGCGACCCGATGCTGGCCCACAAGCAGGAGGAGTTCGTGCCCCTGGAGCAGATCCGCCACTGCGAACGCGTGCTCACCGACTGGCTCCGAGGGGACCGATGACCGACAAGCACGAGAAGTTCAAGGGCCCGGTGGTGATGCGCCGGAGCCAGGTCGACGGCACCACCACCGACCAGCGCCTCCTCGACTCCCGGGGGGCCACCGACTGGGTGCACACCGACCCCTGGCGCGTGCTCCGCATCCAGGCCGAGTTCGTCGAGGGCTTCGGCGCGCTGGCCGAGCTCGGCCCGGCCATCGCGTGCTTCGGCTCCGCCCGCACCCGACCCGACAACCCGATGTATGCCAAGGGTGAGCAGGTAGGCCGCGCGTTGACGGCCGCCGGCTTCGCAGTGATCACCGGTGGCGGGCCGGGCGCGATGGAGGCCGTCAACAAGGGTGCCAGCGAGGCCGGCGGCACGAGCGTCGGTCTCGGCATCGAGCTGCCCTTCGAGTCCGGCCTCAACCAGTGGGTCGACATCGGGATCAACTTCCGCTACTTCTTCGCGCGCAAGACGATGTTCGTCAAGTACGCCCAGGGCTTCATCGTGCTGCCGGGCGGACTCGGCACCCTCGACGAGCTGTTCGAGGCCCTGACCCTGGTCCAGACCCAGAAGGTCACCCGGTTTCCACTGGTGCTGCTCGGCAGCGACTACTGGCGCGGCCTGCTCGACTGGCTCGGCGACACGGCGCTCACGCACGGCACGATCAACCAGTCCGACATCGACATGCTCCACGTGACCGACGACGTCGACGAGGCCGTGGGGTTGATGGTGGAGGCGCGCTCCAAGGACCCACAGCGATGATGTGGTTCTTCGCGATCCTGATCGTGCTGGCCCTCGGCGCGGTCGCCGTGGTGGCCTCGGGGCGCGGCCAGCCGATGGGCCCGTCGTACGACGACGCTCCCGACTCGCTCGTCCCGTCCGACGGCCCGGTGACTGCCGAGGACCTGCGCCGGATCCGGTTCCCGCTGGCCTTCCGCGGCTACCGGATGGCCGAGGTCGACGCCCTGCTCGAGCGGCTCGCGGAGGAGCGCGAGGCGGCCGACCGCGACAGCGCGTCACCTTCCGGCCAGGGGCCCGAAGGTGACACCGACCCGCCCGCGTCGGCACACTGATCGTCCGTGAAGCCCGAGTACATCGTCTACGTCCTCACCTTCTTGTCCGCGGTGGTGGTCGTGCTGACGCGGGTCCGGCTCTCCCAGGCCCGGGCCGCTGGTCATCACCAGGTCGGCATGGGGACGGTCAACGCCCACACGGCCTGCGGTGTGCTCGGGATCGCGCTGTGGGTGTTCTTCCTGGTCACCGGGCACGACAACTCGTGGGTCGGCGTCGTCGCCCTCTTCTTCTACTGGCTCACCGCCCTGATCGGCCTGTTGATCCTGATGCGGTGGGTGCCGAGCCGCGGGAAGCACGCGTCGGGCACCGCTGACGACCGGTGGTCGGAGGGGCCGGGGTTGTCGGTCCTCGCGCATGTGGGGATGCTGGTGGGCGTGCTCGTGTTCACCTGGTACTTCGCCACCCACAGCTGAGGTCTGCCGATGACACGCCTGTCTCGGGACCCGCGACGACGCCAGGGGCTCGTCGCGGCCGTGCTGTCGCTCGCGCTCCTGCCGGCCCTGCTGGTCCTCCCCGCCCGTGCCGCGACCGAGTCCCGCCCCGCCGTGATCGGGCGTCGCGTGATCGGGCACTCGGTCCAGGGGCGCCCGATCGTGGCCTGGCACCTCGGTGAGCCCGGCAAGCGGAAGGTCGTGCTGATCTCGCTCATGCACGGCAACGAGCCCGCGCCGCGCAGGATCCTCGACGACCTGCTCGACGGGCAGCCCGTGCACGACGTGAACCTGTGGGTCGTCCCGGTCTACAACCCCGACGGACTCGCTCACCACACGCGCAAGAACGCCCACGGCGTCGACCCGAACCGCAACTACCCCTACAAGTGGGCGCGGCTCACGGGCAGCTACTACTCCGGGCCCAAGCCCGCCTCCGAGCCCGAGACGCGGGCGATGATGGCGTTCCTGTCCAAGGTGAAGCCGGCGTACGTGCTGTCCTTCCACCAGCCCCTCCACGGTGTCGACATCACCGCGCGCCCGGCGTTCTCCCGGCGGGTCGCCCAGGCGCTCGGCCTGCCGATGACGCACCTGAACTGCGGCAGCAGCTGCCACGGCACGATGACCATGTGGTTCAACCACGCGTTCCCGGGCTTCGCGCTCACCGTCGAGTACGGGCCGTCCCCGTCGGCCGCCAAGCTCCGGGCCGCGCCCGACCGGATCCTGCGGCTCTTCGGCGCCTGGCGCGGCGGCGTGCGAGGAGTAGCCCGCACCTGACACCCCGGGCCCGGCTGGGAGCACCCCGCTCCGGACGATCGCAGCGGCAGGGTCACCGACCCTCGAAGACCGGCTTCTCCTTCGCGATGAACGCCGCGACCGCGGCCGCGTGGTCGGCCGTGGCGCCGGTGAGGGTCATCCGGGTCGACTCGAAGGCGGCGGCTTCCTCGAAGGAGTGCCCGGCGGCGTACTCCACGGACTGCCGCATCGCGCCGAGGGCCACGGTGGGTCCGGCGGCCAGGCGGGCGGCCAGGTCGCCGACTGCCTCGGCGAGCTCAGCGGCCGGTACGACGCGCGTCGCGAGGCCGAGCGTCAGCGCCTCCTCGGCGGCGATCGTGCGGGGGAAGTAGAGGAGCTCGATCGCCTTGGCCTTCCCGACCAGCCGTTGGAGGGTGAAGCTCGAGCCGGTGTCGCACGACAGCGCGACGTTGGCGAACGCGAGGTTGAAGCCGGCCGTGTCGGCCACGATCCGCAGGTCGCAGGCGAAGGCCAGGCTCGCTCCCGCGCCGGCGGCGACACCGTTGACGGCGGCGATGACGGGCTTGGCCATCCCGACCAGGGTGGTCACGATCGGGTTGTAGTGCTCGTCGACGGTGCGGAACAGGGCGTCGCTCGAGGCGCTGTGGAGGATCTCGATGTGCTCCTTGAGGTCCTGCCCCACGCAGAAGGCGCGGCCGGTCCCGGTCAGCACCACGCAGCGCACCGCGGGGTCGTCGGCCACCTGGCGCACGACGCCGAGCAGGGCCTCCTTCGTCGCGACGTCGAGGCTGTTCATGGCGTCGGGACGGTTGAGCGTGATGGTCGCGATGCCGTCGGCGACCTCCAGCAGGACGGGTGAGACGTCAGCGGTCATGCCCGCAGGCTATGCGGACCGCCGCGTGTGATGTCAGACGCCCAGGCAGCGGGCCACGAAACGGTCGGACGCGGGCTTGAGCCTGGCCGCCTCGCTGGTGAACAGGTCGGCCGCCGCCTGCCCCGGCCAGTCGCGGGGGAGCAGGTCTGCGGGGAGACCCGGGTCGTCGAAGAGGAACTTGCGCCACTCGTGCACGAGCCGGAACCGGGCGGCGAACGCCGACTCGTCGTCGTCGCTGGGGTCGTCGGGCTCGTGGCGGACCAGGGAGTCGGCCAGGTCGGGCCAGGCGGCGTACGACGTGGCGAGCCGGCGCAGGTCCCACGCGCCCACCGGGTCGGGAGAGAGCTCGACCGCGAGCGCGTGGCGGGCGGTGCCGCCGGCCCGGGTGACGACCTCGTCGACCTCGGTCCGCTCGTAGGGACACAGCCACACGGCGGGAGCGTGCTCGGCGTACCCGAGGTAGTGCAGCTCCTCACGCAGCCGGGCCCGCGCGCCGCGCTCGCGCGGCAGGTCGACGAACACCAGCCGCCAGCGGCCGTCCCAGGGCTCCGGGACACTGCGGTAGATCCGGGAGGCGGCCTCGGAGAGCCGCTCGATGGCCCGTCGGGTCGCGCGATAGCCGGGGGCGGCGTCCACCCGGGTCGGCTCCAGCCAGCCCTGGGCGGACATCCGCGAGATCGCGGTCCGTACCGCGGGAGCCGCGATGCCGACCGGCTCCAGCAGCCGGATCAGTGCCGAGACGGGGGCCTGGTCGCCGCGCGAACGGAGGTGATCGCCGTACACGTCGAACAGGGCCGAGCGTGCACGCATGCGGTCACTGTGCCAGGTCGCGTGTGGGGTTGGACCGCGTCACCCGCCGCCATAGGGGATAATGATCCACGCATCGGCGTGAGGGGGCTCGTTCTCCCGCGCGTCCTGGGTCCGAACAAGAAGAATGAGGTGCGCGGATGGCGGCAATGAAGCCGCGGACGGGCGACGGTCCGCTCGAGGTCACCAAGGAAGGCCGCGGCATCGTGATGCGCGTCCCTCTCGAGGGCGGTGGCCGGCTCGTCGTCGAGCTCAACGCCGAGGAGGCGGGCGCACTGGGAGACGCCCTCAAGGACGTCGTGGGCTGAGGTGCCTGCGACCACCACGACTCTTCCACCCCAGGTCTCGCCCCCGGCGTTCGCGCTGAGCGGGTTGCTTCCGCATGAGCTCTCGGGGGTGGAGGTCGTCGCCTACCCGTTCACGTCCGACGACGGCACCGCGGTGCTCGGACCCGGCGCGGACGCCGCCGGCGCCGCGCTCGGGCTCGACCTCCTGGCGGTGCTCGAGTCGCGCCGAGCGCGCGGCACGGGCGGCGAGGTCGTGTCCGTCCCCGTGGGTGGACTCTCCGGCAACCCGTCGCTTCGCCTGGTGGTGCTCGTCGGGCTCGGTGACGAGACGCCGGGTGACTTCCGCCGCGCTGGTGCGGCACTCGCCCGCGAGACGGTCGACCACGACACCGTGGCGACCACGGTCGCGGCAGCAGGCGGCGCCGAGGCGCTGACCGCGTTCGTCGTCGGCGCGATGCTGGGCTCCTTCGGCTTCCACTGGCGCTCCGAGGGGCCCGAGCACCACCCTCCGCGCCGCTTCGTGCTCGCCTCGGTCGACGACGACGTCTCCGCCGACCTCGAGCGGGGCCTCGAGCTCGGCGGTGCCGGCTGGCGGGCGCGGATGCTGGCCACGGTCCCGTCCAACCTCAAGTCGCCCCAGTGGCTCGCCGAGCAGGCCGAGGCGCTGGCCGCCGAGAACGGCCTGACCTGCGAGATCTGGGACGAGAAGAAGCTGGCCGACCGGGGCTTCGGCGGGGTGCTGGCCGTCGGCCAGGCGTCCGCGACGCCACCGCGGCTGATCCGCCTCGACTACACCCCCGCGCGCGGCCGTCGCAAGGCGCCCCGGGTGGTGCTGGTGGGCAAGGGCATCACGTTCGACACCGGCGGCCTGTCCATCAAGCCCGGCGAGGGCATGTCCACGATGAAGCGCGACATGACCGGCGGCGCCGTCGTGATGGCCGTGATGGCCGCACTGGGCCGGATGGGCTGCCCCTTCCGGGTGACCGGGCTCGTACCCGCCGCGGAGAACGCGATCGGCGGCAACGCCCTCCGCCCGGGAGACGTGCTCACCCAGTACGGCGGCCGGACGACCGAGGTGCTCAACACCGACGCCGAGGGTCGACTCGTGCTCGCCGACGCGATGGCGTACGCCGTCGACACCCTCGACCCGACGGTCCTGGTCGACGTCGCCACGCTCACCGGTGCGATCAAGGTCGCGCTCGGCCAGCGGGTCGGCGCCTTCTTCGCCAACCACGAGACGCTCGCCGCCCGGCTCTACGACGCCGGCGAGGCGTCCGGTGAGCCGCTGTGGCGGATGCCGCTGGAGAGCGACTACGAGGACACCCTGTCCTCGACGATCGCCGACGCGAAGAACAACCCCGGCGGCCCCGGCGCCATCACGGCTGCGCTGTTCCTCCAGCACTTCGCCGGTGACGTGCCGTGGGCCCACCTCGACCTCGCGTCGGTCGGTGACTCACCGTCGGAGTCCTACGAGTGGACGACCGGCCCCTCGGGGTTCGGGGCGCGCGCGCTGCTCACCTGGCTCACCGCTCCCGACGCGCTGGCCGGCGTCGTCCGGTGACCGGGCTGCGCGGCCTCACCGTGCGCTGGTCGCTCGCGGACGCGCCCGCCGGCGTCGACCAGGCACTCGCCGACTACGTCGCGGAGACGTCGTACGACCGGTTCAGCGCCATGCCCGACCTGGCCTTCAAGACCTGGCGGACGGTGCCGGGCGAGTGGTTCGAGGGCTGTTACGTGTTCGCCGACGAGGCGGCGCGGGCGTCGTTCCAGGAGACCTTCACGGCCGGAGCGGCGGACGCTCCCGGGTCGCGGATCATCGGCAGCCCGCCGGTCCTGATCGAGGCCTGTGCCGTGGTCGCGATCGCCGAGGGCGGCGCGGGGTTCCGGCCGGCCCGTCGCGGCTGAGGGGCCTTGGCCTTGCGAGCAAGCTCGCTGCGGCCTCGCGGCGGTGTCCCGACCCTCCTCCGTCGGGTCGGGACGTCCTCGCTCGCACTCAGGCCTCGTCGCCGGCCCACTCCTTCTTCGCCACGAGCAGGCCGTCGCCCACCGGGAGCAGCATCGGCACCAGGGACTCGTGCGCGGCGATCTCCTTGCCGAGGTCGCGGATGACCACGGTCTCCTCGTCGCGCTGCGCGGGATCAGCCACCCGGTCGTGCCAGAGCGCGTTGTCGAAGGCGACCACGCCACCGGGGCGCAGCAGGCGGAGGGCCTCCTTGAGATAGGCGGCGTACTCCGTCTTGTCGCCGTCGCAGAACACCAGGTCGTAGTGACCGTCGGTGAGGCGGGGCAGGACGTCGAGCGCCGCCCCGGCGATGGTCCGGGCGCGCTGGGGGGCGACCCCGCCCTCGGTGAAGGTCTCGCGGGCCAGTCGCTGGTGCTCGGCCTCGATGTCGACGGTGGTCAGGATCCCGTCGGGCCGCATGCCTCGCAGCAGCCACAGGCCGGAGACGCCGGTGCCGGTGCCGACCTCCACGACCGCTCGGGCCTCGATCACGGACGCGAGGAACCGGAGCGCGGCGCCACCACCCGGGCCGATCGCCACCACGCCGACCTCGTCGGCACGGGCGCGGGCCGCCGCGAGCACGTCGTCCTCGGCCACGAAACCCTCGGCATAGGACCAGCTGGCGGACTTGGGTGGAGCAACGGACATGGCGGTCGCGGCCTTCCGGGTCGGCGGGCGGCGTGGGGTGCGCCGCGGACACGGCGACCCTATCGCGCAGCGAGCCCCCCGGACCGCGTCGCGCGGCCGCCGTCGCCCCGCCAGGTCGGCGTTGCCGGCGGGAACATCGGGCACCCTCCCGTTCGTTGGAGCCGGTGACGCCGTGGGGACGATCACACGGTGCCGAGGGCGTTCTATCAGGTTCCTCTCAGCCGTTCGGACGAGAGTTCGCAGCAAGGAGACAGCACTGTTCGGGTCACCGGCGCGCAGGCGCCAGCAGGAGGAGCTCGTGGACACCGGTTCGCAGCACCCGTACGACGACGCTCGTACGGACGACGCCGGCGTGCCCACCTGGGAGGAGATCGTCGACCGGCACTCCGACCGTGTCTACCGCCTCGCCCTGCGCCTGACCGGCAACCGGCACGATGCCGAGGACCTCACCCAGGAGGTCTTCGTCCGCGTCTTCCGCAGCCTCTCGACCTACACGCCCGGCACGTTCGAGGGGTGGATCCACCGGATCACCACCAACCTCTTCCTCGACCAGGCGCGGCGCAAGCAGCGGATCCGCTTCGACGCGCTCTCCGACGAGCGCGCCGACCGGCTCCACAGCGCCCTGCCGACGCCCGACACGGCGTACGCCGACACGACCTTCGACGACGACATCGAGCGGGCCCTCTCGACCCTGCCCCCAGAGTTCCGTGCCGCCGTGGTGCTCTGCGACGTCGAGGGGCTGTCCTACGAGGAGATCGCCCAGATCCTCGACGCGAAGCTCGGTACCGTCCGCTCGCGCATCCACCGGGGTCGGGCGATGCTCCGCTCGGCCCTCGCACACCGCGCGCCCGTCGACGGCCGTACCCGCTTCGGTGGGCCTGCGCCCCTGCCTCAGGGGTCGACGTCGTGATCGGCCCGGTGATCGGACACCTCGGTCCGCGGGTCAGTGCGCTCCTGGACGGCCAGCTCTCGCCGGCCGACGAGGAGCGGGCCTGGGACCACGTGCACTCCTGCCACCAGTGCCGCGACGCGGTCGAGCGTGAGGGCTGGGTCAAGACCCGGCTGGCCACGATGCAGTACGCCGGCTCTGCCGCCCCCTCCCACCTCAAGGGCTCGCTGCTCTTCCAGGGCCTGACCATCGGCTGGGCCGATCCGCACGAGGACTCCTTGGTCGGTGCGGGAGCCGCTGCGGCAGTCGGGCGGTCCCGGCGCCACCTCGGCCTGACCGGCATCGGCGGAGGCGCGGTCGGCGCTGCCGTGATGGGTGTCCTGGCCCTCGGCGCCTCCCCGGCCAACGCCCCGGGCGCCATCGTCCGCCCGTCCAGCGAGCCGTTCGGCACCTCCCTGACCAACGCGATCACCTCGATCGTCGACCGCGACCAGACCCCGACGGCCCGCCGGGGGCCCACCGCCGAGCGCGACGAGGCCCCGCCTCTGGTGCGTGCCCTGCGTCGTACACTCGCGCCGTAGGGCCGCGACGGCATTCGGCGCCGTCGGATCCGGCCATCCCCCGTGGAGAGTCAGGACCGCGTGAGCGACGATCATCCGAGCCGCAGCGACGACACCGCGCCGCTGAGCGACTCCGATGGCGCGAGCTGGCTCCCTCCGCGTGAGCAGCAGCCGCCGCACCACTGGACACCCCCCGGCCCGGCCCCGTTCGGCGAAAGCCTCGACACGGTGTCGACCGGCCGGCCCTACCAGCCGCCCGTCCCCACCCAGCCGTACGGCGTGGCGCCCGTGCCCGCGTCGAGCGGGCGCAGCGGCGTGCCGGGCTGGATGTGGCCGGTGGTGTCGGTCCTCGCCCTGCTCGTCGGGGTGGTCGGCGGCATCGTGGGCGGCGCGGCGTACGAGAACTGGCACAGCAGCTCGCGGGAGGGGCAGCTCGGCGGCGGTCTCGCCGATGCCGGGACCGTCTCGCAGGCGCCCCTGCCGGTCGGCAACCACTCGGTCGCCTCGGTGGCCCAACGACTGCTGCCGAGCACGATCCAGGTGCTCGCCCAGTACCAGGGCAAGAAGGACGGTGCGACCGGCTCCGGCTTCGTCCTCGACCGCTCGGGCCACTACATCACCAACAACCACGTGGTCGCCGACGCCGTCAGCCACCACGGACCGATCGAGATCGTCGACCAGAACGGCGACACGTTCCCGGCCATCGTCGTGGGCCGGAGCCCGACCTACGACCTCGCGGTGCTCTACGTGAAGAACGGACCGAGGCTGCCGCCGGCGAGCCTCGGCACCGCGGGCGTGCTCCGGGTCGGCGACCAGGTCGTCGCCTTCGGCTCCCCTCTCGGGCTCAGCTCGACCGTGACCTCCGGCATCGTCAGCGCCCTGAACCGCCCGGTCACCACGAGCGACACCGGGTCGACGTCGTCCTACATCAACGCGGTGCAGACCGACGCGGCGATCAACCCCGGGAACTCCGGTGGACCGTTGGTCGACCTCTCCGGGCGCGTGGTCGGGGTCAACTCCGCGATCGCGACGACCGGCAGCAGCGCGACCGGCCAGTCCGGCAGCATCGGCGTCGGCTTCGCGATCCCGATCGACCAGGTCAAGATCACCGCCGACCAGATCCTGAGGACGGGCCGGGCGCACTACCCCGTCATCGGCGCCAGCGTCGACACACGTGCGGGCACCGAGAGCGGCGCGACGATCCTCGGCGTGACCTCCGGCAGCCCTGCGGCCTCGGCCGGGCTGAGGAAGGGCGATGTGGTCACCGAGGTCGAGAGCGAGAAGGTGGCCGACGGGATCGCCCTGATCGTGGCGATCCGGGCCCATCAGCCGGGCGAGACCGTCCGCTTCACGGTGCAGCGTGGCAGCGACGTGCTGCAGCTGCGGATCACCCTCGGCTCGCAGGTCGGCTGAACCGCCGGACGCAGTTGAACGCCCTTCTACAGTGGCGAGATGGCGAGGAGCAGGACCTCACGTCGTGAGGCGGAGTCCGCACGACGTCAACGAGCGGCGGAGATCCAGAGGGCCCACCAGCGTCGCGAGCGTCGGCGCCTGGTGGCCGGTGCGGTGGCGGTGGCCCTCGTCGTCGTCGGCATCGGCGTCGGGGTGTTCTCCAACCTCCACCACGCGGCCGCGTCGACGACCACGCACCAGATCGCCCCGGCGGCCGTGTCGGGGAGCACCACGGTGCAGCAGACACCGCAGCGGGTGAAGAACCCGACGAGCATCACGGGTGTGCTGGCCTGGAACACCGCCGGCTACCCCGGTCCGGGTACTCCGGGCCCCGGCACCCTGTCGCACGACCACGTCGCCGGCCCCGTGACCTATGCCGTGACCCCACCGGTGGGCGGTCCCCACAACGCGACCTGGATGAACGCCGGGGTCTACACCACGCCGATCCCCAGCGAGCGTGCCGTGCACAACCTCGAGCACGGGGCCGTGTGGATCACCTATCGGCCCGACCTGCCCGCCTCACAGGTGGCGCAGCTCGTCTCGTTCTTCCGCCACCAGTCGATGATCCCCGAGCCGTCGGACGGCGGGCGCTCCAACCGCTTCGTCGACCTGTCGCCGTGGGCGAGCAACGACCTGCCGAGCCCGATCGTGATCAGCTCATGGGGCTACCAGCTGCGCGTGACGAGCCCGACCGACCCGCGGCTGCAGCAGTTCGTCGACACCTTCCGCCACAGCCGGACCTACAGCCCGGAGTACGGGTCGCCCGCGGACGGCATCCCCGTGCAGACGGGTGGACAGCCGGCCGTCAACGGATCGTCGGAGGCGAACCCCGCGGGGTCGGTGGGCTGACCGGGCCGCCCGGCTCGCGCGCCCGGCTCGCGCGCCCGGCTCGCGCGCCCGCTCAGTCGTCGTGCCGGGCCTCGGCCTCGTTGAACGGGTGGGTGTCGACGTAGGCCTTGGTGTCGTCGTACATCCGGGCGATGTAGGCCTCGAGCTCGGTCGCCTCGACCCGCCACTGGCCGCGGCCGCCGATCCGGATGGCCGGGAGGTCGCCACGACGGACCAGTGCGTAGACCTGCGCGCTGGAGGTGCTGAGCACCTCGGCGACGTCGGCCAGCGTGAGGAAGCGCGGCGTGGGAGCCATGGGGCCATCGTTGCACGTGTGATCCGCTGCTCGGCCGGGAGCCGGTCGGGGCTGTGGAGGAGCCTGCCGCGCGGGCCGGTTGTGGGGTGATGATGGGCCGGTGAGCAGGAATCTCGGGATGACTGACACGCCCACGGCACGGCGCGCCACGGCGCCGGGGTGGCGCGACCCACGGCTCTGGTTCGGCACCGCGCTGGTCGCGGCGTCGGTCGTGGTCGGCGCGCTCGTCCTCGGCACGTCCGACGACACCGTCGCCGTCTGGGCCGCCACCGACACCATGGGGCCCGGCCACACGCTGACTGCCGACGACCTCACCGTGCGCCGCGTGGGCTTCGCCGACGCGGCCGACGCCGAGCTCTACGTCGGGGCCGACGAGCAGCTGCCGCCCGGTCTCCACCTGCTGCACGGCGTGGCCGCGGGAGAGCTGCTGCCACGCGCCGCGGTCGGCGCCGACGACACGAGCGCCCTGCGACAGGTCCCGGTCTCCGTGGCCTCCGACCAGGTGCCCGGGTCCGTCGGCGAGGGCGACGTCGTCGACGTCTACCTCCGGCCGGCGACCCGCAGCGGCTGCAGCGGTACGCCGGTCTGCAGCGGGCGCCCGGTCCTGGCCGGCGTGACCGTGCTCGACGCGCCGCCGCCCGACCAGGCATTCGGTGCCGAGGGCGGCCGGATGCTCGTGCTGGGGGTGCGCGACCCCGACGTCCACCGGTTCTTCCGGCTGCTCGCCACGACCGACGACCCGTCGCTGACCGTGGTCGGTCGGGGCTGACCCGTGGTCGTCGTCCTGGTCGTCGCGGCCGGTGCCGGCTGGGAGTCGCCCGTGCTGGAGCTGGTCGCCGGCCGCCCGGGGCTCGTGGTCCTCAAGCGCTGCGTCGACGTCGACGACCTGCTCGCCGCCGGGAGCTCCGGTCAGGCCGACGCCGCGTTGGTGGCGCTCGACGCACCCGGCCTCGACCAGAGCGCCGTCGACCTGCTCCACCGTCACCAGGTGCGTGTCGTCGCCGTCGCCGGCGGCGGTAGCCCCGACGCCACCCGTGCCCGGGCTGCCCGGGTGGGTGTCGACGCCCTCGGTGACGTCCACGACCTGCCGGGTCTGCTCGACCTGCTCGAGTCCGACGCCGATCCCGTCGTCCCGGGTGACGAACCGCCCGACGACGAGCTGCCGCCCTCGGCGACGTCCGGCCGCGTGGTCGTCGTCTGGGGCCCGGCCGGAGCTCCGGGGCGGACCCTGCTCGCCACCGGGATCGCCGCCGCCCTGGCGGGCCGGGGGTTGCGCACCACGCTGGTCGACGCCGATCCCCACGCCGCGTCGGTCGCCCAGCAGCTCGGCGTGCTCGACGAGGTCTCGGGCCTGCTCAGTGCGGCGCGGCTGACCGGTGAGGGCCTCCTGGAGGCGCGCTTCGACGCTGTGCAACGAGCGCTGGGTGACCGCCTCACCGTCGTCACCGGACTGCCCCGGCCCGACCGGTGGGTCGAGGTGCGCGCGGGCGTCGTGGAGCACCTCCTCGAGGTCGCCCGGACCCGCGGTCAGGTCGTGGTCGACACCGGGTTCAGCCTGGAGGACGACCCCACCGGAGACCTGGTCACCAGGCCGGGCCGCAACCAGCTGACCCTCGGCGCACTGGCGGTCGCCGACGAGATCGTCGTGGTGGGGTCCGCGGACCCGGTCGGGCTGACCCGCCTCGCCCGGGGTCTGGTCGACCTCCGCGAGCGCCGCGACGGGGCGCCGGTCCGGGTGGTGGTGAACCGGATGCGGCCGTCGCTCGGCTGGTCCGAGCGCGACATCGCCGGCATGGTCGAGGGCTTCGCCCGCCTGGTGGGCGTCCACTTCCTGCCCGACGACCGGGCGGCCGCCGACCGCGCGCTGGTGGGCGGCACGGCGGTCACGGAGTCCGGAGACTCCGACCTCGGGCGAGCCGTCGCCGCGGTGGCCGACGCGCTGGTGCCCTCGCCGTCACCCCACCGCGAGCAGCGATCCAGACTCTTCCGCCGTTGACCATCGCCGGACGACGGGAACCCGCAGGCCGGTGCGGACGTCGTACGCGCATGGTTCTTGCTGGTCGGCGGGTGCAAGCGGTGCTGGCCGGTGTCGCGTGCCTGGCCGTCGCCGGGTGCGGGAGCGGCGCGACCTCCGCGTCACCGCATCCGTCGGCGACGAGCCGGTTCCAACGGATGGCCGTCGCGGTCGACCGGCTGGGGTCGTCGTACACCTACGACCTGACCTCGACCTGCGGCGAGCGCAGCCTCTTCGGACGCTTCCGGGTCACGGTGGCAGACCATCGGGTCGTGGCGGCGACGCCGCTGGGAGCGACCAGGCAACCCGGTCTGCCGCCCAGGGCCTTCCCCACGCTCGCCGATCTCGTCGAGAAGGTGCGCCACGCCCGACCCGGCGGGCTGGTCCTGACGACCGGTCCCACCGGGCTGCCGGTGGTCGTCAGCCTCGACCCGATCGCGCGGGCGATCGATGACGAGGAATGCTACGGGGTCGCCCGGGTACGCACCGATCAGGACGAGAACAGCAGGTAGAGACCGCCCACGGTGAAGGCGATCATCGCCGCCAGCAGCGGGAGCTGGCCGGTCAGCTGGTGCTTCTTCGGCAGGATCTTGATCGCACGCTCGTGGGCCGCGATGACCCCGACCACGTGGCCCGCCACGACCGCGACGACCTTGCTGTCGGCCAGGAAGGTCGGGTGGTAGGAGAGCCAGTAGGGGACCGCCCACGCACCGGTCCCGAGGAGGTTGCTGCCGTTGCTCAGCGGGTCGCTGGCCTGGATCAGGGTCTGGGTACCGATCTCGACGAAGTAGCTCAGGTAGTGGGCCACGATGTAGCCGGCGATGATCGGGATCACGGAGAAGGCGAACTGGGCCGGCAGGTCGCGACGCCGGAGGTCGGAGCCCACGCCCGTGGCCATGGATCCCACCGCCAGCACGAGGCCGACACCCACGCAGAAGCCCAGCAGGCCCAAGTTGTTCTGGAGGTACGTCGAGTAGCCGTTGTCCTGGATGAACGTCAGCCATCGCGTCGACTCGCGGAAGGCGTCGAAGGCGGTGCTGCCGAACAGCACGGAGACGACTGCGACCAGACCCGGGGTCGGTGCGGTGGTGTCGAGGTTGGCCAGAGGGCTACGGATCACGAGCAGGTCGTCGCGACGGCCCCAGATCGAGAGCTGGGCGATCAGCGTGGAGTACACCTCGAACGGGTCGGCGCGCTCGTAGAACCGGTTCCCGAACAGCGCGCCGCCGAGGATCATCAGGGCGAGGTAGATCGCCATCCACAACCGGACCGGGCCGAGGTCGACGTTGTGGGTGTAGACCAGCTCCATCCAGACGAAGGCGTAGAGACCGACCGCGGCCGGCCACATGCCGAGCTTCTCGGGGTAGGTGAGGACGCCGACGTCCGGGTCGCCCCGCGAGAGCCGCGCGAGCCCGCCGTTGATCAGGCGGAAGGGGCTGATCGCCTTCCACACGCGACCGAACAGCAGCGAGGCGACGACCATGCCGACCCAGATCCAGACGTAGAAGATGCCGAAGATCGGGTTGATCAGCAGGTCCTTGCCACGCACGGCGACGAGCACGAGGTAGATCAGGCCGAGCAGTCCCACCAGGCGGAGCAGGCCGCGGTAGAGCGTGGAGTCGATGATCCGGGCCAGCCAGGCAGGTGCGGGCCGGCCGCTGGTCGCGGCGTCGTAGCGCGGCGTGCGCCACGCGAGCACGAGCACGACGAACGAGACGGCGACGGCCGCCGCGGCGCCGAGGATGGCGAGCTCGCGGGAGATCGGCAGGTCCTGCGCGCCGCCCAGACCGTGGGCGGGCAGGAGGAGGACGGTCACTGGGCCTGGAGGACGAAGAGCGTCTTGTTGAGGTCGTGCGACTCGACGGTGATCCGCCCCGGGGCCGTGATCGGCGCGACCGTGATGGTGCTGGAGCCCTTGTCGTACTCGAGCTCCTGCTCCGGCGTCGAGTGCACGTGGATCTCGCCGGGCGCGTCAGCCGTGACGTCGAGCTCGATCGGCTGACCGACGTCGACCTTGATCAGCTCGCCGTTCGGGGTCACCGAGTCTCCGCTGAAGGTCACGTCGATGACCTTGGTGGGCGGTGGCCCCGAGCCCTGGCTCGCGGAGCTGCCGGTGCTGCTGCCGCATCCGGCGAGAACGACGGCGGCGAGCAGCGCAGAGACGAGCGCGGCGACCAGTCGGCGCATGTGGTGTGGCCTTTCTCGCAGGCGGACCTGGATGGTCCGTCACGGACGCTCTGCCAGAATCCCATGCGGGACAAGACTCGAGGCATGGGGGTGGCGGATGAGTGAGCGGCTACGGGCGCGCGACCTGGCGTTCCTGACGGCCGAGACCCCGACGACGCCGATGCACAACGCGACGGTGGAGATCTTCGACCCCGGCACGTCCGGGTTCGACCACGACACCCTCGTCCAGCTGATCGCCGACCGGATCGCGTTCGTGCCGCGCTACCGCCAGCGCGTGCGCTGGGTGCCCGCCCACCTCGCCAACCCGGTCTGGGACGACGACCCCCACTTCGAGCTCGGCTACCACGTACGTCGCTCGGCCCTGCCGCGTCCGGGGAGCATGGACCAGCTGCGTGAGCTGGTCGCGCGCATCGTCTCCCGGCCCCTGGACCGCAACCGGCCGCTGTGGGAGGTGTACTTCGTCGAGGGGCTCGAGGGCGGCCGCGTCGCCGTGCTGTCCAAGGCACACCAGGCCCTGGTGGACGGCGCTCAGATCGTCGACCTCGCCCAGGTGCTGCTCGACCGCACCCCGCAGCTACGCGAGCTCGGGGCGGACGAGTGGCGGCCCGGTCGCCCCGTCTCGTCGACCGGTCTGGCGCTGGAGGCGGTCCGCGACACCCTCGCGTCCCCGTCCATCGCGATCGAGACCGTGCGTGGCTCGACTGACGCGTGGTGGCGGGGAGCCGACGCGGCCGCGCGCCGCGTCGGGACCGTCGTCAACGCGCTCACCAACCGCCGCTCCGAGCAGGACACCCCGATCACCGGGACGCTGTCGCAGCAGCGCCTCTTCGTGACCGTACGACGCCCGCTCGCCGAGCACCGGCGGGTGCGCGACGCACACGGCGGCACCGTCAACGACGTGATCCTGGCGACCGTGACCGGAGGACTGAGGGCCTGGCTGATGACGCGGGCCGAGTCGCTCGGCGGGCTCCGCCAGGTCCGCGCCGTGGTGCCGGTCTCGGTGCACGACGCCGAGCTCGAGGCCACCTCGCTCGGGACCCAGATCGCCCCGCACTTCGTCGACCTCCCCGTGGGGGAGCCGAGCCCGGTCGTCCGGCTGCACCAGGTGTCCTACTCCTTCAAGGCCCACGAGGACACCGGGCGTGCGGTCGCGGCCAACCGGATCGCCGGGATCTCCGGGTTCGCGCCGTCGACGTTCCATGCGATCGGGTCGCGAGTCGCCGCCGCCGAGGTGCGGCGCGGCTTCCAGCTCTCGGTGACCAACGTGCCCGGTCCACAGTCGCCGCTCTACGCCGCGGGAGCCGAGATGGAGCAGACCTACCCGGTGCCGCCGCTGCTGCCCGGGCATGCCCTCGCGATCGGCGTCACGTCGTACGACGGCTCGGTCTTCTACGGCGTCACCGCCGACCGCGACCTCGTGCCCGACGCCGACACGTTCGCCGTCTGCCTCGGCGAGGCCCTCGACGAGCTGCTCGACACCGTCGGCGACGCACGGCCGACGGTGCGGCGCGGCCGCACCCGCAAGCCGGCGCGCAAGCCGAGCGGCAGGCCATGAGGCTCTACCTCCCGGCGACCCTCGAGACCCTCGCGGAGCTGGACACCGACGGGGTGATCGGCGTCGGTGACGACGTGGTGGTCGCAGAGGGCGACTCCGAGGACCTGGAGTACGACGCGCTGATGACGGCCGCGGAGTCGGCGGCAGCCCTGGCGGCCGAGCTCGAGCCGGGGGAGCGCCGCCGCGTGGTGGTGGTGGCCGAGGTGCCCGGCGGCCGGCTCCCGGCGCGGATCTCCTTCACGGACGTGGTCGCCGTCCATGCCGATCCCGACGACGTACCCGAGGAGGGAGCCGAGCCCGACGACGACCTCGGCTGGTACGCCACCCAGGAGATCGCCACCCTGCTGCGTGGGTGAGAGGCGCCGGACCGTGCGTCGCGACGCGAGAATTGAGCCCGCTCGGCTTGTCTGACAACATCGCGGGCATGGACGCCGTCACCCACCCGCCGCACCCCGTCAACGAGCCCAACCTGACGTACGCACCGGGCAGCGCCGAGCGTGAGGCGCTGCTGCTGGAGCTCGAGCGGCAGGAGCGTCGTCAGGTCACGCTGCGCGCACACATCGGCGGCCGGCGGCGCAACGGCGGCGGGGCCGAGATCCAGGTCGTCCAGCCTCACGACCACCAGCACGTCCTCGGCACCCTGAAGGCCGCGACGCAGCGCGACACCGAGGCTGCGATCAAGGCCGCGAAGGATGCCGCGCCGGGCTGGCAGGCGCTGTCGTTCGACGACCGGGCCGCGATCATCCTCAAGGCCGCCGACCTGCTCGCGGGCCCCTGGCGTCAGCGGCTCAACGCCGCCACGATGCTCGGCCAGTCCAAGACGGCGTTCCAGGCCGAGATCGACGCCGCGTGCGAGCTGATCGACTTCTGGCGCTTCAACGTCCACTTCGCCCGCCAGATCCTCGCCGAGCAGCCGATCGCCAACAGCCCGGGCATCTGGAACCGCACCGACTACCGCCCGCTCGAGGGCTTCGTCTACGCGATCACGCCCTTCAACTTCTCCGCGATCGCGGGCAACCTGCCGACAGCACCCGCCCTGATGGGCAACACCGTCATCTGGAAGCCGGCCGTCACGCAGCAGCTCGCGGCCAACCTCACCATGGAGCTGCTCGAGGAGGCCGGGCTACCGCCGGGCGTCATCAACATGCTCCCCGGCCACGGCCACGACGTCTCTGACGTCGCGCTCGCGCACCCCGACCTGGCCGGCATCCACTTCACCGGCTCGACCGGCGTCTTCCACCACCTGTGGCAGACCGTCGGAGCCAACATCGCGTCCTACCGCTCCTACCCGCGGATCGTCGGTGAGACCGGCGGCAAGGACTTCGTGGTCGCCCACCCCAGCGCCGACCCCGACGTGCTGCGCACCGCGCTGATCCGTGGGGCCTTCGAGTACCAGGGCCAGAAGTGCAGCGCCGCCTCGCGCGCCTACGTCGCGAAGTCGGTGTGGGCGAAGATGCGTGACCAGTTCGTGGCCGAGGTCGAGGGCCTCACCATGGGCGACGTCACCGACCTGTCCCACTTCATGGGTGCCGTGATCGACGACCGTGCGTTCGCCAAGCACAAGAGCGCCATCACGCGGGCCAAGCGCAACAGCCACCTGTCGATCCTCGCCGGCGGGCAGGTGGACGACTCGGTGGGCTACTTCGTCCGGCCCACGGTCGTGCAGTCGACGGACCCCAAGGACCAGATGTTCTCCACGGAGTACTTCGGGCCGATCCTCGCCGTCCACGTCTACGACGACAGCCGCTACGACCGGGTCCTCCAGCAGATGGAGTCGTTCGCGCCGTACGCCCTCACCGGCTCGATCATCGCCCAGGACCGGCGTGCGATCGCCGAGGCGCAGGACCTCCTCCGCTTCGCGGCGGGCAACTTCTACGTCAACGACAAGCCGACCGGTGCGGTCGTGGGCCAGCAGCCCTTCGGCGGCGCCCGGGCCTCGGGCACCAACGACAAGGCCGGGTCGGCCGCGAACCTGATGCGCTGGACCAGCCCGCGCTCCATCAAGGAGACGTTCGTCCCGCCGAAGGACTACCGCTACCCCCACATGGGCTGAGCGGTCGGAGCGATCCGCGGCGAGCCTGCTCGCAAGGCCGTCTGACACCGGCCACGCGGGTGACGCTGCCGGCAGCCTCAGACCCGCCACTCGCCGGCGAGCCACTTCACGCCCACCGTGTTCTCGGCCTCGAAGACGCGGCCCACGAAGCCCGCGATCAGGTCCTCGACCTTGCCGCCGACGAACGGCATCGACACGGTGACCGCGATGTCGATGCGCTGGACCACGTCGTCTCCGGACTGCTCGAGCGTCTCGGTGCCCACGATCTCGCCGGGCTTGCCGGGGATGGTGACGTGGAGGTCGGCGCCGGCCGGCGACTGCCACGTCTCCTCCTGGACGAACCGGATCTCGCTGCCGACCAGCTTCTGGGCGAAGCCGGGGATCCGGTCGGTCCCATGCGCCTGCTCGATCCGGACGTCCATCCCGTCGCCCTCGGCCGAGATCTGGCAGTCGAAGTCGACGACCTGCTGATAGTCCGCGACGGCCTTCCGGTAGGCCGGGTCAGCGAACATCGCGAACACGTCGTCCACGGTGGTGCCGGGGTAGGTCAGGGCATGGTTCACGCGCTTCATGCGGACATCATGCCGGGTTCCGGCAGGCACGCGGAGACCGCCCACGAGGCTTTCGGAGAACGCCTCCGCTGAGCGGGATTCTCGACGTACGGCGACGCTCCGAGCCGCAGTTTGTCCGCGGGTGCCGGGAGTCCTAACCTCGGGTTGTGTCAATGACGACCGGCCTGTCGACCAACCCCGAGAAGACCCACCTGCTCACCCAGGCGATCGCTCTCGCGGAACGCAGCTCCGGTACCGGCGGACCGCCCCACGACGAGGTCGCTCCTCTCCTCCGCGCCTACTACCGCCACGTGTCGACCGACGACATCGGCGACCGCTCCGCGGAGGAGCTGTACGGCGCGCTGGTCTCCCACTACCGCACGGCCGACGTCCGCCCCCAGGGCACGGCCAGCGTCCACGTGTTCACGCCGACCCTCGCCGAGCACGGCTGGTCGGCCGGCGGCCACTCCGTCGTCGAGGTGGTCACCGACGACATGCCGTTCCTGGTCGACTCGGTCGCGATGGAGCTGACCCGGCAGCAGCGCGACGTACACCTGGTCATCCACCCCCAGTTCGACGTCACCCGCGACGTCACGGGCCGGCTCGAGCAGATCGACTGCCCCGACAACGAGTCCGCCGAGCCGCCCGAGGGCGCCGAGCGGGAGTCGTGGATGCACGTCGAGATCAGCCGGATCGGGCACGACGAGGACGTCGACGCGATCGCCCAGGACGTGCAGCGGGTGCTCCGCGACGTCCGCGAGTCCGTCGAGGACTGGGACCGGATGCGCCAGCAGGCCGGGCTGATCGTCGACGAGCTGCGGGCCGACCCGCCGGCCTCGATCGCGACCGACGAGCTCGAGCAGGGTGTCGCCTTCCTCGAGTGGCTGTGCGCCGACCACTTCACGTTCCTCGGCTACCGGGAGTACCACCTCGAGCACGACGACGGCGACCACCTGCGGGGTGTGCCCGGGTCGGGCTACGGCATCCTGCGCAACGACCCCGACATGTCGTCGGCGTCGGGCAAGCTGCCGCCCAAGGTCGCAGAGATGGCGCGTGAGCACACCCTGCTGGTGCTGGCGAAGGCCAACTCCCGCTCCACCGTGCACCGCCCCGCCTACCTCGACTACGTCGGCGTGAAGATGTTCGACGACCAGGGCGAGGTCGTCGGCGAGCGCCGCTTCCTCGGCCTGTTCTCCAGCGCCGCCTACACCCAGTCCGTGTGGCAGGTGCCGCTGCTGCGCGAGAAGGCCAAGGCGGTGCTCGAGATCGTCGGCCTCGACCCCCACAGCCACGCCGGCAAGGCCCTCATCGACACCCTCGAGACCTACCCGCGCGACGAGCTGTTCCACACCCCGGTCGACGAGCTCGCCGCCATGGCCACGCGTGTCATGGAGACCCGCGGGCGCCGACAGCTCCGGATCTTCGTCCGCCGCGACACCTACGGCCGCTACGTCAGCGTGCTGGTCTTCCTGCCCCGCGACCGCTACAACACCGCCGTCCGCGAGCGCTTCTCCGAGATCCTCAAGGAGAGCTTCGGCGGCGAGTCCGTCGAGTTCACGGTCCGGATGAGCGAGTCGACCACCGCACGCGTCCACTTCGTGGTCCATCCGCCGCGCGGGATGGCCATCCCCGACGTCGACGTCACCGACCTCGAGCGTCAGCTGACCGACGCGTCGCGCTCGTGGCGCGACGACTTCACCGCCGCCACCATCACCGAGTTCGGCGAGGACGTCGGGTCGCGGCTCGCCCGCACCTTCGAGGCGTCGTTCCCCGAGGCCTACAAGGAGGACTTCTCCGCGGCCACCGGAGCGCTCGACCTCGGCCGGCTCGAGCGGCTGGGTGAGGCCGGGACCGACCTGTCGCTGTTCTCCCCGCTCGACGCCGCCCGGGGCGAGGCCCGGCTCAAGGTGTTCCGGCGGGGCCGCCCGATCTCGCTCTCGCAGGTGCTGCCCGCCTTGTCGTCGATGGGGGTGGAGGTCGTCGACGAGCGGCCCTACCAGCTCGACCACGTCGACCACCCGTCCTACATCTACGAGTTCGGGCTGCGCTACGCGCCCGGCATGCCCGACCACACGCGCGAGGCGTTCCAGGACACCATCCGCGCGGTGTGGGACGGCTACAACGAGATCGACGGCTTCAACGCCCTGGTCCTCGGAGCCGGCCTGACCTGGCGGCAGGCCACCGTGCTGCGGGCCTACGCCAAGTACATGAAGCAGGGCAACAGCCCGTTCGCCGTCGACTACATCGAGGAGGCGCTGCGCGGCAACACCGACATCACGCGCCTGCTCGTGCAGCTCTTCGAGGCCCGCTTCGACCCCGGCCGCAACGGTCTCGGGTGCCGACGCCGAGGCCCGTACGGCGCGGCTCGACGAGATCGTCACCCGGATCCAGCGGGCGCTCGACGACGTCGCGAGCCTCGACCACGACCGGATCCTGCGGTCCTACCTCACCCACATCCGGGCGACCCTGCGCACCAACTACTTCCAGCTCGGCGACGACGACAAGCCCCATGCCTACATGTCCTTCAAGCTCGAGCCGTCGGAGATCCCCGACCTGCCCCAGCCGCGACCGCGCTTCGAGATCTTCGTCTACTCGCCCCGCGTCGAGGGCGTCCACCTGCGCTTCGGCGCGGTCGCACGCGGCGGGCTGCGCTGGTCCGACCGGCGCGACGACTTCCGGACCGAGGTGCTCGGCCTGGTCAAGGCGCAGATGGTCAAGAACACCGTGATCGTGCCCGTCGGCGCGAAGGGCGGCTTCTTCTGCAAGCAGCTGCCCGACCCGTCCGACCGCGACGCCTGGCTGGCCGAGGGGATCGCCTGCTACAAGACCTTCATCTGCGGGCTGCTCGACATCACCGACAACCTCGTCGACGGGCAGAACGTGCCGCCCGAGGGCGTCGTACGTCACGACTCCGACGACTCCTACCTCGTCGTCGCCGCCGACAAGGGCACCGCGACGTTCTCCGACATCGCCAACGGCGTCGCCCAGGACTACGGCTTCTGGCTCGGCGACGCGTTCGCGTCCGGTGGCTCGGTGGGCTACGACCACAAGGCGATGGGCATCACCGCCCGCGGCGCCTGGGTGTCGGTGCAGCGCCACTTCCGCGAGCGCGGTGTCGACTGCCAGACCGAGGACTTCACCTGCGTCGGGATCGGTGACATGTCGGGCGACGTGTTCGGCAACGGGCTGCTCTGCTCCGAGCACACCCTGCTGGTCGCCGCCTTCGACCACCGCGACATCTTCCTCGACCCGACCCCCGACCCCGCTGCGTCGTTCGCCGAGCGCAAGCGGATGTTCGGGCTGCCGCGCTCGAGCTGGCAGGACTACGACGCCTCGCTGATCTCGGAGGGCGGCGGGGTCTACCCGCGCTCGCTCAAGTCGATCGCGATCACCCCGCAGGTCCGCAAGGCGCTCGACCTCGGGGCCGACGTGGCCGCGATGACGCCCGCCGAGCTGATGAAGGCGATCCTGCAGGCCCCGGTCGACCTGCTCTGGAACGGCGGCATCGGCACCTACGTGAAGGCGAGCGACGAGACGCACGCCGACGCCGGTGACAAGGCCAATGACGCGATCCGCATCGACGGCCGCGACCTGCGCGCGCGGTGCGTGGGGGAGGGCGGCAACCTCGGGCTGACCCAGCTCGGCCGGATCGAGTACGCCCAGGACGGCGCCGACCGCCACGGCGGCGCGATCAACACCGACTTCATCGACAACTCGGCCGGTGTCGACACCTCCGACCACGAGGTGAACATCAAGATCCTGCTCGACCGGGTCGTCCGCGACGGCGACCTCACCGAGAAGCAGCGCAACCTCCTCCTCGCCGACATGACCGACGAGGTCGCGGCCCTGGTGCTGCGCGACAACTACGAGCAGAACCTCGCCCTGGCCAACGCCGACGCCAACGCCACCTCGCTGCTCCACGTCCACGAGGACTGGATGAAGAGCCTCGAGCGCTCCGGGGTGCTCAACCGTGAGCTCGAGGGCCTGCCGACCTCCCGCGCCGTACGACGGCGGGCCGAGCGCGGCGAGGGGCTCACCACCCCCGAGCTGTCGGTGCTGCTCGCCTGGACCAAGATCGTCCTGGCCGAGAAGCTGATCGGCTCCGACCTCCCCGACGACCCCTACTGCCACGTCGACCTGATGGCCTACTTCCCGACCCAGCTGCGCGAGGGGTTCGAGGCCGCGATCGCCCGCCACCCGCTGCGCCGCGAGATCATCGTGACCCAGGTCGTCAACGACCTGGTGAACGGCGCCGGCATGACCTACTGGCCGCGGCTGACGGGGGAGACGGGCGCGACGCCGGAGGAGCTGACCCGGGCCAACTTCGTGGCCCGGGAGATCTACGGATCGCTGCCGCTGCGCGACGAGATCAGGACCTTCGACAACGTCCTCGACGCCAGCACCCAGACGCTGATGCGGATCGAGATGCGCACCCTCGTCGAGCGCGCGTCCCGCTGGCTGGTCAACAACCGGCGCCCTCCGCTCGACAGCCAGGGCACGGTCGACTACTTCCGGGGTCCGGTGGCCACGCTCGTGGGCGAGCTTCCGTCGTTGCTCACGGGTCGCGAGCTGCGGGCCTACGAGGGCCGCCTCAAGACGCTGGTCGACCTGCGGGTGCCCGAGGAGCTGGCCAGCCGCGTCGCCGTCCTCCACCCGGCGTACATGCTGCTCGGCGTGATCGAGATCGCCGACCGGTTGTCGCTCGACCCCGTCCAGGTCGCGCGCCTGCACTTCGCGCTCGGCGAGCGGCTCGGGCTGCCCGACCTGGTGACCCGGATTCTGGAGCTGCCCCGTGACGATCGGTGGCAGACGATGGCCAGGGCGGCGCTGCGCGACGACGTGTACGCCGTGCACGCGCAGCTGACCGCGCAGGTGCTCCGCGACACCTCCGCCGACGACTCGGTGCCCACCCGGATCGCGGAGTGGGAAGAGGGCGACAGCGTGGTGGTCCAGCGGGCGGCGTCGGTCCTGCAGGAGATCTGCCAGGACGACAACGCCGACCTCGCCCGGATGTCGGTAGGTCTCCGGGTCGTCCGCGGGCTGCTCGCCAACTGAGCAGGGGACCTCGGGAAGGTCTCGCCGTGTAAGACCCAGTCGCGGGATGCGCGTCGTACAAATGGATTCGTGGTCTGTCGGTGCCCAGGGTTACAGTCGACCAACGATGCCTCCTGACCCCCACAGCCACCCGCCGGCCAGCGTCCACTCGCTCTGGCGCCTACGGGGCTACCTGAGGACGCACATCCCGGCCCTCGTCATCATGCTGGTGACCTCGATGTCGGGCATCGCGGTCGCCATCTCGATCCCTCTGGTGATCAAGGCGCTCATCGACGGCCCGATCGAGGACCACGACGCGAGCGGCATCCTCCCGCTGGGTCTGCTGGTGCTGGGGCTGGGCGTGCTCGAGGCGTTCTTGATCTGGTGGCGCCGCTGGGTGCAGAACAAGGCGGTCCTCGAGGTCGAGACCGAGATGCGCCACGACCTCTACGAGCGGCTGCAGGAGCTCCCGATGAGCTTCCACAGCCAGTGGCAGTCGGGTCAGCTGCTCTCCCGGGCGACCACCGACCTGTCCGCCATCCGGCGGTTCTTCGGCTTCGGGATGCTGTTCCTGGTCGTCAACATCACCCAGGTGGTGGTCACCACCCTGGTGCTGCTCCACCTCTACTGGCCGCTCGGCCTGGTCGTCGCCGCGACGTCGGCACCGATCGTGTGGCTCTCGATGCGCTTCGAGAAGGGCTACGTCGTCGTCTCGCGCGACGTGCAGGACCAGCAGGGCGACCTCGCCACGCTGGCCGAGGAGGGCGCCGTCGGCATCCGGGTGATCAAGTCCTTCGGTCGCTCGCCCCACGTCTCCGAGCAGTACGACGTCTCCGCGCGGCGCCTGCTCGACACCAGCGTGGCCAAGGTGCGCCTCTCCGCCCGGTTCTGGACCTTCCTCGAGATGATCCCCAACCTCGCCGTGGTGATCGTGCTGCTGCTCGGTGCGATCGGCGTCGGCCGCGGTGCGCTGACGCCCGGAGAGCTGGTCGCCTTCATCACCCTGATGCTGTCGCTGGTGTGGCCGGTGGCCTCGCTGGGCGTGATCCTGGCGATGGCCCAGGAGGCTATGACGGCCGCTGCGCGGGTGCTCGAGATCTACGACACCCTGCCCGACATCGTGTCCGGCACGGCCACGGCTCCGCCCGCCCGCGGCCACCTCCGGTTCGAGCACGTCGACTTCACCTACCCGGGGTCCGACACGCCCGTCCTCCGCGACGTCAACCTCGACCTGGCCCCGGGCGAGACGCTGGCCCTCGTGGGCTCCACCGGCTCGGGGAAGACGTCGCTGACGGCCCTCGTCCCGCGCCTCTACGACGTCAGCGGCGGCCGGGTCACCATCGACGGGGTCGACGTCCGCGACTACTCCCTGCTCGACCTGCGCTCGATCGTCGCGACCGCGTTCGAGGAGCCGACGCTGTTCTCGATGAGCGCCCGCGAGAACCTCACGCTCGGCCGCTCCGACGCCACCGAGGACGAGATCGCCGAGGCCATCGAGATCGCGCAGGCCGGCTTCGTCCACGACCTCCCGTGGGGTCTCGACACCCGCATCGGCGAGCAGGGCATGTCGCTGTCGGGGGGCCAGCGGCAGCGCCTCGCGCTGGCCCGCGCCGTGCTCGCCCAGCCCCAGGTGCTCGTGCTCGACGACACGCTCTCGGCGCTCGACATCCACACCGAGAAGCTGGTCGAGGACGCCCTCCGGCGCGTCCTCGCGGCCACCACCGGTCTCGTCGTCGCCCACCGGGCCTCGACGGTGCTGCTCGCCGACAAGGTCGCGCTGCTCCAGGACGGCACGATCACCCACGTCGGCGACCACCGGCACCTGCTGGCGACCGTCCCGGCCTACCGCGAGCTGCTCGCGGCCGACGCCGACGACCTCGACGACCTCGAGGACGTGTCCGCATGACGACGACCCAGACACCTCCGGCCGAGCAGGTCCCCGAGGGGCAGGAGTGGCGCGGCGTCGCCGCCGACGGCCGTGACGACCTCACCGCCGAGACCACCGCCCGGCTCGCCGGACGGTCCCGTCGCCTGCTGAAGGACCTCCTGACCCCCTACCGCAGCGAGGTCAAGCTCCTCGGGGTGGCGGTGCTCGTCGAGAACGCCGCACGCCTGTCGATCCCCCTGCTCGTGGCCCTGGGCATCGACCGGGGCATCCCGCCGATCCAGAAGGACGACGACCTGGGGCCGCTGCTGGTCATCGTCGGGATCGTCCTGGCGGCGACGCTCATCCAGGCGGTCGCGCGCAACATCTTCCTGGTCCGCTCCGGACAGATCGGTCAGGACATCCTGTTCGAGATCCGGCAGCGCGTCTTCCGCCAGTTCCAGCGACTCAGCCCGGCATTCCACGACTCCTACACCTCGGGGCGGGTGATCTCCCGCCAGACCTCCGACGTCGACGCGATCTACGAGATGCTCGAGACCGGCTTCGACGGGCTGATCACCGCCGCGCTCACGCTGTTCGGCACCGCCGTCCTCCTGCTCTTCCTCGACGTGAAGCTGGGCCTGGTCGCCCTGCTCTGCGGTCCCTTCCTCGCCTGGGCGACCAACTGGTTCCGCAAGGAGTCGGCGAAGAGCTACCGGGTGACCCGCGAGAAGGTCGCGCTGGTGATCGTCCACTTCGTGGAGTCGATGAACGGCATCCGCGCCGTCCAGGCCTTCCGCCGCGAGCCCCGCAACCAGGAGATCTTCGACGACGTCAACGACCAGTACCGCGCGGCCAACCTGGTCGCGTTCCGGCTGGTCGCCTGGTTCATGCCCGAGATCCGGCTGATCGGCAACGTCACCATCGCCGTCGTGCTGATCTACGGCAGCTACCTCGCCTTCGACGGCCAGGTCACCGTCGGCGTACTGGCCGCGTTCCTGCTCTACCTGCGGCAGTTCTTCGAGCCGATGATGGACATCTCGCAGTTCTACAACACCTTCCAGTCCGCCAACGCGGCGCTGGAGAAGATCTCGGGCGTGCTCGAGGAGGAGCCCGGCGTCCCCGAGCCGACCGCCCCGGTCGCCCTGGCCGACGCGCGTGGCGACCTCCGCTTCGATGGCGTCCGGTTCTCCTACGTCGACGGCGTCCCCGTGCTGCCTGGCCTCGACCTCACCGTCCCGTCCGGTCAGACCGTGGCCCTGGTCGGCACCACCGGCGCCGGCAAGACCACGATCGCCAAGCTGGCCACTCGGTTCTACGACCCGATCGACGGCGCGGTCACCCTCGACGGCGTCGACCTGCGCTCGCTCACCTCGGCCGACCTCCACCGGGCGGCGGTGATGGTGACCCAGGAGAACTACCTCTTCTCCGGCACCATCTCCGACAACATCCGCTTCGGTCGCCCCGATGCCACCCAGGACGACGTCGAGGCGGCGACGCGCGCGCTCGGCGCCCACGGCTTCATCGCCGCGCTGCCCGAGGGCTACGACACCGACGTCTCCAACCGCGGTGGCCTCCTGAGCGCCGGTCAGCGCCAGCTGATCGCCTTCTCCCGCGCCTTCCTGGCCGACCCCGCGGTGCTCATCCTCGACGAGGCGACCTCGTCGCTCGACATCCCGTCGGAGCGGCTGGTCCAGCGCGCACTGCGCACCATCCTGGCGAACCGTACGGCCGTGATCATCGCCCACCGCCTGTCCACCGTGGAGATCGCCGACCGGGTGCTCGTCCTCGAGCACGGCCGGATCGTCGAGGACGGCACCCCGGCCGACCTGATCGAGGGCGGCGACGGCCGGTTCTCCGACCTCCACGAGGCCTGGCTCCAGTCCCTCGCCTGAGCGGGGCCGGGGGCGAGGCACGTCTCGACCGTCGCCCACGACGTGGGCCGGGGGCGAGGCACGTCTCGACCGTCGCCCACGACGTACCCCGCTGGTGACCGCCGCTGGGTGTTCGTTCGCCTCGGTTTCATCATGTGATGCAGGCGAACCTCGGCTTCACACGGTGAGCTCGCCATGTGAAGCCGAGGTTCGACACCTTCACATGGTGAAACTGCTCACCCGAGCCGCACGACCGAACCGAATCACCGGTTCTGTCGTATACCTGGTGTGGGAGGTGTGATGGCCGAGAGCCCCGACGTCGTGATGCAGCGTCTGCACGACGAGCATGCCGGCGCGCTCTGGGGCCATTGCCTGCGCCTGACCAACTACGACCGTGCCCGTGCCGAGGACGTCTGCCAGGAGACGCTGCTGCGCGCCTGGCGGAACGCGTCGCTGCTCGACGAGGGTCAGGGGTCGGTCCGGGCCTGGCTGTTCACGGTCGCCCGCAACATCGTGATCGACGAGTCGCGCACCCGGCGCGCCCGCTCGGAGTTCCCCGTCGACGAGGTGCCCGAGCCGGGGACCGCCGACGACGGGAGCGACGAGCTGCTGATGACCTGGGTGGTCGCGGACGCGGTGACCCACCTGTCCGCGGAGCACCGTGCGGTGCTCCAGGAGTGCTACTTCAACGGCCGCTCGGTGGCCGAGGCCGCTCGCCGGCTCGGGATCCCCGAGGGGACCGTCAAGTCGCGGACCCACTACGCACTGCGCGCCCTCCGGCTGGCCCTCGAAGAGATGGGAGTGGTCTCATGAGCTGCTCCTACACGACCTGGGACGGCGCCTACGTCCTCGGCTCCCTCTCGTCGGCCGACCGTCGCGAGTTCGAGAGCCACCTGGCCGGCTGCCCCGAGTGCTCGCGCGCCGTGCGCGACCTGGCCGGCCTCCCGGGCCTGCTCGGCCGGCTCGACCCCGAGGTGTTCGAGGAGGGTGAGCCCGAGCCGGTCCCCGACACGCTGCTGCCGCGGCTCGTGGCTGCGATGCACCGCGGTCAGCGTCGTCGTACGTGGATGACCGCCGGGCTCGCCGCCGCGGCCGCCGTCGTGGTGACGGTGGGCGGAGTCGCCGTGCTCGACCGGAGCACGGGCGGCACCCCGACCGCCAGCCCGCCCAGCATCATCACCTCGAGCGCCCAGCCGATGACCCCGGTCGGCAACGACCCGATGACGGCCAGCGTGTCGCTCACGTCGGTCGCATGGGGCACGCGGGTGGACATGACCTGCAGCTACCCGCAGTTCCACGGCGACTACGAGGGCGGGTCCTACGCGCTGGTCGTGCACACCCTCCACGGTGGCACCGAGCGGATCGCGACCTGGAACGGTCTGCCGGGCAAGACCATGCACCTCACCGGCGCCACCGCCTCGCAGAAGGCACAGATCACGTCGGTCGACGTCACCCGCATCGACGGTGCGCCGGTGCTGCACCTCTCGCTCTGACTCACTGAGGCGCCGGGTGCGCCCATCCGTGGCCCCGTGGGCTGTCGAACCGGCGCAATTGCGCGGTTGTGACAGGTGGTGGGTCCCGCGGACTGTCGAAGCGGCGCGATTGCGCCACTTCGGCAGGACCGGGCAGGACCGGGCAGGACAGGACCGGGCAGGGCAGGACCGGGCAGGGCAGGACCGGGCAGGGGGACGGCGGACGCCGAGGCTCAGGAGGCCACGGCGGCGTGCTCACGCGCGGGGGCCGTACGACGCTCGTGGACGAGCAGGTACAGGCCACCGATGATCGCGACGGCCTCGGAGACCGCGGCGGTCCAGACGTAGGGGCCCTGCCACTTCTCGTGGTCGCCGAACAGCCCCCAGGTCGCGGCGATGACGAAGCCGCCCAGGGTCGAGGCACCGAAGCCGAACGCGAGGAACGGCGGCACCCAGTGCTGCCAGGTGACCAGCAGGATCGCGATCACGATGCCGGCCACCCCGTTGACGATGAAGAGCGGCCCGATCACGTGGACGTGACGGAAGCCGTCGAACCACTCCTTGAGGTGCACGTACGCCGAGACGAGGACGGCAGCAGCGGTGATCCAACGGACGGTCATGGTGCTCTCTCCGATCCGGGCCCGGTGCGGGCCCTCAGTGGAGACACGAGGAAGCGGCCGGATCGGTTCGGTCAGGGGGCCGTGGAGCGCGAGCCGAACGCGGCGAGGAACCGGTCGCGGAACTCGTTCATGGGCACCGTCGGCGTCGTGGTCGCCGGCTGCAGGCCGGGGGTCCAGCCCCACGACGAGATGTGGCGCAGGACGGCCGGGTCGTGGGCGATGAGCGAGACGGGAACGTCGTGGGAGGCGCCGTAGCCGCTGACCGCGGCGTTGGGCTGGTGGTCGCCGAGGACGACCATGACGAGGTTCTTGTCGTGGGCGTGGTGGACGAACGACACCAGCGACTGCAACGAGTAGCGGATGGACCGTGCGTACCGGGTCTGTTGGGCCCGGGGGTGGGCGAGCGTGGAGAGCAACGACGTGTCGTAGGGCACGCCGGCGCCGCGCACGCTGGTGTAGATCGTGCCGTCGCCGACGGCGTCCCACGGCACCAGCCGGGGCAGCGAGGTCCAGGGGGTGTGGCTCGAGTCGAGGTCGATCTCGGCCATCACCGGCCGGTGGTGCGGGCCCAGCTCGAGGTCGTCGAAGGCGTGCAGCGTGTACTGGTCGGGGACCCGGGCGTAGCCCAGGCGGGGGCCGGCGTACCCCACGTCGTACGAGCCGTACATCCGGTCGTAGTGGTAGAACCGCTGTCCCTCGGGCCAGGCGTGCCAGTTCGACGGGACGTCGTCGACCGTGCGCCAACCCGCCTTGCGGAAGGCCCAGGCGAGGGTGAGCCGGTCGGTGCCCAGCACCTGGTCGTAGCGCTGCTGGGAGTCGATCCACAGCCCGGACTGGAGCGTGGAGTGGGCGAGCCAGCTGATGCCGCCGAAGGTGGGCGAGCCCAGCCAGCCGCTGCGCGCCTGGAAGCCGAGACGTCCGAGGTGCGCGGTCGCCCCGGTCAGCGTGCGGTCGACCTGGGGCGCGAACCAGGAGTCCTCCACGGCGACGCGGCCGTAGCTCTCGACGAAGACCAGGAGGACGTCCTTGCCCCGGAGTCGGGTCAGCAGGTCGCGCCCGGGGGTGAGGGCATACGCGTCGTGGGTCACCGCCTGCTCGAAGACCGCTCGGTCGTGGAGCTCGGCGCGGACCTGGTCGACCTGGCCGGCGACCAGGGACGCGGTGGGCGCGCCGGCGATCTGGACGCCGCTGACCTGGGCACCACCGACCCCGGCCACCAGCCAGACGACGGCGAGCCCGGCGAGCACCCTGCTCCAGACCCGCGGTGCGCTCGTGACGGTACGACGGGTGCGCACGGCCGACCACACGCAGAGGGCCGCGCCCCCGAGCAGCAGCAGCACGATCGCGACGAGGACCACGACCTCGCCTGCGCGCCCCACCGAGGCGTGCAGCAGGTCGAGCCCGGAGCCGAGGTAGGACGGGTCGGTCAACGGGTTGAACGGGCGGTCGAACGCCTCGTAGAAGCCGAGGTCGAGCACGGTCACGACCACGGCGACGGCCAGCAGGATCCCTCCGACGACCGCCACCGCGCGCCCCCAGGCGGGCGGCAGCACGAGCACGAGGAGCAGGAAGACCAGCAGCTCGACCGGGATCGCGAGCAGAGCGGCGGCCGTCAGCTGCTCCGGACGCTGCGGCACGACCAGGGCGAGCCAGACCAGCGCGAGGGCGGCGGCGTCGAGCGCCGGACGGACCAGCGGTGACTGGGGAACCTCGTGCTCGTGCCGGTGTCGCCGCAGGGTGGCCACCTGGCGTCCGAACGACTCCAGGAGCAGGAGCAGCGCCGCGGCCAGCAGAGCCTGGGCCCACACCGTCGGAAGGACCTCGGCCGCGGCGACGACGAGGACGATCCCCTGGACCGCTGCCACGACCTTGGCCCACGGACGCGGTCGCGCCGGCCCCCCGAGCCAGGGCCAGACGGCGGTCGCCAGGAGCAGGAGGTAACGGGCCAGGCCGATCAGCAGCACCCAGGCGCCGGCGACCGGCACGACGTAGAGGCTCAGGACGAGGATCAAGAAGGCGTCCGTCTCCATGTCGAAGGCCGCACCCAGCTCGGTGACCGTGCCGCGGGCCCGGGCGAGGCGGCCGTCGACGAAGTCCAGGGCCAGGGCGACCGTGCTCAGGGCCACGACCAGGGAGCGGGGCACCTCGCTGCTCCACGACTGCACGACGAGCACCGTGACCGCCACGACCAGGCCGGCACGGACCAGGGTCACGGCGTTGGCCGCCCCCAGGCGTGCCAGGCCCTCGCGGCGCAGGCCGCGTTCGAGGAACAGCCAGAGCGCGACCGTCAGGACCGCGCCGGTGACCAGCGCGGGCACGCCGAGTCCGACCGTGACGTCGAGCACGACGAGCAGACCCGCGACGCTCGGCAGTACGGTCAGTGGACCGGCGTGAACCGTGCGCACCCTGCCTCCGTATGTCTGGATACCAGTCATACGACGACGGGCCGGCGTCGGTTCAGGACCAGCCGGACGTGGAGGGAGCCGACGTGTCACCAACGGCCCGCGCCTACTGGCTGTGCGCGCCCGGGTCCGGCGAGATCCGCACCGTGGACCTCCCGGACCCGGGACCGGGGGAGGTGCTCGTGCGCACGCTGGTCTCGGGGGTGAGCCGTGGCACAGAGGCACTGGTCTTCCGCGGCGGGGTCCCCGAGAGCCAGTACGCCGTGATGCGGGCGCCCTTCCAGGAGGGCGAGCTCCCCGGCCCGGTCAAGTACGGCTACCTCAACGTCGGTGTGGTCGAGGAGGGCCCCGTCGGGCTCCGTGGGCGCACCGTCTTCTGCCTCCACCCCCACCAGACGGCGTACGTCGTGCCGGCCGACGCGGTCGCCGTCGTCCCCGACGGCGTCCCGCCCCGACGCGCTGTGCTGGCCGGCACCGTCGAGACCGCGGTGAACGCGCTGTGGGACGCCGCGCCGCTGGTCGGTGACCGCGTCGCCGTCGTCGGCGCCGGCATGGTCGGCTGCTGCGTGGCCCGGCTGCTCTCCGGCTTCCCCGGCGTCGACGTGACGTTGGTCGACACCGACGCCGGTCGCGAGCCGGTCGCGGCCGCGCTCGGCGTCGCCTTCGCCCTGCCGGGAGACGCCCCTGCCGACTGCGACCTGGTGGTCCACACGAGCGGCACCGCCGCCGGGCTGCAGCTCTCGCTCGACCTGCTCGGCGCCGACAGCACCGTCACCGACCTCAGCTGGTACGGCGACGCCCCGGTCGCCCTGTCGCTCGGCGGACGCTTCCACTCCGCGCGCCTGGGCATCCGTGCCAGCCAGGTGGGCGAGGTCGCGGCGGCGCGTCGCGGGCGACGCACGCGGGCCGACCGGCTGCGCCTCGCGCTGTCGCTGCTCGCCGACCCGGCGTACGACGCGCTGCTGACGGGGGAGTCGCCCTTCGCCGAGCTGCCCGGGCTGATGGCAGAGCTCGCCTCCGGCGCGGTTCCGGCGCTGTGCCACACGATCACCTACGACAGTGACGACGAGAGGGAGGCCTGATGTTCGAGGTGACCGTACGCGACCACATGATGGTCGCGCACTCCCTGCGCGGCGAGGTCTTCGGCCCGGCCCGGGCGCTCCACGGCGCGACGTTCGTCGTCGACGCGGCGTTCGCCCGGGACGACGTCGACGCCGACGGCATCGTCCTCGACATCGGTCGCGCCACCGAGGCGCTGCACGCGATCCTCGCCGAGCTCACCTACCGCAACCTCGACGAGGTCGAGTCGCTCGCCGGGCTCAACACCACCACCGAGGTGCTCGCGCGCGAGATCGCCGACCGGCTCGCTGCCCGTGTGCACGACGGCGCTCTCGGCGTCGCCGCCGGCGACCTGGCCCGGATCCGGGTCACCCTCCACGAGTCGCCCGTCGCCTGGGCGAGCTATGAGCGTGCCCCATGACCGTCCCCGCCCGCACGCTGCACGCCGTCCTGCCTGCCGGGATCGACGATCCGGCCAGGCCCAGCGGCGGCAACGTCTACGACCGCCGGAGCCTCGACGGCCTGCGCACCCTCGGCTGGTCGGTCGTCGAGCACGAGGTCGGCGGCGACTGGCCGCGCCCCGACCTGGCCGACCTGGCCCGCCTGTCGCTGCTGCTCGACGAGCTGCCCGACGGCGCCCTGCTGCTCGTCGACGGCCTCGTCGCCTCGGCGGCGGCCTCGGTCCTGCCGGCGGCGTCGACGCGGCTCCGGGTCGTGGTCCTGCTCCACCTGCCGCTCGGGCCGGGCGCGGCCGAGGAGACGGTGCTGGCCTCGGCGGCTGCGGTCGTCACGACGAGCGAGTGGGCCCGCACCCAGGTGCGCTCGTGGTACGGCCTCCGCCACGTGTACGCCGTGCGGCCCGGCACCGACGCGGCGCCTCTCGCGTCGGGCACCGGGACCGGGGAGGCGCTCCTGTGCGTCGCGACCGTGCATCCCGGCAAGGGCCACGACCTCCTCCTGGAGGCCCTGGACCGACTGGGCGACCGCCCGTGGACGCTGGTCTGCGCCGGCTCGCTCGATGTCGACCCCGACCACGCCGCCGCCGTCCAGGCGCAGGTGTACGCCCGCCGATGGGAGCGCAGGGTGACCTTCACGGGCCCGCTGGTCGGCTCAGCACTCGAGGCGGCGTACGACCTGGCCGACGTGGTGGTGCTGCCGTCACGCGGCGAGAGCTTCGGGATGGTCGTGACCGAGGCGTTGGCCCACGGACTCCCGGTCGTCGCGACGCGGACGGGTGGTGTGCCCGAGGCCCTCGGACGTGCTCCGGGTGGCGCGCTTCCCGGGTTGCTCGTGGCTCCCGACGACCCCACAGCCCTGGCCGACGGTCTGGCGCGATGGCTCGACGAGCGGCACCTGCGCGACCGGCTCCGTCGCGCGGCCGCGCTGCGTCGACCGACCCTCTCGGGCTGGGACCACACGGCCGCAGACCTCGCCGACGTCCTGGCCGGCGTCGGCGGCAGGGTCGCCGCCGGTGGCCCTGCCCGGGCCGACGTCGGGAGCCGACGATGAGCCTGCCGACCGTGCCGCCGAGGGTCCGCTCGGCCTGGCCGTGGCTCCGCGTCGTCGGCGGGGTCGCCGTCCTGGCCGCACTGCTGTGGCAGTTCGGGACCGGCCCCTTCGCGGAGGCGTGGCACGTCACCACCTGGCCTGCGGTGCTCGGCGCGCTGGTCCTGACCGCCGCGTCCACCCTGACCTCGGCCTGGCGCTGGCGCACCGTCGCCCGGGCGTACGGCGTACCACTGACGCCTCGCGAGTCCCTCACCGCCTACTACCGTTCGCAGTTCCTCAACGCCACCCTGCCCGGCGGCATCCTGGGCGACGCCCACCGCGCCGTGCGGCACGGTCGCGAGGTCGGCGACGTGACCTCAGGGGTCCGGGCGACGGTGTGGGAGCGCGTGTCCGGCCAGGTCGTCCAGCTCGCGCTGCTGCTCGTCGTCCTGACCACCCTCGCCTCCCCGATGCGACCCCTGGCGCCGCTCGCCGCGGGCGGCCTGCTCGTGGTGGCCGTCGCGGGCTGGCTGGTGCTCAGGCGGGGCGGGCGGACGGCAGGTGACCTCCGCGCCCTGGGCGCCCCGGGCACCCTGGTCCGCATCGCGGGCGCCTCGTGCGGCTCGTCCCTGGGTCATCTCGCCGTGTTCCTGCTGGCGGTGCGTGCCGTCGGCGTCGACGCGCCGTGGACCGTGCTGGTCGCGACCGGGCTCGTGGTGATGGTCGGCTCGTCGATCCCGGTCAACGTCGCCGGATGGGGGCCGCGCGAGGGCCTCACCGCCTGGGCGTTCGGCCTGGCCGGCCTCGGGTCGGCCGCGGGCCTGACCGTCTCCGTGGTGTACGGCGTGCTGGCGGCCGTCGCGACCCTGCCCGGGGCCCTGGTGCTGGTCGCCGACGCCACGGCCCGACGAGGTCGTGCGACAGTGGAGGTCCCAGAACCCGTACCGGCCGGACAGCTGGAGGGAGTGCGCCGTGGCTGAGCGCCCCTACACCCTGCTGAGCTGCAGCATGTCGATCGACGGCTACATCGACGGCGCGTCCGAGAGCCGCCTGATGCTGTCCAACGAGCTCGACTTCGAGCGCGTCGACCGGGTCCGCGCCGGCGTCGACGCGATCCTGGTCGGGGCGACGACGGTGCGCAACGACAACCCGAGGCTGCTGGTGCGTGACCCCGCACGACGCAGGCACCGCGTCCGGCGGGGCCTGCCGGAGAGCCCGACCAAGGTCACGGTCACCGAGCGTGGCCGCCTCGACCCGTCGTCACGCTTCTTCGCCGACGACGGCGCCGACAAGCTGGTGTACGGCAGCAGCTGCGTGGTCGACCTGCTCGAGCGGCGGGTAGGCCACCTCACGGAGGTCGTCGACGGCGGCGAGCCGGTGCGGATGCGCGAGCTGGCCGAGGACCTGCACGGACGCGGCGTACGCCGGCTCATGGTCGAGGGCGGAGGCGCCGTCCACACGCAGTTCCTCGCCGACGACCTGGTCGACGAGCTCCAGCTCGTGGTGGCACCGTTCTTCGTCGGTGAGCCCGGGGCCCGTCGCTTCGTGGGCGAAGGGCACTTCCCCTGGCATCCCGGACGCCGGGCCCGACTGGCCGCGACCGAGCAGATCGGTGACGTGGTCCTGCTGCGCTACGCGCTCTCCGAGCGTTACGACGAGACGCCCGACTTGGCCCGCCCGGTCCGCTGAGGGGTCTCGGCCCGACGACGGCCACCGCGCGGGCGGGGCGCAGCGGGCACCGGGTCCTCGAGCAGGATCGCCAGGGCGCCGGCGATCGCGACGAGCTCGGCGATCGCGGCCGCCCAGACGTAGAAGCCCTCCCAGTGCTCGTGGGTGCCGTAGAGGCCGACCGTGGCGGCGAGCGTGAACGCGCCCAGCGTGCACACCCCGAAGCAGGCCGCGAGCACGGCGGGTGCCCAGTGCCGCCACCGGACGAGCAGGGCAGCGATGGCCAGCCCGCCCACGACGTTGACCAGGAACGCGGGTCCGATCACGTGGACGTCCCGCATGCCCTGGAACCACAAGGTGAGGTGGATGGCCATCGAGGCGAGCACGGCTGCGGCCGTGATGTAGCGCAAGGTCATGACAGGGGCCCTCTCTTCGCTGCGCGAGGCGTCAGCTGACGACGACACGTTCGGGGGCCGTGTCCGGTGTGCGGTGTGCTCGCCAGATCATCCCCTGCCGAGGGGTGTCCGCGCTGGAGAATCGGAGACTCTCCCGCACGGGGCTGCGTCCATGGACGACACCCCGCTCAGCGCGGCCGAGCTCGCGCAACGCGTGGCTGTCGGGGACACGTCGCCTGCGGAGCGTCCTTGACGGGCGTCGACCGCGGGTTCTCCACGCGTTCCCCCGTCCATCTCCTCGTCCTCTCCATGGAAGCCCGAGAGGTCTCGGCGAGCCTGTGAGCGCTATCCAGGCCACGGGGGTCTGGTGTCAACCACACCAGGGAGTACAGATGAGGATCAACCGACGAACGCTGGCCGCCACGGGCGCGGCGGCACTGGCGACCGGCGCGGCGGTCGTGGGGGCGACCCACGCCGACGCCGCGGCCCAGAAGAACGTCTTCGCCATGCACCGCTCGCCCGGCATCGTCGCGGCAGGCTGCCTGCCCCACGCCAAGGCGAGGGTGGTCGTGCAGAACCAGGGGCCCGTGGAGGTGATGAAGATCCACGCGTCGGGTCTGCCCAAGCACACCGACTTCGACCTGTTCGTCATCCAGGTGCCCAACGCTCCGTTCGGCATCGGTTGGTACCAGGGTGACCTGGAGACCAACAAGAAGGGGGAGGCCGACGGCACCTTCGTCGGTCGGTTCAGCCAGGAGACCTTCGCGGTCGCCCCGGGCACGGCCCCGGCGCCCTCGGTGCACGACGGACCCTTCCCCGACGCCACGACGAACCCGGCCTTCGGCCCGATCCACACGTTCCACCTCGGACTGTGGTTCAACTCGCCGCGGGCTGCGGGCAAGGCGGGCTGCCCGACGGCCGTGACGCCGTTCAACGGCGAGCACAATGCCGGAGTCCAGGCGCTCAACACCGCCGCGTTCCCCGACGCGAAGGGCCCGCTCGGTCGGCTGAAGCCCTGAGCCTCCGGTCCGCCGTAGCGGTCGTCCGCCCCACGTCGTGCTCCGGTACGGCGTGGGGCGGACGTGTGCGACGGGCTCAGCCGGCCTCGAGATCGGGTCCCATGACGCGGAACGCGACGCCAGCCGGGTCACGCAGCTCCGCGATCCGGCCGTACGGCGTGTCCTCGGCTGCCAGCGCGACCTCCGCGCCGGATGCCACGGCCCGTGCCACGGTCTCGTCGGTGTCCTCCACCTGGAGGTAGACGTTCCACCGCGAGCGCTCGCCGCCGAGGAAGGCCGAGCCGTCCATGATCCCGGCCCGCGCGTCCTGGTCGACCCCCAGCGTCGTGTAACGGAACTCGGGGGAGTCGCTGACCACGTGCGTGTCCCAGCCGAACGCGTCCTGGTAGAAGGCCACCGCGTCGTCGTAGCCGGTGCTGAGCGTCTCGAACCAACCGGGTGCGCCGACCGCCGCCCGCGTCTGGAAGCCGGGGAAGCCGTCGGGCTGCCAGGCGCCGACGAGTGCACCGGCCGGGTCCACCAGGCTGGTCATCGAGCCCAGGTCGGCGACCTGCATGACGTCGGTCGCGATCACGGCCCCCCGGGCGCGGGCCCTGTCGACGGTCGCCGCGATGTCGGGAGTCTGGAGGAACACCTCCCACACGTCGGGCTCCGAGGTGTCGTTGGGCATCAGCCCGGCGATCGGCTCGTCGCCCCGCAGGAACATCCGGTAGCCGCCGTACTCCTCGCTCGGCTCGCCGACCGACCACCCGAACAGCCCGCCGTAGAACGACACCGCGGTGTCGACGTCGGCGGTGAAGAGGTGGATCCAGCAGGGCTCCCCGGTGGTGGTCATGGCGCTTCTCCTCAGAGGGTGGGGTTCGCGAGCAGGTGCGACGCGACGACGGGGGCGGTGACCTTCGCCTTGATCATGTGGGTCTGGCGCGGGAGCGTCTCGAGGTGGCCGTCGGGGAGGGCTCCCGCCAGCGCAGCCTGGGCGTTCTGCAGGTAGGCCGGGCTCTTGCCGCCGGCGATGACCAGGGTCGGCTGGGGGACCGCGTCGTACAGGCCCTCCGGCAGGGGTCGTCCCTGCTCGTGGGCGATGACCAGCGACAGGTCGTAGGGCAAGGTGTGGGCGACGGCGGTCAGCTTCTTCCAGACCGGCAGGACGCGCATGACCGCCACCATCGGCGCGGGCGCACCGACCGTGCGCAGGAACAGCGTCACCGCACCGCCGCGGTCACCGGCGTCGACGAGCGCCCGCAGCCGGGCGGGCAGCTCCGGGTCGTTGGGCGCACGCGTGTCGTCGACGATGAACGGCGCCTCGTAGGCGACGATCCGGTCGATCGGCACGCCTCGGGCTGCTGCTGCGAGGGTGAGCGCGACACCCGACGAGGCCGCGAACACGTGGGCGTGGCCTCCTGCCACCGCGATCACCGCGGCCAGGTCCTCGACCTCGCGCTCGGCGTCGTACGACGTCTCGCCCTGGCCACTCTCGCCACGACCTCGACGGTCGTAGGCGTGGACGGTGAACGAGGGGGAGAGCCGTGCGGCCAGCGGACGGGCGGGGCCCATGCTGCGCTGGCAGAGCGCGCCGTCGACGAGCACCAGGGCGGGGCCTGAGCCGGTCACCTCGTAGGCGATCCGGGTGCCGTCGGCGGACGTGGCGAAGCGGGTGGTGCTGGGCTCCGTGGATGGGGCGGTGGTGGTCATCTCTGCTCCTGGGTGAGATCGAGTCACCCCTTCGTCGAACGACGGTGGCAGTTTTCGACGCGGAGGGGAAGGGATTCGGAGGGGCGCAGCCGCCAGTCAGCCGTGCGACCGCGCCTGTTCGGCCCGCCCGAGCAGGAGGGTCCGCTCGCCGCCGTTCGACGTCAGCCCGGCGGCCTCGATGAAGGCAGCCGCTGCCTCCTCGGACCGGCCCAGGCGCTCGAGCAGGTCTCCGCGGACGCTGGGCACCAGGTGGGAGCCGGCCAGTGCCGGGTCCGAGGCGACGGCGTCGAGGACGGCCAGGCCGGCCTCGGGCCCGGCGGCGCGGCCGTGGGCCACGGCACGATTGACCTCCACGACGGGGTTGTCGCCGACCTGGGCCAGCACGTCGTACCACCCGGCGATCGCGGCCCAGTCGGTCTCGCCGGCCGTCTGGGCCCGGGCATGGCAGGCGGCGATCTGCGCCTGGATCACGTAGGACCCGATGGGTCGGCCGGCCGCGCTCGCGGCCATGGCCCGGTCGAGGCTCGCGAGCCCGCGGCGGATCAGCAGGGCGTCCCACGTCGCGCGGTCCTGGTCGTCGAGCAGGACCGGCCGGCCCTCGTGGTCCGTACGGGCGTGCAGCCGCGAGGCGTGCAGCTCCATCAGGGCCAGGAGCCCGTGCACGTCGGGCTCGAGCGGGGCCAGGCCGGCCAGCATGCGAGCCAGCCGGATCGCCTCGACGCAGAGGTCGGGGCGCATCCAGTCGTCGCCGGACGTAGCGGCGTACCCCTCGTTGAAGATCAGGTAGAGCACGCCCATCACGTCGTCGAGCCGCTCCTCGCGCTCGCGGCCGACGGGCAGCTCGAAGGACTCACCGGCGAGCGCCTTCTTCGCGCGAGAGATGCGCTGGCCGACGGTGGCGTCCTTGGTCAGGAAGGCCCGCGCGATCTCGGGCACCGTGAGGCCGCCGACGAGGCGCAGAGTGAGCGCCGCGCGGCTCTCGGGGGACAGGGCGGGATGGCAGGTCAGGAAGATCAGGCGCAGCACGTCGTCGTCGATGTGGTCGACGAACGCATCGAGGTCGGGCATGTGCACCTCCTCCCGCTCCTGCAGGGCATGGCCGAGCTCCGCCGTACGGCGACGCAGGGTGTCGGCGCGCCGGAAGTGGTCGATGGCGCGCCGCTTCGCGGTCTGCATGAGCCAGGCCGCGGGGTTGTCGGGGACTCCCTCGCGGGGCCACTGCTGGAGGGCGGCGACGAGAGCGTCCTGGGCGAGGTCCTCGGCCAGGCCGAGGTCGCGAGTCATCCGGGTGAGGGCACCGACGAGCCGTGCGGACTCGTCGCGCCACACTCGCTGGATCGTGTCCTCGGTGGACTGGGTGGTCCCCGCCTCTCTCACACGGTGAGACTAGGACCACCCGACGACGTCACGCTCCAGCCGGTCCCTCGTCGGGTTCGGAGATCCGGCGCATCTCGATGGCGCCCTCCCAGCCCGGCCAGTGCTGCAGGTGGAGATCGGCCATCGTCTGACCCTCGGCCCGGGCCTCCTCCTCGGTGTCGAAGGTGACGATGGCCCAGCCGCCGATGACCTCCTTGGCCTCGGCGTAGGGACCGTCGGTGACGGTCACGGTGCCGCCGCGCACGCGCCACTCGACGGCCTCCTTCGCGCCGTACAGACCGCCGCCGTCGACGAACGAGCCGTTGGCGATGGCCTCGCCGACGTGCTCGCCCATGGCGTCCATGATCGCCTGGGGTGGGTCCGCCAGGGACTCGTTCATCTTGACGAAGCACAGGTAACGCATCGCGATGTCCTCTCGTGGTGCCGGTGGGTCTGCCCCTACGTCGAACGGCGCTCGCCGCTTTCGACACGGCTCCACGTCTTTCTCCCACACACCTGCGTCCAGCGCCACGGCGTGCGCCTGACGCTCAGAACCAGAGAGCCGTCTCGGTGTCGCCGTTGCCGTACGTGCACCGGAACCCGAGCGGCTGCCAGCTCCATCCGTAGGACACCGACGTGCGTACGCTGTCCGGACCGTCGGCCCCACACGCCGACTCCATCCGCCACCACCCGACGCGGATGTAGAGAGCCGTCGCGACGAGCAGCACGACGAACGCAGCGGAGGCCGCGAGGAGCCGGACGAGAGCCGACGACCCTGCCCGGCCGGCGTACGGAACACCGACGTCAGCCATGAGGCGATCCTGTCAGTGGTGCGCGCACGACGTGCCACCACTCGCCACCTCCCTCGTGCCGCCGCCCGGTTCTCCGGCATCCCGATCCGCGGAGGCGCCCTCTGGCACCATGTCCGCATGACGCTGGAAGACTTCACCAGACGCCTGGGGACGGTCTTGGCAGCGAGCAGCCTGGGGGTGCTCGTCGTCGCTCTGCTGGTCGCGGCCGCCGGGGCGAATGCGACTCCGGAGGTGGCGACTCTGCACCACTTGTTCGGCATCGCCTTGACCGTGCTGGGTCTCGTGATGTTGGTCGTCGGCCTGGCGCTGGCGTCGATGGTCTCTGCCCCGCGGAGGCCCTCCCACCGGGGCGGAAGCCATCAGCGCGCCGGGGTGGACGAGACCCACAGGGCCGACTGAGCGCAGCTGCGCCTGAGTCAGACGAGCAGCGGGTCCGTGAGGGTGTCCAGGTCCAGCAGTCGAACGCTGGCTGGGTCCCGGTTCGCAGCCAGGGACCAGATCGTCGTCCGGTGCGTGGAGCCGGGGATCCGAACGGTGGTCTCACCGCCGACGTGGAAGTGCCCGTGGGCGAGCAGCTGTGGCTTGACGCCCACCACCGCTCGAGTGAGCTTCTCGAGCCCGTCGCCGGCGTAGGCCAGGATCGAGTCGGGCCACCCCCACGGGTTGTTCGCGATGGTGTGCGCGACGGGAGCGGTGCAGTACGGCGGGCCGGGGCTGTCGTGGGTGAGCATGACCTCGGCATGGCCACCGGCGATGGTTGCCTCGACGTGCTCGTCCTCGATGACCTCCGACGGCCACCAGTCGACCCCCTCGGTCAGGAGGAGCCGGTTGACGGATGGAGCGCCGCCGAGCGCGACGAAGGAGCGTCCACCCATGGTCCAGCGGTGAGCCCGCGGCAGCAGGGTGACGTGGTCGGACACGTCGATCGGCAGGTCTCTGCCGTCCTCGCTCTGCCAGCGCGGGTCGGCCCACAGCTCGTCGAGGCGCGCCCAGTTCTCGTGGTTCCCGTTGACGCCGAGGAGTCGGAGGTCGAACTCGGCGCATACCGACTCGATGGCTGCGAGGTACCCCTCGGGGTCGGCACCCATCCCGAACCGGAGGTCGCCCAGCTGGCAGGCCACCTCCACGTCACCTCGCTCCCCGAGCATCCGGAGACTGCGGACAGCCCAGTCGCGGTCGCCCTCGAGGTCGCCGATCAGGCCCACGATCATGGAGCGGAGCATGACAGACACGCCTCCGCGCGCCGCCGTCATCACCTGCCGGCGAGCAGGTCGCGCTCAGAGGCGTCTCGTGGTCACCAGGTTGGTCCCCTGCATGCCTGGCTCGCGGGCGGCTTCGGTGAACCCGAGCTTCTCCAGGACGTGGCGAGAGGCCGTGTTCCAGTCCCAGACGGCGGCCCAGAGCCGCTCGTAGCCGGACCCCCGTGCCCAGTCGAGCACCGCCCAGGAGGCCTCGGTCGCATACCCGTGTCCCCAGTGACGACGCAGGAGCTCGAACGCCAGCTCCGGCTCGCGGGGCGCTCGTCCGCTCTCGATCAACCCGCAGTACCCGATGGCGTCCCCGTGTGCGTCCTTCCGCTCGATCGCCAGCAACCCGAGCGACGACGGCCGGGTGGCGCGGAGCGCCTCCTCGAAGTCGGCAACGGTGGGGCGTCCGTCCGCGTCGATACGGCGGTGTGCCGGCACGCGCGGATCGCGCTCGAGCCACATCCCGCGCTGGACCGCGGCCTCGCTCACCCGCCACGGCCGCAACACCAGGCGATCGGTGACGAGCTCCACCTCACGGCCCCGAGCCACTCCCTCTGCCATGACACGCACCCTCTCACCGCGATCCGCACCGTCGGGTCGCCCGTATGCTCGCCGCATGCGACGCCTCGTCTGCCTCGCCCTCGCCTGTGGCGTGGTCGCGGCTGTCGGTTGGCAGCTCCTCCCTCGGCACGACGAGGCTCTGTACAAGGCCTGTGACCACCTGGCGTACGACGCGCCGGACTACTCGAGGGTGAAGGCGTGGGACGCGTACGCCCACACCATCGACGGCTGGCCGAGGCCGGCCGACCCCGGTGCCCGGGCGATCCTGGAGACGTTGCGGACGGATGCAACCCGCTACGGCGCCTTCCCGGCGGCGATCCACTCACCGCGCGCGCTGAAGCGCCAAGCGGTCAAGAACGCCCTGGGCCGGGACGAGGGTCATCTCTACGACGCCTGTCGGAGCGACGGCTGGCGGATGCACGTCTAGGCGTCCTGACCTGCTGGGTCCGGCTCGGCCACCTGCCGACGAGCGTGCGGCACGATGGCCTCATGCCACGCGAGCCCAAGGTCGTGCTCATGACTTACCTGCAGGGCGCTCGGGACGCACTGATCTGGAAGCTGGAGGGCGTCTCGGAGCGCGACCAGCGGCTACCGCGGACGCCGACCGGGATGAACCTTCTCGGCATCGTGAAGCACGCACTCAACGGCGAAGCGCTCTACTTCGGTCCCACCTTCGGACGCGAGTGGCCCACGCCCGGAGAGCTCGTCCCGGTGGGCGGGGCCGACCCGCAGGCCGACTGGTACGCCACCGAGCAGGAGTCGGCGGCCGGGCTCGTCGATCTCTACCGCCGCGTCCAGGCATTCGCCGATGCGACCATCGACGCGTTGCCGCTCGACGCGGTCGGCCACGTCGCGCACTGGGGAGGGGCCGAGGTCAGCCTCCACGAGATCATCGTCCACATGATCGCCGACCTGCAGCGGCACGCGGGGCACGCCGACATCGTGCGGGAGCAGATCGACGGGTCAGCAGGGCTGCTGCCCCAGGCCCTCAACCTGCCGGACGTGAGCTGGCCGGAGTACGTCGCGAAGCTGGCCACCCTCGCCGAGGGATGGTGAACGCTCGAGGGGGCCATGCCCGACCACGGTGAGACTCCGAGCCGCCACGGGGTGACGCTCCCGGCGGGGGCGGACCTCACGCGTCGAGAACCAGCCGGATGCGTTCGAGGGTCTGCGTCATCCCGTCGCGCAGCTGCTCGCGTCGCAGCGCGATGAGCGCTGCGGGGTCCTCGACCTGCTCGGCCTCGAGACGAAGGCCACTCAGCCCGTCCGCCAGGTGTTCGAACCGTTGCTCCACCAGGCACCCGGTGTCGGTCGGGCTGATCCGAAAGGTCCAGCGCGTCGCCGGCGTGCCGTCGAAGCGGTCTCCGACGGTGTAGGCGAACAGGCGAGGCGGGTCGTAGGCCACCACGTCGCAGGGGCGCGTCCACTCGAAGGTGTCCCCGTTCCCCTCGACCCGGTTGCGACCCTCGAACCGCCCACCCACCGCACGCGCCGGATACCCCTCGACCCACCACGCCTCGGCGCACTCGGGGCTGAGCTCGCCGATGCGCTCGATGCTCGTGATGAGCTCCCAACTCGCGTCGGGTGCACATGACAGGGGCATCCGGACCGTGACACCCATCGCCGGGACGAGGGCGCTGACGGTGGGGTCGGGTGTCGGTCGGGGTCCGTTCTCGGACTCGCCCCAGCCGCTCGCGTGCAGGGCCACGCCGCCCTCCTGACCACGTTCCCGGGGATCAACGACCGACCAGGTGGCTCCAGCCTGGCACACCGCACGCTCTCGCGAGAGACGACGACATCCGCCTCCACCGTCGAGGGAGGGCCGCCCGTCTCGACTGGAGATGGCGGACGGCCCCAGACCTGCGAGACATGGCGTGATCGCTGGCCCAGCGCCGAGGTGGGGGCCCCGGCGCCCGTTCTCGACGTTAGGCCTTGAGCCCGTGAACCCACGTCACCGAAATCGGCTAGCCGGCCTCGGAGGCCGGACCGCACGCGAGTGCGCCCCGCCTGGCACGGGGGAACCGGACGGGGCACACATCACGCTGGGCACTCCGCGCCACGCCCTGCCGCCTCCCCCCGGGGGCGGCAGGGCGGGTCAGCCCAGAGGCGACGCCGAGCCGCAAGAACGTCGGGGGCGCCCACTACGGGCCCGACGCTAGACCTCGACCGGACTTCCCACGTCACCGAAATCGGCGAGACATCACGCCGACTCCGGAGCGCCGACGGGCGGCAGGGTGACGACCTGCGAGGCGTAGCTCAAACCGGCTCCGAAGGCGATCAGGAGGGCCGTGTCGCCTGCGTTCGCCTCGCCGTTGCGCAGCATCGCCTCGATGGCCAACGGCACTGATGCGGCGGAGGTGTTGCCCGAGTCCCTGACGTCGCGTGCAATCGCGAGGCTGTCGGGCAGCTTCAGGTTGCGCGCCAGGGTCTCGGTGATCCGGAGGTTGGCCTGGTGGGGGATGAAGGCGTCGAGGTCGGACATCGTGAGCCCGGCACCGTCGACGGCCTCACGGGCCACGTCAGCCATCGCGAACGGCGCCCAGCGGAAGACCGCGGTGCCCTCCATCCGGACGACCATCGGATGGTCGGACTCCCGGTCCTGGCACCCGGGCTCCTGCGTGATCACGTGCGACTGCGAGCCGTCGGAGCCCCAGGCCACCGGACCGATGCCCGCCTCGTCGGCCGGCCCCACGACGACGGCTCCGGCCCCGTCGGCGAAGATGAAGGCGGTCGATCGGTCGGTGGGGTCCAGGAAGAGGCTGAGCTTCTCGACCCCGATCACGAGCACGAAGCGCGCGCTGCCGCCGCGGACCAGGTCGGAGGCCACCGACAGCGCATGGCAGAAGCCGGCGCACCCCGCCGACACGTCGAACGACGCCGCCCGCGACCCGAGCCGGTCGGCCACCAGCGGCGCGGCCGCCGGGGTGTGCTGGGCGTGCGTCGAGGTCGCCACGATCACCGCACCCAGCTCGTCGGCCGTGACCTGCGCGACGTCGAGAGCCGCCCGCGCCGCGTGGGTCGCCATGTCCACCAAGGTCTCGTCCTCGGCGGCGTAGCGACGGGTCCGGATGCCCGAGCGGGTCTGGATCCATTCGTCGCTCGAGTCGAGCACCTCGCAGATCTCGTCGTTGGTCACCACCCGCGCGGGTCGGTAGACCCCGAGTCCGAGCATCGCGGTTGCCGCTGCGCCCGACCGCTGACCGATCTTCGCCATCGTCGTTCCCTGCCTTCTCTCCGGGTGGTCAGACGAAGGCTACGACCAGGGCCGTGTCCGAGCGTGCACGAGCGCATGCGTGCGGCCATGATGTCCGCATGCTGGGGGAACCGCATCGGGTCGGAGCGCGTCCATCGAGCATGCGGGACTTTCCACGTAGCGCGAGACTCCTCGGTGCTGCCTGCCTGCTGCTCGCGTGTGCGGCCTGTGGTGGGGCACAGGGTGGCGACGTCACCAGCGCGGGGTCGTGCGTCGCGCCCTATCTCGACACCGTGCCGCCGGACGCTCCGTCGGTCGCGGCGGAGGCACCCGTCGCGCCGGGCGACAGCCTGACCGTCTACGGGCACTGGTACACGGAGACCTGCAACGACACCGGGGGTCACGATCCCGAGGTGCCGATGCCTCCGGTGCACCTGACCGTCACCTGGCCGGGCGGGGCGGTCGACGACCTGGGTGAGGCCGGTCCCGGGGGCGGCGACATGGGCTTCTCGGTGGTGGTCCAGGTCCCCGTCGGCACGCCGACGGGAGTGGCGAAGATCCGCGACGACCAGGAGTACCCGTCGACGTACCGGTTCCGCGTCGGCTGACGACACCAGGTCTGGCATCCTCGCGCCGTGGATGTGGACGACGTCGTCGATCTGCTCGCGGCCCTCGACGACCCGGGCGTCGGCTACTGGCTGGACGGTGGCTGGGGAGTCGACTGTCTCCTGGGCGAGCAGACCAGACCCCACAGCGACCTCGACCTGGTGCTGCCTCGCGCGGACCTCGCTCGGGTGACGACGCTGTTGCTGTCCCGTGGCTACGTCGTCATCCGCGACTGGCTGCCCACCAGCGTGGCCCTCCGAGACGGCTCCGGACGCGAGGTCGACCTGCACCCGGTCGACCCCACACCGGACGGTGGCGGCCACCAGGTGCTGCAGGACGGGACGACCTGGCACTACGCGGCGCCCGTCCACGGGACGATCGACGGCAGGAGCGTCCGATGCGCCTCGGCGCACGACCAGGTGCTCATGCACCAGGGGTACGAGCCTCGCCCACAGGACCTCGCAGACGTACGGCGTCTCTGCGACGCGTTCGGTCTCGACTGGCCGTGGATGCAACAGTGAGCCGGTGACGAACAGGTGGTACGGCGTGACGGTCGACTGCACGGATCCCGAGCGCCTGGCGGCCTTCTGGGGGACGCTCCTCGGTCGGGCGCCCAGCGACGAGATGGACGGCCCGGGCTGGGCGACGGTCGGCTCTCGTGACGACCCGCAACCCCGTCTCACCTTCCAGCGGGTGCCGGAGCCGAGGGCCGGCAAGGTGCGGCTCCACCTCGACGTGGAGGTCGACGACCTCCGCGCGGGCATCGCCGAGGTCGAGGCCCTCGGCGGTGCGACGACCGGCGAGCGTCACGACTACGACGAGGGCGTGGTCGCTGTGATGACCGACCCGGAGGGACACGAGTTCTGTCTCGTGCAGCTCTACGACTGATGGGCGAGATCCGGATAGCGCTTCTCGCCGACCGACACGAGCTGATCGAGGAGGTCGGCCTGCTGCGCTGGCGGGAGTGGGGCGCGGAGGACAGCGTGGACTCCTGGATCGAGACGACCGCCCGAGAGGCGGGTCGTACCCGGCTACCGATCACCCTGGTCGCGGTCGGCGACGACGGCGCTGCGCTGGGCGCGGTCGCACTCGGCGATCGCGACGACGCGCTGGAGGAGGCCGAGCGCCGGGGGCGCACGCCCTGGCTGCTCGGGCTCGTCGTACGCCCAGCGCAGCGGGGGAGCGGTGTCGGACGCCGGCTGGTCTCCGCGATCGAGGACCTCGCCCGCGACCGCGGGCACGGGCAGCTGTGGGTCGCGACCGGCCCGCAGGCGGTGGCCTTCTACGCGAGGTGCGGCTGGCTCGCCGAGGAGGAGCTGGTCCTGGCTCGGGGTGGCTGGCCGACCACGATCCTGACCCGAGCGCTCGCGGACTGAGCCTCGGGCCGGCGGGCGTCAGCTCGCCTTCTTGGCTGCCTTCTTCTCGGTCTTGGCAGCGGTCTTCTTCGTCGCGGACTTCTTGGCGGCGGTCTTCTTGGCCGGCTTCTTCGCGGGGGCCTCGTCGTCGGACTCGCCGCGCGCTGTCTTGGCCGCGTCGACGGAGCGCTGGAGCGCGGCCAGGAGGTCGACCACCTCGCCGGAGGACTTGGTGGAGGTCGGCGTCTTCTTGACCTCGCCGCCCTCGATCTTGTTCTTGACCATCGCCTCGACGGCCTCGGCGTAGTCGTCCTCGAACTCCTCGGGCTCGAAGTCGCCGGCCAGGGTCTCGACGAGCATGTTGGCCATCTTGACCTCGGCCGGCTTCACCTCACCCGCGTCGACGTTGAAGTCGGGGGTGCGGATCTCGTCGGGCCACATCATGGTCTGGAGCACGATCACGTCGTCCTTGACCCGGAGCACGCCGACCGACGTCCGCTGCCGGAGCGCCACCGTGACGACGGCCATGCGATCGGCGTCGAGCAGCGCCTGCCGCAGCAGGGCGTAGGGCTTGGCTCCGGTCTTCTCCGGCTCGAGGTAGTAGGACTTCTCGAAGAGCATCGGGTCGATCTGGTCGCTCGGCACGAACTTCTCCACGGCGATCTCGCGCGACGACTCGCTCGGCAGGGCCGCCATGTCGTCGTCGGTGAGGATGACCATCTCGCCGTCCTCGGTCTCGTAGCCCTTGGCGATGTCGGCGTACTCGACCTCCTCGCCGTCGATGGAGCACACGCGCTGGTACTTGATGCGACCGCCGTCCTTGGCGTGCACCTGTCGGAACGACACGTCGTGAGACTCGGTGGCGGAGTACAGCTTCACCGGCACGCTGACGAGCCCGAACGACACCGCGCCCTTCCAGATCGCACGCATCTCATACCTCCGTGTAGACGTCGCCCCGCTGGCCCGGCGTCCAGTATCGACCAGCGACGCCCCGAACGCACGCGCCTCAGATGCGCTCCGTCAGGTGGGCCCGGTCGGCCGGTGGCTCGTAGGGCTCGGGCCAGACGTCCTCGACCCGGGTGATCAGTCCGTCGTCGCCGAAGGAGAAGAACGTGATGCCGAGCATCTCCTCCTCGTCCACGGTGAAGTCGAGGACGCTCACGCCGCCCTCGTCGTCGGCGATGACGCGACGGACCGTGAGGTGCCAGTCGCCGGGATAGGCGTCGAAGAACCGGAGGAACGCCTCGCGACCGCGGATCCGCTCGCGCGTCTGCTCCATCTCGTAGACCATCTCAGGCGCCAGCACCTCGGCCAGGGCGTCCCAGTCACGTGCCTCGGTCGTCTGCCAGAAGCGCCGGATCGTCGCCGCGTGCTCACTCATGGGTCGAGCCTGCCAGCCGCCACCGACACGCGGCGCTGGTCGAGCGGGTGGGTCCGCCGGATGAGCGGAGTCGAGACCACACGACACAATGACCTCCATGCGCCCGATGCTCGCGACCCGTGGCACCCACGTGCCGACGGGGGAGGAGTGGCAGCACGAGGTGAAGTGGGACGGCATGCGCGTGCTCGTCGAGGTGCACGACGGCGCGGCGCGCCTGTGGAGCCGCAACGAGAACGACGCGACCGTCTCGTTTCCCGAGCTCGCCCGGATCCCCGTCGCCGACGGGCTCCTCGACGGCGAGGTGGTCGCATTCGCCGACGGCGCGCCCAGCTTCGCCGCTCTGGCCGAGCGGATGCACGTCTCGCGCGCCGACCGGGCCCGCGCCCTCGCCGAGCGCCTCCCCGTGACGCTGCTCGTCTTCGACGTGCTCCGCCTCGGAGACCGCGACCTGATGGAGCAGCCGCTCAGCGCTCGGCGCCACGCGCTCGCCGATCTCGACCTGCACGACGACCGCTGGCAGACCCCGCCGGCCTACGACGACGGCCGCATGCTCTTCGACGCCACGCTTCAGCAGGGGCTGGAAGGCATCGTCAGCAAGCGCCTGAGCAGCCGCTACCGGCCCGGGCTGCGCAGCAAGGACTGGCTGAAGTTCGCGCACCGGCGCCGCGACTCCTACGTCGTCGGCGGGTGGCGCCGCGAGACCGACTCGCAGGACCGGCTCGGAGCGGTGCTGGTCGGCGAGCCGACCGCCGACGGCCTCCTCTACCGGGGCCGCGTCGGGAGCGGCCTCGCCGGCAAGAAGGCGGTGATGCTGCGCGAGCTCCTCGCCGGTCTCACCCGAGCCACGAAGCCGTTCGCCGACGAGGTTCCACGGCCCGATGCACTGGGTACGACCTGGGTCGAGCCGGTGCTCGTCGTCGACGTCGAGTCGCTGGGCCCGTCCGCCCAGGGCCGGCTCCGCCAACCGTCGTACGTCGGCGTCCGTGCCGACCAGACCCCGGAGGACCTCCGATGAAGACCCTCGTCGCCTCGGTCGCGACAGCGGCCGCACTCACCCTGCTCAGCCCGGCTGCCGCCGTGGCGGACCCGCAGCACGTCACGCTCGGGGGGGTGAGCGTCTCCCTCCGCCCCGGCACGAGCCAGGTCGTCACCGTCGACCACACCCACGGCTTCCACGCCCACCTCGGGTTCTGGACCCTGCAGGACGGCCGCTGGCGCCGGGTGTACGACGTACACGACGGCCGGATCGGGTACGGCGGCCTGGCGCGGCCACGACACCGGGTGCAGGGCAGCGGCACGACCCCGCTCGGCACGGTCCGGCTGATCGCGGCCTTCGGTCGCCACACCCTCAACGACAGCTGGGACCTGCCCTACCGACGCATCCAGCGCGGCGACTACTGGGTCGAGGACAACCGGTCGCCGTACTACAACCGCTACCGCAACAAGTCGCAGGGCGGGTTCCGCTGGTGGCTGTCGTCGCGCTCGGTGAACAGCTCCGAACGGCTGCTCGACTTCCCCCGTCAGTACGAGTTCTCCATCGTCACCGGCTACAACTACGCCGCCCAGGTGCGTCATCGAGGCGCGGGCATCTTCCTCCACGTCAACGGCCGCGGCGCCACCGCCGGCTGCGTCAGCACCCCGCGGTGGTTCCTGTCGCGGATGATGTCGCGCCTCGACCCCGCCCAGGTCCCCGTGATGGCGGTCGGGCGGTGACTCCCACCGGGCAGGAGGTCCGCGTCGACGTCGAGGGCCGCACGCTCACGCTGACCAACCTCGACAAGGTGCTCTACCCGCGCACCGGCACCACCAAGGGCGAGGTGATCAACTACTACGCGCAGATCGCGCCGGTGATGCTGCCGCTGCTCCGCGACCGCCCGGTGACCCGCGTGCGCTGGCCCCACGGCGTCGAGCGCGACCGCTTCTTCGAGAAGAACGCCCCCGCCGGTACGCCGCGCTGGGTGCGCACCGCCGACGTGCCCACGACCGGCTCGCGGGGCGAGAGCCGCCACGGCGACCGGCTCGTCTACCCCGTCATCGACGACCTCGCCACCTTGACCTGGGCGGCCAACCTCGCTGCGCTCGAGCTCCACGTCCACCAGTGGACGGTGACCAAGCAGGGCAAGCCGCGCGGAGCCGATCGGCTGGTCGTCGACCTCGACCCGGGCGACGGCGCCGGGCTCCACGAGTGCTGCCGGGTCGCCCTCCTCGTGCGTGACAAGCTCGCCGAGCGCAAGCTCGACGCCCGACCGGTGACCAGCGGCAGCAAAGGCATGCACCTCTACGCCCACCTGCCGAGACGCAAGGACTCCGACGCCGTGACGGCGATGGCCAAGGAACTGGCCGAGGAGCTGCAGGGCGAGCACGCATCGCTCGTCACGGCGACGATGACCAAGTCCAAGCGGTCGGGGAAGGTCTTCCTCGACTGGTCGCAGAACGCCGGGTCCAAGACCACGCTGTCGCCGTACTCCCTGCGCGGCCTCGAGCGCCCGACCGTCGCCACGCCGGTGACCTGGGACGAGGTCGAGGCGGGTGCGGAGGACCCCCTCGGCATGGAGCAGTTCCGCTACGACGCGGTGCTGGAGCGGGTCGAGGAGCACGGCGACCTCTTCACCGCCTGAGGCGCCCCGCCCCGGCGTACCGGCTGTTTACCATTCCGTGCAACCGACGTGGCTCGATCGTTGCCTTGTCTTACGTACGGTTGTGGGTGCCCGGCTGCCCGCGAGCTCCAACTCTTCTGGCGCCGGAGGCTGCCGACCGACCGGGGGGTGGGGTCGGCTGAGCCCGTGGACCGCCCGTAGTCCCCGCTGCGGGCGGACCATGCTCTCTCTGCCGATCCCGGAGGCGATGCTCGCTTATGCTCCGCAGCATGCCCCAGCACCGTGTGCTCGTCGTCGAGGACGAGGAGGAGATCGCGTCTCCGCTGGTGCACACCCTCGAGCGCGAGGGCTACCGGGTCGACCGGGCCGCCACCGGACGGCGTGCGGTCGAGCAGGCGACGGCACAGAGCCACGACGTGGTGATCCTCGACCTCGGTCTGCCCGACATGGACGGCCTCGACGTCTGCCGTGAGCTGCGCGAGGCCGGCTACGCCGGCGCGGTGCTGATGCTCACCGCGCGCTCCGGGGAGCTGGACCGCGTCGTCGGGCTCGACTCGGGCGCCGACGACTACCTCGGCAAGCCGTTCGGGCTCGCCGAGCTGCTGGCCCGCCTGCGCGCGTTGCTGCGCCGTACGTCGGGGGCCGCGGCCGGCCAGAAGCCGTCGGGCCGCCGCCTGCTCGTCGACGTCGAGGCGCACCGGGTCTACGTCGGGGACGACGAGGTGCCGTTGACCGCCAAGGAGTTCGACGTGCTGACCGTGCTCTCCGCCCACCGCGACAAGGTGGTCTCGCGGGCGCAGCTGATGGCCGACGTGTGGAGCGAGGGGTGGTACGGCTCGACCAAGACCCTCGACGTCACCATCGGCCGGCTCCGCCAGAAGCTGGAGAAGGTCTCCTGCGTCGACCGCGTGGTCACCGTGCGCGGCATCGGCTTCCGGCTCGAGAGCAGCTGAGCCGCTCGCCGGTCGAGCCGAGTCGAGACCTCACCCGAGCAACCGCGCGACCGCGTCCCGTGCGTACCGGGTCATGGCGGCGTCGACGGCGCGCCGGTCGCCGGTCAGCAGCAGGTCGTGGAGCAGGCCTCGCGCGACGGCGAGGTCGAGCCGGGCCTGAGCCCGCGCGCTCCGAGCCGGTACGCCGCGTGCGCGCCACATCGCGGTCAGCGCGTCGAGCCAGGTGGTGACCAGGCGCGACCGCAGGTCGGCGGCGTGGGGGAGGCCGAGCATCGCGTGGCTCGAGAGCTCGAAGAACAACGGGCCGTAGACCAGGGCGTCGTCGGTGACCAGGCGCCAGTAGCGCAGCCCGGCGTCGAGCGGGTCCGGGTCGTCGCGGGCCTCCTCGACCATCTGCGCGAGCGTGGCGCGCGCACCGCTCTCGACCGCATCGACCACGGCAGCGAGCAGACCCTCGCGAGACCCGAAGTGGTAGATCAGCATCCGGTGGCTGGTGCCGATCGCCTCAGCCAGCGCGCGCAGGCTGGTGTCGCCCACACCGTGGGCGGCGAAGTGCTCGATCGCGCGCTGAAGCAGCGCGTCGCGACCCGTGGCGGGCGGCGTCACGCGGCCTCGGCCGCGTCCTTCAGCGCCTGGGCCTCGAGATCGACGTACTGGCGGACCTTGCGACCCAGGAACAGCGAGACGACCCCGCTCAGCCAGCCGCTCTGCTCGAGCTCCAGCGTCAGCCGCGACGTCCCGTCGGCCTCGGGGGTGATGTGGTGCCGCGCGACGAGCTGGACGCCGGGCTGCCTGCTGGTCCAGGTGAACGTCTGGCCCTCCGCGAGCTCGCTCACCTCCCAGTCACCCGCCGCGAGGCCCTTCTGCTTCACATGGGCACGGCTGCCGACCTGCAGGTCGCCGTCGTCGAGACGACGGAGCTCCTCGTACGTCGGGATCCGCTCCGGCCAGCGCTCGAGGTCGCTCAGCACCTTCCAGACCCGCGCCGGCTCCGCGGCCACGGTCAGGGACTTCGTGTACTCCATGACTCCTCCTTTGTACCGAATGGTACATCACCCACCGAGGCCGCCCCAACCGTGCAAGTGCGCCGGAATGACAGCCGGAACCGCCGATTCCCTGTCACAACAGCGCGATTGCGCGGTCCCGGACAGTCGCGGCCGGCCAAGGGATGTCACATGAATGCGCTGACGCCTCACCCGTCGCAGCTCATCCACAGATCGGTCCGAGGGGCTTCCCGCGGCCCTGTGCGGAGACGTACGTTTTCAAGCACGGATCTCTTACTCGGGAGGGATCGCATGTCGGTCATCGCCGCAGACGCGCACGCTGACCTGGTCGAGTCGCTCGACCAGCGGGTCCGCGAGGCCGTGCGCCGCGAGGGCGTCGACCCACAGCGCGAGGCGGGCGTCGTACGTCGTCTCGCCGAGTCCGTGGTCCGTGACCACGACGACCGCAGCCTGACCGGCGCCGTGCTCCCGGTCGCCGACGTCGAGTCGATGGTCGGCGAGCTGGTGGCGCGCGTCTCCGGGTTCGGTCCGCTCCAACCCCTGCTCGACGACCCCACCGTCGAGGAGGTGTGGATCAACGACCCGAGCCGGGTCTTCGTGGCCCGGCGCGGACGGCACGAGCTGACCAACCTGATCCTCACCGCACCCCAGGTGCAGGAGCTGGTCGAGCGGATGCTGAAGAGCAGCGGCCGCCGGATCGACATCAGTCGGCCGTTCGTCGACGCGATGCTCCCCGAAGGCCACCGGCTGCACGTCGTTCTCGAAGGCATCAGCCGTGGTTGGTCGGCGGTCAACATCCGCAAGTTCATCCTCACCGCGGCGCGTCTCCACGAGCTGGTCGAGCTCGGCACCCTCACCCCCCGAGCGGCGGCGTTCCTCGAAGCCTCGGTCCGTGCCGGGCTGAACATCCTGGTCGCCGGCGCGACGCAGGCAGGAAAGACGACCCTTCTCAACTGCTTGGCCGCCGCCATCCCCGGCGGCGAGCGCGTGGTCAGTGCCGAGGAGGTCTTCGAGCTGCGCTTCCCGCATCCCGACTGGGTGGCGATGCAGACGCGCCAGAGCGGGCTCGAGGGCACGGGCGAGATCCGGCTGCGCGACCTGGTCAAGGAGAGCCTGCGTATGCGACCGAGCCGGATCATCGTCGGCGAGGTGCGAGCGGAGGAGTGCCTCGACCTGCTGCTCGCCCTGAACGCCGGCGTCCCGGGCATGTGCACCCTCCACGCGAACTCCGCTCGCGAGGCGCTGGTCAAGATGTGCACCCTGCCCCTGCTCGCCGGCGAGAACGTCTCGGCGCGGTTCGTCGTACCGACCGTCGCGGCCAGCGTCGACCTGGTCGTCCACCTCGGCATCGACCCGCAGGGGATGCGCCGCGTCAACGAGATCGTGGGGGTTCCGGGCCGGGTCGAGAACGACGTGATCGAGATCGAGCCGATCTTCGAGCGCAGCAACGGGGAGCTGAGGCGCGCGGCCGGGATGCCGCCGCGGGCGGCCCACTACCAACGGCTCGGCCTCGACGTGCACGCCATCTTGAACGAGGCCCGCTGATGGGTGTCCTCGTCGGGCTCGGGGTGGGGATCGGGCTCTTGCTGGTCTGGTCGGCGTTCGCGGTGCCCCGTCGCGGTCCACGAGTACGACGGTCCCGCCGGCGCACGGCCGAGCTCCTGGCCGGTGCGGGGCTGAGCCACGTGTCGGTGGCGGCGTTCACGGCCGTCTGTCTCGTGTGCGGCTCCGCCACGGCTCTGCTCATGCAGGTCGTGACCGACACCCCACCCGTGGCCGTGCTGTTCGGCGTGATGGCCGCGTTCCTCCCGGTCTCGATGGTGTCGGCTCGGCGCAGGCGTCGCCAGCGAGACTTCGCCGAGGTCTGGCCGGAGGCCGTCGACAACCTCGCCTCCGCCGTACGCGCCGGGCTCTCCCTCCCCGATGCGCTGGCCGCGCTCGCCGTCCGCGGACCCGAGCCGCTGCGGCCGTCGTTCGACGCCTTCGCTCTCGACTACCAGGTGACCGGCCGGTTCGGGGAGTCTCTCGACCGGCTCAAGGAACGCCTGGCGGATCCGGTCGGTGACCGCGTCATCGAGGGGCTGCGGATCGCACGCGAGGTCGGCGGCGGCGAGCTGGGGCGGCTCCTGCGCAACCTGTCCGGCTATCTCCGCGACGAGGCGCGCACCCGCTCCGAGCTGGAGGCGCGGCAGGCCTGGACCGTGAACGGCGCCCGGCTGGCGGTCGCGGCGCCTTGGCTGGTGCTGCTGATGATGAGCTTCCAGACGACGGTGATCCGCCGCTACGCCTCACCAGCCGGGACGGTCGTCCTGCTCGTCGCCGCTGCCGTCTGCGTGGTGGCCTACCGCCTGATGATGCGGATCGGGCGGTTGCCCGCCGAGCGCCGGATCCTGTCGTGAGCCCCGTGGTCGGCGGCATGCTCCTCGGAGCCGTGGCCGGCCTCGGGCTGCTGCTGGTCGCGACCCGCGTCCGCGCGATCCACCGCCCGACCCTCGCCCTGCGGGTCACTCCCTACCTGCGCGACGTGCCGCGGCTGGGCCCGGCGCCTGCCGCTGACCTCGGCACCTCACCGGTGACGGCCGCGGCCGGGGTGTTCGGGCCAGTGCTCCGATCGGCGGCGCAGGGGGTCGAGCGGGCCCTCGGTGGTGCGGCGTCCGTGCGTCGGCGGCTGCAGCGGGCAGGGCTGGACCGCACGGTCCACGACTTCCGGGTCGAGCAGGTGCTCTGGGGACTCGGCGGATTCTCGCTCGTCGCGGCGTACTGCCTGCTCGACGCCCTCGGCGGCGGTGGCGGCACCGTGTCGTCGCTGCTGCTGTGCGCGGTGGGCTTCGCCTCAGGCGTGCTGGCGCGCGACACCTACCTGACCTCCCAGGTGACCCATCGGGAGCGACGCGTGCTCGCCGAGTTCCCGGTCATCGCCGAGCTGCTCGCTCTCGCCGTCGCTGCCGGCGAGAGCCCGGTCGCCGCCCTCGACCGGGTGGTCAGCCGCAGTGGTGGCGAGCTGTCCCGCGACCTCGGCCACGTCCTCGCCGCCGTCCGGACCGGCGAACCGGTCGCTCAGGCCTTCGACGACCTCGCCCGCACGACCGGCGTGCCGTCCGTGGCGAGGTTCGCCCAAGGAGTGGCCGTCGCGGTCGAGCGCGGTACGCCGCTCGCGGACGTCCTCCATGCCCAGGCCGCCGACGTGCGCGAGGCCGGCCGCCGCGAGCTGATCGAGGTCGCGGCGCGCAAGGAGGTCCTGATGATGGTGCCGGTCGTCTTCCTCGTCCTGCCGGTCACCGTGCTGGTCGCCTTCTGGCCCGGCGTGATCGGGCTCCACCTCACGACACCTTGACCCCGGGAGAGAGAAGAGACCGATGAACACACTCACCGTCCTGGCCACCCGGCTGCTCCTGGCCGTCGTCGTCCCACGTCCACGCGGCGAACGCGGTGACGTGCCCGGCTGGGTCCTGGTCACCGTGATGACGGCCGGCCTGGTCGGCGCGCTGTGGAAGCTGGCGGGTCCCCAGCTCAACTCGATGCTGACCTCCGCGCTGGACAGCGTCAGCGGCTGACCGCCGATGAGCGGTCGTCACGCCCGCCGCGGCCGGCAGCGAGGTGCTGCCGTCGTCGACTTCGTGCTGGTCCTCGTGGTGCTGGTGCCGGTGTTCCTCGGCGTGCTGCAGGTGGGCCTGGTGCTCTTCGTCCGCAACACGCTGACGGCCGCCGCGTCCGAGGGTGCCCGGTATGCCGCGACCCTCGACCGCGGACCCGGCGAGGGCGCGGCACGCACGCGCGCCCAGATCGACGGGGTGCTGGCCGGCCGCTACGCCCACGGTGTGACCGCACGGGAGGTGACCATCGACGGGGCGCCGGCGATCGAGGTGACGATCCATGTCGAGGTGCCCGCGCTGGGACTCGGCGGCCCTGCCGTCGCGCTCGACGTGTCGGGGCACGCGATCGAGGAGCAGCCGTGACGAGTCCGTACGACGAGCGGGGGAGTGCCCTGGTCGAGCTGTCCTGGCTCGGGATCCTGCTGATCCTGCCGTTGCTCTGGATCGTGATGTCCGTCTTCGAGGTGCAACGCGGAGCGTTCGGGGTGTCCGCGGCGGCGCGGGCAGCCGCACGGGCCTACGCCCTCGCGCCGGACGACGCGACGGGTGTCGTCAGGGCTCGTCAGGCGGCTCGGGTCGCCCTCGACGACCAGGGAGTGCACGGCGTGACGCCCGACGTCCGCGTCACCTGCTCGCCGTACCCGGACAACTGTCATCAGGGCACGTCCGTCATCACGGTGTCGGTCCACTCGCGGGTGGTCCTGCCGCTGATGCCGAGCGCGCTGGGCGGCAACCGCCCCAGCTTCGCGCTCGACGCCACGCAGACGGTGCCGATCGGGCAGTTCCAGGAGGTGACCGATGCGCGATGAGCGCGGCACCGGCACCCTGATCATCGTCGGCCTGGCCGTGGTGCTGGCCATGATGGCCGCGGTCGTGACCGACGCCTCGGCGGCGTACCTCCAGCGCCAGGGCCTCGACACGATCGCCGACGGCGCCGCTCTCACTGCGGCCGACGCCGGTGCCTCCGGCCGCGAGGCGTACGGCGAGGGTTTGAGCGCCGACCTCAACCTCGACGCCGACACAGCTCGCGCTGCGGTCGCCGACTACCTGCGTCGGGTCGGTGCCTTCACGAGGTTCCCCGGTTTGAGCGCGCGGGTCTCGGTCGACCCGACCTCCCGGCGGGTGGTCGTCGTCGTCCGCGCGCCCGTCCCACTGCCGCTCCACGTCCCCGGTGGCCCGACGCGGGCGAGCGTCGGCGCGACGAGCAGCGCCGAGGTCGGGGTCGACGAGTGAGTGCTGCTCAGATCTCGACGGCGGTCGTGTCCACGGTGACGCCGTGGTCGTCGACGATCGTGGTCGTGGCCAGCATCCGCTGGTGTCCGTCGCGCACGAACTCGACGGTGACGACCGCGCCGACCTTGACGAGGTCCCAGATGCGCTCGTAGGTGTCGTCGCCGGTGAACTGGACGACCCTCACGTGCTTCCCCGCCATCCGACACTCCTCCTCGAGGTGCTGCGTGGTCATTGTTCAGGGGGGAGGAGCTCCATCGTAAGTCCTCCCGGACCGAGTCGCGGGTAAAGAATTCGCCGGCCGCTCGCGCCTGACCCTGGGATGTGTCGCGAAACTCATCGTCGGGCCACCGAACGGATGGGGTGAGGTCAGGGCTGCCACGGCCGGCGGCTGGGAGTGCCGCCTACGCTGGCCGCGTCGAGAGGGACGAGGGTCATGGTCAGGTGGGGGCAGGCGCTCGCAGTGGCGGCCGCGGTGACCCTCCTGGGCGGCTGCGGCTCCGGATCGCCGTCCCCGACGGCGGCCGGTTCCTCGCCCGGCGTCAGCTCGCCGTCGCCGAGTCACGAGACTCACCCGACCCATCCGACCCCTCCGACACGGCACACCCGGTCGCCGACGCCGTCCGTCCATCCGACCCGGGCCGCCTCCGGCCCGACCAAGGTCCTCGTGTTCGTCGTGGAGAACCACAGCCTCGACGAGATGCGGGCCCAGATGCCGTGGACGGCGGCGCTCGCCGATCGCTACGGCTACGCGACGGCGTACCACGCCCTGACGCACCCCTCGCTCCCCAACTACCTCGCGATCGCCGGCGGCTCGACCTTCGGCGTCCAGGACGACAACGACCCGAGCAGCCATCCGATCAGCGGACCGTCCGTCTTCGGGCGGGCCCTCGCCGCGGGCAGCACCGCCCGGGTGTACGCCGAGGCGATGCCCGGCACGTGCGTGACCACACCCTCGGGTGCGTACGTCCCCAAGCACAACCCGTGGACCTACTTCGTCGACGAGCGCGCGGCGTGCGACGCGAACGACGTACCTCTCGACCGGCTGGCGAGCGACACCACCGCCGGGACGCTCCCCGGCGCCGGCATGGTCATCGCCGACATGTGCAACATCGCCCACGACTGCCCGTTGGGAACCGCCGACGCGTGGCTCCGGACCGAGGTCGGAGGGGTCCTGGCCGGCCCGGACTTCCGGAAGGGACGCCTGGTCGTGGTCATCACCGCCGACGAGGACGACCGGTCCGACGACAACCGCGTCCTGACCGTCGTCGCCTCCGCCGGGATGCCCGCGCACCAGGTCGTCGGGACGCCGCTCACCCACCTGTCCCTGAGCCGGCTGTACGCCGAGGTGCTCCACTTCGCACCGCTGGCGGGTGCCGCGACGGCGCCGTCACTGGCGCAGGCGTTCCACCTCGGCGTGGCGGGCGGCTGAGCGCAGCCGTCGGTTCCGTACGGCGTGGCCCGGTGCCGTAACGTGGCCTCTCGTGGCGGTGACAGATTTCGACGCGGAGATCAAGCAGCTCCGGGCGACGATGAAGACCATCGGCCAGGTGCTCGACCTCGACGGCATGCGGGCCGAGATCGCCGACCTCGGCGAGCGCGTCGCGGCCCCCGACCTGTGGGACGACCAGGAGAACGCGACCCGCGTCACCGGCCGGCTCTCGGCGCTCCAGGGACAGCTCGACCGTTTCACCGAGCTCGACGGGCGCATCGACGACGTCGAGATCATGGTCGAGCTCGCCCAGGAGGAGAACGACGCCTCCACGCTGGCCGAGGCCGACGCCGAGCTCTCCAAGATCCACAAGGCGGTCGAGAACCTCGAGGTCCGAACCCTGCTCTCCGGGGAGTACGACGCGCGCGAGGCCCTGGTGACGATCCGCTCCGGCGCCGGTGGCGTCGACGCCGCGGACTTCGCCGAGATGCTGATGCGGATGTACACGCGCTGGGCCGAGCGCAACAAGTACCCCGTGGAGGTCTTCGACACCTCCTACGCCGAGGAGGCGGGGCTGAAGTCGGCCACGTTCGCCATCCACGCGCCGTACGCCTACGGGACGCTCAGCGTCGAGGGCGGCACCCACCGGCTGGTCCGGATCTCGCCGTTCGACAACCAGGGCCGCCGGCAGACGTCGTTCGCGGCCGTCGAGGTGGTCCCCGTGCTGGAGCAGACCGACGAGATCGAGATCCCCGAGGAGGAGATCCGCGTCGACGTCTACCGCTCGAGCGGTCCCGGCGGGCAGAGCGTCAACACCACCGACTCGGCCGTGCGGCTGACCCACATCCCGACCGGGATCGTGGTGAGCTGCCAGAACGAGAAGTCGCAGCTGCAGAACAAGGCCAGCGCGATGGTGATCCTCAAGGCGAAGCTGCTCGCGGTGAAGAAGGCCGAGGAGCGCGCCGAGCTCGACGCCCTCCGCGGTGACGCGAACGCCAGCTGGGGCGACCAGATGCGCAACTACGTCCTGAACCCCTACCAGATGGTCAAGGACCTGCGGACCGACTACGAGGTCGGAAACCCGCAGGCCGTCTTCGACGGCGACATCGACGGCTTCCTCGAGGCCGGCATCCGGTGGCGGATGGGCGCCGAGAAGGCCGCCGCGAGCTAGTCGCCCGCCCGTTCGCTCGTCGAGCGTTGCCGTTGGTCGAGCCCGGTCCGTTGGTCGGGCCCGGTCCGTTGGTCGAGCTTGTCGAGACCCCGCCCGTTGGTCGAGCTCGTCGAGACCCGTTCGTTGGTCGAGCTTGTCGAGACCCGTTCGTTGGTCGAGCTTGTCGAGACCCGTTCGTTGGTCGAGCTTGTCGAGACCCCCGTCCGCTGGTCGCGTTGCTTTCGTCCGGTACGGCGTTCTGCTGGTGGCGGTGGGTGACGAACGACGGGGTGTGGTTGCGGTGGGTGGTGGGTTGCGGTACCAGTCGCCGTTGGCTCCCGGGTTCACCGCGGTCTGAGGTACTCGCTTCGGTTGCGGTTTCGGTTCCTGTGGACGATAAGTGGCCCCGAATTTCTTTTCCTGTGGATTATCTCGGATGGTGGGATAACCCTGTTGATAACCCGTTTGGGTGTCGGTGGTGCCTGATTCGATAACCGTATGTCGATCTCCGAACACGTCCCCGGGACCAGCCCCTCGCAGGCCCTGGCGACGCGTTGGAGATGGTCCGCGACGCGGCGGACACCCTGTGGTCGGCACGGTCCGATGACGAGCTCGTCGACACCGTGGGGCTGGTGACCCGGCTGACCGCGGCGCTGGCCGCCGTCGAGGCGTCCGCGGTGGCGGAGGTCGACGCCCGCGACCTGGCCACGACCCGGTTGGCCTACGGGTCGACCGGGGACTGGCTCACCCACCTAGGAGGGCTCCGCAAGGGCGAGGGGAAACGACGGGTATGCGCGCGAAGGCGCTGACCGGTCCGCTGGCGCGGACCCGGGAGGCGTTGGTGGCCGGGACGGTGTCACCGGCCCAGGCCGACCTGATCGTCGCCGCGGTGGCCGAGCTGCCGCCGGGGGACTGGACCCGCCGCCGCGGGGAGAAGTTGATGGTCCGCCAGGCCGCGCCACCTCGACGCCACCGAGCTGGCCCGGGCGGGTCGGCACCTGGTGGAGGTCGTCGACCCCGACGCGGTCGACCGGAGACTGCAGGCCGGGTTGGAGCGGGAGGAACGCGCCGCCCACCTCGACCGCCACCTGTGGATCGCGGTCCGACCGGGCCGGTGGGGTCCGGATCCGCGGCCGCGGGTCGGCCGAGGACGGTGCCCTCCTCAAGGCCGCGCTCCTCCCCCTCACCCGACCCGAACCCCGACCCGACAACCGGACCAGGTCCCGGGCCGAGGACGTGGACGAGGAGACCGGCCAACCCTGCCCGGCGGGACAACCCTGCGCGCCGGGGCGGGATCCGCGGGAGGCCGGCGCCCGCTGCTGGGACGCCCTCATCGCCCTGGCCCAACACGCCCTGACCACCGAGCTGCCACCCCAGACCCACGGCACCCCCGCCCGGCTCCTGATCACCCTCGACCACCACACCCTCCTCCAGCAGCTGGACGCGAACGGGATCGAGACCCGGGCAAGCGGGTGGGGACCACCGGCGACGGCGTCGAGCTCCCACCCGGCACCCTGCGCCGGCTGGCCTGCGACGCCGAGCTCCTCCCCGCCATCCTCAACAGCCACCGGCGAGGTCCTCGACGTCGGCCGGACCCGACGCCTGGTCACCCCCGCCCAATGGACCGCCCTCATCGTCCGTGACCGGCACTGCACCTTCCCCACCTGCACCCGACCACCAGTCATGTGCCACGCCCACCACCTCACCCACTGGGCCGACGGCGGCGACACCTCACTGGACAACCTCGCCCTGCTCTGCGGCCGCCATCACCGCGTCATCCACCACACCCCCTGGCAGATACGCCTCAACCCCCACGACCGGAAACCCGAATTCCTCCCACCACCCAAACCGGGAGCCATTCCCGAATGGATCCGCTATCGACCCAGACAGGAATAGGAACAGCGCCGGGGCTAGTGATTCCTCACGGCTGACGAGGATGGCGCGTGGAGCGATCCACCCACGTGGGGATGGGCGACCTTCGACAGCAGCAGGTCTCCGACGGCGGCGCTGACCGCGTCCGGCGGGGACGACGTACCTGCCGGGACCTGGATGTAGCCGACGGCCGGGCCGTCCTGGACCATCCAGATCACCGAGTCCTGGCTGCTCGAGCCCACGGCGACGTCGACCTTCCCGCCACCGGTCGTCGCCACGGTGTGAACGTCATAGGTCGCGCCCTGACACGAGCGCAATGCCGCGACCCTCGCTGCCGCCGTGGTGGCGGCGTCGGCCGCGTTGTCGAAGGTGTCGTACTCCTGGGCGCCGTTGCCACCGAGGCCCGTCCCCATCCCGGAGGTGCCCCCGGTGTCCGGATCGCGAACACACGGAAGGCCGGGATAGTCGGTCTTCGTGCCACGGGGTCGCCAGGCTGTCGCCCATCCGCCGATGGCCTGGGTGAAGGCCGCGTCCGACACCGTCGGGTAGCCGACCACCGCAGCGCTCGACGCGGTGGCCGTCGGTTCATCGACCGAGCCGACGTCCTGGTACGACGCCGGCCACTGCAGGGCGGAGACGATGGCTGTCATCACGGCCGTGTCGACGGCCGACGGCACGGGCTCAGGAGCGTTCGCGAGCCACAGCATCCCGAAGGTCGAGTCGGTGCGGGCGAGCCAGAGCTGCTCGGTCGTGCCTGCGGGCGAGCTGAGCGAGTAGGAGATGGCCTCGGCGCCGTCCCACGTTCGCTGAGCGCTGACGGTCACGTTCTCGCACCCGCTGGCGGTGTGGGTGAGCTCGTTCCAGACGCCGTTGGCCGTCGCCGTCTGGTCACCGAAGTCCGCCAGGACGGCGAGGGCGTCGGCATCTCCTGCGCTGAAGAACTTGTTGCCGCTTGCCCGGACGGGATCGGCGATGCCGCTGAGAGCAGGGGCCTTCTCGAGGCAGCGGGAGACGGGTCCGTTCGTCAGTCCGGTCGTCGAGGGACTCGACGGGCTCCACGCAGACGTCCACCCCTGCGTGGCTCGTGTGAGGGCGGCCGCGTCCAACGCTGCCGGGGTCGGCAACGAGGAGGCAGGCTCGACGGACGCGTGGCCGCGGCCGCCGGCACCGACGGCCACCGCACCCACGACGAGCGCGAGGCCGGCGACGGTGGCGCCGATCGTCGTACGGCGCCGGCGGCGGGCGGTGCTGACGGCGAGGCTCGCGCCGCGCGGGCTGGAGACGCCGGCGATGTCCTGCTCGAGGCGGGCGAAGGCGGCATCGAGGTCGTAGGTGTCGTGCTCAGGCATGAGTGGGTTCTCCGTTCGGAGTGCCGTCCAGCAGAGGGACGAGCGCGGCGCGGCCGCGGGACAGGCGCGCCTTGACGGTGCCCTCGGGGCAACGTTCCTGCGTGGCGATCTCGGCCACGGTGAAGCCGGCCAGGTGGTGGAGGACGAGGGCGCGGCGCTGCACCTCGGGGAGCGACCGCAGCGCCGTCACCAGGGCGACCGTGTTCTCGTCCGGGGCAGGCGCCGACTCGGGCGGTCGAGAGGTGGCCAGGAAGCGTCGGGCGGTGCGGCTGCGCCGCCACCGGCTGATCGCCTGTCTGGTCGCGACCTGCCGGACCCAGGCGCCGGGGTCGTCGTACGCCGCCAGCGTGGACCAGCGAGGCCAGGCCCGGCTGTAGGCCTCCTGCGCCGCTTCCTCAGCGGCGCCGAGGTCACCGGTGACGGCGTACGCACAGGCGACCGTGCGCGCCCACGTCGCGTCGTAGAACGCCGTGAACTCGTGCTCCCCGCTGGCCATGGCTCCCTCGTCAGGACCTGATCGACCCGATGTCGACCCCATTGCAACAGACACGCCCGGGGGCCGTGGGCGGTTGCATGTGCATGTCGGACCTGGCGGCGCGACGTGAGTGCGATCAGAGGCGCGCCTCGCCAATACCGGCAGGGTTGGCCATCTCGGCTAACCTCGCTTCAGTGATTCGCTTCGAAAAGGTCACGAAGACCTACCCCGGTGGTAACCACCCGGCGCTCGACAACGTCTCGATCGACATCGAGAAGGGCGAGTTCGTCTTCTTGGTCGGTACGTCGGGCTCCGGCAAGTCGACCGCACTGCGCCTCGTGCTCCGCGAGACGCGCTGCACCTCGGGCCGGGTGTACGTCGCCGGCAAGGAGATCAACCGCCTCGCCGGCTGGAAGGTGCCGCGGCTACGCCGCCAGATCGGCACCGTGTTCCAGGACTTCCGCCTGCTGCCCAACAAGACGGTCACGGAGAACGTCGCCTTCGCCCTGCAGGTCATCGGCAAGTCCCGCAGCGACATCCGGGCCACCGTCCCGGAGACCCTCGAGCTGGTGGGTCTCGACGGCAAGGGCGACCGGATGCCCGACGAGCTGTCCGGTGGTGAGCAGCAGCGGGTCGCGATCGCCCGCGCGTTCGTCAACCGGCCGATGATCCTGATCGCCGACGAGCCGACGGGAAACCTCGACCCCGCGACCTCCGTCGGCATCATGAAGCTGCTCGACCGGATCAACCGCACCGGCACCACGGTCGTCATGGCGACCCACGACGCCGGCGTCGTCGACCAGATGCGCAAGCGCGTCATCGAGCTGGCCGACGGGAGCGTCGTACGCGACCAGGCGCAAGGCGTCTACGGCTTCCAGCACTGATCCCGACCGACGAGCCCACGACTCCCCAGTCACCACTCAGAGAGCCTCCTTCATGCAGTTGCGTTATGTCTTCACCGAGCTGGGCAGCGGCCTGCGCCGCAACCTCTCGATGCACCTCGCGGTGATCCTCACCCTGTTCGTCTCGCTGTCGCTGGTGGGGGTCGGGGTCCTGCTCAACCAGGAGGCCCACCGCGTCGCCGACCGCTGGGGCAGCCAGCTCCAGATCACCGTCTACCTGTGCAGCCGCCAGGACACCAACCCCGCCTGCACCGGTGAGGTCACCCCGGCGCAGAAGGCAGCGATCCAGAAGGTCGTCGACTCCAACACCCAGGTCTCGACGTCCCACCAGGAGTCGCAGCAGGACGCGTTCGACAAGCTCAAGCAGCAGTACCCCGGCAAGTACGACGGCCCGAACTCGCCGATCACCGCCGCCGACATGCCGCAGTCGATCTGGATCACCCTGAAGAACCCGAACCAGTTCCGCGACGTCGAGAGCTCGGTGGTGGGTCTCGACGGCGTGTCGCGGGTGCAGGACGTCCACAAGATCCTCAAGCCCATCTTCAACACGATCTCGTGGCTCAAGTGGGGCTCGTTCTGGACGGCGTTCGTGCTGGTCATCGCGGCGTTGCTGCTGGTCGCCAACACCATCCGGTTGGCGGCGTTCGCCCGTCGTCGCGAGATAGGCATCATGCGTCTCGTCGGTGCCTCCACTCTCTACATCGCCCTGCCGTTCCTCCTCGAGGCCGTGGTGACGGCCGTGATCGGCGTGGCGCTCGCCGGCCTGGCCGTCGGGGCCTTCATGAAGTTCCAGGTGCAGGGCCACCTGAGCAGCGACCTGAGCTTCATCCCGTGGGTCGACATGCACGACTACTGGCTGTCGCTGATCGTGATCGCGATCCTCGGCCCGCTGCTCACGCTGATCCCGACACTCGTACTGACCCGCAAATACCTCAAAGTGTGAGGTCGGTCGGTTAGCGTCGCGGGTGTTCACCTTCCCCGAACACCCGAAGGCTCACGGTGCGACTCTTCCCCGCCACCGCCCGCCGGCGCCTGGCCGTTGTCTGTACGGCTGGGGCTCTCGTCCTGGGCACCCCGTCCACTCCGCTCGCGCAGGCCGACGTCAAGCATCTGCGCCATCAGCAGAGCCAGGCCCAGCACTCGGTGCACCGTGCGCAGGCCGACCTCGACGAGTCGAGCAAGCAGACCGTGCGCGCCGCGACCGCGCTGAACCGCTCGCGCGATCAGCTGCGCGCCGCACGCCACGACCTCCAGGTGGCCAAGCACCACGTCCAGGTCGCACGCGCCCGGCTGCAACAGGTCCGGCGCCAGCTCCAGCAGGCGCAGGTCCGGCTCGCAACGGCTGAGACCAACCTGGCCCGCGGTCAGCAGGCGGCGGCCGACCAGCGCACTGCACTGGTCCACACCGTCACCTCGTTCTACGAGCAGGGCGACCCCCAGCTGGTCGGGATGATGTCGCTGCTGCAGTCGGTGTCTCCGGCCGACCTCAGCGCCCGCGACGCCAACAACAGCTTCGTGCTCTCCTCCCAGGACCAGGCCCTCGACGGGCTCAAGGCCACCGCCGTCCTGCTCCAGGTGCAGACCGAACAGCTCGCCGAGGCCCGCGACCGGGTGGCGCGCAAGCAGGCCGAGGCCGACGCGAAGCTGGCGGAGGAGAAGCGGTACGAGCAGCAGGCAGCGGCCGCCCGCGACCGTGTGGCGGTCAGCGTGCGACAGCACAAGAAGGCCTGGGCGATGGCCATGGCCGCGCGTGCTCACGACCGGCGGGTCCTGGCCCGCTCGAAGGCCACCGCCGCGCGGGTCCACCGCCGGCTGATGGCCGAGATCGCCCGCGAGCGGCACCGCGGGGGCGGCTACAAGGGCCCCACCGGCGGGCTGCTGCTGCGCCCGGTCAACGGGCCCATCACCTCCGGCTACGGCTACCGGATCAACCCCGTCATGCACTACTACGGGCTCCACGACGGCGACGACTTCGGCGCCGCCTGCGGTACGCCGATCTGGGCCGCCGGCCGCGGGCACATCTTGTCGGAGTACTTCTCCTCGGTCTGGGGCAACCGGCTCTTCCTCAACCTCGGCCTGATCAACGGCAAGAACGTCACCGTGATCTACAACCACCTGTCGGCCTACCGGACCCACGTCGGCCAGGCCGTGTCGCGAGGCCAGGTCGTCGGTCTCATCGGTACGACGGGTTGGTCGACCGGCTGCCATACCCACATGACCGTGATGGTCAACGGCGTGGCCGTGGATCCCGCCCCGTGGATCGGCTGACCCCGCCCGCCGGTGGAGCACCCCGCTGGTCGAGCTCCGCCCCGCTGGTCGAGCCCCGTCCCGCTGGTCGAGCTCCGCTCCGCTGGTCGAGCTCCGCTCCGCTGGTCGAGCCTGTCGAGACCAACTGATTGGCCGCTTCTCCCGCGCCCCTGAAACAATGGTGGGATGCCGAAGGAGCAGGGGCGCAAGATGATCGCGCAGAACCGCAAGGCGCGACACGACTACCACGTGGAGGACACGTGGGAGGCCGGCCTCGTGCTGATGGGGACCGAGGTGAAGTCGCTGCGGCAGGGCCGCGCCACGCTCGTCGACGGGTTCGCCGAGGTCGACGCCCACGAGGTCTGGCTGCACGGCGTCCACATCCCGGAGTACACCCAGGGCACCTGGACCAACCACGCCGCCCGCCGCCGCCGCAAGCTGCTGCTCAACAAGTCGGAGATCGCGAAGATCGAGCGCAAGATCGGCGACAAGGGCTACACGCTGATTCCGCTCGCGCTCTACTTCAAGGACGGCCGGGCCAAGGTCGAGATCGGGCTGGCCAAGGGCAAGAAGACCTACGACAAGCGACACGCCCTCGCCGATCGCCAGGCCGAGCGAGAGAAGCAGCAGGCGATCGGGCGCCGGGCCAAGGGCCACACCGACTGATGCCGGTCGACGTCGTACGACGTACGGACCCGGCCGCGGTATCGGCGCTGCTCGCAGGCGTTCCCGAGTGGTTCGGGATCCCCGAGGCCAACGCTGCCTACGTCGCCGACGCCGCGCGACTCCCGTCCTACCTCGCCGTCGAGGGCGACGACGTGGTCGGGGCGGCCCTGCTCGCCGAGCGCTTCCCGTTGTCGCGCGAGCTGCACCTGCTCGTCGTACGACGTGACCGGCACCGCCAGGGCATCGGCCGGCTGCTGGTCGACGCGATCCAGGGCGACCTGCGGGCGGCCGGGGTGAGGCTGCTCGAGGTGCACACGGTCGGCCCCTCGCACGAGAGTGAGAGCTATGCCCGGACGCGTGCCTTCTACGAGTCCGTCGGCTTCGTCGCGATGAACGAGCTGCAGCGCATCGACTGGAGTGGCCCCACGCTGATCCTGGTGAAGCCGCTGTGAGCCCGGATCCGGTGACCTTCGCCGAGGAGCTCGGACTGCCCGGGCTGTTCGACGTGCACACGCACTTCCTCCCGCCCCGGGTGATGGCCAAGGTGCGTGAGCAGTTCGACACCGCCGGCCCGCTGATCGGGCGGCCCTGGCCCTTGCACTACCGAGGTGGGGACGACGACCTGGTCGAGACCCTGCGGGGCTTCGGCGTACGACGCTTCTCGGCGCTGCCCTACGCCCACCGGCCGGGGATGGCGGAGTTCCTCAACGACTGGGCCTTCGCGTTCGCCGACCGGCAGCCCGGCTGCCTGCGCAGTGCCACGTTCTACCCCGAGGCCGGGGCTGTCGACTACACGGCCGCGCGGATCGCCGCCGGTGCGGAGATCTTCAAGGTCCACGTGCAGGTCGGTGCCTTCGACGTCCGTGACCCGCTCCTCACCGACGTCTGGGGCGTGCTCGAGGACGCAGGGACACCGGTCGTCATCCACGCCGGGTCGGGCCCGGTCGGGACGGCGTACACCGGTCCTGGGCCGGTCGCCGAGCTACTCGCCCGTCATCCGCGTCTCGCCCTGGTGATCGCCCACCTCGGCGCCCCGGAGTACGCCGAGTTCGTGGCGCTCGCCGAGGCCTACGAACGGGTCTGCGTCGACACGACGATGGTCTTCACCGACTTCTTCGACGACCTCGGCGCGGCGTTCCCACCCCACCTGGTGCCCCGGCTGCGCGATCTCCAGCCCAAGGTCCTGCTCGGGTCGGACTACCCGAACATCCCCTACGCCTACGACAGCCAGCTGAGCGGGTTGACCAGGCTCGGGCTCGGCGACGACTGGCTGCGGGCGGTGTGCTGGGAGAACGGCGAGCGGATCTTCGGCGCCGCCGGCGACGGTGACGTCGGCAGAAGCCGCAGCGACGGGTAGGTCGCGGCGATCTTGCCCGCGGACTTCGCCGAGCCGGTGAACTTGGCATAGCTCCAGCTCGCGTTCGCCCGCGTGTTGAACGAGTCGCCGTACCACTCGGACCGGATCCGGATCGGGATGCCCGCCAGGGCCTTGCTGCCCTGGATGTAGGCCCCGGCGGCGCTCTTCTTGTTCAGCGGGATACAGGACGTCGTCGAGTCGTAGCCCCAGTGGCCGTGCACGTGGAACTGGGCACGGAAGTAGAGGCACTGGCCCTTCTTGTTGGGGCCGACGGCCGAGCCGTACACGGCCTTCTGAGCCGGCTTGTAGAGCGCGTAGTGCCCGGCGTGACGCTTCGCCTTGAACAGCTTGCCGAGGACCCAGGCCTGCACCTTGACGCGCTTCACTGCGCCGTTCACGGCGACGGCCGCGTCGCCGTCGAAGACCCCGATGTAGGCGGCGTTGACCGACATGGTCGTCCGCACCACGAGCCGACCGTGGCTGTCGGCGCGCCCGCGCTTGAGGAAGTAGAGCTTCCCGTCGGGCGTGGCGGCGTACAGCTCGAGCGGGGAGGTGGACTTGTGGCCGTGCAGGGTCACGGTCACGGTGGCCTTCTTGCCGTAGCGGTAGTGCCCACCGCTGAGGGCGACCGAGACGTCGGCCCGTGGCCGGTTACGTGGCGTGACCACCTGCAGTGCGTAGTGCGGGGCGTACTGGCTGTCGTAGGTGACGGCGTAGAGCGTGCTGGCGCCGAACGCCAGGCCTCCGTCGAGCACCACGGCGGACGAGTCGTCGAAGTAGTAGTTCGCCATGCGCGTGGACGCGCCGTGCCGGTAGAAGACCACGCCATAGGTGGTGCCGAAGGCGATCAGGTCGTCGGAGGCCCGCATCGCCACCGCGTTGGTGGAGTGGGAGACGGCGTAGCTGTCCGTGCGCGTGAGGTCGGTCGTCGACAGCTCCCGGTGGGCACCGGTGACCACGGTGGCTCCGTCCCGGGCGAACGCCAGGGACGAGCCGTCGACGTCCCACGCGGACGTCGTGGTGACCGAGGGGTCGGGCAGACCGGTGACCGAGAACCTGTAGGACTGCGCGGGGGAGGACCCTCGGTCGCCGGCGAAGAAGGCGTTCGGCACTGCCGGGTCGGACGCGAGGCGGGGGTTGTAGACCTGGTGGGTCCCGGTGTCGTAGATGGTGCCGGTGGCCGGGTCGAGCGGCCGGACGTTGGCCCACTGGCCGTCGCAGGTGGCGGCGTACCAGACCAGGCCCGCGGCGTAGGCGACGTCGAGCGGACAGGTGCTCGCCCCGGTCGGGAAGGTGGTCACCGCGCCGGCCGCGAACGGGGCGGCGGTGTCGACCTGGGCGATCGCGTCGGCTCCGGTGAGGGCGATGTAGAGCTTCGAGCCGTCGTCATTCAGCGTCATGCCGTTGGCACCCGGGAGGCCCTCGAGCGTGCCGACGGACTTGCCGGCCAGGTTGGTGACGACGACCGTGCCGGAGTTCTGGCTGATGAAGACGTGCCCGTGCGTCTGGTCCACGACGAGGTCGGCGAAGCCGGTCAGCCCGACGTCCCTGGAGGCGTCCGCCTGTGCGGTAGCGGTGGGCAGAGCCAGGCCGGCGCAGAGGAGGGCGAGCAGGGCCAGGACGGTTCGGCGCACGGAGGGCTCCCGAGAGGTGGTCGACGATGGGGCGGCAGGAGCGTACGGGCAATCCGCGGTCCGCGTGGGCCGAAACGCGGATCTGGTGCCGTGGGGAATCCGAATCGTCACCTGACTGTTGATCCCCGTAGACTGGAAGCACAACTCAAGAGGGGCTGATCGGTTTCGACTTGGGACGTCAGTTCCAGGGGAAGCGGGTCGAGAAGCCGACGTCATCTCGTAAACGTTCGTCGGGAACCTATAACTGCCAACAACACGCGCAGTAACTTCGCTCTCGCTGCCTGAGCAGTGACCGAAGGGTCTGACCGGGCACCTGCCTTCGTCCCGGATCCAGGCCTCATCTAGAAGGCTTGCTGGCCGCTCTCTGTCAGGAGGGGCGGTCGGGACTTCATCCTGACTGGGCCTGTCGGCGACGTGTCAGTGCGAGCGCCGGGGCCGAGAAGACGACATCACTGACTGCACCCGGAGAAGACCTGGTTCGATGCTCGAGGACGCGGGTTCGATTCCCGCCAGCTCCACCACGCACGCCTTCACAGGCCAGAGCCTCTCCGGCAGCGCCGGAGAGGCTCCGGTGTATGCGGAGGACGGATCGTCTCGTCCGCACCCGCTTGACGGACCGTTGTGCTTCCACAATAGTTAGGTGTGTGCCTAAGTATTACGACGAGCTCGACGCCGTGCTCCGCGCTCTCGCGGACCCGACACGCCGCGCCGTCGTCGAGCGGTTGGCGAAGTCCCCGGCCGTCGTCTCCGAGCTGGCCGCCCCGTTCTCGATGGCGTTGCCGTCGCTGATGCAGCACCTGCGCGTCCTCGAGAACGCGGGCGTGGTCACGTCGGAGAAGCACGGGCGCGTCCGCACCGTGAGCCTGCGACCGGGCGCGCTCGACACCGTGCACCTGTGGCTCGGCGAGCAGCGCACTCCCGCCGAACGCCAGGCCGACCGGCTCGGCCTCCACCTGACCCGCACCACCCGGAAGGAAACCCTGACATGACCCGTGTCCGCATCGACCTGAACATCTCCCTGGACGGCTACGCCTCGGGCGGCCAGACCGCGGAGAACCCGATGGGCGAGGACTGGCCGCGGCTCACTGCGGCCTACGTCGCGACCCGCACGTTCCGTGAGCGCGTCCTCGGCGACACCAGCGGCCAGGGCACGACCGGCCTCGACGACTCCTACGCCGCCGCCTACTTCGAGGGCGTGGGCGCCGAGATCATGGGGGCGGCCATGTTCGGCTTCCACTCGTTCCCCGACGACCCTGACTGGCAGGGCTGGTGGGGTGACCGACCGCCGTTCGGCTGTCCGGTCTACGTCCTCACCCACACGGCACCCCGTTCGTCGATGCCGATGCAGGGCGGCACGACGTTCCACTTCCGCAGCACGGCGATCGAGGACGTGCTCGCCGAGGCGACCGAGTCCGCCGGCGGGGGTGACGTGCGCGTCGGAGGTGGCGTCGGCACCGCGCGTGAGTTCCTGCGCGCCGGCCTGGTCGACCAGCTGCACGTCGCGATCGCCCCGATCCTCCTCGGCCAGGGCGCTCGGCTCTGGGACGACCTGCGCGGCCTGGAGCTCACCCACCGGGTGACGACGGAGGTGGCCGAGAGCGGCACGACCCACGTCACCTTCGCTCGCTAGGACGGACCGATGACCGAACGACGACTCGCTCGCGCCGGGTTCACCCTGACCCGTGACTACCCCGTCCCGCTGGCGCGCGTCTGGGCCGCATTCGCCGAGGAGGACCAGAAGCTGGACTGGTTCGGGGCCGGCGACACCTTCGAGTCCGGCGAGTGGGCGTTCGACTTCCGCGTCGGCGGTCGCGACGTCGCGGAGGGGAGGTTCCACGACGGCCCGGTCTCGCGCTACGTGGCGACCTACACCGACATCGTCGAGCACGTCCGCATCGTCACGACGTACGACATGTGGCTCGACGAGGTCCACATGTCGACGTCGGTGGCATCCTTCGAGTTCGAGTCGATCGAGGAGGGCACCCGGTTCACCCACGTCGAGCACGGCGTCTTCCTCGACCAGTTCTGGGCCGACGGGCCGAACCGCGAGGCGGGGAGTCGGGGCCTGCTCGACGTGCTGGGCCGACACCTGGCGTAGCGCCGACCCCCGAAGGGGGCGCGTCAGCGGTGGAGAGCGTCGAAGGCCTGGAACACCATGTACGCGGGCCAGAAGATGCCCTCGAAGATGGCGTAGACGTGCGCCCAGAACCCGTCCGCCTGCTGCCAGAACCAGAACCAGGCGCCGAAGATGCCGAGGCCGTAGATCGCGCCGGTCCCGGCGACTGCGCTGTTGTTGCCGGACTTGGCCATCAGGTTGTCCCTCCCGTACGACGAGCACGTGCGGCGGGCGCCGCGCCCGCCAGCCCTCAGGCTGGCCGACGCGGCGGGTCCGGTCCAGAGTCGTTCGTCAGTACTCGACGCGGTAGAGGGCGTCGTTCGGGTCGAAGTCGCTCTGCTGGTCGAAGCCGCGACCGCCGTCGAGGTGGTCCTTGCCCTTGCCGCCGCCGAGGAAGTCACCGCCCCGACCGCCGTACTCGCGGTCCTTGCCCTGGCCGCCCAGGAAGTGGTCGACGCCCTGATCCCCCTCGAGGCAGTCGTCCCCGTTGCCGCCGGTGATCCAGTCGTCGCCCGGGCCGCCGATGATGATGTCGTCACCCCCGCGGCCGTCGATGATGTCGTCGCCGCCCTTGCCCTTGATGACGTCGTCGCCGGAGGTGCCGCGCAGGGTGTCGGCCCCCTTGGTGCCGGTGATGGTGGCACCGCTCGTGCCGCAGCTGTCGTCGGGCGAGGAGGCCTGGGCGCCGGCCGCTGAGAGGGCGCCGCAGATCGCGGTGATCGCGAGGGCACTGCCGGCGAGGGCGGTCCGGGTACGGATGGATCGAGTCATGGTTCTTCTCCTTGTGAGATGGTCTCCGCCGCGTGGGGCGGCGGTCGGGATGAGGGTCGTCGGCGGCTGTCAGTACGGCGTCACAACGGGTCGGAGCGCGACCGGCGCCGGTCGTGCCGCGGGCCGACGCCGAGGGGTGTCGAGCACGGCGGGGTCCGGTGGTGGGGCGCCGATCTCGGCCATTGCCCCCTGCCACCGCTCGAAGGCGCGGCGAGCCTCGCCGCGCCGTCCGGCCGAGACCAGGCTCCGGACCAGCAGCGCATGGATGTTGTCGTCGTAGGGATCGGCGACCAGGAGTCGCACGAGCAGGCTCTGTGCCTCGCCCGCGCGACCGGCGCGCCGCGCCAGGGCCGCGAGCCGTCGTACCGACTGCTGCCAGGCGGCCCGGACCTCCTCGCGCACGCCGTCGGCCCAGTCCTGGGCCGGCTCGTCGTCGAAGGCGTCGCCCCGGTAGCGGCCGTCGATGTCGGAGAGGATCTCCTGTGCCCGGTCCGTGTCGCCGCCGTCCATGAGCTCGGCCGCGACCTTGGCGTCACGGACCAGGGTCTCGGCGTCGACCGTGACGTACGTCGGCTCCAACCAGACCGCGCCGAGGTCGGCTGCGACGAAGCGGTCCGTCGGCCACCTGCGCTCGGGATCCAGGACCCCACGCACGGTCGTGAGCAGCACGGAGAGCCGGTGCCCGGTGCGCCCGGGATCGTCGTCGGGCCAGAGGGTCTCGCAGAGCCAGGCGCGGGAAGCGGGTCGCCCGTAGCGGGCCGCCAGGATCTTGACCAGGGTCCGGGCCTGGCGCGACCGCCAGGCCGTCACCGGGATCTCGGCGTCGTCGACGAGCACCCGGAAGCCGCCCAGGACCTCGATCGCGACCGGTGCGCCGACGAGTCGGGTCGAGACCGGCATGCCGTGGACGTGGGTCACGCCGAGCCGTTGCAGGCCGCGGGCGGCCGACCGGGCTCGTGACCGGGCACTGCTGTCCGCACCCTCCAGCCGCCCGAGCAGCAGCTCGACCCGCTGGACGCGGGGGAGGGCTCCGCCGGCCTCCCACACCGAGAGCGCCTCGGTCAGATGCCGGTGAGCGTCATCCTGCGTCTCGTCGCAGGCAGCGGCGAGCTCGAGTGCGTCGGCGAGCAGGTCGTTGGCCTGTTCGTCCCGCGCCGCCGCGACCGCCGCCGCCGCCAGCGCCGTCGCCGTCGCGCGCTCGCCACGCCGTACGGCGACCCAGCCGGCGCCGGTGAGGGCGACCGGCCGCAACCAGCCGTCGGCCACCCGGCACGCCTCGTCGGCCGCGTCCTGAGCAGCGTCCTGCCCGTCGACCGCCTCGACGTCCACGACGTCCGGCAGGCGCGCCAGCCCGGCGAGGGCCGGCACCAGTACCTGCGGCTCGCCCGCGACCCGGGCGAGTTCGGCCGCCTCCACGTAGCGCGCCCGTGCTTGCTCGTCGTGTCCGAGGTGGCGCTGCACCTCGGCCAGGCCGAGGACGCCGAGTGCCGTGCGGCCGGCGCCCAGCCGGCGGCACAGGGCGATGGCCCGGTCGAGATGCCAGGTGGCCTCGTCGTAGGAGCCGAGCTGGACCAGGGCCTCGGCGAGGTTGTGCAGGGCAGAGGCCCGGCGGCCTCCCGCGATGCCTCGGTCTGCCGCCTGCAGGGCAGCACGCGCCGTGTGGGCCCCCTCGTCGTAGCGCGCGGCCGCGAGCAGGTGACAGGAGTGGTTGACCAGCGCGCGTGCTGCCGTCACGAGGTCGCCCGAGACCTGCAGCGACTGCAGGGCCAGCTCGTGGTGCGCCTCTCGGCGGTGTCCGGTGCTGACCCTCGCTGTCGCGAGGTGTGCGGCAGCCAGTGCCACCGGGTCACCCGACGACTCCGCCCGCGCCAGGGCGTCCGCTGCAGAGGCCACTGCGTCGTCGCGGCGCCCCAGCGAGCAGAGGACGTGGACCCGCCACGCCAGCACCTCCACCACGTCGGTCGCCTGGTCGTCCGCATCGGGCGCGGGCGCCCGGTCGAGCGCCGCCAGGCTGTCCTCGAGATCGCCGCGCGCGTAGGCGAGCATGCCCACGCCGCAAGCCAGGGCCGACGACCAACCCGGTCCGGACGGCTCGTCCGCCGCCGCGACCAGGGGAACGTAGGCCCGCGCGGCACCCGACAGGTCACCGCGCGTGCACAGCGCCTGAGCGTGCACGCGGCGGATGTCGTGGGTGAGGGAGTCGGGTGGTGCCGACGCGACGAGGGCCACCAGGCCTGCCGCGTCGCCCTGGCGCACCATCTCGCCACCGCGCTCGGCCAGGAGGCGGCAGGCGGTCGACCAGTCCCCGGCATGGGCCGCTGCCCGAGCGGCGCCGAACGGACGACCCTGCTCGGCGAGGATGCACGCCGCCGCCGCCCACGCGTGGTCGGGAAGAACCTGTCCGGCTCGTGCCACCCCCGCCACGACGGGCACGACCTGGACCAGGCCGTCGCGGCCGATCCCGTGCAGCGGTTGGAGTACTCCCGTCGCCATCAGCTCGCCGCACCGCCAGTCGTCGGGGCGCAGGCCGAGGGCGTCCGCGACGGCGACGCCGGTGGCCCCGGGCGCGGGTCCGAGATCGCCCAGGCAGGCCAGGACCTGGTGGGTCCCGGGGGAGAGCGTGGAGAGTACCTCGCCCCGCAGCCAGACGGCGGCGGCGGCGGCTTCTGCACCCACGAGCGCGGCCTCGAGATCGCCGCACGTGCCTCCGGCGAGAGCCTCGGCTGCGAAGTGGACCAGGGCCGGCCACCCGCCCGTCAACGCGTGCACGGTGACCGGGAGCTCGGGGTCGTTGACGGCGTACTCCTCCACGAGCACGCGGTGGACGTCGTACGGCGTGAGCGCGAGGTCGGCGGGGCCGCGCCGCTGGACCCGGCCGCGCAGGATCCTGGTGACCTCGGGAGAGAGCGGGTGCCGGCTCGTCAGGACGACCTGCGTGTCGGGTGGCAGGGCGTTGACGGCCGTCAACAGCCGCAGCTGGTCGGTGGGCGACAGCTCGTGCAGGTCGTCGATCCCGAGCCAGGGATGCCCCGGCAGGTCCTCCTGTGCGGCCAGCGCGTCGCGGGCCGAGACGACCAGACCGTCACGCGGCGCGGCGACGTCGAGGGCGGTCGACTTGCCGTACCCGGCGGCGGCGACGACCAGGACGAGCGGGAAGGGTCGGGGCATGAAGGAAAGAGCCGTCGCCGACGGGCGAGATACACCGTGGACCCGGGAGCGGCGGGCCCGGAGGAAGGGGCCCGCCGCTCGGGTCAGCGGTGGATAGCCCGCGTCTGGGTGAGCTCGAACGCGGTCGCCGCCGAGGTCACCGGCCCGTTGGTGACGCTGAAGCTCGTCTTCTGGTAGACCTCCTCGACCGCCCCCTCGTTGGCGGGCCCGGTGTTGGGCAGCGCGACCCGCACCTTGATGTGCTTGGTGCCACCGTTCGGGAACGTGAAGTCCTTCGAGAAGGTGCCGGTCTGGTCGTCGATCGGGTCGCCCTCACGAGCGTTCGTGTCCTGCTCCATGCGGACCTGGTCCAGGTGCAGGGTGAGACCGGCGTCGCAGTGGGCGGTGATCTTGTAGTCCACCAACGGGATGTTCGCGGCGTTGTTGACGCCCGAGTAGACCGGCCGCTCAGGTGTGACCGTACATCCACTGTCGGTCGTGGTCGCGTGCCCGGGCGAGACGCCGAGCAGCGGGACCATGAGGGCCCCCGCGGCCAGTGCGAGCGGTCGAGCGATGGTGCGAGTGGTGTTCATGATGGTGCCTTTCGGATGTGGCGACGGATGCCGCCGGTGGTGGTTGGGTGCCGCGGTGTGGTGCGGCGAGAGCACGATGCGCGGTGGGCGTCAGCACGGGATCAGAACGGCGGGCAGCACCTGTCGGGACGACCGCCTACCGTGACCGCATGGAAGCGGGATGCGTGTTCTGCTCGATCGTGGCCGGCCAGACCCCGGCGGAGATCGTGCTCGACGAGCCGGACTTCGTGGCGTTCCTCGACGGGCGGCCGGTGTTCAAGGGCCACACCCTGCTCGTGCCGCGTGAGCACGTCGTCACGCTGCCCGACCTCCCGTCCGGGCTGCGCGACGGGTTCCTCGAGGCGGCCCAACGGCTGGCCCGGGCGGTCGTCGGCGGGTTGGGCGCGCAGGGCAGCTTCGTGGCGATGAACAACGTGGTGAGCCAGTCGGTGGCGCACCTCCACCTCCACGTCGTACCGCGGACGAAGGGCGACGGGCTGCGTGGTTTCTTCTGGCCGCGCACGACCTACGCCGACGGCGAGGCCGCGACGTACGGCGACCGGCTGCGCGAGGCCCTCTCCGCTCCGGATGTCAGGAAAAGTTGACAAACACGTGAACGTCAGGTTTACTTGACACAGTGAACGACGCCACCGAGCTCTCGGAGTCCGCGGCGAGCAACGATCCCGCTCAGGGACTCGCCGCCGTCCGGGCCCTCCGCGCGCTGGCCGACCGCCTCGAGGCGGTACAGGTCCACAACGCCCGCGAGCAGGGCTGGAGCTGGCAGGCGATCGCCGAGGTGCTGCAGGTCAGCCGCCAGGCGGTTCACCAGAAGCACTCCCGCGACTCCCATCCGTGAGCAGCGGGACCCACAGACTCTCGAAGGAGCCACCCATGCAGTCCCGATTCGACACCGAAGCAAGGATCGCCGTCGCCCAGGCGGCGGACATCGCCCGCGAGCTGGGCCATGCGGAGGTCGGTCCCGACCACCTCCTGCTCGGCCTGCTCGCCAACGCACGGGGGACGGCCTACGCCGCCCTCACCGACCACGGCCTGCGGCTCGACGCCGCACGCGAGATCGTGGCCACCCAGCACGTCGACCCCGTCGACGAGCCCGACACCGCAGACAGCGACGGCGACGCCGACGTCGCGCCCACGTCGTACGACGAGGACCGCGAGGCCCTGCGTGCGATCGGCATCGACCTCGACCGCGTCCGCGACGCGGTCCGGACCAACCTCGGTCAGGACCTCTCCGACGGCTGGGCCTCCCGGCCCGAGCGTGGTCGGCGGGGTGGCCGGGGCAGGGGCCGGCGCAGCCGCGAGGCGTGGACCGAGGGCGACGAGCGCGGCGAGGCCCGCCGTGGTCGCGGTCGGCACCACCACCATCACCACGACCACGAGGGCCGCGGACGTCGTGGACCCCGCAGCCGCCGCGGCGAGGGCCCGCGCTTCTCGCGCGAGCTCCGCGGCCTCCTGCGCGACGTGCGTCGCTCGGTGCTCGTCGACCGCCGCGACGACGACGGTGCCACGCGGCGCGACGTCCCCGGCCTGACCGGTGCGCGACTCCTGGTCGCGCTCACCCGGTCCGAGGACCCCGTCGTGCAGGTAGTCCTCGCCGGAGCCACCGACCTCGACGACCTGCGCACGCAGGCCGAGGCGACCGCCCACGGCACGACCGTCTGACCCTCACCACCGCGACCGCCCGGACCGTTCGTCCGGGCGGTCGCGTGCGTCCGAGGCACCGCCGCTCCCGGCGTACGGCGACTCCCAGGCTGGCTCTACAGTGGCCGATGGCCGAGCCCTCCGGGCCAGGTCGTCACCGTCACCAGCCGACGAGGAGCAGATCATGGGTCGCTTCGACGGGCGAGTCGCCGTCGTCACCGGAGCCGCACGAGGGATCGGGTTCGGCATCGCCACCCGCTTCGCCGAGGAGGGCGCCTCCGTCGCCGTGCTCGACCTCGACGCGGACCAGGCGTCCGAGGCCGCGGGCAGCCTGCCCCTCGCCGAAGGCGCGAGCTCCCTGGGCCTGGCCTGCGACGTGAGCGACGCGGCGTCGGTGCAGAGCGCGGTCGACCGGGTCGCGGCCGACCTGGGCGGGCTCCACATCCTGGTCAACAACGCCGGGGTGACCCGCGACAACCTGCTGTTCAAGATGAGCGACGACGACTGGGACATCGTGATGGGCGTCCACCTGCGCGGTGCCTTCCTGATGACCCGCGCAGCGCAGAAGCACTTCGTCGAGCAGAAGTACGGCAAGGTCATCTGCCTCTCGAGCGTGTCCGCGCTCGGCAACCGCGGCCAGGCGAACTACGCCGCGGCCAAGATGGGCATCCAGGGCTTCGTCCGCACGCTCGGCATCGAGCTGGGCCCGTTCGGCGTCACGGCGAACGCGATCGCCCCCGGCTTCATCGCCACCGACATGACCGACGCGACGGCGGCTCGGGTGGGCATGCCGGTCGAGGAGTTCCGCAAGGCCGCCGCCGATCGCAACCCGGTCCGCCGCGTCGGCTACCCCGAGGACATCGCGGCTGCCGCTGCCTTCCTGTGCAGCGACGAGGCGTCCTACATCACCGGTCAGACCCTCTACGTCGACGGGGGCGCCAAGCTTGTCTGAGCCCGAGGCTCCCCGGCTCGGCCGGACGCCCGGCATGAAGCCGGTGCATGCCGTCGTGGCCGGGGTGTTCGCCCTGCTGTGGGCCGGGGTCCTGGCTTTCGTGCTCCTCCACGGCAAGGACGAGGGGTCCTCGGTGGACGTCTACTCCGAGCTGCCGCCCGGCTTCACCGCTGCCCTGCATGCCAAGGGCGTGACGTACGCCGGCCTGTCGCCGGTGGAGAGTGCCACCGTGGACCAGGTCCTCGCCCACGCGCCTGCGGACGCCGCGGCGCCGAGCGGGGTCGACCCGATCGTGCTGCGGACGTCCTTCAGCGACGCGGCGCAGGGCTCGAGCTTCCAGGACCGTCCGGCGCTGATGGTGGTGGTGTCCGGATCCGCCTCGCCGTCGGCCTCCTCGTCGGGGTCGGGGACCGGTGGCACCGTCTACGTCGCCTTCCTGGATCCGACGTCGTACCAAGTCCTGACGTCTCTGACCTACTCCGGGTCCGGCGCGTCCGGGTGACGCTGGTCACGTCGACGGCGTGGCCTTCGCGATCCGGTTGGAATCGTCCTTCACACTGGTGCGGACCCCGGTTCCAGTACCTGATGGAGAGTTCCTTGCGACGCCTTGCCCTGACCTTGTCCGCCCTCACGGCGACCGGCCTGATGCTGACCGCCTGCGGCGGCTCGTCGAGCTCGACCCCCGAGGCTGACCCGCAGAAGGTCGCGAGCGGCACGACCGTCACCCAGTACTGGCCGCTGACCGGTCTGCAGGTCCCGTCGGACAAGTCCGCCGAGCTCGACCACCCCGTCCTCGTGGCCAAGATGGACAACACGGTCTCCAGCCAGCCGCAGGTCGGGCTGAGCAAGGCCGACCTCGTGGTCGAGGAGCTGGTCGAGGGCGGGCTGACCCGCCTCGCCGCGTTCTACTACTCCGACATCCCCACCAACGTCGGGCCGATCCGGTCCATGCGTGCCAGCGACATCCCGGTGGTCTCGCCGGTCCACGCCTCGATGGTGACCAGCGGGGCTGCCGGCCGGACGATCGCCCTGATCAAGGCCGCGGGCATCCCGTTCTACTCCGAGGGCTCCAAGGGCTTCTACCGCTCGAGCCAGCGCTTGGCGCCCTACAACCTCTTCGCCCACCTCGACGAGGTCGCCAAGGAGGCCAAGGCCAAGCCGGCGACGCCGCCCGACTACCTGACCTGGGGCACCGACCAGGACCTGCCCAAGGGCGTCAAGGTGACCAAGATCGGTGCCCAGTTCTCCGGCGGTCACACCACCGAGTGGCAGTTCACCAACGGCAGCTACCACAACCTCAACAGCAACGCGCCCGCGGGCGACCAGTTCCCGGCCACGAACGTGCTGGTGCTCCGGGTCAAGGAGGGCGACGCGGGCTATCTCGACCCGGCGGGCAACCACGTGCCCAAGACGCTGCTGACCGGCAAGGGCAACGCCCTCCTCTTCCACAACGGCCGGATGGTCGCGGCGAACTGGCAGAAGGGCAAGGCCGACTCGCCGATCCAGCTGACCACCAAGAAGGGCGCCGCGCTGAAGGTCCCCGCCGGTCACACCTGGATCGAGCTGGTCCCGATCGACGGCGGGACCGTCCACTTCAAGAAGTAGCGCCCGCCGAGGGGGTCGCCGGCATCTGCACGCCCTGGTCGGCGAGCGACCGCAGGCCGGCCAGGATGAAGCCGATCGCCAGCTCCACCCGCTCGGCCGCGGCGTCGGCGTCGTCCGCCGTCGACACGCTCGCGCCCGACGACGACAGCGCGCCGAAGAAGATCCGGGCGAAGGTGTGCTCCAGCTCGTCGCCGACCTCCCAGTCGCCGGAGCTCAGCACGGCACGCACGATGTCGAGCACGTAGGCGAACGTGGAGCGCTCCTCCTGCTCGCGGAACCGCTCGTAGCCGAGCACGGACGGACCGTCCTGGATCACGATCCGGCTGTACGACGGCTGCCGGACGACCTCGAGGAACGCCCGGAGGCCCGAGTGCGCCTTGTCCCACGGGTCCTGGTCGCCGGTGAGGGCGTCCTGGATCGACTGTGCGCCGGCCGACTCGACCCGCTCGAAGACCGCCTCGAAGAGCGCCTGCTTGCCGGAGTAGTGGTGGTAGAGCGCGCCCTTGGTGACGTCGGCGCCGGCCACGATGGCGTCGAGCGACGTGCCCGCGTAGCCGTGCTCGGTGAAGAGCTGCTCGGCGACGTCGACGAGCGCCCGCCGGGTGGAGGCCGAGAACTGTGCCCGGCGGCTGGTGCCCGGCACGTGCGGGACCTTGGCCACCAGGCGCGCCCGAGTGCTCTTGGTCATCGGCGCAGTCTAGAGGGACGGCACCGTGCGGTCGTCCGTCGCAGGGACGGTTCAGCCTTCACTGAACCGTCTCTAGGTAATTCCTAGATACACGTGCTAGAACAGGGCGCGGCCCGACCCGGGCCACTCCTCTGCGACTACTGGGAGCACACATGCGATCTCTGGTACGCCGGACCGTGGTGGCCACGGCCGTCCTCGTCAGCACGGTGGCCCCGCTCACGGCGTGCGGGGGCGACGACGACAAGACGATCACGGTGCTGGCCGCGTCGTCCCTCACCGGAACCTTCACCGAGCTGGCAGACGAGTTCGAGAAGGAACATGCGGGCGTGAAGGTCAAGCTCGCGTTCGACTCCTCGGCCACGCTCGCCCAGCAGGCCGCCGGTGGCGCGCCGGCCGACGTCCTGGCCACGGCCGACACCGCCACGATGGACAGCGCGAAGTCCGTTCTCTCGTCGACGCCCCAGGACTTCGCCACGAACGTGATGGTGCTGGTCACCCCGAAGGACAACCCGGCGGGCATCACGAAGTTCGCCGACCTGAACTCCGGCAAGGTCAAGTACGTCGTGTGCGTCGACACCGCGCCGTGCGGCAAGGTGGCGGCCGCGCTCCTCGCGCAGGACCACGTCACGGCCCCTCCGGTGAGCACGGAGGTCGACGTGAAGAGTGTGCTGGCCAGGGTCACCGAGGGTGAGGCAGATGCGGGGATCGTCTACACGACGGACGCCGTGGCGGCGGGCGACTCGGTGAAGGAGATCGCGATCCCGGGCACGGCTCAGCAGACCACGACCTACCCCATCGCCACTCTCGAGCAGTCCAAGGAGGCGGACCTGGCCACACAGTTCGTCGCCCTGGTGATGTCCAGCCAGGGTCAGCAGGTGCTGCACGACGCCGGCTTCGGCGCCCCGTGAGATGACCACACCCAGCGCCGGTGGACTCCCGGTAGGCGCATCGGGGCCGACCTCTCCTGGTCGTGGCTCGTTGGGGCGCCTGCCGGCCGTGCTGCTGGTGCCCGCAGTGCTCGCGGCCGCGCTGCTGGTGGTGCCGACGCTCAGCCTGGTCGTGCAGACGCCCTGGCGTGACTTCCTCACAGAGGTGACCGATCCTTCGGTCCTGGACGCCCTGTGGCTCACCTGCCTGGCCTCGGTGGCAACGGTGATCGCGTGCCTGCTGCTCGGGACGCCGCTGGCCTGGCTCCTGGCACGCGTCGACTTCCGCGGCAGGTCGCTGCTGCGGGCGGCGGTCACGGTCCCACTCGTCCTGCCACCCGTGGTCGCCGGCGTGGCCCTCGTCACGGCGCTCGGTCGGACCGGCCTGGTCGGCCGCTGGCTCTACGACTGGTTCGGCCTGACGCTCCCCTACACGACGGCGGCTGTCGTGATCGCACATACGTTCGTGTCGATCCCCTTCTACGTGCTCAGCGTCGAGGGTGCGCTACGGGCGTCGGGGGAGGAGCTCGACCTGGTCGCCGCCACTCTCGGGGCCGATCGGTGGACGACGTTCCGCCGGGTGTCCCTGCCGCTGGCGCTCCCCGGGGTCGTTGCGGGTGCAGCCTTGGCCTGGGCGCGGTCGCTCGGCGAGTTCGGGGCGACCATCACCTTCGCCGGCAACTACCCTGGCACCACTCAGACCATGCCATCGAAGATCTATACGGAGCTGCAGTCGCAGCCCGACGTCGCCCGCACGCTGAGCATGATCCTGCTCGTCGTGTCCGTCGGCGTGCTTGCACTGCTGCGCAACCGCTGGCTGACGCGTCCGTGAGTGGACTGCGAGCACGGCTCGTCGTACCGGGTCGCCTCGATGTCCATTTCTCGGCAGAGCCCGGCGAGGTGGTGGCCGTGATCGGCCCGAACGGAGCCGGCAAGTCGACGTTGCTCGCAGCCCTCGCCGGGTTGGTGGCAGCCCAGGGTGAGGTGGACGTGGGTGGAGAGTCGTGGACCGACCCGCCGCTCAGCGTGCAGGAACGACGGGTCGGGCTGGTCTTCCAGTCCGGCCTGCTGTTTCCCCACCTCTCGGCCCTCGACAACGTCGCCTTCGGTCCACGGTCCCGCGGGGTCGACCGCCTGGCGGCCGACACGCTCGCCCGGTCCTGGCTCGAGCGCTTCGGCATCGCCGACCTGTCGTCACGTCGTCCCGGCGAGCTCTCCGGGGGTCAGGCGCAGCGCGTGGCCATCGCCCGCGCGCTGGCAGGTGATCCCGTTCTCCTTCTCCTGGACGAGCCGTTCAGCGGACTCGACACCACCGTCGCCACGGGTCTGAGGCTGGAGCTCGCGCGCCACCTGGCGGCGTTCGACGGCGTCTGCCTGCTGGTGACGCACGACGCGATCGACGCACTCACCCTGGCCGACCGGGTGCTGGTGCTCGATGCCGGGCTGGTCGTCCAGAGCGGGAGCCCGCGCGACGTCGCCGCCAGGCCCCGTACCGATCACGTGGCTCGGTTGGTCGGTCTCAACGTGCTGCGTGACGGGGACGACTTCCTGGCCTTCGGCCCCGAGGTGGTCACCGTCTCCCGGCGCGAACCGGAAGGGTCCCCCCGTCATCGCTGGCGTGGTGTGATCGCGCAGGTCGCCGTCCACGGCACCTCCGTGCGACTGCTCGTCACCGGGGAGCGCGACGTGCTGGCGGACGTCACGCCCGAGGCCGTGCGCGAGCTCGATCTGGAACCTGGTCGTGAGGTGTGGACGTCGGTGAAGGAGTCGGCCATCAACCGCTACTCCGGCCACGAGTGAGCGACCTCCCTGCCGGGGCCACAGCTCCGGACGCCGTGCGGGCCGTGCCCCTATCCTGACCGGGTGGTCGACTACCTGCGCATCGGTGAGGTGGCCCAGCGGGTCGGGGTCAGCGTCGACACCCTGCGCCGGTGGGAGGCCGACGGCCGGATCACCTTCGAGCGCCGCGGCAACCAGCGGGTGCTGCCCGCCAGCGAGCTGGCCGGGCTGCTGACCTCGCTGTCGGGCAGTGACAAGACCTCCAGCGCGCGGAACCGGTTCACCGGGGTGGTCGTCGGCGTCGAGCGTGACGGCGTGATGGCCAAGGTCGAGCTGGCCTGTGGCGACTACCGCGTGGTGTCGCTGATGAGTCGCGAGGCCGCCGACGACATGGGCCTCGAGCCCGGGGTCGCCGCGACCGCGGTGGTGAAGTCCACGAGTGTCATGGTCGAGGTCGGACGTTCCGGTCCCGGCTCCGCCGCGACCGCAACGTCCGACTGAGCCTCGAGGCGAGCTCGTCAGGCGGCCGACGGGGGCCGAGAGTGTCGCGGCCCGCGGGCCGTTGCATCCCGTCGCTGCTTCACATACTCTGAGTACGTACCAACGGTATGTGAACTCGGGCAGCACTCCTCGCCCGAGTCACCGGGAGAGAGGAGACCGCCATGACCTGGAGCACCGTGCACCGCCGGGGGGACGTCCTCCAGGCCGTCACCCGGGCCGCCGACGAGCGCCGGGACGGCATCCTGCCCATGGACGTGACCGGGGTCCGCGAGACCTTCGGCGACGAGCTCACCCTGCTCGCGGCCCTGCAGCTGCGCTGGCACACCCGGCTGTCGGGGCGGATCGAGCGGGCGCTGCTCGACGACCCGGCGGACCAGGAGTCGGCCGTCCTCGCGGCCTGGTGTGCCACCGCTGACGAGCTGGCCGGGACCAGGCTGGTCCTCGATCACTACCGCGCCGAGCCGCTCGGCGACGCCATGGCCGCTGCGACCACCACCGCGGCCGCCAAGGAGCGGGTCCTGATGGCCGCCATGGCCGGGCGGGCCGGCGCCCGCACCGAGGACACCCTGGCCGCCGGGCTCGCGCTCGAGGAGCGCGCGCGGGCGGGTCACCGTCGGCCACCGGCTCCCGCGGACCGGCGTGGCCACGGCTTGCTGCACCGGATCCGGGGCCACGGCGCCGCCTGAGCGTCTTCCGGCGACGCGCTCCGGCGGGCATGCTGGGGCCATGTCGGAGATCCGGGCGGGGATGCTGCTGCTGGCCTCACCCGAGCTCCTCGACCCCAACTTCACCGACACCGTGGTGCTGCTCCTCGATGCCGACGAGGACGGCGCGATGGGGGTGGTCCTGAACCGGCCGTCCCCGGTGCCGGTGGTCTCGGTCCTGGCCGACTGGGGTGACATCGTCGCCGAGCCGGAGGTGCTGTTCCGCGGCGGACCCGTCTCGCCCGAGGGGGCGCTGGCGGTGGCCCTCGTTCGCGATCCCGACGAGGTGCCGGACGGGCTCCGCCCGGTCACCGACCGGCTGGCGCTCGTCGACCTCGACGGCGAGGTCACCGCCCTCGACGCCGCCGTCGACGAGGTCCGGATCTTCGCCGGGTACGCCGGCTGGGGCGCCGGTCAGCTCGAGGGGGAGATCGCCGGCGGCGACTGGTACGTCGTACCCGCGCTGCCGCCGGACGCCTTCCGGGCCGACCCGACCGACCTCTGGCGCGACGTGATGCGACGCCAGCCCGGCGAGCTCGCCTGGCACCTCAACAGGCCCGTCGACCCTGAGCTCAACTGACCTCGCGCTGACGTAGGGTGGGCCGGTGCCCGAGATCGGATTCGTGACCCAGACCGCCGTCGACGAGCGGGTCGACGAGCGCACCGTCCCGACCGACGAGGGCGACCACGAGCGGTTCAGCCACTACGTCGACAAGCACAAGCTGACCGAGGCCATGGTGATGGGCACTCCAGTCGTCGCGTTGTGCGGCAAGGTCTGGGTGCCGAGCCGGGCGCCGGAGAAGTTCCCGGTCTGTCCCGACTGCAAGGAGATCTGGGAGTCCATGAAGCCCGGCGGCGAGGGCGGCTCGGGGGACGGGCCCGAGTGACCCGACGGCCACCTCCCGGTCCCGCCGTCCCTCCGACTCCCGCACTCACTCCGGCCTGGCCGGAGCGCGCGGCGTGGGGTACGGCGCCGCTCCTGCGCGCCTGGCAGACGGCGGCACTCACCGACTACGTCGCGCGCGCACCTCGCGACTTCCTGGCCGTCGCGACGCCGGGCGCGGGCAAGACGACCTTTGCGCTGTCGGCCGCCGCCGAGCTGCTCGGCCGGCGCATCGTCGACCGGATCATCGTGGTCGCCCCCACCGAGCACCTCAAGCTGCAGTGGGCCGAGGCGGCGGCGAGGGCCGGCGTACCCCTCGACCCGACGTTCTCCGCCGGCTCCGGCAAGACCTCCGCCGACTTCGTGGGAGTGGCGGTGACGTATGCCGGCGTCGCAGTGAACCCGCTGGCGATGCGGATCCGGACCGAGCGCTTCAAGACGTTGGTGATCCTCGACGAGGTGCACCACGCGGGCGACGCGCTGTCGTGGGGCGAGGCGGTGCGCGAGGCGTTCGAGCCGGCGACGCGGCGGCTCTCGCTGACGGGCACGCCGTTCCGCTCCGACGTCAACCCGATCCCCTTCGTGACCTACGCGCCCGGACCCGACGGGATCCCGCGCTCGGTCGCCGACTTCACCTACGGCTACGGCCACGCGCTCGCCGACCACGTCGTACGACCGGTGCTGTTCATGGCCTACTCCGGCGACCTCGCATGGCGGACCCGCGCCGGCGACGAGGTGGCCGCACGACTCGGTGAGCCGATGACCAAGGACCTCAGCGCCCAGGCGCTGCGGACGGCGCTCGACCCGGCGGGGGAGTGGATGCCGTCCGTGCTCGCGGCGGCCGACCGTCGCCTGACCGAGGTACGCCGCCACGTCCCGGACGCCGCCGGGCTGGTGATCGCCACCGACCAGGACTCCGCGCGGGCCTACGCCGCGCTGCTCAAGAAGATCAGCGGCGAGGCGCCGACCGTGGTGCTCTCCGACGAGAAGGCCGCCTCCAAGAAGATCGCCGGCTTCACCGACTCCGAGGACCGCTGGATGGTGGCGGTCCGGATGGTCAGCGAGGGCGTCGACGTGCCGCGGCTCGCGGTGGGCGTCTACGCGACCGCGATCGCCACGCCTCTCTTCTTCGCGCAGGCGGTCGGGCGATTTGTGCGTGCGCGCGCACGTGGTGAGACCGCGTCGGTGTTCCTGCCGTCGGTCCCTCACCTGCTCGGCTTCGCGGCCGAGATGGAGGTCGAGCGCGACCACGTGCTCGGGCGCCGGATCACCGACGAGTCCGACCTGTTCGCCGCCGAGCAGGACCTGCTGGCGCAGGCCAACGCCGACGTCGGCGCCTCCGACGAGCTCGAGGGGACCTGGCAGGCGCTCGGCTCGCAGGCGCGCTTCGACCGCGTGGTCTACGACGGCGGCGAGTTCGGGCACGCGGGCGAGGTGTCGGTCGGGTCGGAGGAGGAGATGGACTTCCTCGGGATCCCGGGGCTGCTGGAGCCCGACCAGGTGCGCGAGCTGCTCCACCACCGCCAGCGTTCGCGTCGTACGACGGCGGCCGAGACCCCGCTGGAGCGCGAGGTCTCGACCCACGAGCAGCTGGCGATCCTGCGACGCGAGCTCAACGGCCTCGTCGCCGCGTGGCACCACCGCACCGGCCAGGCGCACGGTGTCACCCACTCCGCTCTGCGCAAGGAGCTGGGCGGACCCGCCGCCGCGATCGCGAGCTCCGAGCAGCTCCACGCCCGGATCAACCGCCTCCGCGAGTGGGCGTCGCGGTCCACCGGATAGTCCCCGACGTTTCGGCTGTCCTCACGGCCGTTTCCACCGCCGCAATGTCGGGGACTACCTCCCGGCGGGCTCGAGGACGGGGCAGGCGGCTGGGCTACCGCGAGGTGTACCTCGACACCAACGGCACACGCTGGTGGAGGCGATCGCACTCTACGAGCGCTACAACGACAACCCGTTCGCGAGGCGCTGGTTCGCCAAGCGCCTGCCCGTCTCTGAGTCGGGGTCCCTAGGCCGTCGGCTCGAACGCGCGGGCTCCCGCGGCGGGCCGAGGGGTGACGTCGCGCGGGCGGTCGACGACGTGGCCGTCCGTGCAGTGCAGTGCGGCGTGGATCGGCGCGCCGCAGGCGCGGTGGGCGAAGGCGACCGGCGGACCCTCCGGGTCGGCCAGGTAGCGGTCGCCCCAGTCGGCGATCGCCACCAGGACGGGGTAGAGGTCGAAACCCTTCTCGGTGAGCCGGTACTCGTGGCGTGCCCGCTCGCCCGGGTCCCGGTAGGGCTCGCGACGCAGCACCCCCTGCTCCACCAGGAGGGCGAGGCGGTTGCTGAGCACCTGCCGGGGGATCCCGCTGTGACGGCGGATGTCGTCGAAGCGTCGTACGCCGTTGAAGACCTCGCGCAGCACGACGAAGGTCCAGCGCTCGCCGAGGATCGCCATCGTGCGTCCGACGGTGCAGTTCTCGGTCGACCAGGCCAGCGCTGCGGGGGAGGTGGTCATGGCAGGAGCCTAAGTCTCATTGACAGACCCAGCAACCGTTTGCCAGGCTGGATCCATGACGGAGACCCAGCGTGCGCCCGACCTCTCGACCCTCGACGGCTTCGAGCAGCTCGAGGCGATCTTCGGCGGCGACCTGCCCGGGGCACCCATCGCCGAGACGCTCGGGCTGGACGGGTTCGGCGGCGAGCGCGGCGCCATCCACGTCGAGCTGGTGCCGGAGCGACGCCACTACAACCCGATCGGCTCGGTGCACGGCGGGGTGCTCGCCACGCTGCTCGACACTGCGGCCGGCTGCTCGGTGCACTCGACGCTCGCGCCGGGGGAGCTCTACACCTCCCTCGACCTGACCGTGAAGTTCCTCCGCCCGGTGACCGTCGAGTCCGGCCGCCTGCGCTGCGAGGGCTCGGTGCTCCAGCGCGGACGTCGTACGGCGCTCGCCCAGGCCCAGCTCTACGACGCCGAGGGGCGACTGGTCGCCCACGCGACGTCGACCTGCATGATCTTCACCTGAGCGCAACCCCCGCGCGCGGCCTGTGAGAGATCTCGGTAGTCCGTGACGAAACGGTTGCTTTTCGGCCGGATTCACGTGCGAAACGTCACGGACTACCCCGAGTGGGCCAGCGGGAGGACGCGGTAGGGGATCTGGGTGGCCAGGGCGATCACCGTGGAGCTGCGGACGATCGCGGGGTCCTGGAGGACCAGGTCGATGACCCGTTGGAGGTCGGAGTTCGAGCGCGCGACGACGCGCGCCCACAGGTCGCCGGCGCCGGTGATGGTGTGGGCCTCGAGCACCTCGGGGATGGTCGCGAGGTGTCGGGCGACGGTGTCGTGACCACCCAGCGTGGCGTCCTCCTGCCGGATCTCCAGGGTCAGGAACGCCGTCACGGGGAAGCCGAGCGCCCCGGGTGAGAGCTCGGGGCCCCAGCCCGTGACCACGCCCGTCGCGACCAGCTTGTCGAGCCGTGCCTGCACGGTGCCGCGGGCCACCCCGAGCTCGCGCGACGCCTGGAGCACGCCGATCCGCGGGTCGGCGGCGAACAGAGCGAGCATTCTGCGGTCGAGATCGTCCATGACGGCTCCTGGGCTGGACAATGTGTACGACGAATCGTCGTACTGTTGCGCAGGTTGTCGACATTCGGCAAGGTGGCGTCCATGACCACGACCCACGAGACCCCCTCCACCGGCGGTGCCCTGACCGCCGACGAGCTCAAGGCCGACCTGACGCTCGAGCAGCTCAAGCAGCTCGTCGGACTGGTGGAGTACGACGCCAGCCAGGACCCGTTCCCGGTCACCGGGATGGACTACGTCGGCTTCGTGGTCGGCAACGCGACCCAGACCGCGCAGTTCTACCAGCTCGCACTCGGGATGGACCTCGAGGCGTACTCGGGTCCCGAGACGGGCAACCGCGACAGCAAGTCCTACGTCCTGCGCTCCGGCAGCGCCCGCTTCGTCTTCACCGGCGGCGTCAGCCCGACCAGCCCGGCGCTCGACCACCACCGCGCCCACGGCGACGGCGTGGTCGACCTCGCCATGGAGGTGCCCGACGTCGACCAGTGCATCGACCACGCCCGTGCCATGGGCGCGCGGATCCTCGACGAGCCGCACGACGTGACCGACGAGCACGGCACGGTCCGACTGGCCGCGATCGCGACGTACGGCGAGACCCGCCACACCCTCGTCGACCGGTCGCGCTACAGCGGGCCGTTCCTGCCCGGCTACGTCGCCGCCACCACCAAGGTCGCGCGCCGCGAGGGCCACCCGAAGCGGCTCTTCCAGGCCGTCGACCACTGCGTCGGCAACGTCGAGCTCGGCCGGATGGACGAGTGGGTCGAGTTCTACAACAAGGTCCTGGGCTTCACGAACATGGCCGAGTTCATCGGCGACGACATCGCCACCGACTACTCCGCGCTGATGTCGAAGGTCGTCGCGAGCGGCAACCACCGGGTGAAGTTCCCCCTCAACGAGCCCGCGATCGCGCGGAAGAAGTCGCAGATCGACGAGTACCTCGAGTTCTACGACGGCGCCGGCTGCCAGCACATCGCCCTCGCCACCGGCGACATCCTGCGCACCGTCGACCTGCTGCGCGACAACGGCATCGAGTTCCTCGACACCCCCGACACCTACTACGACGACCCCGAGCTGCGGGCGCGGATCGGCGAGGTCCGGGTGCCGATCGAGGAGCTGAAGAAGCGCAAGATCCTGGTCGACCGCGACGAGGACGGCTACCTGCTCCAGATCTTCACCAAGCCGATGGGCGACCGACCGACGGTCTTCTACGAGTTCATCGAGAGGCACGGCTCGCTCGGCTTCGGCAAGGGCAACTTCAAGGCCCTCTTCGAGTCGATCGAGCGCGAGCAGGAGCTCCGCGGCAACCTCTGACCCCCTTTCGCCGAGTTGTCACATGCCGACTCGGCGTCTTTTCGGTGCCTGTTTGCGCCGACTCGGCGTGGATCAGGTGTCTGTTTGCGCCGACTCGGCGTCAGGGGGTGCGGACGACGTCGCCGCCCTTCATCACGAACCGCACGTCCTCCAGGACGCCGACGTCCTGGGTGGGGTCACCCGGTACGCCGATCAGGTCGGCGTACAGGCCCGGCTCGACCCGGCCGATCCGGTCGGACCAGCCCATCAGGTCGGCGGCGTGGAGCGTGGCCGACCTGATCGCCTCGACGGGCGTCTGGCCGTGTCGCACGTGGTAGACGAACTGGCGCGCGTTCAGGCCGTGCGGATAGATCCCGCTGTCGGTGCCGTAGGCGATGCGGACGCCGGCCGCGACGCACTTCTCGAACGCTGCCCGCTGGGTGAGCGTCGTCTCGTCGTTCTTGCGCAGGACGTCGGCCTTCCAGCCGTGCTCGCGTCCGTACGCCGCGATGTAGTCGCCGCCGTAGATGTCGGCCACCAGCCAGGTGCCGGCCTCGGCCATCAGGGCGACGCCCTCGTCGTCCATCAGCGAGCCGTGCTCGATCGAGTGCACGCCGCCGCGCACGGCCCGCTTGATGCCCTCGGCGCCGTGGGCGTGCGCGGCCACGTGGGCGCCGTGGAGGGCCGCCTCCTCGACGGCAGCGCGGATCTGCGCCTCGCTGAGCTCGGGGACGCCCGGGTCCCCGTTGTCGGACATCACCGCCCCGGTGGCGATGAGCTTGATCAGGTCGGCGCCGCTGTAGAGGATCCGCCGGACGACCCTGGTCACGTCGTCGACGGTGTCCACGACGCCCACCCGTAGCTCTGCCGGGATGTGCTCCTCGGCATCGGGCGCCAGACCGCTGATGTCCCCACCACCGCCGCGACACCCGACGAACGCCCCGGCGACCATCATCCGCGGCCCGGGCGTCCAGCCGGCGTCGATCGCGTCGCGCAGGGCGACGTCGACGAAGGCGCGGTAGTTGCCGACGTCGCGCACGCTCGTGAACCCGGCGTGGAGGGTGTCGCGCGCGTTGCGCACGCCGGTGACGGCCTCCTGCGCGCCGGTCCGGGTCAGCAGCTCGGTGTAGCCGTGCCCGCTGTCCACCTCGCCCACCAGGTGGGCATGGCAGTCCACCAGCCCGGGGAGCAGGGTCAGATCGGGCAGATCGATCAGCCGTGAGTCGGTGGGCGCCTCGTGCGCAGGCACGACGGCGGCGATCCGGTCACCGTCCACGAGCACGACGCGGTCACCGAGCACCTCCCCGCTCACGACGTCGAGCACCCGCCCGGGTCGGACGGCGATCACGTCGCTCACGCGGGTCGGCTCGGCGCAGCGGGCCGGCGAGCCGGCTCGGCGACGCTCGAGGTGCCGCACACCGCCAGCGGGGCGCCGTCGCAGCAGTTGGCCTTCATGTGGCAGTGGGGGCACAGCCAACGCGTGGAGATCGGGTCGAACTCGACACCGCAGTAGTCGCAGGGCACGGAGCAGACCGTACGCCGGGCGGCCGGGGCGGCGTCGTACCCGCGCCGGGGATTCCGCTTGCTCGGGCGCGACTGCGGGACGAGGCTGGCGGCATGAGCGTTCGGATCCACAACATCACCTTCGACTGCGCCGACGCCCGGGCGCTGGCGACGTTCTGGTCGAGGGTCACCGGGTGGCACGTCTACTACGACGACGACCCCGAGGTCGTGGTGGCGCCGTCGTACCCCTTCAGCGGCACCGGGCTGCTCTTCATCCCCGTCCCCGAGGGCAAGACCGCCAAGAACCGGGTGCACCTCGACCTCCAGCCCGAGCACACGACCCGCGACGAGACGGTCTCCGCCGCGCTCGCCGCCGGTGCCTCGGTCGTCGCCGACCACCGCCGCGACGACGGCTCGGGGTGGGTGACGATGGCCGACCCGGAGGGGAACGAGTTCTGCGTCGAGCGCTCGGTCCGCGAGCAGGGCGAACGCCGCCCGACGGCATTCCGGATCACCACCTGAGCCGGCGGTGAACCAGTTGTAACGCGGGGTTAACACCGCACCAGTCGCCGCACAGCACGCATCAGGTGGCAACACCACCGCACCAGTCGGTGCCCGCCGTCTTCGGCGGTGATAACCCCGCGTTACACCCCGCGCACCGGCCGCCGTCAGTCCAGGTCGCCGACCAGGACCGCCTCGGCCGCCTCGAGCCGGCTCTCGTCGTGCTGCTGCAGCGTGCGGGTGAGCAGTCGTGCGCCGCAGGCGAGGATCACCAGGCCGACGGCCACCATCGCCGCGCCGAACCAGAACGGCGCGTGCACGTGGACGTCGGGCGGCGTGCCGAAGAGCTTGAGCGCGACGTAGGGGCCGATGGCGCCGCCGCAGAAGCGGACGAACGAGTACGCCGCCGACGCGACCGGGCGCTCGACGGGTGCCACGCCCATCACGGCCTCGGTGATCAGGGTGTTGTTGTTGCCGATCAGGGCTCCCGACAGCACGATCCCGGTGATCACGACCCAGGCATGGTCGGCGAAGGCCGCCATCAGGGCGAGGTCGAGGCCGAACAGGGCGAGAGTGGCGAGGATCGCGGGCACGGTGCCGACGGCGCGCTGCACCAGGGGCGCGACGAAGACCGAGACGACGGCGAGCAACAGGCCCCACCCGAAGTAGATCCAGCCGATCTGGATGATCCCGGCGTTCGGCAGCGCGAACGGGCCGGCGGCGAGGATCGTGAAGAAGCCGATGTTGTAGAAGACCGCCGTCAGGGCCATCACGAGCAGGGGCTTGTGGCGCAGCGCCCGGAACGGGTCGGCCAGCGACGTACGCCGTCCGGTCGGCGGCGTGGCAGGCAGGAAGAACGCGGTGGCCACGAGCGCGATCAGCATCAGGCAGGAGACGCCGTAGAACGGCGCGCGCCAGGAGTGCTCACCGAGCACCCCGCCCACGAGGGGTCCCGACGCGATGCCGATGCCGAGCGCCGCCTCGAACAGGATGATCGCCTGGGCCGTGCCGCCGGTCGCCGACATCACGATGGTCGCCAGTGCGGTGGCCACGAAGAGGGCGTTGCCGAGCCCCCAGCCCGCACGGAAGCCGACGACCGCGCCGACGGAGTTCGACGACCCGGCGAGCGCGGCGAACACGATGATCAGGACGAGCCCCGCCAGGAGCGTCCGCTTGGCGCCGATCCGGCTCGAGATCACGCCGGTGACCAGCATCGCCACGCCCATGATCGCCATGTAGCTGGTGAACATCAGCGACACCTGGCTCGGAGTCGCGTCCAGCTGGACGGCGATGCTCTTCAGGATCGGGTCCACCAGGCCGATGCCCATGAAGGCGATGACGCAGGCGAAGGCGACCGCCCAGACCGCGCGGGGCTGGGCGAAGAAGGAGCCGGACTCGACCGGCGTCTCGGAGGAGGGACGGACCTGGGTGGACACGAGGTTCCTTTCGGGAGCGGGCGTTGCCATATTACATAGGAAACCTATGCAAATCAAAAGCGGTTCGCACGTTCGTCCGGCACCCCCTTGACCGCCCCGGTGGGGTGTCCGATAGACAGTGATCCCACTCTCGGAAGGGTTCTCGGATGTCCTCACCCACCCCCACACGTCGCGGCGTCCTGACGGGTGCCGCCGCCCTCGCCGCGGCCGGCTACGCCGCGCCGGCCTCCGCCCACGGACACGGTCCGCACGGGCACGGCGGCCACACCACGCGACTGACGATCCTCGGCACCACCGACCTGCACGGCAACGTCTTCAACTGGGACTACTACAAGAACGCCGAGTACGACGACGCCGCGCACAACGACATCGGGATCGCCAAGGTGCAGACGCTGATCAAGGCGCAGCGGGCCCGGCTGGCCGGCCAGCCGCTGCTGATGCTCGACGCCGGCGACACGATCCAGGGCACGCCGCTGGCCTACTACTACGCCAAGGTCGAGCCGATCACCTCCGGTGGCATCCACCCGATGGCGAAGGCCATGAACCTGATCGGGTACGACGCAGCCGCGCTCGGCAACCACGAGTTCAACTACGGCATCCCGCTCCTGCGCGCGTACGAGTCCCAGCTGAACTTCCCGCTCCTCGGCGCGAACGCCGTCGACCCGGCCAGCGGCCTGCCGGTCTTCCCGCCCTACGTCGTCAAGAGGATCCGGCTGCACGAGGGTCCCGACCTCACGGTGGGCATCCTCGGCCTGACCAACCCCGGGATCGCGATCTGGGACCGCGACAACGTCTCGGGCCGGATCGCCTTCCCCGGCCTGGTGGAGCAGGCGAAGATCTTCGTCCCGAAGCTCAAGCGGCTCGGCTGCGACGTCGTCGTCGTGGCCGCCCACTCCGGGGCCACGACCAGCTCGTCGTACGGCGATGCGCTGCCCTATCCCGAGAACGCCTCGTCCCTGGTCGCCGAGCAGGTGCCCGACATCGACGCGATCCTGGTCGGCCACGCCCACGTCGACATCCCGCAGAAGCTCGTCACGAACTCCGCGACCGGGCGCGACGTCCTGCTCTGCGAGCCCGACTACTGGGGCATGCGCCTTGCGGTGATGGAGCTCGACCTGGTGCGTCACGGGCACCGGTGGTCGGTGGTGTCGGCCACCTCCCAGACGCTGAACTCCAACGTCGCCGCGGAGGACCCCCAGGTGGCGGCCGCGGTGCGGAGCCAGCACGACAAGGTCGTCGCCTACGTCAACACCGTGATCGGCACCTCCACGCAGGCGATGTCAGCCGCACGGGCGCCGGTGGAAGACGTCCCCATCATCGACTTCGTGAACTACGTGCAGGCCGATGCCGTGAAGCAGGGGCTGACGGGTGCCGACGCCTCGCTGCCGGTGCTGTCGATCGCCGCGCCCTTCAACCGCAGCGCGTCGTTCCCGGCCGGCGACGTCAGCCGGCGTGACGTCGCCGGGCTCTACATCTACGACAACTTCCTCTTCGGCGTGAAGGTCAGCGGTCAGGACGTCGCCGCCTACCTCGAGTACTCCATGCAGTACTTCAAGCAGGTCCCGGGCCCCGGCACCTACGCGATGGCCGACGTGACGAACGCCGTCACCCCGGCCGCGCCGAACGGCACGCCCGACTACAACTTCGACTCGATCGCCGGCCTCGCCGCGCCGCTGACGTACGACGTCGACATCGCCCAGCCGGTCGGGTCGCGGATCAAGAACCTCGCGTACGGCGGCTCACCGGTGCAGGCGGGCGACCAGTTCGTGCTGGCCGTCAACAACTACCGCCAGAGCGGTGGCGGCGGCTTCCCGGCGGTGAAGACGGCGCCGGTCGTCTACAGCAACTCCACCGACATCCGACAGCTCCTCATCGACTGGGTCGGCCTGCACCACACGATCGACCCTGCTCAGTTCGCCTCCGTCGACTGGCGGCTGGTCGCGAACGGTCAGCCGATCACGGTCACGTGAGCGACGGGAGGCGTCACAGCTCCCCAGCCATGACGTCGCGGAGCAGGGCAACGGCCGCCGCGACCTCCTCGGGCGTGTGCCCGGTGCGCTCGAGCCGCTCGGCGACGGCGAGACCGTTCTCTCGCCGGGCGGCGACCAGGCGCGTCCGGCCCACGTCGGTGAGCCGGACGACCGAGCGTCGCGCGTCGGCCGGATCCGTGCCTCGGGCGACGAGTCCCTGCTCCTCCAGCTGACGCACGGCACCGGAGACGGTCGGCTGGGAGGAGCGGTCGACGGAGGCCAGCTCGGTCACGCCGAGCGGGCCGAGCTCGTCGAGCAGGGCCAGGATCCGGATCCCGGCCGGGTGCCCCACCCGGCGCCGGATGGCGCGCACCAGCCGCGCGGCGTACACGACGAGCTCGCTGCTCTGCTCCTCGAGTTCGCTGGACACGCAGGGCACCCTACCGAGCGTTCCGATGGACCGGCCCCGGTCGGGACGGCAGGATGAGCCCGTGCCGACGTACATCGCCTTCCTGCGTGCCATCAACGTCGGGAAGCGGATGTTCGCCAAGGGAGCGATCGTCCAGGCCTGCGAGGACGCCGGCTTCACCGACGTCGAGACCTACATCAACACCGGGAACGTGCGCGTCACCACCACCCTGCGGAGCCGGGCGAAGGTGGAGGCAGCGCTGGAGAAGGCGTTCGCGGCGTCGGCCGGGTTCGACGTCCCGACGATCGTGTTCACGCCGAAGGAGCTCACCGCCGTGGCGGCCGACGCCGAGGAGCTGGCGGCCGAGCACAGCGGTCTGCTCTACGTGTCTCTGCTGAAGGACGCGCCGACCGCGGCCACGGTGAAGAAGCTCGACGGCGCCGGCAAGGAGGGTGAGCGGGCGGAGGTGAGGGGACGCGCGGCGCACCTGCTGCTGGGGAAGGACTACCACTCGGCGAAGCTGAGCAACGCGGTCGTCGAGAAGCACCTCGGCGTCGCGACCAACCGCAACGTGCGCGTGATCAGCACCCTCGCCGAGAAGTGGGGGGACGGCGCGTGAGCGACCTCGCCGTGGCACGGTCGGGCGTGGTCCTGACCCTCACCCTCGACCGGCCCGACCAGCTGAACGCTCTGACCGACGAGCTGTCCGACGCACTGGCCTCCGAGCTCGAGGCGGCCGCGACCGACGACGACCTCCGGGTCGTGGTGATCCGGGGGGCCGGGCGTGCGTTCTGTGCGGGAGCCGACATCGCAGGTGCGGACGCGCCGATGCAGCTCGATGTCCGCGCGCTCGACCGGGCGAACCGGATCGTGCGGGCCATCACGCGTCTCGACAAGCCGGTGCTGGCCGCGGTCCACGGCGCGGCCGCGGGCGTGGGCTGCTCGATCGCGCTGGCCTGCGACCTCGCGGTGGCGTCCGAGGCAGCCACGTTCCTGCTGGCCTTCGCCCGGATCGGCCTGATGCCCGACGGCGGTTCCAGCGCCTCGGTGGCGGCCTCGATCGGACGGGCGCGGGCGATGCGGATGGCGCTCCTGGCCGAGCCGTTGTCGGGCCGGGAGGCCCACGACGCGGGACTGGTCAGCCACCTCGCCGATGCCGACGGCTTCGAGAGCGTCGTGGCCGACGTGGTCGGCCGGCTGGCCGCGGGAGCCCCGCTGGCACAGGCCTCCACCAAGCGCGCGGTCAACGCGGTGACGTTCGCGGGGCTGGACGACGCCCTGGAGCGGGAACGGACCGGTCAGACCATGCTGCTCCGCACGCGCGATGCGGCGGAGGGAATGCGGGCGTTCGCCGAACGGCGTGCCCCCGACTTCGAAGGAGAGTGATGGAACAGCTGCGCAAGGCACTGGAGGCCAGGGACGCCGTGGCGGTCGAGGCACTGCTCGCCGACGACGTGGTGTTCCGCAGCCCGGCGCTGTTCAAGCCGTACGCCGGCCGGGCCGCGACGATGGTCTTCCTCCGGGCCGCGATGGAGACCTTCGAGGACTTCCGCTACGTGCAGACCTACGCCGACGACGGGGGGCGCGCCCACGTGCTGATGTTCGCCGCCTCGGTCGGCGGCCGGGAGCTGGAAGGCGCGGACTTCATCACGCTCGACGAGTCGGGACTGGTGAGCGAGTTCCGGGTGATGATCCGGCCGATGAGCGGCCTGATCGCGCTCGCCGAGGCGATGGCGCCCCGGGTCGAGTCCGGGATGACCACGCTCAACCCAGGGTGACGCCCGCTGACCGCATCTCCTCGAGGGCGGTCGCAGTGGTCTCGGGTGCGACACCGGCACACATCTCCGTCAGGACCCGGGTCTCGAACCCCTCGGCGCGCGCGTCGAGGGCCGTCGCCCGCACGCAGTGGTCGGTGGCGAGCCCGCACACGTCGACCTGCTCGACCCCCCGCGCGCGGAGCCAGTCGGCCAACCCCTCGCCGGCCGTCGTACGGCCCTCGAAGCCGGAGTACGCGGCCGCGTGCTCGCCCTTGAGGAAGATCGCGTCGAACGGCTGAGGGTCGAGGTTGGGGTGGAAGGCCTCGCCGTCGGTACCGACCCGGCAGTGCACCGGCCAGCTGTCGACGTAGTCGGGCTCGTGGGCCCAGTGCGCTCCGGGGTCGACGTGGTGGTCCTTGGTGGCCACGACGAGGTCGTACGCCGGCGCGTGGTCGTCCTTGCGGGTCCAGTGGTGGAGCAGCTGGCCGATCTCACCGGCGACCCTGGCGCCCCCCGCCACCGGCAGCGACCCGCCCTCGCAGAAGTCGTTCTGCACGTCGACGACGATCAGCACCCGCGTCATGCGCCGAGGTTATCGTCGCCAGCCCTGGTCCTGCGTCCGGTGGTCGGACTGAGCAGAAAACGCGGAATGAATCGGCCCTCGACGGGCCGCCCACGCGATCTGGTCCGCGTTTTCTGCGTGCACCTGCGCTTGCACCTGCGCGTGCACCTGCGCCGGGCCACGGGTCGCAGCCGCGGCTGTCCACAGGTGGCACGGTCGTTCCTGCACGACCTCGGCCGTCGCCGTCAAGGTGACCTGATGGCGGAGGACCAGATCGCGTGGGGTCGTCGGCCGGGCACGGGGTGGACGACGGTGACACCCGGCGCGCACGTACGCACCGATCTGGCTGGCGACCTTGCCCACCGGCTCATGGCGTGGCAGCTCGTCCTGCCCTTCTGGGCGTCGTTCACCGGGCTGACGGTGGCGATGCTGCGCGGTTGGTGGGTGCCGCCTCTGCCCGATGGCTTGCCGATGTTCGTGGCGTCCGGCCGGTCGGATCGCATCGACCGGGTCGGACTCGCCGTGTGCCGACACGACGTACTGCCGACGTGGGAGCTCGTGGACGGCGTTCGGGTGACCTCTTCCGCCGAGGCCCTGCTCGCGTGTGCGCGAGATCTCGCTCTCCTGGACGTCGTCCTGCTGGGAGATGCGGCCCTCCATGTCGGCGACGTCAGCCTCGACGAGCTCCGCGTGGTGGCCCGACAGCGGCGCCGTGGGTCGCCGCTGCTCCGACGGGCCATCCCGCTCATGGACGGAAGGGCCGAGTCGATCTACGAGGGGCTGCTGCGGATGCTCCATGTCGCGTGTGGGGTCGCCGTCGAACCTCAGTACGTCGTGCGCGGTCCGCACGGTGACGTCACGGCTCGCGCTGACCTCCGGATCCTCGGCACGCACCGACTGCCCGAGTACGACGGCGAGGACCATCTGCGCCGGGCCCGCCAACGACAGGACCTACGTCGAGCAGGTCGGATCTCCGACGCCGGCTTCGAGCGCCGCGGCTACACCAAGGAGGACGTGTTGTTCGCCGGGTCGACGATCCTGCGCGACGCCGATCGAGCCCTCGGACGACCGCACGAAGCCGCGCGCATCGCCGCCTGGCACGAGCTTCTTCGCGCCTCCCTCTTCTCCGCGTCCGGCAGGTATCGGCTGATGCGAAGGCTGGCACTCGGCGAAGAAAGCGCGGAACGGATGGGTGGGTGAGGCCCGAATCAGTCGATCCCTTCCGCGTTTTCTGCGTCGGGCCGCCCTCCCGGCAGCGGGAGCCAGGCGATCACGTCGGCGATCATCGCGTCCCACAGCGACCACTCGTGCGTGCCGGGGCGGAGGTCGAGGGTGACGTCGACGCCGGCGGCTGTGGCCTCGTCGGCGAAGCGCTGGGTGCCCGGGAGGAGCGGGTCCGCGGTGCCACAGCCCAGGTACAGCGGGGGTACGCCGGTCGCCCGCGGCAGGAGGGTGAAGACGTCGTTCTCGTCGGTGACCGCACTCCCGAAGACCCGGTCGAGCAGCTCGGCGCGCTCGGGCTTGGTCAGCACCGTGCGCAGGTCGAGGCCGCCCGACAGCGAGGCAGCTGCGGCGTAGCGCTCGGGGTGGGTGAGGGCGAGCTTGAGCGCGCCGTACCCGCCCATCGACAGACCGGCCACGAAGGTCTGCGACGGCTGGTCGGTGACGCGCAGGAACTCGTGGACGACGCCGGGCAGCTCCTCGGAGACGAAGTCCCAGTAGCGGTGGCCCGTCGCCTCGTTGGTGTAGAAGCTGCGGTGGACGGCCGGCATCACGACCGCGAGGCCGGCCTTCTCGGCGTAGCGGGCGACGGCCGTGTAGCGCTGCCACGCAGTGTGGTCGTCGGAGAGGCCGTGGAGCAGGTAGAGCAGTGGTGGCGGGCCTTCGGACCCACCGCCCGTGACACCGATCTGCTCCTCGGTCTGCTGGGGCAGGACCACGGTCATCGAGGTGCCCACCTGGAGTGCGTCGGAGAAGAAGTCGCAGGTCAACAGGGCCATGGCGTCCTCACACGTGGATGGTCGGGATGACGGGCTCACCGCGCGACATCTGCTGCGCCGCCGGTGGCAGCTCGGCCCGCGCCGTCAGGTGGCGCGCCCGGGCCCGGTCGAGCGTCTCGCGGCCGATGATCTCCCCTCCGCGCACCAGGGGGACCATCAGCGGCCGGTCGTCGCCGTCGTCGACCGGAGGCTCGCCGATGCCCACGACCTCGGCCTCGGCGACGCCGCCCGCCGACCGGCGCCGCAGCGCGTACTTGCGGCCCCCGATCGAGATCTTGTCGGTGCTCTTCTTCGCCACCGAGACCATCGCGCCGGTGTCGTCCTCGCGTGAGACCAGCTTGTAGACGAAGCCGCAGGTGGGGTGGCCCGAGCCGGTCACCAGCTGGGTCCCGACGCCGTAGGCGTCGACCGGAGCCGACGCCAGCGCCGCGATGGCGTACTCGTCGAGGTCGCTGGTCACCACGATCCGGGTGTGCGTCGCGCCGAGCTCGTCGAGCTGGGCGCGCACCTCGCGGGCGAGGACCCCGAGGTCGCCCGAGTCGAGCCGGACCGCGCCGAGCTCGGTCCCGGCGATCTCGACGCCGGCCCGCACGGCCTCGCGGATGTCGTAGGTGTCGACCAGCAGCGTGGTCCCGGCGCCCAGCGAGGACACCTGCGCCCGGAACGCCTCGGACTCCGAGTCGTGGAGCAGGGTGAAGCTGTGGGCACTCGTGCCGGCGGTCGGGACGCCGTAGCGCCGGCGGGCCGCGAGGTTGGAGCTCGTCGCGAAGCCGGCGACGTACGCCGCCCGCGCGGCCGCGACGGCGGCCTCCTCGTGCGTACGCCGAGACCCCATCTCGATGCAGGGCCGGTCGCCGGCGACGCTCGTCATCCGGGACGCGGCGGAGGCGATGGCGGAGTCGTGGTTGTAGATCGACAGCAGCAGGGTCTCGAGGAGGACCGCCTCGGCGAAGGTCCCCTCGACGACGAGCAGGGGCGAGTAGGGCAGGTAGATCTCGCCCTCCGGGTAGCCCCACAGATCGCCGGTGAACCGGTGGGAGGCCAGCCACTCGCGGGTCCGGTCGTCGACGACGTCGTGGAGCGCGTCCAGGGTGTCGTCGTCGAAGCGGAAGGCCTCGAGCGCGTCGAGCGCGCGACCGACCCCGGCCACGACGCCGTACCGACGACCCTCGGGGAGACGCCGCGGGAAGAGCTCGAAGACCGACCGCCGGTGGGCCGTGGCGGAGCCCAGAGCCGCCTGCAGCATCGTCAGCTCGTAGTGGTCGGTCAGCAAGGCGGTCGACGAGCTCACCGGTCCAGCGTAGGGGGCTCGCGTCGAGGCCCGTGGGGCACCGTGGCCTGTGCCACGATGGGCTCCATGGCGACCACGAGTCCGGTCGAGGTCGAGCCGGACCTCACTCCCGACGAGATCACCCTGACGGCCAAGCCGTGGGTGACCATCGTCTGGAACGACCCGGTGAACCTGATGAGCTACGTCACCTACGTGTTCTGCACCTACTTCGGCTACGACAAGAAGAAGGCCGAGAAGCTGATGCTCGAGGTCCACCACGACGGCAGGTCGATGGTCAGCAACGGCTCGCGCGAGGAGATGGAGCGAGACGTCCAGGCCATGCACGAGTACGGCCTGTGGGCCACGCTCGAGAAGCAATGAGGACGCGATGAGCGGCTTCACCCGACACCGTCGCAGCGGGCGGATCATCGCCACGTTCTCCGGGTTCGAGGCCGACCTGCTGCGGTCGCTCGCGTCCCAGCTGGTGGAGCTGCTGCGCAACGAGGCCGCCGTACCGCACGAGCACGCCGACCCCCTCGAGGCGATGCTGAGCTTCGACGGACCGACGACCGAGCCCGACGACCCAGTGCTGGCCCGCCTGTTCCCCTCGGCGTACGCCGAGGACGAGGAGGCGGCGGCCGAGTTCCGCCGGTTCACCGAGGGAGCGCTCCGCGACGGCAAGGCGGCCGGGGCGGCGACGATCATCGACACCCTCGAGGACGCGGGGCTCCCGCCTCAGCTCGGTGAGCAGCGGCTCGTGATCGACGTCGAGCTCGACCAGGAGACGGCCCTGGTCTGGATGAAGTCGTTCACCGACCTGCGCCTCGCGCTGGCCACCCGCCTCGAGGTCGAGCAGGACGACGACGCCTACTGGGCTTCGCTGCCGGACGACGATCCGCGCGCGCAGGCCCACGACATCTACGACTGGATCGGGCTGCTCCAGGAGACGCTGGTCGACGCGTTGGGCTGACCCACCTTGTGGCCGCGAAGGCGGGCGTGTTTGGGTGACCCTCGACACACACACCCGACTCGGAGGACAACCTTGAAGCACCTACCCACGCTCAAGCGGCCGGCACGCACGGCCACCGTCGCACTCGCCTCGGCCGCGGCCACCGCCGCCCTCACCCTGCCGGGTCTCGCCCTCGCCCACGGCGGAGACCATCACGGCGGCGCGGTTCCGCCGCCGCCGGCGTCGCCCACCAGCGACAGCCAGATCCAGAACATCGACCAGGTCAAGACCGCCATCAAGGGCTACTACGGCGACACCCTGACGACGACCCCCGACCCGGTCAACGGCGCGACGATGCTCCACCAGTTCTCGCCGACCGGCGCCTACGCCCAGCAGACCGAGGGCATCGCGGCGAAGGCGGAGGACTTCCTGGCCCGCAAGGCACACCACTCCCAGGGCCATCACGGACACTCCGGCACCAAGGCGATCCTCTTCGACGTCGACGACACCACGTTGAACACCTACAGCTACGAGATCTACAGCAACTTCGTGTTCAACCCGGGCACCAACGCGTCATTCGTGAACGCCGGGTCCAAGAGCGTCTTCCCGGCCGTGCCGGGGATGCCCGACCTCGAGGCGAAGGCCATCGCCGACGGCTACCAGGTCTTCTTCCTGACCGGACGCTCGAAGATCGCCACGCCCGACCAGACCGCGGGGACCCTCGCGAACCTGACGGACGCCGGCTACACCGTCGACCCCACCCACCTCTACCTCAAGGACGCCACGGGTGCCACGGAGCCGTGGCTGTCGACGTGCGCGCCGACCTGCACCACGACGCAGTACAAGTCCCTGACGCGCAAGCACATCGAGTCGCTCGGCTACGACATCGTGGCCAACTTCGGCGACCAGTTCAGCGACCTGAACGGCGGCTTCGCCGACCGGACGTTCAAGATGCCGAACCCGATGTACTTCCTGCCCTGACCCACCCGCACCACCGCGTGTGCCCCGGGACCCCTCGCGGTCCCGGGGCACGCGCCGTCCCGGCGGCCAACCCGCTGTAACGCGGGGTTATCACCGCCGAAGTGCCCGCACAGCACGCACCCAGTAGCCACAGCACCGCACCAGACGAGGAGCGCGGACCCTCGTCAGATGTCGCCGGTCGTGGGTAGCGTTCCGGGGTATGCGCCGCCCGCACGTCAACGTCGCGACCGTCCTGGTCGAGCCCGGCGTGCTGCGCGACCTCGAGCTCGATCTCGCCGCCCTCGACCTCTGGGTCTGGCCGATCGCCACCACGCCCGGGTGTCCCGACGGTCCGCGGATGGCCTTCCAGGTACGCCGACGCCTCGTCGAGGCCCGGCGCGGCCGGTGGGACGACGCTGCCGACTGGTCGGCGGTCTGGATCTCCTTCGGCGACAGCTGGTACCACGGCGCCGACCCGCTCCCGTGGGCCGCTCACGCCGCGCTCTGGGACAAGCTGGCCGAGTACGCCGACCACACCCGCTACCGCCTCGGTCTGGGCGGTGTCCCGGTCGAGATGATGCGCCGCCGTACCGAGGTGTGAGTCTCGACTCCGCTCGACCACCGGACGGTCCGGGCGGGCTCGCGGCCCGGTGTCCCTCTACCCTGGGCGGGTGCTCACCCTCGACCGCGCGACGTACGACGGCATCGTCGCGCATGCCAAGCGTGACCACCCCGACGAGGCCTGCGGCGTCGTCGCCGGCCCCGAGGGCAGCGACCGCCCCGAGCGGCTGGTCGAGATGGTGAACGCCGCGGGGAGCCCGACCTTCTACGAGTTCGACTCCACCGACCTGTTCCGGCTCTACCAGGACATGGACGCCCGCGACGAGGAGCCGGTCGTCGTCTATCACTCGCACACGGCGACGGAGGCCTATCCGAGCCGGACCGACATCGGCCTGGCGATGGAGCCGGGAGCTCACTACGTGCTGGTCGGCACGCGTGAGCACGGGAATAACGAGGGCCCCGTGGAGTTCAGGTCGTATCGGATCGTCGACGGCGAGGTGACCGAGGAAGAGGTCACCGTGGTCGACTCCCTGCCCGCCCGCCCCCTGTCCACGAGCCAAGGAGACCGAGATGCCCGTTGAGGTCCGGATCCCGACGATCCTCCGCACCTACACCGCCGACCAGAAGTCCGTCCAGGCGAGCGGCAGCAGCCTGAGCGCCCTCATCGACGACCTCGAGGCCAACCACCCCGGCCTGAAGGACCGCCTGATCGAGGACGGCGACCTGCGGCGCTTCGTCAACGTCTACGTCAACGACGAGGACGTCCGCTTCCTCGGCGGCCTCGAGGCCCCGGTCGCCGACGGCGACCAGGTGGTCGTGCTCCCCGCCGTCGCCGGCGGCTGACATGGGCGAGCGTCGTACGTTCCTGCTGGTCGACGGCGAGAACATCGACGCCACCCTCGGGACGGCCCTCTTCCAGCGGCGGCCGCAGCCCGAGGAACGGCCGCGCTGGGAGCGGCTCACGTCGTTCGCCGAGGCGACCTGGGGCCAGCCGGCCGTCGGGCTGTTCTTCCTGAATGCGACCAGCGGCCAGATGCCCCTCTCGTTCGTCCAGGCGCTGCTGGCGATGGGCTACCGGCCGATCCCGCTCGCCGGCGGCTCCGACGAGAAGGTCGTCGACATCGGCATCCAGCGCACGCTGCAGGCGCTGAAGGCCCACGAGGCCGACGTCCTGCTGTGCAGCCACGACGGCGACTTCGCGCCGCAGCTCCAGTCCCTCGACGACGGCCGCCGCCTCGGTCTCCTCGCCCTGCGCGAGTTCGTCAGCGGCCAGCTGACCGCGCTCGACATCCCGGTCTTCGACCTCGAGGACGACGTCGCCGCCTTCAACGCGGTCCTGCCCCGTACCCGCATCATCTCGCTCGACGACTTCGATCCCGAGCAGTTCCTGCGCTGACCCGACCCGGAGGCCCCATGCGCTACGACGACCTGCTCGCCTCGGTCGGCAACACCCCGCTGGTCGGGCTGCCGACGCTCTCGCCGAGCCCCGACGTCCGCCTGTGGGCCAAGCTCGAGGACCGCAACCCCACCGGATCGATCAAGGACCGGGCCGCCCTGGCGATGGTCGAGCACGCCGAGAAGGACGGCTTCCTCCGGCCCGGCTGCACCATCCTCGAGCCCACCAGCGGCAACACCGGGATCTCGCTGGCGATGGTCGCCCGCCTGCGCGGCTACCGCCTGGTCTGCGTGATGCCCGAGAACACCTCGGAGGAGCGCAGCCAGCTGCTGCGGATGTGGGGTGCCGAGATCGTGTCGTCACCGGCCGCCGGCGGCTCCAACGAGGCGGTGCGCGTCGCCAAGGGAATCGCGGCGGAGCACCCCGACTGGGTGATGCTCTACCAGTACGGCAACCCTGCGAACGCCCTCGCCCACTATGAGGGCACCGGGCCGGAGATCCTCGCCGACCTGCCCGACGTCACCCACTTCGTGGGCGGTCTCGGCACCACCGGCACCCTGATGGGCGTCGGCCGCTTCTTCCGTGAGGTGAAGCCCGACGTACGGATCGTCGCCGCCGAGCCGCGGTACGGCGAGCTGGTCTACGGGTTGCGCAACCTCGACGAGGGCTTCGTCCCGGAGCTGTACGACGAGACCCTGATCGACGCCCGCTTCTCCGTCGGCCCCCGCGACGCCGTACGACGGGTGCGTGAGCTGCTCGACGCCGAGGGCATCTTCGCCGGCATCTCGACCGGGGCGATCCTGCACGCCGCGCTCGCCCAGGCGGCGAAGTCGGTCACGGCCGGCGAGCGTGCCGACATCGCGTTCGTGGTGTGCGACGGCGGCTGGAAGTACCTCTCGACCGGTGCCTACGAGGGCACCGTCGACGAGGCCGAGGAGCGGCTCGAGGGCCAGCTCTGGGCTTGAGCGTGAGCGAGGACCCGTCGTCCGGACGGAGTCCGGACGACGGCCCGCAGCGAACGCCGCAGCGAGCTCGCTCGCAGAGCGGCCGGTGACCCTCAGTCGGACGTGTTGGCGTTGACGTCCTCGCAGTTGGCGCGGATCACGTCGTCCTTGTCGATCGCGCCGAGGTAGTTCACGACGTCGTGGCCGCTCCCGCAGTCGATGACCGCCCGCTTGTGGTCGTCGGTGAGGAAGCTGAGCTCGTCGTTGCCGGGTCCCATGAAGACCCGGTCGGCGCCCTGGATGGTCTCGAGCTGGTCGTTGCCACCGGCGGCACGCACGACGTCGTTGCCGATGCCGCCGTGGAAGAAGTCCGCACCGGGCCCGCCGATGAGCCGGTCGTTGCCCGGGCCGCCGTCGAGCAGGTCTCGGGAGCCGTCACCGCCGGCGAAGACGCGGTCGTTGCCCGCCCCGCCGAAGAGCTGGTCCGGTCCGCCGCGTCCGCGGATCACGTCGTCGCCCTGGAGACCCCGGATGGTGTCGCGGGCGGAGGTCCCGTGCAGCGTGTCGTTCCCGCTGGTGCCGTCGATGTGCTGGGCGAGCGCGGGTCCGGTGATGAGCACCACCGAGGCCGCGGCGGCCCCTGTCGTCATGAGGATGGATGTGAGTCGCATGTCTGACCAGGAGACCCGCGGACGGCTGCTGATACCAACCGTGAACGCACCCTGTCCCTCCCGGCGGCGGCGGGTTACCCTGACCCCGACCGCCCGGCCCAGCCACCGTGGAGTGCCCGTGCCCGACCGCAACGTCGTCGTCTTCAGCGGTTCCGCCCACCGACCACTGGCCAAGGCCATCTGCGACGACCTCGACGTGCCGCTGTCGCCGGTGGAGATGACGCGCTTCAGCAACGACTGCCTCCAGGCCCAGCTCCAGGCGAACTGCCGCCAGCGCGACGTCTACATCGTGCAGCCGCTCGTGCCGCCGACGCAGGAGCACCTGATGGAGCTCCTGCTCATGATCGACGCGGCGCGCGGAGCCAGCGCGGCGTCCATCACCGCCGTCATCCCGTTCTACTCCTACGCCCGGTCGGACAAGAAGGACGCGTCGCGCATCTCGATCGGTGGCCGTCTGGTCGCCGACATGCTCGCGACGGCGGGCGTCCACCGTGTGATGACGATGACGCTGCACGCACCCCAGGTGCACGGCTTCTTCTCCGTGCCGGTCGACCAGCTCACCGCCATCGGCATCCTGGCCGACCACTTCCTGGCCCAGGACCTCTCCGACGCGATCGTGGTGTCGCCCGACTTCGGCAACGCCAAGACCGCCACCCAGTTCTCCCGGCTTCTCGGGCTCAACGTGGCGGCCGGCAGCAAGCGTCGGCTGGCCGACGACCGCGTCGTGATCGACTCGATCGTCGGTGACGTTCGCGGCAAGCGGGCCATCGTGCTCGACGACGAGATCGCGACCGGTGGCTCGATCGTCGAGCTGCTCGACCGCCTCGCCGACACCGGGTGCACCGGAGCGGCCGTGGCCTGCACCCACGGGCTCTTCGTCGGCAAGGCCGTCGACCGGCTGCGCGAGCACCCGATGATCACCGAGGTGGTGACCACCGACTCGGTGCCAGCCCCCACCGGGTGGCCCGAGCTCAAGGTCCGCAGCGTCGCCGGGCTGTTCGCCGAGGCGATCGCACGCGTGCACGCCGGCGAGTCGGTCAGCAGCCTCTTCGACGGCGTCGACCCGTCGTTCGGGCCGCCGCAGGCCAAGCTCTTCGAGTAGGTCTCGACGCCGCTCGACCGCCGGGTCTCGATTCCGCCGGAGTGACGTCGGTCGCGTCTGAGTGCGTGTGTCCGTCGGACCACCTAGCCTGTGCGTTTGTGCCCCGTACGACGTCCGATGCGCCGATCGGCATCTTCGACTCGGGGTTCGGCGGCCTCACGGTGGCGCGGTCGGTGATCGACCAGCTGCCTCACGAGTCGATCGTCTACCTCGGCGACACCGCCCGCCAGCCCTACGGCTCCAAGCCGATCGGCGAGGTGCGGGAGTACGCCCTCGAGTGCCTCGACCACCTCGTCGCCGACGGCGTCAAGGCGCTGGTGATCGCGTGCAACTCCGCGAGCGCGGCCATGCTGCGCGACGCCCGCGAGCGCTACGACGTGCCGGTCGTCGAGGTGATCCTGCCCGCCACGCGGCGCGCGGTCGCCGCGACCCGCAACGGCCGGATCGGCGTCATCTGTACCCGTGCCACCGCCGACTCCCTCGCCTACGACGACGCCTTCGCCGCCGCACCACAGGTGGACCTCACCACCCGGGCCTGTCCACGGTTCGTCGACTTCGTCGAGGCCGGGGTCACCGGCGGTGACGAGCTGCTCGCCGTCGCCCACGACTACCTCGACCCGCTCGTCGCGGCCGACGTCGACACGCTGATCCTCGGCTGTACCCACTACCCGTTGCTCACCGGCGTCATCTCCTACGTCGTCGGCGACGACGTGACGCTGGTCAGCAGCGCGGAGGAGTGCGCCAAGGACGTCTACAAGCTCCTCGTGGGGGCCGACCTGATGCGTGTCGCCGGCGACCCGGCGTACCGCTTCCTGACCACCGGCGCCCCCGACGAGTTCGAGCACATCGGGCGCCGCTTCCTCGGCCCGGAGCTCGCCATGGCCGCCCAGTTCGCGGGGGGCCTCCGTTGAGGCTCACCGTGATCGGCTGCTCCGGGTCCTTCGCCGGGCCGGACTCGGCGGCCAGCTGCTACCTGGTCGAGGCCGACGACGCCGAGGGTCGCACCTGGCGGATCCTCCTCGACCTCGGCAGCGGGGCGCTCGGCCCCCTGCAGCGGTACACCGACCCGGCCTCGGTCGACGCGATCTTCTTCAGTCACCTCCATCCCGACCACTGCCTCGACCTGTGCGGCTACTACGTCCTGCGCAAGTACCACCCGGGCGGTGCGCTGCCGCCGATCCCCGTGTGGGGACCGGCTGGTGTCGCGGAGCGCATGTCGCGCGCCTACGACCTCCCCGAGCAGCACGGGATGACCGGCGAGTTCGACTTCCGCGAGTACGACGGGCCGGTCACGGTCGGGCCGTTCGAGATCGAACCGGTGCGGGTCGCCCACCCGGTGCCGGCGTACGGCCTGCGGGTCTCGGCCGACCGCCGCACGCTCGCCTACACCGGTGACACCGGCCCGTGCCCGGCTCTCGACCGGCTGGCCGAGGGCGTCTCGTTGCTGCTCGCCGAGTCGTCGTTCCGCCACGGCGAGGAGAACCCCGACGACCTCCACCTGACCGGCCGCGAGGCGGGCGAGGTGGCGGCTCGCAACGCGGTGCCGCGGCTCGTGGTCACCCACGTGCCGCCGTGGTACGACGTGGCCGAGATGCTCGCGGAGGCGCGCGCCGTCTACGTCGGCGACGTGAGCGCCGCGGCGACCGGCACGTCGTACGACATTCAATGACCGCCTCGGGGTCATCCCTGATGTGATTCCGGTGTGGTCATGCGGCAGGCTGTGACCCATGATCAAGGTGGAAGGGCTCACGCGGGCCTACGGGAGTTTCATCGCCGTCGACGACATCAGCTTCGAGTGCCAGCCGGGTACCGTCACCGGCTTCCTCGGACCCAACGGCGCGGGCAAGACGACGACCATGCGCGTCATGGTCGGTCTCACGCCTGCGACGCACGGGGAGGTGACGATCGGTGGACTCCACTACTCCCAGATCCCCAACCCGGGCCGTCACGTCGGGGTCCTGCTCGACGCGTCGGCGCAGCACGCGGGGCGGACCGGTCGCGAGGTCCTGGAGATCGGTGCCCGGACGATGGGCCTGCCGAGCACCCGGGTCGACGAGATGCTCGACCTCGTCGCGCTGGACGCCAAGGAGTCCAAGCGCCGGGTGCGCAACTACTCGCTCGGCATGCGGCAGCGGCTCGGGATCGCGCACGCGCTGCTGGGCGACCCGTCCGTGCTGATCCTCGACGAGCCGGCCAACGGTCTCGACCCGGCCGGCATCCGCTGGATGCGGGGGCTCCTCAAGGGGTATGCCGAGCGCGGCGGGACCGTGCTGCTGTCGAGCCACCTGCTCCACGAGGTGGAGCAGATCGCCGACGAGATGATCCTGATCGGGCGGGGCACCATCGTGGCGCGCGGGACCCGCGACGAGCTGCTGAGCCAGGCGTCCGGCGGCGCGACGACCACCCTGGTCACCGCGCTCGACAACCGACAGCTCAGCGAGCACCTGACCCGGAAGGGCCTTCAGGTGCACCCGGCCGGTGCGGGGCTGCGGGTCGCCGCCGAACCCGTCGACGTGGGCCGGGTCGCCGCCGAGTCCCAGATCGTCCTGACCGACCTGCGTGCGGGCAACGAGGGCGGCCTCGAGGACCTGTTCCTCGAGCTCACCTCCGACACTGCCCGCGACGACCTGACGAACGAGGTGTCCGCATGACCTCCACCGCACCCACGCTCACCTTCGACGTCTCCGGTACGCCGGGCATCCCGTTCTCGCGGCTGTTCACCATCGAGCTCCGCAAGAGCGCCGACACCCGGGCCGGGCGGTGGCTGATCGGCATCACGGCCGGGCTGGCTCTCGTGGCCAACGTGATCTTCCTGATCGTCGCGGCGACCCATCCCCACGACGAGGCGTCGTTCGGCGACTTCGTCGCGGTGTCGGCGTTCGTCTCCTCGGTCCTCCTGCCGGTGCTGGGCATCATGCTGGTCACCAGCGAGTGGAGCCAGCGCACGGCGATGACGACCTTCACCCTCGAGCCGCGCCGGATGCGGATCGTGCTCGCCAAGATGCTCGCCGGTGTGGCCCTGACGGCATTCGTGATCGTCTTCGCGCTGGTGGTCGGGGTGATCTGCAACGTCCTGCTCGGCCTGATGCGCGACGCCGGCGCCGACTGGACCTTCGGCTGGTCGGGCTTCTTCGGGTTCATCATCAACCAGACCTTCGCCATGCTCGGCGGCTTCGCGCTGGCTTGCCTGCTCCTCAACACGCCGGCCGCGATCGTGGCGTTCTTCGCCTACCGCTACGTCCTGCCGACGCTGCTGGCGATCGGGTCGGCGCTGATGGACTGGTTCTCCCACGTGGCGCCGTGGATCGACTTCCAGTCCGCCTCGGCCGAGCTGTACGACATGCCGCTCACGGGCAGCCAGTGGGCGCACCTGGCGGTGAGCGGGTTCATCTGGCTCCTGGTGCCGCTGGCCATCGGGCTCTGGCGGATCCGGCGTGCCGAGGTGAAGTAGGTCTCGACAGGCTCGACCAGCGGGGCGGCTCGACCAGCGGGGCGGCTCGACCAGCGGGGACGGCTCGACCAGCGGGGCGGCTCGACCGGCGGGGACGGGTCGACCAGCGGGACGGCTCGACCAGCGGCTGGGTCGACCAGCGGCTGGGTCGACCGGCGGGTGGGTTGCTCGTGGCGGGTGGCTAGGGTCGGGGCATGAACGCCCCCCAGCCCCGTAGCGACGGACGGGCCGACGACGCCCTGCGTCACGTGACGATCACCCGCCACTGGCTCGACCACGCGGCCGGGTCGGTCCTCGTGGAGTTCGGCCGGACCCGCGTCCTGTGCGCCGCGTCGGCGACCGAGGGCGTGCCGCGCTGGCGCAAGGGGTCCGGTCTCGGGTGGGTCACGGCGGAGTACGCGATGCTCCCCGCCGCCACCAACACCCGCTCCGACCGCGAGTCCGTGCGCGGGCGGATCGGTGGCCGGACGCACGAGATCTCCCGTTTGATCGGCCGCTCCCTGCGGGCGGTGATCGACTACCAGGCACTCGGCGAGAACACGATCGTCGTGGACTGTGACGTGCTGCAGGCCGACGGCGGGACCCGCACCGCCGCCATCACCGGCGCCTACGTCGCCCTGGCCGACGCGGTCACCCACCTGCGCTCGAAGGACGCCCTCAAGGGGGAGCCCCTGACGGGGTCCGTGGCCGCGGTCAGCGTGGGCATCATCGACGGCGTACCCCGGCTCGACCTGCACTACGACGACGACGTCCGGGCCGAGACGGACATGAACGTGGTGATGACCGGCGACGGGCGCTTCGTGGAGGTCCAGGGGACCGCCGAGGGTGCTCCCTTCGACCGGGCCGAGCTGGACGCCCTCCTCGTGCTCGCCGGCAAGGGCTGTGGCGAGCTCACGCGGCTGCAGGAGCAGTCGCTGACCTCGTGAAGGTCTTCCTCGCCTCGCGGAACACCAAGAAGCTCGCGGAGATGCGGCGGATCCTCGCCGAGCACATGCCCGGGGTCGAGGTGCTCGGTCTCGACGACGTGACGCCGTACGACGAGCCCGTCGAGGACCAGCCGACCTTCGAGGGGAACGCCCTGCTCAAGGCGCGTGCCGGCCTTGCCGCCACCGGACTCCCGTCGGTCGCCGACGACTCGGGGCTCTGCGTCGACGCGCTCAACGGCATGCCGGGCGTGCTGTCGGCCCGGTGGTCGGGGTCACCGCGTGATGACCGACGAGGGGCGGACGACCGCAACAACGCCCTGCTGCTCGACCAGCTCCACGACGTCCCCGACGAGCGCCGCGGCGCCCACTTCACCTGTGCCGTGGCGTTCTGCGCGCCAGGGGGTCGCGAGCTGGTCGTGGAGGGCCGGATGGACGGCCGGGTCATCCGCGAGGCACGGGGGAGTGGCGGCTTCGGCTACGACGTGGTCTTCGAGGCCGACGATCTCCCGGGCCGCACCACCGCCGAGCTCGACCCCGCCGACAAGGATGCGATCTCCCATCGCGGCCGGGCCCTGCGCGAGATCGCCCCGCAGATCGCGGTCCTCCTGACCTGACCCGCGGGCAGGTACGTGAGTACTGCATGGCTGTCAGCCACGTGATGACAGCCGTGCAGTACACCGACACCCCCTCGCGGAGGCGGGACCAGGGGCTCCTCGGGTCAGACGCGCCTCGCGGTACGGAGCTTCGGCCTGTGGACAGCCCCGACACGATGGCCACCCGTGTCCCTAGCCTCGGTCACGAGATGCCCGACCTCCCGCAGACCTACGACGAGCTGCTCGACCTGCTGCCCGAGGAGGGTCTGACGGCGATCGACCGGCGGCGGACGCGTCGGCTCCTCGCCGCACGGGCGGCCCTCACCGAGGCAGAGGCGGAGCTGGTCGTCGCCGTGCGCGAGGCCTATGACGCCGGCGACTCGTGGCGCACGATCGGCACGGTGCTGGGGATCTCGCGGCAGTCGGCGCAGCGGCGGTTCGCGAGCCACGGCGTCGGCGAGGAGGGGCGGCTCGCGAGACGGGAGGAACGCGAGCGGGAGCAGGAGCCGGAGCCGGAGCGGTCTGACGGACGCGAGAGCACGGCGTGAGCTCGTGCGCTCGGAGAGATTCGAACTCTCACTGGACGGCACCTAAAGCCGTTGCCTCTGCCGTTGGGCTACGAGCGCGTGCCGGGCAAGTCTAGGGTCGCGGTGGCCGGGGTCGGGCGGCCGACGCGAGGCTCGCCGGATCAGTCGAGGCCGAGGTCGCGGCGGAGCTTGGCGACGTGTCCGGTGGCCTTGACGTTGTACTGGGCCAGCGCGATCGTGCCGTCCTCGTCGACCACGAACGTCGAGCGGATCACGCCCTCGACGGTCTTGCCGTAGAGCAGCTTCTCGCCGAACGCGGAGTAGGCCTTCATCACCGAGCGGTCGGCGTCGGAGAGCAGTGTGATCGACAGCGAGTCGCGCTCGCGGAACTTCGCGAGCTTGGCGGGGGCGTCGGGTGAGATCCCGAGCACGTCGTACCCCGCGCTCTGCAGGGAGGCGAACGAGTCGGTGAAGTCGCACGCCTGCTTCGTGCATCCCGGCGTCATCGCGGCCGGGTAGAAGTAGACGATCACCTTCCGGCCCCGGAGGTCGGCCAGCGACACCGTGGAGCCGTCGTCGGTGGGCAGCGTGAAGTCGGGGGCCGGGTCACCGGGAGAGAGTCGAGTCACGCCTCCAAACCTAGTTGATAGCCTTCCGGCGTGACCCAGGAGACGACTGCGCTCGAGGCCGAGCTGGATGCCACCCGAGAGCGCCTGGCCGGCACGATCGACCAGCTGGTCTACCGCACCAGCCCGAAGACGATCGTGCGGCGTGAGATCACCTCGATCAAGGGCTACTTCGTCGACCTCCAGACCGGACAGCCCCGCACCACCAACATCTTGAAGGTCGCCGGCGGGATCGCCGGGATGATCGCCCTCTTCGCGGTGGTGCGCAAGGTCGCCTCCGACTAGCCGGCCCCCGTGTCCGACAAGCTGCCCATCAAGATGCTGCACGACCGACTCCTGGTCGAGATCGACCGGGAGAGCGGGGAACGGCGCTCGTCCGGGGGGATCGTCATCCCCGCCACGGCCGGCATGGGCGCCCGTCGCCTGGTCTGGTCGCGCGTGGTCGCGGCCGGTCCGCACGCCCGTGCGGTGCAGGTCGACGACCGTGTGCTGTTCGACCCCGAGGACAAGGCCGAGGTCGAGGTGCAGGGCGAGACGTACGTCGTGATGCGCGAGCGCGACGTCCACGCCGTCGCGGCCGACCGCCTCGGCGACGAGGCGACCGGGCTCTACCTCTGAACCTCTAGGGGCCTAGCCGGCCAGGTCGGAGCTCCAGCGCTCCTCGATCCGGCCGATGCGCCACACCGCGAGCGCGACCACCCACGACAGGACGAAGAGCCCGACGATGCCGTAGCCGGCGTAGTCCAACGGGATGTCGGCGACGGCCGCCACGGGACCGGTGGTGATGTGGGCCCGGTCGGCGACGACGGAGACCAGCTCGACGGTGCCGATGATCAGCGCCACCGCCACGGAGATGCTCGTGATCGTGATGTTGTAGAAGACCTTGCGGACCGGGCGAGCGAACGCCCAGCCGTAGGCGACGTTCATGAACACGCCGTCGACGGTGTCGGCCAGGCACATGCCCGCCGCGAACAGGATCGGGAGCACCAGGATCGCGTAGAACGGCAGGTTGAACGCCGCGGCGCCTCCGGCCAGGACCAGCAACCCCACCTCGGTGGCGGTGTCGAACCCGAGGCCGAACAGGACGCCGATCGGGTAGATGTGCCAGGGCTTGCGGACGCTCTTGGTGAGCCCACCGAGGAAGCGGTTCATGAAGCCGCGCTTGTTGAGCTGCTCCTCGAGCTGGGCCTCGTCGTACTCCCCGCGCCGCATCTGCTTGAAGACCCCGAGGATGCCCATCAGGACCACGAGGTTGAGCAGACCGAGCACCCACAAGAAGATGCCCGAGACGCCGGCGCCGATGACGCCCGTGGCGGAGTGGAGGGTCGAGGAGTCGTCGGCGACGGGCCCGGCGAGGGCCTTCACGCCCAGGGAGAGCAGCAGCGCGAGGGCGAAGACGATCGTCGAGTGGCCCAGGGAGAACCAGAAGCCGACCGAGAGCGGTTTGCGGCCGGTGTCGTCGGCGAGCAGCTTGCGCGTGGTGTTGTCGACCGCGGCGATGTGATCGGCGTCGAAGGCGTGCCGCAGGCCGAACGTGTAGGCCAGGACGCCGACGCCCACGGTGAAGACGGGGTGGTCACCACCGAGCGCGAAGTGCTGGGGTGCGACGAACCCGAAGAGGATCCCGAGGCCGAGCACATGGAGCAGCACGATGAACGCGCCCATCGCCCACAGGGAGCGCCGGTCGGCCGGACCGAGGTCGCGGCGGAAGCGGGTGAGTGCCGCTTCGGACGCCGGATCGGCGGTGGTCAGGGCCATACCGGCACAGTAAACGCGAGCGACCCCTTGTTGCAAGCGTGTTGCAACAAGGGGTCGTGGCCCGAGGGCGGGAACGATCAGAACTCGAACACCAGGCGCGCGCCGGCACGCCCGTGGAGCACGTCGTCGATCGCCTCGTTGACCTCGTCGAGCTTGCGCGTCTCCGAGACGACACGGGTCCGGCCGAGGGCATGGAGGGCGAAGACGTCGGCGAGGTCCTGGCGGGTCCCGACGATCGAGCCGATCACCGAGATGCCCTTGAGCACGGTCGGGAAGATCGGCAGCGACATCGGGCCGTCCGTCTCGGGCGGCAGCCCGACGCAGACCAGCCGACCGCCACGCCGCAGGGAGGCGAACGCGCTCTCGAACACGTGCGGGATGACTGCGAGCACGATCGCGACGTCGCAGCCGCCGAGGGCCTCGATCGCCACCACGGGGTCGGTCGTCCCGGCGTTGACCACGTGGGTGGCTCCGAGCTCACGGGCCATCTCGAGCTTGGCGTCGTCGACGTCGACCGCGATCACGGTGCCGCCGACGATCGCGGCGTACTGCACCGCGAGGTGGCCGAGCCCGCCGATCCCGAAGATCGCCACCTTCTCGGTGGGCTGGATGTGGGCGACCTTGACGGCCTTGTACGTCGTGACGCCGGCGCAGCTCAGCGGCGCGGCATCGCGCGGCTCGATGCCGGCGGGCACCGGGACGACGTAGTCGGCGTCTGCGACGGCGTACTCGGCGAAGGCGCCGTCGATCGAGTAGCCGGTGTTCTGCTGCGACTCGCAGAGCGTCTCCCAGCCGCTGACGCAGTACGTGCAGTGGCCGCAGGCGTGGCCGAGCCAGGGCAGGGCCACACGCTGGCCGACGACACGATGCGTGACGCCCTCACCGAGGGCCTCGACGATGCCGACGCCCTCGTGGCCGGGGACGAAGGGTGGGGTGGGCTTGACGGGCCAGTCGCCGTGGGCCGCGTGGATGTCGGTGTGACACAGGCCGCTGGCCTCGATGCGGACCAGCACCTCGCCGCGCCCCGGAGTGGGGACGGGGCGGTCCTGGATCTGGAGTGGCTGGGTGAACCCGGTGACGACTGCTGCCTTCATGATGGCGCCTTCCCGCTCGTGACTACCTGCAGCGTGGTCCCGGGATCACCGCGCGGACAGGGCCGCAGGCCACCGCGCAGGGACCGAAGGTCCCTCACGACCTGGCGGCGCCGGCCAGGCGGGTGCGAGCATCGGCCGCGATCCCGCGGGACCAGGCGATGGCGCGGTCGACCTCGCGTGACTCCAGGGGGCCGGGCACGTCGTGCACCAGGAAGCCCATCGACGGTGACACCAGCCGGTGGCCGCGCTCGGTGAGCGCGCGGGCGGCGCGCCGCGACGCGGACGCCGGGAGATAGCGCACCTTGGTGACCCGGGTGTCGAACGTCGCGACCAGACGTGGCCGCTCGGTGTGCTCGAGCCTGGCCAGCCATTCGCGTAGGCCGGTCCGCTCGGCGTCCTCCCGACCTCCCTGCCGTACGGCGTCGTGCCGGCTCGCGGGCCTGCTCAGTGAGAAGCCGTGGGTCGGTGCCCCCACGACGACCAGGTCCACGACCGACAGGTCGACCGGCTGGTCGTCGGCGACGTCGACCACGGTCACGTCGACCCCCTCGAGGCGCAGACCGGCGGCGACGGCCCGGGCCACGCGTTCGGTGTTGCCGAACATGGACTCGTAGGCCACCAGGGCGCGCATCATGGGCTGCTCGGGCATCGTCTGCTCCTCGTCGTCGGTCTCCTCGAGCGTGCCCGCGCGCGACGACCGCCACAGGGGTCCGGCGTCATCCGGACTCGGGCAGAAGGTCCCCTGGCAGAGTCGTCCGTGCGGCCCGCGCGAGCGGGCGGGCAGAGAGGAACACATGGCCACCACGTCCACGACCCCGGCCCGGCACCCGGGTATCCAGCACTACCTCGACCAGCGGGCCGCCGACGCCCAGGCCAGGCTCGCCGACGCGATCACGGCGTTCGCGGGGTCGATGGCGTTCGTCTACCTGCACGTCGTGATCTTCACCGTCTGGATGGTGTTCGGCGAGGGCAACCCCTGGCCGACCCTCACCCTCGCGGTCTCACTGGAGGCCATCTTCTTGTCGACCTTCGTCATGATCGGGCAGAACCGGCAGGCCGCGGTGCAGCAGGCGAAAGCCGACCACGACTTCGTCGCGCAGGAGCTGGAGCTGAAGACGAACACCGAGATCACCCGGGCCATCCACACCCTCACCGCCGAGCTGCACCGGCGACTGCTGGAGGAGCCGGGCAGCGCTCCGGTGACGTAGGGGCCTTTGGCCACGCGATGCCGGGACGGTTGCCACTGCACCAGGAGAAGCCTCCGACCGATGCTGGGAGCAGTGACCACGGAGGTGTGCGATGTACTTCGTCTGGGTGCCGAACCTGCCAGATCCGGACCGGCGGGCCGACCAACCGAGGGTCATCGACCCCTCTGCCGACGTCGCGACGCTCCGGGCCGACCTCGCAGACCTCTGCTACGACGAGCTGGTGTCCGCGTGGCACAGCTCCGACCGTCGCCTCGCGTCCGAGAGCGACCTGTGTCGGCGTTCCGCGTTGGTCGCCCTGCGTGGGCTGGTGCTCGACGAGGTCGAGCGTCGCAGCCCCTGGCGCTACCGGCGCTGGCTGCGCCGTGGCGGACCCACGCGCACGCACCGACGACTCCCGGGGTGACGCGGAGCGTCGGTCGCGGGTCCGAGGCCACGCCCGAGGATGGTGGGTGGGCCCGAGACGCGCGAGGATGCACGCATGCACGAGGTGGAGGTCGGGTCGATCCCACTCAGCCGGCTGGCAGACGTGCTGCCCCGGGAGCGGGTCGAGCGTCTGGAGGCGAGCGCCGTCCGCGCCAGGGAGGCGTTCGGGGACCGTGTCGTGTGGCACGTGAACGCCACGGCGCACGGTGGCGGCGTGGCCGAGATGCTCCAGACCCTCCTCGCCTACGGCAACGGCGCCGGGATCGAGAACCGCTGGCTGGTCATCGACGCGGACGCGGAGTTCTTCACCATCACCAAGCGGCTGCACAACCGGCTGCACGGAGCTCAGGGTGACGAAGGTCCGCTCGGCGAGCACGAGCACGCCCACTACGCAGAGGTCCTGGCCGACAACCTCACCGAGCTCGCGTCACGGGTGTCGCCTCGCGACCTGGTGATGCTCCACGACCCACAGACCGCCGGCCTGCGCGGCGGGCTGCGGGAGATCGGGCCCCGGGTGGTGTGGCGTTGCCACATCGGGTACGACGAGTCGAACGCCCACACCGAGCAGGCGTGGGACTTCCTGCGGCGCTACGTCGAGGACGCCGACGCCTTCGTGTTCTCGCGACGTGTCTACGCGCCAGGCTGGGTCGACGCCTCCCGCCTGGTCGTCATCCCGCCCTCGATCGACCCGTTCTCGGCGAAGAACGCGGCGCTCGGTCCCGATGACGTGGCCACCGTGCTGGCGAGAGCGGGACTGGTGGCGGGTGGGGACCCCGGCGGATCGGTGACCTTCCCGCGCCGCGACGGCACGACGGGCTCTGTGCGCATCCACAGTGACGCGGACGGGCTGGTCGTCGACGGCCCTGCCCCGCCCCGCAAGGCACGGCTGGTGGTCCAGGTGAGCCGCTGGGACCGGCTCAAGGACATGTCCGGCGTGATGGCCGGCTTCGCCCTCCTCGTCGCGGACGGGTCGCACGACGGAACCCATCTCATGCTCGTCGGCCCCGCGGTCTCGGGCGTCACCGACGACCCGGAGGGTGCGGAGGTGCTGGAGGCCTGCCGGAGCGACTGGCAGCGGCTGCCCGACGCCGTACGCCGTCGGGTGCATCTCGCCTCGATCCCCATGGACGACCCCGACGAGAACGCCATCATCGTCAACGCCATCCAGCGGCACGCCGACGTCGTGGTGCAGAAGAGCCTGGTCGAGGGGTTCGGGCTGACGGTGACCGAGGCGATGTGGAAGGGGACCCCCGTCGTGGCGAGCCGCGTCGGAGGGATCCAGGACCAGATCGAGGACGGGCGCGACGGGCTCCTCGTCGACGACCCCCGTGACCTCGACGGCTTCGCTCGGGTGCTCGGGGGCCTGCTCGCCGATCCGGCGCTCGCCGACCGGCTCGGCGCGGCAGGGCACGCCCGCGCGCTGCTCGACTTCCTTCCCGACCGTCACCTCGATCAGTACGTCGACCTCTTCGCGCGCCTGTCCCGGACGTGAGTCCGGCCCCACCCCGCGGGGGGTGGGGCCGGTACACGACCGAGCCGGTCTCGCGGAGAGCTAGCTCGGACCGACGGTCGTGCCGTCGCTGTAGCTGTTGCCGGACCACACGTTGCCGGTCCGCCCGGAGAGGAAGTCGGTGACAGGACCGTAGTCGCCGCACTTCCCGTTGCCGCCGCGCTGGAACACGTTGTTGGTGAACTTCTGGTTGGTGGCGTTGGACGGGTCGCTCGAGTACGGCTTGTTGGCCGTACCGCCGCCGTAGGCGCAGAACCCGCTGCCGGGGGAGGCGATGAACAGGTTGCTGTCGACGGTGTTGTTCTTGATCGGCGCGAAGTCCGGGTATCCGGTCAGGTTGGCCGAGCACCCGATCTCGCCGTTGACGAACGGGCCGTTGTAGGAGCACCAGAGCGAGTTGTGTCGCAGCGTCAGGCCCTGCTCCTCACGCACCGACGACGCATGCGCGAGGTTGCTCTTGTCGGGCCACAGGTTCGTCCCGTGGAAGTAGCTGTTCTGGATCACACAGCTCGACTCGCAGTAGGCCGCCCGGTTGGAGCCCACGATCTCGGTCCGCAGGATCGTGAAGTTCGATCCCGTGACGCCGCAGTCGCTCGTCTGGTTGTTGGTGTCACCGCAGGCGTACTTCCCAGCAGGACAGGATCCGTCGCTGCAGGCGGGGTACTGGATGCTGCTGTCGATGGAGGAGTCCTGCACGGTGAACGAGGCGCTGCCGCTCGACTGCACGATGCCGCCGTTGAGGTAGGAGTTCTTGAGCACGAACCCGCCGGCCTTGCTGGTGACGTCGAGGGTGCGGCAGTTGACCACCTGGGAGTCGATGACGACATTGGGTGAGGTGATCGTGCAGGGACCGGAGTAGACCGGCAGCATGGACGCGGGCGTGTTGGGACCCGTGGTGGTGGGGCCCGGGAAGCATCCACCGGCACCGTCGGCGCCGTCCGGCGCGTCGGGTGTCGCGTTGGCGCAGAGACCAGGGCCGGCTGTGCTCGTCGGCGCCGAGGTCGGCACGGAGCTGGTCGGCGCTGAGGTCGGCGCGGAGCTGGTCGGCGCGGAGCTGGTCGGGGCCGTGCTGCTGGGGCTGGAGGTCACCGTCTTGGTGACCGTGGCGGTGGCAGTGGCAGTGGCAGTGACGAAGGCCGTCACATAGGCGGTGACAGTCTGGGTGACGGTGGCGGTGGCTCTGGGGCTTCGGGTCGGATGGCCCACCGGTGAGGCGAGCGAGGACACCGAGGTGAGGCCTACGACGGACGCGATGACGACTCCGACGACGGCCATGACAGCCAGCACCGCGCGCACCGGACGGGGGGACCCGGGCATGTGGAGCTTTCCTCTCAGGTGGTGGCCGTCCGGGGTGACGACCACATTCGGAGTATCCAAGAGGGGTCGCCGTCGTATAGCAAATTCGGCACGAACATGCGGTAGCCGCGCGACAGATGAGGCTGGTGTGACGGATGGTGGGCAAAATTCCGGCGACGCGGCCCGCGACGAGGGCTGTCCGTGTAGAGAGAAGCGGCTTCCTCCGGGGAGGAAGCCGCTCGTCAGGTGTGGTACGCCATGTAGGACTTGAACCTACAACCCGCTGATTAAGAGTCAGCTGCTCTACCAATTGAGCTAATGGCGCATGCCGGTGAAGCGCGACCAAGATTAGCAGCGACCGGCAGCGGCTCCCAATCGGGTCGGGGGCCGTCACAGCGGCTCGGACGAGGTGCTCGGGCGCGATCCGGGTGGAATATTCAACATTCAACTACCGTTGTCCGGGCACCGCGCCAGGGAGGCGCCAGAAGTAGGAGGTGGGCACGATGCCCGCAGTGACCGTCGACGACCTGACCACCCTCACCAGGCTGCCCGAGCCCGGCCTGGGCGACCAGCCTCGCCCCGTCTGGCAGGTGACGACGGCGCCCCAGGGCTACGAGGGCGAGGGGTTCCCGGTCCGTCGCGCCTTTGCCGGCATCGACCTCGCGCTCCTCGACCCGTTCATCATGATGGACCAGATGGGCGAGGTGGACTACGCGCCGGGAGAGCCCAAGGGCACACCGTGGCACCCTCACCGCGGGTTCGAGACCGTGACCTACATGATCGACGGGGTCTTCGAGCACCAGGACTCCCACGGTGGCGGCGGCACGATCACCAACGGCGACACCCAGTGGATGACGGCCGGCTCCGGCATCCTCCACATCGAGACGCCACCGGAGTGGCTGGTGCAGTCGGGTGGTCTCTTCCACGGGATCCAGCTGTGGGTGAACCTCCCGCGCGAGGAGAAGATGGTCGCGCCGAAGTACCAGGACATCCGCTCCGGCGAGGTCGCCCTCCTCACGTCGTACGACGCGGGCTCGCTCGTGCGCGTCATCGCCGGCACCGTGGGCCCGCAGGCCGGCCCGGGCTCCACCCACACCCCGATGTCGCTCGTGCACGCGACGATCGAGCCGGGAGCGCGGCTCGAGCTGCCGTGGGACAACGAGTACAACGCGCTCGTCTACGTCCTGAACGGCCACGGCACCGTCGGCACCGATGCGCGTCCGATCGGTACCGGTCAGACCGCGGTCTTCGGCTCCGGTGACTTCCTGACGGTGACGGCCGACGGAAGCCAGGAGAGCCGCTCGCCGAGGCTCGACGTGATCGTGGTCGGCGGCAAGCCGATCGGCCAGACGCTCGCCTGGGCCGGTCCGTTCGTGATGAACACCAAGGCCGAGGTCCTGCAGGCCTACGAGGACTTCCAGCAGGGTCGGTTCGGTCACATCCCCGGCTGACCGGCCGCCTCGACGGCGGCGTCGACGGGTCGGCAGCACATGACCGCCGTCGGCGTACGCCGCGAGGAGTTGGCTAGCACGAGCGGGCCAGCGGCTGGCTGCGACGCGCCCCGAGCCCGGGCGGGCCTCGCCATGGGGTGAGTGACGGGACTTGAACCCGCGACATCCGCGACCACAACGCGGCGCTCTACCAGCTGAGCTACACCCACCATGCGGCCCCAGGGTCACCCCGGGGCCGAGCAGAGAGTGTAGGGCAATCAGCCCTCGGAGCTCCCATCGGGGCGGTCGTCGGCGAGACCGGTGAGCGAGCCGCCATGCTCGTGCGCCAGGAGCTTCGCCTCGGCGCTGTCGGGTCCCGGTGAGGGCACGAAGATCGCGGCGCGGTAGTAGCGGAGCTCCTCGATGCTCTCGAGGATGTCGGCGAGGGCGCGGTGGTTGCCGCGCTTGGTCGGAGCGGCGAAGTAGGCGCGGGGGTACCACCGCCGCGCGAGCTCCTTGATCGAGGAGACATCGACGATCCGGTAGTGCAGGAAGCCGTCGAGGTCCTTCATGTCGCGGGAGATGAAGGCGCGGTCGGTGCCCACGGTGTTGCCGGCCAGTGGAGGCCGCGACCCGTCCGCACAGTGCTCGCGGACGTAGGCGAGCACCTGCTGCTCGGCGTCCTCGAGGCTGATCCCGTCGTCGAGCCTGTCGAGCAGTCCCGACTTCTCGTGCATCGAGCGGACGAAGTCGTCCATCTGCGCGACGGCCTCGGTCGGCGGCTTGATGACGAGGTCGACCCCGTCGCCGAGGACGTTCAGGTCGTAGTCGGTGACCACGGCCGCGATCTCGATCAGTGCGTCCGCGACATAGTCGAGCCCGGTCATCTCGCAGTCGATCCAGACCAGGCGCTCGTTCACAAGGGAGCACACTACCCAGGGGCCCGCCGCCGGGGGACCTCCGTCCCTGGTGAGGCCTTCGGCACACCCGGCAGGGTGTTCAGCGTTCGTTCAGGAGCGTTCCGTAGGGTGGGGCACCGTGAAGCAGTGGGTCGGCCTTGTCGCGCGCCTGATCGTGGGTGTCATCGACCTCGTGGCCGGGCTCTCCAAGTTCTCCGACCCTGCCGGCAACGTCCGGGCCGTCCGCGCCTACCGGATCCTCCCGGAGTCGATCGTGCCGACGGTCGGTCACGCGTTGCCGACGATCGAGATCGTGATCGGTGCCCTGCTGATCCTCGGCCTGTTCACGCGGCCGATGGCCCTCCTGAGCGGCCTCTTCTTCCTGGCGTTCATCATCGGCATCTCCTCCGCCTGGGCCCGGGGCCTCGAGATCAACTGCGGATGCTTCGGCAACGGCGGCGTGCCCGCCGACCCGCAGCGTCAGTACGCCATCGACATCGCGCGCGACGTCGGTCTGCTCCTCTGCTCGGTCTGGCTGGTGATCTGGCCACGGACCCGCTTCGCCCTGGACAACCTGTTGTTCCCCCGCACCGAAAGGCTCCCCGATGGCGAACAAGACCCGTCAGCAGTCGAAGTCTGAGCGCGCTCAGGCGCTGATGAAGGAGCAGCAGCGCAAGGAGCGGGCCCGGAACCTGTTCGTCGTCGGCGCCGTCGTGGTGGCGATCGCGATCATCGCCGTCGTGTTGGTGGTGATCTCGAGCAACAAGGACACCACCGGCAAGTCGGTCGGCTCGGGCGGTACGCCGTCCAACCTGACGGGGGACTACAACGTCGTGATCGGGAAGTCGTCGGCCCCCGACACGATCAAGATGTACGAGGACTTCCAGTGCCCGATCTGCAAGGAGTTCGAGGCGGCCACCGGCCAACAGGTGCAGGCGGCCATCGCTGACGGCAAGGTCAAGGTCGACTACCACATGGTCGCGTTCCTCGACCGGGCGTCGACGACCAACTACTCCAGCCGGGCGCTCAACGCCGCGATGGCGGTCCTGAGCACCGCCGGACCCGAGGCGTTCTTGAAGTTCCACACCCTGGCCTACGCCAACCAGCCGGAGGAGGGTTCGGCGGGCGTCCCGGACTCCACCCTGATCGACTGGGCGGTCCAGGCCGGCGCCGACAAGTCCGCGGTCACTCCTCTGATCAACGGCAACGTCTACCACCAGTGGGTGGTCAACGCGACCGACCAGATGTCGAAGGACGGCGTGAACGGCACGCCCACGGTCTTCATCAACGGCCAGAACCAGGGGACCAACCCGCAGACGGCTGCGAACAACGTCCTGGCCCTGCTGAAGTAGGTGCAGGTCGAGCGGGTCCAGCGCTGGGTCATGTCGACCCTGCTCCTGACCGTCTGTGCCCTGTTCGCGACGGGGATGGCGATCCTCTCGGGGACCGTCGACCGTGCGGGAGCGCGCCCGGGGCTGCTCATCATCTCCGGCGTCGTCGGCCTGATGGCGATGGCCGGGGTGCGGGCGATCAACCTCAAGCGGATCCTGACGCCCTGGCTGCTGCTCGGTCTGCTGCCCGCGGTCGTGGTCGGTTCGTTCTACGCGCTCAGGGCCTGACAGACTCAAGGGCGTGAGTGTCGCCCCCCTCTCCGCCTTCATCGCGGGCCTGCCCAAGGTCGAGCTGCACGTCCACCACGTCGGCTCAGCGTCGCCCGCCATCGTCTCCGAGCTGGCCATGCGTCATCCCGGGGTCGTCCCGGTCGACCCCGAGGAGCTGCGCCGCTTCTTCGAGTTCCGCGACTTCGCCCACTTCGTCGACGTCTACCTCGCCGTGGTCGACCTGATCCGCACCGAGGACGACGTCCGCTACCTCACCTACGAGGTGGCCCGGGAGCTCGCGACCAACCAGAAGGTCCGGTACGCCGAGCTCACCTGCACGCCGTACACCTCGGTGCTGCCCCACGACTCGTCGCGCGGCATGCCGATCGAGGTCTACACCGAGGCGATAGAGGATGCTCGGGTCGCCGCCGAGCGTGACTTCGGGATCGTGTTGCGCTGGATCTACGACATCCCCGGCGAGAGCGGCATGCCGGCGGCTGACGCGACCCTCTCGTTCGCCCTCAACCACCGCACCGACGCCCTCGTCGGGTTCGGCCTGGGAGGCCCCGAGGTCGGCGTGCCACGCGGGCAGTTCCAGCCCCACTTCGACCACGCCCGCCGTGCGGGGCTCCACAGCGTCCCGCACGCGGGCGAGACCACCGGGCCGGAGACGGTCTGGGACTCGCTGACGCTGTTGGGCGCCGAGCGGATCGGCCACGGCACCTCGGCGGCCACCGACCCGAAGCTGCTCGACCACCTCGCCGAGGCCGGCATCCCGCTCGAGGTGTGCCCGTCGTCCAACGTCGCCACCCGGGCGGTCGCCAGCCTCGAGGAGCACCCGATCCGGGCCTTCCGCGACGCCGGCGTGACGATCACCGTCAACTCCGACGACCCGTCCATGTTCAACACCAGCCTCAACGAGGAGTACGAGGTGGCCGCACGGCTGCTCGACCTCGACACCGGCGGCGTGGCCGACCTGGCGCGCGCTGCGGTCAGGGCGTCGTTCGCACCGGAGGACCTGAGGATCTCGATCCTCGCCGAGATCGACGACTACTGCGGGCGCTGACCGGCGTCACGCGACCACGAAGGAGGATGCGATGGCCGACCTGCCCGAGGCCGCGCGCGACTGGCTGACCGGCCGCACGCGCGCCGTCCTGATCACGATCCGCTCCGACGGGTCACCCCAGTCGTCGAACGTGCTGACGGCGTTCGACGGTACGGCGTTCCGGGTCTCGGTCACCGCCGACCGCGCCAAGACGCGCAACCTGGCTCGTGACCCGCGGGCCGTCGTGCACGTCGTGGGCGACGACTTCTGGTCCTACGCCTCGGTGTCGTGCCACGCCACGCTCGGCGAGGTGACGACGACTCCCGGCGACGAGGGCGGCCGCGCGCTGCTCGCGACCTACGAGGCGATCACGGCGAAGCCGCACCCCGACCCGGACGAGTTCTTCGCGGCCATGGTCGACGAGCAGCGGCTGGTGCTCACCCTGGCCCCGACGCGCGTCGTCGGCTCCGGCTGGTGAGCAGGGCCTTGATTGTCGAGTAATTCGGTCTAGTTTGGAGGGACCCACCCTTCAGGAGGTCTCCATGTCGGTCACCGACCAGCTGCTCGAGAACAACGAGAAGTACGCCGCGGGCTTCGAGGGCCCGCTCCCGCTCCCGCCCGCCAAGCACGTCGCCGTCCTCGCCTGCATGGACGCCCGCCTCGACGTCCACGACCTGCTCGGGCTCGAGGAGGGCGACGCCCACGTCATCCGCAACGCCGGCGGGGTCGCCACCGACGACGCCATCCGGTCGCTGGCCATCAGCCAGCGCCTGCTCGGCACCCGCGAGATCGTGCTGATCCACCACACCGACTGCGGCATGCTCACCTTCGCCGACGACGACTTCAAGGCCGGCATCCAGGAGGAGACCGGCCTGAAGCCGGCGTGGTCGGCCGAGGCGTTCGCCGACGTCAGGGACGACGTGCGGCAGTCGATCCTCCGCATCACCACGAACCCGTTCGTGCCGCACCGCGACCAGGTGCGGGGCTTCGTGTTCGACGTCGCGACCGGGCGCCTCGAGGAGGTCTCGGCCTAGCTGGACCCCGGAGACGTATCAGGCCCGGCGATCTCATACGTCGCCGGGCCAAGAACATTGGACCGTGCGACGCGAGGAGATCCCGGGACCTGACGCGGCGTGTCGGCGGAGGAGTGGTCAGACCCTGGTCGCGACCACCAGCAGGTACTCCCACTCGAGGTGACCGTCCGGCGTACGGAAGCGCTCGCCGAGCTCGACGAGTGCCTGGTCGAGCGCGGCGACGCGGTCGGGGTCGTCGGCGATGCCGCGGTAGGCAGCGATGGTCGGCCCGTAGTTGGTCTTGAAGTAGTCGCGGAAGGTCTCCGGGTCGGCCAGCTCGTCGACGGTCAGCATCTGCTGGCTGGCTCGCAGGTCGGTGACGCGGTCGCCCAGCAGCTCGCGCACGTGGGCGAGGTCGCCCCACAGCGGCGGCGGCTGTGCGCCCGGCGGGGGCGGCGGGTTGAACGGCTTCATGGCTGCGAACATCTGACCGATGAACCCGGTCGGGGTCCACGCGATCGAGCCCGATCGTCCCCCCGGGCCGGCACACCCGGACCAGCTGGTCGGCGGCCTGCTGGTGGTGCGGCGCGAACATGATCCCGACGCACGAGGTCACCACGTCGAAGGCTCCGTCGTCGAAGGGCAGGTACTCGACGTCGCCGACGTGCCAGTCGAGGCTCGTGCCGCGGGCCTGCGCGTCGGCGCGCCCCTGCTCGACGAGCTCGGGAGTCAGGTCGCTGGCGATGACGTGGGCGCCGGTCGCGGCGGCCGGGATCGCGACGTTGCCCGACCCCGCCGCCACGTCGAGGACGTGCTGGCCGGGGCCGATCCCCGTGGCCTCGACGAGCACCGGTCCGAGGTCGGCGATGATCTCGGTGGCCACCGCGTGGTAGTCGCCGAGGGCCCACATGGCCCGGTGCTTGGCCTTCAGCGCCTGGTCGGCGTCGTCGGGTGTCACTGTCGTGGTGCTCATGGGTTTCCCCCTCCTGTGTCTGGTGTCCCTGGACGCTAGGAGCAGGTCCCCGGTGCGCACATCGGTGCATCCACCCATCCCGCCGCTACGCGTCGTACGCGTCGGGCGGTCGGGGCCGGGCGGCGGCGGGGCCGGGCGGTGCCGGGCGGTGAGTGCGCCACCGTCCGGCGCTCTGGTTCGGTGGGAGGGTCACCGCTCGCCTGCCGGTACGCCGGCGGACCGACGAACGGCGTGAGCAGCTCAACGGGCAGCGAGGAGCCGGGTGACCGCGCCCGTGCGGGCCGCCTTCCCGTGCAGGTCGAGCTTGTCGTAGATGTTCTGGAGGTGACGCTCGACGGTGCGGACGCTGAGGGTCAGCTCTGCAGCGATCTCGGCGTTGTCGCGGCCGTGGGCGGCCAGCGAGAGCACCTCGATCTCCCGGGCGGAGAGCACCTCGTGCAGGTCGTCGCCGTCGGCCGGTGCAGCGCCCTCGGCGAGGAACTCGGTCACCTCCCGCAGGAAGACCGGCCAGGCCGGCTCGTCCTCGAGCAGGATGTGGTTGTCGCTCTCGAGGCCGACGAGGCGGGCTCCCGGGATGTGGGAGGCGAGGAAGCGCGCGTACGCGAAGTCGTTCATCCGGTCGCGGAGGGAGTGGATGACGAGGGTCGGCGCGGTCACCGCGCCGAGCAGGTCGCTCACATCGGCCTCCCCTCGTTGCCGTCGGGCGCTGATCGCGACGTCGGCCGTCACGGCCCGTCGCTGCAGCTCGTCGAGCCAGCCCATCTGCTCCTCGGTCGCGCCCGGGATCATCAGGTAGGTGAAGACGCGACGGAACTCCGGCGTCGGCCGCTCCCACCCCACCTTGATCAGCTGGGTGAAGGCCTCGTCGAGGGCCTCGTCCTCGGGTAGCGAGATCGCATGGTGGCCGGGATGGCTGCCGTAGAAGACCAGACGGTCGATCTGCTCGGGATGGCGTACGTCGTACTCGACGGTGACCGGGCCGCCCTGTGACATGGCGAGCACGGAGAAGCGCTCGAGGCCCGCATGCCGGACGACGGCCTCCAGGTCGGCGACGCGGAGGTCGAGGGTGTGCTCGTGGACGTCGCGGTCGGAGAGGCCGTGGCCGCGCTCGTCGAAGCGATAGACCGTCGCAACCTTGCCCAGCTCGGTGAGGTAGTGACGCCAGACCGGGCTCTCCCAGTCGTACTGCAGATGACTCAGCCAGCACGCGTCGATGACCAGCGGCGCGCCCGAGCCGTGGACGGCGTACGCGATCGTGACGTCGTCGACGGACCGGCAGAAGCGCACCTCCTGCCGGGGGGTGACCCGGGCGGAGCCTGACATGTCGCGATGGTAGACCCGGCGCGGGGCGCCGGACACCGACGCGGCCCGCCGGTGGACCGGCGTCAGGAGGGCAGGATGCGGAGGCCGCGGAGGTCGGCGACGCGGTCGAGATGTCGGGTGGTCTCGGTGTCCAGGCCGCCCACCACCACGACCTGGGCGCCGGCGTCGAGTGCGGAGCGGACGCCCGGCTCGGCGTCCTCGAACGCGACGCAGCGGTCCGCCGTCACGCCCAGGAGGGCCGCCGCCCGCAGGTAGCCCTCGGGATGCGGCTTGCCGAGCTCGAGCTCGTCGGCCGGCACCAGCACCTCGGGCAGGGGGAGGCCGGCCGCGGCCATCCGTCGTACGGCGAGCTCGCGGGGCGCCGAGGTCACCACGGCCCACGGGACGGTCATCGTCGTCAGCAGGGCCGCCGCGCCGGGGATCTCGACGATGCCGTCGGTCACCTCGAGCTCACGTGCCTCCAGCTCGGCGCTGATCGCGGCGCGGTCGGCCTCGGACGCGTCCGGCAGGAAGCGATCCACGATGTCCGGCGTACGACGGCCGTGCGAGTAGGCCAGCAGCGTGCCGACGTCGACGCCGTGCTCGCTGCAGAACCGCTCCCACAGCGCCTCGACCAGGGCCGTCGAGTCGACCAGCGTGCCGTCCATGTCGAACAGGGCCGCGGCCGCGGTCAGCTGGAGAGGGGGCGTCATGGTGCGCTCAGCGTAGGAGACGGCCCGACCGGCCGACCGCCGGGCATGAAGCAGCGCCTCGCCGGCCTGGAAGGCGTGGCCGGCGAGGCGCGCGCAGCTCGACACGGGGGGATCGACCTGCGCCCGAGACACTTCGCAGAGGTCCCTACCCAGCGCAGCAGGTTCCAAACCTCGCGATCCGAGAAATGCGAGGACGGGGCCGTGAGCCAGGCCGCACGTGCCGCGGGTCGACTCCGATCGCCACCCTTCTGGGCGTGACGGGGCAGCCCCACGGCGCACTAGGCTCGACGGGTGCGCCCGGCCGCCGACTGCACCACGTGGCAGCGGGTCTCGACCACCTGATGACGGCCGGGCGCACGCCATCCGTACCCACTCTCGCGCTCCGCATCTGGGTGAGGTCCGGTAGGAAGCACGTGCTGGCACGTGTGACGCTCCCGCGGCTCGGGTACGAAGGGAGCGCGGGGCGACGTACGGCGAACGCCGGGGGGTGACACGTCGTGCGTCGTCCCGCTCCTGGCGCCGGGCCCGATCGTGTCACCCGCAGGCCCGACCGCGGGACACGTGACCTAGGTCCACCCGTTCGGGGTGACCTCCCGGCCGGCCTGCAGGGCATGCGCGCCGCGTCGTCGGGGTACGACGACCTCGTCGACGAGAGGAGCAACCGTGCCCCACACGCGAGCCGACGTCACGAGCGAGCAGCACCCACAGACGACGAGGGCGGGCCGCGCGGGTGGCAGGGCCTCCCACTCCTGATACCTCCACCGTGTGGTCGCGCCACGGTGAGGAGATCGACGAGGGCAGCCACCCGGTCGCCCTGTGGCTACGGCGGGCCACGCTGACCGCAATGGCGGCAGTGGTGCTCGCCGGCCTCCTGAGCCTGCTCGGGGTCCACACCAGCACTGCGTCGGCGGAGGGCAACGGCTACCACCTGACGCTGAGCTATCCGTCGATGGCGCGGGCGGGCCTCGACACGCCGTGGCAGGTCACGGTCACTCGTCCCGGCGGCCTGGGCAAGCAGGTCACCCTCGCGATCACCGGCGACTACTTCACCATCTTCGAGACCCAGGGCTTCCATCCCGAGCCCGCCGACGAGACCCGCAACGCCCACACGCTCTACCTCACCTTCACGGCGCCACCGGGCGACACGTTCGTCGTCGACTTCGACGCCTACATCCAGCCCTCCAGCCAACAGGGGCGGTCCGCAACGCTCGCGGTCATGCGCGGTGGGCAGCCGATGGTCTCTCTCGACTTCGACACGCGGTTGATGCCGTGAGCCCGCGACCAGCAGAGGAGCAAGTCCGATGGAGATCGTGATCCGAGCCGTGGTGATGTTCGGCTTCCTGTGGGCCGTCACCAGAGCCGTCGGACGTTCGACGCTGGGAGAGCTCAGCACGTTCGAGCTCATCATGTACGTCACCATGGGTGACCTGATCCAGCAGTCGGTGACGCAGCAGGACTACTCGGTCACGTCCGGGGTGCTCGCCATCTCGGTGTTCGCCCTGCTCACCGTGGTGCTGTCCTGGCTGCAGTGGAGGTTCCCCCGGACCCGCTCGATCATCCGTGGCAAGCCCCTGGTCGTGGTCCGCGACGGCCGGCTCCTGCCCGTGCCCGCCCGGCAGCAACGGTTCACCGAGTCCGATCTCCTCGCCACCGCGCGCCAGCAGGGCATCCGAGACCTCGCCGACGTCGAGCTCGCCATCCTCGAGGCCGACGGGAAGGTCTCGTTCTTCACCACCAGCCGCCAGTCAGAGGGCGCGCCCGACACCGGCGTGTCCTCCTGACCCTGCCGACGTCCGGACGTCCCTACGTCGTGGGTGCCGATCCGCCCTGGTCACCGTCGGTCTCGTCCGCCGCGGTCTCGGACCACACCGGGTCGACGCGGTTCTGCTGGCCCTCGGGGTCCTCATCCACCCGCTCCGCCGCGTCCGCAGGAGAGATCTCCTCACCCTCGGGCACGTCGGGCAGCTCGACGGGACGCCCGTGATCTGACAGCTCGCTCATGTGTGGTCCGTACCCCGAACCGAAGCCGGCAACCGGGCCAGAGCTGTCGCGGGACGCCACCGTGGCAAGGCCGCGCCCGGGCCCCCTCGGGGGTGAGCCGCGACGCCTGGCGCCGGTGTAGACACGAGCAGTGGTCAAGTTCTTCGTGATCGGACTCCTGATGGTGCTCGGTGCGATGACGACCGTGGCGGCCGTCATCGGTGGGCCGGGGTGGTGGGTGCTCCTCGCCGTCGTCGTCCTGGTGCTGGTGCTCGGGGTGTACGACGTCGTCCAGCGGCGGCACTCGATCCTGCGCAACTACCCGGTGCTCGGTCATCTGCGGTTCCTGATGGAGGACATCCGCCCGGAGCTGCAGCAGTACTTCATCGAGCGCAACTGGGACGGGCGGCCCTATGACCGCGACACCCGTTCGGCGATCTACCAACGCGCCAAGAACATCAAGGAGGAGCAGCCTTTCGGGACCGAGCGAGACGTCGACCGGCCCGGGTACGAGTACCTGGTCCACGCGACTCGTCCGGTGGACCCTCCAGAGGACCCGCCGCGGGTCCTGATCGGCGGGAAGGACTGCACCCGTCCCTACCCGATGTCCCTGATGAACGTGTCGGCGATGAGCTTCGGTGCGATCAGCGCGCGTGCGGTCCGAGCGCTCAACCAGGGCGCGGCCAAGGGTGGCTTCGCGCACGACACCGGCGAGGGTGGCCTGAGCAAGTACCACCGCAGCGGAGGGGACCTGGTCTGGGAGCTCGGGTCGGGCTACTTCGGGGCCCGGACCGAGCACGGTGACTTCGACCCCGACAAGTTCCGCGACACGGCGGCCGATCCTCAGGTCAAGATGACGTCGCTCAAGCTCAGCCAGGGCGCCAAGCCGGGTATCGGCGGGGTGCTTCCCGGCGCCAAGGTGACGCAGGAGATCGCCGAGGCTCGCGGGGTCCCGCAGGGGGAGAAGTGCGTCTCGCCCAGCGCCCACAAGGTCTTCTCGACCCCTCGCGAGCTCGTCCTGTTCATGGCCAGGATGCGGGAGCTCAACGGCGGCAAGCCGGCCGGGTTCAAGCTGTGCCTCGGCTCGAGAGCCGACTTCCTCGGGATCTGCAAGGCCATGGTCGCCGAGGGCGTCGCGCCGGACTTCGTCATCGTCGACGGCGGTGAGGGCGGCACCGGGGCTGCCCCCCTGGAGTACGAGGACCACATCGGCACCCCCCTCACCGAGGGACTGTTGAACGTCCACAACTGCCTGGTCGGTGTGGGGGTGCGTGACCAGGTCAAAGTCGGCGCGAGCGGAAAGGTGTCCAGTGGCATCGATGTCGTCAAGCGCCTCATCCAGGGCGCGGACTACACGAACGCCGCCCGCTCGATGATGATGGCGGTCGGTTGCATCCAGGCCCAGACCTGCCACACCAACACCTGTCCGGTGGGTGTCGCCACGCAGGATCCCCGTCGACAGCGTGCGCTGGACGTGGACGACAAGACCGAGCGCGTGTACCACTACCAACAGCAGTGCGTGCAGCAGGCGATGCAGGTGATGGCCTCCCTGGGAGTCCACGGTCCCGACGGGCTGCGCCCGCAGATGCTGCGCCGTCGCACCGGTCACAGCGAGGTCCGTTCCTACGCCGAGCTGTTCCACCACCTCGAGCCCGGCCAGCTCCTGGCCGAGCCGCCCGAGGGCCGGTGGGCACGCGACTGGTCCCTGGCCGATCCCGACCGCTTCACCGTCTGAGAGAGGACGTCCATGACCACTGTTGCCGAGCTCCTGATCTCCGCGCTGGCCGACCACGGCGTGAGCCAGGTGTGGGGGGTGGTGGGCGACGCGCTCAACCCCGTCACCGATGCGATCCGGCGCGAGGACCGGATCGAGTGGATGGGGGTTCGCCACGAGGAGGCCGGTGCCTTCGCCGCCAGCGCCCAGTCTCAGCTGACCGGACGAGTGGCCGTCTGCATGGGCACCGTGGGGCCGGGTGCGATCCACCTGCTCAACGGTCTGTACGACGCCAGGAAGAGCCACACGCCGGTGCTGGCCGTGCTCGGCCAGGTGCCACGGGAGGACATCGGCAGCGACTTCTTCCAGGAGGTCGACAACGACGCCCTGTTCGCCGACGTGTCCGTGTTCTGTCAGACAGTGTCGAGTGCGGAGCAGTTCCCGCTGCTGCTCGAGCGCGCGGTCAACACCGCGATCCAGGAGCGCGGCGTCGCGGTGCTGACCCTGCCCGGCGACGTGGGTGGGTTGGACCTGCCCAAGCACACCACCGTCCCGGCGTTCATCCAGGCACGACCGGACGCCGTGCCGTCCGACGAGGCTCTGCGCGAGGCCGCCGCGGCGATCAACGCCGGGGGGCCGGTGACTCTGCTGGTGGGGCAGGGTGCGCGCGAAGCGCGTGAGGAGGTGATGGCACTCGCGAGCCGGCTCCACGCACCGATGGTGCTGACCTTGAAGGCGAAGGAGGGCTTCGACGACGACAACCCCTACGAGGTGGGACAGTCGGGACTGATCGGGAACCACGCCACGGCCGCGGCGTTTGAGGGTTGCCGGACGCTGGTCCTGCTGGGCACGGACTTCCCCTACCGGAGCTTCCTGCCGACCGGGAAGACCGTCGTCCAGCTCGATCTCCGCGGGAGCCACATCGGACGACGGGCGTCGGTGACACACCCGCTGATCGGAGACGCCACACTCGGCCTGCGGGCTCTGCTGCCGCTGATCGACCCACAGACCGACACCGAGCTGCTGGACACGGCCGGTCGACCTACACGCGGCAGGGCGCCAGCAGGTGCTCGTCGACCCGTCAGCGGTAGGCCGACGGGCCGGCACACGCAAGGTCGACAACCCGACTCGCGCAGCCGCCGGAGCTCGTCGCTGCCACCGTCGACCGGCTCGGCGTCGGACGCGATATTCGCCACCGACATGGGCATGGCGACGGTCTGGCTGTCGCGCTTCGTCCGCATGACCGGTTCCAGACGGCTGATCGGCTCCTACAACCTCGGCTCCATGGCCAACGCCATGCCTCAGGCGCTCGGGGCGCAGGGGCTCGACCGCACCCGGCAGGTCATCGCGTTCTGCGGTGACGGCGGCCTTTCGATGTGGCTGGGCGATCTCATCACCGCGGTCAGCCACGACCTGCCCGTCAAGCTGGTCCTCTTCGACAACGGCCGGCTCGGCATGGTGAAGCTGGAGATGGAGCAGGTCGGTCTGCCGGAGTTCGGCACCGTTCTCCACAACCCGGACTTCGCGAAGGTCGCCGAGGCCATCGGGATGAAGGGGATCCGGGTCGAGAGCCCGGACGAGGTCGACGACGCCATCGTCGTGCGCTCGCCCACGACGGCCCGGCGCTCGTGGACTCCGTCACGAATCCCGACGAGATCGCCATCCCGCCCAAGCCCACGCTCGAACAGGGCTGGGGCTTCGCGATCGCCAAGACCCGTGAGTTCCTCGACAGCCCTGAGTGACCGCGATGGCCGTACCACCTTCAGCGCGCGCGCCCCCGGCAGGACTCGAACCTGCGACCTAGAGATTAGAAGGCTCTTGCTCTATCCAGCTGAGCTACGGGGGCCGGGGACCATTGTGGAGTACCGGCGCGCGCAGGTCAGCCGCGAGGCCAGGGTCACTGCCCCCGGGAGTCGGGGTCGACGCCGGCGAAGCGCAGGAAGTCGGGCATCGCGTACGCCGGGCCGCTCCGCCCAGCATCGGCTGCCAGTGCGGCTGCCGGCTCAGGTAGCTGTTCGGGTCGGCACGCAAGCAGGCCGAGCATGACCTCGGCGACGATCCGGCCGCCGACCGGGCCGAGGTACTGCCCGTCGTTCACCAGCTGCGCCTCGCGCAGGACGTAGAGCCACAGGGGGGTCGAACGGTCCAGGCCGTAGCCGTAGGCACCCAGGTCGGCGAGGTCGCCGCGGGAGAGCACGGGTGCGTGCATGCGGCGGGCGACGGCCTGCCCCGAGGGCAGGGACCAGGTGAGGTGGCGCAGCAGCGTGCGCTGTGGCAGCGCCACCGGGCCCGGCGCGCCGGGGATGTGCGCGATCGCGCTGGTGGGCAGGGCGAACAGCGGCGTGGAGAGCACCGTGTCGATCTGCTTGTTGGGACGCACGGCTGCGGTGTAGGCCCCGCCGAAGTCGAAGAAGGTCTGCCAGCCCACGAAGCGTCGCGAGGAGCGGAAGCCGCCGCGCAGGTCACCGGGGTCGCTGGTCGGGTTCTGCCCGTCGGGCACGTCCACCCGCGAGTCGAAGATCAGCGCGAAGAACGGGTTGCCGTTGTCGCCGGCGAGGTTCGCGCGGTACGACGGGCGCACCATGCTGTGCCCGAAGCGGTAGGCCGCCCCCGAGAACTCGACCGGGATGAACGGCGGCGTGGTGCGCGTGCACGTAGCGAGGCCCATGCCTCAGCACGTCGTCCACCATCGCCTGGCCGACGAAGTTCGGCAGGACCTGGTTCACGACCAGCCACTGGTAGTGCCACGTGGTCAGTCGCCGCGCCTCGGTGAACGTCTCGATCGGATCGGCCCCGGCGCTTGGACGGCGTCGACCGCGTGGTTGTGGAAGCGCAGGAACGCCGCGTGGAGCCCGGAGATCATCAGGTTGGAGTCGTTGCGTGGGTCGCCGATGACCGCCGAGTGGTCGGCCCTGCGGGGCACGTCCTCGAACTGCCCGCCCGACTCGAGCAGGAACTTGATCGGGTGCGCCGGGTCGTAGAGCTCGGCCTGCGCGATCGGCCCGCCGCCGTAGACCGAGTCGAGGTCGAAGCGCGCCGTGCGGCTGTTGGGCGAGCGCGTCGGGTCGGTCGGCACGCCGAGCTGCGAGGTGGCGTCGAACGTCAGGTCGTGGTCGATGAACTGGCCGACGAAGGTCATGCCGGCCGTGTCGTGCGGGTTGTTCTTGTTGACCAGGCTCAGGTTGGGGTCGGTGATCAGCAGCACCGGGCCGCCGTTCGGCCCGAAGAGGTCGTCCTTCGCGTCGAGCATCCCGCCGGGCGCGGCGAGGTCGAGCAGCGCCTGACGCAGGCCGGGAGTGTTGTCGGCGAACGGCGGCAGGTCGTCGAAGATCCGCCCGAAGGTCGCCGACGGCGTGGCCGTGGTCCTGACTCCCATCGGGCAACCGTGGCTCTCGGCCGCGAGCGCTGCCGGCCCGCCCGACACGGCGGCCAGACCCGCTCCGGCGGCACCGGCCGCGCCCGCCTGCAGAAGTCGACGTCGCGACGTGGTGTGCTCGGCCATCAGGTGTCCTCTCGTCGCTGGACGAGGAGGACGAGTCGGCGACGCAGATACGTGGTGACCTGGCGTGCATCGCCTCCCGATGGGTACTGCATCTTCATGCGACTCGGGTACACGTTGATGTCGGAGCAGTCCGGACCCCGCGAGCTGGTCGTCCACGCGGCGGGGGCGGAGCGGGCGGGGTTCGACTTCGAGGTGATCAGCGACCACTACTTCCCGTGGCTCGACGCGATGGGCCACTCGCCGTACGCCTGGAGCGTGCTGGGGGCGGTCACCCAGGTGACCGAGCGGGTCGAGCTGATGACCTACGTGACCTGCCCGCTGATGCGCTACCACCCGGCGGTCGTCGCGCAGAAGGCCGCGACCGTGGACCTGCTCAGCGACGGGCGGTTCACGCTCGGCCTCGGGGCGGGGGAGAACCTCAACGAGCACGTCGTCGGCGCAGGCTGGCCGCCGGTCAACGTCCGCCACGAGATGCTCGAGGAGGCGCTGACGATCATCACGTCCCTGTTCGACGGTGGGTACGTCGACTTCGTGGGCGACCACTACCGGGTCGACTCGGCCAAGGTGTGGGACCTGCCCGGGACGCCCGTCCCGATCGGGGTCGCGGTGTCGGGGAAGCAGTCGATCGACGACGTTCGCGCCCCTCGCCGACCACCTGATCGCCGTCGAGCCGGAGGCCGAGCTCGTCCAGCAGTGGCGTCACGCGAACGACAAGCCGCACTCGCGCAAGATCGGTCAGCTGCCGGTCTGCTGGGGCCCCGACCGCGACGCGAGCATCGACCGTGCGCACGAGCTGTTCCGCTGGTTCGGCGGGGGTTGGAAGGTCAACGCCGAGCTGCCCGGGCCCGCCGGGTTCGCGGGTGCCTCCCAGTTCGTCACCAAGGACGACGTCGCCGACTCGATCCCCTGCGGTCCCGACCTCGAGGCGATCGTGAAGGCGGTGCGCGAGTTCGAGGACGCCGGGTTCACCGACGTGGCGCTGGTGCAGATCGGCGACGAGTCGCAGCACGACTTCCTGCAGGTCGCCGAGAAGGAGCTGCTGCCCGCCCTGCGCGGGTGAGCTCAGCCGCGGCTGGCGGCCATCCACTCCTCGACGTCGGACGACGTGCGGGGGAGCGCGGCCGAGAGGTTCCGGGACCCGTCGGCGGTGACGAGGATGTCGTCCTCGATCCGGATGCCGATGCCGCGCATCTCCTCGGGCACCAGCAGGTCGTCGGCCTGGAAGTAGAGGCCGGGCTCGACGGTCAGCACCATGCCCTCGGCGAGGTCGCCCTTGGGGTAGACGTCCATGCGACGCCTGGCCGCAGTCGTGGACGTCCATGCCGAGCATGTGGCTGACGCCGTGCAGCGTCCAGCGGGCGTAGACCTTCGACTCGGGGTCGAGGGCCTCCTCGGCCGAGCACGGGCAGCAGCTTCAGCGACTCGAGCCCGTGGGCGAGCACGACCATCGCGGCGTTGTGGGCGGCGAGGAACGGCGCGCCCGGGCGCACGGCCTTGATGCCGGCCTCCTGCGCGGCGTACACGAGGTCGTAGAGCTCGCGCTGCAGCGACGTGAAGGTGCCGTCGATCGGCAGGGTGCGGGTGACGTCGGCGGTGTAGAGGTTGTGGCCCTCGACGCCCATGTCGAGCAGGACCAGCTCGCCCGGCGTGATCGGGCCGGTGTTGTCGATCCAGTGCAGCGTGGTCGCGTGGGCAGCCGCCGCCGACGATCGAGTCGTAGCCGATGTCGTTGCCCATGGCGCGCGCCCGGCGGAAGAAGGTGCCCTCGACCCAGCGCTCGCCGAACTCGAGCACGCGGTCCCACTCGGCGACGGAGTCGGTGAAGCCGAGGGTGGTGATGTCGCAGGCGGTCTGGAGCTCGGCGACCTCCCAGTCGTCCTTGACCAGCCGCATCTCCGAGGCGACCCGGGCGAAGTCGGAGTCGCGGCTCTCGTCGGCCGCGACCAGCCCGTCGACGTCCGCGGAGACACCGCGGTGGACGCGGGTCTTGCCGCCTCGCGACAGGTCGTCGGCCAGCCGGTCGATGTGGCGCACCTCGAGGCCGAGGGAGTCGGAGATCTCCCTCAGCGACGGGCGGCGACCGACCCAGAGCTCGCCGTACTGCCGGTCGCGGAAGAACTCGTCGGTCGTGCGCTCCGAGCGCGGGCGGGCGTAGAGCACGCTCTCGCCGTCCTCGACCACGAGCACGGCGTCGCTGGTCTGGTTGCCGCAGAAGTAGGTGTGGGCGGTGTCGGGGCGGAAGCGGTAGTCGGTGTCGTAGGAGCGCACCTTGTAGCCGCCCGCGGGCAGCACCAGCCGCTCGCCGGGGAACGCCTCGGCCAGCCGCTGACGGCGAGCCGCGGCGTACGGCGTGATCGGGTGGGCCGGCAGGTCGAGCTCGCGGTCGCCCCAGCCCTGGCGCATGAAGGCGGAGTACGCCGCGGGCACCGCGGGATCGTGCGCCTCGGTGTGGAGCTGGGTCTCGCTGGTCTGGTCGGTGGTCGCGTCGGGGCGTCGTGTTCGCTCACGCGCGACAGCCTACGCCCGCGCCGCCCGCGCGGGCGAAGGGAAAGGCGGGCGCTTCGGTAGGCTTCGGGCATGGCCGGTGCCCGCCGCGAGAGCGCCGTCTTCACGGTCGTGGTGACAGCTCTCGTGCTCCTCTGCGCCGTCCCGATGACGGTGGTCGTCGCCGCGTCCGGAGCACCCCGCGCGACCGTCCTGGCCGCGCTGCTGGCCGCAGTGCCGGTCGGGCCGCTCGTGGCCTGCTTCCTCTGGCTCGACCGCTACGAGCCGGAGCCGCGTCGTCTGCTCGCCGGCGGGCTGCTCTGGGGTGTCTTCGTCGCCACCGCGTTCGCCCTGCTGCTCGAGGGCGTCGGCGGCTTCGTCGGCGGCATCTCCGACCACCGGATGCTCGAGCTCGGTGCCCCGCTGGCCGAGGAGGCGAGCAAGGGGCTCTTCCTCTTCCTCCTGCTGTGGTGGCGTCGCTCCGAGCTCGACGGCGTCCTCGACGGCATCGTGTACGCCGGCATGGTCGGAGTCGGCTTCGCGTTCACCGAGAACATCCTCTACCTCGCCAGCGCCTACGACGGCTCCGACAACCTCGGACCGGGCGGGGTGGACGCGCTGACCGGCACGTTCATCCTCCGCTGTCTCGCCAGTCCCTTCGCCCATCCCCTCTTCACCGCCTGCATCGGGGTCGGCGTCGGCCTCGCCGTCTCGTCGCGCCGCCGGTCGGTGCGCATCCTCGCGCCGATCGCCGGCTACGTCGCCGCAGTGATCGCTCCACGCGATCTGGAACACCTCGACCGTCTACGGCCCTGGCAACTTCGTCTCGGTCTACCTGATCCTGATGGCGCCGATCTTCCTGACCGGGGTCGGGCTGGCCGTGTGGGTACGCCGTTCCGAGGGCCGGATGCTCGCCGGAGCGCTCGCGGACGCCGCCCAGCGAGGCCTGCTGCCGGCCACCGACATCGGCTGGGTCGTGGACCTGTCCGCGCGTCGGCGCGCGCGGGCCTACGCTCGGGAGAGAGGTGGTCCGGACGCGGAGCGGGCCATGCGCGACTACCAACAGGCGGTGATCGAGCTCGGTTTCCTGCACAGCCGCTACCTGCGCGGCGTACCCCCGCCGGACTTCGCGGCCCGGGGACACGACTACGTTGCACG
>CAVWDJ010000003.1:0-19881 GCA_963753705.1 uncultured Actinomycetota bacterium
TGAGCAGGAACAGGACGTCGCGGCCCGGGAAATCCATGAACGTGAACGCGTACGCCGCGAACGAGGCGATCAGGAGCGGGATGAACGTCGCCGGCAGCGCGATCGCCAGGCTGTTCATGAACGCCCGGCCCATGTGGGCGTTGCCGGTGAGGGCCTTGTCGTAGTTGCTGAAGGTGAGGTGAGACAACGACGACGGATGGACGAAGACCGTCCACCAGCCGCTGCTGTTGACGTCGTCCAGCGGACGGAACGACGTGATCAACAATCCGACGAGGGGGACCAACCAGAGCAGGCAGAGGGCCAGTAGCACCACCTTGGTGACCCAACCAGCCTTGGCGGGGTTGGCGTCGAAGTGCGTGGCCTTCCTGCGCGGCTTGGTCGCCGGCGTCGCCTCGGCAGGCGTGGTGGCGGTGTCGGTCATGCTGCCTCCTCCGACTGGAAGTGCTTCACCTGGTACCACATGATCGGGATCACCGCGATCATGAGGATGACGACGATCGCCGAGGCGGCGCCGTAGTTGAAATAGGTGCTGATCTGGTTCCAGAACTCGTTGCCCAAGACGTTGGTGTTGAAGGAGCCGTTGGTGTTGACGTAGATGATGTCGAAGATCTTCATGCGTGGTGATCGTGACGGTGATGAAGACCGTGACGAGCGTGCCCTTGATCTGGGGGACCACGACTCGGAAGAAGACCTGGCGCTCGTCGGCGCCGTCGATGCGGGCGGCCTCCACGGTGTCGACCGGGACGCCCTTGACCGCGGCCGAGAGCAGCACCATCGAGAAGCCGACCTGCGCCCAGAGCAGGATCACCATCAGCAGCAGGCTGTTGAGGTGCCAGCCGCTCTGCTGCAGCCACGCCACCGGCCCCCTGTTGAACACCCCGAGCACGGCGTTGAGGATCCCGATCTGCGTCTGGCCCTTCGGCTCGAAGTCGTAGACGAACCGCCAGATCGTCGCGGCACCGATCAGGCTGATCGCCATCGGCAGGAAGATCACGGTCTTGGTGGCCTTCTCGCCCTTCGGGCCGAGACGGTCGGCGAGCACCGCCACCACCAGTCCGATCGCCACCGTGACGGCCGGCACGATGATGATCCACAGCAGGGTGTTGATCAGCGTCTGTCTGAACTCGTGCGACTTGTAGAGCGCCTCGTAGTTGGCGAGGCCCACCCAGTTGCGGGAGAAGTTGTCCTTGAAGCTGTTGATGACGGTCAGCACCGCCGGGTAGATGAGGTAGAGGCTGATCGCGGCGAGGGCGGGGAGGATGTAGAGGTAGGGCTTGACCCGATCCTCCCACCGGCCCGGCAGGAGCTCGGCGATCTTGTTGAGGATCCAGTAGATCAGGAGGGCCGCGCCGATGCCGACGGCGACCGTGATCAGGGTAGTCAGTGCCTTGGCCAACACGGGTGAACTTCCCTTTCGGTTCGGGTGCGGCGCTGACCGGGACTGAAGCCCGGACCGGGGGGCCGCGCGCCGCGCCCGGCCCCCCGGTCTCGTCAGCTCCTCACTACGAGGCCGGCCAGCTCTGGTCGATGTTCTTCAGGGCCGTGTTGATGTCCTCTTGGCCACTGATCCAGGAGACCAGCTCCTTCCAGAACGAACCGGCTCCCACCTGGGCCGGCATCGCGTCCGAGCCGTCGAAGAGGAAGGCGCTCGCGCCGTAGAGGTACTTCGCGATGGTCTTGGTGACCTCGTTCGGGTAGAGACTCACGTTGAAGTCCTTGTGCGGCGAGATGAAGGAGCTCGACGGAGCCGCGGCGTTGCCGATCGACGTCTCCGACAGGTCCTTGACGACGGTCTTCACGTTGTCGGAGTCGTTCAGCATCGTCATCAGGTCGCCACCACCTTCGACCGGGTTCTCGCCACCGGCGGTGGCCGGCGGGAAGCCCATGACACCCGACGTTGGCGTCGAGGTTGCTGGTGGCGCTCTTCGGGAAGAAGCCGGTGATGAACGAGCCCTGCATGTACATCCAGCACTTCGGCGGCTGGCGTGAACATCGGGGTGGCCGCCGTCTGCCAGTTGGTGCTGGCGATGGCGCTCTGGCCGCCCGGGGTGTTCCCGCTGGTGAACAGCAGCTTGGAGAACTCCGAAGCCGCCTGCTGGACCTGGGACGAGGAGAACGGGATCTTGTGCTGCACCCACTGGTTGTACACGTCGGCGCCGTTCTGCTTCATGATCAGCGTCTCGAACCAGTCGGTGGCCGGCCAGCCGCTCGCGCCGCCTGGGTCCTGGACCCCCATGCACCACGGGGTGCCGCCGTCGGACTTGATCTGGTCGGTCAGCTGCTCGAGCGCCGGGATGTCCTTGACCTGGGTCGGGTAGCCGGCCTTCTGCCAGGCCACCTTCGGGTACCAGATGAGTCCCTTGACGTTGGCGCTCACGATCAGGCCGTACAGCTTGCCGTCGATGGTGCCGGCCTCGAGGGTGCCGGGCACCATGCTGCTCTTCAGCGAGCTCATGTCGACGACGTCGTCCAGCGGCTTGGTGGCGCCGAGCTGCTGCATCTGCGCGACCACACCCGGCTGCGGGATCAGTCGCGATGTCCGGCGTGTCACCGGCCTGGATCTTGGTGATGATGAGCTGGTTGATGTTCTGGACCTGCTGCCACTTGATCGTGATGTCGTTGTTATCCGCCTTGAGCTTGGCCACGAGGGCCTTCTGCAGTCCGGCCTGGACCGGTGCGTCGAGGCTCGACCAGATGGTGACTGTCTTGCTGTCACCGCCGCCGCTGCCGCCACCGCCGCAGGCGGTGAGGCTGAGACCGGCAACGGTGATCAGGGCCGTTCCTAGCAGTGTCGTCCGACGGATAGACGGGGCTCCTCATGAGTGCTCCTTGGGGGTCATGTCCCTGCGACTGGGGAGTGCAGATCCGGGCCCGCATGTGATAGACACCACTTGCTGAATCGAATCAGCCTGATAATTGCCGCCTCCCGACGAACCTGTCAAGGGAGGCACCAGGAAGAGGACCGCCCGGGCGTCCGTGGGGCCCGGCCGGATCCGGAACGGGGCAACGTGTCGGCGTCTCGAAGGGCCACGCTCTCCGATGTCGCGCGCCTGGCCGGCGTCTCCGGGACCACGGTGAGCTACATCGTGAACGGGCGTGCGGACGAGATGCGGATCTCGGTGGAGACCCAGCAGCGGGTCCGGGCCGCGGTCTCCGAGCTCCACTACCGACCCAACCGCAGCGCCCGCAGTCTGCGCACCCGCACCACCAAGACGATCGGGGTGATCACCGACTTCGTGGCCAGCGGCATGTTCGCCAGCCGGATGCTCTCGGGGGCCAACGCCGCGGCCCGGACCCTCGACCACGTCCTGGTGATCAGCGAGACCGAGGGCGACCCGGTGGTGGAGGGCCTCCTGATCGACGAGATGGTCGAACGGCAGGTCGACGGCCTGGTCTACGTCACCCGCACGACCCTCGTGCACGAGCCGCCCGCGGGCCGGCTCGACGGCCGGGTCGTGATGCTCAACTGCGTCGATCCCGCGCGGTCCATGCCGTCGGTCCTGCCCGACGAACGCGCCGGGGGCCGCGCGGCGGCCGAGGCGCTCCTCGCGTCGGGCTGCGCGGCGACGTCTTCGTCGTCGGGGAGGACCCGACGCCCCACGCCATCGCCGGACCGCTCCGGCTGTCCGGGATCGGCGAACGGATGGCCGAGTCGGGACTGGCACTGAGCGGCGTGCTGCCGTGCGAATGGGCGGTCGAGCCGGCGTACGACGCGATCAGCCGCTGGCTCGCGGCCGGGTGATCGGCCCCGTGGCCTGATCTGCCTCAACGACCGCGTCGCGATGGGCGTCTACCAGGCGCTCGGCGACCACGGCCTGGTCGTGCCCGACGACGTCGCGGTGGTCTCCTTCGACGGTTCCGAGCTCGCCTCCTGGCTGCGTCCGCGGGTGACCTCGGTCGCCCTGCCGTTCGAGCGGATGGGCGACCTCGCGGTCCGGCTGCTGCTCGCCGCCGAAGGTGTCGAGCCCGGTCCGCACCTGGTCCCGATGCCCGTCGTCGAGGGGCAGTCCGTCGTGGCCTCGCGCGCCACCTCCCGCCGACTCGGGGCCGGCCGCGGCTCCGTCGCCTCCTCCATGGAGGCTCCGTCATGAGCCCGCCCCTGTCCGCGGCGACCGGTTGTGGCTAGTGTGACCGCGGTCACTTCACTACGGATCGTCCGGCACGTACCTGCCGGTGAAGGAGAGCAGCACCATGGCAACAGTCAGCTTCAAGAAGGCCCAGCGCTGGTACCCCGGCGCCGACGTCCCGGCGGTGCCGGGCCTCGACCTCGAGATCAACGACGGCGAGTTCATGGTCCTGGTCGGACCCTCCGGCTGCGGCAAGTCCACGTCGCTGCGGATGCTCGCCGGCCTCGAGGAGGTCAACGAGGGCCAGATCTTCATCGGAGACCGCGACGTCACGCACATCCCGCCCAAGGACCGGGACATCGCGATGGTGTTCCAGAACTACGCGCTCTACCCCCACATGACCGTGGCGGACAACATGGCCTTCGCGCTGAAGATGGCGAAGGTACCCACTGAGGAGCGCGACAAGCGGGTCAAGGAGGCAGCCCGGATCCTCGGGCTCGAGGAGTTCCTCGAGCGCAAGCCCAAGGCCCTCTCCGGTGGCCAGCGGCAGCGGGTGGCGATGGGCCGCGCGATCGTACGTAACCCGCAGGTCTTCTGCATGGACGAGCCATTGTCCAACCTCGACGCGAAGATGCGCGTCCAGACGCGCACCGACATCGCCAAGCTCCAGTCCGACCTCGGCGTCACCACCGTCTACGTGACCCACGACCAGGTCGAGGCCATGACCATGGGCGACCGGGTCGCGGTGATGAAGCTCGGTGAGCTCCAGCAGGTCGACACCCCGCTGAACCTCTACGACAAGCCGGCGAACCTGTTCGTCGCCGGCTTCATCGGGTCGCCCCAGATGAACCTGCTCGAGGCCACGGCGGTCGAGGGCAAGGCCCAGATCGGCAAGTACCACGTGCCGGTCGACCCGACCTCCGAGCAGAAGATGAGCGGCAACATCACCGTCGGCGTACGGCCCGAGGCGTGGCGCCTGGTGTCCGCCGAGGAGGGCGGTCTGCCCATCAAGGTCACGGTCGTCGAGGAGCTCGGCGCCGACGGCTTCGTCTACGGCAACTCCGACGTCGAGGGTGTGCCGGGCAACGTGATCGTGCGGGTCAGCCAGGCCCGCGACTCGGTCCACAAGGGTGACACGATCCACGTGACGACCGATCCGAAGAACGTCCACGTGTTCGACACCGACAGCGGGGAGCGCATCTCCGACTGACTCACGCCGGAGTCGGCTGCGGACCGTGGACCGCGGCCGGCTCCGGCGCGTTCACGCCCGAGCGGTCGTCCGCGCGATCGCGTCGGCGAGCGTGTCGTAGAGCTCCGGCGGCAGGTCGTGACCCATGCCGTCGACGAGCAGGAGCTCGGCGCCGGGGATCGCGGCCGCCGTGGCCCGGCCCCCGGAGACGTGCACCATCCGGTCGGCCATGCCGTGCACGACCAACGTCGGCACGCGGAGCTGCCGCAGCGCCGGGGAACGGTTGGGCTGGGTCAGGATCGCCATCATCTGCCGGAGCGCGCCGCTGGCCGAGACGCCGCGGTCGAACGCCTCGCCGGCGAGCTCGCGGGTGCGCTCCTCGTGGCGGGGGAATCCGGGCGAGCCGATCATGTGCCACATCCGTACGCTGCTCGTCGGCGTACGCCTCGCGGCCCGGCTTGATCGGACGCAGCAGCGACGGGATCAGCTGCGGGTGCAGCCAGCCGACCGACCGCTTGCCGGTGGTCGACATGATGCTCGTCAGCGACCGCACCCGGCCCGGGGACTCGAGCGCCATCGTCTGGACGATCATCCCGCCCATCGACACACCCACGATGTGGGCGGACGCGATGCCGAGGTGGTCGAGGAGGCCGAACGCGTCGCCGGCCAGGTCGTCCAGCGAGTACGGCGCCTGTCGCTTGCGGCCGGCGAAGGCCTCCACGAGCATCCGGCGCGTCACCTTGCCGCGGGCCCGGGAGGAGCGGCCGACGTCGCGGTTGTCGAACCGGATCACGTAGTAGCCGCGGCGGGCGAGCATCGCGCAGAGGTCCGGGTCCCAGAACGTCATCTGCGTCGCCAGGCCCATGACCAGCAACAGCGGCTCGTCGTCGGGGTCGCCGTACGTCTGGTAGCACAGCACCGTGCCCGAGGAGACCGGCGCGAACAGCTCGGGTGAGACCGTGACCTCCGGGTCCGGGGTCGAGCCGCGGCTCGGCGGGGTCTCGGGGGACACGGGGGCGGGGATACCGGCACTCACATACTCACCGTATCCGAACCGCGGATGGCAAAAGCTCGGCGCGTGCACCGTTTGGGTGACGCGCGACACCGTGGGGAGGTCGTACCGTCGATGGTCGTGGCCACCTACAGCGTCGCCGACTTCCTCCTCCCGGAGGGCTATGCCGCACCGCGTGCGGCGGCGGTGCTGCGCGAGGTCAGTCTGGTCACCGAGACGGGCCGGCTCGCCTGGTCACGGCTCGGGCGACGGGTGCACAGCCACCGGCCGTACGCCGGTCACGGCGTCGAGCGCGACGTCGACCCGGTCGTGCTCGTGCCGGGGTTCCTGGCCGGCGACGCCAGCCTGTCCCTGATGGGGCGGGTGCTGCGCGAGCACGGCCATCGCACCTACCGGTCACACATCCGGGCCAACGTCGGCTGCACCCTCCAGGCCGCCGACCAGCTGGAGGCGCGGATCGAGACGGTGGTCGCGCGCCGCGGTCGCCCCGTGCGGATCGTCGGGCACAGCCTGGGCGGCATGCTCGCCCGCGGCCTGGCCGTACGCCGCCCCGACCTGGTGTCGGGCATCGTCACCCTGGGCAGCCCGATGCTCGCCCCGGGTGCCCACCACGCGACCCTGACGCGCAGCCTCGACGCGCTCGTCCGGCTGAGCCGGGCCGGCGTACCGGGCCTGATGGCGCTGGACTGCATCGCGGGCGACTGTGCCCGCGCCAGCTTCGACGAGAGCCGGGCGCCGCTGCCGCAGGAGGTGGCGTTCACCGCGGTCTACTCCCGGCGTGACGGCATCGTCGACTGGCGGGCGTGCATCGACCCGCTGGCCACGGCCGTGGAGGTGCGGTCGTCACACCTCGGGATGGCGGTCGACCCGTCGGTGGTCCGCGCCGTGCGCCGCGCCCTCTCGGAGCCGGGGCGCGGCTCAGGTGATCGAGAAGGCGTCTAGCTTCTCGAACCGGTGCTCGCTGCTGATCAGGCGGACCGTCCCGCTGCGGGAGCGCATCACCAGCGACTGCGACGTCGCACCGTGGGCCCGGAAGTGGACACCCTGCATGAGCTCGCCGTCGGTGATGCCGCTGGCCACGAAGAAGCAGTCGTCGCCGGTGACCAGGTCGTCGGTGCTGAGGATGTGGTCGGGGTCGAGGTCGTGGCCCGCGTCGATCGCCCGCTGCCGCTCGTCGTCGTCCTTGGGCCACAGCCGACCCTGGATCACGCCGCCCACGCACTTCATCGCGGTGGCCGCGATGATCCCCTCCGGCGTGCCGCCGATGCCGAGGAGGAGGTCGATGCCGGAGGTGGGTCGGGCCGCCATGATGGCGCCGGCGACGTCGCCGTCCACGATGAACTTGATCCGTGCGCCCGTGGCCCGCACCTCGTCCGCGAGCTTCTCGTGCCGGGGCCGGTCCAGCATGACGACGGTGACGTCCTCGGGGTGCGACCCCTTGGCCTTCGCCACGGCGTGGATGTTCTCGGCCACGGGGTTGCGGATGTCGACGACGTGGGCGGCCTCGGGGCCGGTGACGAGCTTCTCCATGTAGAACACCGCGGACGGGTCGAACATCGACCCGCGCGGGGCGACCGCGAGCACCGACACGGCGTTGTTCATGCCCTTGGCCGTCAGCGTCGTCCCGTCGATCGGGTCCACCGCGACATCGCACTCGGGCCCGGTGCCGTCGCCGACCTCCTCGCCGTTGTAGAGCATGGGCGCGTCATCCTTCTCGCCCTCGCCGATCACCACCACGCCGCGCATCTGCACCGTCGAGATCACGGTGCGCATGGCGTCGACTGCGACGCCGTCGGCGCCGTTCTTGTCGCCGCGACCCACCCAGCGGGCGGCGGCGAGCGCGGCCGCCTCGGTCACCCGGACGAGCTCGAGGGCCAGGTTGCGGTCCGGTGAGTCGGGCGCGACGTCCAGGCTCTCGGTCATGGCGCGATGCTAGCGGTCGTCGCTCACGGTGCCGCGAAGCCCGCCTGGCGGAGGACCTGCTGGCCGGAGGCGCTGAGGACGAGGTTGATCCACTGCGTGCTGAGGGCGGTGTTCTTGGCCTGGGTCAAGGTCACGATCTGACACTGGTTGGAGCCCTTCGTCGCGAACACCTGCGGTGAGCCGAGCTGCGCCGGCTGGGCGCTGACCATGCTCGACTGGTCGGCCGTCGCGAGCACGTCGCCGGCGTCGCCCGCCACGGCCTGCTTCGACAGGTCGGCCGAGGCGCCGTACTGGAACGTGACCTTCGAGCCCGGGTTCTGGCTCTCGAACTGCTGGCCGAGCTGGGTGAAGGCGCTCTTGAGCGACGAGTCGGCCAGGACCACGATCGAGCTCGGCGCGTTGCGCTGGCCGCCCGGTCCGGTGGAGCTGTCGCTGCCACCGCAGGCTGAGAGTGCGAGCAGCGCGAGGAGCGCCGGCAGCAGGACGAGACGGTTCACGATGGTCTTCATGGGGGCGCTCCGGTGGGTGTGTGGGCGCCAGACTCTTCCGCAGCCGACGAGGCGCCCGCCTCGCCCGTACCGGGTGAACCGCGCGGGCGGGACCGCCGTTCAGCTCGTCAGCCAGAGGGCCAGGGCCGCGGCCAGGAGGGCCGGTGGCGTCAGCGTGAGCGAGACCCGGTGGTACGCCGCGCTGCGGGGCGCCGCGTCGTGCGCCGTCAGGGTGCGGCGCCACAGCAGGTTGGCGAGCGACCCGGTCCACGTCAGCCCGCTGCCGATGTTGAGGCCCAGCAGCGCGGCCAGGACCGCCGTCGTACCGAGAGGCGCGAGGATCGGGACGATCAGCAGGGTGGCCGAGAGGTTGGTCAGGAGGTTGGCCAGCACGGTCGCGATCACCGCGATCAGCACGATCCCGCCCAGCGACACCGAGTCGGGGACCAGGTGCTCGATCGCGTCCCCGAGGAAGCCGACGCCCAGCCCGGCGACCACGACGCCGAGCGCGAGCACCCAGATCGCGAAGCCCGGGTGGGCGGAGCGGACCAGGTCGTGCAGGCCGAGCAGGCCGTGCCGGTAGCCCCAGACGCCGAGCACGGCCGCCGCCACCGCCGAGACCCACCAGGGCTGCCCGCCGAAGGGCGACACCACCGCGAAACCCACCAGCATCAGGCCGACGACCACCACCGGGAAGAACGGGACGGGGAGCAGGTCCGACGGGTCGGGTCGAGGGTCGGCGGTCAGGTCGCGCCGGAACAGCAGCCGCAGACCGACGTACTCCACGACGAGGACCACCGCGAGCACCGGCGCCATCCGGAGCGCGAAGCCGGTGAACGTCAGGTCCAGGTCGGGCATCGCCAGCAGGTTGGTCAGGTTGGAGACCGGTAGCAGGAGCGAGGCGGAGTTGGCCATCCGCAGGCAGGCATAGGTGCCGGGCTCGGCGGGCACCGACCGGGCCAGGCAGGCGGAGAGCACGACCGGCGTCAGCAGGACCACGGTCGCATCGAGGCTCAGGGCGGCCGTGACGACCGCCGCGAGGGCGAAGACCCCGGTGAACAGCAGGGCGGGCTTCCCACCGCTCCACCGGCCCACCCGCTGGGCGGCGGCGGTGAAGACGCCGGCCCGGGCGCAGATGTCCGACACCACCAGGATCGTGACGAGGAACGCGACCACGGGGGCCAGGTCGGTGACCGCCGAGCGCACCTCGGCCGACGTCAGCAGCCCCGTCGCCAGCGTGACCCCCGCGCATCCCAGCCCGACCAGCGCCTCGACCCTCCCCGACGGGTGCACGAACGCCACGGCCAGCATCCCGGCGAGCGCCAGCACGACGACGACGTCCGACAGGGGTGGCACGGGCGCAGCCTAGGTGCACCTGTGAGGATGACCGCGGCGGCAGCCTGTCCGTCGAGCAGGGGAGGACGTCGGTGAGCGAACAGCCCGGCCGCTACCAGCGGTCGGCGTCCGGCATGGTCGGCGCCATGCTCGTGACGCTGCTGGCGATCCTCGCCTTCGTGGTGTTCCGCGCCTGCAACCGCACCGACCTCGAGGTGGGGCCGGACCACGTCGACTACCTGGCCCAGGTCGGGTACGCCCAGCGCAGCGGCGCGGACCTGGTCTACCCGGCGAGCCTTCCGGCCGGCTGGTACGCCACGAGCGTCGACTTCGCTTCCGGGACCCGGCCCACGCTCGGGCTCTCGATGCTGACGGCGGCGAACGAGTACGCCGGGCTCCGCCAGTCACCGTTGTCGGCGCCGCAGCTCCTCACGACGTACGTCGACGAGCACCCGACGGCCGGCGCGCCGGTCACGCTCGACAGCGGGATCGTCCGACACTGGGACACCTGGACAGACTCCGGCGGCGACACCGCCCTGGTCGCGCGGTGGCACCACGAGACGCTGATGGTGTTCGGCTCGGCGTCGCAGGCCGACCTCGAGACGCTGGCCGGCTCGTTGACCGAGGCCGCGCTGCCGACGCCCTCGGCCAGCCCGAGCTAGCCCTCGTCGAGGGCGGCGTCGAGGCGCTTGCGAGCGCCGTCGAGCCACTCCTGGCACAGGGTCGCGAGCTGCTCCCCGCGCTCCCACAGCGCGAGGCTCTCCTCGAGGGTCGTGCCACCCGCTTCGAGCGCGCGCACCACCTCGATCAGCTCGGCCCGGGCGGCCTCGTAGCCCAGCTTCTCCTCAGCCATGGTCTTCCTCCGATGGGGGTGCGGGCTCGACCGCGGTCGTCGTCGCGAGGACGCGCCCGTCGGCGAGGCGGATGCTCAGGTCGTCGCCGACCGCGGTCCTCGCGGTCGAGGCGACCACCGACCCGTCGGCCGACTGGACGACGGCGTACCCCCGCTGCAGCGTGGCCAGCGGGGAGAGCGCGCGGGCGCGCGCCCGCTGGTGGGTGATGTCGTCGCCGGCGCGGGCCAGGGCGTGGGTCAGGACGCGGCGCGACCGGTCGCGCAGGTCGGCCGATCTCGACGGCCCGGGCGTCGAGCAGGGTCCTCGGGTCGGCGAGCACGGGGCGGGACCGCAGGTCGGCCAGTGCCTGCGTCTCGCGGTCGACCAGCTGCCGGACCAGCGCGCGGATGCGCTGCGTCGCCCAGTCGACTCCGCGCAGCTCCTCGGCCATGTCGGGCACGAGCTGTTTGGCGGCGTCGGTCGGGGTCGAGGCCCGGACGTCGGCGACGAGGTCGAGCAGCGGGGTGTCGGGCTCGTGACCGATCGCGGACACCACCGGGGTCTGCGTGCCGGCCACGGCTCGGACCAGGGCCTCGTCGCTGAAGGGCAGGAGGTCCTCGACCGAGCCGCCGCCCCGCGCCACCACGATCACGTCGACGTCGGGATGGCGGTCGAGACGGGCGAGGGCGTCGATCACGTCGTTGGCGGCGCGGGAGCCCTGCATCGCGGCGTACGCCGTCTCGAAGGTGACGCCGGGCCAGCGGCGGCGGGCGTTCTCCACGATGTCGCGCTCCGCGGCCGATCCCTGCGCGGTGACGAGCCCGATGCAGCGGGGCAGGAAGGGCAACCGCCGTTTCAGCTCCGGCGCGAAGAGGCCCTCGGCCGCCAGCAGCTGCCGCCGGCGCTCGAGACGGGCGAGCAGCTCACCGAGGCCGACCATCCGGATCTCGCGGGCTACCAGCGAGAGGGTGCCGCGGTTGGCGTAGTAGTCGGGCTTGGCATGGATCACGACGCTGGCGCCCTCGACCAGGGGCGGGTTGAGGCTGTCGAACAGGGTGCGCGCGCAGGTCACCGGGACGGAGATGTCGCCCGCGGAGTCGCGCATGGTCATGAACACCGTGCCGAGGCCCGGTCGGCGGCTGATCTGCGCCATCTGCCCCTCGACCCAGACCGGACCGAGCCGGTCGACCCAGCCCGAGATCGCCAGGGCGATCTGCCGCACCGGCGCCGGCGCCGCGGGCGAGGTCTCCAGGGCCATGGCCGCGAGCGTAGGCCCTCCCGCCGACGCCGTCCCTGCCAACCCACGGGATCCCACGCCGAGTCGGAGGTCTCGCCGTTCGTCCGTAGACTCGGCCGCATGAGTGTGGACCTCGGCATGCCTGTGTCCTCGGGCCAGGGCGTGCGGCTCGCCGCCCCTCGCGGCTACTGCGCCGGCGTGGACCGTGCCGTGATCACGGTGGAGAAGGCGCTCGACCTGTACGGCGCGCCGGTCTACGTCCGCAAGCAGATCGTCCACAACAAGCACGTCGTCTCCGACCTGGAGTCGCGAGGTGCGGTGTTCGTCGAGGAGCTCGACGAGGTGCCCGAGGGCGCGACCGTCGTCTTCTCCGCCCACGGGGTCTCGCCGACGGTGCACGCGGAGGCCCGGGAGCGCGGGCTCAAGACCATCGACGCGACCTGCCCCCTGGTGACCAAGGTCCACCACGAGGCGAAGCGGTTCGCCGGCGACGACTACGACATCCTGCTGATCGGGCACGCCGGTCACGAGGAGGTCGAGGGCACGTCGGGCGAGGCGCCCGACCACATCCAGCTCGTGCAGGGCCCGGGCGACGTCGACGCGATCGTGGTCCGCGATCCGGCCAAGGTCGCCTGGCTCTCGCAGACGACGCTGTCGGTCGACGAGACGCTCGAGACCGTCGACGCCATCCGCCGACGCTTCCCCGAGCTGCTCGACCCGCCCAGCGACGACATCTGCTACGCCACGCAGAACCGTCAGCTCGCGGTCAAGGAGATCGCCCACGACGCCGACCTGGTGATCGTGGTCGGCTCGGCGAACTCCTCCAACTCCGTACGTCTCGCCGAGGTCGCGCTCGAGGCCGGCGCCAAGGCGGCCCACCGCGTCGACGACGCGAGCGAGATCGACGACGCGTGGCTCGAGGGCGTCGACCACGTGAGCGTCACCTCCGGTGCGAGCGTGCCGGAGGCGTTGGTCGACGGCGTGCTCGCCTACCTCAGCGACCGCGGCTACCCCGACGCGGAGGCCGTCCACAGTGCCGAGGAGTCGCTCATCTTCGCGCTGCCCCCGGAGCTACGGCGAGATCTGCGGGCCGCGGCCAAGGGCTGAGACTCCGCTGGTTCGGGCCTGTCGAGACCCCGGGCCGCTGCGCTGGTCGAGCCTGTCGAGACCCCGGTCACCGCCTCACGGACCTCACTGGGTTTCGCCGCCTGCGGCGGCGGTCTCGCTGCGCCGTCAGGGCTTCGCGAGCTCAGCCCTGGGCTTGCTCAACGCTCCCGCGCTCACAGCGAGCCCTCCTTCGTCGGGCTCGCTGGCGCGGTCGGGCCAGACGACGTACCGGTAGAGGAGGAAGTTCGCGACCACGCTGCCGCCGAGCGCCACCACCTTGGCGGCCATCAGGGGAACCGACGCGACGTCGTGGACAGCGTGGATCAGCAGCGGCTGGAGCACCCACATCGTCGCGCCGTTGGAGGCGACGAAGAGGACCGCCTGGCGCAGCGTCACCCGGGAGGCGCCGAAGGTGTGACGTCCGTTGACGAGGAAGCTGAAGGTCATGCCGGCCGAGGTCGACACGAAGTTCGCGAGCACGATCCCGAGCGGCGCGTTGAGCACCCAGAACAGGACCAGGTCGATCAGGGTGTTGCAGATCCCGACGGCCAGGAAGCGGACGACCGTGCGCGACATCAGGCGCGTCCCGTCGCGAGGCCCTCGGTGATCATGCGTCCAACGGTGACATCCGGAGGGCCCGCGTGCGGGGGAAACGGGAGAACTGGCGGGCAGACGGAGGTGGTCATGGTCCACAGGTACGCCGCCACCCTGCGCGCCGACCACGAACGGCCTGTGAGCAACCTGCGAGATCTCCCTAGACTCCGTGCGTGGCCCGATACGTCGATGTCCATCCCGACAACCCCCAGCCCCGGCTGATCCGGCAGGTCGCCGACGCGGTCCGCGACGAGGACGCGCTGATCGCCTATCCCACCGACTCCGGCTACGCGCTCGGCACCCGGATGGGCAACCGCGAAGGACGGGAGCGGATCCTGACCATCCGCGACCTCGACGACAAGCACCACTTCACGCTGATGTGCTCCGACTTCGCCCAGCTCGGGCAGTTCGCCCAGATCTCCAACAGCGTCTACCGCGCGATCCGCGCCGCGACGCCCGGTCCCTACACGTTCATCCTGCCCGCCACCGGCGAGGTCCCGCGCCGGCTGCTGCACCCGAAGAAGCGGACCGTCGGCGTGCGGATCCCCGACCACGCGGTCTGCCAGGCGCTGCTCTCCGAGCTCGGCGAGCCGTTGGTGACGAGCTCACTGATCCTGCCGGGGGAGACCGAGCCGCGGGCCCTGGGGTGGGAGATCAAGGAGGAGCTCGACCATGCCGTCGACGTCGTCGTCGAGGCCGGCGAGACGCTGGCGGAGCCGACCACGGTCGTGGACTGGTCGGAGGGGTTCCCCGAGATCGTCCGGCTCGGGGCCGGTGACGTCAGCCGCTTCGAGGAGTGAGCCGGCCGGGCGGGTCAGCGAGCGGACGTGCGCTGACGCGCGAGCAGGGTCAGCAGGCACACGGCGTAGCCGGCGAAGAGGGCCAGACTGTGGTGGGCCAGACCGGTGATGACGGCCTGGACGACGCCGTCGTGGGCGGCGGCGATCACCTTCGGCCCGTTCAGCGCGACGATCACCATCGTCCCGAACATCAGCAGCGGCGGCAGGACGCCCACGGTGAAGAAGTCACGGGGGCGCACCATCAGGGCCGCCCCGAGGCACACCACCACGAAGCAGAGGTCGAAGAAGAGCTCGAGGTGACCCACCAGCACCACCTCGAGGGCCGCGACCGTGAGGACGACGGCGCTGGACAGGGCCACCACCTCGCTGCCGGGCGCGTTCCCCTCCCACAGCGGGCCGAGGTCGGGATGCGCAGGGGACACCGTGGGGTGACCGCGGGCCCGGGTGGCGCTCACTCCACGTCACCGTGAGACTGGCGTTCGCGGTTCACGTAGCGGTGGGCACACCGGTGGTCACGCACGCGCGAGCGGACGTCGCGACGGTGCGGGGGGTGGGCGCGCGGGGCGCGCACGGAGTGACGATGCGCGCACAACGGCAGACCGACGCGCGACCTCGCTTCGCTCACGGAGCCACCGTATGCTCGGCCACCCCCTCGTCGTCCGCGGCGCGCCGGGGCAGCGGATGCACGGAGCCGACCGCCCGCACGGCCGTCTCGACCTGCCGGGTCGACGGCAGTACGTCGTCGGTCGCGTCGAGGTCCTCGAACCGCCGCGCGGCCACGAGGACCCGCGACTCCCACGACCCGACGGTCTGGTTGTAGGCGCCGACCGCGGTGTCGAGCGCGCGACCGAGCTTGCCGAGGTGGCTGCCCATGGTGCGCAGCCGCTCGTGGAGGTCGCGACCCATCCGGTGGATCTCGCGGGCCTGGTCGGCCAGCGACTCGTGGCGCCAGCCGTGGGCCACCGTGCGGAGCAGCGCGATCAGGGTGGTCGGGCTGGCCAGCACGACCCCGCGCTCGGCGGCGTACTCGATGAGGGACGCGTCGGCGTCGAGCCCGGCCGCCAGGAACGACTCGGCGGGGAGGAAGAGCACCACGAACTCCGGGGTCTCGGGCAGGGAGCGCCAGTAGCGCTTGGAGCCCAGCAGCTCGATGTGGCCGCGCAGCTGCCGCGCGTGGCGGGCCAGATGGGCCGCGCGCAGCTCGGGCTCGTCGGTCGCGGTGGCGTCGAGGAAGGCGTCGAGCGGGACCTTCGCGTCGACCACCACGCTGCGCCCGCCGGCCAGCCGCACCACCAGGTCGGGTCGCTGGGCGCCGTCGGCGAGCTGGACCTGCTCGTCGAAGTCGCAGCGGTCGACCAGCCCGGCCAGCTCGACCGCCCGGCGCAGGTGGAGCTCGCCCCAGCGGCCCCGGACCTGGGGCCGGCGGAGCGCGGTGGAGAGGGTCTGCGTCTCGCGCCGCAGGCCGTCGGCGGTGTGGCGCATGTCGAGCACCTGCTGGTGGAGCTCGCCCTGCCACGTCGCCCGCGCGTGCTCGAAGCCCTGCAGCTGGTCACTGAGCCGGTCGAGGCCCTGCATGACCTCGGCCTGGTCGACCATGCCCTGGCCCAGCCCCTCGACGTACGACGGTCGGGAGCGCGCCCAGAGCACGCCGACGACCGCGCCCAGCGCGAGCCCCATGAGAAGCATCACCAGCTCCGACATCACGTTCATACGGCCACGGTCCCAGGGACCACCGACAACACTGGTTAACGTGAGCCCCATGAGGCACGGCGTACGCACAGCAGTGGTGGCGGTGGCGGCGTGCACCCTGCTCTCGGGATGCTTCGGGTCGAGCTCGCCCGAGCCCGCGGCGTCCCACACGGGCAGCCACCATCCGGCGGGGAGCGACTCGCCGTCGGACACCCCGTCGAGCATCCCCGACGAGCCCGGCCACGTCGGAGCCGACGACCGCTCCCACCTCCGGCTCGACCTCCGGCACCGTGGCAGCCCTCACCTTCAGCCCGAAGTCGAACGGGCGCCACTCCCACACCTGCCTGGCGATCCCCGGCACCGACCCGGTCGACTACGTCTACTACCCGGTGATGGTCAAGGCGCCCTCGCCCGTCACCCTCGACAGCGCGTCGGTGACCTACGCCGACGGCGTCCAGGTGGCCGGGCTCCTGGGTGGCTCCCGCCGCGTCCACCGGCGGCACGGGCATCGTCGATGGGTGGCCGGCTCCGGCGATCCTGGTGCAGGGCAGCAGCGTGCAGTGGACGAAGCGCGTCCCGGCCGCGGGCGCGACCCTCGACCCGGCCACCGGTTGGTACAACGTCTTCCTGCACCTGCGCGTCTACCCCGACGCCCTGCCGCTCGAAGACCGACGGCGTGGTCCTGACCTACCACGACGCCAGCGGCGACGAGACCGTCACCTGGGTCGACCACCTGAGCTTCCAGGCGAAGTGCTAGCCCGGCGGTCAGTCGGACAGGTCGACGACGACCGGGGCGTGGTCGGATGCGCCCTGACCGGCGCGTTCCTCCCGGTCGATGAACGCACCGGTGACGCGCCCGGCGAGTGAGGGCGTGGCCAGGACGAAGTCGATCTTGAGCCCTCGATCACGCTCGAACCTCTGCCGGTAGTAGTCCCAGTAGGTGTAGCCCGGCGCGTGCTCGCGGGTGACCTCGGCGTACCCGTCGTCGAGGAACGCCTGGAACGCCGCGCGCTCCGGCGGCGTGACGTGGGTGGAGTTCTTGAACTGCGCGGGGTCGAAGACGTCGGCGTCGGTCGGGCAGATGTTCCAGTCGCCGACCAACGCCGTCTGCCCGTCCATCCACGCGCCGGCAGCCTCACGGAGGCGGGCCAGCCAGTCCAGCTTGTAGACGTAGTGGGGGTCGTCCGGCTTGCGGCCGTTGGGCACGTAGAGCGACCAGATGCGTACGCCGCCACACGTCGCCGCGATCGCCCGCGACTCGGCCGCCAGCGGCTCGCCGTAGCCCGGCATCCCGTCGAAGCCGATGCTCACGTCGTCCAGCCCCACCCGGCTGACGATCGCGACGCCGTTCCACTGGTTGGTGCCCGCGGCGGCGATGTCGTAGCCCGCCGCCTGCAGCCCCATCAGGGGCAGCTGGTCCTCGCGGGCCTTGGTCTCCTGGAGTGCGAGCACGTCGACCTCGTGCCGCTGGAGGAACGCCTCGACCCGCTCGATGCGTGACCGGAGAGAGTTGACGTTCCACGTGGCGATCCGCATCCACCCACCCTAGGGGCGGTGGAGACCCTCCCGATGGGCGGTGCCCCTGCGGTGCGGATGGTCGTAGGACCACCGTCCGATGGTGACCCCGACCGGGTTCGCGACACCGTGGTGGCACGGAACGATCCCCCTTCTGAGGAGCACACCATGAAGCGCATCGCCTGTCTCGCCGCCGCCGCGGCCCTGGCCGCCACCGCGGGTCTCGGCGCCTACGCTGCCGACGCCGCAACGGCCGACAGCTCGTCGCCCCAGGTGCGGAGCGCGGCGCGCCACGGCGCCGACGACCCCGCCGGCCATCACCGTCATCATGGCGCCGACGACCGTCCCGGTCACCACCGTCACCACGGCGCCGACGACCGTCCCGGTCACCACCGGCACGCGACCCGGAGCCGGGCGACGACCACGGTCACCACGGCACCGAGCCGGGCGACGACCACGGTGGCACCACGGCGGTGACGACGGCGGCCATCACGGCGGCCACGACGACTGACCCACCCGTTTCCGCCACGGTGCCCGGCCAGCAGGCCGGGCGCCGTGCGTGCTTGGATCTGGCCCATGAGGCGCCTCGTCATCGTGATGCTGGTGATCGCCATCGCGCTCGACGTGGCGTACTGGTCGATCTGGTTCACCCAGCGTGACTGGCTCGCGAGCGAGCACACGCAGTCCTACTACGACTTCGAGAACGCCTTCCCCCTGGCCGATCTCTGGCTGGGGCTCGCCTGCGTGCTCGCGCTGGTGACGCTGGTGCGACGGCGCCCGAGTGCCCTGCTCTGGCTGATCGCCACCGGCGCGGCCGGGCTCTACCTCGGCTCGATGGACCTGCTCTACGACCTCGAGCACGGGATCTTCGGCAAGGGCGGGGGAGGAGCGTTCGAGGCCGTGATCGTCACGATCACCTGGATCTTCTCGATCACGGTGCTGCGGTTCGCCTGGACCCGCCGCGTGGAGCTGCTCGCAGGTGCGGACGATTCGGGTCCACCGCCCTCTGCTCCGTAGACTCGCCCCCCGTGGCTCTCACCATCGGCATCGTCGGACTCCCCAACGCGGGCAAGTCGACGCTCTTCAACGCGTTGACCAAGAACGACGTGCTCGCGGCGAACTACCCGTTCGCGACGATCGAGCCCAACGTCGGTGTCGTCGGCGTACCCGACGAGCGGCTCCAGCCGCTGTCCGAGCTCTTCGGCTCGGCGAAGATCCTGCCCGCCACCGTGGAGTTCGTCGACATCGCCGGCATCGTCCGCGGTGCCTCCGAGGGCGAGGGGCTGGGCAACAAGTTCCTGTCCCACATCCGCGAGTCGGCCGCGATCTGCCAGGTCACCCGGGTCTTCCGAGACGAGGACGTCACGCACGTCGACGGAGAGGTGAACCCGGAGTCCGACCTCGGCACCATCCAGACCGAGCTGATCCTGGCGGACCTGCAGACCGTCGAGAAGGCGATCCCGCGGCTGGAGAAGGAGGCCCGCGGCAGACAAGGCGCTCGCCGCCAACCTCGACGCCGCCCGCGAGGCGCTCGCCGCACTCGAGGCCGGTACGCCGGTCATCAACACCTCGATCGACCGTGCCCTGATCCGCGAGCTCTCGCTGCTCACCGCCAAGCCGTTCATCTACGTCTTCAACTGTGACGCCGACGAGCTCGCCGACGCCGAGCTGAAGAAGAAGATGCAGGACCTCGTCGCCCCCTCCGAGGCGATCTTCCTCGACGCGAAGTTCGAGTCCGAGCTCGTCGAGCTCGACTCCGACGAGGAGGCCCACGAGATGCTCCACGAGATGGGGATCGAGGAGTCCGGACTCGACCAGCTCGCCCGCGTCGGCTTCGACACCCTCGGCCTGCAGACCTATCTCACCGCCGGTCCCAAGGAGACGCGGGCCTGGACGATCCGCAAGGGCGCCACCGCCCCCGAGGCCGCCGGCGTCATCCACACCGACTTCCAGCGCGGCTTCATCAAGGCCGAGATCGTGTCGTACGACGACCTCCTCGCCGCCGGCTCCATGCTCAAGGCCAAGGAGGCCGGGCGGGTCCGGATGGAGGGCAAGGACTACGTCATGCACGACGGCGACGTCGTGGAGTTCC
>CAVWDJ010000004.1:0-521445 GCA_963753705.1 uncultured Actinomycetota bacterium
GATCGGCGGGTACGACGGCGCCAGTACTCCGACCGCGGTCCTCGCCCTGAACGCGCACGGGGAGGACCCGGACACGGGGCAGGCTCGTGTACGGCATCCGGTACGCCGCCACCGCGGTCGCCGGTCACACGGCGTACGTCTTCGGCGGGGAGGTCCTGGGCCGCGAGCTGGACACGGTCCAGGCGGTCGACCTCGCACCGGCGCACCCGGGTCGTGGCGCGGCTGCCCGTGCCGCTCGGGCACGCGATGGCGGCCACGGTCGGCGATCGGATCCTGCTGATGGGCGGGCGGGTCACACCCGACCGGCAGACCGCCGCGATGTGGTGGTTCGACCCGGCCACCGGGCGGTTCACGGCGGGACAGCTCCCACGCGCTCAGCGACGCCGCGGTCGCGACGCACGGCGACCGTCTGGCTGCTCGGTGGCGAGGACCCGCGGTCACCGACCGGTCTGATATTCTCGGTTCGGTGAGAAGTTCTTGGAACGATCCAACACTCGCTAGGTTGAGCACGTGCGAAGAGCCAAGATCGTGTGCACCCTCGGCCCCGCGGTCGACACGCCGGAGAAGATCCGCGAGCTGGTCGAGGCCGGGATGGACGTCGCCCGGCTGAACATGAGCCACGGCAACCACGAAGACCACCGGCGCGCTACGACATGGTGCGGCAGGCCTCCGACGCCAGCGGGCACGGGGTCGGCATCGTCGCCGACCTCCAGGGACCCAAGATCCGGCTCGAGACGTTCGCCGCCGGCAAGGTGACGCTCGCGGACGGCGAGGAGTTCGTGATCACGACCCGCGACGTCGAGGGCGACGCACGATCTGCGGCACGACGTACAAGGGCCTGCCCGGCGACGTCGTCGGGGCGACCCGATCCTGGTCGACGACGGCAAGCTGCGGCTGCGCGTCATCAAGGTCGAGGACGACGACGTCACGACCGGTCGAGGTCGGCGGCAAGGTCAGCGACCACAAGGGCCTCAACCTGCCGGGCGTCGCGGTAGCGTTCCCGGCCATGTCGGAGAAGGACATCGACGACCTGCGCTGGGCGCTGCGACGTCGGTCGACTTCGTCGCGCTGTCGCTTCGTCCGCTCGGCCGCGGACGCCGAGGACGTGCGCGGGATCATGCGCGAGGAGGGCGGCGCTGCCGGTCATCGCCAAGATCGAGAAGCCCCAGGCGCTCGACAACCTCGACGGGGTCGTCGAGGCCTTCGACGGGATCATGGTCGCCCGCGGCGACCTGGGCGTGGAGTGTCCCTCGAGGACGTCCCGGTCCTGCAGAAGCGGGTCATCGACAAGGCCCGCCGCAGCGCCAAGCCGGTGATCGTGGCAACCCAGATGCTGGAGTCGATGATCACCAACCCGCGTCCCACCCGCGCCGAGGCCTCCGACGTGGCGAACGCCGTGCTCGACGGCGCCGACGCGGTGATGCTCTCCGGCGAGACGAGCGTCGGGGAGTATCCGATCGAGACCGTCGGACGATGGCCCGGATCATCGAGTCCACCGAGGACCACGGGCTGGCCAAGATGGCCGCATCGACTGGAACCCCGAGACCCGCGGCGGGATCATCGCCAAGGCGGCCGCCGAGGTCGCCGAGCGCACGGCGCGCGTACATCGTGGCGTTCACCCAGACCGGTGACTCCGCCGCGCCGGCTCGCTACTGCGGCCACATCCCCGTGCTCGCCTTCACCCCGGAGTCGTAGATGCGCTCGCAGCTGTCGATGAGCTGGGGCGTGGAGACCTTCCAGACCATCGACGTCGAGCACACCGACGAGATGGTGCGCCAGGTCGACGAGCAGCTCCTCGAGATCGGGCGGGTCGTCGAGGGCGACAAGGTGGTGATCATCGCCGGGAGCCCCCCGGGCATCCCGGGCTCACGAACGCCCTGCGGGTCCACCAGATGGGCGACGCCATCAACGAGGTGGCCCCGGCCTACCACCGCTGAGCCTGCGGGCGATCAGCACTTCAGACCGATCAGGTCGTCGAGCGTCGACGTCGGCGGCCCGGGCCACGGAGACGGCGTCGACCGCGGCCGCCTCCATGCAGCCCGAAGACGTCCAGGGCGGTGGTGCAAATGGCGATGATGTCGTCGCAGCTGTTGACGAACTCCCAGCGCGGATAGTCGTAGCGCTTGCGCCCTCCGCCACCTGCGTCGCCCAGTTGTTCGTGCGGGTGCCGTCGGAGTGGAAGAGCCCACGGAGCAGGTCGGCCGGGTGGCGCGTCGACGATCTCCCGCTGCCAGTCCTCGAGCACGATCGGGCGCTCGTGCTTGCGGCCGGGGCCGTGCTGAGGGAAGAGGCAAGGCCAATGCTTCCAGGAGATGGTGGTCACGACACATCCGGGTCACACGGGTATGTGGCCGTCCACCAGGTTTCACCCTCGCATCAAGTCGACCAGGTCGCATTCAGCACGGGGTAGGACGTCGTTGAAGACGTGCAGGTTCCAGACGCCTCCCCGACTCGGGAGATATGGCCGTCACCGAGGTACCAGCCCAGCAGCTCGGCGTATGCCGACTCATCGAGGGCGGCCTGGGCGCAGCGAGGACACGGCACACGTGGGTGCGCTGCCCTCGGGCAGGCCACGACGCTGATAGAGCCGCCGCCACCTCCGGATCGTGCTGACGGCCACGCCGTGCTGCTCGCGCATTCTCAGCATCCGGCATACCAGAGTCGCAAGCGGTCAGCGCGCTTGCGACGATCGCGGAGGTCGGATGTGGGACACGCCCGATGCTGCTCGCGAGCACCGACATGGTGCCGGGTGTGGGACTCGAACCCACACGTCCTTTCGGACAATGGTGTTTGAGACCATCGCGTCTGCCGATTCCGCCAACCCGGCGGGGCGGCGCCCAACCTACCGGACCGAGGGTGCCGGACCGGCCCCGGATAGCCTGACCCGGTGACCACTCCCGAGCCGCGTCGCGTCGTCATCGCCGAGGACGAGGCACTGATCCGGATGGACCTCGCCGAGATGCTGGCCGAGGAGGGGTACGACGTCGTGGGGCAGGCCGCGGACGGCGCCCGGGCCGTCGACCTGGCCGAGGAGCAGCGGCCCGACCTGGTGATCCTCGACGTGAAGATGCCGGTGCTCGACGGCATCGCCGCCGCCGAGCGCATCGCGCGCGACCGGATCGCGCCGGTGGTGATCCTCACCGCGTTCTCCCAGCGCGAGCTCGTCGAGCGGGCCCGCGACGCGGGCGCGATGGCCTACCTGGTCAAGCCGTTCACCCGGACCGACCTCGTGCCGGCGATCGAGATCGCGGTCAGCCGGTTCGCCGAGCTCGGGGCGCTCGAGAGCGAGGTCGCCGACCTCGGCGAGCAGCTGGCGGCGCGCAAGGCCGTCGACCGGGCCAAGGGGGTCCTGCAGAAGGAGCTCGGCCTCAGCGAGCCCGACGCGTTCCGCTGGATCCAGAAGACCGCGATGGACCTGCGCCGCTCGATGCGCGAGGTCGCCGAGGGCGTCGTCGAGCACGGCGTCGTCCGGCTCCTGACCGACCGCCCTGGCAGCCCCGTTTCCGCGGGGTTCCGGCAACGTCACAATCGCGAAACTGTGCAACATTCCGGGGCCGAGGGGCGAGACCGACCCCCCTTAGGTGCTAGGTTGCCCGCAATCTCGACAGCGCCGCCCACTGCGGCAGAAGCACCGACGGAGGACTCTACATGGGCACCAAGCACAACCTGCGCATCCTGGCCGCGGTGGCGGCTGCAGGCCTGGCACTCTCGGCCTGTGGCTGCAGACCACGTCGTCGAGCGCCAGCGCCGGCGCGTCATCCGACTGCACGTCCGGCCAGAACCTGGCCTTCCTCGGCGCCACGACCGGCGACTACGGCGCGCTCGGCCAGAACATGGTCGGCGGCATCAAGCTCGCCCTCGACGAGTACAACAAGGCCAAGCACGCCGACTGCAAGGTCGGCCTCAAGGTGTTCGACTCGCAGGGCGACCCGGAGAAGGCGACCCCGCTGGCCACCCAGATCGTGGGCGACGACTCGATCGTCGGCCTGGTCGGCCCCGGCTTCTCCGGTGAGTCGCTGGCGACCGGCAAGACGTTCAACGCGGCCGGCCTCCCGTCGATCTCGCCCTCGGCCACCAACGTGACCATCACCCAGCAGGGCTGGGCCACCTGGCACCGCGTCATCGGCAACGACTCGGCGCAGGGCGCCGCTGCCGCGAAGTACATCCCCAACACCGTCAAGCGACCAAGGTCTTCGTCGTCGACGACGGCTCCGACTACGGCAAGGGCCTCGCCAGCTACGTCAAGGACGGGCTCGGCTCGAGCCTGAAGAGCGGCAACACCGACACGGTCCAGACCGGTCAGACCGACTTCTCCGCGACGGTCACCAAGGTGACCGGCTCCGGTGCCGACGCCGTCTTCTACGGCGGCTACTACGCCGAGGCTGGTCTGCTGGTCAAGCAGCTGCGCCAGGCCGGCTACAAGGGCCTGTTCATGTCCGGTGACGGCTCGGAGGACCCGGCGTTCGTCAAGGCCGCAGGCGCCCAGGCCGCCAACGGCGCGATCCTGACGGCTCCTGCCGGTCCGGCTCCTGCGGACTTCGACAGCCAAGTACAAGGCGGTCAACGGCAGCCCGTCGGGTCTGTACTCCACCCAGGCCTACGACGCGGCGAACATCTTCCTGGCCGGGCTCGACGCCGGCAAGACGAGCCACGCGGACCTGAACGCCTTCGTCAGCTCCTACACCGGTACCGGTGTCAGCGGCCCGATCGCGTTCGACAAGGGCGACATCAAGGAGTCGGTGATCTACGCCTACAAGGTGAAGAACGGGAAGCTGGACACGGCCAACCCGACGCCGATCAACTGACCCTGTCCCGCTAGGACCACCGCACGGCTGCGGCCGGGGACGACTCCCGGCCGCAGCCGCTGCCGTGCCGTGAAGGGAATGCCGTGGACTTCGCGTTCCTGTTCGACCACTTCTTCGAGCTGACCATCACCGGGCTGGCGCTCGGCGCCATCTACGCGCTGGTCGCGCTCGGCTACACGATGGTGTACGGCGTCCTGCAGCTGATCAACTTCGCCCACTCCGAGGTCTTCATGTACGGGACCTTCGCCGTGGCCTGGGTCGTGGTCTTCTTCCACGGCACGACGCTCGGCCAACCAGAGCCTGGTCAGCTCTCTGGGGCTGCTGGGCTCGCCCTGGTCGCGGCGATGGCCATGTCGGCGGCCATCGCACTGCTGCTCGAACGCGTGGCCTACCGGCCGCTGATCAGGCGCGGCGCCCCCAAGCTGATCATCCTGATCTCGGCGATCGGCGCGTCGTTCTCGCTCGCCGAGATCATGGGCCTGCGCGACCGGATCGCCGGCTGGTTCGGCCTCGACGACAAGCTGGCCAACTACGTCGCCCAGGCGCGCAACGTCTACTCCAGCCCGGTCACCATCGACCCGCACGGCGTGTTCAACGTCGTCGACTACAGGGTCACCGACGTCGACCTGCTGGTGATCGTCTGCGGCGCTGCTGATGATGTTCGTCCTCGACACCTTCGTGCGCCGCACCCGTCTCGGCCGCGGCATCCGCGCGGTCGCCCAGGACCCCGAGTCGGCGGCCCTGATGGGCGTCAACTCCACGCGGGTCATCCAGGCGACGTTCCTGATCGGCGGCATCATGGCCGGCGCCGCCGCCACGCTCTACATGATCCGGATCGGGTCGACCCGCCAGAACGCCGGCTTCATCCTCGGCGTCAAGGCGTTCACCGCCGCGGTCATGGGCGGCATCGGCAACCTGCGCGGCGCCCTGGTCGGCGGCCTGGTCCTCGGCGTCGCCGAGAACTGGGGGTCGGCGCTGTTCGGCACCCAGTGGAAGGACGTCGTCGCGTTCGTGCTGCTGGTCCTGATCCTGCTGGTCCGGCCCACCGGCATCCTCGGTGAGTCGCTCGGAAGGCCGCGCATGAGCACCGCGCCGCCACCGAGCGCAGGCTCCGGAGCTCGGCCCGTTCGGCTCCCGGCGTTCCTCGCAGCTGGGTGCGCGCGGCTGATGATCGTGCGGCGGCATCCTCCTGGCCTACGCGCTGCCGCTGCTGCGGCCGCCCGTCATCACCACCACCGACTCCGACTTCGGCGGCGTCGATGGTCGAGCGATGCGTCCTACGCCCTGGTCGCGGTCGGCCTCAACATCGTGATCGGCTACGCCGGCCTGCTCGACCTCGGCTACGTCGGCTTCTACGCCATCGGCGCCTACACGACCGGCGTGCTGACCTCCCAGCACTGGCACTGGCCGTTCTTCCTGGCGCTCCCGGTCGCGATCGCGGTGACCATGGTCACCGGCGTGATCCTCGGAGCACCGACCCTGCGGGTGCGTGGCGACTACCTCGCGATCGTGACGCTGGGTTCGGCGAGATCATCCGGATCGCCATCCTCAACACCGGCTGGCTCGGCGCCTCGGCGGGCATCAAGGACATCCCGTCGCCGCCGAGCATCGGGCCCAACCCGGTCGGCACCGACCAGGACGGCCTGTTCCAGATCCCGCACCTGGCCTGGAACGGGCTGGTCCCGCCTGATCGACAACGAGCACAAGACGCCGTTCCTGGTCTTCGGCGTGCTCGACGCGGTCCCGTACTACTGGCTGGTGCTGACGGTGCTCCTGATCGTGCTGGTCGCCGACTACCTGATCAAGGAGAGCCGGGTCGGCCGTGCCTGGGAGGCGACCCGCGAGGACGAGGACGCCGCCGAGCTGATGGGCGTGCCGACGTTCCGCTACAAGCTGCTGGCCTTCGCGCTCGGCGCTGCGATCGGCGGCCTGGCCGGGTCGATGCTGGCGGCCGGTCAGGGCGGCTACATCAACCCGAACAGCTTCCTGATCCTGCTGCTCGATGCTGTTCGTGGCCGCGGTCATCATCGGTGGCGCCGGCAACCGCTGGGGCGCGATCGTCGGCGGCGTTCTGGTCGCCTACCTGCCCGAGCGCTTCCGCGCGCTGAGCGACTGGCGGCTGCTGATCTTCGGCCTGGCGCTGATGCTGATCGTGAACTTCCGGCCGCAGGGCCTGCTGCCGCCACGACGCACCGACGCGCGATCTGCGGGCCAAGGCCGAGATCGAGGAGCTGGAAGGGGGGAGGCCGTCGATGCCTGAGGTGGACACCGGACAGGACACTCGCAGGGCGCTGCTCGAGGTCGACGACGTCACCATCCGGTTCGGTGGCGTCACCGCGCTCGACCAGGTGAGCTTCGACATCAGGGAGGGCGAGATCCTCGGCCTGATCGGCCCGAACGGCGCCGGCAAGACCACCTGCTTCAACGTGATGACCGGCGTCTACCAGGCGACGAGCGGCGAGATCCGGTTCGACGGTCACCGCGCTGGCAGACTGCAAGCGCTACCAGATCACCAAGCTCGGCATCGCCCGCACCTTCCAGAACATCCGGCTCTTCAAGGCGATGACCGCGCTCGAGAACGTCATGGTCGGCGCCGACGCGCGCAGCAAGGTCGGTCTGCTCAACGCCCTGTTCCGCACGCCCCTGCACCGACGTACCGAGGCGGCCGCGGTGGACGCGGCGTACGAGCTGCTCGAGTTCGTCGGCGTCGCCGGACGCGCGGACGAGCTGGCCGAGAACCTCTCCTACGGCGACCAGCGCCGGCTCGAGATCGCCCGGGCGATGGCGACCAAGCCGAAGCTGCTGTGCCTCGACGAGCCGGCCGCCGGCTTCAACCCGGCCGAGAAGGCGAAGCTGATGGACCTGATCCGCAAGGTCCGCGACCAGGGCTACACCGTGCTGCTGATCGAGCACGACATGCGGCTGGTGATGGGCGTCACCGACCGGATCGTGGTGCTCGAGTTCGGCCGCAAGATCGCCGAGGGCACACCGGCCGAGATCCGCGACAACCCCGCCGTGATCGCGGCCTACCTGGGAGTGGACGACGAAGATGCTTCTTGAGGTCGACGGCCTGTGCGTCAACTACGGCCACATCGAGGCGATCCGCGACATCACCTTCGGGGTCGAGGAAGGCGAGATCACCACGCTGATCGGCGCCAACGGTGCCGGCAAGACCACGACGCTCAAGACCCTCTCCGGGCTGCGCAAGGTGCGCCAGGGCAAGGTCATCTTCGACGGCAAGGACATCACCCACCTGCCGTCGTTCGAACGGGTCAAGCTCGGGATCAGCCAGTCGCCCGAGGGCCGCGGCTGCTTCCCGGGCATGACCGTGCGCGAGAACCTCGACATGGGCGCCTACGTCCGCAACGACCGCAAGACCGCGGCCTACCGGGAGGATCTCGAGCGCGTCTTCGAGCTGTTCCCGCGGCTGCAGGAGCGGGTCAACCAGAGCGCCGGCACGCTGTCGGGCGGCGAGCAGCAGATGCTCGCCATCGGCCGCGCCCTGATGGCGCGGCCGCGGCTGGTGCTGCTCGACGAGCCCTCGATGGGGCTCGCGCCCGAAGCTGATCCAGCAGATCTTCTCGATCATCGGCGAGATCAACGAGCAGGGCACGACCGTGCTGCTGGTGGAGCAGAACGCCGCCCAGGCCCTCCGCCGCGCCGACCAGGCCCACGTCCTCGAGACCGGCGAGATCGTCCGGTCCGGGACCGGCGCCGAGCTCGCCGGCGACGAGTCGGTCAAGGCCGCCTACCTCGGCGGCGACATCTGACCCACCGCCCCAGGCATTGTGGTGTGGTGGGTCGTCCGCCTGACAGGAGCCCCTAGTGGCCTGTGGGGCGGACGACCCGGGTCCCACCTGACCGAGGGATGACGTCAGGCGAGGGCGTTCAGGCGCGCCAGGTCGTCGTCGGAGAGCTCCAGCGTCGCGGCCCCGAGGTTCTCCCGCAGGTGGTCCACTGACTTGGTGCCGGGGATGGGCAGGACGACCGGGGAGATCTGGAGCAGCCAGGCCAGCGCGATCTGTGACGGAGAGGCGTCCCGCTCGCGCGCGATGTCGGCCACCGGGCTGTCGGGGCCGGCCAGGTCACCGGTGGCGATGGGGAACCACGGGATGAACGCGATGCCCTCGCGCGTGGCGTGGTCGAGCACGTCCTGAGACTGCCGGTTGGTGAGGTTGTAGAGGTTCTGGACGCTGGCGATCTCGGTGACCGCGCGGGCCTTCTCGACCTCCTCGACCGACACCTCGGACAGACCGATGTGCCGGACCTTGCCCTGCTCCCGCAGCTCGGCGAAGGCGCCCACCTGGTCCTCGAGCGGGACCTCGGGGTCGATGCGGTGCAGCTGGATCAGGTCGATCCGGTCGGTCCGGAGGTTGCGGAGGCTGAGCTCGACCTGCTGCTTGAGGTACGACGGACGGCCGACCGCCGTCCACTCGCCGGGGCCGGTCCGGGTGAATCCCGCCTTGGTGGCGATGACCAGGTCGTCGGGGTAGGGGTGCAGGGCCTCGGCGATCAGCTGCTCGCTGACGACCGGGCCGTAGCTGTCGGCGGTGTCGATGAAGTCGACGCCGCCCTCCACCGCGGCTCGGAGCACGGCCAGAGCCCCCTCGTGGTCCTTCGGCGGCCCCCAGACGCCGTCGCCGGTGATCTGCATGGCGCCGTAGCCCAGGCGGTGCACCTCGAGGTCGCCGCCCAGGCGGAAGGTCTCGGCACGATGGACTGTGGTGGAAGGAGTCATACCCGGCCCAACCGGGCCGACCCCTGGCCTGTTCCGACCAGTCGCTGTGAGTGATCAGACAAGCGCGACCGCGCAGTGCGCGGGGCCGCTCCGTCTGGGCTCAGCGGAAGGCCGCGACCGCGGAGACCAGGAGGGGGGCCACGACCAGGCCCGGCAGCAGGTCGGCCACGGCGATCTCGCGGATCCGGAGCAGGCGCAGGGCGACGCCGACGAGCATCAGGCCCCCGGCCGCCGTGACGGCCGCCAGCCCGGCATCCGACAAGACGTCGCCCAGCACGGCGCCGAGCGCGGTGATCGTGCCCTGCACGACGAGCACGGTCAGCGCGCTGGCAGCGACACCCCACCCGAACGACGCGGCGAACGCGATCGCTGCGAAGCCGTCGAGGGTCGCCTTCAGGTACAGCTGGTCGGCCCCGTGACCCAGCCCGTCGGAGAGGGAGCCCAGGATCGTCAGTGGCCCGGTGCAGAACACCAGGGACGACGTCACGAAACCCTCGATGAACCGCGCACGCTCCGCCGAGTCCGAGGCTCCCGAGAGGCGCTTCTGGAGCCAGCCACCCAGCGACTCCACCCGCTGCTCCAGCCGGAGCAGCGACCCGATGACGCCGCCCACGACGAGCGACGCCAGGACGATGAGCAGCGGTGCGTGGCTGCCCACCGCGTCGGCGAGCGCGGGATCGGTCACCGCGAGGGCGGACAGGGCGGCGATGAGCAGGGTCACCAGGCCGAGCGCGTCGGTGACGAGGTCGCGGGTGCGCGACGGCAGGCGGTTGCCGGCGAGGACGCCCACGGCAGACCCGAGGAGCACCGTGGCGACGTTGACGACGGTGCCGGTACCTGCAATCACGGGACTCCTGGGACAACTCGGGTGGACTGAGCGTAGTCTGCCTGTGCGACGCCTACGGGGGGACCGGACGGTGTCGCTCCTTCGTTGACCGGGAGGTCCTCGGATGAGTCGGTCCTTGGTGGCCATGCGCGAAGCCACTCTTGCCGATGTCGAACAGCTGGCCGAGCTCTGGCAGCCGTTCCTGCGTCGTGGTTCGGCGGACGAGCCGCTGAACGACGTCGCCACAGCGATCGAGAGACTCGGTGACCGGCCGGGCGAACGCCTGGTGATCGCCGAGTACGACGGCGGCTTCGCCGGCGCGGTCTTCCTCAAGGCCGCGGCGTACTCCCCGGTGAACAGCGAGCTGATCCTCCAGGTCCACAACCTCGCGGTCGTGCCCGACCATCGCCGGCACGGCATCGGCAAGGCGCTCCTGGAGTCTGCCGTCACCTGGGCCGAGGAGCTCGGGATCGGGCACGTGGCCACGGCGGCCGCGTCGGGGTCGCGCGAGGCCAACCGGTTCATGGCGCGGCTCGCGCTCGGTCCGCAGGCCGTGCTGCGCGTCGCACCGACCTGCGCCGTACGCGCCAGGCTCTCGTCGCGTCAGTCGGCCGGGCGGCAGGTCACCCAGGTGCTCGCCGCACGGCGGAGCCTGCGGAGCTCCCGCTCCGTCGCCGGGCGGTAGCCCCGGCCCGGTCAGCCCGGCAGGTCAGCCCGGGACCTGGTCCTTCGGGAGCAGGGCGCAGGTGATCCGGCAGGTGCAGACGCGACGGTCGCGCTCGTCGGTGATCACGATCTGGTACGACGCCATCGTGCGGCCGAGGTGGAGCGGGGTGGCCACCCCGGTGACGCTGCCGCTCGTCGCCGCACGGTGGTGGGTCGCGTTGATGTCGATCCCGACGGAGATGCGGTCGGGATGGGCGTGGATGGCCGACCCGAGCGAGCCCAGGCTCTCGGCGAGCACCACCGACGCGCCGCCATGGAGGAGACCGTAGGGCTGGGTGTTGCCCTCGACCGGCATCGTCGCCACGACGCGCTCGGCGGACGCCTCGAGGATCTTCACGCCCATCTTCTGGTTCAGCGCGCCCATGCCGGCCTCGTCGCCGGCGATGAACGCTGCGAGCAGCTCGTCGTCCGTCATGGCCGTCATCCTGCCCGACCCTGCGGCGGTCCGGGCTGTCGGTGCCAGTGGATAGAGTCGGCAGGTGCCCGACGCTGCTCCCGTGACAGAGACCTCGACCCGGCCGCGGCTGCTCCTGCTCGACGGCCACTCCATCGCCTACCGGGCGTTCTTCGCCCTGCCGGTGGAGAACTTCTCGACCACCACCGGGCAGCACACCAACGCCGTCTTCGGCTTCACCTCGATGCTGATCAACGTGCTGCGCGACGAGCAGCCGACCCACATCGGCGTCGCCTTCGACAAGTCGCGGCAGACCTTCCGTCTCGCGGAGTACTCCGAGTACAAGGCCAAGCGCAACAAGACGCCCGACGAGTTCTCCAGCCAGCTGCCGCTGATCAACGAGGTGCTCGACGCCCTGCGCATCCGCCACCTCGCCAAGGAGGGCTACGAGGCCGACGACATCATCGCCACGCTCGTCACCGAGGCGCTGGCCGAGGGCATGGAGGTGCTGATCCTCACCGGTGACCGCGACTCGCTCCAGCTCGTGACCGAGCACTCCACCGTGCTCTACCCCATGCGCGGCGTCTCCGAGCTGGCCCGGATGACCCCCGACGCGGTCGAGGCGAAGTACGGCGTACCCCCCCACCGCTACCCCGAGCTCGCGGCGATCGTCGGCGAGACCTCCGACAACCTTCCCGGTGTCCCCGGCGTCGGGCCGGGCTTCGCGGCGCGCTGGATCAACGAGTACGACGGCCTCGACAACGTGATCACCCATGCCGACCAGATCACCGGCAAGAAGGGCGAGGCGCTGCGGGAGCACCTCGGCGACGTCATCCGCAACCGCCGGCTGAACGCCCTGGTCCGTGACCTCGAGCTCGAGGTGACGCCGGCTGATCTCGAGGCGCAGTCGTGGGACCGCGACCTGGTCCACACGCTGTTCGACTCGCTGGAGTTCCGGGTCCTGCGCGACCGCCTGCTCGAGTCGTGGGACGTCCAGGACGCCGCCCTCGTCGACGACTCGGGCTTCGACCTCGACGGCGTGCGGCTCGGTGCGGGCGAGGTCGACCCGTGGCTCGGCGCCCATGCGGGTCCCGCCGTCCGCACCGGCGTCACCGTGCAGGGCGCGTGGGGCGCCGGCACCGGTGAGGTGCGCGGCCTCGCGCTGGCCGCGGCCGACGGCCAGGCCGCCTGGGTCGACGTCACCGAGATCACGCCCGAGGACGACGCGGCCCTGATGTCCTGGTTGGGCGACCCCGCTCGGCCGAAGGTGCTCCACGACGCCAAGGGCCCGATGCTCGCCCTGGCAGCGCGCGGCTGGCCGCTCCACGGGCTGGTCAGCGACACCGCGCTGGCGGCCTACCTGGTCCGCCCCGACCAGCGGTCCTACGACCTGGCCGACCTCACGCTGCGCTACCTCAAGCGCGAGCTCAAGCAGGGCTCGGCCGACGACGACCAAGCTCAGCCTCGACGGGCTCGAGGGGGGCGGCGACGCCGCCGACACGGCCATGCTCCACGCGCGAGCCGTGCTCGACCTGGCCGACACCCTCGACGGCGAGATCGAGCAGACCGGCGGCACCTCACTGCTCGCCGACGTCGAGCTGCCCCTGGTCGACCTGCTCGCCGCCCTCGAGCAGACCGGGATCGCGGTCGACACCGACCACCTCGAGGCGCTCGAGGCCCACTTCGCCGCTGAGGTCAGAGACGCCGCCGGCGAGGCGTTCCGGGTGATCGGCAAGGAGATCAACCTCGGCTCGCCCAAGCAGCTCCAGGTGGTGCTCTTCGACGAGCTCGCGATGCCCAAGACCAAGCGCACCAAGACCGGCTACACCACCGACGCCGACGCCCTCCAGGCGCTCTACGAGAAGACCGAGCACCCGTTCCTGATGGCGCTGCTGCGCCATCGCGACGTCAGCCGGTTGCGCCAGACCATCGAGGGCCTGCTCAAGACCGTCCAGTCCGACGGACGGATCCACACCACCTTCAACCAGACGATCGCGGCCACCGGGCGCCTGTCCAGCACCGACCCCAACCTGCAGAACATCCCGATCCGCACCGAGGAGGGGCGCCGCATCCGCGAGGGCTTCGTGGTGGGCAAGGGCTTCGACTGCCTGATGACGGCCGACTACAGCCAGATCGAGATGCGGATCATGGCTCACCTCTCCGAGGACGCCCTGCTGATCGAGGCGTTCCGGTCCGGGCACGACTTCCACTCGATCACCGCGTCGCGGGTCTTCGGCGTGCCCGCCGACGAGGTGACCGGTGGTCAGCGGGCCAAGATCAAGGCGATGAACTACGGCCTCGCCTACGGGCTGTCCGCGTTCGGCCTCGGCCAGCAGCTGCGCATCGACCCGGGCGAGGCGCGCGGGCTGATGGACGAGTACTTCGAGACCTTCGGTGGCGTGCGCGACTACCTCGGCGGTGTCGTCGACGAGGCACGGCGTACCGGCTTCACCGAGACCCTGTGGGGTCGCCGCCGCTACCTCCCCGACCTGACCAGCGACAACCGTCAGCGTCGCGAGATGGCCGAGCGGATGGCCCTCAACGCGCCGATCCAGGGCTCGGCCGCCGACCTGATCAAGATCGCGATGCTCCACGTCGACACGGCGGTGCGCGAAGCCGGCCTCGCCTCACGGATGCTGCTGCAGGTGCACGACGAGCTCGTGTTCGAGGTGGCCCCGGGTGAGCGTGATGCGCTCGAGCAGGTCGTACGCCGCGAGATGGGCGGGGCCGCGGAGCTCGCCGTCCCGCTCGACGTCTCGGTCGGCACCGGTCGCAGCTGGCACGACGCCGCTCACTAGCTCGCTCAGGCGGTGGGCGTCGGGCGCGGCAGGTCGTCGGCGGCGGGCGCCAGCTGCCCGGGCCGCAGCACGTCGGTCAGCAGGAGGGCCAGCAGCAGGACGCTGTCGACCGTCAGGACGGTCAGGAGGAGCCCGGTCACGCTCATCGCCTGCAGGCCACCCAGGATCAGCAGCGAGAAGGCCAGCCACACCAGCAGCACGGGCCGGCGACCGCTGCGCGCCAGGACGGCGTACACGAGCAGCTGGAGCATCGACAGGACCGTGCCGAGGATGGCGAACAGCCAGAGCTGGTCCGACACCTGGGAGTACGCCGACCCGCCGACGAAGGCGAGCGCCAGCCGCGGCAGCAGGAGCACGCCGGCGATGCCGAGGACGCCCAGCACCGCGACGAGCCCGAGGCTCCTGAGGAGCGCGGGTCGTCTGCCCTCCGTGGTCGACATGTCGGGGAAGGCGACGACCACGACGAACTGGGGGAGGAACAGCATCGCCTTGGTCAGGATCAGGCCCGAGGCGTAGATGCCCGCCTGGTGGTTGTCGAGGGCGTGCCGGGCCACGATGATGTCGGCGTTCGAGAGCGCGAAGAAGGCCAGCAGGGCCTGGGAGTTGTGAGCCGTCTCCCGGAGGATGTCCGCCGTCGGGTGCCGACGCTCGGCCTCGGCCGCGTCCATCGGCTCGGCCGGACGCGCCCGATGACGCAGCGCCAGCCACCCGACGACTGCGGGACACACGGCCGCGATCGCGATGCCCAGCATCGCGAAGGTCTGGGTCGGCTGCCAGGCGATGAACGCCACCCCGATGACCAGCCGCGGAATCCCGAGCGCGAGGTAGATCAGCGAGAGGGGAAACCACCGCCGCTCGCCCTGGAGGACGCCGGACTGGGCGCCCATCAGCGTCAGCGGGACCGAGGTGGCGGCGACCAGGAGCGCTGGAGCCAGGCTGTCCAGCCGCAGCAGCCGCTCCAGTGCCGGGGAGGCGACCAGCAGCAGGACGCCGAGCCCGACAGCCGAGAGCCAGCCGACCCGTAGCACCTCGCGCTCGATCTCGGCGCGGTGCTCCGGCTCGGCCGAGACGCGTCGTGCACCGGTGGCCTGGAGGCCCAGCGGCAGGACGCTGGTGACGAGCACGGTGGCCATCAGGGCGGCCACGGCGCCGTACTGGTGCGGGCCGAGGATCCGGGCGGCGAGCACGGTGAAGCCGTAGGTTCCGACGTTGGCGATGCTGATCGAGACCGCCATCGAGCTCCCGCTGTGCGCGAACCTGCGCAGCTTGTCGCTCGACCTCACGGCAGGCAGGGTATCCGGGCTGTTCGCCTGGACCCGCTTCGCCGCACTGCCACGCCGAAGCCGCGGCCACGGCCTAGACTCCGGCGCGTGATCGACGCCGTCGTGCGGTCCATGCGCCCGCGGCAGTGGACCAAGAACCTCCTGGTCGTCGCTGCCCCCCTGGCGGCCGGGCAGCTCTTCGACACGCCCGTCTGGTGGCAGACCGCCGTCGCGTTCGTCGCGTTCTGCGCGCTGTCGGGTGCGGTCTACCTCGTCAATGACGTCGTCGACATCGAGTCCGACCGCGCTCACCCGCGCAAGCGGCTCCGCCCGATCGCCGCAGGAGAGCTGTCCGTGCGGGCCGCGCTCGTCGCGGCCGCCGTGCTGGGTGTCGGCGCGATCGTGGCCGGCACGGCCGTGAACTGGAACCTCGGCCTGCTCCTCGTGGCGTACGCCGCGCTCCAGGTCGGCTACTCGCTCTGGCTCAAGCACGAGCCGGTCTTCGACCTCGCAGTGGTCGCGGTGGGCTTCCTGATGCGGGCCGTCGCCGGCGGGCTCGCGGCCGGGCTCCCGCTCTCGGGGTTCTTCTTGATGGTGGCCGGGTTCGGCTCGCTGTTCATGGTGGCCGGGAAGCGCTACTCCGAGCTGCACACCCTCGGCAGCGAGGCCGGGACCCGCCGGTCCCTGATCCGCTACACCGACACCTACCTGCGCTTCGTCTGGGGCATCGCCGCCACGTCGACGGCGCTGTCCTACTGCCTGTGGGCGTTCGAGCAGCCGACGAACGGCGTTCCGTGGCAGTCGATCTCGATCGTGCCGTTCGTGCTCGGGCTGCTGCGCTACGCCGTCGACATCGACGCCGGCCAGGCGGCCGAGCCGGAGGACATCATCCTGGGCGACCGTGGCCTCCAGGCGATCGGCGTCGCCTGGATCCTCCTGGTGAGCCTGGGTGTCCTCGGTGGCTGAGTCGAGACGTCTGCACGGCTGGGGGCGCACCTCGCCGGTGGTGTCCCGCGCCCTGGCGGTCGACGCCGACCACGTGGCCGAGGCGCTCCGGAACCCCGGGCCGCGAGGGCTGGTCGCCCGCGGCCTCGGCCGCTCCTACGGCGACGCCGCCCAGAACGCGGGCGGAACGGTCCTGCTGCCGATCCCGGGCGAGACCCGGATGGAGGGCGACCACGTCGTCGTCTCAGCCGGTACGTCGCTCCACGACCTGATGCGCTACCTGCTGCCTCGTCGGCGGTTCCTGCCGGTCACACCCGGCACCCGCTACGTGACCGTCGGCGGCGCGATCGCCTGCGACGTGCACGGCAAGAGCCACCACCGGGTCGGCACCTTCGGGGCCAACCTCGTCTCCGCCGACCTGGTCACCCCCGACGGGGCGACCCACCGGATCAGCGCCACGGAGGACCCCGAGCTGTTCTGGGCGACGGTGGGTGGGATGGGCCTGACCGGCGTGATCGTGCGCGCCACCCTGCGCACCGTCCCGGTCGAGACCGGCTGGGTCCGCGTCGACACCGAGCGGTTCGGCGACCTGGGCTCACTGACCGCCGCCATGCGCGAGTCCGACGACGCGTGGACCTACTCGGTCGCCTGGGTCGACACCGTGTCGCGCGGCCAGGCTCTCGGACGGTCGGTGCTGTCCCGCGGCGAGCACGCCCAGACGGCCGAGCTGGACGGCCGCCGTGCCCGCACGCCGTGCCCGCTCCCGGGCGAGCCGCGACTGTCCGCGCCCCCGTGGGCTCCCGACGGACTGGTGTCGCGCGCCTCGGTCCGTGCCTTCAACGAGCTCTGGTTCCGCAAGGCGCCACGCCACCGCGAGGGGGAGCTGCAGACCCTGGCCGCGTTCTTCCACCCGCTCGACGGGGTGGGGGACTGGAACCGGCTCTACGGCCCGTCGGGCTTCGTGCAGTACCAGCTGGTCGTGCCCGACGCCGCCGAGGAGGTCGTCCACGACGCCGTACGACGGCTGGCAGCGGGCGGGCACGCGTCGTTCCTCGCCGTGCTCAAGAGGTTCGGCCCGGCGAACGACGGTCTCCTCTCGTTCCCCGTCGCCGGCTGGACCCTCGCGCTCGACCTCCCGGCCCGGCCGGGGCTCGCCCCGGTGCTCGACGACCTCGACGCGCGGGTCGCCGAGGCGGGTGGCCGGGTCTACCTCGCCAAGGACTCCCGGTTGTCCGCACGGACCTTCGCCGCGATGTACCCGCGGGCCGACGAGTTCGCACGGGTGCGCGACCGGGTGGACCCGGCCCGTATCCTCGCCTCCGACCTGGCCCGACGTCTCGGGCTGTGACCCTGGGGATGGATCCATGATCGACGCACTCGGACGGCCGCAGTCCCTGCTCCTGCTCGGCGGCACGAGCGAGATCGCGCTCGCGGTCGCCCGGGCCTGGTCCGACGCCGCTCCCGTGGTGACGGTCGCGGCCCGGCCAGGCCCCCGCCGCGACGACGCGGTCGCCGGTCTGCGCGCCGACGGCTTCGAGGTGGAGGTGTGCGACTTCGACGCCGAGGCCACCGACACCCACCCGGCTCTGATCGCGTCGATCGCGGCCACCCGAGACATCGACGTGGCCCTCGTGGCCTTCGGCGTGCTCGGCGACGAGGAGGAGGCCTGGACCGACCACGCGGCCGCGGTCCGGCTGGCGCAGGTGAACTACACCGGCGCCGTGAGCGTCGGGGTGTGCCTGGCCGAGGTGCTACGGCGCCAGGGCCACGGCACGATCGTCGCGCTCTCGTCGGTCGCGGGCGAGCGTGTACGCCGGTCGAACTTCGTCTACGGGTCCACCAAGGCCGGGATGGACGGCTTCTTCCAAGGGCTCGGTGAGGCACTGCGAGAGCACGGCGCGCGCGTGCTCGTCGTGCGCCCGGGCTTCGTGCACACGAGGATGACGGCCGGCCGGGAGCCCGCACCGATGTCGGTGACCGCCGACCAGGTGGCGCAGGCCGTGGTGCGCGGGGTGGCCGGCCGTGCCGAGGTGGTCTGGGTGCCCCCCTTGCTGAGGGGCGTGATGTCCGGTCTGCGGCACGTACCGCGGCCCGTCTTCCGACGCCTTCCTCTCTGACGCATGTCCCCACGCCTGCGGTTCCTCCCCGCGGTCTGGGCAGTGGTGCTGGCCGCGCTGCTGCTCGGGCCGGCCCTGGGCCCCGGCTACGTGCTCAGCTACGACCTCGTCTGGGTCCCGCACCTCGACCTGCGGGGCGACTTCCTCGGCTTCGCGACGGCGCTGCCGCGCGCCGTTCCGTCGGACGCCGTCGTAGCGGTGCTCGACAACCTGGTGCCGGCCCAGCTGTTGGAGAAGGTCGCGCTCCTGGTCCCGCTGGTCCTGGCCGGGGTCGGCTCTGCTCGCGTGGTCGGCGGGTCGACCGCGGCACGTCTCACCGCGGTGACGCTGGCGGTCTGGAACCCGTTCACCGCGGAGCGGCTCGCGATCGGGCACTGGACCGTGCTCGTCGGCTACGGCGTCGTGCCGTGGCTCGTCCTCGCCGGCCGTACCACCCGTCGTACGGGTCGGGTGCCCGCGCTGGCCTGGGCCCTGGTGGCGGTCGGCAGCCTCAGCGCCTCGGCCGGTCTGGTCTCGGCCCTCACCCTGCTCGTGACCGGCTGGACGCCCACGCGGGCACGCCTCCGGACGAACCTGGCCCTGGTCGCCTGCGCCGTGGCGGGCAACGCGCCGTGGCTGATGGCGGGGCTGCTGCACGCCGGGTCGGCCACGGGGAGCGGGGCCTCCGTCTTCGCCCTCCACGCCGAGGGCCGGTTGCCGGCACCGCTCGCCGCCCTCGGCCTGGGAGGCATCTGGAACGCCGAGGTCGTCCCGACCTCACGCACCACCTTCCTCGCGTGGGTCGGCCTGGCGCTCCTCCTGGGCCTCGCCGTGGCCGGCTGGCGCGCGTGGTCGGCACGCCCGGACGCCCGCCGGCTGGTGGTGCTCTGGCTGGTCGGCTTCGGCGTCGCCGTCCTGACCTGGCTGCTGCCGACCCCCCTCGACTGGTTCGCCGGGCACGTCCCCGGTGGTGGCCTGCTGCGCGACGGCACCCGCACCCTCGGCCTGTGCCTACCGCTCTACGCCGGGCTGCCGGCCGTAGGGGTGGAGGTGCTCGCCGGGCGGCTCTCCCGCGGGGACCCCGAGGTACGACGCGTGGTCGCCGCCGCGGGCGCGTTGCTCCCGGTGGTCCTGCTGTACGACGCCGCGTGGGGCCTCTCCGGCGCCCTGCGCCCCGTCGACTACCCAGCCTCGTGGGCCGAGACCCGGGCGGCCGTCGACCTCGGGCAGGGCGACCTCCTCGTCCTCCCGGAGGGGGCCTACCGCGCGCCGGCGTGGAACCACGACCGGACCGTGCTCGACCCGCTGGGCCGCTACCTGCCTCCCGACTACGTCGCCGACGACGCCCTCGTGGTCGACGGCTCGACCGTGCCGGGGGAGGACCCGCGAGCCGCCGCCGTGCGCGCCGCGCTCGCTCTGCCCACCGCCGCGGCGCGCACGCAGGCCTTGCTGGCGCTCGGGGTGCAGACGGTCGCGATCGAGCGGGATGCCGCCGGGAGGTCACCGCGCCTGGACGCGGTGGTCCTGGCGTCCCACCCCGACCTCGAGGTCGACCGGCTGAGCGGCCACGCCGTCCCGCGACACGTATCGGCGGTGCGCAGGGCAGCGATGGGGCTCGCCTGGGTCGTCTACCTGGCTGCGCTGCTGGGCGGCCTCGCGGGTGCCGTCACCGACACCGTGCGGGCACGGAGGAGCAGAAGCAGCCAAACCGGCGCCTGACCTGTACCATGACGCCCGGACCATCGAGGGGGAGGACCCGGATGCTGACTGGACCTGTCATCGGCGCGATCGTCAGCGCCATCGTGGGCGGCATCATCGCGGCAGTCACGATCGTGGGCGTCGTCACCCACGGGGTGAACTCCTCCTCCGACCGACCCGGCAGCGTGACGGCCGGCGTCCCCTACGGCTCGACGCAGTAGCAGCCCACCGCCCAGCCGAGCCTGTCAGTCGGTCGACACGCGTCGGCCGGCCAGCGCCTGCTCGACCACGTCCGCGAAGCCGGACCTCGTCTGGTCCCACGTGAACTGGCCGCCGTGCGTCCGCGCACCCTCGCCGAGCCGCGTGCGCAGCTCCTCGTCGACGAGCAGCCGCCGCAGCGCGTCCACGAAGGCGGGCTGGTCGTCCACCAGCAGTCCCGACTCGCCGTGCTGGACCGACTCGCGGGTGCCACCGGCGCTCGCGTAGGCCACGGTCGGCGTGCCGGCGAGGGCCGCCTCACCGACCACCAGGCCCCACCCCTCCTTCAGCGAGGGGAGCGCGAGCACCCACGACTCCTCGTAGACCCGCTCCTTGGTCGCCTCGTCCACCTGTCCCAGGAAGCGCACGGAGTCGCCGAGCCCGAGCTGCTCGGCGTACGCGTGCAGGACGTGCTCCCACCAGCCACTGCCGACGACGGTGACGGTGAGCCCGGGCAGCTCGTCGCGCAGCTCGGCGACGGCGTCGAGGGCGTGCTCGACCTGCTTGTGGGGCACCAGCCGACCCACGACACAGATGCTGGGGTGCGCGGTCTTGCCGACCTCGACCGGACGCTGCCGGTCGGTGCCGTAGTGCACGACGGCGATCCGGTCGCGACCCACGCCCAGGCTGCGCAGCTCGTCACGCGTGGCCTTCGAGCCGGTGACGTACTGGCACCGCCGGTAGAGCACCGGAGCGAACCGGCTCTCGATCCACCACCCGACCTTGCCCATCGTCCCGGGGTAGACCACCGGCCACTGCTCGCGGTGCACGTGGTGCACGAGGACGACGACAGGTCGCCGCGTCACCATCCGGGTGAAGAACGGCAGCCCGTTCTGGACGTCGACCACCAGGTCGGGCCTCCCGAGGTCGCCGCGACGCAGTGCCTGCATGCCACGGGCGTAGACGCTCAGCTTCGAGCCCCGGCGTACGTAGCGCACGCCGCGGATCTCGTCCTCCGGCGGGGCGCCGGCGTGGGCGGCGCTGAACACCGTCACGCGGGCACCGCGTTCGACCAGGCCCTCGGCCACCTCCTCGAGGGCGCGCTCGGCGCCGCCACCCTCCGGGTTGTGCGTGTCGCGCCAGCTCAGGAAGGCCACCTGGCGCCCCTCGAGCGGGCGCGCGACGCCGCCGGCCTGATCGGTCATGGGAGGAGGGTACGGACCACCCCTCACGCCCGGGCAGGCACCCCTGAGCGCTGGTGACCCGCCGGTAGGGTGTGCCCCATGTCAGTGCGGTCTACGGCCCTCGACGGGCCGGAGACCCGGCTGCCACCACCCGAGGAGCCACCCAGCGCCCGGCCGCCGGCCGGGTCGCTCACGTCCCCGCTGCGCGCAGCCGGCTACGCCGCCGTGCTCACCGCCCTGGCCTTCATCCAGGGTGCCGGGCTGATGGTCGCCGACACCAAGTTCGACCTGCTCGTCGCGCCGGGTCGGTTCCTGGCCCGGAGCCTCCAGCTGTGGGACCCCCACGCGGCGTTCGGGCAGGTGCCCGACCAGAGCTACGGCTACGCGTGGCCGATGGGACCGTTCTTCGCCCTGGGGCACCTGCTCGACATGCCGCCCTGGATGATCCAGCGGCTGTGGTGGGCGCTGCTGCTGTGCGTGGCGTTCTTCGGCATGCTGCGGCTGTGCGAGCGGCTGATGCTGGGCAGCGAGCTGACCCGGGTGGTCGCGGCGTTCGCCTTCGTCCTGACGCCGCGCCTGACCACGCTCGTCGGCGTGGTGTCGGTCGAGGTCTGGCCGATGGCCCTGGCGCCGTGGGTCCTCCTGCCGCTGGTCCGCGGGTCGAAGGAGGGGTCCGTACGTCGCGCCGCTGCGGCCAGCGCGCTCGTGGTCGGGTGCTGCGGTGGCGTCAACGCGGTCGCCGTCGCGGCGGTCCTGCCCCTCGGCGTGATCTGGCTCCTGACCCGCGAGCCCGGCCCACGGCGCTGGCGGCTGCTGGGCTGGTGGACGTTGTTCACGGTGCTGGCGACCGCGTGGTGGAGCGGGCCGCTCCTCCTGCTCGGCCGCTACGCCCCGCCGTTCCTCGACTACATCGAGAACGCCTCGATCACGACCCTTCCGACCGACCTGACCCGCAGCCTGCTGGGCGTCTCCGACTGGGTCGCCTACTTCGGTGGGCCCGACTTCGGTGCCGGCCTCCACGTGGTCGGTACGCCGTACCTCCTGGTCGACGCGGCGTTCGTCGCCGCGCTCGGGCTGGTCGGGATGTGCATGCCCGGCAACCCGCACCGCAGGTTCCTGGTGTGGGGCCTGCTGGCCGGGGTCGTGCTCGTCGGCTTCGGCTACGCCCGCGATCTCCCGGGCTTCTTCGCCGCCGACCGGATGCAGTCGCTCGACTTCGCCCTGGCTCCCTTCCGCAACGTCCACAAGTTCGACGTCGTCCTGCGGGTCCCGCTGATCCTGGGCCTGGCCCACGCGCTGACCGAGCTGCCCAGGGTGATCCGGTCCCTCGGGTCGGTGGTGGCGCTCCGCGTCTACCGCGTGGCGGTCGGCGTCGCGGTCTTCGCCCTGCTGACGCCGTGGCTGTACGGCGTGATCGCCGCCAGCGACGGGGTGCAGAAGGTCCCCGGCTACTGGACCGAGACGGCGACCTATCTCGCGGAGCACGACGACGGCTCGGTCGCGCTCGAGCTGCCCGCCGCGCCCTTCGGCGTCTACACCTGGGGCAACGTCCACGACGACGTCCTCCAGGGGCTCGCCACGAGCCCGTGGGCCGTGCGCAACGTGGTGCCGCTCGCCCAGCCGGGCAACGTGGTGTTCCTCGACGCGGTCACGCAGGCCGTCGAGTCCGGCCGGCCGCAGCCCCGGCTCGCGTCCTACCTTGCTGCGAACGGGGTCGGCACCCTCGTCGTCCGCAACGACCTCGACCGCCTGCTCACCGGTGCACCCGACCCGGCGTACGTGAAGGCGGTGCTCTCCGAGACCCCCGGTCTCACCCTGGTGCGGTCGTTCGGCCCGGCGGTGGGGGTCGCTCCCTACGGCTACGTCGACAACCCGCCGGAGAACACCCGGATCGTGCAGGACCACGGCATCTCCGACATCACCCGGGCGATCGACGTCTACCAGGTCCGCGACCCGTCCACGGCCGCGGTCACCACGGCGGGGGAGGTCCTCCTCGGTGACCCCTCGAGCCCGCTCGACACCGGGATGGCCGGGGTCGTTCCCACGCCGCCGCTGCTGGCGGCCGACGCCACGGGAGCGGCCGCCGACGTCACCGGGCAGGTCCTGACCGACGGTCTCAAGCGCCGCGAGATGAACTTCCCGGCGGTGCGCTGGAACGAGTCCAGCACGCTCACCGCCGACGAGCCGTTCCGGTTGGCCGGCAAGGAGCAGTCCCACCGCGTGGTCGACGACGACACACGGTGGGACACCGTCGAGACCTGGACGGGCGGCGTCTCAGGGGTCGAGGCGAGCTCGTCCCAGGCCTATGCCGACGCCACGCCCCCGCTGGCGATCGGCGCCCACCCGGGCGCCGTCTTCGACAACGACCCCGACACGGCCTGGGCCTCGGCGCGCGACTCCGACCCGAAGCAGCAGTGGTGGCAGGCGGACCTGACCCGCGCTCGTCCCGTCTCACGGGTGGGTGTCACGGTCGCCGCCGGGTCGCTGCCGCTCAGGTCCCTGCGGATCTCGGGTGGTGGTCAGTCGCGGACGGTGCCCGCCCCGAGGCCCGGGCATGACGGCTCCTACGCCGTCGGCCTGCCGAGCACGTCGTCCCTGCGGATCACGCCCGTGTACGACGGCCCGCTGCTGACCGGCTCGGTGTCGCTGAGCGAGGTGCACATCGACAACCTGCACCCGCAGCGCTACCTGCGCCTGCCGGCTCCGCTCGACCAGGCGCCCGTCGACGTCATCTCCCTGTCCCGTGACCAGGACCGCTTCCCGTGCGTCCAGGTGCGGACCGCGTTCACCTGCGACCCGCTGCTCCGCGAGCCGGGGGAGGACGGCGACGTCCTGGCACGACAGCTCACGGTGCCGCACTCCACCCACTACGACCTCCGCGTGTCGGGGTCGCTACGCCGGACGAACCAGGTCTGGCCGACGCTGTTCGGTGACTCCGGCGTACGGGTCGTCGTGCCGCGGCAGAGTGACGGCGACCCGGCTCAGGGGCCAGGTGCGCTGGCCGACGGCGACCCCTCGACCAGCTGGATCGCCACGTCCTCCCGGCCGCTGATCCGCCTCACCCTGCCCCACCGCACCACGCTGTCGCGGCTGCGGCTCGACCTCGACCCGGGTGCGCCGGCGTCGCTGCCGAAGCGGCTCGTGCTGCGCTCCGGAGACCGGCACCGGGTCGTCGACGTCGATGCGAACGGGAGGGCACGGCTCCCGCACTGGCGGGTCCGCGACCTGACCGTCCGCGTGGAGTCGACGTATCCCGCCTTCACGCCCGACGGCACGCAGTTCACCGAGCTCGGGCCGGGCATCTCCGAGCTCATGATCAACGGACGCTCGCTCACGAGGAGCGTGTTCGCGACGGTGACGGTCCCGTGCGGCCAGGGGCCCCGGCTCGACGTCGGTGGCACGGTGTTCGACACGTCGCTCACGGCCAACGCCCGCAGCCTCCTCCGGGGGACCACCGTCCCGCTCCGGGTGTGCGTCCCCGACGGGTCCACGCCGCGCGTGACGCTCGCCGGCCCGACCTCGGTGGTCGCCGCCCCGACGGATGCGTTCCGGGTGGACTCCGTGACACTGACCCGCCCGGGCGCCGACCTCGGCACCAGCCGACCGGCCACGGTCACCCGTACGGCGTCCGGGATGCCGGCCTCGCTCGATGTGCCGGCCCGGACGTCGCCGACGGTGCTGTCGATGCCCCAGAACATCAACCCCGGCTGGCAGGCGACCCTCGACGGCACGGTGCTCCCGGCGCAACGCGCCCACGGGTGGCAGCAGGCCTGGCTGCTGCCGGCCGGTCCGGCGGCCACCGTCGACGTCCGGTTCACCCCGGCTCGGCTCTTCACGGGTCTGCTGATCCTGGGGGCGGTGCTCGCGGGGGTCTGCATCGCCGCGGCGACCCCGCTCCGGCTACGGCGCGGCCCGGTCCGCGACCTCCCGCCCCTGCGGGCGGCCAGGGTCGGACGCGTCGACCTCGTCCTGGTCGCGGCCGCCGCCGGGTTCCTCACCGGCTGGGCAGGGCTGGGCATCCTCGCCGTCACCTGGCTGGTGGCCCGCCGGTTCCGGGTGACGGGCGGGTGGGCCTACGTCGCCGGGCTGGCGCTGCTGGTCGCCACCGCCGGGCTCACGTGGGGACCCCTCAAGGAGCAGTCCTGGTCGGTCTACTGGGCACAGGCGTGGGCCATGGTGGCGCTGGCCGCCGTCAGCGCCGCGCTCCTTGCTCCTGTGCTCGTTCCTGGAACACGAGATCGGCCTGGGTCGCGGGAGGCTCGCGCCGCACCACCCAGCGGACGTTCTTGAACCTGAGGATCGGGCTCTCGAAGTAGCGCCAGGACAGGGTGGCGATCGCCAGCGTGATCGCGGCGTCCAGGGTCAGGATCGTGAAGAAGTGCCCCGTGAACGGCACGATGTCGAGCACGCGGAACAGCACGCCCATGATGAACAGGTGGATCGCGTACACGCCGTACGAGACGTCGCCGAGCCAGAACGCGACGCGTCCGGAGAGATGGTGGCGGACGCGTCCTTCGAGCTCCGGACCGAACATCAAGGGGAGCACGAAGAACGCCGCCGCGAGGGTGTAGAGCACGACCTTGGTGGCGGCCTCCCAGCCCAGCGGCATGGCGAGGGTGCGTGGACCCGCGACCGGCGTACAGGCGATGGCGAACACGGCGGCCGCCAGGATCCAGCAGCCGGTCAGGTCACGACCCATCCGCTCCAGCACGTGGTCGCGGGGCCGCAGGGTCAGGTCGGCACTGACGGCCGCGAAGCACATCCCGACCAGGAACATCGGCATCCAGCCCGGCAGCCACTGCAGGTAGTGACCCTCACGCCCAGGGATGTGGGCGAACCACGCCTGCCAGGCCACGCCGAGCGCGGCGACGACCGTGGCCCGGGCCCAGATCGTCGGTAGGTGCAGACCCTTCCGGCGTCGCGTCGCCGCCAGGAGGTACGCCGTCAGCGGCATGATCACGTAGAAGGCGACCTCGGTGCAGAGGCTCCACATCTGGGTCAGCGACTGGGGCAGCAGCGTCGGGAAGTAGAGCTGGGTCAGCGTCAGCTGCCGGACCCACACCTGCCAGCCGAGCCCTTCGTTCGCCGGGTCGAAGAGCAGCGCCACGCACACGACCACCCAGTACAACGGCAGGATGCGGAGCGCGCGCTTCCACAGGTAGTGGCGGGTCGACGGGTGTCGCTCACCCCGCCCGATCGCCAGGAAGAACGGCCGCGACAGCAAGAACCCCGACAGCACGAAGAAGAGCGGCACCCCGAAGTCGAGGCGGGCCAGCACCCCGCCCGGCCAGCCGCGCAGGATCTGCCCGGTGTTGAACGCCGCATGGGTCGTGAGCACCATCAGCGCCCCGATGCCGCGCACGGCGTTCAGGGTCGGGAAGGTGCGGTCCGGCTGGCTCATGATGGCTCCGCTACTGTCGCACGGCCGACCGTGACGTCGTTGGTGCACAGGGTCGCCTCGCCGATCAGGCCGCCGAGCCGGATCGAGTCGAACCGCTCGTCACCGGCCTTGAAGTACAGGGTGTGCAGCCCGCTGGAGACGCTGGCCTGCTGCCTCAGGCCACCGGCGCTGACGGTGATCGAGCTGTCCGCGGTCGCGATGTAGCCCACCTTCACCCACCAGCCGCCGAAGAGGAACGGGCCGTCGAGCTTGATCCGACGCACGCCGTGCCCGACCCGGTAGGCGCACTCGGGGTCGGAGCTGGGCAGGGCGTGGTGCACGGGGGTCACGTCGAGCTGCCCCAGGTGGCCGTCGGGGCCGAGCAGGGCCAGCCGGTCGGTCGCCTCCGTCGCGTAGCGGAAGCCGGGGTCCAGTGGACGGAGCAGGACGCGCAGGGTGTTGTAGGGGTAGGCGAGGGGCCACAGCAGGGTGGGCGGCATCTGGCTGTCCACGACCGCCGTGCCGCGAGGCAACGCACGGCTGTCGGCGACCAGCGTCGAGAAGAACGCCTTGCCCGGCTGGTCACCGATCCAGTGCCGGTAGTAGGCCGCCGTCGAGCTGGTCCCGAGGAGGGCCACCACCAGGCAGGCGGCCGTCGCCGGGCCCCTGCGGTCGAGCAGGACGCTCGGACGCCGCGTCCGCACCTGCTCGACGGCACCCCGGAGGGGCATGGTGGCGAAGGCCAGCGCCGCGGCGGTCACGGCCGAGAGCTCGCTGATGTAGCGGAACTCGTAGCCGATGATCGGCCCGATCAACGACGACCGTCCTGCCACCACGAGCAGCAGGTCGCAGGCCAGGAAGAACCCCGGGAGCAGCAGGGCCCGCAGGGACGCCGTGCGTGACCGCGCGAGCTCCCGGCAGAACAGGATGAACAGGACGGCGCACACCAAGACGAGCGGCGAGGAGGGTTGGGCGAACGAGACCGGGGCTCCCTCCGGGTGGTTCCACCGGAGCGGGCCACCGAAGATCCCGGTGCCCCAGGACCGCAGCACCATCACGTCGGCGGTCGGTCCGATCGGCGTGTGCGTGGCCTGGCCCGGGTCGAAGCTGAGGCCGTAGTGGACGTAGAGCGCCAGGTACGCCACCCCCAGGGACACGTTGACGAGCACGGAGACCCGGAAGTCGCGCCACACGGTCCGGAGCCGCTCGCCCGCGCCGCCCCGGGTGAAGTACGCGACCGTGACGATCGCCATCGTGCCGAGGACCAGCAGGCTCTTCTCGTAGAACAACAGCCCGACGACGACCCAGGCGGTCGCGGCGAGTGCGTGGACGACGCGGCGCGACCGCAGGTAGCTCACCTGGTAGCTCATCGCCCAGAAGAACGCGATCTGGACCGGCAGCGCCTGCACGCCCGTGGCCCACCAGACCGCACTCTGCACCGTGAACGCGGTCGCGAGGTAGAGGACCAGCGGCGGCACGATGCCCCAGCGCCGCCCGAACCCGACCAGCAGCAGCCGCAGGAAGCCGAGACTCGCCAGTGCCTGCAGGAGCGTCAGGGACACCGCGGCCAGGTCGTAGTTCAGAGGAGAGATCCGGTTGACGAGCCAGGACAGGTACAGGCCGGCCGGCATCACGTGGCCGGAGATGCCGGTCAGCAGTCCGTCGAGCGAGCGTCCCCCGGGGCCGAACGTCTGGGAGATCAGCTGGAAGTCGTCACCCTCCCAGTAGGACTGGGCCGATACCCAGGCGCGGTAGGCGAGCTGGACGGCGATCAGGCCCACGGCGACCGGCAGCACCCAGGCGTTGGCCGGGTCATCACCGCGCCAGAGTCGCGCCCACCATCCCGGGTGCGACGCCTTCCTCGGCGACGACCTCATGACGCGGGGGGAGCCACGGCATTGCCCAGCACCAGCTGGGTCACGCACGCGCCCCTGCCGCCGGGGCTGTTCGCGAGCACGACCGAGTCGTAGCTCCCGTCCGCCTGGAAGTACGCCGTGTGGGCACCCGCGGGCAGCCGCATCTGCCTGGTCGTGTCGCCGAGGCCGATGCGGACCCGGAACGGCCTCGGGGCGCCGTAGGCCATCCGGATCCACCAGCCACCGCCGACCACGGGCCCGTCCAGCGGAATCGTGGTCGGGGCACGGCGCAGCACGTAGCCGCAGCCCTCCCCGCCCACCATGCTCCGGGCCGGCGGGACGACCGCCGGCGTGACCCGTCCCTCGTCGTCGAGGACGAAGAGACGGTCGATGGACTGCTCGGGATACTCGACGGGGAGGTCGAGGGCCTTGAAGACGTGGCTGTAGGTGTTCTCCGGGTAGCCGAAGGCCCACAGCAGGTTCTGGGGGAGGGACTGGTTCACGAGCGGCAGGGGCTTGCCCTCCGTGGCGGCCACCGTCGTACGCAGGTTGTCGAAGTACGGCTTGGTCGGGTTGTTGTCCTGCCAGTTCCGGACGTAGGCGAGCGTCGACACCATCGCCCCGGCGACCACGAGCACGGTCACGGTCCGGATCACGGCTGCTCGCTCGTGCGGCCGGTCCACACCCTCGCGCAGCCGGTTGGTCTCGGCGGCGCCCAGGAGCGGGAGGAAGGCCAGCCCGATCGACAGGACCACGATGGCCGCCGACTCGGTCTGGTAGCGGTACTCCAGGCCGATGTCGGGGCCGACCAGGTTGGCCCGGGCCGAGGCCAGGAGGTAGACGTCCGCCGCGAGGCTGAACACGATCAGGCTCCAGGCCCGACGGCTCGCGGTCCTGGTGGTGAAGGCGTAGTACGCCAGCGACCCGAGGGCCACCCACGAGCCCAGGCTGATCAGGTCGCTGGGGTCGGCGAGCGAGTTGGCCGACATCGACCGCCACTCGAACGGACCGCCGATCACCCCGGTACTGAACGCGACCGCGACGAGGCGGTAGCCCACGGACGCGATCAGGGTGCCGGCCGGTTGCGTGCCGTGCAGCCCGAACTTCAGGTAGACGGCGACGTAGGGGAGGGCGACCGCCCCGTGCGCGATGATCCCCACGCGATAGTCGCGCCACAGCCCCACGCACCGCTCGGTCAGGTTTCCGCGGGCGAACCAGCACAGGGCGAACAGGGCGTAGAAGCCGAACAGCAGCACGGCCTTCTCGTAGAACGCGAGCCCGAAGACGGTCCAGGCCAAGGTGGCGACCAGGGACTGCCAGCGGTGGGTGCGCAGGTAGGCGAGGTGGGCATGCAGCCCGAACACCAGCGCGACCTGGAAGGGCAGCTGGTTGATGCCCGCGGCGAACCACACCCCGGCGGGGACGGTGAAGATCAGGAAGCAGTAGCCGGCGAGCAGGACGAGCACGACGCGGGTGTCGCCGAACATGCTCCGCAGGAGTCGCAGCATCCCGAGCGAGGCGACGAGCTGGCCCAGCACGAGGAAGCCTGCCCAGGCCGACCAGCGGTAGGGCGCCCAGGTGGACAGGCCCTTGATCACCAGCCAGCCGGCGGGCATCAGGTGTCCGGCGTAGTTGCGGCCGAGGAACTCCCAGCTGAGCGGATTGTTGGTGCCGGCCGACAGGAACGCCAGGTCGTCGAAGTAGAACCAGGAACCGGCCAGCGACCAGATGCGGAAGGCGAGTCCGAGGGCGATCACGACCAGACCGATCCGCTGGACCTGTGACCCGCCTCGCCGCCGGGCCCGAGGCCTGAGCATGACCCGGGCTGACACCCGGCGGAGTATGCCACAGGGACGGTCGTCCTCCGGGGTCCGCGGGGACGCCTCGGAGGGCCTCCGGACACGCCTGCGGCAGCGGACGTGACTCGCGAGTAACTGCTACTGTGCCGCCACCGACGTGGACCACTGGGAGGGAATGCGCGTCATGAAGAGGGTCTGGCCCGCTTGGCTGCTCTTGTTTCTCGGCGCTTTCTTCCTCGTGACGGCGGCGGTCGCCTACTTCTGGGCTCCCGATGCCGCCGAGCGCACACCGCTGAACAGCTACCAGCGCACCTATCTCACCGGCACCGCGGACAAGCTCGACCCTGCCACGGGGAAGACCGCCCACGACCCGGTCAAGATCACCAACATCACCCAGGTCGACGACAAGAAGTCCACCGGCAGTGCCGTGGTCTTCGTGACCTCCACCTGCGTGAACGTCGACACCGGCGACCCGGCCGACTGCCTGCCGAAGTCGGACCCGCGGATGATCAGTGTCACGCAGCTCAACTTCGTGGCCGACCGCACCACCGCCGTCGCCTTCGACGACCCCAAGATCCTCGTCACCCCGGTGCCGGTGTCGGGCCTGGTCAACAAGTGGCCCTTCCACGCCGAGAAGAAGACCTACGACGTGTGGGACGACGTCACGAAGACCGCCCCGCCCGCCCAGTACGCCGGCGAGACCACCATCGACGGCCTCACCGTCTACCAGTACCACCAGGTCATCACCGACGCCCCGATCGACCTCGGCAACGACATCCAGGGCATCTACAACCTCGACGAGACCTACTCCATCGACCCCGTCACCGGGAAGATCATCGACCAGCAGGTCCACGACGTCCGGACCCTCAAGGACGGCGGCGACACGGCCCTCGACCTCACGGCGGAGTACACCCCCGAGACCATCCAGTCCAACGTCGACGATGCGAAGGCGGGGGGCAAGCAGCTCACGCTGATCACGAAGACGCTGCCGATCGTGGGGCTCGTCGTCGGGCTGATCTGCCTGGCGCTCGGGGTGTTCCTGCTGGTCCGGCACCGTCGTCGGTCCTCGGAGCCCACCGAGGCCCCGCCGGCCCACGCGGCGACACCGACCGCCTAGCGCCGGCCCGCTCCTGGCTCAGCCGAGGTCGGCGGCGAACACCGCTGTCCCCGGGGTGAGCCGGCCGCGCGTGCGCGACCAGCCGCCCCAGACCCGGTCGTGGTCCGCGGGCCACTCCGGCTCGAGCAGTCGCACGATCCGGAAACCGTGCCCCGCGAGCAGGGAGACCCAGTCGCCCAGGGTGCGGTGGTGCTCGACGTAGGCGACGCGCCCGCTCTCGTCGTCCACCTCGACGTACGGCGTGCGGTCCCAGTACGACGACGTCGCCGTGAGCCCCGCCTCGGACGGGTCGTCCGGGAAGCTCCACCTGGTCGGATGGGTGACCGAGAACGCGAAGCGACCGCCGGGCCGCAGGACCCGGGCCGTCTCCGCGACCGCCAGGTCGATGTCGGCGACGAACTGGAGCGCGCCGAACGAGCAGAAGACGACGTCGAACGCGGCGTCGGCGAAGGGGAGCGCGGTCGCGGTGCCCAGCACCGACGGGACGACCAGTCCGGTCTCCTCGTCGAGCCGTCGCGAGTGCTGGAGCTGGCGGCTGGAGAGGTCCAGCCCGACGGACCGCCCGCCGTGGAGCCGCACCCAACGGGAGCACTGGCCGGCTCCCGAGCCGACCTCCAGCACGTCGCTGCCGGCCACGTCACCGAGCACCCCGGCCTCGTCCTCGGTGAGTCCCTCGGGTCCCCAGACGAAGCCGGTGTCGCCGAGGAACCCCCCGTGCGTCGCCTGGTACTCGTCGGCGTAGCGGTCCCAGTCGGGCCCGTTGGCCCGCCGCGACTCCGCCTCGTCGACCGCGCGGCGCTCGACCCGCACACGCTGCGGCAGGTGGTCGGTCACGAGGCGAGGCTACGACGTCTCGGGCCCTTCAGCGGACCGTCACCCGGACACCTGCCTCGTCCCTGGTCGCCGGCGCGTGTGTCGACACGCACCTCACGCCGAACGTGCGCACGCTTCCGGACCTCGCGGAGGCAGCGACGTGGAGCCGCAGCTGCAGCACGTGCCGCGATCCCGGTGTGGTCGTCGGAGTGCGCCAGGTGCCTGCCCGGACCTGCGTCGTCACGTTGCGTCCGCCGAACCAGTACGCCGCCGAGATCCGGGTCGTTCCCGCGGTGCCGTGCACGAGACACCGGTCGTCGGCGTCACCGCGGTTCACGAGCCGGAAGGCGACCCGTAGGCGAGTGCCGGGGGGCAGCCGGCGCCGGTCTGTCTGGTGAGCCAGGCCGCCGTACACCTTCGTCCCGAGCCAGCTGCCGTTCGCACGCTGCACGGTGACGTCGGGGCGGCGCACCGGCGGGCCGCCCACCGGGGCGACCGTGTAGTGGCGGGTGACGGTGGTCGTGTTCCCGGCCCCGTCCGTCGCGCTGATCGTGAAGGTGTGGGAGCCCGGCGAGGTGTCGAGCGCGGCCCCAGGGGGAGTCTGGCCGCAGGTCTGCAGCGTGGAGCCGCCGGTGTCGACGCACGAGAAGTCGGTCGTGACCGAGTCCCCCTCCTCGTACTGCGCCCCTTCGACCGGGGTGGTCACGGTGACGGACGGGTGGATCGTGTCCGGTGCGGCGAACTTCAGCGAGCGGTAGGAGAAGTAGGTGCGCGCGTCGCTGCTCGGCGTCGCGACGAGCTGCCAGACGGCGGTGTTGTCGGGAGCCAGCTCGGTCGCGACTGCCTGGGTGGTCGAGGCCCAGCCGACGAGGACGTTGCCGGTCTGGGGCAGGTACTGCGTGGATCCCATGAACCAGGCGAACCAGCCGCTCGGGGCGTAGGAGCGGACCAGGGTGGCCGTGCCACCGGCCAGGTGGTAGATCGCCATCCGCGACTGCGGGCGCGCGTGCACAGGCCCGGTCGGGTCCGACTGGTCGACACACAGGGCCCCGAAGAAGTCGCTCGACCCGTCGTCGAAGACCATGATGTCGCCGTTGGGCAGCTCGCTCGCCGTGTGCTGGCCGCAGGGCCCGTCGTAGGGGTCGTCCTGGAACGTGAAGCTGCTGTCCCGGCCGCCCAGCTTCCACACGATGTCGCCCGGCTGGTAGCCGTCATGGGGGCGCCGGGCGATCTCGATGACGCTCGACAGGTTGCGGAACGAGGCCAGGAAATCGTCGCCGCCGTTGACGATCTGGACCGAGTTGATGTGGGCGTAGTCGGCGCCGGACACGACGCTCTCGTCAGCCAGCGCGCTGCTGTCCCACTGGAAGGACACGTCACCCTGCGGGTCGACCTCCTGGATGACCGAGTCGGTCTTGCCGGTCGCCGGGTTGGGCTCGTAGGCGAGCAGCACCATGGAGCCGTCCGGCTCGAGGATCGAGTCGTGGGAGTCGGTGTTGGTCAGGTCGGTCGTGCGGTGCCAGGCGATCGGGTTGAACGTCGAGTCCATCTCGACGATGTCGGCGCCCGTCCGCCCCTGGACGACGGTAGGACGCGCCTCGGTGACATGACCGTTCGGCTGCCGCTTCAGGTCGAGCCCGCCGGTGTGGCTCGCGAACACCCACGTCGGTACGCCGTTCGGGTCGAGCGTGGTGTCGAACTGCGGCCAGCCGTTGTTCGCCCACTGGCTGAGAGTCACGCCGACCAGACCGGGAGTGATGCCCGGCTTCTGCACGGTCGCCGTCAGGGTCGGGAAGTCGGCGGGGAGCACGAACACCGAGTCGGCCTCGCGACCACTGGCATCGTCGTAGATCACCGAGATCTCGGCACCGGCGTCGACCCCGGTCAGCGTCGTCTGACCCCCGGTGACCGGGACCCCGTCCACGAGGACCCGTCCCGTCGGGTCGGAGGTCGTGGCCTCGACGGTGATCGTGGCCCGCTGGTTGGAGGTGTTGTCGGCCGCGTCGGAGGGGAAGGTGTCCTCGGTCGTGGTCGCTGCGTACCGCCGCACGGACGGGTCGTAGGCCGGATACATGCCCACCCCGGTGCCGGAGACCTCCAGGGTGTGGGCCGGAGCGTCGCCCCGGGCGGCGGTGGCGGCACCGACGGTCAGGGCCGAGGCCGCGACCGAGGCGGCGAGCAGCAGCTTGAACATCCATCTCCTTGTGCTGGGACACTGGGAGTCTAGGTACAGCCGGCCGACCCTGAGGTCATATGACAGCGTGGGTGCGTGGATCTCTCGCAGCTGACGCCTTTGGCCGGTGGCTGGTCCGGCGAGACGTTCCTCGCCGACGTCGGCGGCGAGTCGTCGGTCGTCCGGATCTACCGTCCGGGCCGGCGCGACGACGCCGCCCCCGAGATCGACGCGGCGGTGCTGCGGCTGGTGCGCGGGCTGGTGCCGGTGCCCGACGTCCTGGAGGTACGGCGCGGGGTCGCGGCCCTCGACCGGCCCGGGCTCCTGGTCACGTCCTACCTGCCCGGGACGCGCGGCGACGTCCTCCTGCCGACCCTCGACGTCCCCGGGCAGACCGCGCTCGGCGGACGTCTCGGTGCGCTCGCGGCCGATCTCGCAGGGATGCCGACGCTGAAGCCCGGACCCTTCGTCGACCCCGAGCTGCGCATCGGCACCTTCGAGGGAGCCGACGGTCTGCCGGGGTTCGTCGACGAGCATGCTGCCGGCCTCGTGACCGCGGGCTGGCAGCCGGCGAAGGTGGACGCCCTCGTCCGGGTCGCCGACCGGGCGCAGGAGCTGCTCGACACGGTGGGGAGGACCTGCCTGGTGCACTCCGACCTCAACCCCAAGAACCTCCTGGTCGACCCGGAGAGCCGTGAGGTCACCGGGGTTCTCGACTGGGAGTTCGCCCACTCCGGGCACCCGGCCACCGACCTCGGCAACCTGCTGCGCTTCGACCGGGCGCCGGCGTACGTGGAGGCGGTGGTGACTGCCTGGTGCGAGCGCCGTGGCAGCACCCCCGCGGAGGCGCTCGACCTGGCCCGCGCGGCCGACCTGTGGGCCCTGGTCGACCTCGCCGCGCGTGCGGGCGACAACCCGGTGGCCGACCGCGCGGCGGCGCAGCTGCGCGCAGTGGCGGAGACCGGGGACGTCCACGCCGTTCCCGCGTGACTCGTCGGTTGGACGCACGACGGAGGCCCCGCGTAGACTCGCGGGGCGCCAGAAGTCTGCCTACGTCCCGGACGGAGCGGACACCGGCTCGCTATCTTTCAGCCGTCCCCGCCCTCGCGCGGGAAGCGGAGATCCTGCGGTAGTGACCAAGGGCTTCCGGCGTGCCCGCGACAACTCCATCCATCCAAGGAACTCATTCCCCTATGACGAGCAGCACCGCTTACCTCTCGGAGATCGACGCGCCCCAGGTGGCCGTCAACGACATCGGCTCCGAGGAAGACTTCCTCGCCGCGATCGACGCGACCATCAAGTACTTCAACGACGGAGACATCGTCGAAGGCACCATCGTGAAGGTCGACCGGGACGAGGTCCTGCTCGACATCGGGTACAAGACCGAAGGGGTCATCCCCTCCCGCGAGCTCTCGATCAAGCACGACGTCGACCCCAACGAGGTCGTCAACGTCGGTGACAAGGTCGAGGCCCTGGTCCTCCAGAAGGAGGACAAGGAAGGCCGCCTGATCCTGTCCAAGAAGCGCGCCCAGTACGAGCGCGCCTGGGGCACCATCGAGCAGGTCAAGGAGGAGGACGGCGTCGTCGAGGGCACCGTCATCGAGGTCGTCAAGGGCGGCCTGATCCTCGACATCGGCCTCCGCGGCTTCCTGCCCGCCTCCCTGGTGGAGATGCGTCGCGTCCGCGACCTGCAGCCCTACGTCGGCCAGACGCTCGAGGCGAAGATCATCGAGCTCGACAAGAACCGCAACAACGTCGTGCTGTCGCGTCGTGCGTGGCTCGAGCAGACCCAGTCCGAGGTGCGCCACGGCTTCTTGACGCAGCTCCAGAAGGGCCAGATCCGCAAGGGTGTCGTCTCCTCCATCGTGAACTTCGGCGCGTTCGTCGACCTCGGTGGTGTGGACGGCCTCGTGCACGTCTCCGAGCTGTCGTGGAAGCACATCGACCACCCGAGCGAGGTCGTCGCCGTCGGCGACGAGGTCACCGTCGAGGTGCTCGACGTCGACATGGACCGCGAGCGCGTCTCCCTGTCGCTGAAGGCGACGCAGGAGGACCCCTGGCAGCACTTCGCCCGCACCCACCAGATCGGGCAGATCGTGCCGGGCAAGGTCACCAAGCTGGTGCCCTTCGGCTCGTTCGTCCGCGTCGAGGAGGGCATCGAGGGCCTGGTCCACATCTCCGAGCTGGCCGAGCGCCACGTAGAGATCCCCGAGCAGGTCGTCCAGGTCAACGACGACGTCATGGTCAAGATCATCGACATCGACCTCGAGCGTCGCCGGATCTCGCTGTCGCTGAAGCAGGCCAACGAGACCACCACCGCCACCGACGTCGAGGAGTTCGACCCGACGCTCTACGGCATGGCCGCGACCTACGACGAGCAGGGCAACTACATCTACCCCGACGGGTTCGACCCCGAGACGGGCGAGTGGCTCGAGGGCTACGACGAGCAGCGCGCGGCCTGGGAGGACCAGTACGCCAAGGCGCACGCCCGCTGGGAGGCCCACGTCAAGCAGCAGGAGGAGGCCAAGCAGGCCGAGGTCGAGGCCGGCGAGGCCACGACGTACTCCTCCGCGACGGGCGGCACGACCGACGAGGCAGAGACCGACGAGGAGACCGGCGGCTCGCTGGCCTCCGACGAGGCGCTCCAGGCACTCCGCGAGAAGCTGACCGGCGGGAGCAACTGACCTCCGCTGAGCAGACTGACTGACGAAGGGCCCGGCCGTACGGCCGGGCCCTTCGTCGTCGGGGACAGCGATCCGGGGCGAGTGTCGGACACAGGGTCGCCCGGCGCTTACAGTGGGCGCGTGCTCCGGGTGTGCGCTACCGCAGCAGCCTCCCTGGTGGCGGTCACCGGGTGCTGGGCCGGTGGGTTCACGGCCCGGGCTACCGCGGCAGACCCTGCTCCGGTGCGCATCATGGTGGTCGGAGACTCGATCACAGAAGGCTCGAGCGGAGACTGGACCTGGCGCTACCGGCTGGCGAAGTACCTGGATGCGGCGGGTGTGAGCTATCAGTTCGTGGGCCCGCGGACCACGATGCTCGATCTCGCCGACAACCTGCACGACAGCTACGAGTACGCCGACCCCGACTTCGATCAGCACCACTTCGCGCGTTGGGGCGAGAGCCTGCACGCGATCCTCGACGAGAACGTGGCGACGCCCGAGGATGGCATCGGGTGGGCGGTCTCGACGTTCCAACCCGATGTCGTGATCGAGGCGTTGGGAACCAATGACCTTCTCTACGGGTCTCCACCCCAGGAGACGGTCGACACCGCCCACCAGTTCGTCACCGAGGTCAGGGCCGCCGATCCGGACGCCGCCGTGGTGCTGTCGACAGTCCCCGACGTGCAGTACGACCACTTCTCCGACTTCAACGGCCTCCTCGAGGCGCAGGCGCCGCAATGGAGCACGCCGACGTCCTCGGTGGTCGTCTCCGACCCTTCTGCGGGCTGGCTTGCGGCGGCCGACACCTGTGACGGCACCCATCCCAGTGCGGCTGGGGAGGTCAAGATCGCGGCGGCCCAGGCTGACGCTCTCGCGGGCCTCGGCATCGGCTCTCCCGCGCAGCTGCCGCTCCCTGAGCCGCCATCCGGACCACGCGAGCCCGCCGTCCTGGCTGCCACGCCCGGCGACGGTCGCGCATCGCTGTCCTGGCAGCTACCGCCCGGTGGCACGGCGGTGCTGATCTCGACTCGCGACGCCACGGCCGGGCAGGCCTGGCACCAGCTGCCCTATGCCGTGGGTGGCACAGCGTGGCCGTCAGATGGCCTGACGAACGGCCACACCTACCAGTACCGGCTGAACGTGCTCAAGCACGACTGCGTCGCCCAGGACGTCGACTCCAACATCGTCACGGTGCAACCCGGGCCGGACACGCCCGACCAGGTCACGGGGCTCGTGGTTGCTCGGCTCGACCACGGGTTCGCCGCCACCTGGGACGCGAGTGCCGGCGCGACCTCCTACGTGGTGTGGGTGCGCCCGTCCGGATCCAGTGCGGCCTGGCAGACCTTCTCCGCTGCCTCGACCGGCTACCAGGCCGGTTCGCTGCGGGCGGGGGAGCGGTACGACGTGGCTGTGGAGCCCATCGGCCGTGCGGGCGCCGGTCTGCTCAGCCAGCCGGTCTCGGTCACGCCGACCGGGGCTCGGCCCGAGGCCCCTGCGCTGACCCGCCTCGTACTCGGTCGCGATGGCACCGCACACGTGTCGTGGTCGTCGGTCGAGAACGCGACCTCGTTCATGATCGCCTACCGGCGCGACAGCCCCGGAGCAGCATGGGTGGCTGTGAACGGACCGACCTCGGAGACCACCTCGGTGATCCTCGGGCTGCGGAGCGGGCGGGACTATCTGTTCCGGGTGACGGCGTACGACGACCTGATCCGGGGTGGGACGTCGAGGGTCCACCGTGCCCGGGTGCCCCGCGTGAAGGCCGTCCAGCACGTCACGCTGCGGCGGTGGAGCTCGAGCCGACTGGCCACGAGTGGAGACATCGTGCCGTTCGCCACGTCGTACGTGGTCCAGCGCGTCATCACCGCCACGTGCCGGCGAGAACCTCGGGCACGCGACTTCCAGACCCTCGCCACAGGCATGGACCGACCACGCCTGGTGTTTCGATCCCATCGTCGGGGTGCCGTCTGGGTGCGCTGGTACGCGGTGAGGGACGGTGTCCGCGGGGACACCTCGTCTGGATCCGTCGCCTGCCTGCGCAGCCCTGGATAGAGGCGCGGGACCCCGCCGCCTTGCCCGCCCGCCCTGAACTCGGATGCGCCACCGCGGTCCGTCGGGCCACCATGGCGCGGTGGACCTGCAGCCGTTCGATGTCGCCCGGGCCGAGCTCGTCGCCTCCTGGGCCGTCGGTGACGAGGTGGTGCGCGCGTGGTGCGCGGTCGAGGGTGACCGGGTGCCGGCCGAGGTCGTGGCCGGGTGGTCACGGGCCGACGACGTCGAGGCCTACCTCCTCACCGACGATGCCGGAGACCCGTGCGCGTACGGCGAGCTGTGGCTCGACGACGAGGAGGGCGAGGTCGAGCTGGCCCGGCTCCTGGTCGCCCCCGAGCGGCGAGGCAGGGGAGTGGGCCGGGCCCTCACGCAGGCCCTCACCCGCCGTGCTCGGCGGACGCACCCAGAACTGCCGGCCGTGATCCTGCGCGTGCGGCCCGAGAACGAGCAGGCGATCCGTTGCTACGTCGCCGCCGGCTTCGTGGACGTACCGGCGGAGGAGCAGGCAACCTGGAACGAGGGGCAGCGGTTCGCCTACCACTGGATGGTGCTGCCCGCCTGACGCGGACGTGGCACGAGGCCCGGACCATGCGGTCCGGGCCTCGTGTCGATGGTGCTGCCGATCAGGCCGTCCGTCAGGGAGCGGCCGGCGACCCGAAGACCGCCAGCTCCGTCAGGTCGGTGAACGAGCATCCGGAGTAGGCGCCCAGCGGACAGTTCGTCGCGAAGTCGGGCGTCTGGTTGCTCTCGATCGTGAAGCGGACGTACTGCACGCTGTCCGCCCCTGCCGTCAGGTCCACCTCGTTGAGGTGGCCACGGTCGGCCGCCACGAAGGTGCCGTGGGCAGCCTCGGTGAAGGTGTTCCCGTCCGGTGACGTCTCGATCGTGTAGCCGCCCGTCGAGGCACTCCCGCCGTCACCACAGGTGGCGGTGGGGTCGACCTGGAACGAGTCGATGTCGACCGGCTGCGGCAGCTTCACCGTGATCGTCTTGGGGACGAACACGTTGGTGGGGTCACCGTTGTTGTTGCCGGTCGTCGAGCCCCAGCCGGTGCTCAGGCTGGTGTCGAACGCACCGTCAGGACCACACTGCGGGCTGTAGTCGGGACCGTCGAAGTCGACCACCTGCGCACCACCGGACGTGGCGGACCAGTCCCGGGTGATGTCGAAGTTGGTGAAGTCGGCGGGCACGTGGAAGTCCCCGATGGAGACCGCCTTGCCGGAGTGAGCCGAACCGAAGTAGCCCGGTCCGGTGGCCGCCACCTTGGCGTAGGTGCCGGTCACCAGGTTGTCGATCTCGTAGAAGCCGTCGGAGTCGGTCGTGGCGCTGTACTGGTTGCCCTGACCGGTCACGGTGACCACCGCACCCTGGACCGGGTCACCGGTCGTCGGGTCGGTGACGACGCCTGCCACGGTGCCGTCGTGCGGCCGAGAGGCCGACGGCGGCGTGTGGAAGTCCTCACCCGGGGTGGTGTCGGCCGAGTCCACCGAGCCGGCGAAGAAGCCCATGCCACGGTTGGCGAAGATCTTCCAGAGCGTGGCGGTGTGGCTGCGGTTGTAGGCCACCAGGTCGGCCCGCAGGATCGCGTTCCGCATGTCCAGCATGTCGGGGTCGTTGGCCGAGAGCGACATGCCGCGGGTGATCAGGGTGTCGGCCACGTTGTGACCGAACGCCTTGCGGATGTCCCATAGCGTCTGGGCCCAGACCTCGCCGCTGCCGTGCACCTCGGGACCACCGGTGATGGTCGGGAAGTCACCGTAGGTGTAGCCACCCTTCGAACCGTCGAAGTTCGAGGTGCAGCCGGCCACCTTGGAGCCGACGGGGCAGTCGATCGCCATCGTCCGGAACGCGGTCTTGGCGGCCATCAGGTACTTGCCCTCGAAGACCTCGCCCGCCTTGTTGCTGTCGGGCACGAAGCCCTTGGTGACGAGGTAGTCCATGGCGTAGTAGTCGCTCCACGCCTCACCCATCGAACCTGCCTGGATGTCGTTCAGCGTCGAGTTGCCGTTGGCGTCGATGACCAGGCGGTTGGACAGACCGTGGGTGTACTCGTGGTACTCCACGCTCGCGTCGAACGCCGAGCTGGTCGGCACGAACGGATCGCCCGTCTGGGGGTCGTCGCTCGCGCCCGGGATGTGCCACAGGTACATCTGCATGGTCGGCGGGGTGCCGTCCGGAGGCGTGCTCATGTTGGCGTTGTCGATGTGGTTGCCGTCGGGCAGGCCCGCGTTGGTGTTCGCACCGTCGAGCGCGTTGAGCAGGACGGGGTCACCACCGGCGAAGGAGAAGTTGCCGGCCGCCTTGGTGAAGCCGATCGGCCCCTTGGCCAGGTAGTCGTGGTAGTTGCTGGCGAGGTAGAACGCCTGGGTGGCGTCGGCCTTGCGGTTCTTCTGCCACGAGAACGCCTTGTTGGGGTCCCACGTGCACTGGAAGTGCACCGAGCACAGGCTCGAGGACTTGAACGGGCTCAGCTTGAACTGGGCCGCGTGCTTGGTGCCGGGCAGCGGGGTCTTCTCGCCGGCGTTGATCAGGTTGTCGTCGTTCAGGTCGTCCCACGCGATGACCGAGGAACCCTGGAGGTAGCTGGCGCTCTTCTTGATGTAGCCGCGCTTGACCAGGTTGACGACCCGCGGCTTGCCACCCTTGGGGGCACCCGGGTAGTTGTCGTAGACCAGGGCGTCGCCCGTGGCGTTGTCGGAGTTCGAGTGGCGGTAGAGCACCCGACCCGTGACGGCGTCGACAACGTGCTGGTAGGCGCCGGCCGAGCTCTGGACGTAGGTCGACCAGCCCGGACGCAGACCCTTGGGGGTCAGGAACCAGACGCGCTTGGCGTAGTCGTGGTTGGACCACACGGTCGAGGCGGACGAGCCGGCCTTCGACGAGGCGACCGAGGCCGGTGCCACGGTGCCGTCGACGTCGTGGGCGGACGCGGTGCGCGCTGCGCTGGCGCTCATCCGGATGCCCGAGGGGGCAGCGGAGGCGAGCTTGGCGAGACCGGAGACCGGGCTGCCCTGGACGGCCAGGACGCGGCCGTCGCGGGTGACGCGCACCTGCAGGCCGTTGCCGAAGACCGTGGCGCCGTCGACCGACTGCGTCCAGGAGAGGTTGTGGACACCGATGGTGTCGACGTAGTCCTGGCGGAACCGCAGGGTGGACAGGTCGGCCGAGGTGAGGCCCAGCGCACCGAGGTGTCCGCGGACGTAGTTCAGTGCGGCGGTACGGGCCGAGGCGGACGAGGGCCCGCTCAGGAAGCCGTCGAGCCGACCGAAGTCACGCGGCGTACGGGTGAGGGGGTCGATGTCGACGACAGCGCGGCCACCGAGGCTGCGGAAGTAGGCGTTGTCGGCCTTGGTGCGGCCGGTCACCTCCGCACGGCTGGCCTTGACCAGCGGCGTGCCACTGAGCTGGCGGACATCGATGTTGCCGGGAGTGCGGACGGTGGATTCACCGCCGCGGGGTGCGCTGTGACTGCGCGCGCCGCCGCCGCCGGTGGCGGCTTGGCTCGGCAGTCCGAGCATGGTGACCGCGAGGACGGTGCCGCCGATGGCAGCAACCGTCAGCGACCTGGTTCGGTTGGGATGCACGAAGGTTCCCTTCATGATGGGTGGGCAGAGCGCCTGTAGGCGCGTGGGGGTGTGTGACCCAGAGCACCCTAAGCACTGCCGATCCCCGAGGGAAGACCCCTCAGTAGGGTTCTTACCGTGCGTGTGGGTCTAACAGGTGGGGTCGCCTCAGGAAAGAGCACCGTCGCGGCGATCCTGAGAGAACTCGGCGCCGTCGTGGTCGATGCCGACGCACTGGCCCGCGAGGTCGTCGGTCCCGGCACGCCCGGGCTCGACGCCGTGGTGGCCGCGTTCGGGGCCGACGTGCTCGGCCCCGACGGGGCTCTGGACCGATCCCGTCTGGGCGCTCTCGTCTTCGCCGATGCCGACCGCCGTACGGCGCTCGAGGCGATCGTGCACCCGCTCGTGCGGGCCCGGGCGTCCGAGCTCGAGGGCTCCGCCCCTCCCGGGGCGGTGGTGGTCCACGACATCCCCCTGCTCGTCGAGACCGGCCAGGCAGGCTCGTTCGACGCGGTCCTGGTCGTCGACGTCCCCGTCGAGGTCCAGGTCGCCCGTGCGGTGGGTGAGCGTGGCTGGTCCGAGGACGAGGCGCGCGCCCGGATCGCGGCTCAGGCGACCCGGGAGGAGCGGCTCGCGGCCGCGACGTACGTCCTCGACAACACCGGGACGACCGAAGACCTCCGCCAGCGTGTGGCGGAGGTCTTCAGGGAGCTGACCGGTGGCCGTCCGGTCAGCTGAGGGCCGGCTCTCAGGCGGCTAGGTCGGGATCGCCGAGGCGGCGCAGCTTCTGCAGCGCCTCGCGCTCGAGCTGGCGCACACGCTCGGCGGAGATGCCGTGGCGGGCGCCGATGTCGGCCAGCTTGTGCTGGCGACCGTCGAGCAGGCCGTAGCGGGCGCGGATGATGTCGGCCGCGCGGTCGTCGAGCTGGCCGACCAGGCTGTCGAGCCGCTCGCGCGCCTCGACGTCGAGCACCGTGTCGTCGGGACCGGGTGCGGTCTCCTGCGCCATCAGGTCGCCGAGCGAGGTGTCGCCGTCCTCGTCCACCGGCGTGTCGAGGCTGACGTGGTCGCGGCCCCAGGACATCAGGTCGAGGACCCGCTCCAGCGGCATGTCGAGCTCGTGGGCGATCTCCTCGGGCTCCGGGTCACGCCCGAGCTGACGCTCGAGGGTACGGCGGGCACCGCCGACCTGGTTGAGCTCCTCGACGACGTGAACGGGCAGGCGTACGACGCGTGCCTGCTGCGCGATGCCGCGGGTGATCGCCTGGCGTACCCACCACGTGGCGTACGTCGAGAACTTGTAGCCCTTGGTGTAGTCGAACTTCTCGACCGCACGGATCAGGCCGGTGTTGCCCTCCTGGATCAGGTCGAGCATCGGCATCTGGGCGCGGCCGTACTTGCGCGCGATCGACACCACCAGCCGCAGGTTGGCGTTGATGAACTGCTGGGTGGCCCTCCGGCCCTCCTCGGCGAGCCACGTGAGCTCCTCCTCGGTGGCCGTCAGCGGCGCGCCGCCCTTCTTGCGGCCGACGCGGCCCTCGGCGAGCAGGGCCTCGGCGTACAGCCCGGCTTCGATCGTCTTGGACAGCTCGACCTCGGCGGCGGCGTCGAGCAACGGCGTACGGGCGATCTCGTCGAGGTACAGCCCGACGCTGTCGCGGCCCTCGATCTCGCGGGTCGCGCTGATGGTTCGTGCTGCCATGTCGCCCTCCTACCTCCGGCGGGCCTACTCACCAGTAGTACCCACATCGACTCCAACGCACCGGATGCCGGGAGGATTCCCGTGGCGGGGGCGTTTCGGACCCTTCACTCATGCCAGACGTGTGAGGGGCACGGGGAGTTGCCTGAGCGTGGAACTCTCAGGGAGTTCTCAGGGCCGAACGAGGACGGGGTGAACGGACGTAGTCCGGGCACCCCACCGCAGTGAGCGTCGAGCGAGCTTGCTCGCTCGACCCTGGTCTCAGGCTTCCGGGTGGTGGGGCTGAGCTCGGCCCCATCCGGTCGAGGACCCAGGCGTTGGTGAACGCACGGTCGTGCCAGGCCTGGTAGCGGCCCGAGACGCCGCCGTGACCGGCCGACATCTCGGTCTTGAGCAGGAAGTCGCGACGCCCGGTCGCGGTGGCCCGGAGGCGGGCCACCCACTTGGCCGCCTCGACGTAGAGCACCCGGGTGTCGTGGAGGGAGGTGGTCGCCAGGATCGGGGGATAGTCGAGCGCCGCGACGTTCTCGTACGGCGCGTAGCCGGCGAGGTAGTCGTAGGTCTCGGGCTCGCTCGGGTCACCCCACTCGTCGTACTCCGTCACGGTCAGGGGCAGGCTCGCGTCGAGCATCGAGGTGAGGGCGTCGACGAACGGCACGTCGGCGACCAGGCCGCCGAAGAGGTCGGGGTACTGGTTGGCGACGGCCCCGATCAGCAGGCCACCGGCCGAGCCGCCCTCGGCGACGAGCCGGTCGTGCGTGGTCCAGCCCTCGGCGACGAGGTGGCGGGCGCAGGCGGCGAAGTCGGAGAAGGTGTGCTGCTTGTGGAGGAGCTTGCCGTCGTCGTACCAGTGGCGGCCCATCTCGCCCCCACCGCGCACGTGTGCGATCGCCATCCCGGCGCCGCGGTCGAGCAGGGAGAGACGGGAGACCGAGAAGCCGGGATCGGTGGACATCTCGTAGGCGCCGTACCCGTAGAGGAGGAACGGGATGGGTCCGTCGTCGGCCGCGCCCTTGCGGCAGACCAGCGAGATCGGCACCCGGACGCCGTCCTCGGCGGTGGCCCACAGCCGGTGCTCCTCGTACGCCGCGGGGTCGTGGCCGCGCACCGGCTGCTGCTTGAGGAGGGTCAGCCCGCGGGTGCGGACGTCGTAGTCGTAGACGGACGACGGCACGGTCATCGACGTGTAGCCGACGCGCAGCGTCGGTGCGTCGACCTCGGCGCCGCCCCAGCCGCCGACGGTGTAGAGCTCCTGCGGGAACTCCACGAGGTAGTCGTCGGCGACGCCGGCCTCGTCGAGCTCGAGGATCCGCAGCTGCGTCAGGCCGCCGCTGCGTTGGGGCACGACCAGGTGGCCGGTGTAGGCCGAGACGTCCTCGAGCCGGATGCCCTCGGTGTGCGGGACGAGCGGTCGCCAGTCCGCAGGAGGCGTGGCGGCGAGCGGTGCCGTGCCGATCTCGAAGTCGACCCCGGTGTGGTTGTGGAGCACCAGGAAGACGTCCTCGCCGCCGATGACCGCGTGCTCCAGGCCGTACTCCAGACCCTCCTCGCGGGGGTGGAACACCACCCAGCCGGCCTCGGGGTCGTGAGTGTCCAGGAAGCGGGTCTCCGAGGTGTTCTTCGAGCCGCACACCGCGACCAGGAACCGGTCGGTGCGGCTTCGCCCGACGCCGACCCAGAAGCGCTCGTCGGTCTCGTGGAGCACCAGCTGGTCGTCGTCCTGGGCAGTGCCGAGGCGATGCCGCCAGACCTTGTCGCGGCGCCAGGAGTCGTCGACGGTGCAGTAGTAGAGGTCGCGACCGTCGGGGCTCCACACCGCGCCGCCGAGCACGCCCTCGATCCGGTCGGGGAGCAGCTCACCGCTCCCGAGGTCCTTGACCTCCAGGACGTAGCGCTCGTTGCCCACGGTGTCGGTGGAGTAGGCGAGGAGGGTGCCGTCGGGGCTGACCGAGACGCCGCCCACGGAGTAGAAGTCGTGGTCGCGGGCCAGGGCGTCGTGGTCGAGCAGGACCTGCTCGCCCGGCAGCGCGGGCTCGTCGGGACTGCTGTCGTCGGCCGGGACCGGCGGGCTCCAGTCGTCGTCGTCGGCCACCGCCACCCGGCACGCAGCGCCGTACTCACGACCCTCGAAGGAACGCCCGTAGTACCACCACCCGCGGTTGCGCGAGGGCACCGACAGGTCGGTCTCCTTGGTCCGCCCGCGGATCTCCTCGAACAACTGGGTCCGGAGGTCCGCGAGGTGGGCCGTGCGGGCGGCGGTCCATGCGTTCTCCGCCTCGAGGTACGCGGTCACGTCGGGATCGTCCTTGGCGCGGAGCCAGTCGTAGTCGTCGGTCCGCGTCCGGCCGTGGTGCTCCGTGGTCACCCGGCGCGGCTCGGCCACCGGTGGGTGGTCCGGCGCGGTCTCGTCGCGCGGAGGGCCGTCGACCGCAGGGCTCGTCATGCCCGCGACACTAAACGGTGGCCCGCAAACCGCCCGGCGCGACTAGCATCGCGGCGTGCTCCTGCTCCGCGACGTCTCCGCCGACCAGGTCCCGGTGCGTAGGGCCGAGATGGTCGAGGGCGCGACCCGCCTCCGTGCCGCTGCTCGCTTCCTCGACCCGGAGGCAGCCCGTGCGCAGGTCGAGGAGGTCTACGAGGCGATGCGAGACCGGTCGGTCCTGCTCGACGTGGTGGACGGGGACGACGTCGTGGGGCTCGCCTGGGTCTCGTGGGGTGCCGGAGAGCTGGTGGTCAACTTCCTCCGCCTCGACGACCCTGACCGCGCGGCCGAGCTGCTCCCGGTGCTCGTCGACCGGACGCGCGACGCCGGTGCCCGGTTGCTCGGTGTCCCGCTGCACCACGACGACCCGAGCCGGGCGGTGCTCGCGGCGCAGCCGGGCTTCCTGCTGCGAGCCACCAACATGGCGCTGACCCTCGACGGCGACGTCGCCGACCCGGGCGAGCTCGAGCTGCGGCCGATGACCGACCAGGAGTTCGACGACTTCCTGTCGGGCAGCGTCGACGAGTACGCCGGCGAGCTCGCCGCCGCAGGGATGACCGAGGAGGCCGCCGCCCAGCAGAGCCGCGAGCAGATGGGGCAGCTGATCCCCGACGGCCAGGCGTCGCCCGGCATGCACTTCTTCACCGCCTGGGTCGGCGAGCGGGCGGTCGGCAGCCTGTGGCTGTGCACCCTGGACCCGATGGCCTTCGTCTACGACGTCGTGGTCGTGGAGGACCAGCGACGCAAGGGCTACGGCGCCGCGATCATGAACGCCGGCGCCCGCTGGAGCAGGGACCAGGGGCATCCGGTGATCGGCCTCAACGTGTTCGCCCACAACCCCGGCGCCCGTGCGCTCTACGACCGGCTCGGGTACCGGGTCACGCAGGACTATCGGGCGCTCGACGTCACGGATGCCGGCTGACCCGCCCCGGACCATCGACCTCAACGCCGATCTCGGCGAGGAGGTCACCGACGACGCGGGGCTGCTCGAGGTCGTGACGTCCGCGAACGTCGCCTGCGGGTTCCACGCCGGGACGCCGGCGACCATGCGTGCGGTCTGTGCCGGTGCCGCCAGGCGCGGCGTCGTGGTGGGCGCCCAGGTCTCCTACCGTGACCGGGCGGGGTTCGGGCGGGTCGCCCGCGACGTGCCGTTCGAGGTGCTGCGTGACGAGGTCGCCGAGCAGGTCGCGACCCTCGACACCCTCGCGCGGGACGAGGGCACGTCGGTGCGCTACGTGAAGCCGCACGGCGCGCTCTACCACCGGGTGACCGACGACCCGGAGCAGGCATCGGCAGTCCTGGCGGGCTCGGGACGGTTGCCGGTGCTCGGCTTCCCCGGCTCGCGCCTCCTGGCCCTGGCCGCCACCAGCGGCCGCGCGACGTACGTCGAGGGGTTCCCCGACCGCGGCTACCGCGACGGTCGCCTGGTCGACCGTGGCGAGCCGGGCGCGCTGCTCTCCGACGTGGACGCGATCGCGCGGCAGGCGGTCGACCTGGCCGGCGACGTGGCGTCGGTGTGCGTGCACGGAGACTCACCCGGCGCGGTCGCCCACGCGCACGCCGTACGACGGGCGCTCGAGGCCGCGGGATACCGGCTCGCGTCGTTCCTCGACGGCGCGTGAGCCCGCCGGACTGTCCACAGGGACCGGGGTCGATCTGTGGAGGATGGCGACGAAGCTGTGGACGAATCGGACCGGTCTGTGGAGGACACGCCGACCGGGAAGAAATATCGGGAAATCGTGGGCCCGCGCCTCTTGCGCGGGGTGCTCCGCGGGGCATAGAACTCTCCTACCAACTCACCGCTTGCGGGGGGTTGGGGTGGAGAAGCAGGAAGATCCGCACTGCGAGCTTGCTCGCGGCGCCGGCCGGTGGCGGTAGGCGGGATCGGAGGGTTTGTCCGCGATCGGGCGCCACCGCGCGATCACCCGAAGGGCTCTTGGTGCTCATACCATCGAGAGCCCTTCACCTATTTCACGCCGCCGTTGACTGAGCCTGCGAAGGCAATGACAGCGGCGGGAGATTGAGGAGGGTCGGCTCGGACCCGAGCGAAGCGAGGGACCGAGCGGCGCGTCTCGAAACCGGCGTCCCGCACCGAGCCACCCGTCTCGACACTCGCGTCCGCGGACCGAGCGGCGCGTCTCGAGACCTGAGTGGGTATACAGGAGCGATGCAGACGCGACCCGTCGGCCGTCACGCCGTCCTCGTCGAGGTCGCCTCACCGCAGGACGCCGTCGCCCTCGCCGCCTGGGCGCGGCCCCGCGGGCTCGCCGGCGAGGTCGTCCCCGGCGCGGAGACGGTCCTGTTCGACGGGGTGGTCGACGCCCAGGCCCTGGCCCACGCGCTGGGCACCTGGACCCCCGAGGCCACGCCGCCGGGCCCCGAGGTGGAGCTCCCGGTGGTCTACGACGGCCCCGACCTCGAGACCGTTGCGGCCCACTGGGCGTGCGATCCCGACGAGGTGCCCGCCCGGCACGCGGCCACCGCCTTCGTGTCCGCCTTCTGCGGCTTCAGCCCCGGGTTCGCCTACCTGTCGGGGCTGACGGGCTCGGTGCCGCGGCTGGCGACGCCGCGGACCCGGGTCCCGGCGGGGTCCGTCGCCCTGGCCGGCCCCTGGTGCGGTGTCTACCCCGTGGCGTCTCCCGGCGGCTGGCAGGTCGTCGGCACCACCGACGCCACGCTCTGGGACGCGAGGCGGGTGGAGCCGGCCCTGCTCGCACCCGGCACGCGGGTCAGGTTCGTGGCGCGATGACCCTCCAGGTCGTGGCGACCGGACCGTCGGTCCTCGTGCAGGACCTCGGCCGCCTCGGCTGGGCGCACCTGGGCGTACCGCGGTCCGGTGCCCTCGACCTGCCTGCGGCGGGCCTGGCCAACCGGCTGGTCGGCAACCCGGCGGAGGCGGCATGTCTGGAGGTCCTGCTCGGGGGACTGGCGCTCTCGGCCGAGCGCGGCGTCTGGGTCGCCGTCACAGGGGCAGCGTGCGAGGTCGTGGTCGACGGACGACAACGCGAGTTCGGGTCGGCGGTCCGGGTCGCGGCCGGGGAGACCCTTCGTCTCGGCCGGCCCGCCTCCGGTCTGCGAACCTACGTCGCCGTGGCCGGTGGGATCACGGTCGAGCCGGTGCTCGGCTCCCGCTCGACGGACACCCTCGGGCAGGTCGGTCCGCCGCCGGTGCGGGTCGGTGACGTCCTACCGGTCGGCGAGTCGGCCCGGGCACCGGTCGCGGTGGACACGCCCCGGCCGCCGTCGGCGGGCCCTCTTCGTCTGCTCGCCGGGCCGAGGGCCGACCGGGTCGTCGGTGATGCCGTCGACCTGCTCTGCCGTACGCCGTACACCGTGTCGCCGGACTCCGACCGGATCGGGCTGCGGCTCGTGGGGGAGCCCCTGCCGCTGTCCACCACGGCCGAGCTGCCGAGCGAGGGCGTGGTGCTCGGCGCCGTCCAGGTGCCACCGGACGGACGGCCCGTGGTGTTCCTCGCCGACCACCCGACGACCGGCGGCTACCCGGTCGTGGCGGTCGTCGACGAGCGGGACCTGTGGCAGTGCGCACAGATTCGGCCGGGCGAGGCCGTGGGCTTCACGCGGGCCGCCAGGGGCTGAGCGCGGGGTCGTCGGCCGACAGCGAGCGGACCGGGCCCGGCGGCGTCTCCGCGGTCTCGAAGCGCACGGTGACGATGCCCCGTCCGGCGCCCCACACCCACCCGCGCCCGTGGTCGTCGTGCACGACGTCCATGCCGGGCCACCAGACGCGGGTCTGCGGGATCTCGGGGAGCTCCTCCACGGGTTCGTCGTCCGCCGGCTCGTCCTCCTCGTCTCCGAACAGGTCTTCCTGGATCCAGTCCGCCAGGCCCGACACCCCCACCCCGAGCAGGCGGACGCCTCCGGTGGTGTCGAGCTCTCCGAGGAGGCCCCGCGCGAGCTTGGCGATGGTCGGGGCCGCGTCGGTGGGGGCCGCGAGCGTGGTCGAGCGCGACAAGGTGGTGAAGTCGTGGAGGCGCACCTTGAGCGTGACCGTGCGCCCCGACAGGCCGTTGGTGCGCAGTCGCTCCGCGACGCTGGTGGCCTGGCGCGTGACCAGTCCGGCCATCAGGCGCGGGTCGGTGAGATCGGTGTCGTAGGTGCCCTCCACGCTCACCGACTTCGTCTCCCGCTCGGGGACGACGGCCCGGTCGTCCTCCGCGCGCGACAGCAGGTGGAGCCCGTGGCCGTGGGCCTTGCCGAGGAGGCGGACCAGCTCGTCCTCGCTGACCCGCTCGAGGTCGGCGACGGTGGTGATCCCGGCCCGGCGGAGGCGTTCGGCGGTCGCCGGACCGACACCCGGGATCACCGTCACGTGCATGGGCCGGAGCAGGTCGAGCTCGGTGCCGGCCGGCACGACGACCAGGCCGTCGGGCTTGTCGAGGTCGGAGGCGACCTTCGCCACGAACTTCGACGTGGCCACGCCGACCGAGGCGGTCAGGCCACCGGTGACCTCGGTGACCGTGACCCGCACCCGCTCGGCCAGCGCGCGCACCGACGGCTCGTCGTACGTCGAGAGCTCGGAGACGGCCAGGTCGACGAACGCCTCGTCGAGCGACAGCGGCTCCACCAGAGGCGACAGGTCGCGCAGGACGGCCATGACCGCCTGGCTGGCGTCGCGGTAGGCATGGAAGCGGGGGTTGAGGAACGCGGCGTGGGGGCAGCGGGCGCGCGCCTCGCGCGTCGACATGGCCGAGCGCACGCCGTAGCGGCGGGCCTCGTAGGACGCCGTGGCCACGACTCCGCGGCCGCCCACCCCGCCGACGACGACCGGCTTGCCGCGCAGCGAGGGCTTGTCGCGTTGCTCCACGGAGGCGAAGAAGGCGTCGAGGTCGAGGTGCATCACCGACGCATCCGGACGCATGGCCGCAACCTATCGGAGCGCACCGACCGAGCCGGCGAGGCCGTCGCGGACCGACAGCCGGGCCCGTTCGCCGTCCACACCCTGCCGCCGGGACCCGTCGGCCCACAGGTGCGTGGCCGGTCACCGGCCGGAGTCGGTGCCGCGGGGAACCGTCGAGGCCATGACCACCACCCTCACCGCCCGCGGGCCGGCCGATCTCCTCGCCGCCGTCCCGGTCGTGCTCGGGTTCCACCCGAGCGACTCGCTCGTGATGCTGACCTTCGAGGCCGCACACAGCTTCCATGCCCGGGTCGACCTTCCGCCCCCCGACGAGGTCGCCGACTCCCTGCCCGAGCTCCTCGACGCGCTGCTGGCTCCCGCCCTGGGTCAGCGGGTCGGCCGGGTGGCCTTCGTCCTCTACAGCGGCGACGTCGAGCTGTCGGCGCGTGGTGGGGGAGGCGCTGCGCGGGGCCTTCATCGGGGCCGGCATCGGCGTGATCGGGGTGCTGCGCGCCCACGACCGCACCTGGTGCCTGGTCCCGCCCCACCGGTGGCTGTCCGAGACCGCCCCGACGCCCTACGACGACACGAGCCACCCGTTCGCCGCTCGGGCCGTGTTCGAGGGTCTGGTGACCCACGACAGTCGTGACGCACTGCGCGACACCCTGGCCGCGCTGCCCGACGCCGTCGCCCGGGTGCAGGCACTGCAGACGGGCTCGGGCTGCTCGCGGCCCGACGACGTCGGATGGGTGCGTGAGCTCGTCGTCCGGTGCGCCACCACCGGTGAGGCCCTCGACGACCGCAGGGCCGCCCGGGTGCTCCGGGCCGTGGTCCGGGCCGACGTCCGGGATGCCGTGATCTCCGCCGTCACCCGCGACTCGGCGACCGACCACCTGCAGGTGTGGGCCGACCTGCTCCGACGTGCCCCGCAACACCTCGTGCCCGACACGGCGGCCGTCGCCGCCTTCTGTGCCTGGCAGTCCGGTCAGGGTGCCCTCGCCTGGTGTGCGGTCGACCGCTGCCTCGAGGTCGACCCGCACCATCGCCTGGGCCTGTGCCTGGCCGAGTGCCTGACCCGCGCGGTGCCTCCCTCGGCCTGGGACGAGGTGGGTGAGACACACGGCTCCCGGGCCGGCTCGGCGCGACGGCGGCGCCCGACGACAGGTGAGACCACCCTCTCGGGCCTAGGCCGAGACCTTCCGCGGACCCTAGGGTGACGCCATGGGAGAGGACGTCGACGCACAGGAGTTCTCTCGGGCCGACCGCACGCGCTACCGCGAGAAGGTCCACCGGTGCCTCGACGTGTTCGAGCGGATGCTCAGCGAGGAACTCTTCCACACCGACGACCCGATGACCGGGCTGGAGGTGGAGCTCAACCTCGTCGACGACGCCGGAGACCCCGCGCTGAAGAACGCCGAGGTGCTCGAGGCGATCGCCGACCCTGCCTTCCAGACCGAGCTGGGCCAGTTCAACATCGAGATCAACGTGCCGCCCGCCCGGCTGCGTGAGGGTGGGCTCGGCACCTTCGAGGACAGCCTGCGTCGCTCCCTCAACGACGCCGAGTCCAAGGCGGCGGAGGTCGGTGCCCACCAGGTGATGATCGGGGTGCTGCCCACCCTGGCTCCGGCCCACTTCGCACCCCAGATGATGAGCGCCAACCCGCGCTACCGGCTGCTCAGCGAGCAGATCCTGCATGCCCGCGGCGAGGACATCCGGATCGACATCACCGGACCCGAGCGGCTGATCACCACCGCCGACTCGATCCTGCCGGAGGCGGCGTGCACCAGCACGCAGTTCCACGTGCAGACCTCACCCGACCAGTTCGCGGCGTACTGGAACGCGTCCCAGGCGATCGCGTCGGTGCAGGTCGCGGTCGGCGCCAACTCTCCGTACTGCCTGGGCAAGGAGCTGTGGCGCGAGACCCGCATCCCCCTCTTCGAGCAGGCCGCGGACACCCGGAGCGAGGAGCTGAAGTCGCAGGGTGTGCGTCCGCGGGTGTGGTTCGGGGAGCGGTGGATCAACTCCGTCTTCGACCTGTTCGAGGAGAACGTCCGCTACTTCCCGGCCCTGCTGCCGATCACCAGCGACGAGGACCCGGTCGCCGTGCTCGAGGAGGGCGGCACACCCCATCTCGGCGAGCTCCGGCTGCACAACGGCACGATCTACCGCTGGAACCGGCCGGTCTACGACATCAACGACGGCACTCCCCACCTCCGGGTCGAGAACCGCATGCTGCCGGCCGGACCGACGGTCGCCGACCTCGTCGCCAACGCCGCCTTCTACTTCGGGCTGGTGCGCCACCTCGCGGAGAGCGACCGGCCGCTGTGGTCGCAGATGTCGTTCCAGGCCGCAGAGGAGAACTTCGAGACCGCGGCCGAGGACGGCATCGAGGCGACCCTCTACTGGCCGGGTCTCGGTGAGGTGAAGGCGACCGAGCTGGTGCTGCGCCGACTGCTGCCGATGGCCCATGCCGGGCTGGCGTCGTGGGGCGTCGCGGCGGCCGAGAGCGACCGGCTCCTCGGCATCATCGAGCAGCGCTGCCTCACCGGGGTCAACGGCGCGAGCTGGTTCGTCGACCGGATGCACCGGCGAGCGGGGGAGGACCGCTACGACGCCCTGCGGTCGACGCTGCGGGAGTACCGCGAGCGGATGCACAGCAACGAGCCGGTCCACAGCTGGGACTGAGCGGCCGGCTCAGGGGGCTCGCCGCCGGCGGATCCGACGCCACAGCCGGGTCGTGCCCGACCGCGGGTCGCGCCAGCCGTGCCGGGTCACCACCACGAACGCCGGGTCCGACCCGCGCTCGAGCCCGGCTGCGACGGCGGGCCCGAGCCAGGCCGCGTCGACGTCCTGGAGCTCCAGGGTGCCGCTACGGGTGACCCAGATCCAGGCGGGGTCGTCGAGCGAACGGAGCGCCGCACCCACGATCTCGGTCCGCAGCCCGTGGTCCCAGCCGGGGTCGTCGGTGACCGTCACGGCCGGGCCGCCGGGGGTGCCGACGTGGAGCACCGGCGGGAACCGGACGCGATGCTCGGTCGTGGCCAGCACCAGCACCGCCTCGCGCAGCAGCCGCCGGTCGCGGACGGGGAGCGGGTCGAGCAGCACCGGCATCCGGCCAGCCTGCCGCACGGCCTCGGTGCCGGCCGCCCTCCTCCACAGCCCCGCGCCCCGGCCCGGCCGGCCCGGAGTGGGATAAGTTGCGCCCATACGGCGGAAGGCCGCGACCGGCGCCGCGCGCCGGAGGAGCAGAGGGAGGGGCCCGTGGGAGCGGTGGTCGTGGGATACGTGGCGAAGCCCGAGGGCGAGGCCGCGGTCGAGCAGGGCATCGCCGAGGCGAGGCTGCGCCACGCCACGCTGATCGTGGTCAACTCCCACCGCGGCGGCCGCGAGTTCGACGACGACGCGTCGGTCCAGTCCGACCGGGACCTCAAGGCGCTCGAGGCGAAGCTGAAGGAGTCGGGGCTCGACTACGAGGTGCGCCAGCTGGTCCGCGGCTTCGAGCCGGCGGAGGACCTGATCGGCATCGCCGAGGCCAGCGACGCCGAGCTGATCGTGATCGGCCTGCGCCGCCGTACGCCGGTCGGCAAGCTCATCCTCGGCAGCAACGCCCAGCGCATCCTCCTCGACGCCCACTGCCCCGTGCTGGCGGTCAAGGTCGGCTGAGATGGCCATCCAGATCACCGGCGACGCCCACGCCGACGAGGTGCTCACCGACAGCCCGTTCGCGCTGCTCGTGGGGATGATGCTCGACCAGCAGTACCCCATGGAGCACGCCTTCCGCGGGCCGGCGAAGGTGCTCGACCGGTTCGGCACCCTCGACCCGTCGGCGATCGCGGCCGCGGACCCCGCGGAGTTCAAGGCGCTCTGCTCGCAGCCGCCGGCGATCCACCGGTTCCCCGGCTCGATGGCCGAGCGGCTGCAGACGTTGGCGGCGATCGTCGAGGAGCAGTACGGCGGTCACGCCGAGCGGATCTGGACCGAGGCGTCGTCGGGGACCGATCTCCTCAAGCGCGTGATGGCGCTGCCCGGCTTCGGCAAGCAGAAGGCGCAGATCTTCACCGCGCTCGTCGCCAAGCAGCTCGACGTACGCCCCGAGGGGTGGCAGCAGGCGGTCGGCGACTACGCCCTCGAGGGCTACCGCTCCGTGGCCGATGTGGTCGACCCGGCGTCGTTGCAGAAGGTGCGCGACTTCAAGCAGGAGAAGAAGCGGGCGGCGAAGGCGGCCCAGCCCTCCGCCTGAGCCTGTCGACGGCTCGGAGGGTGACCGCCGCTTCGTGGAAGCGACCAGGTACGTGGCAGAATGACCACTGCGGCTCTTGACCATACCGGGCCTTGCCGCGCCCATGTGTCCTTGACGAGAGGTGTTCGTGTCCTCGACCGCGCGTAAGAAGACGACGACGAGCCAGGCGACGACGACGGCGAAAGCGCCAGCCAAGAAGACGGCTACGAAGACCAGTCCGGCCAAGAAGGCACCGGCTGCGAAGAAGGCCGCGGCCCCGGCCGCGAAGGCCACCGCTGCCAAGGCGCCGGCCGTGAAGGCGCCCGCGAAGAAGGCTGCGGCGGCCCCTGGGGTCGTCACGCTGGACGACGTCGAGGTCGTCGGCCCCGACGGCAAGAAGGTCCTGCCCGACATCCCCGACGAGAAGTTCGAGGCCGACGTCAAGACCGACCCCACCATCGTCGAGGACGAGAAGGAGGCGACCTTCGTCGTCTCCGACGCCGACGACACCGGTGAGCCCGAGCAGCAGGTCATGGTCGCCGGCGCGACGGCCGACCCGGTCAAGGACTACCTCAAGCAGATCGGCAAGGTGCCGCTCCTCAACGCCGAGATGGAGGTCGAGCTCGCCAAGCGGATCGAGGCCGGGCTCTTCAGCGAGGAGAAGCTGGCCAAGGGCGGCAAGATCTCCGCGAAGCTCGAGGAGGAGCTCGAGTGGATCGCCGAGGACGGCCGCCGCGCCAAGAACCACCTGCTCGAGGCCAACCTCCGCCTCGTCGTCAGCCTGGCCAAGCGCTACACCGGCCGCGGCATGCTCTTCCTCGACCTGATCCAGGAGGGCAACCTCGGTCTGATCCGCGCGGTCGAGAAGTTCGACTACACCAAGGGCTACAAGTTCTCGACGTACGCCACCTGGTGGATCCGCCAGGCCATCACCCGCGCCATGGCCGACCAGGCCCGCACCATCCGCATCCCGGTCCACATGGTCGAGGTCATCAACAAGCTCGCCCGCGTCCAGCGGCAGATGCTCCAGGACCTCGGCCGCGAGCCGACGCCGGAGGAGCTCGCCAAGGAGCTCGACATGACCCCCGAGAAGGTCGTCGAGGTCCAGAAGTACGGCCGCGAGCCGATCTCGCTGCACACGCCGCTCGGTGAGGACGGCGACAGCGAGTTCGGTGACCTGATCGAGGACTCCGAGGCGATCGTCCCGGCCGACGCGGTCAGCTTCACGCTGCTGCAGGAGCAGCTGCACGCGGTGCTCGACACGCTCTCCGAGCGCGAGGCCGGCGTCGTCAGCATGCGCTTCGGCCTCACCGACGGCCAGCCGAAGACCCTCGACGAGATCGGCAAGGTGTACGGCGTGACCCGCGAGCGGATCCGCCAGATCGAGTCGAAGACGATGTCGAAGCTGCGCCACCCGAGCCGTTCGCAGGTCCTGCGCGACTACCTCGACTGAGGCCCGCGCGCCGGGACTCCTCGGCGCGGGGCAGGGGAGGGGGCACGGTCGTGGTCCCGGCGATGCCCCTGGTCTTCCTGCCCGTCTGGCTGGGTGTGGCCGTCGTGCTGGGCTGGATCGGCTGGAGGACGCAGACCGAGGGCTGGTTCGTCGCCGCGTTCGCCTGGCTGATGTTCGTGGGGCCGATCTGCTGGCTCCTCGTGGGTGCCGCACTCTCCTGAGCACGGGCTCACCGGTTTTCGCCCCGTGGGTACCGTGGAGGCACAGGGGACGACGCCCGGGGGCACCGGGGGGTGACATACCAGGCGCCGTCCCCTCCCGTGCCCCGTTGTGGGCCACAGGGTGGTGGCGGCGCCCGTCGAGGCGTAGCCTCGAAGGTCAGCCCGTCGCCTGCCGGCGGCCCCCCAGGCCCGGCGGGCGACGCCATGTCACGGGCCTCCCGCCGTACGACGAGACGGCGACCAGGCGGCGCTACGGGCCGATCTCGACCAGGAGCGTGGCGCATCGCGGTCGCGCCTGGGCCTAGGCTGCCTGCCGTGGACGAGCGCTACGAGCGGACCCGGGCCAGGCTGCTGGCCGCCCTGGCCGAGCACGAGCGGGGTGAGCTCGACGATGCCGGCCTCCAGACGGCGGTGCAGGACGTCCTGGGTGCGCTCGACCATGCGCATGCCGAGTCGCGTCAGGCGTTGTTCGAGGCCGACGTGGCGCTGGAGTACGCCCAGTTCGGTCGTCCCGTCGACGGGTCCGACCCTGCCGATCCCGGGTCCCTGCGTCGCATCCGCAGGAACCTGCGCGAGGCGCTGGGCTGACAACCACCAGGGCGACCCGCCTGGGCCGCCGATCGCGGAGCGGGGCGGGGCCGACCGCTGAGCAGGCGGTGTGCGGCCCCGTCCCGCGTCCCGTGCGCCAGCCCGGGTGACGGATCGGTGTGCTGGTGATGACCGACTGGGGCGGGACCCACTCCGCATGTTCGCGCTATGCGGAGTGGGTCCCCGCGCGGTCCCGGTGCGACCGCCCCATGCGCGGCCGCCTCGGTACCGTCAGTCAGCCGCTTCCTCGTAGGCTGCGAGGAGCGTGAGAGCGAGGGCCTCGGCGTCGGCCAGCGACAGGCCGCCGTTCGTCGAGACGTAGAGACGCGGCGCGTCGTCGGCAGGTACGCCGTTCGCGTCGGTCGAGGTCGTGTGGCGGATCTCCCAGCCTTCGCCGGCGCGGGCGTCGCTCCAGTGGACGGCGCGACCTTCCCAGTGCAGCTCGCGCTGGTGGGTGGTCTGGGAGACGTTGCACCAGCCCGGACAGGTGACAGCGGTGACGGTGCTGCCGGAGGCGGTCATGACGCGCTCCTCAGGATGTCGGTAGCGGCGGTGAAGCGGACCTTGAAGCCGTCGAGACGGGCGCGGAGCCCGGAGAGGTCACGTCCGTCCGCGGCCAGCGCGGCCGTCAGCCGGATCCGAGCGGTCAGGCAGTCCTCGCACGGGCAGCCTGGGGCTCCGTGGCGGGGGGGTGTTGTGCTCATCGGAGTGCCTCCTCTGGAGAAGAGACGCTCGGTCCCGTGGCCCGTGACGCGAAAATCACCTTCGAAATCGGTTGTCTTCGAGCAATTCGACTGACGTTTCGCGTCGTTTGTGCCTCTGTCCGACCTTTCTGCAAGTCACGGGTTGCAGAAAGAGGGCCAATGTGCAAGCGTGGAGTTGCAGGTGACGACGAGAGGAGCAGGCCGTGCCCGACGCACAGCAGACACAGGTCGACCCACTGGACCGGATCGACCGCAGCATCGAGATCGACGCCCCGGCGGAGCGGGTCTGGGAGCTGGTCTCCCGCCCGGGCTGGTGGATCAACGAGGGCGCGGTCGACCCCGAGCCCGACCTCGTCGTCACCGACGACCAGGCCGTCCTCCGGCACCCGGCGTACGGCGAGTTCCGGCTCCAGGTGCTCGCGTCGCGGCCGCTGTCGTACGTCTCCTACCGCTGGGTCAACCCGGACGCCGAGGCGGGGACGCTGGTGGAGTTCTGGATCGAGCCGCGTGAGGGTGGGGTCACTCTGCGGGTGGCCGAGAGCGGCTTCTCGGGCCTGGGCAAGTCGCGGGAGGAGTGGCTGGCGCACCGCGAGGGAAACGTGGAGGGATGGGCGACCGAGCTCGCGGCGGCCCGGGTCTGGACCGAGAGGTCGGGCGACGTGGCATGAGCACGGCGCCGACCGACGTGTTCGCCGCGCTCGCGGACGACACCCGCTGGACGATCCTGACCCGGCTCGGGCAGGCCCCGGCGTCGGCGTCGGCCCTGGCGCGGGAGCTGCCGGTCTCGCGGCAGGCCATCGTCAAGCACCTCGAGGTGCTCCGCGGCGCGGGCCTGGTCGAGGCCGAGCAGCAGGGCCGCGAGCTCGTGCACCGTGCGATCGGTGGCCGCCTGTCCGACGTGGCGCGCGATCTCGAGCGCATCGCCGCCGGGTGGGACCGCAGCCTGGCCAGGATCAAGTCCCTGGCGGAGGAGCCCCGCGGCGGGTCGTCCGCCTGACAGGAGCCCCTCGTGGCTCCTCAGGCGGACGACCCACCTGCGTACGCCGCTCGCGGTGCGCGCCCGCGCGTCAGCCGGCCGCGACCAGGACGATGGCCACGCCACACAGCGCGAGGCCGGCCGCCTGGATGCGGTGGATCCGCTCACGCAGCACCAGGGAGGCCAGCAGCACCGTGAAGGCGGGGTAGAGCGAGACCAGGACCGAGGAGACGGTCAGCAGGCCGTGGTGGGTGGCCAGCAGAAAGCTCAGCCCGGCTGCGGCGGCGAGCAGCCCGCTCACCAGGCCCCACCACTGCTCGCCGGCATGGGGCAGCACCTCCCCGCGGAGCACGAGGCACGCCACGACCACCGTCACCACGGCCGTGAGCTCGGCCGCCGCCAGCGGCCAGTAGCCGGCGCCGTCGGGCACCTGTCCGAGCGCGGCGAACAGCACGCCGAAGCCGACCCCGGCCAGCAGCCCGTCCAGCAGCCCGCTGCCCCCGGTGGCCGGGGCGTCGGACTCCTCGCGGCTCACGAACCAGATCCCGGGCAGGGCGACCACCATGCCGAGCCACACGACGGCCGACGGCCGCTCGCCGCCCCAGACGCCGACGAGGACCGGGATCACCGTCGCCCCGACCCCCGAGACCGGGGCGACCACTCCCATGCGTCCGCCGGAGAGGCCGCGGTAGAGGAATGCCGTCCCGGCGCCGGCGCCGATGCCCGCGAGCGCGCCCCACCACAGCTGCGTGGAGGTCGGGTCGCCCGGCAGGAGAACGGCCAGCACGGCCGCGCCGACGAGGCTGCCGAGGCACGACAAGATGGCCACCGGCCAGACGGACGTACGGCGTGAGGCCAGGCCGCCGATGAAGTCCGAGACGCCGTAGGAGACGGCGCCCAGCAGCGCCAGGACGACCGCGGTCACGAGGCGACCACGCCCGCGATCCACACCGCCGTCGCCAGCAGGGCGGCGACGAGCTCGATCAGGATGCTGTGGGCGAGTGCGACCAGCGCGGCTCTGGTGGACGGCCAGGCCCCGGCCGCGCCGACCCGGACCCGCTCGGCGACGTAGATCCCGATCGGGAACCCGACCAGCATCCCGACCACCGGGATCACGAAGAAGCCGACGATCGCGAACAGCCCGCCGACCACGAGGGTGCTGGTCGGCACCGCGGCCTTCAGCCGCCGCCCCGGGACGGCGTACTTCACGACCGTCCCGACCGCCAGGACGGCCGCGGCGAGCGCGAACACGCTCCACGACTCGGTCGTGCCGGCCTCGGAGGCCCAGACCAGGAAGCCGAGCAGGACGAGCAGGGTGCCGGGCAGCACCGGGACCACGATCCCGAACAGCCCGACGACCACGAGCAGGCCGCAGATGACCACGGTGCCGTCCATGCCGGGCAGCCTTGCACACCGCGACGACGAGGACGGACCGGGAGGGAACCGACCGGAACGGCCCGCACAGACCGAGACCCCGGACCGTGTGGTCCGGGGTCTCGTCTCGGTGTGCCGTGGAGCGGGCTCCACGGACCGGTATCGGTCAGAGTTCGCCGTCGGGAGCGACGGCGGGCGTGTCGGTCAGCTTCTCCGTCTCGTCGATGACGTTCGCGGCGATCTGGCGGAGCTTGTCTCCGTGCTCGCGGGCGTGGTGGGCGCAGAAGAGCAGCTCACCGCCCGACTGGAGCTCGACCCTCAGGTAGGCCTGGGCTCCGCAACGGTCACAGCGGTCCGCGGCGCTCAGCGACGCGGAGCTCGGGGCAACTGCAGTGGTCACATCGGCCTCATTTCTCAAACGTGTTCGGCATCGGTCTCAACGTAGCCAAGGGGTGGGAACATTCCCGGGCCCCCCGGACTCGACGTGTCGTCCGACACTCGATCCAATCACGCTGACGTTCCCCCAGTCCTCGAATCTCATGTGTTGTGCCCAGGTCTGGGGAGATTTCTCTGGATGCGAATCTGTTCTGTTGAGTGTGACGCGTGCCGTGCCTGGCGGGTTCATTTCCGGAGAACTCGGCCCCGAATCTTGTCCGCTTCGTGATGTCGCCCACCGTAGACCCGGACTCGTGTCCACCCCGGCAGCGTGCCTGCACCGGGGCCCGGCGTGTCGCCGGTAGTCTCGACAGGACCCGACGGACCCTGGGCCACCAGGCCGTCCACGGTCGACCGCCAGCACGACACAGGAGCACCACGATCGCCGACAACACCTACAACGCAGCACACCTTCTCGTCCTCGAGGGGCTGGAGGCGGTCCGCAAGCGCCCGGGCATGTACATCGGGTCCACCGACACCCGCGGTCTCATGCACTGCCTGTGGGAGATCATCGACAACGGCGTGGACGAGGCCCTGGCCGGTGCCTGTGACCTGATCGAGATCACGCTCCACCCCGACGGCTCGGCCGAGGTGCACGACCACGGGCGCGGCATCCCGGTCGACAAGGAGCCCAAGACCGGGCTCGCCGGTGTCGAGGTGGTCTTCACCAAGCTGCACGCGGGCGGCAAGTTCGGCGGCTCGTCCTACGTCGCGACCGGTGGCCTGCACGGCGTCGGCGCCTCGGTCGTCAACGCGCTCTCCGCCCGGCTCGACGTCGACGTCGACCGGACCCCCTCGCAGCAGGGCATGAGCTTCCGCCGTGGCACCCCCGGGGTGTTCGCCGGCGACGGCCCGGAGGCGTCGTTCCAGGAGAAGTCCGGCCTGACCCGCAAGGGCGGTCGGGTGACGAAGACCAAGACCGGCACGCGGGTCCGCTTCTGGCCCGACCGTCAGATCTTCACCAAGGACGCCACCTTCGAGCTCGACGGGCTCCTCGGCCGGGCGCGCCAGACGTCGTTCATCGTGCCGGGCCTCGAGCTGGTGATCCGCGACCTGCGGGGCGACACCCCGGTCGAGGAGAAGTTCCGGCACGACGGCGGCATCGCGGAGTTCACCGAGTACCTCTCCCACGACGAGCCGGTCACCGGCATCCTGCGGCTCCAGGGCACCGACACGTTCACCGAGACCGTCCCGCTCCTCGACGACAAGGGGCACATGACGCCCCAGGAGGTCGAGCGCGAGCTCGGGGTCGACGTCGCGGTGCGGTGGGGCACGGGCTACGACACGGAGCTGCGGTCCTACGTGAACGTGATCGCGACGCCGAAGGGCGGCACCCATGTCGCCGGCTTCGAGAACGCCATCACCAAGACCTTCAACGACGTGATGCGCCAGACGAAGGCGCTCAAGGTCGGCGACGCCGACGTGATCAAGGACGACGTGACCGAGGGGATGACGGCCGTCGTCACGGTGCGGCTGGCCGAGCCGCAGTTCGAGGGCCAGACCAAGGAGATCCTCGGCACGCCGGCCGTCCGTGGCGTCGTACGACGCGTGGTGGCCGCGGAGCTGAAGAAGTTCCTCACCTCCACCAAACGGGTGGAGAAGGCCCAGGCCAAGCTGGTCATGGACAAGGTGGTGGGTGCGTCCCGGACGCGCCTGGCGGCCCGCCAGCAGCGCGACAACCAGCGCCGCAAGAACGCCCTCGAGTCCTCGGCGCTCCCCGCCAAGCTGGCCGACTGCCGGGCCACCGACAACGACCGCACCGAGCTGTTCATCGTCGAGGGTGACTCCGCGCTCGGCACCGCCAAGCTGGCCCGCAACTCGGAGTTCCAGGCCCTGCTCCCGATCCGGGGGAAGATCCTCAACGTCCAGAAGGCCTCGGTCGGCGACATGCTCAAGAACGCCGAGTGTGCCGCGATCATCCAGGTCGTGGGCGCCGGGTCGGGTCGCACGTTCGAGCTCGACGCCCGCCGCTACGGCCGGATCATCTTCATGGCCGACGCCGACTCCGACGGCGCCCACATCCGGTGCCTGCTGGCCACCCTCTTCTACACCTACATGCCCGAGCTGATCACCTCGGGCAGGGTCTTCACGGCCGTCCCGCCGTTGCACCGCATCGAGCTGACGAACCCCAAGAAGGGCCAGGACAAGTACGTCTACACCTACTCCGACGCCGAGCTGCAGCGCAAGCTCGCCGAGCTCGCCAAGAAGGGGCTGCGCTGGAAGGACCCCGTGCAGCGCTACAAGGGGCTCGGTGAGATGGACGCCAAGCAGCTCGCCGAGACGACCATGGATCCGCGCCACCGCACGCTGCGCCGGATCACCGTCGACTCCGCAGAGTCGGCCAGCGAGGTCTTCGAGCTGCTGATGGGTTCGGAGGTCGCGCCCCGCAAGGAGTTCCTCGTCCAGGGTGCCTACGACGTCGACGTCGAGGCGCTCGACGCCTGAGCGCATCCAGGGCGTGACGGATGACGACGTACGACCTGGTCACCACCGTGACCGAGGGTGACGCCGAGGAGCTCTGGCCGGTCTATCTCACGCTCTTCGGCGAGCCGGGCGACTACGGCGTCTGGCGCTCCGAGGTCTGGGACCGACACGTCGCCCGCCCCGGCTTCCGCCTGGCCCGGGCGTACGACGACGGGTCCGCCGGCCGACGGTTGGTCGGGTTCGGCTACGGCTACACCGGTGAGCACGGCCAGTGGTGGACCGACCAGGCCGCCCGGCTGCTCGACCCGGCCACGGCCGAGACGTGGCTCGGAGGTCACTTCGAGCTGGTGAGCATCGGCGTCCTGCCCGAGGCTCGTGGCCACAGACACGGGGCGGCCCTGATGCGTGTGCTCACCGGCGGGCTCGCTCAGGAGCGCTGGGTCCTGATGACCACCGCGGACGCCGACGACCCGGCCCGTCACCTCTATGCCAGCGAAGGCTGGCAGGTGATCGGACCGGGTCTGCGCGACGGTCAGGTCATCATGGGCAGGCGCCGGGTCTGACCGACCCTCGGTTCCCCCTCAGATCCCGGCGGGGCAGTGCACCCTCGGGTTCCACATCTGGAAGCGGCCGGCCGGGTTCCTGTGCCACACCCAGGCGTGGAGCGAGAAGTAGGCGGGCAGTCCGAAGCGGTTGCCCGCCGGCGTGAAGTTGAAGCGGTGACCGAACAGCGTCGGCCGTCCGGTCGGGTGGTGGACGCGCCAGTCCTGGCGCAGGACGAGGTACTCCAGGGCGGCCAGCCTCAGGTGGCCGTTGACCGTGAACCGGTACACCAGGGCCTCGGGGTGACGGAGCTGGATCTTGCCGTCGACCAGCGAGCCGTTGGCGTAGTGCACGCCCATCGCACCCATCCCCTTCATCGAGATGCAGGCGATCCCCTTGGCGTCCTTGAGCAGGGCGTAGCCCTTCTTCTGCGCGGCCCCCGGGTGGGTGAACGTGTGGGTCGCGGCGCGCGCCCGAGCCACCTGACCGGCCACGCCGGCGGTAGCGGGTGGCGTGAACGGCACGAGCAGGCCGGCAAGGGCGACGAGCGCCCCGGCCAGCGCGGTGCGGCCCCTCATCACGACCCCTCCTTCACCTCGTGCACCGAGTCCGCGACCAGCCCGTGTGCCTCGCGGTGAACGGTGTTGGCGGCGTCGGGCGACGGGGCCTCGACCAGGCAGAAGATGGTGCTGTTCGCCTCGTCGACCCAGTAGCGCTGGTAGTTCACGTCGTACTTGTCCTGGATCTGGAGGTCGGCCATGTGGGCCTTGGCCACGTCGTCGGCGGTGACGGGGCCGTCGAGGTGGTGGACGTCCATGTAGAGCGGCATTGCTGTCTCCTCGGGTTCGATGTCTGCGATGACCTCTGAACCGTAGGAATCCGGGCAGCCCGTCCTCATCGGGAGAGTTGCCCAGGTTGCCCGCCGGCACTACCCAGCTTCGGAGACCTGCCTAGGTAGCGGCAGCGACCAGCCCCAGCGAGCGCGCCTGCGCGGCCGCCGCTCCTCGGGAGCCGACCCCGAGCTTGGCCAGGACCGCGGAGACGTGGTGGTCGACGGTGCGCGTCGACACCACGAGCCGCCCCGCGATCTCCTCGTTGGTCAGGCCCTCGCACAGGAGGGCCAGCACCTCGTCCTCGCGTGGCGTCAGGCCGAGCGGGTGCTGTCGGGTGGTCGCCCGGGCCCCGGAAGGGGCTCGGTGGCCCAGGTCCTTCATGCGTTGCCGCGTACGTCGCACCGCGGCCGTGGCGCCGAGCTCCTCGAAGCGGCCGATCGCCGCGCGCAGGTCGTCGTCGCAGTCGGAGTCGTGCAGCGCCAGCGCGGCGTAGTAGCCGCACCCCAGGCGCTCCCACGCGGCTGCCGTCGCGGCGTGGTCGCCGGCAAGCCACGTGGCCCAGGGCTCGGGGGCAGGGGAGGCCGGAGTGGCCGCGCCGAGCAGGCGTCGTTCCCAGACGCTCAGCCGGGCGTCGTCGTCGTAGTCCATGGGCGTGATCATCGGCCGGATCGCGGCGAGGTCGTCGAGGGCACCGGAGTCGTCACCCGCGAGCCAGCGCGCCTCCGCACGGCCCAGTCGCGTGAAGGCCACCCACTCGGCCTCGTCGAGCGTGTCGGCCGCCGCGACCGCGGGGTCGAGCACCTCGAACGGGTCGCCGCCCTCGCCGCGGCGTGCGCGCACCAGGCCGAGGGTCACCTGCGAGGTCAGCAGGTTGACCGGGCTCGCCTCGGTGGCCAGGACCCGCTCGGCGATCGCGGCGGCCTCGTCCCAGCGTCCGACGTCGAGGAGGGCCACCGCGCGGTGGCCGCGCAGGCACGTGGAGTACGTCGTGATGTCGCGCTCGTCGCAGTAGGCGATGCCGTCGCGCCAGAAGCGCTCGGCCTCGGGGAACCGGAACTGCTGGATGAAGAAGGTGTACGCGTTCGCGTAGGCGCGGCCGGCCTGGCCCTCGGCCCCGGCGGCGAGACTGATCTTGAGTGCCTCGAGCATCGGCCCCGTCCAGTCGCGACGCTCGAGCAGCTCACCCAGCGCGACGTTGTTGAGCACGTCGCTGAGCACCACCGGGTCGCCGAGGCGGGCGGCCATCTCGTGAGCCCGGTGCAGCATCGCCGTGGCAGCTGCCACGTCGGTCGGCCAGAGGTTGTAGGCCTCGATGGAGTAGGCGTAGGCCAGCTCGGGGTCGTCGCCCAGCGGCTCGAGCAGCGCCAGGGCGCGCCTGATCTCGGCGACCGACTCCTCACCTCGGCACAGCCGCCAGTAGACGGCGCAGAGCTTGCGATGGTCCCTGCCCTCGCGCACGGCGTCACCGAGGTCGTGCCAGATCTCGATGGCGCGCTCGCGCGCCTCGGCGGCCTGTGGCCACGAGTCGACGTAGGCCAGCGCCTCGGCGTAGCCGTCGTAGAGCTCGGCGAGCGCGCTCGGGTCGTCGGGCGGGAGCCGGAGCGCGCGTTCGTACTGCGCTGCGGCCTCGCGATGGGCGCCCAGCGCGGCCGCCTGCTGCGCGGCTGCCGGTGCGTAGCGGCGGACGAGGTCGGCGTCCCCGGCGCTCTCGGCGTGGTAGGCCAACCGCGCGTCGTCGTCGTCACACTCGCGGGCGACCAGCGCGTCGAGCAGGGCGCGATGGCCCGCCAGCCGCCGGTGCGGCGGCACCGCCGACTCCACGGCCCGTCGCGACAGCTCGTGCCGGAAGTGCAGGCTGTCGCCGTCCGACGTCATCAGGCCGGCCGCCACCAGCTCGTCCAGCGTCTCGATCGGGACGCCCGACGCGGAGGCGACCAGCGTCGCCTCGACCCGGTAGCCGTCGAGGGAGGCCACCTCCAGCGCCTGCCGGGCTGTCTCGTCGAGCCGGGCAGCCCTGGCCAGGACCGCGTCGCGCGCGGACGCCGGCACCTCGTCGCCTCCGCCGCCGAGGACCTCGACCAGGAAGAACGGGTTGCCGCCGGTGAGTCGGTGGAGCTCGTCGGGGACGTACGTCGTGCCGGCGGCGAGGCGTCGTACACCGGCGGGGGAGAGGGGCGGGAGGTCGATCCGGCGGGTCCACCGCAGACCGGTGAGCTCACCGAGGGCCACGCGGAGGGTGTCGGCGGGAGCCAGAGCGTCGTCGCGGAACGTGACCACCAGCAGGACCGGCAGGTCACGGAGCCGACGGCCGAGGAAGCGGAGCAGGTCGAGCGTCGCGTCGTCGGCCCACTGCACGTCCTCGACGACCAGGACCACCAGACCCGGTGCCTCCTCCAGCCAGCGCAGGGCGGAGTCGAACACCTCGTCGCGGGGCAGACCGGCGCGCACCGCCTCGAGCAGCTCGCCGCCGACGGCGCGGGCGACGTCACGCAGGGGTGCCAGGGGTCGCGGGGTGAAGAGACCGTCGCACGCTCCCCAGACCCAGCGGGCGTCGGTCAGCTCCTCCTGCAGCAGCTCGACCAGCGACGACTTGCCGACCCCCGCCTCGCCCGAGACGAGCACGAGCCTCCCCGTGCCACCGCGCGCCTCGGCGGCGTACTGGCGAAGGGACGCGAGCTGCGACTCTCGTTCGAGCAGGGACACCGTCCCAGTGTCCACCCGGCCCGGAGCGCGAGTCCACGGCGATCGTGCGCCGGGACGGCGTCACAGACGTGCGAGCACGGTCCCGCCGTGGATCCCGATCACCTGACCGGTGGTGAACCCCGCCTCGACCGAGGCGAGATGACCGACGAGGGCGGCGACCTCGGCGGGCGAGCCCGAACGGCCCATCGGGATCCGGGCGAGCCGGCTCGCGACGATCTCGGGGGAGCGTCGGCCGTCCCAGAAGCCCGTCTCCGGGATGAAGCCGGGCGCGACGGCATTCGCAGTGATGCCGTCGGGGGCGAGGCGGGCGGCCAGGTCGGTCACCCAGACGTTCAGGGCGCCCTTCGCCGCGCCGTACGACCCGGCGCCGCGCAGCGCGGCGACCGACGACATGGCGACGATGCGGCCCCCAGGCCGAGGTAGCCGGGCGAGAAGCGCCTCGGTGACCAGGACCGCCGAGAGGACGTTGAGGCGGAAGTCGGTGGTCCAATCCTCCGCGAGGGCGGCCAAGGAGTCTCCCGTCGTCGGCGCGGTGCCTCCGGCGTTGAGGACGAGGACGTCGACCCGGTCGGGCAGCGCGTCGGCGAGTCGGGAGACCGACGCGGGATCGGTGACGTCTGCGGCGTGCGTGGTCACGGCCGGGCCGAGCGCGGCAGCCGCGTCGTCGAGGACCTCCTGGCGGCGTCCGGCGATGGTGACGGTCATCCCGTCGGTGACGAGGCGTCGGGTGATGGCGAGGCCGAGACCGGTCCCGCCGCCCGTGACGAGGGCGTGTCGGGTCATGGCTCCGACGCTACCTGCGCACGGCTCGAGGCTCGAGCGGGTCGTTGGTCGAGCTTGTCGAGACCGCGCCCGCTGGTCGAGCTCGGTGCGTTGGTCGAGCTTGTCGAGACCCGTTCGTTGGTCGAGCCTTGCCGTTGGTCGAGCCTGTCGAGACCAGGTCGTTGGTCGAGCCTGTCGAGACCAGGTCGTTGGTCGAGCTTGTCGAGACCCCCGTCCGTTGGTCGAGCCTGTCGAGACCCGCGTCCGTTGGTCGAGCTTGTCGAGACCCCGCCTGCTGGTCGCGTTGCTTTCGCTCGGTACGGCGGTTTGCTGGGGGCGGTGGTGACGAACGACGGGGTGTGGTGGCGGTGGTGGTGGGGTGCGGTGCCTCCGCAGGTCGCCTTCTGGGTCGCCGCTGGTTTGGGGTGCTCGCTTCGGTTGCGGTTTCGGTCCCTGTGGACGATAAGTGGCCCGGAATTTCTTTTCCTGTGGATTATCTCGGATGGTGGGATAACCCTGTTGATAACCGGTTTGGGTGTCGGTGGTGGCTGATTCGATATTCCCATGTCGATCTCCAGCACGTCCCCGGGACCAGCCCCTCGCAGGCCCTGGCGACCGCGTTGGAGATGGTCCGCGACGCGGCCGAGACCCTGTGGTCGGCACGGTCCGATGACGAGCTGGTCGACACCGTGGGGCTGGTGACCCGGCTGACCGCGGCGCTGGCCGCCGTCGAGGCGTCCGCGGTGGCGGAGGTCGACGCCCGCGACCTGGCCACCACCCGGTTGGCCTACGGGTCGACCGGCGACTGGCTCACCCACCTAGGAGGGCTCCGCAAGGGCGAGGGGAAACGACGGGTAGTGCGAGCGAAGGCGTTGACCGGGCCGCTGGCGCGGACCCGGGAGGCGCTGGTGGCCGGGACGGTGTCCCCGGGCCAGGCCGACCTCATCGTCGCCGCGGTGGCCGAGCTGCCGCCGGGGGACTGGACCCGCCGCCGCGGGGAGAAGTTGATGGTCCGCCAGGCCGCCCACCTCGACGCCACCGAGCTCGCCCGGGCCGGTCGGCACCTGGTGGAGGTCGTCGACCCCGACGCGGTCGACCGGAGGCTGCAGGCCGGGTTGGAGCGGGAGGAACGCGCCGCCCACCTCGACCGCCACCTGTGGATCGGCGTCCGACCGGGCCGGTGGGGTCCGGATCCGCGGCCGCGGGTCGGCCGAGGACGGTGCCCTCCTCAAGGCCGCGCTCCTCCCCCTCACCCGACCCGAGAACCGACCCGACAGACCGGGTCAACGAGGTGGACGAGGAGACCGGCCAACCCTGCCCGGCGGGACAACCCTGCGAACCGGGGCGGGATCCGCGGGAGGCCGGAGCCCGCTGTTGGGACGCCCTCATCGCCCTGGCCCAACACGCCCTGACCACCGAGCTGCCACCCCAGACCCATGGCACCCCCGCCCGGCTCCTGATCACCCTCGACCACCACACCCTCCAACACGACCTCCAGACACAGGGTGTGGGGACCACCGGTCGACGGCGTCGAGCTACCGCCCGGCCACCCTGCGCCGGCTGGCCTGCGACGCCGAGCTCATCCCCACCGTCCTCGGTGGCCACAGCGAGGTCCTCGACGTCGGCCGCACCCGACGCCTGGTCACCCCCGCCCAATGGACCGCCCTGATCGTCCGCGACCGGCACTGCACCTTCCCCACCTGCACCCGACCACCGGTCATGTGCCACGCCCACCACCTCACCCACTGGGCCGACGGCGGCGACACCTCACTGGACAACCTCGCCCTGCTCTGCGGCCGCCACCACCGCGTCATCCACCACACCCCCTGGCAGATACGCCTCAACCCCCACGATCGACAACCAGAATTCCTTCCACCACCCAAACCCGGAATGGCCCCCGAATGGATCCGATATCGACCCCGGGTCGAATAGAGGAGTTCGGAAATACCAGGGCCGATCGTGGTCACTTCGCCCACTCGCACAGATCGGTCAACGGCGCACGCGATAGCGCAGGTGCAGCACCCGGTTGCCCTGAACCACCGTGTCGGGATCCTCCAACAGGTGCTGTGCGTCGACCGACCCGAAGTAGCGCTTCCCGGACCCGAGCACGACGGGTACGACGTCCATGCGCACCTCGTCGATCAGGCCCGCGGCAAGAACCTGGCCGCCGACATCGCCGGCGGCGACCTCGACGATGCGGTCACCCGCGAGCTCCTGCGCCATGGCCACGGCTGCCTCGACACCGTCGACGAAGTGGAACGGCGCCTCGGAGTCCCAGCCCTCGGGCTCCGGCCGGTGGGTCACCACGACCACGTGGTCGACCCCGCCGGGAGGCGTCCCGTCCCAACCGTCGGTCATGTCGAAGACGTGGCGGCCGACGATGGTCGCCCCGATCTGGTCCCAGTACGGCCGGGTGTGGTCGTAGGACGTCTGCGACACCTTCAGCACCCCGCTCTCGTCCAACGGCACGTCACCGCTGGTCAGCCAGTCGAGCAGCGGTCCGGGCTGGTCGTTCTCGTCGGCGACGAAGCCGTCCACCGACACCGAGCTGTACATGACCACCGTGCCCACGGGCCTCTCCTCTGCTGGGGGATGCCCTCAGGCTAGAGACTCGCGAGCCGTCGCCGGTGTCCTCAGACGTGCTGGGTGAGGCGTCCGGTGTCGACGTCGTACAGAAAACCGCCGATTCGCACGCGCTCCGGGATCAGCGGGTGTGCGCGTACGCGGAGGACGTCCTCGCGCAACGCCTCCAGCTGGTCGTCGACGACGTGGAACGGCTGCCAGCTGGCATCCACGCCGGCCGACTCGGAGATCCGGCGGTGCAGCTCCTCCTCGGTGGCGCTCGCCATCGCGCAGCGCGTGTGGGGGACCACCAGGATCCGGTCGACGCCCAGCAGGTGGACCCCGAGCACCAGCGCCTCGAGCGCCTGGGGGGTGACGCGGCCACCGGGGTTGCGGAAGATCTTGGCGTCGCCGTAGTGCAGGCCGAGCATGTCGAGCGGCACGATCCGCGAGTCCATGCACGTCACCACCGCGACCCCGGCATGGGCCACGCCGTCGAAGCCACCGGCGTCGAAGGTCTCGGAGTACGCCGCGTTGGCGGCCATCAGGTCGTCGAAGTCGCCCACGGTCGGGAGGGTAGCGCCCCGGTGCGGGCTCCCCGGAACAGCACGAGCGCGAGCACGGCCGCGATCACGGCACAGACGGCCGCGCCGGCGAAGACGGTGTGCTCCTGGGCGATCCCGGCCTGGCGGAGCAGGTCGTCGAAGGCGGCGCACCGGCTCGGGCCGCCGCAGACCTCTTTGGGAGGCGGCACGTCGCGGGTCTCGGCGTAGTAGCGGCGCAGCCCGATCGTGGTCAGCGCCGAGATGCCGACCAGCATCCCGACCATGCGCGAGACCACCACGCCGGCGGACGCGAGGCCGTGGACGTCGCTCGCTGTGGTGGCCAGGACCGCCGCGTTGACCGGGGCCAGAGCCAGCCCGAAGCCGAACCCGCCGACCAGGAGCGAGATGTTGGCCGACCAGCCGGAGAGGGTCGTCAGGTCCCACTGGCTCATCAGCACGAACCCGAGGGCTGCCAGCAGCATCCCGCCGGCCGCGACGACGCCCGCCGGCACGGCGCGGATCAGGTAGCCACCGACCACCGCGCCCACGGGCAGGGCCACCAGGAAGCGCACGAGCACCAGCGCGGCCAGGAGCTGCGAGTCGGGGTAGACGGTCGTCCGGGCGAAGATCGGGATGTCGATCAGCGCGGCGATCAGCGCAGCACCGATGAAGAGGCTGACGATCATCGCGCCCCAGGCCGGCGAACGACGGAACGCGCCGCGGGGCACCAGGGGGCGCTCCTCGGTGCGCAGGTGCCAGACCAGCACCACCGTGGCGACGAGCGCACCGAGGAGGTACCACCAGCCTTGCGGTGCGAACACCTCGACCCGGGGGTCGCCGGTCGCGAAGGCGAGGATCACGCCGCCGAGGGCGACGGCCAGGAGGACGGCCCCGACCAGGTCGGCCTCACGGACCGTGGCCCACCAGCTGCGCAGGTCGACCAGGGGGCGTCGGGCCGTCCAGCACCGGACGACCAGCAGCAGCGTGGCCGCGATGGTGACCAGCCCCAGCGGTGTGGCCCAGCGCGACGAGCCCGCGACGGGGATGAACAGCTGGCCCCAGGTGATGTCGTGCAACAGGCTGCTGGGCTCGACGAAGACCAGCGTGCCGGCGACCAGGACGATCGCGAGGAGAGCCAGGCCGACCCAGTCGAACCGCCCCCGCGGGGGTGCGGGCGGAGCGGGATCGCGCCTGGAGACCCACCGGATCAGGGCGGCGAGGACGAGACCGACCACGAGGTTGACCGCGAAGATCACCCGCCAGTCGGAGACCGCGAGGATCACGGCGCCGTAGAGGGGGCCGATGACGCTGCCGATCTCCTGGACGGCCGAGACGATCCCGAGAGGGACGCCGCGCCGCTCGACGGGGTAGAGGTCCGCGACCAGCGCCAGCGTGGCGGGGATCAGTCCGCCGCCGCCGACTCCCTGCAGGAACCGGCCGACCACCAGCGTGGCGAGGTCGTAGGAGAGCGCTGTGACGAGCGAGCCGATCGCGAACACCAGGAGAGCCGCGACCAGGACCGGCACCCGGCCGCGCAGGTCGGCGATCCGGCCGATCAGGGGCAGCATGGCGACGTAGCCGAGGAGGAAGCCCGAGACGATCGGCGCACCACGCTGGAGCTCGTCGATGGAGATGCCGACCGACGACATCATGTCGGGCAGAGCCAGCACGACGACGTAGGTGTCGGCGGCCGCGAAGGCGACGGCGACCGCGGCGAGCGGCAGCAGCGGACGCCGGCCGGCGGTCACGAGGGTCGGCCCGTGGTCGAGGCCGGCGCCGGCGTCATGGAGCGGTGATGTCCTTGCTGGTGCCGTAGTCGTCCACGGTCATCGTGTAGGTCATCGACGGCTTGCCGGCGTAGAACGTGCCGGTCAGATCCGCCGTGCGGAGCTCCCCGTCGGGCGTGATGCCGTACGTCGCCGTGAAGTCGCCGGTGGCCCCGGGGATCAGGTGTGCGGCCGCGGACTCCGGGACGTTCCCGGTGTAGGTCGTCAGCACCTCCTTGTTGTCCTTGCCGCCGCGGACGTCGTCGCCCTTCTTCACGTCGGTCGTGGCGGCCAGGATCGCCGGGATCCCCTGGTCGGCGCTCAGCAGCTGCGCGGGGTCGGGGGCGCCGTAGTCGCCCGGGTCGACGTCGGACCAGCCGAAGGTGAGCGGGATCTGGGCGTAGACCTTGCCGTCGACCGCCTTGATCGGCACCGGGAAGGAGCCCGCGGAGATGACGGCGGTGAGCGTGCCGTCGAACGCCGGCGCGTCGGTGACGGTGCCGGAGGCGCCCTGCACGCCTTGCACACCGTCGGGGAGGTCGTCGGTGGTGAGGGTGAGCGCGACGCCGGAGGTGTCCTCCAGCTTCTGCTCCGCGGTCTTCATCACCGTGGCCGGGTCACCGAGGTCGGAGGCCGACTTGGAGCCGCAGGCCGTGACCCCGCCGAGCGCGAGCCCGAGCACGACGACGAGCCCTGCCCAGCGCCGTACCGACATGGGGAGCACCCTGTCACAGGTGCCGCGTGCCCCGGTCACAGCTGGGTGGGCACGGGCCCGGCGCAGGCGACGATCGGCTGCGAGCCGGGGATCCCGCTGCCGTCGCGGCGTCCGACCGGCTCCGGCAGGTCCACCGGCGAGCCGCTCGCCGCCGCGGCGCGCGCGGGCGCCGCTCCCGCCCAGGCGAACACCAGGGCGTCCTCGCCCTTGAGGAACCGGTGGCATCGCACCCCACCCGTGGCCCGGCCCTTCCCGGGGTACTCCTCGAACGGCGTCACCTTGACCGCACCCGGCTCGGTGCCGGGCAGTGCGGTGGACGAGCCGCTCGCCGTGACGACCACGGACGACGAGGGGTCGAGCGCGCCGAACCATGCGGCGTGCTGACCGGCTCCGAGCTTGATGCCGGCCATGCCGCCACCGCTGCGGCCCTGGGGCCGCACGCCGGCGGCGCCGAAGTGGAGCAGCTGCGCGTCGGAGCTGATGAAGCACAGCTCCTCGTCGCCCGTGCGCAGCTCGACCGCGCCGACGACCTCGTCTCCGTCCTTGAGGCCGATCACGTCCCACTCGTCCTTGCCCAGCACCTCGGGGTTGACCCTCTTGACCACGCCGTGACGGGTGCCGAGCGCGAGGCCGGGGCCGTCGGCGCGCAGCGCGCACAGGGCCAGCACCCGCTCGCCGGCGTCGAGGGACCGCACCAGGTCGAACGGCAGGCCGCCCTGGAGGTTCGGGTGGTTGGCCGAGGGCGGCAGCGCCGGCAGGTCGAGCACGCTGAGCCGTACGACGCGCCCGCGTGAGGTGAGGGCGCCGATCTCGCCGCGCGCCGTCGTCCGCACCGCCGAGACGATCACGTCGTGATTGGTGCGACCGCCGTCGGCCGTCGGCAGCTCGTCGGAGGACGAGCGGGCGAGCAGGCCGGACGAGGAGAGGTAGGCCAGGCACGGGTCGTCGGCCACCTCGAGCGAGGTCGCCGCGGCCGACACGGTGACACCGGCCGACTGGAGCAGCACGGTGCGGCGGGGCGTCCCGAAGGTCTTGGCGACCTCGGCGAGCTCGTCGGACACGACCTTCCGCAGCAGCTGATCGTCGCCCAGGATCGCGTCGAGCCCCTCGATCGTGCGCTCGAGCTCGGCCTTCTCCTTGTCGAGCTCGAGCGTGGAGAACTTGGTGAGCCGGCGCAGCGGCATGTCGAGGATGTAGTCGGCCTGCGTCGAGGTCAGGTCGAACACCCCGATCAGCCGTTCCTTGGCCTCGGCGGAGGTCTCGGACGACCGGATCAGCTGGATCACCTCGTCGATGTCGAGGATCGCGACCAGCAGTCCCTCGACCAGGTGGAGCCGGTCGGCGGCCTTGGTACGACGGTGGGCCGAGCGCCGTCGTACGACGTCGAAGCGGTGGTCGAGGAACACCTCGAGCATGTGCTTGAGCCCGAGCGTGCGGGGCTGGCCGTCGACCAGCGCCACCGCGTTGATGCCGAAGGTGTCCTCCATCGGCGTCTGCCGGTAGAGCTGCTCGAGCAGCGCCTCGGGGACGAACCCGTTCTTGACCTCGATCACCAGACGCAGGCCGTGGTCGCGGTCAGTGAGGTCCTTGATGTCGGCGATGCCCTGCAGCTTCTTGGCCTGGACCAGCGACTTGATGCGCTCGGAGACCTTCTCGGTGCCGACGCCGTAGGGCAGCTCGGTCACCACGATGCCCTTGCGACGCCCGACCGGCTCCACGCGGGCGGTCGCCCGCATCCGGAACGTGCCCCGGCCGGTCTCGTAGGCGTCGCGGACACCGTCGAGCCCGACGATCATGCCGCCGGTCGGCAGGTCGGGCCCGGGCACGAAGCGCATCAGGTCGTCGAGGGTCGCGTCGGGGCGCGTCACCAGGTGACGCAGCGCCTGCACGACCTCCACCAGGTTGTGGGGCGCGATGTTGGTCGCCATCCCGACCGCGATGCCGGTCGCGCCGTTCACGATCAGATGGGGGATCGCGGCGGGCAGCACGACCGGCTCGAGCTCACGGCTGTCGTAGTTGGGCTTGAAGTCGACCGTGTCCTCGTCGATGGAGGCGGTCATGGCGACCGCGGGCGGCGCCATCCGGCACTCCGTGTAGCGCATCGCGGCCGGCGGGTCGTCGGGCGAGCCGAAGTTGCCGTGGCCGTCGATCGTGGGCAGGCGCATCGACCACGGCTGCGCCATCCGGACCAGGGCGTCGTAGATCGCGCCGTCGCCGTGGGGGTGGAGCTTGCCCATCACCTCGCCGACGACGCGGGCGCTCTTGACGTGGCCGCGGTCGGGCCGCACGCCCATGTCGTTCATCGTGTAGAGGATCCGCCGCTGCACGGGCTTCATCCCGTCGCGCGCGTCCGGGAGGGCCCGGGAGTAGATGACGGAGTAGGCGTACTCGAGGAACGACGCCTCCATCTCCTGCTTGATGTCGGTGTCGAGGATGTGCTCCTCGAAGTCGTCCGGGACGTCCTGCCGGGTGCTGCCGCGTGCCATGGGGGCATTCTCCCCGGTCGCCGGTGAGCCGGACACCGGGGCGCGCCGGGGGTGTGCGGCGATCTATTCAACCAATTGGTTGACAAAGCGTGATCGATGGGGTGAGGTGGAGGCGAGACCGACCCCGACCGCATCAGGAGGACCTCGTGGCCACCGTCATCGTCCAGGCCGTCGCCTCGCTCGACGGCTTCATCGCCCGTCCCGACGACCTGCCGGGACCGATCTTCGACTGGTACGAGGCGGGGGACACCGAGCTGAGGTTCAACCCCGAGCACGTCTTCCACGTGTCGCGGCAGTCGCAGGACTATCTCCACGGGTCCGACGCGCGGTGCCAGGTGATCGGCCGGCGCCTCTTCGACTTCACCGACGGCTGGGCAGGCATGCCGATCGTGGGCGACCGGGTCTTCGTGGTGACCCACCGCGACGCCGACGAGTGGCGGCAGCGGCACCCCAGCGCGCCGTACACGTTCTGCGACGACGTCGAGGAGGCGATGCGCCAGGCCACCGAGCACGCCGGCGACGGCGCGGTCGTGGTCTGCGCGGGCGAGGTCGGGGGCCAGGTGGTGCAGGCGGGGCTCGCGGACGAGCTGGCCATCGATCTGGCGCCGGTGTTCCTCGGCCAGGGGAAGAGGTTCCTCGGCTCTGCCACCGACGAGATCGTCCTCGACGACCCCCACGTGGTCATCCAGGGCGAGCGCGTGCTCCACCTGCGCTACCGGCTGCGCCGCTGAGGCGACGCTCCTCGGCAACCTCCGCGAAACCTCCGACCGGTAGATTTCGCCCGGTGACCGCCGCCGACGCAGACGCCTTCGTCGCCCCCCGCCACTGGGAGGCCGACGTCCTGCTGCGCGACGGCCGTACGGCGCACATCCGGCCCATCCGTCCCGACGACGCCGACCTGCTCGTCGACTTCTACAGCCGGGTGTCCGACCAGTCGAAGTACTACCGCTTCTTCTCGCCGATGCCCCAGCTGTCCGACCGCGACGTCGCGCGTTTCACCCAGGTCGACCACGTGACCCGCGTGGCGTTCGTGATGCTGCTGTCGGAGCGGATGATCGCCCTGGGCAGCTATGAGGGTTATCCCCCCGACAGCGACCACCGGGGCGAGCCGGTCGAGGTGGCCGAGGTCGCCTTCCTGGTGGAGGACTCCCAGCAGGGCCGCGGCATCGGGCAGCTCCTGCTCGAGCACCTGGCCCAGGCGGGCCGCGAGCGCGGGATCGTGCGGTTCGTGGCCGAGGTCCTGCCTGACAACCACCGGATGATCCAGACCTTCCGTGACGCCGGGTACCGCCTCGTGAGCGGCTTCGAGGACGGCGTGGTCAGCCTGGAGTTCCCGATCGAGGCCACCGACACCGCCATCGGCGTGATGAGCAGCCGCGAGCACCGCGCCGAGGCGGCGTCCATCGAGTCGTTCTTCAACCCGCGGTCGGTCGCAGTCATCGGCGCCTCGCGCCGCCAGGACACCGTCGGCCAGGCGCTGGTCCGCAACCTCGTGCTCGGCGACTACACCGGACGGGTCTACGTCGTGAACCCGACGGCCAAGGCGGTGTCGGGCCTCCCGGCGTACTCCACGGTGGCCGAGATCCCGGGCGACGTCGACGTCGCCGTGGTGGCCGTTCCGGCCGAGGCGGTCCAGGACGTCGTCCTCGACTGCGCGGCCAAGGGCGTGCGCGGCCTGATCATCATCTCCTCGGGCTTCGCCGAGATCGGCGAGGAGGGCCGCCAGCGCCAGCGCCGCCTGGTGGGCCTGTCGCGCTCCTACGGGCTGCGCGTCATCGGTCCGAACTGCCTCGGCATCGTCAACACCGACCCCCGGGTCAGCCTCAACGCCTCGCTGTCGTCGCTGAAGCCGGCCCGGGGCCGGGCCGGGTTCTTCTGCCAGTCCGGTGCGCTGGGCTCGGCGATCCTGGAGAAGGTCAACAACCGGGGCCTGGGGCTCTCCACGTTCGTCAGCGCCGGCAACCGCGCCGACGTCTCGGGCAACGACCTCCTGCAGTACTGGGAGGAGGACGAGTCCACCGAGGTCGTGCTGCTCTACCTCGAGTCGATCGGCAACCCCCGCAAGTTCAGCCGGATCGCGCGGCGGGTGTCGCTGCGCAAGCCGATCATCGCGATGCGCTCGGGTCGCACCACGCAGGGCGTGCCGATGGGGCACTCGGTGCGCAAGATCGGGGCGCCGCCGCAAGCCGTCGACGCGATGTTCCGCCAGGCAGGCGTGATCCAGGTCGACACCCTCGACGAGATGTTCGACGTCGCCCAGCTGGTGGCCCACCAGCCGCTGCCGCGCGGGCGGCGGGTGGCGATCGTCGACAACTCCGACGCGCTCGGCCTGCTCGCCGCCGACGCGGCAGCCGCCGTGGGTCTGGTGGTGAGTCGCTCGGTGGCGCTGGGCGCCGACGCCAGCGGGCCCGACTTCGAGGACGCACTCGACGCCGCGATCGACGACCCCGAGGTCGACTCGGTGATCGCGGTCTACATCCCGCCCATCGACGTCTCCGGCGCCGAGGTGGCCGACGTGCTGGCGGCGGTGGGGGAGCAGTCCGACAAGCCCCTCGTGTCGTCGTTCCTCGGTGCCGAGGGTGTGCCCGAGCTGCTCCGGGTGCCCGACGTGGCCGGGTCGACGGCCGGTCGCGGCTCCGTCCCGTCCTACCCCGCGGTCGAGGCCGCCGTCCGGGCCCTCGCCCGCGTCGTCGAGTACGCCGTGTGGTTGCGCACCCCCAACGGCCCGACCGTGATGCCCGACGACATCGACGCGCCCGCGGCCCGCGGCCTGGTGCAGCGGCTGCTGATCGAGCACCCCGACGGCACCGAGCTCGACGGCGACGATCTCGGTGCGCTGCTGGCGGCCTACGGCATCCGGCTGTGGGAGGCCCGCCCGGTCACCACCCTCGCGGCCGCGACCAAGGCCGGACGCGACCTGGGTTGGGACGTCGTCCTGAAGGCCACGACCGACCGGCTGCGCGAGCGGCCCGACCTCGCCCACGTCTGGCGCAACATCGACCGACCGGCGGAGATGAGGGACGCCTGGGAGTCGCTGGGTCACCTCATCGACGACTCCGACAGTGCGGGCTTCGTCGTCCAGAAGAACGCGCCGCCCGGCGTACCCCTGAGCATCCGCACCATCGAGGACCCCCTCTTCGGTCCGGTCGTGTCGTTCGGCATCTCCGGGCCGCTCACCGAGCTGCTCGAGGACCGCTCCTACCGGATCCCGCCGCTCGGTGCGCGCGACCCCGCGGCGATGACCCGGGAGATCAAGGCGTCACCGATGCTCTTCGGCTACCGCGGCTCCGAGGTGGTCGACATCGAGCCCGTCGAGGACCTGATCTCGCGGGTGGCCCAGCTCCAGCACGACCTGCCCCAGATCTCCTCCCTCGACCTCTCGCTGGTGCTCGCGGGCGCCGACCACTGCAGCATCCTGACCGCCCAGGCCCGGGTCGACCCGGTCTCGGACCCGCGGTCCGACTGGTTCGTACGCCGCCTCCCGGCCGCGGTCGACGACACGATCCCGGGCTGACCGCCTCGGGCTGAGGCCTCGGCCGACGGTGGAGCGGTACGGTCCGGTCATGGCTTCCACCCAGGCCCCGGCCGGCGTCGGTCGACACCAGGCAGCGGTCGAGCGCACCACGCTGCGCAACGGTCTCCGCGTCGTCCTGCTTCCCGACGACTCCGCACCGGTGATCGGTGTCGCCGTCTACTACGACGTCGGTATCCGGTCGGAGCCGGAGGGCCGCACCGGCTTCGCCCATCTCTTCGAGCACCTGATGTTCCAGGGGTCCGCCTCGCTCGGGAAGATGGAGCACATCCGCTACGTCGAGTCGTCTGGCGGCTGGCTCAACGGGTCCACGCGGCTCGACTACACCAACTACTACGAGGCGCTGCCGGCCCACGCGCTCGAGCGCGCACTCTTCCTCGAGGCCGACCGGATGCGCTCTCCGGCGGTGACCGAGGAGAACCTCGCCAACCAGATCGCCGTGGTGGAGGAGGAGATCCGGGTCAACGTGCACAACCAGCCCTATGGCGGCTTCCCGTGGCTCACCCTCCCCGCCGTGCTGTTCGAGACCTTCCCCAACGCCCACGACGGGTACGGCGCGTTCGCCGAGCTCGAGAGCGCCACTGTCGACGACGCCCGCGACTTCTTCGCCCGCTACTACGCACCCGGCAACGCCGTGCTCGCGGTGTCGGGCGACCTCGACCCCGACGAGACCGTCGCTCTGATCGAGCGGCACTTCGGCGACATCCCACGACGCCGGGTGCCGGCTCGCCCCGACTTCAGCGAGCCGGCGCCCACCTCGGAGCGGCGGCAGGAGCACGTCGACCAGCAGGCACCGGCGCCCGCGGTGGCGCTCGGCTGGCGGGTGCCCGACCCCGCCGACCTCGCGGCGTACCTCCCGGTGCTGGCGCTGGCGGGCGTGCTGGGCTCGGGCGACGCGTCGCGGCTGACCCGGCGGCTGGTGCACGCCGACCGGACCGCCACCGACGCCGGGAGCCATGTCTCCTTCATGGAGAACCCGCTCGACGTGCGAGACCCCACGGCGCTGGTCGCCGAGGTCAGGCTGCCGGAGGGCGGCGACGTCGACGCGGTCGTCCGGGCGGTCGACGAGGAGATCGCCCGGGTGGCCACCGACGGCGTCCCACCCGACGAGCTCCGACGCGTGGTGGCCCGGACCTCGGCCGAGCTCCACCAGCTCGCCGACAACGTCATGGAGCGCACCCTCGCGGCCGCGTCCTACGAGCAGCAGCGGGGGAGGGCCGAGCTGGTGTGGGAGGTCCCGGAGATGCTGCGTGCGGTGACGCCGGACGAGGTGACCGCCGCGGCGGCAGCCCTCACCCCGACGACCCGGGCTCGTCTCGACGTCGTTCCCGGGAGCCCGTCGTGAGCCCGGCTGCCCGCGCTGCGGCGCCGCGCGACGTCCCCGCCCTGGCGGCGCCCCGCCGGCCCCGGCTTCCCCGGGTCTCCGAGCGCGTGCTGGCGAACGGGCTGCGGGTGGTCGCCGTACGACGACCGGCCGTGCCGCTGGTCCACGTCCGGCTGAGGGTGCCCACCGCGACCCGACGTGCCGGCGACATCGGCCGCACCGAGCTGCTTGCCCAGTCGATGCTGCTCGGCACCGACCGGCGTTCCGAGGCGGAGCTGGCCGACGCCCTGCAGGCCATGGGCGGTGGGCTCCGTACGGGGGGAGACCCCGACGGGTTCACGCTCGCCGGCGAGGCCCTCGCACCCGAGCTCGGCGGGCTGCTCGACGTCCTCGGCGAGGTGGTGACCGGAGCGACCTACCCACGGCGCCTGGTCGAGCGCGAGCGGGCGCGACTGGCCGAGCGCAGCCGTCTCCAGCTGTCCCAGCCGCCCTCGGCGGCGGCGGACGTCTGGGCCGCGCGTCGTTACGGCGAGCACCCTTACGGCCGGCGGATCCCCCGGCCCGACGAGGTCCTCGACATCGCTCCCGGCTCGCTCCGTGGCACCCACCGGCGCCGGGTCACGCCCGACGGCGCCGTGCTCGTCGTCGTCGGCGACGTCACGCCGGCTCGCGCGCTCGACCTCGTCGAACGACACCTGGGGAGCTGGGCGGCCACGCGTCGCGCCGACGCGGTGCCACAGGTGCCGTCGCTCGAGACCGGTGCGCTGCTACTGGTCGACCGACCCGGCTCGGTCCAGGCGAACCTGCGTTTCGGTGGTGACGCCCCCCGCATGTCCGACTCGTCCTACGCCGCCGTCCAGGTCGCCGACGCGATCTTCACCGGGCTGTTCTCGTCGCGGCTGATCGCCAACCTGCGCGAGGACAAGGGCTACACCTACGGCTCCTTCAGCGTCCTGCGCCATCAGCGGGGTGGCTCGTCGGTCGCGGTCGGCGTCGACGTCGCCACCGACGTCGCGGCTCCTGCGCTGGTCGAGACTCTCTACGAGCTGGGCCGGATCGTCACGCTCCCGCCGGAGCCCGACGAGGTGGAGGCGGCAGTCCAGTACCTCACCGGGACCGCGGTGCTCGGCGCCGCGACCCAGTCGGGTCTCGCCGACACCCTCCTCCACCTGCTCGTCCGCGGTCTCGACGTGACCTGGCTCCGCGACCACCCCGCCCGGCTGGCCGAGGTCGACCCCGACCAGGTCCATGCTGCGGCCGCTGCGCTGCTCGCGCCCAGCCGCCTGGTCTGGACGGTGCTCGGGGACGCCGACCGACTCCAGGCTCCACTGGCGACGGTCACCGAGGTCACGACGCTCGCCGGTGCGTGACAGACTCGGCCCCATGCAGGGTTTGAAGGAGGCCATCGACCGCACCGGGTACTACCCCGAGGTCGTGGCCGACGGCGTGATGCGCGCGGTGTCGGGCGAGGACGTCGTGTCCTTCTTCGTGCACCACGAGCCGACGTTCGACCGCGACGAGGTGCGCCGCCACCTCACCGTGGTCGTGCTCACGCCGAGCCGGCTGATCCTCGCCCACACCGACGAGCACGAGGGCGACGACATGCTGCCCGAGCCCTACACGTCGACCTCCACCGAGGCGATCTCGCTGTCGTCGGTGAAGTCGGTCGTGGTGACCCGGATGGTCACCAACCCCACGGGCGGCCCCACCCCGCCCGCGGAGGCGGTGCTCACCATCGGCTGGGGAGGGGTCTCCCGGCTCGACCTCGAGCCGGCCACGTGCGGTGACCCCGAGTGCGACGCCGACCACGGCTACACCGGCACGCTCGCCGCCGACGACTTCTCGATCCGGGTCTCCGCCGCTGCTGACGGTCCCGAGGCGGTGCCGTCCCTGCTGTCCTTCGCGGACTCCCTGTCCGCCCGGACGCAGAGTTGAGCCACTTCCTCGAACCGGCCTACGGATCCCGCTCCCTGGCCGACGTCCTGCCGGCGGTGTCGCTCGCGCTCGGTACGACACCCGCCAGCGAGGGAGTGCCCACGCTCGGCCTGCCTGAGGCCCCGGCCTACGTCGTGTTCCTGGTGGACGGTCTGGGCGCCGATCTCCTGGCGGCCCACGCCCATGCTGCGCCGTACCTGTCCTCGCTGCAGACGCCGGAGAGCGTCGTCACGGCCGGCGTCCCGTCGACGACCGCGACGAGCCTGACCTCGCTCGGGACCGGCCTCGTCCCGGGTGCCCACGGCGTCGTCGGCTTCACCTCGCGGGTGCCGGGCTCCGACCGGCTCCTCAACGCGCTCTTCTGGGACAAGGACGTCGACCCGGTGCAGTGGCAGCCCCACCCGACGCTCTTCTCGACCCTCGAGTCCGCCGGGGTGCGGGTGACGACCGTGAACAAGCGGGAGTTCCGGGGGTCGGGTCTCACCGTCGCGGCCCACCGTGGCGGCGACTGGATCGACGCCGACCGGGTCGGTGAGCGGGTCGCCGGAGCCGTCACCGCGGCCGCCTCGACACCCTCCTTCACCTACCTCTACGACGGCGACCTGGACTGGACCGGCCACCGCTACGGCGTCTCCTCCGCCCAGTGGCTCCAGCAGCTCGCCTTCATCGACGCCGAGGCCGAGCAGCTGAGGGACGCCATGCCGGCGCACGCCCGGCTCCTCGTGGTCGCCGACCACGGGATGGTCGACTCGCCCGACGACCGACGGGTCGACCTCGACGAGGACCCCGCCTTCCGCGAGGGCGTGGTCCTGATCGGTGGCGAGGCCCGCTTCCGCCATGTCTACTGCGCCGGGGGAGCGGTCTCCGACGTCGCGGCGGCGTGGTCGGCGCTGCTCGGCGACCGGGCGGAGATCCTGACCCGCGACGAGGCCATCGGCCGCGGCTGGTTCGGCCGTGTGTCGCCCTCCGTGCTCCCGCGCATCGGCGACGTCGTGGCCGCGGCGCGTGACGACTGGGGGTTCTTCTCGTCGGTCGACTTCCCCTACGAGCTGCGCCTCGTGGGCCTGCACGGGTCGCTGACGCCGGTCGAGATGCGCATCCCGCTGCTGGTGGACTGACGGCCGTCAGGCCGGCTCGGTGTCGCCCTGCCAGTGCGCCAGCAGCGGCGGGTCGAGCGGCGCCGCCCGCGACCCGGGGTGCGGCACGAGCTGGAAACCGACGCCTCGCACCGCGACCAGGTCGAGGGCGACGCCGCGCTCGGTCAGCTTGCGCCGCAGCCGCTTGACCAGTGAGTAGACGCTGTCCCGGTCGCCGACGTAGCGGGTGCCCCAGGCCGCCTCGTGGAGCTCCTCGTGGCTCCACACGACACCGGGCGAGGCCGCCAGGCACGCGAGCACCTCCAGCTCGAGGTGTGAGACGTCGAGGGGGAGACCGGCCCAGGTGACGGTCGCGCAGCGACGGTCGATCTCGAGCCGACCGAGCCGTACGACGTGCTCCTCGGTGGCGGGCAGCTCGGTCCGGGCGGCGCGCGACAGCACGTCGAGCGCGGTCTGGGCGTCGGCGACGATCACCAGCAGGGCCTGGCCGTCGAGGGCTGCGGCGACGCGGCCTCGCTCCTCCGGGTTGGAGCTCACGCACACGGTGAACGAGGGTGGCAGGGACAGGCTCTGGCTGGGGCGTGGAACGGTGACGGTCATGCTTCCTCCCGAGAACGCATGAGGCCGACCGATCCGGGGGGTGGGGGCCGGCACTGGTCCGAACGTATCGGCCCTCGGTGACTCGCGTAAAGGACGAGCACCTCGTCGACCCCCAGGCGCTCGCGCTTCCGACTCGACCGTGCAGTGGTCCGGTCGCGACCGGGAAGCGTCCCGTTCGCGACCGCGAATGCCCGACGTCCGACCTTGAGGCGAGCGCTGCCCGGTTCCTAGCGTCGAACGCGTGGGCCCTCGGGTCTGCCTGGCCGTCCGACGACGGCCGTCACTCGGGAGACAGAGGGAGCCATCCATGTCACACAGTCGACCACTGCGCAGCATCGTGTCGGTCCTGGCCGCGATCGTCGCCGTCGTGGGCCTCACCCTGACCATGACCGGCAACGCCGCTGCCGCCGGCACGACGCACCCCGCCACCCACGGGGCGACTCACGGGGCCACTCACCGGACCGGCACCCCCGACCCGAAGGTCGATCGGATCCAGAAGGACGCACAGGCGCACTACACGAACGCACCGTGCAACCGGGCGCAGAAGGACTACCTGGCCAAGCACCTGGCACGCTGCTTCAGCGTCGTCCGCACGGCGCTCGACCACCAGATCACGCCGGCCGCCGACCCGCCGCCCTCGGCCCTGGGCCCGGCCGACATCCAGGACGCCTACAACCTCCCGGACAGCGGCGCCGGCGAGGTCGTCGGGATCGTCGACGCGTTCGGCGACTCGCACGCGGAGGCCGACCTCGCCCAGTTCCGCTCCTTCTACGGACTGGCGCCGTGCACCGTCGCCAACGGCTGCCTGACGATCGTGAACCAGGACGGCGACACGAGCCCGCTGCCTCCCGACGACCCGGGCTGGGGCCTGGAGACGTCGCTCGACCTCGACGCCGTCTCCGCGGCCTGCCCGAACTGCTCCATCGTCCTGGTGCAGGGCGACGACAACTCCCTCGACAACCTCGGCATCGCCGTCGACACCGCCGTGTCGCTCGGCGCGAAGTTCGTCTCCAACTCCTACGGCGTGCCCGGCGAGGACCCGGGTGAGACCGACTTCGACCACTACTACGACCACCCCGGCGTCGCCGTCACGGCCAGCACCGGCGACCTCGGCAACGTCACCAACTGGCCGGCCAGCAGCCCGAAGGTGGTGGCGGTGGGAGGCACGACCCTGACCTCGGACTCGTCGCCGCGCGGGTGGACCGAGTCGGCGTGGGCCGACGGCGGCAGCGGGTGCTCGCCGTACGAGCCGAAGCCCGACTTCCAGCAGGGCCTCGACACCCAGTGCGACAACCGTGCGATCGCGGACATCTCGGCCGACGCGGATCCGAACACCGGCCTGGCCGTCTACGACACCCTCGGTGAGGGCGGCTGGCTGCAGGTCGGCGGCACCAGCCTGTCGTCGCCGCTCACGGCGGCGATGTACGCGCTCGCCGGCGACCCGGTGTCCGGCACCTACCCCAACTCCTACCCCTACGCCGACCCGGGCGACCTCTTCGACGTCACTTCCGGCGCCAACGGTGGCTGCGGCAACGTGCTCTGCGAGGCCGGGCCGGGCTGGGACGGACCCACCGGACTGGGCACCCCGAACGGTGTCTCCGCCCTCTCCACCGGCCCGCACGGCACGGTGGCCGGCACCGTGACCGACGCCGCGACCGGTGACCCGATCGCCGGGGCCGACGTCTCGACCCCGGACGGTCACTCCGCGACCACCGACGCGTCGGGCCACTACAGCCTGTCGCTTCCGGTCGGGACGTACGACGTGACCGCGGCGGCCTTCGGGTACGCCTCCGAGACCGTCGCCGGCGTGAGCGTGCAGGACGGTCAGACCGTCTCCGAGCCGTTCGCGCTGACTCCCGTCCCGAGCCACACGGTGTCGGGCACGGTGACCGACGGCTCCGGTCAGGGCTGGCCGATCTACGCCAAGATCACCGTCCAGGGGACTCCGGCCTCGACCTACAGCGACCCCTACACGGGCCACTACAGCCTCTCGCTGCCGGCGGGCTCGACGTACACGCTGCACGTCGTCAGCCAGTACCCCGGCTACCTGCCGACGAACCAGGACGTGACCGTCGGCGACACCGACACGCGCGCGGACATCGCGGTGCTCGTCGACCCGAGCACCTGTACGGCCAAGGGCTACAGCTACCACTACGACGGCACGTCGGAGGCCTTCACCGGCTGGACGGGCAGCACGCCGCAGGACGGATGGACCGTCACGGACGGGGCCGGCAACGGCCAGACGTGGGGCTTCGACAACCCGGGGAACCGGACACCCCCGCCGGGGTCCGACGGTGACTTCGCGATCATCGACTCCGACCACTTCGGCTCCGGCAACTCGCAGGACTCGAGCCTGGTCTCCCCGGTGGTGGACCTGTCGGCCCAGACCTCGCCCGAGCTCGGCTTCGACACCGACTACAACGGGATCGGCGGCCAGGTGGCCGACGTGGACCTGAGCACCGACGGTGGCACGACCTGGACCACCCTCTGGGAGCAGACCACCTCCGACGTCAACGGCCACATCTCGCTGCCGCTGCCGACGGCCGCCGGTCAGGCAGCGGTGCAGGTGCGCTTCCACTTCACCGCGACGTGGGGCTGGTGGTGGATCGTCGACAACGCGTTCCTCGGCACCCGCACGTGTGAGGCGAACGGCGGCGGTCTCGTGGCCGGCATCGTCCGCGACGGCAACACCCACCAGCCGTTGAACGGGGCGAAGGTCGCCAGCGACGCGCACCCGGACGAGTTCGGGGTCTCGGCGGCCACGCCGGACGACCCGGCCGTGCCGGACGGGTTCTACTGGCTCTACTCGTCGAGCACGGGACGCATCAGGTTCCACGCGACAGACGGGAAGTACACCCCGGCGACGGCCCAGGTGAACGTCGCGGCAGGAGCGACCACGCACAAGAACTGGACGCTCCAGGCCGGCCACCTCACCGTGACGCCGGGCAGCCTGAGCGCGACGGTCCGGCTCGGTGGCTCCGCGACCAGGAAGGTGACCTTCGGCAACGACGGCACCCAGCCGGTGCACGTCGACCTGGGCGAGCAGAACGGCGCGTTCACGCCGCTCGTGCGTGGGCCGGGTGCCGCGATCGTCCATCGCAAGGGCACCTTCACCCCGCGAGCGCTGGTGACCTCGGCGAAGTCGGCTGGAAGCAGGAGGTATGTCGCACCCCACCGCGCGGCAACGCCCGCTGCTCCGCCGTGGACGGACATCGCCGACTTCCCCACACCGACCATGGACAACGCGGTCGCCTACGGGGACGGCAAGGTCTACTCGGTGGCCGGCTTCAACGGGACCGACAACGTCGCGGACGGCTATGTCTACGACCCGTCGACCCAGGCCTGGACGGCGATCGCCGACGCCCCGGCGCCGCTCGAGGCCCCCGCCGGTGCCTACGTCGACGGGCACGTCTACCTGGTCGGTGGCTGGGACGCCAACGGTGACGCCTCCAGCGGTGTCTACGCCTACGACCCGTCGTCCGACTCGTGGGCGCAGCGGGCCGACCTGCCCGAGGACATCAGCGCGACCAGCACGGCGGTCCTCGACGGTCAGCTCTACGTCGTCGGTGGCTGTACGACGGGCAACTGCGCGCCCACGAGCAGCCAGGTGTTCCGCTACGACCCGGCCGGCGACAGCTGGACCCCCGTGGCGGACTACCCCGAGAAGGTGGCCTTCACCGCCTGCGCCGGGATCGCCGGTGAGGTCGTCTGTGCCGGTGGCGTCAACGCCGACACCAACGCCTCGACCGCCCACGCCTACGCCTACGACCCGGGCAGCGACAGCTGGACCCAGGTGGCCGACATGCCGGCCGACCTCTGGGCGGCGGCGTCCAGTGGTGCCGGTGACAGGCTGCAGGTGTCCAGCGGCGTGGTGGACAACGGTGCCGCGGTGACCAACGAGGGCTACGAGTTCGACCCGTCCGCCAACAGCTGGAGCGACCTGCCGGCCGCCAACGACGCGGAGTACCGCGGTGGTGGCAGCTGCGGGATGTACAAGATCGGTGGCTCGACCGGCGGGTTCAGCCCGACGCCGTTCTCCGAGGTCCTGCCCGGCTACGACCAGTGCGGGTCGAGCGCCGACGTCCCCTGGCTGTCGGAGGACCCGACGTCGTTCGACGTGGCTCCCGGCCAGACGGTCACGGTGACCGTGGGGATGGACGCCTCCCAGGTGGACCAGCCCGGGACCTACGCCGCGAAGCTGACGGCCGCCACGGACTCGCCGTACCAGGTCGCGCCGGTCTCGGTGACGATGACCGTCACGCCGCCGGCGTCGTGGGGCAAGCTCCGCGGCACCGTGACCGACGCGGCGAACGGGCACCCGGTCGCGGGCGCGACCGTGCAGGTCTGCACGATGTACGACGGGCAGACCGGCAGCTGCGGGCCGGTGACCTACACCCTCAAGACGGACGCCGACGGGTACTACCAGCTGTGGCTCGCGAGGGGCTACAACCCGCTCGACGTGATCGCGGCCAAGGACGGCTACCAGCCGAAGGCCAGGATCGTGCGGATCACTGCCGGCGGCACCGTCACCGCCGACTTCGCCCTCAAGAAGAGCTAGGGCGAGTCGCTGCGGGCCTCCCATCCGGGGGGCCCGCAGCACCGAACCACCGGCGTGGAGCTGGTCTACCCGCCCGTCGTCGGGCTGACCCGCGTGCTCTTCGGTGCGCTGGGCCTCCGCATCGACCTGCGTGGAGCCGGCCGCGTGCCGCGCAGCGGCCCGGTCGTGCTGGCGAGCAACCACGTGAGCTTCCTCGACTTCACGCTCCTGGGACTGGCCGCCGCACCGCGGCGGGTCCGGTTCCTGGCCCGGCATGACCTGTTCACGCACCCCGCCGCCGGACCGCTCCTGAGGGCGATGCGACACGTGCCGGTCGATCGCGACGCCCCGGCGGCGGCGTACCTCGCAGCGCGCGGCCTCGTGGCGCGGGGCGAGGTGGTGGGTGTGTTCCCCGAGGCCGGCATCAGTCGGGCCTACGACGTCCGGGCGATGATGCCCGGTGCCGTCGCGCTCGCCGCCGCCACGGGCGCACCGCTGGTCCCGGTCGCGATCTGGGGACCGCAGAGGGTCGCGACCGCGGGCAGACCGACCGACCTGACCCGCGGCCGTCCCGTCTCGATCGAGGTCGGGGAACCCGTCGAGGTGCCGGCCGATGCCGACGTCGTGGCAGGCACCGTCGATCTCGCGGTGACGCTCCAGGGGATGCTCGACGGTCTGCAGTCGCTCCCGCGCCACCAGCCGCGGCCCGGGGAGGTTGCCCCCTGGCACCCCGCCCACCTGGGCGGTGCCGCGCCCACGAGGAGTGAGGCCGAGCCGCGCGAGTCGATCCCGCGCTCGGCGATCCGGTGGTGGGAGACGGCGGTGGGTCAGCGTCCGGTGGCGACCGGCCGCGACGGGTCGGAGATCCAGCCGCTCCAGCTGCCGGGGTAGAGAGCTGCGTCGAGCCCGGCCAGGCGCAGGGCCAGGATCGTCTGGCAGGCGGTCACACCCGAGCCGCAGTACGCCGCAGCCGGCACGTCGGCCCGGACCCCGAGCGACTCGAAGCGGGCGCGCAGCGCGTCGGGGGACAGGAAGCGACCGAGGTCGTCGGTGTTGCCGGTCAGGGGAGCGTTCACCGCACCGGGGACGTGGCCGGCGACCGGGTCGATCGGCTCGGTCTCACCGCGGAACCGCTCGGGCGCCCGGACGTCGAGCAGCACCCCGTGACCCGGCAGCCTGGCGGCCTCGCCGTCGTCGACGGTCGTGAGTCGGCCCGGGAGCCCGGTCCAGTCGCCGGGGACCGGCGGCGTGACGGGCTCCGTCGAGACCGGGCGCCCGGCTGCCGCCCAGGCCGTGAGTCCGCCGTCGAGGACCAGCACGTCGTCGTGCCCATGGTCGCGGAGTAGCCACCAGAGTCGCGCGGCCGCGGTGGCCGGCCCGGCGTCGTACACCACGACGGTCGAGCCGCGGCTGACGCCGGCTCGTCGCATGGCTGCCACGAACCGCTCGGGGTCCGGCAGCGGATGACGCCCGCCGAGGCCGGGTTGCTCGGCGAGGTGCTCGTCCACGTCGACGTAGACCGCGCCCGGAAGGTGCCCGGCGTCGTACTGCTCGCGCCCGGGTGGGCCCGTCGTGGTCAGCCGGGTGTCGAGGAGAACGGCGTCGAGCCCCTCGAGGTCGACGGCGTCGAGCAGCAGCCCCGGCCGGATCATCAGGAGCCGAACGGGAGCGGCTCGGGGGAGAGGGCGACCGACTGGGCGCGAGCGGCGGTGAGCCGCCGGCGGTGGTGCTGGCGGCACAGCACCTCGTAGGCGACCTCGGCGGGCTCGCCCTCGACGGTGTCGACATCGCCGACGACGATCACCTCGCCCTCCACCACCATCACACCGTCCTCGGTCCGGGCATTGTGGGTGGCGCGCTTCCCGCACCAGCACAGCGCCTCGACCTGGAGCACGTTCATCCGGTCGGCGAGCTCCACCAGCCGCGCACTGCCGGGGAAGAGCCGGGTCCGGAAGTCGCTGAGGATCCCGAACGCGAAGACGTCGATCTGGAGCTCGTCGACGATCTTGGCGAGCTGGTCGATCTGGGCCGTGGTGTAGAACTGCGCCTCGTCGCAGATCAGGTAGTCGATCCGGGCACCCGCGGTCAGCGAGTCGACGACGTAGCGCCAGAAGTCGAAGTCGTCCTCGACCTCGATGGCGTCATGGGTGAGCCCGAGGCGGCTCGACAGGATGGCCTCGCCGGCACGGTCGTGGGTCGTGAAGATGCGCCCGACCCGGCCACGCGCGGCGTGGTTGTGGTTGGTCTGCAGGGCAAGCGTGCTCTTGCCCGAGTCCATGGTCCCGGTGAAGAAGTGGAGTTCAGCCATCGCGCCGGATTGTGTCACGGCCCCGGATTGCTCCGAAGGGCTCGGCCTCCCCGTGTCGGTCGAGCCCTTCGGTGTCCGTGGTCCTCTGCACACCCCTCGGTCCAGAGGAACTACCTAGACGGTAGGGGCCGTGCCGAGACCCAGGGGGCGGTTCGGGACAGGTGCGACCGATCGGGCGTGGCGACTAGTCGCAGGGGGTCAGAGCGGGCCGACGGCCGGTTGAGCGGCCGTTCACCCGCCTGGACGGGTTGCCGGGCCGGCTACCAGTGCACGCCCTTGAACACCTTCGCCAGCATGATCTGCTCGGACTCGCGGGTGCCGGCCGAGCCCTGTCCCTTGGCGGCGGCCGAGTCGGGGAACACGTGGTAGGCCATGTTGAGCACCCGGAACGCCAGCTTCGGCGCCACCGTGTGCGCGACCGCGCCGACGTTGCCGAGCAGCGTGTTGATCTCGTGGGGCCGCTCGACCATCGCCTCGATCACCAGGTCGGCGGCCTGCGCCGGTGAGATCGTGGGGAACTTGTCGTAGATCTTGGTCGGCGCGATCATCGGCGTCCGGACCAGGGGCATGTGGATGCTGGTGAACGTGATGCCGTCGCCGACGAGCTCGGAGGAGACCACGTTGCTCCACGCGTCGAGCGCGGCCTTCGAGGCGACGTAGGCGGAGAACCGCGGGGGATTGGTCTGGACGCCGATCGAGGAGATGTTCACGATGTGGCCGCGGTGGCCCTCGCGCATCTTCGGGATCAGCCCCATCACCAGCCGGATCGCGCCGAAGTAGTTCAGCTGCATCGTGCGCTCGAAGTCGTGGAAGCGGTCCTGCGACAGCCGCAGCGACCTCCGGATCGAGCGTCCGGCGTTGTTGACGACGAAGTCGATGCTCGGCAGGTCGGCGGTGAGCTGTGCGCAGAGCCCGTCGATCGCCTCGAGGTCGGACAGGTCGCAGGCATAGACGTACGCCGTGCCGCCGCGGTTCTCGATCGTGGCCCGGGTCGCCTCCAGCTTGTCCTTGCCGCGCGCGATCAGGACGGGGATGCCTCCGGCCTGGGCCACCTTGAGCGCGGTGACCTGACCGATCCCCGAGGAGGCGCCGGTGATCACGACGTACTTCCCGGTCAGCGCCTCCCGAGCGCCGGCGTCGTGGCCGGTCGACTGGTCGAGGTGGTCCTCCCAGTAGCCCCACAGCGTGCGGGCGTAGGACTCGAGATCGGGGACGGCGATGCCCGAGCCGGCCAGCGCCTTCTCCGTCCGCCGCGAGTCGAACACCGGACGGAACGAGGTGTGGGCGAGCACCTCGGCCGGGATGCCGACCCGGCCGAGCGTCTGGTCGAGCAGCAGCTGCACCGGGCCGGTCCGGACCAGGGTCGTGGCCAGCCGGAGGGGGCGGAGCGGGCCCGGGACCAGACCGAGCAGGCCACCGGCGGTGCTGCGGTCGACCGGGGTCGCGAACCGCGGTGCGCCAGCAGCCGCGCAGAAGGCGTTGAGCATCTCCACGACCGGCTGCGGCTCGGGGTTGACGAGGTGGAACGCCTCTCCGTCGTGGCCCTCGAGGTGGGCGAGCCGGTCGAGGGCGGCGGCGACGTAGTCGACCGGCACCAGGTTGGTGTCGCCGAGGTCGGCGCCGACCAACGGCAGCCAGGCCGGCAGCGCGTCGCGCAGCACCTTGATCGCGGGGAACAGGTAGTAGGGGCCGTCGACCTTGTCCATGGCCCCGGTCTCGCTGTGGCCGACGACGATCGCGGGTCGGTAGACGCGCCACGGGACGGTGGCCTCGTCGCGGACGAGCTTCTCGGACTCGAACTTCGTGCGGTGGTAGGGCGAGGTCAGCGCCTGGCCCTCGTCGAACATCGACTCGTCGAACGGCCCGTCGTACTCACCGGCGACGGCGACCGAGCTGACCTGGTGGAAGCAGCCGACCTGCAGCGCCTCGGCGAGCTCGAGCGCGTGGCGGGTGCCGCCGACGTTCAGGGTCTGGTTGGTCTCGTCGTCGGCGGTCAGGTCGTAGATCGCCGCGAGATGGAAGAAGTGGTCGAGGTCGCCGCGGTGGTCGGCCACCCATGCCTCGGCGACCCCGAGCCGGTCGGCGCCGAGGTCGCCGACCACCGGGACCACGCGGTCGGTGCCCCACAGCTCGATCATCGTCTGCATGCGGGGGAGCGAGCCTTCGCGGACCAGCACGAAGATCGTCCCCTCGCGGTGGTCGAGCAGCTCCTCGACCAGGTGTCGTCCGATGAACCCGGTGGCGCCCGTCACGAAGTACGACATGGCGAGACCCTACTAGCGCTGGGCGGCGGCGGCCGCCCGTCCGCACGGCCCCCTCGACGTGGTACGCATGCGTCGCACCGACCTCACCGATGCGTGCCATCAGCGGCCCGTGGGCGAGCTCAGTCCTGGGAGCCGCCGCCGAACATGATCTCGTCCCAGCTCGGCACCGAGGCGCGGCCGCGGGTCTTCTTCACGGGCTTGCGCGAGGGCGGCTCGTGGGGGTGCTCGTCGTCGCTCCCCTCCTCGTCGCCCGCCTCGGCCGAGTCGTCCGACTCGTCGGAGACGGCCGGGAGGGTGTCGGTGTCGGCGGGATCGTCGAGGTAGGCCTCGAGCGGAGCCTCGGCGCCGAGCGCGGCGCTCTCCTCGTGCCGGGCGCCCCCTGTGTCGGGCGCCGTGTCGGGCGCCACCTCGAGCGTGGGGTGCGGAGCGGGGTCCTCGTTGACCAGCTCGAGCGCGTCCTCGCCGAGCGGCAGCTCCTCGGGGGGTACGGCGGACAGCCGGCGCCGGCGGGCCGTCGACAGGTCGTCGCCGGGGGCGGTCTCGTCGGCCCTGCCCGACTGGTCGCCGGCGGCCGGGGCGTCGGCCACCTCACCGAGCAGCCAGTGCGCGTCGTCGTCGTCGGCGACGACGTAGTTGCCGGGAGCGTCGAAGGAGAAGTGTGCGGCACCGACCCGGTCACCGGTGGTGAAGGACCCCGTCAGCGTCCAGCGGCCGTCCTCGCGCCGCCAGGCGTCCCACGAGACGGTGTCGGGGTCGACGTTGCGACCCCGGAGGTGGCTCCCGACCGCGTCACCGAGGGTGCGGGCCCCCGCACCGCTCTCGGTCGGGCGTCGGCGGATCGAGGCCCGCTGGGCGCGCTGGGCGACGTGGGCGCGCTCGGCCAGCACGGGGGTGGCGTAGGGCATCACCTTGTCGACGGACGTGCCGGCGACCTGGGCGACGGACTCCGGCGTCTCGCCGGAGCGGATGCGCGCCTGGATGTCGCGTGGGCGAAGCGTTGAGTCCATCTGCATCTCCAACTGGGCGAGCCGTGGCTGGTCGCCGCTCCCCTTCTCGCTGAGGGCGGCCCGGAGCCGGTCGTCGACGTCGACGGTGAACTCCACCCCGGCGTCGCTGACGAGCACGAGCTTCCGGCCGTCCTCGCTCACTCCCGTGAGCCTGAGGTGCACCATGGCCGATCCGCTCCCGTGTCCGCTCCTGCCCGTTCCTGCTCCGGTGCGCCGAGCCTACGCCAGCGCGACCCCGCCGCCCCGTTGCTGCCACGGCGCGCCCCGCACCTGCCGAGAGGCCCGGATCAGGCTCCGAGGACCCGGTCCAGGTAGTCGTTGGTGAACACGCGGTCGGGGTCGAGCCGGTCGCGCATCGCCAGGAACTCGCCGAAGCGCGGGTACGCCGGGGCCAGGTCGGCGGCGGTGCGCGTGTGCAGCTTGCCCCAGTGGGGCCGGCCCTCGTGCTCGCGCATCACGCGCTCCATCGCCTCCATGTACGCCGCATGCGTGCGCCAGTCGGAGCGGTGGTGGGTGTGGAAGGCGAGGTAGAAGGAGTCGCGCCCGGAGGCGGTGGAGAGCGGGATGTCGTCGGCCGGGGCGACCCGGATCTCGACCGGGAAGCTGATCTTCCAGTCCGACGCGTCGACGACGCGGCGCGCCTCGCGGAGCGCGTCGAGGCCGGCCGCGCGCGGCACGGCGTACTCCATCTCGCGGAAGACGACCCGGCGCGGTGAGGTGAAGACGCGGTGGGCGACGTCGCTGTAGGTCCGCGGCGAGAGCACGCGCGCAGAGACCTGGTTCATGCGGGGAATCACCTTGGGCACCCGGTTGGCGCCGGCGGTGAGGATCCCGAAGACCGTGTTGGACAGCAGCTCGTCGTCGACCCAGCCGCGGAACCGCGAGACCGGCTGCGCCTCCGACACGTCGGCGTCGAGCCGGGTGTTGCGCTTGGTGAGCAGGCGGTCGGTGTGGGGGAACCAGTACATGTCGCAGTGGTGGCTCTCCGCGACCATGTCGTCGAACGACCCGAGCGCCTCGTCCCACGACATCGGCTGCTCGACCGCCTCGAGGAGGAAGAGCGGCTCGACGGCGAAGGTGACCGTGGTCAGGACCCCGAGGGCGCCGAGCCCGACCCGGGCGACGTCGAGGACGTCGGCGTTCTGCTCGCGGGTGGCGTCGAGGACCTCGCCGGTGCCGGTCACCAGCTGGAGCCCGGTGAGCTGGGCGGCGAGCCCGGCGGCGACGCCACCGGTGCCGTGGGTGCCGGTCGACGTCGCGCCGGCCAGGGTCTGCTCGGCGATGTCGCCCATGTTGTGGAGCGAGAGACCGAGCCGCTCGAGCTCGGCGTTGAGCACCTTGAGCTGCGTGCCGGCGTACGCCGTGACCGTCATCGCCGCCCGGTCGACGCCGACGATCCCCGTCATTCCCTGGGGCCGGAGCATCACGTCGCGGGGAGCGGAGATGGCGGTGAAGCTGTGTCCGGTGCCGATCATCTTCACCGTCGACCCCTCGCGGCGCGCGGCGGTCACGGCTTCCACGACGTCGTCGACGGAGGTCGGGGTCGCCTCCGCGCGGGGGTCGGCGGACTCCAGCCCCGACCAGTTCTGCCACTGCACGCGACGAGCCTAGAGCCCGCACCTGGAGGAGGCGGCGCTAGGGGATGACGGCGCCGGACGACGTGGAGACGGACTCCGCCCGTCCGGTGGGAGGCGAGCCGAGAGCCAGACCGGCGACCGCCGCGACGACGCCGGCTCCGAACGCGACGAGGTACGCCGCGTTCGCCCCGTGGGCGTCGATCACGACGCCGGCGAGCGCCGCGCCCGGCGCGAGCCCCGCCGCGATCCCGGTGTGCATGATCGCGATGCCCTCGGTGAGACGTGGCCCGGGGACCATCTGCTCGGTGGCCGACATCGACGCGATCAGGGTCGGCGCGATCGCGATGCCGGCGACGAAGAGGGCCGTGCCCATCACGACCATCGAGCCGACGAAGACGAGCGGCAGCATCACCAGGGCCAGGGCCACGCTCCCGACCTGGACCCGGAACACCGCCGGCCGGCGCCAGGCGAGGGTGCCGGTCACGAGCCCGGCCAGCATGCTGCCGGTGGCCCACAGCGCGAGCAGGACACCGGCGTAGGACCTGGCGTGCTGCTCCCCGGAGAACGCCACGGTGGCGACCTCGGCCGACGCGAACATCGAGCCGAGCGCGAGGCAGACCACCGCCAGCGGCACCACCCAGCGCCACGGCATCGGCGGCCGGGCCTCGGTCTCGTGCCCGCGGGGATGTGGGTCGGGCTGGGTGCTGCGCTGGGTCGCCAGGTAGAGGGATCCGCCCACCCCGCTCACCAGGGCGATCGCCAGACCCGCCCACGGACGCCACGTGGTGGCCAGGACCGTGGCGACGGTGGGGCCGATGATGAAGATGGCCTCGTCGATCACCGACTCCAGCGCGTACGCCGTCTGGATCTCGGTCGCCTCACCCGCCAGCACGTAGGACCAGCGTGCTCGCACGCACGAGCCGATCGGAGGGTAGGCCGCGCCCGCCAGGGCAGCCGTCGCGAACGCCCACACCTCGGGCCATCCGGACTGGAGGCTGACCACCAGCAGGACGATCGCGACCCCGAACAACGACGCGACGACGGGGAGCACCCGAGCCTGACCCAGTCGATCGAGCAGCCGGCCCTGCGGGATCGCCATCAGTCCGTTGGCGATGGTGTAGGCAGCGGTCAGTGCGCCGGCCAGACCGTAGGACCGCCCCAGGCCCGTGACGAGCAGGACGATGCCGAGCGTGTCGATCGAGATCGGGAGCCGGGCGACCATCGCTGCCGCACTGAACCGGAAGGCACCGGGACGGCCGAGCACTGCACGGTAGCGGGTGAACATCGTCCGCGAGCGTAGGGCACGATGGAGGAATGACCCGACCCGACGTCGCGCCGTACGACGCCCTGCTGTGGGTGTCGTTCGGGGGTCCGGAGCGGCAGGCGGACGTCGTGCCGTTCCTGGAGAACGTGACGCGCGGTCGGGGCATCCCGCCCGAGCGTCTGGAGGCGGTCGGCGCGCACTACTCGCTCTTCGGCGGACGGTCGCCGATCAACGACCTGAACCGCAGGCTGCTCGCTGCGCTGCGTGACGACCTGGCCGCCCACGGGATCGATCTCCCGGTCTACTGGGGCAACCGCAACTGGGACCCCTACCTGACCGACGCGGTCGCCGAGATGAAGGCCGACGGGGTCACCCGGGCCCTCTGCTTCGCCACCAGCGCGTACTCGTCGTACTCGTCGTGCCGGCAGTACCGCGAGGACCTCGCGGCCGCCGCGCTCGAGGGTGGGCCCCAGCTGGACAAGATCCGGCTCTACTTCAACCACCCCGGCTTCCTCGAGCCGGTCGTGGACCAGGTGGCGGAGGCCTGCCGGGGGCGCGAGGACGCCAGGCTGCTCTTCGTCACCCACTCGATCCCCGAGTCGATGAACGAGGGGAGCGGGCCCCTGGGTGGGGCCTACCTCGCGCAGCACCTCGACGCCGCGTCCTACGTCGCCGCGCGGGTCGCCGAGGTGACGGGTCGGCGGCACGACCACGACCTGGTGTTCTGCTCGCGCTCCGGACCGCCTCACGTCCCCTGGCTCGAGCCCGACGTCAACGACCACCTCGAGAAGCTCGCCGCCGAGGGGGTGCCGTCGGTCGTGATGATCCCGATCGGCTTCGTCTCCGACCACATGGAGGTCGTCTACGACCTCGACACCGAGGCGATGGCGACCGCCGAGCGGCTCGGCCTGGACGCCGTCCGCGTGCCCACGTCGGGCAGCGACGAGCGGTTCGTCGCCCTGGTGCGCGACCTGGTCGTGGAGCGGGCTGCGGTGGAGCGTGGCGAGGCGGTCGAGCGGAGGGCGGTGGGCGGCTGGCCGGCCTGCTGGGACCGCTGTGCGGCGGACTGCTGCCCCAACCCCCGATCCCCGCTGCCCGCGCTGAGCCAGCTGCCGCCGGGCGTGCTGCCCGAGGTCGTCGGTCCCTCGGGCCTGAGCGCGTGACGGCCTCCGAGCCGCAGGCGCTGCTCGACCTCGCCCTCGCCACGGCCCGTGAGGCGGGAGAGCTGATCGTCCGGCTGCGGAGCGAGGGCGTCGAGGTCGCGGGCACGAAGTCGAGCCCGATCGACATCGTCACCGAGGCGGACCGGGCCTGCGAGGTCCTGGTCCGCGACCGGCTGCTCGGCGCCCGACCCGACGACGGGATGGTCGGCGAGGAGGGCAGCGCCCGCGAGGGCACCAGCGGTGTGGTCTGGATCGTCGACCCGATCGACGGGACCGTGAACTACCTCTACGGCCTGCCCCACTTCGCGGTCAGCATCGCCGCCGAGCGCGACGGCGAGGTCGTGGCCGGGGTCGTCCTGGCCCCCGTGCTCGGGCTCGAGTACGTCGCCACGGCCGGCGGCGGGGCCACGCTCAACGGGCAGCCGATCGCTCCTCGGCCCGTCGTACCGCTCGGGGAGCGGCTGGTCGGCACCGGCTTCAGCTACGAGCAGCCGGCCCGCACCCGCCAGGCCGGCTACCTCGCCCGCATGCTCCCGCTGATCCGCGACATCCGCCGGCTCGGGTCCTGCGCCCTCGACATCTGTGGCGTGGCCGCGGGCCAGCTCGACGCCTACGTCGAGGAAGGTGCCCACATCTGGGACCACGCCGCCGCCGGGCTCATCGTCGCCGAGGCGGGAGGCACCCTCGAGGTCACCCGGTCCCCGGGCGGCAAGCGCCTCCTGATCTGCGCTCCCGACGAGGGGTTCGCCGAGTTCCGGGCCGTCGTCGCCGACGCCGGTTTCGTGCATGGGGAGGGCCCCAACGGGGCACTGAGTACGGGTACTGCCGCCGGGGAATAGGCGACCGTCACCTTCTGTTCATGAGACACGGCGCTCCCGGGGATGCAGTCCGGACGGGCATGGTGCACAATCTGGCGCGCTGAACGAACGGCGCCACGACCCCACCACGGGTGTCACGGGCGCGGGATGGGGAGAGAGAACACTACGCATGGCCACCGATTACGACGCCCCTCGCAAGAACGAGGAAGACCAGTCCGAAGAGAGCATCGAAGAGCTCAAGGCGCGTCGGCACGACAAGAACTCCGGCAAGGTCGACGAGGACGAGGCGGAGGCCGCCGAGTCCTTCGAGCTGCCGGGTGCCGACCTGTCCCACGAAGAGCTCGCGGTCGAAGTGATGCCCCGCCAGGAGGACGAGTTCACCTGCATGAGCTGCTTCCTGGTGCATCACCGCAGCCAGCTGGCCGACGCCAAGAGACTGATCTGCCGCGACTGCGCCTGACCGTCGAGCGCTGACGCGCACGACCCGAGATGACCTGAGCCCGCCCGGTACACCCGGGCGGGCTTCGTCTGTGCAAGGTCAGAGGTCGAGCCGTCGCTGGTCGAGCCTGTCGAGACCCCGTCGTTGGTCGAGCCGTTCGTTGGTCGAGCCTGTCGAGACCCGGTCGTTGGTCGAGCCGTTCGTTGGTCGAGCCTGTCGAGACCCCGTTCGTTGGTCGAGCCGTTCGTTGGTCGAGCCTGTCGAGACCCGGTGCTGGTCGAGCCATCGCTGGTCGAGCCTGTCGAGACCCCGCAGACCGCTCGTTCCTCGCGGCCTGGTGCTCGCTCAGTCCTTCTGGAGCTGCGGCGGCAGGTGTCCGGCGGACTTGGCGTAGTAGTTGGCGGCGCGACGCTGGGCGATCATCCGGGCGAGGGCGACGAAGGTGCCGCTGACGACCGCCCACGCGACCGCCTCACCCATGGCGACGTCGGGGTCGGCGGGGTTCTCGGGCGGGTGCTTGCCCGTCGCGGCCTTCCAACCGGTGTCGAGCGCCTTCTTGGCCAGCGCAGCCGCGACGAGGGCGGAGACGACGGAGAAGACGGTCCAGAGCTTGCTGGAGCCGGGGTCATCAGCCATGCGGGCAGGCTACCGCGCGGTGCCGCCGGACAGACCACCCGGAGGGGTCCGCGTCAGCGGGCGGTCGAGATGGCCGTGACGGCCGTGGCGAGCTGCTCGGGGTGACGCGTGCTGACCAGCCAGTACGGCGCGGGGTCGCGGTCGTCGCGGACGGTCACCCGCACCGTCCGCTTGAGGTAGGGGCGGAGCAGCAGATAGGCGCGGGCGTCGGCCTCGGGACCGGCCACGCGGCGCGTCGCGGCCGGGTCGAGGGGCTCGGCGCCCCCCAGGAACTCCCCGGAGATCCGCGCCCGGCCGGCCCGGAGCCAGCCGTCCTCGACGTCGACCCGCGGCGAGCCGTAGACCACGAAGAGCAGCGCCATCGCCACGAGCAGCACCGCCGTCGCCGACCACGCCACCCGGGCCGGGGTCGCCACCACGAAGGCGAGCCAGAACGTGGCGACCAGCATCGTGCCCTGGACCCACCACCGGAACGGCACGCTGAGCCGCTCGTGGTGACTGGCGGGCACCGCGTCGGCGTCGGCGGGTGGCACGGGGCTGTCTGGCACGCGCACAGCCAACCATTCTCGGCTGCCCGGCTCATCCGCGGGCCGGTCGTCCCGAGACGCAGCCCACCCACCCCGGGCGCGCCCGGCGATAGGGTCCGGACCGTGTCCGATCCCGTACCTGAGCCCCCCTCCGGGCTCGGCCTGCCCGTCGCCCTGGTCCGGCTCGACGCCGGCCTGCCGCTCCCGTCGTACGCCCACCCCGGCGACGCCGGCGCCGACCTGATGTCGACCGTCGACCTCACGCTCGCCCCGGGCGAGCGGGCCCTGGTCCCGACCGGGATCGCGCTGGCGCTCCCCGAGGGGTACGTCGCGCTGGTCCATCCGCGCTCGGGACTCGCGGCCAGGCACGGGCTCTCGATCGTGAACACCCCCGGCACCATCGACGCCGGCTACCGAGGCGAGATCAAGGTGCTGCTGGTCAACCACGACCGCACCCAGCCGGTCGAGCTGAGCCGGGGCGACCGCATCGCCCAGCTCGTGGTCCAGCGCTTCGAGCGGGCGGTCTTCACCGAGGTCGACGCCCTGCCGGAGTCGGTCCGGGGCGCCGGGGGATACGGTTCAACCGGAGTCGAGAGCCCCGCTCCCGGTGCGTGAGCAGGATTCCTGTCGCAGCGCCGTCGTCCGTTCACAGGAGATGTACTGATGTTCCGCCGCAGGTCCCGCTCGGAGCCGGTCGAGCCCGACGACGCGCAGGTCGAGGACACCGAGGCCGACCTCGACGACGCCGGCGAGGCGGAAGGCCCGGTCGACGGACCCTGGGACGCCGACGACCTGGTCGACGACGGGATCGACCGGATCGACCTCGGCTCGCTCCTCGTGGCCCCGGCCGAGGGCACCGAGCTCCGCCTCCAGGTCGACGAGCAGACGGGCGAGGTCCAGTCGGCGATGCTCGCGGGCGAGGAGGGGGCCATCGAGCTCCGCGCCTTCGCGGCCCCGCGCGGGGGAGACCTGTGGAGCGAGGTACGCCCCCAGATCGCGGCCGACGTCTCCCAGCACGGCGGCACGGCCACCGAGCGCGACGGCCGGTGGGGCGTCGAGCTCGTCTGCCAGATGCAGGTGGTGATGCCCGACGGCACCCAGGCGATGCAGCCCTCGCGCATCGTCGGCGTCAACGGCGCCCGCTGGCTGCTCCGAGCGACGTTCCTCGGCCAGCCGGCCGTCCAGATCGACGAGGCGCAGCGCTGGGAGGACGCCCTTGCCGCGGTCGTCGTCCAGCGGGGCTCCCACGCGATGCCGGTCGGAGACCCGCTTCCTCTGGTCCTGCCCGACGACGCCCAGCGCGCACAGCCCTGACCGGGCGCCTGCGCCACCGCCGATCCCCGGCCGAATCACGATCCGACGCCGCACGACCTAGGCTGGAGACATGGGCGAGAAGAGCAAGCTGCGCCGCACCATCAGCAAATGGGCGAACGCCGACGACATGCACGCACGCGAGCTGCGTGAGACCACGCGCAAGGGTGCCTGCAACCTGATCTCCGACTCGCGCGACCGCGAGCCGGTCCGCCTCCGCGGCACGCTCAAGACCGTCACGCTGCGGCCGCGCGGCGGCGTACCTGCGCTCGAGGCCGAGCTGTTCGACGGCTCCGACTCGCTGATCCTCGTCTGGCTGGGCCGCCGCGAGATCGCGGCCATCTCGCCGGGTCGGTCGATGGAGGTCGAGGGACGCATCGGCCGGCACGGAGGCGACCGGATCATCTACAACCCGCGCTACACCCTGCTGCCCTGAGAGACCGATGACGACCGATCCCGCGACGCCGCCGTCTCACCCGTCCACCGAGGCGGTGACGCACACGGTGGAGTCACTGGTGCGCCAGCAGCTCGGCCAGGCGCTGGGCGGACGCCGCGGCATGATCGAGGCGGCCGTGCCGACCCTGGCCTTCACCGCGCTCTGGCTGACCACCCGCAACCTCACGCTCGCCCTCGCCACGAGCGTCGCGGTGGCGCTCGCCGAGCTCGTGGTGCGGCTCGTGCAGCGGTCGACGGTGAAGTTCGTGGCGAACGCCCTGGTCGGGATCGGGATCGGGTGGCTGTTCGTCCACCTCGCTGCGAGCCGTGGCGGCAGCGCCGACGACCAGGCGCTGGCCTACTTCCTGCCCGGACTGATCTACAACACCGGCTATGCCCTCATCTTCGGGCTGACCTGCCTGATCGGCTGGCCGGTCGTCGGGTTCATGATCGGCAGCGTCACCGGCGACCCGACCGCCTGGCACGACGATCCCCAGATCGTGCGGCTGTGCTCCCAGCTGACCTGGCTGCTGGTGCTGCCGTGCGCGGTGCGCGCGGTCGTGCAGGGGCCGATCTGGCTGGGCGGGCACTCCGGCAGCATCTCGGCCGACACCGCCGTGGCGACGCTCGGCGTGCTCAAGGTGGCGATGGGCTGGCCGCTCCAGCTGGCCAGCCTGGCCGCGATGTCGTGGCTGCTCGGTCGCAACCACACGCCCCTCGAGGGTGGCGTCAGTCCCGCTGTCGATCCGGGCTGAGCAGCTCCTCGAGCTCGCTCTCGACATCGGCGCCCGCCACGAACAACAGCTCGTCGCCGGCCTCGATCGGCTGTTCGCCATCGGGTGCGTACACCTGACCGTCGCGCAGGATCGTGACCAGCGCGGCGTTCTCGGGGAACGGGATCAGGCCCGACGGCTTCCCGACGTACGGCGAGTCCTCCGGCAGGGTGAGCTCGACCAGGTTGGCGTTGCCCTGACGGAAGGTGAACAGCCGCACCAGGTCGCCGACGGTGACCGCCTCCTCGACGAGGGCGGACATGATCCGCGGCGTCGACACGTTGACGTCGACACCCCAGGCCTCGGTGAACAGCCACTCGTTGTTGGGGTGGTTGACGCGTCCGACGGTGCGCGGCACGGCGAACTCGGTCTTCGCCAGCAGCGACGTGACGAGGTTGGCCTTGTCGTCGCCGGTCGCGGCGATCACGACGTCGCACTGGTCGAGGTGGGCCTCCTCGAGCGACGAGAGCTCGCAGGAGTCGGCGAGCAGCCACTCGGCGTCGGGCACCCGCTCCGGGCGGATCGACGCGGGCTCCTTGTCGATCAGCAGCACCTGATGGCCGTTGGTGATGAGCTCGCGGGCGATGGAGCGGCCCACGGCACCTGCCCCGGCGATGGCGACCCTCATCTCACTCCTCCGGACCCCGGTCGATGACCTGGTAGGCCTCGGCCGCATTCTCCTCGCGCATCACCAGGTGGAGCAGGTCGCCCTCCTGGATGACGCTGTCGCGGGTGGGCAGCATGCCCTCGCCGAGCCGGTCGATCCAGGCGATGCGTGAGCGCGACTGCATCTGGAAGTCGATCGTCGGGTGCCCCGCCCACGACGCCGGCGCCGGCACCTGGTCGACCCGGATGGTGCCGGACGGGTCGCGGAAGTCGGGCTCCGCCCCGACGGGCAGCAGCCGGCGCAGGACCTGGTCGGCGGTCCACTTGACCGTGGCGACCGTGGTGATGCCGAGCCGCTGGTAGACCTCGGCGCGGCCGGGGTCGTAGATGCGGGCGACCACCTGGTCGATGCCGAACGTCTCGCGGGCGACACGCGCGGCGATGATGTTGGAGTTGTCGCCGCTCGACACGGCCGCGAACGCGTCGGCACGTCGGATGCCGGCCTTCTCCAGGACCTCCTGGTCGAAGCCGTAGCCGGTGACTTTGTCGCCGTTGAACCCGGGCCCGAGCCTGCGGAAGCTGTCGGGCTCGCTGTCGATCACGGAGACCGTGTGGTTGCGCTCCTCGAGACTCCGGGCCAGCGTCGAGCCGACTCGGCCACATCCCATGATCACCACGTGCACGGGTGAACCGTATCCTGTTCGCTCGTGGGTGCAGGTGACGTCTCCAAGCGGATCCTCCTGGGCCGGAAGCTCAGAAGCTCCCAGCTCGGGGAGACCCTGCTGCCCAAGCGCATCGCCCTCCCGGTCTTCGCCAGCGACGCCCTCTCCTCGGTCGCCTACGCACCCGACGAGATCTTCCTGACCCTGTCCCTGGCAGGGGCCTCGGCCTACGTCTGGTCGTGGAAGATCGGCATCGCCGTGGCCGTCGTGATGCTGACGGTGGTGGCGTCCTACCGGCAGACGGTGCACGCCTATCCCAGTGGTGGCGGCGACTACGAGGTCGCCTCGGTCAACCTCGGCGCGAACGCCGGCGTCACGGTGGCCGCGGCGCTGCTGGTCGACTACGTGCTCACCGTCGCGGTGTCGATCTCCTCGGGGGTCCAGAACGCCGCTTCGGCGATCCCCTGGGTCTCGCAGCACGAGGCACCCGTCGCCGTGGCGCTCGTGGTGATCCTGGCCGCCCTCAACCTGCGCGGCGTCCGCGAGTCGGGTGCGTTCTTCGCGCTTCCGACGTACGGCTTCATGATCGGTGTGATCGGGATGGCCATCCTGGGGGCGATCCGTGGCGCGCACGGCACCCTGCCCCAGGTGGAGAGCGCGCACGACACGATCATCCCGGCGCCCGGCTATCCCGCCGACGGCAACCTCACCGGTCTGGCCCTGGTCTTCCTGCTCGCGCGCGCGTTCTCGTCCGGCAGCGCGGCGCTGACCGGTGTCGAGGCGATCTCGAACGGCGTCCCGGCGTTCCGCAAGCCGAAGAGCCAGAACGCCGCGACCACGTTGCTGCTGCTCGGGACCATCGCGATCACGATGCTGCTGAGCATCATCGTGCTGGCCAACAAGATGGGGCTGAAGTACGTCGACAACGTCGACCGGCTCATCGGCCCTGACGGCAAGCCGATGCCGCCCGGCTACGACCAGCCCACGGTGATGGCGCAGCTGTCGAAGGCGGTCTTCGACAACTTCACGCCCGGCTACTACTTCGTCCTGGCGATGACGGGCATCATCCTGATCCTGGCCGCCAACACGGCGTTCAACGGCTTCCCGGTGCTCGGCTCGATCCTCGCCCGCGACGGGTTCATGCCGCGAGCACTCGGCTCGCGCGGCGACCGGTTGGCCTACAGCAACGGCATCATCGTGCTGGCCAGCTTCGCGATCGTCCTGATCATCGCCTTCGACGCCCAGACCACCCGGCTGATCCAGCTCTACATCGTCGGCGTCTTCGTCTCGTTCAACCTCAGCCAGCTCGGCATGATCCGGCACTGGACGCGCCACCTGAAGACCGAGACCGACCCGGGCAAGCGCGGCCACATGATGCGGTCCCGGGCGATCAACACGTTCGGCCTCTGCCTGACGGCCGTCGTCTTCGTGGTCATCCTGCTCACCAAGTTCCTGGCCGGGGCCTGGATCGCGATCCTTGCGATGTGCGTCTTCTTCGTGCTCATGAAGAGCATCCGGCGCCACTACGACAACGTGACGCGCGAGCTGGCGGCCGACGACGAGGACAGGGTGCTGCCGACCAAGGTGCACGCGATCGTGCTGGTCTCCAAGCTCCACAAGCCGACGCTGCGGGCGCTGGCCTACGCCAAGGCGTCGCGCCCCAACGTCCTGGAGGCGGTGTACGTCGGCTCCGACGACAAGTCGACCAAGGCCCTCGTCCGCGAGTGGGACGACCGCAACCTCGGCGTGCCCCTCAAGGTCCTCTACTCGCCCTACCGCGAGATCGTCCGGCCGATCATCGACTACGCGACCCAGATCCGCAGGGCCAACCCGCGCGGGGTCGTCGCGGTCTACATCCCGGAGTACGTCGTGGGCCGGTGGTGGGAGCAGCTGCTCCACAACCAGACCGCGCTGCGGCTCAAGGGCCGGCTCCTGTTCACGCCGGGCGTGATGGTGACGTCCGTGCCCTACCAGCTGCAGTCGTCGCAGATCGCGAGGGCCCGCGAGGAGCGCGAGCTCGCCCGGGTGAAGGCCGGCGACCTGAGGCGCGGAAACCTCGGGCGGCCACCGGACGACCGACAGGTCCCACGGTGACCCCGTGAGCCGCGGACGCCCGCGCACGTCTCGACGGCCGCGGGAGCGTGCGGCCCGCGGAACCTCGCGCGTAGGAGCCCGCTACGAGGTCGAGGTCGGGCCGGTCGCCCATGGTGGGCACTGCGTCGCCCGGGTCCCGACCGACGAGCCCGGACGCGACCGGGTGGTCTTCGTCCGGCACGCACTCCCCGGTGAGCGCGTCGTCGTCGAGGTGACCGAGGGCCACGACGGCGATCGCTTCTGGCGCGGCGACGCCGTCTCGGTGGTGACCGCGTCGCCCGACCGGGTGGCGCCACCGTGTCCCTATGCCGGGCCGGGTGCCTGCGGCGGTTGCGACTTCCAGCACGTCGACCTGGCCGCCCAACGCGGCCTCAAGACGACGGTGGTCCGCGAGCAGCTGCAGCGTCTGGCCGGGCTCGAGCCCGACGTGGTGGTCGAGGAGGTTCCGCCGACGCTGCGGTGGCGGACCCGGATGCGCTACGTCGCCCTCCCCGAGGGTCGCCGCGGCCTGCACGTGCACCGGTCGGACGAGGTCGTCGCGGTCGACGACTGCCTGATCGACGCCGCGGGCGAGTCGTCTCGTCGGTCTGGCGACCTGTCTCGTCGGTCGCGCGACGTCGAGACCCGCGAGCACGTCGCCACGTCGTACGGCAGCCACGAGTTCGCGGTCGCCCCCGACGGCTTCTGGCAGTCGCACCTCGAGGCGCCGCGGGTCCTGGTGGAGACCGTGCTCGGCATGCTGAGGCCGGAGCCGGGGGAGCGGGTGCTCGACCTCTACGCCGGGGTCGGGCTCTTCGCCGCGTTCGTCGCCGACGCCGTGGGGCCGACCGGACGGGTGGTGGCCGTCGAGGGCTCGCACGCCGCCTGCCAGGACGCGCGCCTGAACCTGCCGCCCGGCGTCCGCGTCGAGCACGGCCCGGTCGGGCGCGTGCTGGCCGCGGCGTACGACGAGCCGTTCGACCTCGTCGTCCTCGACCCGCCGCGCGAGGGTGCTCGGCGTCCGGTGGTCGAGCAGATCGTCGACCGCGCGCCGCGGGCGGTCGCGTACGTCGCCTGCGACCCCGCCGCCCTGGCCCGCGATCTCGCCACCTTCGCCGAGCTGGGCTACCCCCTGCGTGACCTGCGCGCCTTCGACCTGTTCCCGATGACCCACCACGTCGAGTGCGTCGCCCTGCTGGAGCGGGCGTCGTAGCCCTCCCGGTTCGCCGACGCCCGCTCCGGGCAGCTGTCGTTCCGGTGCAATTGCGCGGTTCTGACATGGATCCGAGCCGTTGAGCCGTCATTCCGGTGCGATCGCACCGGAATGACCGGCCCGCCGGTACGTCGGTGGGGTGTGGCACGCTCGGCGCATGCCGTGCGACATCGCCGACGCGCGCGAGCTGGTGGGCCAGCTCGACGCGGTCTGGGTGACCGAGCTCGACCGCTACACCAAGTTCGAGGTCGAGGGTCGCACGTTCGGCTACCTCTGGGAGCCGACGGCCACCGTCGGCCTCAAGCAGACCATCGCCGAGCAGACAGCACTGGTCGCCGAGCGACCCGACGTGTTCGAGGTCCAGTTCACGGCCTACGGCTTCGGCTGGGTGGTCGTCCATCTCGACGGCGTCGAGCGCGACGAGCTCGCCGAGCTGGTCTTCGAGGCCTGGCGGCTCAGCGCCCCGGCGGCCGTGCGCGAGGGGCGGGGCGAGCGGCTCCCCGTCTAGTCGCTCACGCGAGCAGGTCGCGATGGTCGCGGACCCACCGCACCTCCTCCGCTTGCTCCTCGAGGTGACCCTCGGCCCGCCAGGTGCGCTGCGGCTCGACGCCGGCCTCGGCCAGCGCGGTCGCGGTCGCGATCGTGGCCTCCATCCGACGCGCGATCGTCTCCGCACGGTCGAACGCCGGGAGGTCGCCGTACGTGTCGAGGAACGCCACGATCCGCGCCGCCCGGTCGGGCACGACGGGGAAGTGGTGCCACTCCAGCGCCAGCTCGTCGGACCGCGCCGGTGCGAACCACCGCAAGGCGTAGGCGACGTCGTCGAGCCGGGGCGCTGGGTGCAGGAAGTCCCAGTCGATGAGCCCGATCGCCTCGTGGCCGTCCCAGACGATGTTCCAGGGTCCCGGGTCGCCGTGGCACATCACGAGGTCGTCGCCGGGGACGGGGCGGGCCGCCCACACGGCATCGGCCGGAGGCTCCCAGCCGACGGAGGCGTCGTGCACTCGTCGCAGCAGTCGCGCGGCCGAGCGCAGGCCCTCCGTGCTGTGCTGGGCGAACCACCCGTCGCGTCCCGAGGCGCCCGGCAGGTAGCTCAGCGTCTCGGTGCCGCCGGAGATGTCGAGCGGCTCGGGCACGCAGTCGAGGCCGGCCGACCGCAGGTGTCGCAGGAACGCGTGCACGGTCGGGGTCCAGGCCTGGGCCGGACGACGTACGACGTCACCGTCGATCTCGACCGGCCGGAGCAGGTCCAGGGGGTCGGGCTCCGCCTCGTCGGTCGGGTCCGTCTCGTCGGTCACGGCCGCGAGTCCATCACGGCCCGACTGGCCGCGGCCATGCCCCACCATGTATCTTGATATCAAGAGATCTACCCGCCTAGCCGCTCGGCGCCGTACGGCGGCAAGATGGGTGGAGACGTCGACGTATCGAGGAGATGTGACGGATGGCGAGTCAGGACAGCTTCGGGGCGAAGGGCACGCTGGAGGTAGGGGACCACAGCTACGAGATCTACCGGCTGTCCGCCGTCACCGGCGACGGCCTCGACGTCGAGAGCCTGCCGTACTCGCTGAAGGTCCTGTTGGAGAACCTCCTCCGCACCGAGGACGGCGCCGACATCACCGCCGACGACATCCGGGCGCTGGCCGGCTGGGACGCCGAGGCCGAGCCCGACAAGGAGATCCAGTTCACGCCGGCGCGCGTGATCATGCAGGACTTCACGGGCGTGCCATGCATCGTCGACCTGGCCACCATGCGCGAGGCGATGGCCGACCTCGGCGGCGACGCCACCAAGATCAACCCGCTCGCGCCGGCCGAGCTGGTCATCGACCACTCCGTCATCGCCGACGTGTTCGGTACGCCGGAGGCCTTCGAGCGCAACGTGGAGATCGAGTACCAGCGCAACGAGGAGCGCTACCAGTTCCTCCGCTGGGGCCAGGACGCGTTCGACGACTTCAAGGTCGTCCCGCCCGGCACCGGCATCGTCCACCAGGTCAACATCGAGCACCTCGCCCGCGTCGTGTTCACGCGTGAGGTCTCGGCCTCGACCGGCGAGACGACCACGGTGGCTTACCCCGACACCTGCGTCGGCACCGACTCCCACACCACGATGGTCAACGGCATCGGCGTCGTCGGCTGGGGTGTCGGGGGCATCGAGGCCGAGGCCGCGATGCTCGGTCAGCCCGTCAGCATGCTGATCCCGCGCGTGGTCGGCTTCCGCCTCTCCGGCGAGCTGCCCGAGGGATCGACGGCCACCGACCTCGTCCTCACGATCACCGAGATGCTGCGTCAGCACGGCGTGGTCGGGAAGTTCGTGGAGTTCTACGGCGACGGCGTCGGCGCCCTGCCGGTCGCCAACCGCGCCACGATCGGCAACATGAGCCCCGAGTTCGGCTCGACCATCGCGGTCTTCCCCGTCGACGACCAGACGATCAGCTACCTCCGGCTGACCGGACGACCCGACGACCAGCTCGCCCTCGTCGAGGCCTATGCCAAGGAGCAGGGTCTCTGGCACGACCCGAGTGCCCCTGGCTACGTCGAGCCCCGCTTCAGCGAGCGCCTCGAGCTCGACCTCTCGACCGTCGTACCGTCGCTGGCCGGGCCGAAGCGTCCGCAGGACCGCGTCGAGGTGACCAAGGCGGGGGAGTCGTTCGAGAAGGCGCTCGAGGACTACACCGACCACGCCGATGCCACGGCCACGGCCACGCTCGACGGACAGGACGTCGAGATCGGCCACGGTGCGGTCGCGATCGCGGCGATCACGTCGTGCACCAACACCTCCAACCCGAGCGTGATGATCGGGGCGGCGCTGTTGGCCAAGAACGCCGTGGAGAAGGGCCTCGAGCGCAAGCCGTGGGTCAAGACGTCCCTGGCGCCCGGGTCGAAGGTGGTCAGCGACTACTACGAGCGGTCCGGTCTCACGCCCTACCTCGACAAGCTCGGCTTCAACCTCGTGGGCTACGGCTGTACGACGTGCATCGGCAACTCCGGCCCGCTCATCCCCGAGGTGAGCGACGCCGTCAACCAGGCCGACCTGGCGGTGGTCAGCGTGCTGTCCGGCAACCGGAACTTCGAGGGCCGGATCAACCCGGACGTGAAGATGAACTACCTCGCGTCGCCGCCGCTCGTGGTCGCCTACGCACTGGCGGGCTCGATGACCGTCGACCTGTTCAACGACCCGTTGGGCCAGGACCACGACGGCAACGACGTGTTCCTCAAGGACATCTGGCCCTCTCCGCAGGAGATCGAGCGGGTGATCGGCGAGTCGATCACGTCGAGCATGTTCACCGACGGCTACGCCGACGTCTTCGCCGGCGACCAGCGCTGGCAGGAGCTCGCGACGCCGGAGGGTGACACGTTCGCCTGGACCGCCGACTCGACGTACGTCCGCAAGCCTCCCTACTTCGACGGGATGCCCGACGAGCCGGAGCCGGTCACCGACATCGAGGGCGCCCGGGTGCTGCTCAAGCTCGGCGACTCGGTCACCACCGACCACATCAGCCCGGCCGGCGCGATCAAGAAGGACAGCCCGGCGGGGACGTACCTCGCCGAGCACGGTGTCCAGCAGCGTGACTTCAACTCCTACGGCTCGCGCCGCGGCAACCACGAGGTGATGATCCGCGGCACCTTCGCCAACATCCGGCTGCGCAACCAGCTCGCGCCGGGGACGGAGGGCGGCGTCACCCGCGACTTCACGGCCGGCGGCGAGGTGACGACCGTGTTCGAGGCGTCGGAGCACTACCAGGCGGCCGGGACGCCGCTGATCGTGCTGGCCGGCAAGGAGTACGGCTCCGGCTCGTCGCGCGACTGGGCGGCCAAGGGCACCGCGCTGCTCGGCGTCAAGGCCGTGATCGCGGAGTCCTACGAGCGGATCCACCGGTCCAACCTGATCGGCATGGGCGTGCTGCCGCTGCAGTTCCCGGGCGGCAAGACGGCCGACGACATGGGGCTGACCGGTGAGGAGACGATCTCGATCTCCGGCATCACCGCGCTCAACGACGGCACGACGCCGCGCACGGTCACCGTGAAGATCGAGTCGGCCGACGGCGAGCGCTCCGACGAGTTCGAGGCGACGGTCCGCATCGACACCCCCGGCGAGGCGAACTACTACCGCAACGGCGGGATCATGCAGTACGTCCTGCGGAACCTGCTCAAGGGCTGATCGAGCCGGGACGTCATACGAAACGGTCGTTCTGGCGACCAGTTCGTATGACGTCGCGAGGGGTCGGCTCAGCGAGCGGCCCGCTGGAGCTCCCATGCCGCCGTGACCGCGGCGAGGGCGGCGTCCTCGTCGCCCCGCACCAGGTCGACCACCACCTTCTGGTGGCTCTCCATCCTCGGCGGCACCGAGAAGGTCTCGGGATGGTCGAGCAGGAGGCGCTCGCGCTCGCGGAAGCCGCAGCGGACGACGCAGAACTCCTCGTCGTCCTGGCGGAGGACCATCCGGCCGTCCAGGTACCAGCCCCGTCGGCCCGCGGTGCGACGCTCGCGCACGCCGTCCAGCGACAGGGCGTGACGCCCGAGCACCTCGAGGTCGACCACGGTCAGTACTCGTGGCCCGTCGGGAAGCCGTACTGGGCGGAGTACCAGACGGCCGAGGTGAGCACGGCCGCCATGAAGAGAGCGAAGAGCACACCCCCGGCGACAGGCAGGAACCAGCTCGGCGAGGTCTTGCTGTGGACGGCGAAGACCTTGACCACCAGAGCGCCGTAGACCGCACAGCCGAGGAGCGCGTGCACGAGCACCCGGAACTGGTAGGTCTGGATCCCGAACGCCAGCAGGCAGTCGTAGGCGACGGGCAGGCTGATCAGGACGGCGAGGACACCGGCCGTGCGGTGAGCCGGGCCTACCCACGCCGGTGCGCTCGAGCCGAGCTTGCCGTACATCCAGAGGGCGCCGACGAGCTGGCCGAGGAGGAGGACGCCGACCACCAGGGCGAGCCACGTCTTCATCTGGATCACCGAGTCGAAGCCGAGCTTCACCGGGTGCGCGCTGCCCGGGTGGCGTCGGTCGTTCACGCCGAGCAGGACCGCGACCGCCGCACCGAGGACCAGCGCCAGCAGCGGGATGCGTCCACTGCGGCTCGGGGTGACCTCGGTGCTGTGCGTCACCCCCCGATGATGGCCCGGTCCGGCGTCGAGCGGAAGAACCCACACGACCCGGGACGTCATACGTTCCGGTCGCTAGAGCGACCAGTTCGTATGACGTCCCGGGTGGCGGAGGGGTGCTACTTCACCTCGGCACGCATCACGCGCCACAGGCCGAAGGCCAGCGGGAGCACCAGCCACACGGCGCCGGTCACAGCCAGCTGGAGCCAGTTCTGCGCGGTGAAGCCACCGTCGTAGAGCATGCCCTGGTTGTAGTTGAAGTCGACCCAGGGCTGGGCCTTCTCGAACCAGCCCTGGTTGGCGGCCAGCACCATCGACAGCGTGGGTACGACGAACCAGTAGGTGAAGTAGGCCACGATCGCGCCGGCGGAGTTGCGGGTCAGCACGCCCAGCATGAAGCCCACCGTCATGCCGATCAGGTCGGCGCCCACGATGTAGAGGATCGAGGTGAACGACAGGTTCCAGACCGTGTCGACGCCCATCAACGTGGTGCCCACGATGTTGCCGAGCGCGCCGACGGCCAGGGCGAGCGCCATCGAGGCGACGCCGATCGCGAGGGTGACCACGAACTTCGCCCGGATGACCCGACCTCGGTGCGGCACCAGGGTGAACGTCGTGAGCCCGGCGCGCTGGCTCCACTCGCCGGTCACGGCGAGGATCGCGACCACCGGCAGGAGGATCGTCATCGGGACGCCGATGGCGCCGGCGAAGCTGTCGTAGGTCAGGTCGCTGTCGGAGGCGAAGGCCAGGACCGCCCCCGTGGTGAGCACCCCGGCCGCCGCGATGGCGACCAGGAGCCAGAAGCCCGACCGGGTGTCGAACGCCTTGCGGAGCTCCACCCCGACGATGGTGCGGAACGGTATGCGCTCGTGCTCCACCCGCTCGCGTGCCCGCGCCCTCTCGGCGACCGGGGCTGTGTCGATGACTGCTGTGTGGCTCATGCCGCCACGTCCTCTCGTGCGTTGTCTGCGGTGAGCTCGAGGAACATCTCCTCGAGTCCGGCCCCGTCTGCGGGCCGTAGCTCGGTCAGGGGTACGCCGGCGGCCAGCGCGACGCGCCCGACCTCAGCGGTGTCGGCGTCGGTCCGGATCCCACCCAGCGAGAGCTGGGCCGAGTGGCCGGCCGACGTCAGGGCCGCGGCGAGCGTGGCCGGCTCCGGGGCCGCGGCGTACGTCCCGGCAGAGGCGAGCAGCTCGCCCTTGGTGCCGGAGGCGACGATCCGACCGTTGCCGATCACGACCAGGTCGTCGGCGACGACCTCGATCTCGTGCAGCAGGTGGGAGGAGAGCAGGACGGTGCCGCCCTCGTCGGCGTAGCCGCGGAGCAGGTCGCGCATCCACCGGATGCCGGCCGGGTCGAGCCCGTTGGCGGGCTCGTCGAGGACGAGCACCTCCGGGTCGCCGATCAGTGCGGTGGCGATACCGAGCCGCTGGCGCATGCCCAGCGAGTAGTCGCGGACCCGCCGCCCCGACTCCTCGGGAGTCAGGCTGACCAGGTCGAGCATCTCGTCGACGCGCTCCTTGGGCATCCGGGTGGTGCGCTGGGCCAGGGTCAGGATCTCGCGCCCGGTCCGGCCGGCGTGCTGCGCCGACGCGTCCAGGAGTACGCCGATCTCGCGACCGGGGTTGGGCAGGTCGGCGTAGCGACGGCCGAGCACGGTCGCCGTCCCGGAGGACGCCGGCGTCAGCCCCACCAGGATGCGCATGGTGGTCGACTTGCCGGCGCCGTTGGGGCCGAGGAAGCCGGTCACCCGGCCGGCCTCGGCGCTGAAGGTCACGTGGTCGACGGCGGTGAAGCCGCCGTAGGTCTTGGTGAGTGCGTCAACATGGATCATGCCGAGGACTGTGCCGCCGCGGGCACCCTCGCCACATCGGGGAGCCTGCTGATCCCACACCTGGCACCGACCCCCCACCCCCTAGGGGTCGGCCGGCCCGGGCTCGGGGGCGTACCCTGAAGGATCTTCCCGCTCTGCGACCGGGAAGGCGTGCCCCAGACCCTGGTACGCCCAGGTCGGGGCGCGTCGAGCGCCCCGTCGACCTGACGGGGGCGTCGACGGGGCGCTCGCTGTCCTTTACTTGCGTCGGGGCCCGCCGTACCGTGGAACCACCTCCGAGGATCCCGAACCGGAGGACGTGCCCCGGACCCCGGTACGACGGTCCGGGGCGTCTGCGTCTCCGGCCGTCGGGAGATGGCACGGGACGTTGCCTCGTCGTGACTGCCCGGGTCCGGTCCTTCTGGGCGCGTCCGAGACATCGAGCTGCCGGGCTCCGCCCCGCAGGCGTCACGCTCCGTCCCCCGTTCGGGGCGTGGCGCCTCACCGCCGCGGGGGCGGCGGTGCCGCTGACAGGCGCTGGGGGACGGCTAGGGTGAGCATCGTGACGAGGCGACCGGTCGGTCCGTGGGGTGGGTGGTCGCATCGCTGAGCCTGCGGCTCCGGGACAGCGTCGCCTGTGGGAGCTGGCCCATAGCTGGGTCGACCGCGAGCCCTGGCCCGGTGGTCACGGGCTGTCCGACACGCTCGATCGCGTCTGCGGGGCGACCACGCGCGGGCTCCACGTGGCCGGCAGCGCCGTCACGGTGATGTCGAACGACGGCCACGGAGCCGTGGCCGGGTCGTCCAGCACGCGCGTGCGCTCTCTCGCCGGTCTGGAGTTCGACCTGGGCGAGGGCCCGTCCAGCGAGGCCTTCCACCGCGGTCGCCCGGTGCTCGCACCCGACCTGACCGGCGAGGCCGCGGGGTCGTGGCCGGGGTTCGCGATGGCAGCCGGCGGGCTGGGGGTCGGGGCCACGTTCTCCTTCCCGTTGCAGGTCGGGGCGGCCCCCCTCGGAGCCCTGAGCATGTACGCCGACGCGCCGCGCGTCCTGGACTCGGACGAGATCGGTCTCGGTGCCGCCTTCGCAGAGATCGCGGCCGAGGTGCTCATCAACGAGCCGGCTCCGCAAGCCGACGGGAGCCTGTCGCCCGACCTGACGAGCATCCTCGACCTGCGACCTGTGGTCTTCCAGGCTCAGGGCATGGTGATGATCGCCCTGCGGGTGACCCTGGCCGAGGCGCTCGTCCGGATGCAGGCTCATGCCTTCGCCGCCGACCGCGGCCTCGACGCTCTCGCCCTCGACATCGTCGAGGGGCGTCTCGATCCGGGTGCGGTGCTGACCTGATGAGGCGCGTTAGGCTGGAGAGACCCCGACGGAAGAACCGGCATGATCTCCTCTGAACACCTCTCGCAGATGTTCGTCGAGGTTGCCGACACCTTGGTGGACGACTTCGACCTCATCGAGTTCCTGCAGAACCTGGCCGACAACGTCGCCGACGTGAGCGGTGCTGCGTCGGTGGGGCTCATCCTGGCCGGCCCGGGTCAGCGGCTGCGCTTCATGGCGGCCACCAACCTCAACGGTCGCAAGCTCGAGCTCCTCCAGCTCCAGAACTCCGAGGGACCCTGTCTCGACTGCTTCCAGACCGGCGAACCCGTCGTCAACGCGAACCTCGACGGCGCCCTCGACCGGTGGCCGCTCTTCGCGCCGGCCGCCATCGAAGCCGGGTTCCGGTCCGTGCACGCGTTCCCGCTCCGGCTCCGGGGCGAGACCATCGGTGCGCTCAACCTCTTCGGACGAGAGCACGTCGCGTTCCGCGAGGACGACATCAAGGTGGTCCAGGCGCTGGCCGACGTGGCCACGATCGCGATCCTCTCGGAGCGGAACATCACCCGCTCCGACGAGCTCGCCGAGCAGCTGCAGATCGCTCTCAACAGCCGCGTCGTCATCGAGCAGGCCAAGGGCGCGATGGCCCAGGCCGACCACCTCAGTCTCGACGAGGCGTTCGCGGTCCTCCGTGGTGAGGCCCGGGCCACGCATCAGCGGCTGGTCGACGTGGCCCAGGCCTTCCTGGACAAGCATCAGTACGGCGGGTGAGCCTCGTCCGCGGGCGGCTGGCGGCCGGCGGCCGGTGACCGGCGGCCGGTGTGAGTGGCCCGGCTCGTCCGGCTAGCGTGGGGCCATGCTCGTGGCGATCAGCATCAGTCCCTCCGGCGGCCCCGACGATGATCACGAGACGGGTGGGGTGAGCGAGTCCGTCGCCGAGGCCGTGCGCGTCATCCGCGACTCGGGGCTGCCGACCGAGACCAACGCGATGTTCACCAACATCGAGGGTGAGTGGGACGAGGTCATGGCCGTCGTGAAGCGGGCCGTGATGACCGTCGCCGAGACCTCGCCCCGGGTCGGGCTGGTGCTCAAGGCCGACCTCCGGGCCGGTCACGACACCGGGCAGATGACGCGCAAGGTCGAGCGGGTCGAGGAGCGGCTGTCCGGCGGTCCCGATGCGCAGTGACACCTTCCACGTCCACACCGGGTCCCGGGACGCCGTCCACGACATCACCCGCGAGTGCGCCGACTTCGTCCGTGCCTACGACGACGGGCTGCTCCACGTCTTCGTGCCCCACGCCACCGCCGGGCTGGCGATCCTCGAGACCGGCGCCGGCTCCGACGACGACCTGCTCGCGGCCCTCGCCGACCTGCTGCCGGCTGACGACCGCTGGCGACACCGGCACGGCTCGTCCGGTCACGGTCGCTCGCACGTGATGCCGGCACTGGTGCCGCCGTACGCGACCGTCCCCGTCGAGGGCGGGCGCCTGCTGCTCGGGACCTGGCAGAGCATCTGCCTGGTCGATCTCAACGTCGACAACCCCGACCGCGAGGTCCGGCTGTCGTTCCTGGAAGGCTGAGCCCATGACCGAGCACCCGACGTCCCGCGAGCAGCCCTGGTCGGACGAGCAGCCGGAGCACGGCCGGATCCTCGTGCTGAGCGCGAACCCGATCTCCGCCGCGATCGACACGATCGCGACGACGGTCGGTCGTGAGGTCGTGGTGCTCGCCGACGACGACGGCGGTCCGGGTCTCGCCTCCCTCCACCCGGCCGAGGGTGACGCGGTGGTGCTCTGCGACCACGACGCGCCGGACGCACCCGGGTTCCTGCGCGACGCGCTCGCCTCGGGCGCGTCGTACGTCGCGATGATGGCCAGCCGCCGCCGCGCCGAGCGGATGCTGACGGAGCTGGCGGGGGCACCCGGCCTGGAGAAGCTGCACGTGCCGGCGGGCCACAACCTCGGTGGCAAGGCTCCCGGTGAGATCGCACTGTCCGTGGTGGCCGAGATCGTCGCCGAGTCCTACCAGCGGCCCGGCGGGCCGATGCGCGGCTGACCTTGGCCGATCTGTCGTGGCAGGTCCTGGCGTTGCTGGGCCTGGCCGCCCTGCTGGGTGCCTTCGTGCAGGCCGTCGTCGGCCTCGGCATGGGCCTGGTGGCCGCGCCCGTCGTGGGCCTTCTGGCTCCCTCCCTGGTGCCGGCCCTCCCGCTCTGGCTGGCGCTCCTGATCTCCGGCCTGATGCTGGCCGGTGAACGGGCCCACATCGACTGGCGCGCGCTGGCCTGGGCGCTCCCCAGCCGGGTGCCGGGCACGGTCGTCGGGGCGTGGCTGGTGGTCCAGTTCACCGAGGAGCAGATCGGGATCGCCGTGGCCCTGATGACTCTCGTGGCGGTGGGCGTCGCCGTCCGCGCCGCTCGGATCCCGGTCACGCCCGGCACCCTGGTCGGCGCCGGCTTCGGAGCCGGCATCACCGGTACGGCGACCTCCATCGGCGGACCGGCGATCGCGCTGCTCTTCCAGCGCGAGCCGCCCGCCGTGATGCGGTCGACGCTGTCGGTCTTCTTCTTCGTCGGCGTGATCCTCAGCCTCTCCGGGCTGGGGATCTCCGGCTCCCTCGGTCAGCAGTCGGGGCAGGTCGCGCTCGTCCTGGCCCCCGGCGTCGTGATCGGGATGCTGGTCGGTCGCGCCGTGCGTGACCGCATCCACCGTGACGCGTTCCGTGCAGGTGTCCTCCTCGTCTGCACGGCCTCGGCGGTCACGCTGCTCATCCGGTCCGTTTCGGCCTGATCGCGCCCGCCGGTTGGCTACGCTTCCTGGGTGCCGACCGCCACCCAGCAGCCGCAGGCCACCAATCCCGCCACCAGGCGCATCTTCCTGGCCGCCGGGGTGGTCGTGGTCGTCCTGTGTGCCTACCTGGCCTACCAGATCCTGAGCCCGAAGCACCCCCACGGCGGCGACCCGAGCAACAACATCCCGGCGCTGAAGGCCGTCCAGACCTTCGACTACGTCGGCAACGAGCACACCACGGACCCGGTGACCTACGCGCAGACACCGCCCGCCGGCGGCCCGCACGACCCGGTCTGGCTCGACTGCGGGGTGTACACCCAGCAGGTGCGCAACGAGAACGCGGTCCACGCCCTCGAGCACGGCACGGTGTGGATCACCTACCGTCCCGGCACGACGGCCGCCGACGTCGCGACCCTGGAGAGCGCCCTCGGCTCGGTCAAGGACAAGAAGACGATCCTGTCGCCGTACCCCGGGCTGCCGTCGCCGGCCGTGGTCACGGTCTGGAACGCGCAGCTCGACCTCAACGGTGCCGACGACCCGCGGCTGCAGGACTTCCTCGACTTCTACGGCGACGGGCACACCGCACCCGAGGCCGCCATGGCGTCGTGCGCCGGTGGCAAGCAGATCTACGCCTCGCCCAGCAACCCCTGAGCTCGTCGATCGAGCCCTCGCGCTCGTCGATCCAGCGCGCCCTGGCTCGTCGATCGAGTGCCCTGGTTCGTCGATCGAGCGGCGTCGAGATCTACTCGAGCGGCTTGCGCTCGGCCTGCAGCTGGTGCTCGGTCTCGGCGAAGCCGACCGAGCGGTAGATCCGGATCGCCAGGTAGTGGGGGTCGGCGACCATCACGAGCGTGCGGGCGCCGAGCTCCTCGAAGCCGTACCGGCTGACGCGGTGGACGAGCGTCCCGGCGAGCCCCCGGCCGCGCGCGTCGGGATGGGTCTTCACGTTCTGGAAGCGCGCGAGCCCCTCCGAGGCGGTGAAGAGCCCCATCGAGGCCAGCAGCCGGTCGCCCTCGAACGCACCCCACCAGGCGCCGTAGCCGCCGTCGACGAGGCGCCGCTCGGCCCGGGTCTTCGCGGTCACGAAGGCGAGGTCGTAGCCGATGTCCTCTCCCGCCCGGGCGACCTCGATCTGCTGCGCCCAGTCGTCGTCGGAGGCCAGGGGGCGATACGTCGCCTCGGTGTTGGGCCGCGGGGGCTCGTGCACCTCCTCGGCGGTCATCACGCTGGACGCTTCGGCGTCCAGGCCGAGCGCGGTGAACGCGGCGAGGTCGTCGACCGTGCCGTCGGTGCGGTCGATCCCGAAGGTACGGTGCCGCGCGTCGGGGAACTCCCGCTCGAACTCCGCGAGCCACTCCGCGGCTGCCTCCTCGTCGGCCGGGACCTCGGCCAGCAGCAGGAAGTTGCCCCACCAGAAGGTCGGGTTGTCGGGGGTGCGGACGACCAGGTGGGTGCCGCGGTCGGCGATCTGACTGCCCGATCGCTCGAGCATCGCGAGGTCGGTGCGGTTGGCGAGCGAGGCAATCTCCATGGCGGCACCGTACAAAGCAGTGGCAGCGTAGGTCGCATGGGTTTCGAGGTACGCCCCGAGCAACCGGACGACCATGCCGCCGTACGCCGGGTGGTCGCGGCGGCCTTCGGCGCCGACGACCCGCGGCACGGCGAGGACGTCGCGCAGATCTGGGAGAGCCTGGGCCACCACCGTCGGGTCGGCCTCGTCGCCGAGGAGCGCGGCGTCGTGCTCGGTCATGTCGGGCTCAGCCGGGCCTGGGTCGACGCCCGGCGCGAGCTGGTGGAGGTGTGGGTGCTCAGCCCGCTCTCCGTCGTGCCCGAGCGGCAGAGGGAGGGCTTCGGCACCGCGCTGGTCGCCGCCGCCGTCGAGACGGCGCGGGGGAGCGGCGTACCTGCGCTGTTCCTCGAGGGTTCGCCGATCTACTACGGCTCGCGGGGCTTCGAGCGGGCCGACCGGCGGGGCTTCCTGCCGGCCGCGCTGGAGCGCACCCCTCCTGCCGCCTTCCAGTGCGCGGTCTTCGAGGGGCTGGAGCCCTGGATGACCGGCCAGCTGATCTATCCGTCGGTCTGGTGGCAGCACGGTGCCGCCGGCCTGCGCGACCCCGACCTGGCCGAGCTCGAGGAGCGCTTCGCCTCGCTCGAGTGAGCCCTTGACTCGAACACCTGTTCGACTCATGATGGGGGCCATGCTGGTCGCCCCGCCCGGCTGGCCCCGCGAGGTCCGGCCACCCGACGCCCCCGACTGGGAGCGCTCTGCTTGCAACTGGCTGCTCGACCAGTGCCCGCCCGACTTCCGCGCCTACCCGGCGCTGCGCAAGCACCCCGTCGTGCTGGCCCGCTTCGCGGTGCTCCACATCGAGGCCAACCAGGCCGCGTGCAAGCAGGGTCTGAGCGAGGCGCGCTCGGGGCTCCGCGAGGTCGCCGACGTCGACATCGTCGAGGCCGCGATCATCACCTGGCAGGCCGAGGAGGCCCGGCTCCTCGGCGTACGCCGCGGTGCCGCGCTGGTCGAGGAGGCGCTGCGCGGGCGTCGCTACGTCGCCCGGCTCTGACCGACCCACGCGAGGTCCCACCGGACGACGTCCCTCGCTGCCATGCTGAGCCGTGCTCTCCGCCGTCGGCTTCGCTCTGGTCGCCGCGATCGAACCACTCGGGCTCGTCGCCTACATCGCCATCCTGCTGCGGGGAGGGCGTCGCAACACCTGGGGCTTCATCGCCGGGTGGATGCTCTGCGCCGCGGTCGTCGCCGTCCTGACCGTGTTCCTGGCGGGTGGTGAGCAGCAGCACGACTCGTCCGGCGCGATCTCGTCGGCAGGTCTGCTCCAGATCGTCGTGGGCCTGGCCGCGCTGGGCCTCCTGGCTGTCCGGCGCGCCCGCACGAACCGGCTCGATCCCGATGCGCCCGAGAAGCCCGAGATCCCCGACAGCGACACGACGGTCGGGCCGGTCGGTGCCGCGTTGATCGCCGCGATGGTCCAGGGCTGGCCGGTCGTCGCGGCCGCCGTCGCGGCCGTGCTCAAGGCGACCGACAGCCAGACCGGACGCGTCATCGGCATCCTCGTCGTGATCGTCGTGTCCACCTCGACCTACCTTGCGGCCCAGATCCTCTCCGGGCTCCGTCCCGAGCGGACAGCAGCCTGGCTCGACGCCGTCCGCCGATGGATCGACAGCCACCGCGACCGGGTGATCGACGTGGTGCTGCTGGGGGCCGGGCTCTGGCTGGTGGTCCACGGCGTGGTCGTCCAGCTCGCGAAGTGAGCCGGTACGGGACCGCCGCACGCGCGTCGTGACCCCGGGGCCTCCGGCTCGTTGACCCGGTGTCGCCGCCCGGAAGGAAGCCCTCGATGCCCCGTCGTACCCTCATGTCCCTGCTCGCCGGAGCCGCCACGGTCGCCGCGGTCGTCGCCTCCACCCCGTCGCAGGCAGCGCCCGCGCCACTGCGCTACGTCGCGCTGGGTGACTCCTACAGCGCGGCCTCGGGCGTGCTGCCGCCCGACCCGTCGAGCCCGCTGTGCGCCCGCTCGACGAGCAACTACCCGCACGTCATCGCGCAGCGCCTCGGAGCGCGACTGACCGACGTGACCTGCGGCGCGGCCGAGACCAAGGATCTCTTCGGCAGCCAGTACCCCGGTGTCGCACCGCAGCTCGACGCCGTGGGCGCGCGGACCCGGCTGGTGACCATGACCATCGGCGGCAACGACAACAACACGTTCATCGGCGCGATCGTCGCGTGTGCGGCAGCCGGGCTCTCGACGCTCGGCCAGGGCAGCCCGTGCCGCGACCAGCACGGCGCCTCCTTCGCCCGCGACATCCGCCAGAAGACCTACCCCGCGCTGAAGCGGTCGCTCCGGGCCGTGATGAAGCGGGCGCCCCACGCGAGGGTCGCGATCCTCGGCTACCCGTGGATCCTGCCCCGGACCGGTGGGTGCTTCGACAAGATGCCGGTGGCGAGCGGCGACGTGCCCTACCTCCGCGGGATCCAGGCCACGCTCAACGACGCCGTACGCCGCGCGGCGGCCGCGACCGGCGCGACGTATGTCGGGTTCGGCCGCGTCTCCGAGGGCCACGACGCCTGCCAGGCGACCGGGGTCCGCTGGATCGAGCCGGTCCTGCAGGGCACCAACCCGGTCGTCGTCCACCCCAACGCCCTCGGCGAGCGCCGGATGGCCCAGCGGACGATGAGGGTGCTCCACCTGGGCTGAGGTCTGCCGGGAAAACGCGGAACAGGTCGACGACACGCCGAACCGTCCGTCGCACTCGTTCCGCGTTTTCGTCGTGAGACCGTCAGCCGCCCTCGCCGGTCCGACCGTCGACCAGCTCGCGCGCGATGTCGAGGTGTCCGCTGTGCCGGGCGTACTCCTGGATCAGGTGGAGCAGGATCCACTGCAGCTGCGGTGCCGAGGCCTCATCTGTGAATCGCCCACCGACCGCAGCGGTCTCGGTCAGCTCGTGTGCCTCGACGATCGCGCGTGATCGCGCGCCGGCCGACTCGAGCAGAGCCCGGAGCGCGTCCGGCGTGGTGTCCGGCGTGACCCACCCGCCGTCAGTCGTCGCGTCGCGCCACGGGTCGGCCAGGGGCTCGGCCAGGAACCCCCACCGCAGCCATCGTCGCTCGACGTTGACCAGGTGGTTGACCAGCCCGGCCGGTGTCCACCCGGACGGCACCGCCGACGTCGTCAGGTCGTCCGCGGCCAGCCCCTCCACCTTGTCGGCGACGACACCGCGGAAGAAGTCGAGGTAGTCGAGCATGAGTCCGCGCAGGTCGGGCGTGGACGCGGGCTCGGGGAACGCGGTGGTGGTCATGGGCCATCCTGGGAAGGCGTCGGCGACCGGCCCTCAGCCGAGGACCCGGCGGGCCAGGTCGATGTGGAAGCGCGTGGACAGCAGCAGGTCGTCGACGTGGATCCGCTCGTCGGCGTTGTGATAGCCGGCGTCCAGCACCTCGACCGGCGTGGCCCGGGTCGGGCTGAACCCGTACGCCGCCGTGCCGGCGGCCGCGCGGAGGTAGTTGCTGTCGGTGAAGCCGGTGCACATGGTCGGCAGCACGGTGGCGGGGTCGCCGTCGGCGGCCAGGAAGGCCGCGATCGCCTCGGGGACGACGCCGTGGACCGGTGAGCTCGACGCCTCGACGATCGCCTCGGGCCACTCCAGCGCGTAGGGCAGGTCGTCGCCGAGCAGCGACCGCACCAGCGCCTCGACGTCGTCCGGCGTGGTCCCGGGCAGGATCCGGCAGTCGACCTCGACGGTGGCGCGAGCCGGCATCACGTTGCGCTTGTTGGAGCCCCACAGCATGGTGGGCGCGAGGGTCGAGCCCATCAGTGCGGTCAGCGAGCCGTTGAGGCTCGGGTGGAGCGCCTCGGCGTCACTGATCGCACGACGCAGGTCGGGCTCCTCGCGCCCCAGCAGCGCGGTGAGCATCGCGCTCACCATCGGGTTCTCGACCGGCTCGGGCATGCCGTCGCCGAGCCGGTCGATCAGTCGGGCGAGCAGCGGCACGGCGTTGTTCCCCAGTGTGGGGACCGACGCGTGCCCGGCCTCGCCGAGGGCGACCACCTGCACCGGGAGCGTGCCCTTCTCGCCGACCGACACAGCCACGACCTCGCGACCGTCGGCCAGCGGCAGCCGCTCACCGCCGCCTTCGTTGATGCTGTGGGTCGGTCTGATGTCGGGGCGCTCCTCGAGCAGCCACCGCATCCCGACGTCGGCGAACCCGTCCTCCTCGTCGGCGACCGCGAGCAGCCACAGGTCGCCGCGGGGGCGGAAGCCGCTCCGGGCGAGCTCGGCCATGGCGACGGCGCGGGCCGCCACCTCGTTCTTCATGTCGACCGCACCGCGCCCCCACAGCCAGCCGTCGTCGTCGACGACCGCCTCGAACGGCGGGTGGGTCCAGTCGCGCGGGTCGCACGGCACGACGTCGGTGTGCCCGACGAACGCCAGTGACTCGCCGACCGACCCGTTGGTCGAGCCCGATCCGTTGGTCGAGCCCGGTCCGTTGGTCGAGCCCGGTCCGTTGGTCGAGCCCGGTCCGTTGGTCGAGCCTGTCGAGACCCCGGGGATCCGCGCCACCAGGTTGGCCCGGTGGTCCTCGCGGGCCACGAGCTCGCACGACACGCCGTAGGCGCTCAAGTAGTCGTGCAGGTACTCCGCGCAGAGGGTCTCGTTGCCGAGGCCGGGCTCGCGCGCGTTGGTGGTGTCGAGGCGGATCAGGTCGCGCGCGACCCGGATCACCTCGTCGTGCAGCGACTCAGCCATGTGAGACTCCCAACCGGTCGAGGACCCAGGCATAGATCTCGGCCTCGTAGCCGAGGTGACCGGTACGTCCGGAGGGCCCGACGTGTGCACCGGCCCCCGTCTCGCACCGGAAGAGACAGCGCGGCGACCACTCGGGGTCGGACTCCCGCAGGGCGGCGACCCACTTCGCGGGTTCGCGCACCATCACCCGCGGGTCGTGGACCGCACCGGTCACCAGCAGGTCGGGGCGAGAGCCGGCCGGCGGCGGCTGGTCGTACGGCGAGTACGCGAGCATCCAGTCGAACTCCTCGCGGATCCGGGGGTCGCCCCACTCCTCCCACTCGTTGACCGTCAGCGGCACCGTCTCGTCGAACATCGTGGTCACCACGTCGACGAACGGCACCTCGGCGACGACCGCCCGCCACCGCTCCGGCCGTTGGCTGAAGAGAGCACCCTGGAGCAGCCCTCCGGCGCTCAGCCCACGGGTCGCGATGCGGGTCCCGTCGACCAGGCCTTCCCGGTCGAGGCCGTCGGCGACCGCGGCGACGTCGTCGAACGTGTGCTGCTTGTGGCGCAGGCTGCCGTCGAGCCACCAGCGCCGTCCCATCTCACCGCCACCGCGCGGGTGGGCGTGCACCCACACGACACCGCGGTCGAGCAACGCGGGCAGGGCGTCGTCCCACTCGGGCTCGTCGACCGCCTCGTAGGAGCCGTAGGCGTAGATCAGGCAGGGGGCGGTGCCGTCGAGGGGCGTGTCGTGACGGCGGACGAGCACCGCCGGCACCTGCGTGCCGTCCGGCGAGGGGAAGGTACGCCGCTGCACGGCGTAGGCGTCGGGATCGAAGCCGGGGGCCTCGCCACGGTGCACGTCGACGCGCTCGCCGGTGGCCAGGTCGACCGTCGACCAGACCGGTGGCCTCAGGTAGCTCTCGTCGGCGATCGTGACGGTCGGTGCGTCGTACAGCTCGTTGCGCGCGAGGTCGACACAGCCGACGTCGTACCGGCTGCTCAGGACCCGTCCGTCGCGGGCGAGCGCGTCGTGACCGACGACCCGCAGCCGGTGCGCGCCACCGGACCGGTAGGAGAGGACGACGCCGTCGGCGAAGGCGTCTGCCTGCCAGAGCCGCTCATCCGGGTGCTCGGGCCGCGCCTCCGCCCACGCCGAGGCGTCCTGGTCGGCCTCGAGCGACACGGGGGCCGTCATGAGCCGGAACTCGACTGCTCCGTCGTTGGTGACCACGAGCATCCGGTCACCGGCGGGGGAGGGCGCGTGCTCGACCCGGTAGAGCACGCCGTGCCGCCGGCCGCCGACGGAGCGGGGTGTCGACTCGGGCGCGTCGGCGTGGAGCACCCACGCCTCGCTCGTCGAGCGGCTCTCGCTCCAGAGCACGATCAACCGGCCGCTCCGGGTCGCGCGGAGGTTCAGCTCGAAGCGCGCGTCGTGCTCCTCGAGCACCACCACGTCGTCGGCCGGGTCGGTGCCGAGGCGGTGTCGCAGCACCTGCCAGGGCCGGTAGGCCTCGTCGTGCACGGTGTAGAAGAACCACTGCGAGTCGGCGCTCCAGGCGCCGCCGTAGTAGCTGCGGCGCACCGTGTCGGGGAGGTCCTCGCCGGTCCGCAGGTCGCGGAAGCGCAGCTCGAAGACCTCGTCGCCGTCGGTGTCGACGCTGTAGGCGAGCAGGTTCTCGTCGGGGCTCACCAGCGTCAGGCCGACGTCGAGGTAGCCGGTGCTGACATCTTGCTGAGAGATGTCGAAAAACAACGATGACGATTCGGAATCAGTCGTTGACCCGGCCTCTGAATCATGATTCAGTCGCCGCCATAGTTCGGCGTAGTCGCTGTTCACGGGGTGGCGGGTCCAGTAGGTGTAACGCCTGCGCGACCAGCGAGCAGACTCGTCCGCACTCGGTAGCCGCGACAGCATCTCCGCCTTCAGGGCGGACCTCAGGGAGTCCAGATGAAGACACGACGCGTCATAGAAGGCTCGCTCGGAGACGAGGTGGTCGAGGACGCGGGGCTCGTCGGAGCCCAGCCAGTGGTAGGGGTCGGGTCGCAGGACGCCGTGCTCGCGATGGGTGTACGGCGTGCGGGGCGCGGTCGGCGGGCGGGGCGTCGGGTGGGGCACGGCGGTCACCGTACCGCCGGAGCGTTGCTCGCGGTGCTCGGGCTGCTGCTCGCGTCGCTGATCTCCGGACTGGCCACCAGCAGCCCCGCAGCGGCCAAGGAGAAGGTCGTCTTCCACGTCGGCATGCTCGGTGAGGGCGTCGACTCGCTCAACCCGTTCCTCGGCTTCCAGGCGCCGTCGTACGAGATGTGGGGCCTGACCTACGACTACCTGACCGGCTACACGATGAAGGACATGTCGCCGGCGCCCGGCCTGGCCACGAGCTGGAAGACCTCGCCCGACGGCAAGACCTGGACCTTCACCGTGCGAAGCGGGGTGAAGTTCTCCGACGGCGTGCCGCTGACCGCCAAGGACGTCGCCTTCACCTACGACCGGATCCTGGCCAAGGACAGTGTCGAGGGCACCAACTGGTTGTCCTACCTCAACGGCGTCACCAAGGTGTCCGCGCCCAACGCCACCACCCTCGTGCTGACGCTCAAGGCGCCCAGCGCGACCCTCCCGCTGCTGCCGATCCCGATCGTGCCCGAGCACATCTGGAAGAACGTCAGCGAGAAGGAGATGAAGACCTACAAGGCCGAGCCCACCGGCGGCAAGCCCGTCGTGGGCTCCGGTCCCTTCCGGCTGGTGCAGGGCACCGCGGACGGCTCCACGTTCAAGTTCGAGGCCAACCCCGACTACTGGGGCGGCACGCCTCACATCGACGAGATCGACTTCCAGTTCTACAAGAACGACGACTCCGCGGTGCAGGCGTTGATCAAGGGCGAGATCGACTTCGTCGAGAACATCACCGCGCTCGAGGTCAAGAGCCTGCAGAGCCAGGCCGGGGTCACCGCCCACAACGGCAACTCGCCCGGCTTCGACGAGATCGCGTTCAACGCCGGCTCGGTGTCGAAGGCGTCGGGTGGACACCCGATCGGGAACCCCGACCCGGCCGTGCTCGACCCGAAGTTCCGTCACGCCCTCGGCTACGCCCTCAACCTGCCCCAGCTGATCCAGAAGGTCTACCAGGGCGCCGGCCTGCCGGGCACCACGATCGTGCCGCCGGTCTACGACAAGTACCACTGGGAGCCGCCCGCCGACCAGAAGTTCACCTTCGACCTCGACAAGGCCGGCCAGCTCCTCGACGCCGCGGGCTACCAGCTGAACTCCAGCGGCCAGCGGCTCGAGAAGGACGGGAAGACCCCGATCGACCTGCGGCTGGCTGCGCGCTCCGACTCGCCCACCTCGCTCAACACGATGGACTACTTCAAGCAGTGGTTGAGCGACCTCGGGATCAAGAGCGAGGTGTCGACGTACAGCTCCAGCCAGCTGACCGACGAGATCTACCAGGGCAACTTCGACGCCTTCCAGTGGGGCTGGTACGTCGAGCCGGACCCCGACTCGATGCTCAGCTACATGACCTGCGGTCAGCGGCAGGGCTCCTCGGACTCGTTCTACTGCAACAAGCAGTACGACAAGCTCTACGAGCAGCAGCACGTCCAGACCGACGAGACCGCGCGGGCCGCCGAGATCAAGAAGATGCAGGAGATCCTCTACCGCGACTCGCCGTACCTGGTGACGGCCTACTCCTCGATCGGCGAGGCCGTGCGCAGCGACCGTTTTGCCTGCTTCGTGCCGCAGCCCAACCCCGGCGGCATCTGGCTCGAGCAGTACGGCGTCTACAACTACATCCACATGAAGCCGGCGGCCGAGGCCGGCACCTGTGACACGGCCACCACCACGGCCGGGGACACCCTCACCGGCGCGGTCAAGGCGACCAAGGGTTCGACCGACTCGTCGTCGGTCAGCACCGGGTTCCTGATCGGTGCCGGCGTGGTGATCCTGGTGCTCGTCGTGGGCGGCGGAGTGATGGCGATGCGGCGTCGGGGAACCGTGGCGGACCGGGAGTGATCGCCTGATGATGATCGGCAGGGATCCCGCATGACCCTGGTCGCCGACCCCGGACTGGTCTCGGCCGAGGCCGAGACCCAGCCCCGCCGCCGTGGCTACGGGTCCTACGTCGCCCGCAAGGTGCTCGGCTCGCTCGGGAGCCTGCTGTTCATGCTCATGGTCAACTTCTTCCTGTTCCGCGTGCTGCCGGGTGATCCCGCCCGCAGCCTCGGACGTGGCCGGATGACCACCAACGCCCAGCGCGAGGCCTTCGACAAGGCCTACGGGTTGAGCGAGCCGCTCCCGCAGCAGTTCGTGACGTTCCTGAAGAACACGTTCACCGGTGACCTCGGGATCTCCCTTCAGTACCGGATCCCGGTCTCCGAGCTGATCCGCGACCGGCTCTGGCCGACGCTGCTCCTGGTCGGCACGTCGACGATCCTGGCCACGGTGATCGGCGTCTACCTCGGCATCCGGGGCGCCTGGAACCGCGGCTCGAGGTTCGACAACGTCTCGACCGGCGGCTCGTTGATCCTCTACTCGATGCCCGAGTGGTTCCTCGGTCTGCTGTTCATCGCCACGTTCGGGGTCGGGTTCTGGTTCTTCCCCGGCATCTTCCCGACCGGCGGTCTCCACTCACCCGACGTCGACCCGAACTCCGTCAAGGGCGTCCTCGACACCATGTGGCACCTCGTGCTGCCGGTGACGACCCTGACGCTCGCCTACCTGGCGGACTACCTGCTGATCATGCGGAGCTCACTGCTCGACGAGCTCGGTGAGGACTACCTCCAGACGGCCCGGGCCAAGGGCCTGCGCGACGTGCAGGTGCGCAACCGGCACGCGGTGCGCAACGCGATGCTGCCGACCACCACGATCATCGCCCTCAGCCTCGGGTACGTCGTCTCTGGCGCGATCACGATCGAGACCGTCTTCTCGATCCCGGGGCTCGGGCTGCTGACGGTCCAAGCGACCGAGGTGCCGGACTTCTGGGTGCTGCAGGGCACGTTCCTGGTCGCGGCCACGGGCGTGATCCTGGCCAACCTGGCCGCGAACCTGGTCTACGGCCTGCTCGATCCCCGGGTGCGCACATGAACGTCACGCCACGACGTTCGTCGTCTCCCGTGCTCCGCTTCCACGCCGGACAACGCCGAGGAGACCCCGCATGAGCGCCGAGAGCGCCGCACCGGCACCCCGCGTCTCCGCTGCCCAGCTGGCCCGGCGTCGTCGTACGGCGGCCTGGCGGCGGGGGTGGGCACAGTTCCGCTCCCACCGCAGCGGCATGGTCGGGCTCGGCATCTTGTTCTTCTTCGTGGCGGCCGCGCTGGCGGCGCCGCTCCTGGCCGCTCGCAGCGGGCTCGACGTGACCACCGCGAACGGGCCGGTCCTCGGGCCGCCGTCGTCGGAGTACTGGCTCGGGACGGACGAGAACGGCCGCTCGGTGCTGACGCTGCTGATCTGGGGGGCCCGGGTCTCCCTGTTCGTCGGCCTGCTGGCGACGCTGATCTCGATGGTGATCGGCACCGTGATGGGCCTGGTGTCCGGCTACTTCGGGGGCTGGGTGGGAGCGATCACGTTCCGGATCACCGAGTGGTTCCTGGTCATCCCCTTCCTGCCCCTGGCGATCGTGCTGTCGACGGTGCTCGGTCGTGGCCTGTTCAACATCGTGCTGGTCATCGGCGTCACGTCGTGGCCGGGCACCGCTCTGTTGATCCGTAGCCAGACGCTGTCGATCAGGGAACGTCCCTACGTCGAGCGCGCCCAGGCGATCGGAGCCGGGCGCCGGCACCAGATCACCAAGCACGTGCTGCCCAACGTGATGCCGATGGTGTTCGCGAACACGACGCTGACCGTGGCCATCGCGATCCTGACCGAGACGACCCTGAGCTTCCTCGGCCTCGGCGACCCGACCCGGACCTCCTGGGGGACCATGCTCGACGACGCCTTCCAGGTCGGCGCGATCACGACGGGGAGCTGGTGGTACATCCTGCCGCCGGGCATCTGCGTCGTCCTCGTCGTGCTGTCCTTCACCCTGATCGGCCGGGCCCTCGAGGAAGTCCTCAACCCGAGACTGAGGGCGCGTCAATGACGATCACCCCACGACGTTCCTCGTCTCCTCGGCTTCGCTCCTCCGAACGACGCAGCGGGCGCACCCGATGACGGCAACGACGGAGAGCCTCCTGCCCACGGCCCAGCACGGCGCACCGCTGCTCGAGGTCCGCGACCTCCACGTCACCTACGCGACCGGCGAGGAAGGTGGCCTGCCGGCCGTGCGCGGGGTCGACCTGACCGTCGAGCGCGGGCAGATCGTCGGTGTGGCGGGGGAGTCCGGCTGCGGCAAGTCGACCCTGGCCAGCACGATCCTGCGCCTCCACCCGTCGAGCGCCACGGTGACCGGGGAGGTGCTCTTCGAGGGCAACGACGTGCTCACCATGCGGTGGGGCGACCTGCGGGCCGTGCGGTGGGCGGGTGCGTCGATCGTCTTCCAGGGCGCGCTCCACTCCCTCAACCCGGTGCACCGGGTCGGGCGACAGATCGCCGAGCCGATCGAGACGCACCTGCCGGGGTTGTCGGAGGAGCGCCGCGAGTCGCGCGTCGCGGAGCTTCTCGAGCAGGTCGGGCTCGACCCCGGCCGCGCCCGTAGCTATCCCCACCAGCTGTCGGGGGGCCAGAAGCAGCGCGTGATGATCGCGATGGCGCTTGCCTGCGACCCCCACCTGGTGGTGGCCGACGAGCCGACCACCGCGCTCGACGTGATGGTGCAGGCCCAGGTCCTCAGGGTGCTGTCCGACCTGGTCCGCGACCGCGAGGTCGGGATGCTGATGATCAGCCACGACCTCTCCGTGCTCGCCGACCTCTGCGACAAGATCACGGTCATGTACGCCGGACGGGTCGTCGAGTCCGGCCCGGCCGCCCAGGTCTTCGCCGGGCCCCTGCACCCCTACGCCAGCGCGTTGTCGGCGGCGTTCCCGCGCGTCGGTGACCCAGCCGCCCGGTTCGCCCCGGCCGGTCTGCCGGGCGACCCACCTGACCCCCGCAACCTGACCCAGGGCTGCTCCTTCGCGCCCCGCTGTGCGCGGGCCGCCGAGGAGTGCCTCCCGGCCGAGCCCGTCCTCACGACCTACGAGGACGACCGCCAGGCCGCCTGCGTCCGGATCGCCTCCTCTCGCGCGTCGAGCGAGCCCGGGGAGACGCCATGAGTGTCGACACCGGGGTCGAGCTGTCGGCCGACGGGGTCAGGGTCGAGTTCACCACCCGGAGCGGCCGGGTGGCCCGCGCCCTCGACGGGGCCGACCTGGTGGTCCGCGGTGGCGAGGTCGTGGCCCTCGTCGGCGAGTCGGGCTCCGGCAAGACCACGCTCGCGCGGACGCTCGTAGGTCTCACGACGCCGGCCGCAGGCGAGGTCCGTTGGCAGGGCGAGACCCTCGGCCGCAACGCGCGATCGCTGAAGGCCCTGCGACGGCAGGTCCAGCTCGTGCTCCAGGACCCCCTGGGTGCGCTCAACCCGCGGCACACCGTCTACGACTCGGTGGCCGAGGGGCTCCGCATCCACAAGCTGGTCACGAAGTCCGGACCGAGCGAGACCGAGATGGTCGCCGCCGCCCTGTCGTCGGCCGGGCTGCGGCCGCCGGAGGCGCTGTTCCTGCGCTACCCGCACGAGCTGTCGGGCGGCCAGCGTCAGCGGGTGCTGATCGCCGGCGCGCTCGCCCTCCAGCCGCAGCTGCTCATCGCCGACGAGCCGGTGTCCAGCCTCGACGCGTCCATCCGGGGCGAGATCCTGGCTCTCCTGCTCAAGCTGCGCGAGGAGCTCGGCCTCGGCGTCCTCGTGGTCACCCACGACCTCGGGCTGGCCTGGAACATCGCCGACCGGATCGCGGTGATGTACCTCGGCCGGGTCGTCGAGGCCGGCCCCACGGAGGACGTGCTGACCGCGCCCCAGCACCCCTACACCCAGGCGCTCCTGTCCGTCGTACCGGAGATGGAGGGGCTCGAGCCGATCGTGCTGCGCGGTGAGATCCCCGACCCGACCCGGATCCCGTCGGGCTGCCGCTTCCACCCGCGGTGCCCCGCGCTGGCCTCGGGCGAGGCCGATGCGGTGGCGGACCTGTGCCGCGGTACGTCGCTGCCGATCCTCCCGTCCGACCCGGACGGCCACCGATCGGCGTGTCACCTGGTCGCCTCGCGGGGTCTCGACCCTGCCCGACCCGCCGGCTGAGCCCGATCCCGAGGAGAGGTGTTGCCATGACCCTGCAGGCCGCGCTGCCCCGCGAGCTCTACGTCGATCCGGAGGCCTTCGAGCGGGAGCGACAGCGGGTGCTGTTCCGCGAGTGGACCTGCGTCGGCCGCCTCACCGATCTCGGCCTCGACGCGTCGGAGCGGGTGGCCGTCGTGGAGGTCCTCGGCGAGTCGGTCGTGCTCACCTCCGACGCGAGTGGGGCACTGCACGCGGCCTACAACGTGTGCCGGCACCGCGGGTCGCAGCTCTTCCCGACCGAGCCCGGCAGCGAGCCTCAGCTGTGTGGCGCGAAGTCCATCCGCTGCCCCTACCACTCGTGGACCTACGCCCTCGACGGCTCGTTGCTCCGCGCCCCCCACACCGACGACGGCGACGTCGAGCCCGCCGACTTCCCGCTGCACCCGCTCGGGGTCGAGGCCTGGGGTGGCTTCGTCTTCGTGCACCCGACCCCCGAGGCCGCCGGTCCGCTGAGCGACAGCGTCGGCCGGGCCACCCAGACCCTGGCGAACTACGACCTCGGGTCTCTCGTCACCGGGCAGACCTACGCCTACGAGGTCGCCGCCAACTGGAAGGTCGTCGCCGAGAACTACAACGAGTGCTACCACTGCGGGCCCGTCCACCCCGAGCTCTCGCGCCTGGTGCCGTCGTTCGCCGGGGGTGGTCAGGGGCTCGACTGGGACGAGGGGATCCCCCACCGCGAGGGGGCCTGGACGTTCACGATGTCGGGCACCACCACCCGGTCACCGCTGCCGGGGCTGAACGAGGCGGAGAAGGTGCGCCACAAGGGCGAGCTCGTCTACCCCAACCTGATGCTGTCGTGCTCGGCCGACCATGTCGCCGCGTTCACCCTGCGACCGCTCGCCGTCGACCGGACCGCGATCGAGTGCCGGCTGCTCTTCGCCGCCGACGAGGTGGCCTCGCCCGGCTTCGACCCGTCGGACGCCGGCGACTTCTGGGACATGGTCAACCGCCAGGACTGGGCGATCTGTGAGTCGGTCCAGCGGGGCATGTCGTCGCGGGCCTACACGCACGGCTGGTTCGCGCCGATGGAGGACGACTCCGCCGACATCCGCCGCTGGCTGCTGCCTCGGCTGGGTGACTCGTCGGTCGAGTCGGCTCCCTCGTCGGTCGAGCGACGTCGAGACCACGACTGATGACCGACGTCGACTACGTCGTCGTCGGTCTCGGCGCGCTCGGCTCGGGCGCGGCCTGGCACCTGGCGTCGCGCGGGTACTCGGTGGTGGGCCTCGAGCAGTTCGAGCTCGGGCACAGCCGCGGCGCCTCCCACGACACCTCACGGATCCTCCGCCACAGCTACCACACGCCGGGCTACGTGCGCCTGACGCAGGAGGCGTACGACGACTGGGAGCGGCTCGAGAAGGAGTCGGGGGAGTCGCTGGTGACCGTGGTCGGCGGCCTCGACCTCTTCCCGCTCGACTGCGTGATCGCCCCCGACGACTACGTCGCGTCGCTGCGCGAGGTGGGGATCGACTTCGAGGAGCTCACGGACCAGGAGATCGCCGACCGCTTCCCGGTGTTCTCCGTGCCGCCCGGCACGCGCGGCCTGTTCCAGGCGCGCGGTGCCATCGTCCCGGCGGCGCGGGGCACCGCCGCCATGCAGCGGCTCGCGACAGAAGCCGGTGCGACGCTCCTCGGTTCGACGCCGGTCACCTCGGTGACCGACCACGGCTCGAGGGTGGTCGTCGAGGCCGGTCACTCGTCGTACACGTGCCGGGGGGTGGTGGTCGCCGCCGACGCGTGGACCAACCAGGTCCTGGCCGGGCTCGGTGTGCAGGTGCCGCTGACGGTGACGCTGGAGCAGGTGACCTACTTCGCGCCTCCCGACCCCACGCCGTACACCTCGATGCCGTTGTGGATCTGGATGGACGAGCCGAGCTACTACGGGTTCCCCTGCTACGGCGAGGCAACCGTCAAGGCCGCACAGGACTGCGGCGGGCCGGCGGTCGACCCCGACGCCCGGACGACCGAGCCCGACCCTGGGATGCGCGAGCGGTTGGCGTCGTTCATGGGGTCGCTGCTGCCCGGGACCGGCGACCCGGTGCGCTCGCTGCGCTGCCAGTACACGCTCACTCCCGACCGCGACTTCGTGCTCGCGCCCGTCCCCGGCCATCCCTCCGTGGTGGTCGGGCTGGGGTCGGCCCACGGCTTCAAGTTCGCCCCGACGTTCGGCCGGATCCTGGCCGACCTGGCCGCCACCGGTTCGACGACGTCCGACGTGTCGGCCTTCGGCTTCGACCGCCCCGGCCTCACCGACCCGGACTTCCAGCCGAACTGGATGGTGTAGTCGCCCCTGCCCGGCGAGGATGTCGTCGTGGTGGATGCCAGAGCAGCGGCCAGGAACTTCGTCCGTGAGCGCTACCCCGGCGCTCGCGTCGCGTTCCTGGGTGGCAGTACTGCCTCGGGTGCGGCCACTGCGACGTCCGACCTCGACATCTTCGTCCTGCTCGGCGACGAGCACGACGACGTCTCCTTCGTGGAGACCGTCACGCACCAGGGCTGGCTCGTCGAGGCCTTCGTGTACGGCCCGGTCGCTGCCGAACGCTGGCTGCGGAAGGGCCGTGACGAACGACGACCCGTCCTGGACTCCCTGGTCGCGACGGGGGTCTCGCTCATCGAGAGCGACGAGGCACAGGCCTGGGCGGCACGCTCGCGGACCGCGCTGGCAGCGGGCCCCGGGGAGGCCGATGCCGCCGAGGTCGACATCCGGCGCTATGGGCTGTCCGGCCTGGTCGACGACCTCGAGGGTGGGGCGGATCCGGCGGAGGAGTACGTGATCGTCGCGACCGCGTTCCGCGAGGCGTCCGAGCTCGCGCTACTCGTGGGAGGCAGCTGGCTGGGCACGGGGAAGTGGCTGGTCCGCAACCTCCGCTCGGGGGATGACCACGGGCTCGTCGCCTGGGCAGCCGGCGACCGCGACGCTCGCGACCTGGCCGTGATCTGCCGCGAGGTGCTCGACGCCGCGGGTGGTTACCTGCAGGACGGGTTCCTTCGAGGCGAGCGCCCCCCGACGACGCCGTCCTGATGCGCACGCGGTGACGGGCGGAGTGCTGCGCCGTACCGTGGGGCGGCGCTCAGGGCCTCGACTTCCAGCCGTCTCCGCCCGAGCCGCTGACCGGTGCCGTCGGTCCTGTGCCGGGGCGGGCGAGCTGGTCAGTGTGCGGGTGTCGCTTCATCGGGCTGCCCCGACTGGGTCGCTCCCCGCGCCTCGCCCAGGTCGGCGAGCAGGGAGTCGACCACCACGAGGCCACCTCCGAGCACGACCGCGGCGATCGGAACGGGCAGCCTTGTTCGACGCACTGCGGTCGTCGCCGCGAGCATCACGGTCGACCACGACGCGACCGAGGTCGCAAAGGGCACCGTGGCCCGCTTCCACGGCTCATCCGCATCGGGGATGATCGTGAAGACCTGGAGCCCTGGTTTGTCAAGGAACCAGCCACCCGTGAAGCCCGCGAGCAGGATGGGCGACCGCGTGGAAGGGTCCGGTGCCAGGCAGGCCAGGGCAACGCCGACTCCCCGGACCACGGCTCCAGGTCGCACCTTCATCTCCGCACCTCCGGGTAGATCGTCTCCTGCCCAGCCACTCACTGGCAATGACCATCTGCACCTCGGCAGGTGAGTGCGTGTGCGGTCGAGGCTCGGCGGGCACGGTGAAGCGCCGAGGGAACAAATGCCTGTGCCTGGACGTGTGGTGGGGTCTAGGTTCACCCGGTGGCCTTGGAATGGGAACAAGTGATCGTGCACTCCGTGGAGCCGGCGACCCTGGGGCAGTGGTGGGCCGACGCACTCGGTTGGGTGGTCGTCTACTCCTCTGCGGACGAGTTCGAGATCCGGCCCGAGCCGGATCGCACGCCGGGTCTGGACTTCGTCCGGCTCAGTGAGGCCAAGAAGGCGAAGAGCCGACTGCACCTCGATTTCCGGCCGGATGACCAGGACGCCGAGGTGGCACGTCTCGTTGCTCATGGCGCGCAACGGGTCGACATCGGTCAGGGAGATCGACCGTGGGTCGTGCTGGCCGATCCTGAAGGCAACGAGTTCTGCGTCCTGGGCGAGTCACCGGCCTGACGACCTCACCTCGGGCCTTCGTCGGCGAAGCCGATCTGGCGACGTGACGAAGGGTCGTCGACAGGCCGCGGTCAATCCACGGGACCTGGATAGCCGCTCGACGATGGCGGCTGGTCGTTGTCGCCCGCCCGCTTCATGTCATCCGGCTTCTCGCTGAGGGCCTCCAGCTGGCGGCGGGACCGTGCATTCCCCCAGACGCCGAGCATGGCGAGCACCAGCACGACCGCTACCACCACGAAGAGCACGGCCCGACGGTATCGCCCGAGCGACAGTCGTGCCGCGTTCCGCACAGCCACACATCGTGTCTCGAGCGGTACCCTGAGACATGCGCACGTGGCGGGTCAGGACCTCCGAGCTCCTTCAGAAGTGGCGGTTCACCCGCTACCGCGTGAACGCAGCTAGAGCCGAGCTACGCGACCAGCGGCAGGCCGAGGAGCTGGACGATGCCCGAGCGGGCGTCAGATTCCGGTTTCCGCTGGGCGGAGGCGGACTCGGCGGGGTGTGACGACGGCGCGGCCCTAGCCGCTACCCGGACCCCCGCCGGTGCTCTGACCACGGGCGCCGGTCGGACCCTCGTAGTGGCCGCTCGCATGACCGGAACCCGCCTGCCCGGGATCCTTGCGGCTCCGGAAGTGACGGTACAGGTTGGTGCGCCGGATCCAGAGGGCGACGAGGATGACCAGGACGATCGCGACAACGTAGAACCACATGGAACAGTCCCTCCGCAGAATCACCGGACTACGCGCCGACGCCGGTGTGGGGTCGCCGACGGTACAGCAATGCGCGCGCCGGGATGAGCTCGGCGCGCAGCCCCGTGACACCGCTTCTGGAGTAGTCGGCGCCGTCGATCTCTACGAGGGTTCAGCAGGGTGGGTCGGTGGCCCGTGCCAGACTCGGCGGCCTCGACGGCTTCCGGTGGGACGTCGCCTGCCACCCGGGCCGATCGGACGAAAGGTGACGTGAGTGAGCGACAAGACCGAGGCTCCGCCCGACCCGAAGCGGACGCTGACGGAGCTGGAGCTGGTCGGTGAGCATCTGTCGGACTGGCGGATGCTGATCGACCGGTTGCACGCGAGCTTCGACACCGGCGACTTCGTCAGAGCGGTCAAGCTCGTGGACGCCATCACGCTGGCAGCCGAGGGGATGGACCACCATCCCGAGCTCGACCTTGCGTACGGACGGCTCGACGTACGGCTCGCCAGTCACGACGTCGGTGGCGTGACCTCGCGCGACGTGGTGCTGGCCCGGACCATCAGCCAGCTGGCCCTGGCCGCCGGAGCCACGCCGCACCCGGAGCGCACCAGCGTGCTCGAGCTCGGCCTCGACTCGGCCGACGAGGCGGAGATCAGGCCGTTCTGGGCGGCTCTGCTCGACTACGACACGGTCGAGGCCTGGGGAGAGATCCAGCTCCGCGACGCCACCGGGCGTCGGGCAGCGATCTGGTTCCAGCCGACCGAAGCCCACGACGTTCCGCGTCAGCGCTGGCACCTCGACCTGCGCATCCCGCCCGAGGTGGTCGAGGACCGCATCGCCGCAGCGATCGAAGCAGGAGGCGAGCTGGTTGACGACACTGCCGCGCCGGCGTTCTGGGTGCTCGCCGACCCGCAGGGCAACCGTGCGTGCCTGACCACCTGGCAGGGCCGCGAGCAGCCAGGAGTGTGAGACACGCCTCTCGACGGACTGGGCCCGCGACCGGTGACGGTGCGGACCATCGGCTATCGCCCCGACCAGCAGCGCGCGTACTCTCGCCGTATGCCGATCCTTCCCCGTAGACGCGCCACAGAGCCGTCGAAGGAGGAGGCCATGGCCGATGCACGGAAGGCGACCGCCGGGCTCCGCCGCACCCTACGGAAGACTCGGCGTTACCAGAGCGGCAAGCAGGACAACCCCGTCGAACAGATGACTCCCAACCAGTATCTCGGTGGCGGCGGCGTCGGGTAGTCCGTCCTCGGCGGTACCGGGTCCTGATCTGCGCCGGCCGGATCCGGCCGGTCAACGCCGACAGCAGGTCGCGCCGGGTGGGCGCGGATCTGCCCGGCCGCTGCGAACCACTGACCTGGCCCTGCCCCGGCTCCCGTGGGACCTGGAGGCTTACCGCGAACGCTGTGCCCAGGCGGGCCGGAACTCGAACAGGGGTGAGGTGGAGACGGGCCGCTGATGGTTGCCGTTCCAGTCCATGCGCCAGATGTCTCCGACGGCCGGGCCGGGGTCGACGAACGAGAAGCGAACGAACGCGATCTGTCTCCCGTCCGGCGCCCAGGAAGGGTTGAAGTGCTGGTCGGGCAGCGAGCGGGGTGACGTCAGGAACCGCACGCGCCCAGCGCAACGGGCGCGGCTCTTGCAGGTGGCGGGCACGGTGGCCACGGCTGCCGCTATCCCGTCGGGTGCCCCATGGCCGAAGGTCTCGAATACGACCAGGTCCTTGCTCGGTCCCTGGGCTGCCGGCGAGACCGACAGCTCGTCGGCATCCAGGGAGTATCCGGTGAGCTGGGTGAGGTGTCCGTCGGGGTCACGACGGAACGCCGCCGAATGGATGTCCGAGTTCCGGAGCCTGAGAAACACCATGTATCCGGCCGGAGCGAACGTAGCCAAGTACTCCTCGAACGCCCCGTCGATGCCAGGTTCAGAGATCCGGGTCAGGTCCCGCCCGTTCAGCCGTGCCCGCCAGAGCACTGCAGAGGTCGCGGAGCCGTTGACCTGGTCGAACGGTCCCACCACGCGGGTGAAGTACACGTGCTGGCCGTCAGGCGCCCACGTGGGCGACACGTCAGCCGCGCATGGATCCACGCAGCCCAGGGGCAGGACGTGTTCACCCGTTCCGTCGACGTTGACCACGACGACCTGGGTCGAGCCGTCAGGTAGGTCCCGCTCGAACAGGACGCGTGAACCATCGGGGGAGAACTTGGGATCGATGTCCTGGACTCCGTCCGAGGAGCTGGTCAGCTCTCTCACCGGGCCTCCGTCGGGTCGGCCGACGACGATACGGGCCGCGCTGAAGTCGAGGTCGACGAAGCGCGACCAGGCAAGCATCGTTCCCCGTTCGTCGCCGGCGCGGCGCGCCTTCCCGTGGTCGGCCGCACTGCCCTGCTTGGCGGATGTGGCCGACGCCGGCGACGCCGGCGAGACCATCGCCGGGAACGCCAGGGCCGAGCCCAGCGCGAGTACCAGCAACGGTCGGACGACCCTTGCCGAGGTGAAGAAGTTCGGTGTGGCCATGTCAACTCTCCTTAGCCTCGCGATGCCCGAGTGGGGTCTCGAGGCAGCCTTGGGCGACGCTTCGCGTCGGCTCCCATCTAGTGATCGCGCGAGGGAGCGTTGAGGTTGACGTCGGACGTCACCTCGACGCGGTCAGCGTCCCAGGGTGCCGGCCGGCGACCACCCATTGCTCGCGATGTGTCGGGCCGCAGCAAAGGGCCCGGAGGAGGTTGGCCCAGGCCACGCTGGATCAGACGTCCTCGACCCCTCCGGCGAAGATGACCCGGCGGGCCACGTCGTACGTCGCCGAATCGGCACGTACCGCGGCCATCTCGGCGGAGGACTGGGCGGTGCTCAGGGCGTCGCCGTCGGCGAACCACAGCTCCGCCACCAGGTGTGGCGCACCGTCAGCGTGGGGAAGGCTGATGGTGAAGCGCTCGAGGCCGGGGACTGCGTGCACGAGCGGCACGTGTCGCTCGCGGTAGGCAGTCTCGAAGTCGTCGCCGTCGATCGGGCCGAAGTACTCAACGGTGATCCTGTGCATCGATCGAGCATCTCCTCGCTGGTCCATGCCCCACGCGACACCCCAAGCCACCGCACCGACAAGCAACAGCGTCAGGCCCAGCGCACATGTGGCCCATCCCGGAGGCAGCGACCCTCCGTCTTCACTATCCATCCAGAGCCCTGCAAAGACCAGCACGACTCTGTCAGGAGCGCGGCGATCGGCGAGGGTGATGCCCAACGGATGCAGGTGTGGAACCCATCGGAGAGCCCTTGGCCTCAGGCAAGGCCGAAGTTTGTCAGGTTCACGGTGGTACGTGCGACCTCCTCACAGCGGCATGTGCGGCGCTGGCGGGCCGTGTGAACACTCTCAGCATGACGGTGGTCGCGTCCGGGCAGACAGTCGAGGCCGACTACTGGCAGCTCCGCGTGTCGACCGACCCGGACACTGGCGATCTGACCACCGTGGAGGACATTCAACTCGCCGACGGCTCCAACGTCTGGGGTGGTGGATACCGTGATGCGGTGCCGCCCGGCAACCACCTCACCAAGCTGGCGCGCGAGAAGGAAGCATCCGGAGGGCTCAAATGGGCGCCTGCCTGCCCCCGACCGCGCATCGGCACGAGCGGACGCCCGGACAGCGGCATGAGCGTGCGTTCCCATGGGCCACTGGACGCACCTCGGGACATGCCGGCGCGCCACTGCTGACACCGCTCGGTTCGACCTGATGTCTCCCACCGAGGAGGGTTGTACTCTACTCAGACCCTGGGTAGAGTACAACGCATGGTCGCACCGCGGATGACGCTGCCGACCCAGCTGGTACTCCGGGCCCTCCTTGAGGACCCGGGTGCAGAACGGTATGGGCTGGAGATCGGTGACACCGCCGGTCTACCCAGCGGCACGATCCACCCAATCCTGGCCCGTCTGGAGCGGCTCGGATGGGTGGAGTCGCGATGGGAGGACATCGACCCGAGAGAGGTCGGTCGTTCCGCCCGCCGCTACTACCGACTCACGACGGACGGCGTCGTCCTGGCCCGCGATGGCCTCGCGCGCGCCTACCGCCCCCAGCGCGGGCTCGTCCCACGACCACAGCCCGGGCAGACCTGAACATGAGCAACACCGCGGCTCCTTCCGTCCACCGGCCCGCCGCCATGGCGCTGGGCCTGGTGCGGCTCGGAGCGCAGCTCCTGCCCCGCCCCGAGCGGCAGCGTTACCGCCGGGAGTTCGTCGCGGACCTCCGCCACCTCGACCGCACCCACCAGCTGTCGTACGCGACCGGCGTCTTCTGTACTGCGTGGGCGCTGCGACAACAGCTCACGAAGGAACCCACCATGAACGACACCACCACCACGCCAACGATCCCGCTGCTGTGCCGGCTCAACCTCCACCACCACTACCACTATGCCTACACCGAGGACGGCCGGCGCTACTCGCGGTGCGCGCAGTGCGGGAAGGATGACCCGCACCTCGGCAGCCAGGGTCCCATCGGCTGAGCGAGAACGGGCTGAGTCCGTTCAACGGAGGAAAAACGTCATGGTGCTGATCGCGGAAGTCATGTTCGTCCTTGTGTTGATATCCGTCGCAGCGCGCTGGTACCTGAGGACGCCAATGCACCGGGCGCGCAAGAACTCCGGGGTGCACCTCCCAACTCAGGTGGCCGGTCACCTGGGGTTCGGGATGTACAGCCCGAGCAACCCGCCCCTGCTGCCCCACGCGCTACACGGCTACCGCCGGGGGTCCAGGCGCAAGCGGCAGCCGGATGCACACGTGACCCGCGAGCCCGGCGACCCCTGATCTCCCGGGACGGGCCAGGTGGTTCGCAGCATTCGGCACCCCCACCGTGCGTGTCGCCCGGCCACCGACGCCGCGATTCCAGCACGCGCTCATCGGAGAGCAGATACCCGGACAGCGGCATGAGCGGTCGCACTAGATTCTGCCTTTGCCTTCAACCATTCCTGAAGCACCTGGTCTTGGTAGTGACCCGGCAGGTAGTTGAACGGTAGTGGGAGGGCTTTGCCAGCCGCACTGGCAGATCAACTGGCGCTCCTGCGGCAACGCGTCCCCGTCGGGCCCTCGGCCGTCGACGCGGAGCGCCGAAAGGCCGTCGGGATGTCTGACCGCGTAAGCATCACCGCGCAAGAAGGCGTCCATCTGCCGCTACGCACCAGAGCGGTAGCGGAGCCCGAGGACCTCTCGGTAGAACTCCCGCGAGCCCTCGGACGTCGGCCGTGCTGATGGCAGTGTGCAGCAGCCACGGGGTAGGACGTGTCTCCGTTCGTCCACCGATCGTGCCACGTCCGCCGCCCCGGCCAACGACAGGGGCGGACGGACGTGGTAGTTGCTAGTCGGAGCGGGCTACGGCTTGACGACCACGACCCCCTTCATGCCCATTTCGCTGTGCAGTAGGCACACGTAGTGGAACTTGCCGACCTTATTGAAGGTGACCTTGAACTTCGCTTGCGGAGGCATGAACCCGGAACTCAGCTTGCCTCCCTTGAAGTTGTCCGGGTTGCCGACCGGTGTGAAGGGATCCCCCACCTTTCCGAAGGTCACCGTGTGCGGCGCGCCCATCGACATCGTGTTGAGGAACCGCACAGTGTCCCCCTTGTGGATGACGACCTTGTGGCGGGAGAACCTCATGGTCATGACCATGAGGTCGTCGGTACCGGTGAACACCCGGTGGTTGCCGCTGGCGGCCGTGGCGCGAGCCATCTGCGCGCGCCCGTGATCGTTGAGGGCATGTGCCTCGAACGCTGCCTGGGCGTGGTAGTCCGCCTGCGAGTAGGGGTAGGCCATGCCCGCGGCCTGCACGTGCACGACGCCGCGCATCATGATGCCGTGGACGAGGCAGTAGTAGGTGTACGTGCCGACGGTGGGGAAGTGGAGGGTGTAGCTCGGGACGCCTATGGCCAGGAGCCCGGAATTGAAGTAACCGGCGCCCATCGTGTCACCGCCCGCGGGGCTGACTTGGGACGGATCTCCGGTGAACTGCGGGACGGACGTTTGGACCGCTCCACCGTCGAAGAACGTGACGGTGTGGATCTCGGCTGAGTTCGCCCGCCAGGTGACAGTGTCGTTTTGGTCGATGGTGACGTCGCCCGGCAGGAACCGCTCACCCTGGACCGCCATGTCGGAGGTCTGGTTGCCAACCAGCACTGTCCAGTTCTGCGTGCCGACTGCCTGAGCTGTCGCGGCGGTCGCTCCGATCGCGGTGGGTACAAGAAGGACGGCGAGCGCGAGCGCGGCACCCGCCGGACGGTTCAGCATTCTGGTCTTCAAGGGGCATCTCCTAAGGTCGGACACACGTCATCGACGCCCGCAGCGCGGCCGAGTTCACCGCGCGCCAGACCCCCAGATCGTCCTATGACCGCAGGTCTACTCCTGGCTGCCCGCCAACGCAATGACAGCTATTGGGCAGGTGATCACCTCAACGGATCGATGAACGCCCGACCGCTCATCGGCATGTAAGTGCGTTCGGTGTGCCCGCTCTGGCACGGCTCGAACGGGCTGCCTCCCCTCGGTGCTGCGGACGGGAGGTCGGGGTGAACCGACCCGCCTAGGGCAGGGCCACCGACGAGGATAGGTGTCTGGGCGGCGCTGCGCGTGCCATGTGCTCGCACGGACAGCGGCATGTGAGTGCGTTTGCGCTGATGGCTGGACTAGGGCAGGTGCTTGCCCAGCCAGCGAAGCGGTCTTCCGATGAGAGGCTGTCGGTGCCACTGGCGGTCGATCACGCCACGCCGGAGCCGCCGGAACCGGTCACGCATGTTCACGAGGACTCCGGTCTTGTCCCGGTCCTCGATCTCCCAGGCCTCTTTGGCCGCCCAGCGAGCGCACGCGCGGCACATCGCGACCTCTGGGTGGTTGCCCAGGTGGATCATGCGGTCCGGGTCGTCGATGGATCCGCAACACCAGCACTGCCCCGGCGGCGGGTCGGGGTGTCCTTGCGCTGTGGCGAGCGGTTTGTCCATCGTCAGATGCTCGCTGCTCGCGCCGCTTGTTCCTTGAGGGCTCGGCGGAGGTCTCGCAGCGCAGGCACGTTCCTTGGACCTTCGGGCGTCGGGTAGACGCGGCAGGCCATCGCGCCTTCTGGCGTTCCGCGCTCGAACAGGTCCGCGCCCTCCACGACGAATGCCGGGGAGCCAGCGAACCGGCGGGCTTTCGCCGCGTCGTCGGTGTCGATGATCCGCACGGTGAACGGTGTATCTGCCAAGCCGATGTCATCGAGCGCGGTGCGAAGCAACTCCGACGCTTCGTCGGTCCCAGGGCACTCCGGGATCACGAGCAGTTCGACGTCCACACCTGCATCTTGGCTCGCTCGTCAAGGCGTCGCGATTGGCGTCCGCTCATCGGCACGTCAGCGCGACCGGACAGCGGCATGAGTGTCCGTTTCAGAGCGCTCCGGTCCGAATCCCGGCGTTCAATTCTGCTGATGATGCGTTGGGTGTCTCTGCCGTCAGCGGAAGGTCCTGGGCACCTGTGCACCCCTTGCCTACACGGTGACGATCGGGTCGTGAGAAGTGCTTGGCCGTGCCCCATCGCGGCACGAGCGTCGTGCTGGCACAGCGGGCGGTCCTCAGGTGTAACGGCGGCGAGTCCACAGCCACGCCTGACCGCCAACCCCGATCCCGGCCACGCAACCGGCCGCAACGATGCCCACCTCAGCGCCTATCACGCCTCCATCGCTGCTGTAGCCACGCGTCACGGCGAATGCAACTGCCGCATCGATGCCCAAGAGACCCCCTGCCACGAGGCCGAGCCCTACCCAGAGGACGCCAGCCCGGATGTCATGGGCCGACCGGTAGCGCAGGTAGAGCACCAGCAGCGCGAAGCCGACGACGAGCGCTGCGTCGATGACCATCAGCGGCACAATGGCATCAACAGACCCGAGATTGACTGAGCCCAAGGGGCGGTAATCCGCCTCTTTCACGAGCAAGTACCCAGCCACAGTCACGCCGACAATCAAACCGGCAAAGCTCGTTGCGAGTACGCCGGGCAGAGTGGGTCTCCGGGAGCTCTCCATGGGTAGATGGTGCCCGCCCCGGGCTCAGGCTGTCACCGATTGGAGTCGGACACGGTGAATCGGTGACCGCTCATCGGCACGTGAGTGCGACCGGACAGCGGCAGTGAGGATGTTTAGCCACGCTTCTCTGGCTTGTTGAACGTGCCACCGAGAGGGCCGTACTTCCCCTCGACGCGGGTGCCCCGGTCGCCCGGATCGCGGCCGTGGCCGTGCAGGTGGGCGCGGAACAGCGGGGTGCGGACGAACCAGACCGTCCCCACGACGGCCGCGAGACCCACGATTCCCCAGAAGACCATGACGTGCTCCGATCGTTGCATGTGAGCGACAGCCCGCCTCGGTACCCGAATGATGCCGGACCTTCGTGCCGTTTCGTGCGTTCACGACGATGAGTGCACCCTGGGAGTGAAGGGTCCGCCGCCGTCGGGGCGGCGCCAGTTGCTGGAGAGTGGATCGTCGCTGAACGATCTGGTGGTTCCGAGGTTCACGCCCGTGATGAAGGCAGCGCGGATCCACCGGGGATTGCCCAGGCAGCCGCGATCGATGCGGATCAGGTAGGTGTGGCCATGCCTACTGATCGCCTGGTCGCACATGACCGGCTGCCCGGTGGTCGTATCGACCAGGTCGCCACGTGCGCCGCTGTGCCTCCAATCGAGGCCTGCTCGATAGCTGTGGCTGGGGGTCTTGAGGAAGATGACGAAGCCCCGAAATCTGACCCCATGCATGGACGCCGAGCGGAAGCGGAGGTAGAACCGCACGGCCTTGTCGTTGTGGACGATCTGCAGGTGCGTGACGTCGGACTGACGGTTGTGTGGGGCGTGGCTCCGCGGGTACCGCTTGACGTCGTGGCGAGCATCGGTGTGGTGGTAGGTGCCGGCGAGGGCGGGGACCTGGATGGCAATCGCGAGCGCGACAACGCCCGAGACGAGTGCGCATCGGCGCAGGAGCGTCATCACGAGGCGGAACACTAGCCATGCCTCGATGTGAACGCCGCCATTTTCGCGATGCTCGCCGGCTCATCGGCATGGGCGTGGGACCGGACAGCGGCATCAGCTGCGCCTACTTGGTGGCGTCCAGTTCCACGACCCATCCGTCGAAGGACATCGACTCGCGAACCTCCGCACGAGGCTCCGACACCCACGGATCTGCAACCGAGACCTCCGTCAGCCAATCGGAGCCCTGGATGGGGACCCAGGCCTGGCCGGTGCCACAGGGCTGAAGCTCTCGTCGACACCGCACCTCATGAATCGCACGCACGACGCCGCTGAGCGTCGCCCCTTCGTCGTCATGGTGACCCTCTGAGTACGTGACTCGGTTCCCCCACTCGGGGCTTAGCAGCTGCGCGACCCACTCATCAGGTCCGTCGTGTTCGACCACCGTCCACGTCACGGTGGAGCCGACTTCGAAACCATCCCCGCAGCATTGCTGCTCCCATGCCGTGACCCACACGAACGTCTGCACCGCCGCATGGTCGCACTCCGAACGCGATCTGTCCTTCGGGTTGCGCCATGCCTCGGCCGACAGTTCGTGACCGGCATGAGCGACACCCGGACAGCGGCACGAGCGGTCGATACATGGGAAGGTTCGTCTCGTGCGTGGAACACGTTGGGAACCCTCTTCCTCAAGCCGGGTTGGCAACGTACTGGCCTTCGTCGCGGTGACCATGGCACTGCTGGTTACCTTCAGTGCCGATGCCAGCGTTGGAGCCGTTCCGCGGCGAGGGCCCTTCGAGGGGGAATCACCAGCGAGACTGGGTCACGACGCATCGGGGCACTCTCGATTCATTCTGGGAGCTGAGGCGCTGGTCAACAAGGGACACCACCGCGCAACCATCTCCTCGATCTCGATCGTCGGCGCCAAGAACATGAAGCTCGTGAGAGCGTTCGTCACCCGGGTGCCGTCGCAGGGTCCGGTGACGTTGATGGGTGTCGTGAACGGGATGCCGCCAGAGTTCTTTGCCAAGGGGCAGGCCTCTCTGTGGAAGACCCGCGAAAAGGCTGCCGGAGCCCACGTTGAGCCCACTAGTGCTGGTTCGGACGAGAACATGCTCATCGTCGTGAAGTCGATGAACCCGAGGAAGAAGTGCTCCCTCGATCACCTCAGGGTCAAGTATCGGGTTGGTGCGCACAGGTACGTGTGGAACGGAAAGCTCAGCTACGTGATCACCCCCTGACGGCAAGCGCCTGGCCAGAGGGGGCAGTCATCGTTGCCGCCCGCCCATCGGCATGGGCGGGCGGCCGGACGGCGGCATGAGCGTGCGTTCGGTCAGGCGGGTTTCGGGTTGAGGAGTGACCGGAGGATGTTCTCGATCGCGTCGAGGCTGTCTTGCCGGCCGTCGAACTTTGCCATGTGGTCCCGGCCGGCCTGGTCGGCGAAGGCCAGGCTCCAGGTGAACGTGGTCACGGCGTCGGCCTCGTGCAGTTCCATGGTCTCGACGGCCTCGACGTCCGGCCAGCAGTTGAAGTGCCACGTCTGTACCGTGCGGTTCGGTGGCTCGACTTCCAGGTAGGTGCCATGGAAGGCGAACACGGTTCCGTCCCCGGTCACGAAGGACGACCGGTAGCTGCCTCCGACGCGTAGGTCTATGAGGCATTCGGTCATCTCGTCGGGGGGCGTAGCGCCCCAATGGCGCACGTGCTCGGGCCGAGTCAGTACGTCGAACACCAAGGCGATGGGGGCATCGAACTGCCGGGTGATCACGACTTCGAGGTCGCTGGGAAATGTGATGACTGCGGACCCGTGCCGATCAGGTGTCACTGCCGTTTCCTTGTCTCTGGAGGTGGTGGAGGTAGTCGTCGATTCGATCGAGGCGGTCGTTGATCGCCTGCTCGTACTTGCCAACCCACGCGTGCAGGGGGCGGAGCTTCTCGGGAGACAGCCGGTAGAGCCGGTAGCGACCCTCCGGTCGAGACCTGACGAGTCCCACCTCACTCAGGACGCGCAAGTGCTTTGAGACCTGGGGCTGTGCCATTGCCAGGTCCCCCACGAGCGTGCCGACCGACTTCTCGCCGGTGATGAGAGCGTCCAGGATCTGCCGACGGTGCAGGTCCGCCACGGCGTTGAAGACGTCCGACGTGGTTGCTGCGCGGGCCATCCATCCAAGATATGCCTATATCGGCATGTGTCAACCGACGTTCCGTCCATCGGCACGAGCGGATGTCCGGACGTCGGCCGGCGAGCGCGTCGAGACCAGTTGTCGTGGCGGCTCACCAACCTGTTCCAGCGTTGTGCGCCACTCGAAAGCCAGGCTCGGTGGCATTCAGATCTGAACGCCGGACAGGGGGAGGACCTCGGTGTCCACGACGTCGTTGCCGAAGGTGTAGTCGACCTCCTCGCGGAGATCTCGGCGACGACATGAGGTGACACATCCGAACGCACTCACGTGGGCATGATCTGATGTCTCCCTCGCATTGTCTGGGATCGGGTGTCACGATTCGCCCATGAGCCTTCTCGCCGATCGAACGCCGACGCCACCGGGGACTGTCGACACCCGGTCACGGGCAGTCGCAAGACTGGCCCGTGACCACGCGAAGCCGCTCGTAGTCCTGGCGCTCGCAGTCTCGTGCGCTGTCGTCGCAGGCCTTGGCCTTCGGTGGTGGACGCATCCTGACCTGCTGAACGCCAAGAACGGTCTCTGGATCACCACGTCGACACTTCCCGTCCAACGAGCCGAGCAGACGTACGGCGTAGTCCTTCCCCCGGGGCCTGGCTCAGCGACAACGATCACTTTCCGCTCCGCGCCCGTGGCACGATTCGCCACGAACACCGCCCATGCCACCGTGGCCTTCGCAGTCTGCCATCGCCCGCCCGGTCCACGTGGCTCGTTCATCGGCGGCGTCTCCGGTTCGGGAGGCCACTACTGCACGAGCATCGACCCGATCGTCGCCGGAACCACGCTGCGCTTCCCGACCACGGCGGAGTACATCATCGCGACCTCGACACCCACGCAGGCGGGCACGGTCGTCATCAGCGGCGCGGACTTCGACTATTCACTCGATCGCGACCACTGGTATCGCAGGGGCGTCGAGCGTGTGGACTTCCACATTGCACAACGCGTCTCCTGACGATCCTCAGCAGGATGAGCGTCCGAGCTGGGACCGCTAGGCATCGCTGGCTCGAGGCTGTCGACGCCGCGTGAGGTCTCGGCGGCGATCGTGCCACCAGCTCAAGAAGGTGAAGGCGACACCGAGCGTCAGGCTGTACCCGATGGCGTGCCTCAACGAGTCACCGAGCATCGCCAGGAGGCCCGTGAAGAGGACCACGAACAGGACCAGCGGCCCGACACGGTCCACCCAGCGACTACGGAACCCAAGGGCCATGAAGGCATGGTGGCACGTCGTCCAGTGCCCTGGAAGGGCCTTGCGCACCGGCGAGCGGCACGCGCCCACACATCGGCATGAGCGGACGCGAGGACACGGGCATGTGAGTGCGCTTCGCGACCCGCACGTCCGGCAGGATCCGGTGAAGGCACGCTTCGCGCATCAAGGGAGAGCGACGAGATGAGACCACTTCGATACTCGATCAACGTCACGCTCGATGGCTGCTGCCACCACGAGGCAGGGCTTCCCCCCGACGAGGAGTCGATGGGCTACTGGACCGCTGAGCTGGAACGAGCCGACGCCCTACTCTTCGGCCGGGTGACCTACGAGATGATGGAGTCCGCGTGGCGACAGCCGGCCACGGGCGCGTGGCCCGACTGGATGCGTGAGTGGGAGATCCCGTTCGCCGAGACCATCGACCGGACGAAGAAGTACGTCGTGTCGAGCACGCTGAGCGGGGTCGACTGGAATGCCGAGCTCGCGCGAGGCGATGTCGCGCAGGCGGTTCAGCGCCTCAAGCAGGAGCCGGGTGACGGCTTGTTCGTGGGTGGCGTGACGCTTCCCCTCGCGTTGGCCGATCTGGGGCTGATCGACGAGTACGTGTTCCTCGTGCAACCGGTCCTTGCCGGACACGGGCCCACGTTGCTCGCCGGTCTGCGGGAGCGCATCCAGCTCGAGCTCGTGGATCGCCATGAGTTCCGGTCGGGGGCGGTCGCCCTGCGATACCGGCCCACGCGACCAGCGGCTTGATGTGATGTGTCGTGGCACGTCCGCCTCTGCCTCGCGACGGTACGGCGGTCTCGCGACACGACCGGGCGTCGGCAGAAGCGGTCGCCCGTACAGCGGCGAGTGGGCACTCTCCGACGTGTAGTTACTGCCTTATCCCAAGGCTCGGATCAGGCGGATTCGCAGACGCAGATCTGGAGCGGGTCAGCCCCGGTGAACGGTCGCCCGGACCAGTCGCCGAATCGATCGAGGAGCCGAAGTCCGCCGAGCGAGAGGAGCAGCGGTAGCTCTTGCGGGAAGATGCTCCGGATCTCGAGCGGTAGGACGGTGAAGTCGGGCTCTGAGTCCGTCGAGAGGTGCCACGTCCCGCGGGTCACCTGCGCGGCAACGTCGTAGGTCTCAGCGACATCAACCGTGACGTTGCCACGGTCGGGATCGGTGAACGACAACGACTCCCGGGTGCGCCGTACGCCGTCGGCCTCGGCAAGGACACGCACGTTCGGGTTGAACACGTCGAAGATGAAACGCGCTCCGGGTGCCAGGTGTGCTCGCACGGCTCGCAAGCAGCTCAGCAGGTCGTCCACCTCGTGCAGATGGAGCAACGAATTGGCTGCGACGAACACCAGATCGAACGTGCGACCGAGGTCGAAGTCACGCATGTCGCCCTGCACCCACTCCACCGCCAGCGCGCGCTCCTCCGCCTTGCGCTGAGCTTCGGTGAGCATGTCCGACGACAGTTCCAGGCCGGTGCACCGATGCCCGTCGGAGGCGATGGGGATCAGCTTGTGTCCGGTGCCGCACCCGAGTTCCAAGATGCACCCGCCTCGCCGATCGGCCTCGGCCCGGTAGAAGTCGACGGCCGGCCCGCCGCCCGAGAACATTCGGTCATACAGCCTCGCGTCCGAGTAGAACCCCTCGCTCATGATGGGCATCCTCCTCGCCTGGTGGGAACCACGGTGAGGGCCATGGCATCCCATGTCCTGTGGGGTCATGTCGTGATCCAGGCAGAAGTCCTCCACGGACTTTGTCCGTGCGCCCGCACATCGGCATGAGCGAATGGCCTACGCGGCGTGGAATCGCGGCAACGTGGGCCAGCGTCGGCTCGCCCAGTCGAACCAGTCCACGTAGCCCGTCGGCACCATCGGGATCGGAGCGTTGGAGAGTTCCGCTGTCGATGGGGGCTTGCACAGAGCCAGGAACTGATCGTGGTCGTCGTCACTCATCGGAAACGTCGTCTCGGGAGCGGTCTCCCACCGTCGCTTCGCTCGAGCCCGTCGCTCGTGTTCATCAATGCTCAGGTGATGGAGTGTGAATCCCGCCCCTGTCGACTCAGCGATGGCACGGATCGCAAACCTCTCCTCCGGTGACCAGCATCCGAAGTCGAGGATCACCGACGCGCCACTCATCAGGACCTCGTGCGCGACCCAGATCATGCGTCCCTCGAGGACGTCCCGCCGACCGTCAGCGTCGCTGTCGTTGAACAGTGGGGCCATCCACTCGTCCGGCGTCAATCGAAGGATCCCCTCTTTGTCGGCGATGGAGCGCGCCCGGGTCGTCTTCCCCGAACCAGGCAATCCGACGGTCAGATGGAGCATCGGCGTGGCAATCACGAGCCGATGTTCACAGGGCCTCGACCCGCACAGCAAGCGGATATCGGCATCCGCTCATCGACCCGTGAGGACACCCGTAAAGCGGCATGAGCTGACGTTGTCTACCAGTCTCTGACCAACCTAAGGCTGTCCACGAGCTGCTCTTGGATGCGGAGAAGGAGACGGTGCTCCTTCTCGTCCTCCTCGGCAGTGGAAGGTCCTGCTGGACGTTGGTACCGGTCAGCGGTCCAGGTCTCGAGGTCCGTGATCAGGTCGCGGTTCAGGCCGAGCTCGCGAGCAAGCCAGTCGGGATCGTCTGGAAGATTGCCCTCGGCATCCCACAGGGGTGCTGCACAACCGCCATCCCAGTAGAACGCGATTGTTGGCCCTGCGACGTGGATGTCTTCGTCCATCGGTGGATGACAGCAGGAGAACGGCCCGCCGAGCGACCGAGATGCCACTGTTCCTACGCCGGGATTCCCAGCCGAGGACGCTCGCAGGGCGGCGGTCCGGCCGGCGGAGTTAAGGGGCGCTTGTCACCACCACGTGTAGGTGACCGTGTACCGAGCCCCGAGTTCACGTTGCAGGTCGTCGGCCAGTTCCTTGCCCTGCCGACGGAGCCCCTCGCGTACCGTCCGGCGTTCACGCGATCCCGGATCACGTATCGCGTCCTGCGCCTTCATTGCTTCGCCCCAGCGAGTCAGCCGGTCGATCATGGGGGCGCTCAAACCAAGGACGCGGTGCAGCCAGGCGGGCTCGTCTGGTAGGAGGCCTTCTTCATCCCACAACGGCACCGTCACGGTGTAGTCCCACATGAATCGGATCTCCACACCGTTGATGACGTCGTCTGCATCTTCCAGGTTGTCGGGCACGACGAAAGCATGTCAGGGGATGCAGGCAACGCTCGCTCATCGGCATGTGAGGACGTTGCGTGCGTGGTTTGCCCATCGCGAACGTGAGCGCGGTGTACGTTCAGCCAGTTGTGAGGACAAGAATCGTCATTGCCGCGCTGGTCCTGGCAACAGCGGCAGTCTGCGGAGGCGATGGTAGCGCCTCGGCTGCTCATCCTGTCGGCCACAGCTTGGTGCCGTCCCCACGCGGATCGGGTGCCTCGACGGTGTTTTTGGGTGGTGGGCGGGTGACCTATGGCATGCCCATCCTCACCTTGAACAGAGGGGCCACGCGCATCAAGGTTCTTGGCGTGCACCTGGTGGAGGCCGAAGGAATGAGGCTGATCGGGGCTCGGGTGGCGGGCCCCCACCGTCCGGTCTACCAGTTCATTGCGGTGCGCGGGTTCCCCGGGAAATACAACAGAAAGTCGGTTCCTGCGCTCGGTGCGACCATCCGGCCACCCAGACGCGGTTGGGGGATGCTGGTCGGGTTGCGGGTGACCCCGGGGCGGCGTCAGGCAGTCATGCAGGGCGTGACCATCACCTATCGACGCGTGGGGCACCGCAAGGTCGCCCAGCAGACGTTGTACGGAACGTTCATCGTCTGCACCAGAAAGTCGCAGCTCGGCAGCGATGGCAGGTGTGATCCGCCGACTGGGTCGCAGCGACCGATCATCGACAGGTCAATGCCGGACAGCGGCATGTAAGTGCGTTGACTGGATGACCGGGTCAGTCGGTGAGGGAGTCGCGCCCGGTGTGCCGGTGCCGCCAGGCGACCAGAATTACCCCCACAGCCAGGAGTGCCAACCAGTCCGCAACGCTTCCGTCCCTGCCTGTCATGACGACTGCCACGACGACACCCGCGATGCAGATCGCGGCAACGAGCACGGAGATCCGGAAAGTCATGCGGTGCACGTGCGTAGCCTCGCACACCCCTGGTGCGACGCCCGGTCATCGGCATGTGCATGCGACCAGACAGCGACATGTGATGACGTTGAGTGGGGAGACCGGCCCGGTCGCCGCCAGGGGGTCGCGATTGCTCACGGTGCCTTCGGCGCCGGCCATGTAGGTCGCGACGTTCCACGAGGGCGCCACCGAATCGCCGTGGACGGCCGCATGTTTCGAGCCGCGCTGCGTGAGTGGCACCTCGGTCGGCCCGCCTGGTGTTGCAGGGCCTACAGGCCGCTGTGGAAGCGGTCCAAGGTGCAGCCCAGGCGGAGTAGGTGAGCGTGGTCGGCGCAGAGGGGCAGGCCGAACGTGATGGTTCGGAAGTCCGGGGGTGCGACGACGTCGTGGTCGACGAGGACCGTGGCGGACCCCATGGTGTGGGCGGTCTTGAGGCATTCGGCAACGCTGCAGGGGGTGTCCGCGAGCTCGGGGTTCACGTGCGCGGTGATGGTCATGGGGGTTCTCCAGGACATCGAGGGCACGCTCCGCCGCCCCCCGTGTGCATGCGCGATGCCACGCATGAGCGGCGGAGCGTGCTTGTGGCGGAGTTCAGGCCTCGATCGCGGCGTGCTCTGTGCTTCCGGAGCTGACCTCGATCTTGCGTGGCTTCGCACGCTCGGCCACGGGGATGCTCAGGCGCAGGACGCCTGCGTCGTAGTGGGCCTCGATCTGGTCGAGGTCGAGGTTGTCGCCGAGGACGAGCTGACGGCTGAAGACGCCGCGCGGACGTTCGGAGGCGAGCATCTCCCAGTCGCCGTTGCGTCCGACCCGTTCGGCCCTCACGGTGAGGACGTTGCGCTCGACGTCGAGCTCGATGGCGTCGAGCGACACCCCGGGCAGGTCGAACTCGATCTGGAAGACGTCACCCTGGCGCCAGGCGTCCATCGGCATCACGGCCGGGCGGTTGGTGGTGCCGAGGACCTGGTTGGCCAGACGATCGAAGTCGCGGAACGGGTCCGTGGTGCGTAGCAACATGGTGGTTGTCTCCCTTCGTATGTGTATTGATCGTTGTAGGTTTTATATATCTCCTGGGTCACGTATCGTCAACCCCGTGGTAGGTCCGGTGGCTGGAGACGAGCAAGGACTGTTTGCGATCTCGGTCGCGGCCGAGCGTGCCGATCTGGCGATCCAGAACCTCCGCGTCTACGAGCGCCGTGGCCTGCTGGAGCCGGCTCGCACCGCGGGTGGCACGCGGCTCTACAGCGAGGCCGACATCGTGGTGCTACGCCGCATCGGAGAGTTGCTGGGCGAGGGGCTCAACCTGGCCGGCATCCGCAAGGTCCTGGAGCTGGAGTCCCAGGTGGCCCAACTCCGGGGCAGCCCGACCTCACAGGGTCCCCAGGACACCGGGCGTGAGGGCTGAACCCAATGTCCGTGCGACCTCATCAGCCGCTGCGCGACAGCCTCACCCCAACGTCACCGGAGTGAGACGGGTTGCGCCTCGGGAGTGAAGAGCACAACACCGCCGCCGTATGGCGCGGCGACGCATCTCGCACGCCCTCACCTCAAGCGGTGAGTGCGACCAGACAGCGGCATGAGCCGGACGCTATGGCGTACCGACAGCGGCATGTGCGGATGAACGCAGGACGCACCTTCAGGGCGTACACCAGAGCGTATTCGCGATCTTCCAACCGTCGCGGGTGCGGACTAGGTGAAGGTACTCGTAGTAGGGCTCAGAGCGGACGAGCACTGAAGCGATGTCGTGCTTGACGTCGAGCACTTCGACCTCAATGGTGCGGTCCGCGAGACCACTGGCGACCTCCTCGCCCTCGCCCTCACCCGTCCAGGTAGTCATCTGCTGGGCAGTGACGAACGAAAGCGTTGATGCCTGATCCGTCAGCGACGACCGCTTGACGAGATCGCGGTGTAGCGCTCGCTCCATGCGCGAAACGTCACCATCGAACCACCCGTCGAAGTAGTCGTGGGCCGTCGCGATGATGAGTGCTGTGTCGTCGTCCAAGACGCTTCCCTTCTGCGGCCCACAGCAGCCAGGCGACCGCCTCAAACTCTATTCGCGCTGCAGGCTGAACGCCATGGCACGGAGCCCCGCTCATCGGCATGTGCGGACGCCCGGACAGCGGCATGTGAGGACGTTCGCTCAGGGGCGGTTCTCCGCGTGCAGGTCCATGCCCCACGCGACACCCCAAGCCACGGCACCGACAAGTAGCAACGCCATGCCGACGGCAAACATGGCCCATCCCAGCGACAGGGACCCGCCATCCGTCACACTCCAGAGCCCGGCGAACACCAGCACGACCCCTGGTAGCAGCGCCGCGATTGGTGAGGGTGGTGCCCAATGAGGTGCAGTCGTGGAGCGCGTTGGCGCGCCTTTGGATTCGGACATGGCTGAAGTTTGTCAGGTCCAAGACCGGGACGTGCGGCATCCGTTCATCGGCATGTGAGGTGCACGGACAGCGGCATGAGCGTGCGCTGGGCGGGTCGTGAGCGTTGCTACTCGTCGTCGAATCCGCGGAAGACTCCGTCGCTGCTGACTGCGTCGGCGTAGTCGCTGAAGTCCATGTTCGAGATCGAGAGGTTTGCTTCGATCCCGGCCACTTCGCTGGCGGTGCACCGGAAGGTCCGGCCGAGGTGAGATTTGAACAGTTCCGCTGCCTCGTCATCGGTGACGGACAGATCTACGTACTCGACGGTGGGTTCGGTGCCCGCGGCTGCTTCTGCCATGGTGCGCGCGTCGGCGAGGAGGACGTACCCCCCGGGGAGCTCGTCTCGCGTGCTGATCTCCGCGAGCGTCGCTCCGGTGGCACCCTCAAAGGTCTGGTCGTCGATCGGGGCGACGGCCGGCTCGTAGTCGCCGTACCCTCCGCCGAAGTCCGCGGGCTTGGAGACTGCGGCGACGACCGTGGCCCAGTCGTCGTCATTCGTGAAGTCGGTCCGGAGGAGTGGTGTCCCTTCCGCCTCGAAGAGTGCTGCGATCTGGGGGAGGGGTTCGACCTCGTCGTCGGGGTCGTGTTCGTCGCCAGGTTCAGGTTCGAGGTAGAGCCCGAGCAGGTGTTCTTCCCCGTTCGCAGTTCTGGCCAAGCAGAACCACTTGGCCCAGTAGCGGCGTTCTGCTGCGCCGCCGACTTGGGCTACGGGCTCACCTTCTGTGACGACGTGCATCGGTCCTTGCGCGAACACTCCGGTCCGGTTGGATGCCACGGCCGAGTCGGTGGAGATCTCCATTGGCTCTTCGAAGAGCTGATCTTGGCTGATGCTGCGCACGTGGAGTGTGACCTCGCCGGGACTTGCGAGCCCGACACCGAGGGCCCCCTGGTAGCCGTGGAGCCCGGGTGAGATGGGCGATGGCAGGGCGTCGGGATCTGCGCTGGCGGTATCACCGATGGCGTAGCTGCCTGTCGGGCATTGGAAGGTGATGTCCAGCTCGAGAATGCGCGGGTCGTCCGATGCCATGCGGTGAACCTAGTGGCGCATCACGGGCATTTGTGCGTGGTGGCGCGGATCTTTTCCGTGTCCGTGGCCTTGGGATCATCTGACCTGAACGACGACAAGTAGTCCGTCGCTCGAACCGTCTTCGCACTCACTGAGGGGTGGAGACCCCGCATGAGCGGACGTCTGTCCACCGGGCGGCCTGGTCAGTTCAGCGTGCGGTGGGCGTGCCGCACGATGCGCAATAGCGGCCCTTGCCTGCGAGTCGATCGCCGCAAGACGAGCAGAACCTGCGTTCACCACTCCAGTCAATCGGAGCCGGGGCGCTCACCGGAGATTCGTCGCTTCCCGACTGGACGTACCGGATGATGCCGACGATCGTCACGATCACCCCGCCCAGGATCACGACCCCCGCGATCTCCCCTAGGAGAGCTGTCCTGCCGGCGTTCGCAAGGAACATGGGCGGAGCCTGGGTAGCGACCGAGTGCGCGTTGATGGCCTGCAGGACGAACCCACAGAGGACTCCCGCGATACCAACGACGAGGGTGACCTTCCCCTGGCGCCCCTGGCGCGCCTGGCGCTCATGGGCCTGATACGCGCTCACACACCGAGGATAAGACCTGTCGGAGTGCCTGGACAGCGGCATGTGAGTGCGATTCCCCGCGACGCCAGCGCCTCAGGCTGGCATGGTTCTCCAGTGCGGATGTCCCAGTACGTGTACTTCACGGTGGTCAGCGAGACGCTGACAGCCGAAGCCATCACGGCCGAACTGGGCATCACGCCGGACCGCACACGCGTCCAAGGCTCGAAGGCGACGTCGCCGCAACCTCGGCCCAGCCACCACCGATGGTCCATCTACTGCGCCGACACCGCTCAGCGAATCGACGCTCAAGCAGCGGCTGTCCTTGAACGAATCGCGCCAGCCGCCAGCGCAGTTCGACGCCTGGTGGACGCGGGGGAGGTCGAGGCCGAACTGGTACTCGTCCGTCACTTCAACGACGAGGACGGCCAGGAGGAGACAACCGCGTCCGTCGCCACATCAGATGGGCTCGTCCTCGAAAGGATCGCGGGCCAACACCAACTCCTGGGGTGGTGTCTGGAGCCCGACCAACTGGCTCTTCTCGCTGCGATGCGAGCCTCCATCGACGCCGACGAGTACGGCTGAGCCAACCCCGCCCATCGACCTCACATCGGCATAGCGGACGCCCGGACAGCGGCACGTGAGTGCGTTTCGCCGGGTATCCCCTCGGCGAGGTGCGCGTAGCGTGCATCTCCTCGGAGAACGGAAGTGCGACATGGTCGCCACGCTCGAAGTCGTGTTCCTAGTTCTGTTTGTCCTACTCGGCTTGTGGTGGTTCAGCCGCACCACCCTGTTCCGGGCTCATATGAGGTCGGGGGCCGACCCACGCGGGAAGGGAGACGACTTCGGTTTTGGGAAGCGGTCCCCGCGTATCACGTCGGCGGATAGCCGGATGCGCCCGCCCACGGTGCGACATTACGACGACAAGTAGTCGTCGCTCGAATCGTCTCCGCGTACAACCTTCAGGGGCTTGAAAATGGCTAATCTCCGACGACCTCACATCGGCATGTGAGTGCGCTCGGACAGCGGTATGTGCGGACTTTCAGTTCACTCCATTGGGTAGCGGAGGCTCAGGTCCAGCAGGTGGTGGCCCACGACGCTGAGGGTCTTCAGATCGAGGACGATCACGAGGTACACATGGGGTTCGTCGTCGCACGCGATGAGCAAGTGTTGCCACGTCGCACCGCCCATGTCCCACGCATAGACGACCCGGTCGCTGAAGTCGTATCCACCGAGTTCCGCCGCCGGTATGGCGTCAACGTAGCGCCAGAAGTCGACGGGATACGTCGTTCCGTCTTCCAGACGGGTCGGGTGCTCCTTCATGGTCCCGAGGTACTCGTCCCGGCTGAGAAGCGGCATCCGGACATCCAAGCACGTCCGGAGAGAGCGACGCGCAGCGTCCGCTCATCGCATGTGAGTGCGTGGACCGGACAGCGGCATGAGAGAACGCTCGGATGGCGGGTATTGCGCAGTCACCGTTGAATGGCCTGTTAGGTGCTCGGCGGTTATCCGGACGGCACATCATCGTGTGTGTACAGCAACGCGTGCGGGTGACCAGTCGGCACGTACACGCTGTAGATCAGTCCGAACTTGCCATCCGGGGACTTCATGGAGCTCGCGCCCCCGGGATAGTCCGTCCAACCCGCGTTGCGCAACAGCTGTGCCACGTCGGCGTAGCGGACCTTGGAGGGGAGTTCATACTCAACTCCCACGTAGTGCTCATCCGGGTCGATGTTCGGCTGACATGACGTGTGGGCGGCCCTTCGCAGAGCAAGTCTTGTTACTTGCGGGCCGGCCTCGTTCCGGATCTGCGCTACCAACTGCCGTTGTTCTTCTTGACACGAGCCGTGGAGCGCGCCATGGATGCCGAAGGCGGCAACAGTGCAGGCTCCGAGCAAGAGCAGCGACGCGAGCACCGCCACTAGAACGGTCCGCAGACCTCTAGGCTCATCGCTCTGCACCCGAAGGAAAGTATCCCGCTGGTCGACGCTGCGACTCACCTATTGCAGCGATGTATCCCTGCCCTCTGGGCATGCACTGTAAGCCCGGACAGCGGCATGTGAGTGCGATGGAGCCAGGAGGCTTGGCAACTATCGCCCGGTGCAAGGAGTCTCATCCTCGTGATGTCAGGCTCCCGCGTCAGAAGGACGCTCTCCGCGCTGGGTGTCTCGGTTCTCACCGTGGCCGTGGCAGCGGGATGTGGGGGGAGGGCGGACTCGACATCGCTCGGGAACGCTATTCATCCGACCACCAGCACCACACCTAGCACGATCGCCCAGAGCCCTGCGGCTTCGGCAAGTACCCCTCCCGCGCATCCATACGCGATGTCGGTGTACTTCGTCGGCCACGCCGGCGGCTTGGTGTCCAGGAAGGTGCGGGTCGAGGCTCACGCGAACGTCTTTGAGGAGGCCCTGGCCATCGCTGGAGCCCCGCCACCGGAGGCCAGGCTCTCCAACGCATTCCCAGCAGATGCATTCGGCTCGGTGTCGTTCGACGGATTCGGCTCGCACGGGAAGTACGGCGTGGTCTTGCGAGATGACGCTGTCGAACACGCTCAGCCTGGCATGTCCCCTGCCGACGCCCGTCTGGCCATTCGCGCCGTCGTCTGTACGGTCCAGACCGGCAAGTTCGCGCCTGTCATGTTCTACCTGCACCGGAGGGCGGCCACCGGCTTGTTCGGCGTACCGCTGAAAGACGGCACGGTCAGCGCCGCACGCTGCTCGCGCTGAGCCAGCGCCCGCTCATCGGCATGTGAGTGCGTTTTTGGAGAGCGCGTGGTCAGGTTGAGACTCAGCCGGGCTTAGGCTCCCCCTTGGATTAGTTGATTAAGCAACCAGATCGCCGGCTCTCCCCGGATGCCCGATATCTCCGCGAATATCCCGAGACATTCCCCTGGCGGCCAAGAGCCCTCGGTCCGGGCACCAGCTCACCCGGCTACGTGGGCCAAACACCCCGGCGCTGCCCGTTGTTATCTGCTGACAGGAGAAATCGCCGAGGTCGTCAGAACTGACCGTTCGGCTAGTTATCCCGATAAGGCCGTAGCCTCGGAATCTGCCGCCTACGGTGTGGGCCTCGGGCGAGCCGACCGGCTCGACAGCCCGGCAAAGGCATGGGCTAGGAGCAGACAACATGAAGTTCACCATCACCACCGCGACCGTCGCAGCAACCCTGGCCCTCATCGCTTTCGGTGCCAGCGCGTGCGACACCGGTACCAGCGACTACAAGCACGCCAGTGGCAAGGGCGGCAACCACGCCAAGGCCGATAGCAAGCCCAAGCCGAAGGGCACCACCAGCCAGGAGGCCGCGCTCCAGTCGGCCCAGCAGTACCTGGCGATGGGCAGCGGGTTCTCCCGGGCGGGCCTGATCGGGCAGCTCAGCAGCAAGGCGGGCGACGGGTTCCCCCACGCCGACGCTGTGTGGGCCGTGAACCACACCAACGCCGACTGGAACGCCCAAGCCGTCCTGTCCGCTAAGGCGTACAAGTCCATGGGCGGGTTCTCCAAGAGCGGCCTGACCCAGCAGCTGACCTCCAGCGCCGGTGACCAGTACACCCCGGCTCAGGCGGCCTATGCAGTGAAGAAGGTGGGCTACTGACGGCCCATGCAGCACCTCCACGCCCGAACAGCGGCATGTGAGTGCGTCGCCCGTGCGACCATCGCACCGTGAAGTCAGAGCTTGAGCAGGCGTCCGACCAGTACGAGATTGCTGAGTCCGCGTTCATGGATGCCGTGCGTGCCGACACGGAAAGCGCAAGCCTGGCCGCTGCGGCTCGCGCTGTAGCCAACGCCGCATCGCACTTCAACGCCGAGGCATACAAGTCCCTCCACACGGGCGTCGAGGACGCATGGATGCCGCTGGACCATCTGACTGAGCGGACCGAGGTTCTCGCTGAACTGTGGCTCGACCTGGCCACGGCGTACGCGGGCTGAGGCGACGCCACGTGCTCGCCCGGACAGCGGCATGAGCGTGCTGTTCGCTGTTGGCCTGATGATGCGTTCGCCGTCGGCATCAGCTCCGCAGCGTCACTCGAAAGCGGGTCCGAGCGGGATCAGATCGTTGACCGCGCTGAGGGCTGTTTCCGGCAGTTGCAGGTCAACCGCGCTTGCGTTTGCTCGAACCCGCTCGGGGTTGCTTGAGCCTACGATGGCCGAGGCGACACCTGGCTGTCGCAGCACCCAGCCCAGAGACAGCAGCGACACGGAGATCCCCAACGGCGCGGCTATCTCCCTCAGGCCGTCGACCACCGTTTGAGTGCGTGGCCCGGTATCTGGACCGAACATCAGGCGGAAGTACCCGGAGTCCTCCCAAGGTGTCCCGACGTACTTGGCCCGGACCTGGTCGAACGGTGTGTCCGTCAGTACGCCACCTGCCAACGGCTCGTAGATCGTGACTGTCATCCCCTGCTGGCCGCACCACGCGATCAAGTCGCGCTCCTCGAGATAGTCCACAACACTGAGGCCGGTTTGGATGACCTCGACCTCACGTTGGGCATGGCATGCCGCGATGTCATCACGGCCATAGTTCGACAAGCCGATGGCTCGTACCAGTCCGTCGTCGACCAACGCCGTCATGGCACCCCAGGTGTCGGCCAACGGGACGCCGGTGTCGTCGGGCCAGTGGAGCAGGTACACGTCGAGGACCTCAATTCCCAGTCGCGTCAAGCTCGCCTGACACGCGCTGCGGACCTGCTCGGGCCTAAATCCGCTACCGCCACCGCTGGCCTTCCCTCCCGGAGCCACCTTCGAGCAGACCTGGATGGCACCTCGGACATCTCGCAGTGCGGCCCCCAGGAGCGCTTCGTTGCCGGTGTCGAAGTAGTTCTCCGACGAGTCGACCCAGTTCGTCCCAGCCTCAGCCGCTGCCTGGAGCGCAGCCGTAGCGCGGGAGACCTGGGAGGCGCTGGAAGGGTCGCTCCCGAGCGGCACACCACCAAGACCGATCGCCGACAATGAAGCGCCAGAGGCTCCGACACGGTGCACGTCCATCCGACCCGCCTTCCGTCCCGCATCGTCTCGACCTCCATCGACGCAGTCAACAGGGCAGATGGCCGCCCGCTCATCGGCATGTGAGGACGTCCGGACAGCGCCATGAGCGGACGCACGTCAATCATGCGGCTTCTCGTCTTCCTCGGATCCGATCCAGTTGCCATCACTGTCGTGGGTACGAATCCAGCGTTGGACTACCTCGGACTCGTACCGTCGCGAGTTCCCGTCGTCGGGCGGCACACCGGCACGCGAGCATTCCCAGCACATGTCGCGGTCGGGTACCTCCTGTTGACTTTCAGCGTCGTGTCGGGTGAGCAGGATCGACTGCGCCCAACCGTGGGTCTGGCATTCGATGCCGCCATGGCGCAGGGCTTGGGGGTCGTAGTCGTCCCGGACCGGCACTCCCATGGCGACGAGCTCGTCCCGCGAGGGCAGTGCGTCGTCGAAGATGACCCCCGAGCGGATTGGCTCTTTATGGGTGGACAATCCTCCCTCAAGACGTCCCGCCCGTACCAGCTCTTCCACCGTGTCGCGATCGAGCCCGGTGCTGAGGCAGAAGTCGGCGATGAGCACGCCACCGCGCCCGCTCAACAGGGGTTTGCGCTTCCCGGCTGCGTTCACCCATACAGCATCGCACCGGCGACTGCTCATCGGCATGACCGCGCCCGGACAGCGGCATGTGAGGGCGCTGCGGTCCGTCAGTCTCCGGGCTACGGTGCGGTCGGTGGGAGGACTTTGAAGAGCAGTTGGTCATCTCTGTCGGTGGTCCAGATCGCGTGGGCTCCAGCCGTCATAGCGAACGCTGGCCCAGGCAGGTCGAGCACGGAGACGACCTTGTTCGTCCGTGTGTCGATGCGCCCGAGCGTTCGGTTGAACGCTGTGCCGTACCACAGGGAGCCCTGGTAGAGGGCTAGTGCGTCGGTCGCTCCGACGTCGTTGAAGGTCTTGGTGACCCTGTTGGTAGCCGGGTCAATGCGAGTGACCCCCGGCGGGCACAACGTGTCGCCGCCGCCGCCCGCGCCCCACACGGCAGTGTTGTCCGCGGCGAGCTGAGCGCAGGCGCCCGGCGCACGAACCGTAGCCAGGACGCGGTCGGTGCGCGGATTGATTCGAACGACAACGTTCGGGTCGCCGTTGACGTTGGTCCAGATAGACCCAGCACTGGAGACGAGCCACACCGGCCCCGCAGAGCTCTCGGAACCGACCGGGATCACATCGACCAGACGCATCGTGGCAGGGTTGATCTTGGAGACCGACGTGGTCGGCTCACCGTCGTGGTTGGCGACCCAGACGAAGCCGCGAAAGACGGTGACGCCGATCGGACCGGCGCCCCTCGGGGCGAGGCTGATCGTGCGGGTAACGCGATTGAGCTGCGGATCGATCCGCGTGAGACTGTTGCCGGGGTAGCTGGTCACCCAGACCGCGCCCGCCCCGGCGCTGACCACGGATGCGGGATCGGGCGTGGAGATCGTGGCCGTCACCGCATTGGTGCGTGGATCGAGACGAGTGACGGTCAACGTCGGGCCGTTGGCGACCCACACTGAGCCGAACGCGACCTCCGGCGAACCTGGGGTCGGCATGTCGATGGATGCGACAAGCCGCGGCTTGTCGCCCGCCCCTGTCGGCGCCGAGGAAGCGTCACCTCCGCCGCCGCACCCCGCCGTGACGGCGGCCAGTATCGCCGCGACAGCGGGAGCGGCGATGCTCCGTATGTGCGGCCTTGGCCACGGAGTACGACGAGTGGGGCGCATGGCTCTAACCTCCCGGCGGCGGCGACCGGCGCCACCCGGGAAAGACGTCGTCCAGACTCGATGGTCCTCCCCCGATAGTGCCTTCGCCACCTCATTTGGCGGTCTCAAGAGGCAGTCCGAGCGAGTGTGTTGGGCGCACTCTCATCGGCATGTGAGTGCGACCGGACAGCGGCACGAGATGCGTTGGCCGTTTGCAGGACGGCGAAGATGCGGTCAGTCGGGATTGGTAAAGGAGACCGGCTTGCCGGTGGCGCGGGCATAGCCGATCTCGCGTCTCGTGGACTCGCCGATGTACCCGCCGGGGTTGATAACCAGGACCCGGTCCGCCAGGTCGATCTTGCGAAGGTGGAGTGCGTCCAGCGCGGCCTTCTGCTCGTCAGTGACCTTCCCGAGTGGTTCGCGATGAGTGAAGACGCCTGGTGCGACGACGATGGCACCCGCAAGGGTCAGGTCGCGGTTAGCCGCGAGCATCTCTGCCGCGAAACGGGTGGAGCCGCAGATGCACACGATCTCGGGCCGGTCGGGATGTGGGCAGCTCACGGGAGGGAGACTATGCGGGTACCCGCTCTCGGCATGAGGGAACGTGACACGAGCGGACGGGGTGCTCGCCCAACGCCTTCGGCGCGCGACGACGGCTTCGCCCGACTATGCGGGGTCGCCCCGAAAGACCACCCAGAACACGAACGCGTTGAGGAAGGCGCAGGCGGCGAAGGCCGGCAGCATCCACACGCCATCGTTCTGGAAGGCCACCACGCCGAGGCTCAGAGGCCAGGTGAGCATGAAGGCGAGATCCACGGACAAGGTGCCGTCCCCGTTGCCCTCCGAGATTGCGCTGAGGATCAGAAGAAGTGTCACCGACAAGTAGACGCACGCCAGTCTTCCTGCGACTCGGCCACCCGGATACTCACTGGGCGAGAAGAAGCGTCTGAATGATCGGCCTACAGAGCGTGTTCGGATGCGGTCCGGCTCGAGACCTTCGGCACTGGACTCGCCTCGCACGCGGTGGTCACCGTCCGGGATTCGCGCGACTCCTGCGAGGTGCTTGGCGATCCGCCGCCGCGCTGACCGCTCCCGGAGGTAGACCTTCACGGATCCGCGGTCGTGGCCTGCCAACGGCAATGCTGGGGCGGGTGAAGGGCGCCTGTTCCGCCCCATCGGCCAGCGCCGCGCAGATCGGGTCGCTGGGTCTGCGTCCGGTCGCAGATCAGGCAGAAGCGGCGGCACGTGCCGATCGCCGTACCACCTCGGGGTGGCGCCACCTCCGCGGAACTGACCCGGCACAACGCCAGAGCGTCGATGCGCCCGGTACAGGGGCGTTCGCCGGAACCACAAGAACCAGATACCCGCCAACAGGGCTACTGCCGAGATTTCGAGCACCGCCACCATGGCCGTCTCCTCCCGCCGAGACGGCCACCAACGCTACGCCGCCTATCAAGGATCTGCGACCCCGCGACTCGTCCGCTCATCGGCGTGAGCGGACACCCGACAGGGGCAGGTGAGTGCGGTTCACGATCTCGGGTAGGTCAGGGCGGGTTCCGACTCGGGGCCGGAGTACGCCCAATGTCCGCCCGGGCGAACCTGCCCGCCGAGGAGAGCCACCGCAGGCTCCGAGAGCGGGCGGTACGGGAGCTCTCGGAGAAGTGCCGCAGCCTCGTGAATCGGGAACCATCTCGCGTCTTGAATCAGTCCATCCGGGTCCTGCACCTCGAGCCGGGGGTCCTCGATGTCGACTGTGAAGTTCCAGGCTCGGCTGACCCTCCCGGGGCTCGCAACAGAGGAGGTGCTGACGAGGACGAGGTCAGACGCTGCCACGATCAACCCGGTCTCCTCGGCCAACTCACGACACGCGCCCGTCTGAGGAGTCTCGTGATCTTCGACGCGACCGCTGGGGATGTTCCAGTAAGGGCCGCCCCACCGTGGGTACTCCTCGCGCACCAGCACGACCTGCTCGCGATGCTCGGCCAGGACGCCTGCGTACCGCGGCTGGGTCAGCTTCGGCATAACGCCATTCAAGCCCCCTCACGCGCTCACGTGGGCATGTGAGTGCGCCCGGACAGCGGCAGGAGGTCGATTCAGGACCGCTGGGTGCGATCCCAGGGGGCTCTCATGCGCCCACCACCTGTGGTCACTTCACCTCGGCACGCCGGATCCTCCACAGGCCGATCCCGAGGGGGACGATCAGCCAGATGAAGCCGCTCACGAGGAGATGGGCCCAGTCGGACCCGTGCATGGGTCCGTCGAAGAGGGGGCCCTGCGCGGCCTGGAAGTCGACCCAGGGGGCCAGGTCGTTGAACCACGCCATCAGGGACGCGCCGAGTGCGAGGAGCCCGGGCAGGACCCACCTGTAGATGAAGAACACCACGATCGACGCCGGAGTGTTGAGCAGCAGGCAGGCGAGTGCGAAGCCGCCGAGCATCGCCAAGGTCTGCGTCGCGATGAACGCGAAGAAGGCGCGCCACCCGAACGTCCAGTCGAGGGTGCCGCCCAGCGCGCCGTACAGAACGTAGGACAAGCCACCCACCACGAGCGCGAAGGCGATGACGAACGCCGTGAGCAGGATGCCGGCCAGCATCTTCGCGAGGACGACGCGCATCCGGCGGGGCTCAAGGGTGAAGGTTGTCATCGCCGTGCGTTGGCTCCACTCGCTGGTGACGAGCATGATGCCGAGGATCGGCAGAAACACCGAGCACACGAATGCCGCGCCGTCGACCTGGTCGCCGAAAGCCAGTGGCTTGTCCTGGTTGGCGACGATGATCGCGGCCAGGAAGTCCGCGACCAGCGCGAGCCCCACCGTGACGCCGATCAGCCAGCGCCCGGCCCGGGTGTCGGCGGACTTGCGCACTTCCACCGCGATCAATCGTCGGGCTGGGATCCCCTGCGTCCCCGAGATGTCGAGGTGGGTTACCGCGACGCTCATGGCGCTAGATCTTGGCACACGAGCTCCCCGTTGCTCCGCCGTCGGCGACGACCGCACATCGGCATGAGCGGACGTCCGGACAGCGGCGTGAGCGGTCGCTTCAGGAGCCGCTCTCGGGGGTCAAGACCCACATCGCCCACATCTTGCGGAAACTGGAGCTACGCGACCGAGTCCAAGCCGTGGTCGCCGCATACGAGTACGGGCTAGTCAAGCCGGGACACCAACGAGGCGCCAGGCTGCAAGAACGGGGACGACAAGCACGCACATCGGCATGAGCGGACGCCCGGACACCGGCATGTCAGTGCGTTACACCTCCGAGTTTCACGCCGTCGTTCGTGACCGCCGTCGTTGCCGCAATGCGACCTCGATGGCAACGATCGCGACCGCCCGACCAACGAGGGAAACACCCGCCCACTGCAGCCCTTCGAAGTCTTCCGGGTCGCACCCATCCAGGGACGCGGACCCAGAGCAGTGTGCGGCAGCGAAGTGGGCGGCTCGAGCAGCGAACGAGGCGATAAGAGCCACGGGCACGACGATGACGTAGGCCGCGATCCGAGCGAACAAGCATCCCACGTCGCTGTGCGTGGCGAACTGACTCGGCGTGCGCGTTGGTCATGACGGCTTCGTCCCAATACACCACGTAGTCGTGTCCAAAGAGTGCGTGGTTGAGGTTCTTGCCCAGGACGTCGAGTTGTTCCGAATCGCTGGCACCACGCGTGAGGCAGCGCTCGCGAGCTTCAGTCAGTAGTCCATGCGCTTCACCAGGAGCGACCGCCTCGTCGGCATAGCCGGGTGGCCCGGACAGCGGCATATGCGGACTGTGCCGGTCGGCTGGAAACGGGCGCCTTTCGCCTCCGCCCTCGCTACCAGCTGATCGCGCTGAAGGCGTCTTCTCCGCCGTTGGGTTGTTCATAGAAGGTCGCGGGGCTGTGGTCGTGGTCGGTGAACGCCACGGTCCTGGGGCCGGGCTTTCCGGGTGGGTTGCAGAACTGGTAGGTGGTGCCCAGCAAAGCGGTCCCGGTGTGATCGGTGCGTATTTCCGCGCCATTGACGCAGGCACCGAGGCTTGCCTCGACGGATCTCTGCAAGTTGGTCGAGTAGCGGAGGAGGCGCACCGCGCCTGAGAGGTAGGAGCCTTTGGCGCCGCGGCAGCCCTCGATGGCCGCGTATCCAGTGGCGGTGGCGGTGACGCCCTCGATCTCGCAGCCCGCCTGCGCGGCGGCGGCCGGGCCGTTGATACGCGGTTGCCCTGCCATCGCCGAGACGACGGCGATCTTCGCTACGGCCGGATCCAGGCAGGTTCCGGCGCCGTAACGTGCCGCTGCACCAGCAGAGGTGACGAGCGAGCGCCCGTAGGCTGCCACCAGGTGCTTCCCGTCTGAGGTCCACGACAGGCTGCCTAGGCTGTGGCAGGGCTTCAGGTCGGCCCCGATGGTCCAGCTGGCGCCGGTGGTGAGATCTTGGACCTGGATGTACTGGTTGAAGTAGGAGCGGTCGCAGCGGCCCTCAAGGAAGGCCAGGTAACGCCCGTCCGGGCTTGGTTGAGCATCGGCGATCAGTGTGCCCGGTGGTGCCGCCAGGACCGTTGTCATGGCACCGGTGGAGGGGCTGATTGTGATCACCTTGCCGGCACATGAGTTGGGCTTTGGTCCACATCCGTCGGCGTCGCTCGTACATGCGGGACCACTGCTCATGGTCGCCCAGATGCGGCCGGTGTGATCGACCGCAGTCGCCGAGACGGTCATGCCTTGGTAAGGCTCGGTGAGAATCCACCGAATCACCCGACCCGACGACGTCTCAAAGAGGCCGAGCTTCTGCTCGTGCTCGCTCACTGCCACGAACGAGCCGGCCTCAACGCCCACGCCCCCGCTGTCGCCCGTCCCCACTCGCTCAACCGGCGCGGCCGCAGCCGGCCGTGGCCGCACACCCGAACCCGTGCAACCTGTCACCGCGATGGCCACCATGGCCAGCGAGCCAAGCAAGCAGGCCCACCGCTTCATCGTCATAGGACGCCGCCTGCCATCCCAGAGGCCCGGCGCTCACTCACGATCGAAGTGTGCACCCCGCGGAGCCCCTTGCAGAGGACCGTGGCTGGATCGTGACGTGAGCGCGCAGCCCGCTCATCGGCATGTGAGTGCGTCCGGACAGCGGCATGTGAGGGCGTTTCGGGACTCGCCTTTGGTCGACGCCGACTGGTTGGACACGTGTGGCGATGTGGCGATGCGGCGTATCTGCTGACGCGCGGGGTCGCCGAGCCCTAGCCTGCGCGCATGAGTGAGGAGACACCCCTGTTCTTCGAGCACCTTCCTGGGCTGTTCGCCGTGACGCTTCTGCAGATCGGGCGACGCACTGGCCTGCTCGACGCGGTCCTGGCGGAGGGCGGCACCGCGCAGGAGGTCGGCGACCGCGCCGGAGTCGACCATCGCAACGCCGACGAGTGGCTTCGGGGAATGACCGTGGCCGGGTACCTGACCCATTCCGACGGTCGCTTCGACGCCACGGAGATGACCCGGACGACCTTCGGGCCCCAGTTCCCGTTCTCCGTGACCTCGATCCTGGACGGACTCTGGGCAGCACCACAGGTGTACGACGACGTGGTCGCCGCGATCCGGACCGGTGCCGGGATCCCGGGCGAGCGCCTCGCGCCGTACGCGCCATTCGTTGGGGTCAACACCCCGACCTACGAGATGGCGCTGGTCGAGGACTGGATAGCCGCCGTCCCGGGACTCAGCGACACCCTCGCAAGGGGCGCTCGTGTGGCCGAGATCGCGCCCGGCAGCGGCAACGCCGCAGCCGTGCTCGGTCGGGCCTTCCCTCTCACGACCGTGGTCGGCTACGACCTGTCGCCGCAAGCGCTGCCGAACCTGCCAGGCAACGTCTCGATCCGCCAGGCAGACGCCCGGCACCTGCCAGATGAGGGCCCGTTCGACCTCGTCTACTGCCTGGACGCGCTCCACCACATGAGTGATCCCGCCTCGATCCTGAAGGGCGTCCACCGAGCACTGGCCGCTGGAGGCGTGATACTCGTGGCCGAGAACGACCTCACCGGCGACCTCGACCAGGACGCCGAGAACCCAGGCGCTGTGATCGCCTACACCAGCAGTGTCATCTACTGCCTCCAGGAGGCACTGGCAGGCGGAGGCGTCGTCCACTCCTGCGCCGAAGGCACACGATGGGTGGTCGATGCGATGGAGGAGGCCGACTTCGCCGACGTGACGGTCCACCACTCCGAGACCGGGTACGCGATCGTCCACGGCATCGCCTGAAGTGTCTGGGCAGATGATCTCCTCACACTGACCCACCGACCGCACATCGGCATGTGAGTGCGTTGCACGGGGATGGATCAGCTCCATATGGGTGGGTCCCTGGGCGACGGTGGGACCTGGGCGGGGAAGTCGGTTGTCGTCAGTCCTCGTTCTGGGGGCTCGGCTGGTTCACGATGTGCGGCGACCCCGGCGGAGGGCCCGTCCCGGCCGGGCGCCAGTCGGTTCCCCGTCTCGCAGGGCCAGCACGCCGTTCACGACGACATCACGGACGCCGACCGAGAGCGGTGCGGGTCGGCGAACGTAGCCCGGTCCGCGACGGTGTCCGGATCGAACACCACGAGGTCGGCGGCGTATCCGGGCTCCAGCACGCCGCGGTCGGTCAGCCCGAACGTCGAGGCGGGCTGTGAGGTCATCTTGCGGACGGCGTCGGGCAGGGTGAGGATTCCCAGCTCGCGCGTGTAGTGGCCGAGTACCCGCGCGAAGGAGCCGTAGGCCCGGGGGTGCGTGGGCGAGTCGAGGCTCCGGCCCGTCGGCGCGATCGACGCCGCGTCCGAGCAGACTCCGACCCACGGCACTGCGAGCTGGCCACGCAGATTGTCCTCGCTCATCGAGTGGAACGCCGTGAACACTGACGTGCGCTCGGTGGCGATGATGTCAAGCGCGGTGTCGACGGGGTCCTGCCGACGGTCGGCGGCGATCTCGGCAAGAGTATGGCCTTGCCAGCGAAGCGTTGTCGGGGTGCTTGAGCCGCAGCAGCAGCACGTCCTCGGCGTTCGGAGTGTCGCCGTACCGGCCGATCGCCACCATCTCGGCCCGGATCCTTGCCCGCGTCGCGCGGTCGTCCAGCCGGTCGTAGAGCGCCTCAGGACCCCCCTCGTGCCAGTGCGCGGGCACGTTCGAGGAGAGGCCGGTGCCGCTCCAGGTGTAGGGGTAGACGTCGGCCGCCGATCGGCAGCCCGGCATCGCGTGCCGCCTGGAGCTTGGCGAGCGCCGGCGTCCATCAGCGGCCACTCAGGCTGACCGGCGGCCTTGAGGTGCCACATCTCCCCGTGCACGCCGGACGCGGCGCGACGATCTCGAGCAGCTCGTCGATCGCGGACAGCAGCCCGGAACCCTCGTTGCGCACATGCGAGGCGTAGGTGCCGCCGTGGCGCCCGGCGACCTCGCACAGCGCGACCAGCTCCTCGGTGTCGGCGTAGCTGCCGGGTGCGTAGATCAGCGACGACCCGATGCCGAGCGCGCCGTCGTCCATCTCCTCGGTGAGGACCTGGCGCATCGTGTCGAGCTCGGACTCGGTGGCCGGGCGGTCGTCGTAGCCGACACCGAGGATGCGCATGCGTCTCCGCTCCGACCAGGGAGGCGACGTTCTGCGTGCAACCGGACTGCTCGACGCGTCGCGAGGTACTCCGAGAGGCGGGTCCAGGTCACCTCCACGCCGTACGTCGCGGCCTCCTGCTCCAGGGCGGGGCGTCCGGCGTCCGGGACCGGCCCCATCGACTCACCCTCGCCGAAGATCTGGGTGGTCACGCCCTGCACGAGCTCACCCAGCGACGTCCCGTCCTCGAGCACCGACAGGTAGGAGTGCGACAGGGGATTGACGAAACCCGGGCAGACGACGAGTCCCCTCGCGTCAAGAACCGTGCCGGCCGGCTCATCGGCAGGCACGTCGCCGACACGCCACGACTCGGTCGCCGGAGACCGCCACATCGGTACGTCGAGCCTGGTTCCCACGTCCGTCGAGCACGAGCCCGCCGCGCACGATCAGGTCGTACATGGTGTCCTCTCGTCGAGTCCCTGTCGCGCCCGCCTGCGGCCGGCGGAGTACTCGCCGGCGCGCTCGAGGAACGTGGTGAACAGCCGCAGGTGTGCCGGCTCGACCGCGTGGAGGTCCTCCGGGTGGTACTGCACCGCGACCAGCCACTGGTCGTCGCTGGCCCACTCGATCGCCTCGACGCAGCCGTCCTCGGCCCAGCCGCAGGCGACCAGGTGGTCGCCGAGTCGGCCGATCGCCTGGTGGTGGGCGGTGTTCACGCGCAGCAGCGTGTGTCCGGCGATCGTCGCCATCGTCGTGCCGTCGAGCAGCCGGAGCTCGTGGGCCAGGACACGTCCGGTCGGCGGGGCCACGGTGGTCGAGCGGACCGGGGGGCAGGTCCTGCACGAGCGTGCCGCCGAGCGCGACGTTGACCAGCTGCAGGCCCCGGCACACGCCGAGGACCGGGATACGTCGCTCGAGGCAGCCGGCCAAGCACGGCGTACTCGAGCGCGTCGCGCGCCTCGTCGATGTTCGTCGCGGGGTGGACTTGCTCGCCCCAGCGCGACGGGTGCGGGTCGGGGCCGCCGGGCAGCACCAGTCCGTCGAGCTGCTCGAAGAACGCGTCGTCGAGGGGCACGCCGTCGAGCGCCGAGACCAGCCGCAGCGAGGCGCCGGCGGACGGCCAGTGTCTCGAGGATCGCGCCACGGACGCCGAGCTGGCCGGGGTTGCGAGGGAGGTCGTAGCCCGAGGGTGACGGCGACGGTCGGTCTCGAGTGTGCACCGGTGCTCATGGGTGTCATGGCGCGGTAGGGCGAGGTGGCCGCAGCTCGCTCATCACCCGCAGACCAGGCTCGGCGTGCCGGATGCTGCCGATCGTGTTGACCAGCGTCGCGGCCGTCGCGAGGTCGCCGTGCAGGCCGCCCGGGACCGTGAGGTGGAGATCGGGGTCGCCGGTGAGCCGGATGTCGTCCTGGGACGGGCCGATCCCCACCGCCATCTGCAGGTGCAGCCGCACGCGCTCGACGCCGTCGGCGACCACGACTGCGACCTGCTCGATACCTGCGATCGGAGCCAGGCTCGATCGTGCCGAACGCGGAGGGGGTCGCCACCTCGGCGACCACGGGCTCGATGGTCTCGGTGCAGTCGGAGGCGTCCCAACCGAGCGCGGCCGCCACTGCCTGGGCCGACTCGGTGAGCCCGACGTGGCCCATCGACCCGGCGGAGACGCGGCGAGTGAACTCGTCGGCGTGATGCCGGCGCCGACCTTGGCCTGTAGCGGCTCGCGGCGCTGCCCGGCGTCCTGCACCCGGTGGACGTGCACCGAGTCCACGCGCTTGGTCGCGCCGGACAGCACCACCGGGAGGTAGTCCATGGCGAAGCCGGGATTGACGCCGGTGCCGACGACAGCGACGCCGGCGGCTTTGGCTGCACCGTCGAGCTCGGCGGCGGCGTCACGTGCCTGCACCCATGGGTAGGAGAGCTCCTCGCAGGAGGAGACGACGTGGGCACCGCTCTCGACGGCGGCGAGGAGCTCGGGCAGACAGCGTGCGAGCGACGAGGACGTGGTGTGCGTGACGACGACGCCGCCCGCTGACAACCGGGCGTCCGCGAGGCTCTCGACGACGGTCACCTCGCCGGCGCCAGACATTCGGTCCGTCTCGGCAAGCACCGAGGTGATCGGCGATCCGACCAGAGCGGGATCGATGTCGCAGGCTGCGACGAGCCTGAGGTCCTCGCGGCGGAGCACGAGCCGGACGACCTCACGTCCGATCGCTCCGAGCCCCACGTGGGCGACCTGCACGGGGATGAGTGTCATGACCTGGGGTCCTTCGCCTTCCTGCCGGTTCTGGTGGTGCGTTTCGTCGTCGTGGTTCGCTGGGCGGTGGTGTCGGCCGCTGATCCTGCGGCGTCGAGCGGCGCGCCGTACGGCCGCACCCACTGGTCGGCGATCGACCCGTAGCGGTCCAGCCTCGCGTTGCCGGCCGCGCCCAGGCGGCGCGCGACGTCGGTGGCCAGCGTTTCGACGACCGCCACGGTGGGGGTCAGGCTCTCGAACGGCGAGGGCCCGTCGAGCTGGGCCGGGAGCACGGCGTCGGCCAGGTCGGCGATCGGCGACAGCCACGGGTCGGTGAACAGCACGAGCCGTCCGCCGCGGTCGCGTGCCAGCCGGGCGAACTCGAACGTGTCGAGCTCGTAGCGTCGGAAGTCGAAGAGGACGACCGTGTCGCCGCGCGAGAGGTCGGCGAGTGCCGCCGCGCGCTCGGCGGCGAGCGACGGCACGTGGTGGACACCGGACCGGAACGGCCGGAGCAGGGAGGTCAGCAACGCTGCCAGCAGATGGCTGGTCCAACCGCCGGTCACGATGACGCGGTGCCGCTCGTCGGCGAGCAGGGAGACAGCGCGCTCGAAGTCGGGTGGGCTGAGCTGGCCGAGCGTCCCGCTGACCGCGTCGGCCAGCATCGAGCCGGCGCGGATCAAGGGGGTGGGGTCGGAAGCGGCAAGGTGGCTGCGGTAGACCTCCACCGGCGACAGCACGCGCTCGGAGAGGTCGTCGCGCAGGGCCCGCTGGAACGCCGCGTAGTTGTCGAACCCGAGCCGGGCCACGAACCGGCTCACCGTCGGCCCGCTGACCTCGGCACGCGCGGCCAGCTGGCTCACCGACTCCAACCCGATCGTGGGCGGTCCCGAGAGAAGCGTTCGGGCGACCTTGCGCTCGGATCGGCTCAGGTCACCGAGGCTCCGGCGTACCCGCTCGGCCACCCCCAGCGGCGCTGCTGAACCCGCTGCCGACGCGTGCGACATGGCGGGAAGAGTAACTGATCCATTTCATTCACCGGAAGACGTTGACCTGATCTTCTGAATGGTGCTGTACTGCGCGGCGTGTCGACTGAGACGTCCCCCGCCGCGTCGTTCAGGCGGTCGGGTGTGTCGGCGTCGACGTCGCCGTCGGCGCACCTCCGGGAGCAGCTGACGCTCGCCGCAGACCGGTTCGGCACTCCGCTGTACGTCACGGACGTGGCCGCCGTGACCCGGGCCGCGGAGGCGGTGGAGGCCGCCTTCCCCGAGCCGTGGGTGCACCAGTATTCGTTGAAGGCCAACGACCTGCCCGCCGTCGCGGAGCTGCTCGCCGACCGTGGGTGGGGTGCCAACGTCGTGTCCAGCGGCGAGTGGGCGAGTGCCCGCGCCGCCGGTTTCTCGCCGGAGCGGACGACGTTCGAGGGCGTCGGCAAGACCGACGCCGACCTCCTGGCCATCGTGGACGCGGCCGTCGCCGACGCGTCGCTGCGGTGGGTGGCTGTGGAGTCTGCCGATGAGCTGGTGCGGCTCGCGGAACTGCACGCGTTGCGGCGGGCCGCGGTCGCGCATGACGTTGACCTGCCGGTTCTGCTCCGCCTCAACCCGGACGTGCAACCCGAGACCGCTCCCGGCCTCGCCGTGGGGCTGTCGGCCAGCAAGTTCGGTCTCAGCGCCGAGGATCTCGTGAAGCTCGCCGCGTCGTCGCTATGGCGCGGCGGGATGCGCCTGCTGGGTGTCCATGTCCACATGGGCTCGCTGCTGCGTGACGTCTCGGCGTGGGCGGTGGCCGGGTGCCGCGGCGTGGCGGTGCTCGACCGCGCCCGTGTCGCGTACGACGGGCCGGGCACGCCCGACGTCGTCGATTTCGGCGGCGGCTTCCCCGCCCACGGCACCGACCCGGCGCCGGCCGACTTCGCTGCCGCCCTTACCGACGGGCTCCGCCGCTCCGGGCTGGAGCTGCCGCCGGCTCCGGCGATCGAGCCAGGCCGGGTCGTCATCGGCGCCGCGGGATGGCTGGTGGCCAGTGTGCTGCACACCCGGCAGCGCGGCGACGACCGACAGGTCATCCTGGACGCTGGCATGACCGAGCTGATCCGCCCGGCGCTCTACGGCGTCCGGCACCAAGTCTCGGCGCTGCGCGACCACACTGGAGACGTCGGGGACGTCGTGGTGGAGGGAGCGGTCTGCGAGTCCACCGACACCTTCGGTGTCCACTCCCTGCCGCCGCTGCGCCGCGGCGATCTGGTCGTCATCCACGAGGCCGGCGCCTACAGCGCGTCGTTCTCTTCCCGCTACAACGGCCGGCCGGCCGCGCCCGAGGTTCTGCTCGGGCCGGACGGCAGGCTCGTCGCTCGGCGAACGAACGTCACCGCCCTCTCCGCGGCGGTTGGCGGACCTGATCCGGACCGTCGACGGTGTTCGGTCCCCCTCAGAAAGGAGTCACCCATGACGCGCACAGCAGGGTCCCCACGAGGTGGCCGGTCCGGGCCCCATCGCCGAAGGGGAGTGGCGGCTCTCGCGGTCGCGGCCTTGGCCGCCGCGGCCCTGATGTCCGGACAGCTCGTCGGCAGCAGCGCGCAGGCAGCGGACTCTGACACGACGTCCACGCTGACCGTGCCTGCCGACACTCAGATGACGACGTTCAACCCGTTCCTGAGCTACTACGACGGAGAGCTCAGCGTGATCGGGGCGATCTACCCGGCGCTGACCATGCTCGACAACGACGGCAAGGCCGTGCCCTATCTGGCGGACTCCTGGACGACCTCGGCGGACCAGCTCACCTGGACCTTCAAGATCCACCCTGGGCTGAAGTGGAGCGATGGTCAGCCGCTGACGGCACAGGACGCCGCGTGGACGTTCAACCTGATCATGCACAACCAGACGGCGGCGACCTCCAACGGGTCCCTGGTCGAGAACTTCAAGTCCGTGACCGCGCCCGATGACACCACGCTGGTGATCACGACCAAGCGGCCGCAGGCGAACATGCTCTACCTGAGCATCCCGGTCTCCGGCATTGCGATCGTGCCGGAGCACATCTGGAAAGACCATGTCGCGGGGCTGAAGAACTACCGCAACATGGATCTCCCGGTCGTCGGCTACGGGCCGTTCACGCTGACGGGCTTCAAGACCAACCAGTACGCCGAGATGACGGCCAACAAGGACTTCTTCCTCGGCGCACCGAAGTACGACAAGGTCGTCACCAACTACTACTCCAACAGCGACGCCGCCGCAGCCGCGTTGACCAGTGGTGAGCTCGACCAGATCGGCGGCCTCACCCCTGCGCAGTTCAAGGCGATGTCGAGCAAGAGCGACGTGATGACCTACCAGACGCAGTCGAGCGGATGGACAGCCGTGGAGATCAACCCCGGCGCGATGACTCGCTCGGGGAAGCCGATGGGCACCGGGAACCCCATCCTGAAGGACATTCGGGTCCGGCAGGCGATCGCGCTCGGCATCAACCGGCCCGAGCTGGTGCAGAAGGTGCTCGGGGGGAACGGCGTCGTCGGGGCGGGCTACCTGCCGCCCGGTTACCCGCAGTTCTTCTGGACCCCGTCGGACTCCGAGGCCCTGAACTACGACCCGTCGCGAGCCAAGCAGCTGCTCGACCAGGCCGGGTACAAAGAGGGTCCGAACGGCGTCCGGGTCGACCCGCAGGGCAAACCGCTGGAGTTCCGGCTCGGCATCCATTCGGACGACGCGACGGATGCCTCGATCGCGCCGTACCTCAAGGAGTGGATGGCCAACATCGGGGTCAAGCTCGACGTCAACGCGATGAGCTTCGACCAGCTGAACAACAACCTGGCCAAGGGTGACTGGGACATGCTGATGGACGGATGGAGCACGGGCCCGGACCCGACGTACCTGCTCTCGATCCAGACCTGCGGCACCCTGCCCGACGACAACGGCCAGAACGGCAACACCGACGCGTTCTTCTGCAACCACAACTACGACCACCTCTTCGACAAGCAGCAGACGCAGTTCAACGCCGACGACCGCGCCCACACCATCGATGCGATGCAGAAGATCCTGTATGCGAACAACGCCGACCTGATCTTCTTCTACAAGAACGGACTCAGTGCCCTCCGCACCGACCAGGTGACCGGCTACCTGCAGGGCACGAAGGACTCCAAGGGGTTCTACCCGCTGCAGCACGGCTTCACCAGCTGGTGGAAGGCAGCGCCCGTGGTCGGTGCCGCGACCGCTTCGCAGAAGGCCAGCGAGCAGAGCTCCAACGCCTTCAAGTGGATCGGCCTCGGGGTGCTCGTCGTCGTCGTGATCGGCGGCGCGGTGTTCCTGCTGCGACGTCGCACGGCCGCGGAGCGCGAGTGAGCCGCCGGTGAGTGTCGGCGTCCAGCTGGAAGCTCCGACCGTCTCGGGCCCCGTGGAGGGGCCCGAGCGGTCGGACTTCTGGTCCTACCTGGCCCGCAAGGTCGGGGCCGCGATGGTCAGCTTCTTCATGCTGCTGGTCGTCGGCTTCGTCATGTTCAGCCTGATGCCGGCCGACCCCGTCTCCGCGCTCACCCGCGGGAGGCCGACGTCCGAGGCCCAGATGACCCATCTGCGTCACGAGCTCGGGCTCGACCAGCCGCTCTGGCAGCGGTTCCTGACCTTCGTCGGCCACACCCTGACGGGCAACCTCGGCTACTCCTACGAGTACCACCAGCCGGTCTCCAGCCTGATCGCCGATCGGCTCTGGCCGACGCTTCTGCTGATGGGCACCTCGACGCTGATCTCCATCTGGCTGGGCATGTGGCTGGGCATCCGGGCCGGTTGGCGCGCAGGCGGCACTCTCGACCGCGGCGCAAGTGCGGTCTCCTTGGCGCTGTGGTCCGTCCCGACCTTCTGGTTGGGGCTGATCCTGCTGGTCGTTTTCGGCAGCGGCACGGTCGCCGGCATCCCGGCGATCTTCCCGGCAGGCGGCATGCAGACCCATGGGACGGAGGGCGGTCTCAGTGCGCAGCACTTCCTCGACGTCGGCTGGCACCTCGTGCTGCCGTGCCTGACGCTGGTCGCGGTGATCTTCGCACAGTACGTGGCGATCATGCGCTCCTCGATCATCGACGAGCGCGGCAACCCCTACCTGATGACGGCGCGTGCCAAGGGTCTTCGTGACGAGGTCGTGCGCCGCCGCCACGCCGTCCCCAACGCGCTGCTTCCGACCGTCACCATCATCTTCCTGCAGATCGGCGCGATGATCGGCGGCGCCATCACCGTCGAGGTCGTCTACTCGTGGCCGGGCCTCGGCTACCTCACGTTCACGGCCCTGCGCATCCCCGACCTGCAGCTGCTGGAAGGGACGTTCATCATCTTCAGCGCGGCCGTCATCTTCTGCAACCTGATCGCGGACCTGCTCTACCGTGCCCTCGATCCGAGAGTGAGACGACAGTGAGCACGCCCCCTGCACACCCCACCGACGTCGCCGCCCCGGACGTGCTGCCGGCAGAGGAGAAGGCGCCGTCGCGCTGGGTGCCCGTGGGCCGGTTCACGATGTCGGTGCTGCGGATGCCGAGTGGGCTCATCGGCGTGATCATCCTCGTCGCGTTCACCGGTCTGGCCGTCCTGGCCCCACTGTTCATCCATCCCTCCGACCTCTCGGTGACCCAGGCGACCGGCCCCCTGCTCGCGCCGCCACAGAAGGGGTATCCGCTCGGCACCGACCAGGCCGGCCGTTCTGTCCTCGACCTGGTCATCTGGGGGTCGCGGACCTCGCTCGCCATCGGCATCCTGGCGACGGCGGGCACGATGCTGATCGGCGCCGGGATCGGCCTCGTCTCCGGCCACTACGAGGGGCGCCCGGGCCGGTTCCTGATGCACGTCACCGACTGGTTCATCGCCTTGCCGAGCCTGCCCCTCGCGATCGCACTGGCCGCCGTCATCGGGCAGGGCGCGACGTCGATCACGATCGCCATCGTGGTCACCTCGTGGACGGGTACCGCGCGCCTCGTGCGTGCCCAGACGCTCACCGTCGAAGCGCGGCCGTTCATCGAACGCGCTCGCGCGCTCGGCGCCACCGACAACCAGCTCATCATGCGGCAGGTCCTGCCCAACGTGATGCCTCTGATCCTCGTCAGCAGCACGTTGACGGTGGCGGGTGCGATCCTGGCCGAGGCCACCTTGACGTTCCTCGGCCTCGGCGACCCCACCTCGGTCTCGTGGGGCTCGATGCTCAACACCGCGTTCATGCAGGGAGCGGTGACCGCCGGTGCCTGGTGGTACCTGATCCCGCCGGGCATCGCGATCCTGGTGATCGTGCTCGGCTTCACCCTCGTGGGTAGAGCCGTCGAGCATGTCCTCAACGCGCGGGTCCAGCCGCGATGACCGTTCCACAGCGCACCGAGGAGAGAGGCACCGGCACCGAGCCGCTGCTCGACGTCCGCGGACTCACCGTGACCTACCGCTCCGGCAAGGAACCGGTGTACGCCACCCGCGGCGTGGACCTCACCCTGGCAGCGGGAGAGACCCTCGGCATGGCCGGTGAGTCGGGGTCCGGCAAGACCACGGTGGCCATGAGCCTGCTGCGGCTGCTGCCTGCGGAGTCCACGGTGACCGGCGAGATCCGGTTCCGTGGCGAGGACCTGCTTCAGGCCAACTGGGGTCGGATGCGCGCGGTGCGCTGGGCCGAGGCGTCCGTGGTGTTCCAAGGGGCGATGAGTGCGCTCAACCCGGTCCAGACCATCGGCGACCAGATCACTGAACCGATCCTCCTGCACGAGAAGGTAGGGGAGAAGGCGGCGAGCGCACGGGCCCGCGACCTGCTCGACAGCGTGGGCGTCCCGTCGCGCCGCGTCACGAGCTACCCCCACGAGCTGTCCGGCGGTCAGCGACAGCGCGTGATGATGGCGATGGCTCTCGCCTGCGACCCGGGCCTGGTGATCGCCGACGAGCCGACCACGGCCCTCGACGTGATCGTGCAGGCCCAGATCCTGAGCCTGCTGACCGAGCTGGTGCGAGAGCGCGGGATCTCGCTGATCATGATCAGCCACGACCTCTCGGTGCTGGCGTCCACCTGCGACAAGATCGCGGTGATGTACGCCGGTCGGCTGGTCGAGACCGGACCGTCGCGTGAGGTCATCGGGACACCGCTGCACCCCTACTCCCGCGCCCTCGCCGGTGCCTTCCCCACCTTGGGCGACCCGGCCTCGCGGTTGTCGCCGGGCGGGTTACCCGGCGATCCGCCGGACCTGCGCGAGCAGATCGACGGCTGCCCGTTCGCGCCCCGCTGTCCAGAGGTCGAGGACCGCTGTCGGTCGGGCGTGATCCCGTCGGTCCGCCTCGGCGACCGGGCCGCCGCGTGCATCCACGTCCCCGGCTACGAGGAGGGGGTGGACCATGTCTGAGCACCACGACGAGCCGACCCCGCTTGCCGATCCCGGGGTGGCGGTACCGGTTCTCGAGGCCCGTGACCTGGCCATCACCTTTCCACCACGCCGCGGTCACGGCGCAGCGCGTGCCGTCGACGGCGTCAACCTGGCCCTGGCGCGGGGCGAGGTGCTCGCTCTGATCGGGGAGTCGGGCTGTGGGAAGTCGACGCTGGCCCGGGCCTTGGTCGGCCTCGTCGAGCCCACCCGGGGCGAGATCCACTACAACGGCGAGCTGCTGCGGCGTACCCGCACCGGGCTGCGGGAGTTCCGACGGCACGTGCAGCTGGTGCTCCAAGACCCCTACGGCGCGCTCAACCCGCGGCAGAACATCCACGATGCTGTCGCGGAAGGGCTGCGGCTGCACGGCCAACGCGCCGGTCTGACTCGCCGCGTCTCGGAAGCGCTGGAGCAGGTAGGGATGCGTCCACCCGACCACTTCTTCGACCGATACCCCCACCAGCTCTCCGGCGGCCAGCAGCAGCGCGTGGTCATCGCCGGCGCGTTGACTCTCGGCCCCGAGGTGCTTGTCGCCGACGAACCGGTGTCATCGCTGGACGCGTCGGTGCGCGGCGAGATCCTCAAGCTCTTCCTGAAGCTGCGCGACGACCTCGGCCTGGCCGCGCTCGTCGTCAGCCACGATCTCGGGCTGGCCTGGAACATCGCCGACCGGGTGGCCGTGATGTACCTCGGCCGCATCGTAGAAGTCGGCCGGGTCGAGGAGGTCCTGCTACGGCCCCAGCACCCCTACACGCGAGCACTGCTGGACGCCGTCCCCTCGATGTCGGAGCAGAAGGTCACCGAGGTCTTGGGGGGCGAGCCACCCGACCCGACCGCGATGCCGCAGGGCTGCCGCTTCCACCCGCGCTGCCCGCTCCGCGCGATCCTCCCCGAGGACAAGGCCCGCGAGTGCCTGGCCGACATGCCGGTGCTGCCGCCCGGCGAGGACGATCGCCAGGTTGCCTGCTTCCACGTCGACGAGTGGGACCGCGTCGCACCCCAGTCCACCGAGACCCGCGATCCGTCCGAGGTGACCACATGACCGACCACCAGCCCCGACGTACGACGTTGCGCCGCCCGCCCCGACTCAGGCGCGGCGACCGGGTAGCGCTCCTGACGCCGTCCAGCCCGTCGAACCTCGACCGGTTCGACGAGGGCGTCGACATCTTGCGGTTCTGCGGACTCGACCCGGTCGAGTACCCGTCGGCGCGCGCCCGGGGATCGGCCCACGGTTTCCTCGCAGGCACCGACGAGGAACGGGCCAAGGACCTGCGCGCCGCCCTGCTCGACGACTCCGTTGCCGGCGTGCTGAGCGTGTGCGGAGGCTATGGGTCTCAGCGCATGCTCGAGGTGCTCGACTGGTCCGGGCTGGATGCCGTGGCGCCCAAGGTCGTGGTCGGCTACTCCGACGTCACGGCCCTGCTCGAGGCACTGGCGAGCAGACTCGGGTGGTCCTCCTTGATGGGACCGATGCTGTCCGGGGGCGACTTCCGTGAGTCCTACTCGTTCGCTTCCCTGTGGTCGTGCCTGTCCGACCCCGACGGCTACGGCCCCCTCACGTTTCCCGCCGCGCGCACGATGGTTGCCGGCGCAGCGGACGGGATCACTGCTGGAGGCTGCCTGTCGTTGCTGGCGGGCTCGATCGGCACCGCGACCACCTGGATGCCCCCGTCGGGCATCGTGCTGGTCGAGGACGAGAACGAGGACGCAGCGCGCATCGACACGATGCTCACCCACCTGCGCCGAGCGGGCTACTTCGACCGGGCCGTCGCGGTCGTCGGGGGCGCCTTCTCCAACGCCGGGGACTCCACCGCTGACGAGGTGCACGCGGTGCTGCAGGACCGACTCGGTGGCCTCGGCGTCCCCGTGATCACCGGAGCCGACCTCGGTCACGCCGGGCGCATGCAGACCTGGCCGATCGGCGTACGCGCTCGGCTGGACGCCGACGCACGGACGCTGACCTTCCTCGAGCCGCCCCTCCAGTAGGTCCGCCGACACACGTCGTCACGTCCAGTGCCCGCGCCGCCGGCCAGCCCACCGTCACGCGTCTGGTCGCACCGCTGGCCCGAGCCGCCTCGTCAGCGGCGTCTCATGAGGTCGTCGATCCGCCGTCCGAGCTGCCCGAACTTCTGCGAATAGCAGACCCCCACGCCGTCTGAGCACGGAGCGACCTCACCCTCGGCGCGCGAGGCGTCGGTGAAGCGGTAGCCGAGATTGGTGAACACCGCGACGACGTACCGGCGGTCGTCACCACCAGGTAGGGCGATCACGATGCCAGCGTCGGAGCCGTAGTTCTCCGTCAGTCCCGTCTTGTGCGCGAAGGTCACCTCGGCCGTGGCGTTGCACGGTCGCACATCTGAGGCGTAGGAGATCCCGTCCACCCGCACGAACCCGTGCTCGTCGATCCACCGGGTGGGCACCTGGGCCGGGATACCGCGACCGGGATAGGACCGCCCACACCAGTTGGTGGTCGAGAGGACCTCGTGCAGTCCCTGCTCGCCGAGCAGTGACAACAGCAGCCGGCGGGACGGCTCGCTGAGCAGGTCCGTCGGCCCCGCTTCCTCACTTCTGCGGACTACGTCCCTGCCGCTGTGGAGCAGGAGCAGGAGTCGAGCGGTGTCCATGGCGCCCATGTGGATCCTGCCGACGCCCCAGCGCGTGCCGGTCCTCGCGTCGGTGTCGTTGACCTGGAGGGTGGGCATCCCGCGTGAGGCGAACGTTGCGTTGAGGGCGTTCGAGCCCGGCTCGAGCTGTCCCAGCACGTGCAGCTGCTGCAGGAGGAGACACGTCGCGACGTTGTCGCTGTACGTGATCATCGTCTCGAGCGCCTCGGCCACCGTCGGCTCGGCACCCGCCACCGGGAGAGTCGATCCCTCGATCGCCTCGGCTCCCGGCGTCAGGTTGACGGTCCTGTGGGTCAGATCCAGCCGACCGACGTCGACCATGCGAAGCACCTGGACGGCGACGAGCAACTTGAAGGTGCTGGCCGGGTACGGCGACATGAACGGCACTCCCCGGACCCCTGGGACGATGGCGGAATCCTCCGGGTAGGGGACGGCGGAGACGTCCTGCGCATCGTCCCACCGGGCCAGGTCCCACGCTCGGAAGTCCACGTCGAGCGTCCGGAGATCGTCCCCCAGAGACACGATCCGCCCCTCGGGAAAGTCCCGGGACTGCTGCACGTTGGCCGCGGCGACCACGCGGTTCCGGGGATCCAACCCGATCACCGCCAGGTCTATGTGCGGCGTGTGCGCCACACGCGGAGCCGGCCCGCCGACCGGCTTCCGCGACCAGTCGACCACGGAGCTGAAGTCGACCTCGTGGAGCTCATCGACAAGCCTCTCCGCCAACGCTCGACCGGCGGCCTCCGAATGGCGGGACCTCGGGACACATCCGGGCAACACGGCACCCCTCGAGGGAACTGGCGTCACGGGACTACGCCACCCGGAGTCCGCGAGTTGCGCGAGAGGCCAACCGGCCCAGGGCCTCGAGCCGGGCCTCGTCGCCGCGCTCGTCCGGCCCCCACAGGCACACCACCGCTACCGCTTCACCATCGACGCCCAAGAGCGGAGCCGCGACCCCCCACAACCCCTCCTCGAGCTCGCCTCTGCACACCGCGTAACCCCGTGCTCGGACCCGCGTCAGCTCCTCGCGCATGACGACAGGATCGGTGATGGTGGTCGGCGTGAAGCGGACCGGATGGTCCCCGATCAACTCCTGCACTCGGTCATCATCGAGGTACGCCAGAACAGCCTTACCCATAGAGGACGCGTGCAGTTCCACCGGTTGGTCGACCCAGGACTGCTCCCTCAGCGTTGGTGGCAGAACTTCGGCGGCATAGTGCACGCGGCCGTGGTGGACGATGCCAAGGCATGCCACCTCGCCGGTCTCCAGGCTCACTCGCTCGAGCATCGGCTGCGCCGCCTCCACCAACGACGTCCTCAGCTTCGAACTCATCGTGGCGATCGCCGGCCCGAGTGCGAACGAGCCGTCTCGAAGGTCGCGCACGACCATGTCCTGCGCCTCCAGGGTCCCCAAGAGCCTCCAAGCCGTCGCGCGATTGAGTCCGCAACGGTGCGCGAGCTCGGTGACGCTCACGGGCGACTCAGAGTCGGCTACGGCCTTGAGGAGATCCATGGCCCGGTCGACCGACTGAACCCGATGCCGCGGCGTTCGCATCCAGGCCTCGATGTCACCAGCGGACGATTCCACCACAGACGCATCGTAGAGCCACGTGTGCGTCGGCGTATGGGTGCGTTCAAGGGGCCCCTGGTACGTCTCGCCGGCTACCGAACGCTGGGGGTGGGCTCCGACTCGATCTCGAGGCGAGCGCCGCAGTCGCGGCAGGTCAAGCCGGAACCTGGCTCCCGCCAATGGAGTGTGGTGATGTCCTTGAGCTTGGTCTGACGGCGGAGGGAGGTCGAGCGGCAGACCGGGCATCGGAACCTGCCATCGGCGTCCACTCGGACGTGCTCGAGACCCATGACCTCGACGCTACCCAGGGCTCCTGTCAATTACCTGAGAGCCGGCTGCCACAGGCGGACTCCGCATGAGGCAGGCGTCGACCGCAGTTGAGACGTTGCGAGGCGTGCCTGCTCTGCGATCCCGCGCGCATGCGGTCAGGCGTCGTCGTCGACTGCTCGTGCACCCGCACTGGGCAGGGCTGTGCCTGACACCGTGGCACCCACCAGGGCCCAAGCCGGTGGGTGCCAGGTGCCGGATCGATGGCCTAGGCCCTCACTCCTCCAGCGCCAGCCGCTGCGAAAGTGTCACGCCAGGCGGTCTTGCCGTGCGCTCGGCGCGCGCACCCTCGACCGCGCTGGACCGGTCCTGTCGACCCTGGGCGTTCTTGTGTAATGTCGTTGACTTAGTCGAGTCTGATGTCGTCCCCGAGGAGAGCCATGCCGAAGCCCACGATCGTCCTCGTCCACGGCGCGTGGGCGGATGCCTCCAGCTGGAACGCCGTCTCCGGAGCGTTGCGCGGTGAGGGGCTGACGGTGCTCTCGCCACCGAACCTCCTGCGCGGGGTCGGGACGGATGCGGCGTACATCTCCTCGTTCGTGGCACAGCGCACCTCCGGCCCCGTCGTGCTGGTCGGCCACTCCTACGGGGGCTTCGTCATCACCAACGCCGCGACGGAGGGGGGCGACGTGCGGGCACTGGTCTACGTCGACGCGTTCATCCCCGACCCGGGTGAGACCGTCTTCGAGATCCTGGGCGGGTCGGGTTCGGCGCTCGCCGTTCCCGACCCCACCACGGTCCTCGACCTGGTGGGTTACCCGGGTGCGCCGGAGGGTGACGTCGAGGCGTTCCTCAAGCCCGACACGGTCCACGACTCCTTCGCCCAGGACCTGGCCGAAGCGGACCGGTGGTTGATCGTCGAGAGCCAGCGGCCCATCACCCTGGGAGCGAACACCACGCCGTCCGTCAGCGCTGGCTGGACGTCGCTGCCGAGCTGGGCGGTCGTGGGGACCGAGGACCGGGTCATCCCGCCCGCCACCCAACGGAGCATGGCGGAGCGCGCCGGCGCCACCATCACCGAGGCGGACGGCTCCCACGTGTCGATGGTGTCGAAGCCCCAGGTCACGGTCGACGCCATCCTGGCCGCCGCGGCCGCGTCCACCGACTGAACGGGCCGGATCGACGGCTCGTCCTGACGCGTGACGGTCCTCGGCAAGGAAACCCCTGGTGCCCCCTGCGCTCGCGATGCAGACTCGACCGATGGCCCTCGATCTCCGGGAGAACTGGTTCCGCAACCTCGCCGAGCTCCGCTACGCCACCACGCCGAAACGGATCCGCGCCGACCTCGACGGCACGACGGTGCTCGACACCCGCGACGCACTCCTGGTGTGGGAGCCGCGCCGGGTCGTCCCCTGGTACGCCGTGCCCGAGGCCGACCTCCACCTCGCCACGACCGAGCACGAGCCCGGCCCACCGCCGTCGTTCCCGGGTCCTGTCCTCGGTCCGCAGCACCCTGGGCACACCACTCCCGGGGTCGCCCTGCACGCCGACGGCCTGGGCGAGATCGCCTTCCGCCCCGAGGACCCGGCGTTGGAGGGCAGGGTGATCGTGCAGTGGGCGCCGTTCGCGTGGCGCGAGGAGGAGGAACCGGTGGTCAGCCACCCGCACGATCCGTTCGCACGCATCGACGTGCTCCCCAGCGATCGGCACGTCCGCGTGACGGTCGGCGACGCCGTTCTCGCCGAGTCGACCCGGCCGGTCGCGCTGGTCGAGACCAGCCTCCCGGTGCGGTGGTACCTGCCGCCCGACGACGTACGCCTCGACCTCCTCACGCCGTCCGAGACCCACACCAGCTGTGCCTACAAGGGGACGGCGTCCTACCTGAGCGCGGACCGTGCCCCCGACGTCGCGTGGTTCTACCCGGACCCGCTCCACGACGCGCTGCCGGTCAAGGACCTGCTGTGCTTCTGGCGTGACGCGACCGTGGAGGTCGACGGCGAGCCGGTGCCGACGGGGATGCCGGGGGAGTAGGCCAGACTCGGCGCGTGCGGGAGGAGACGGCTGCTGCGTACGCCGACGAGCAGGTCGCCCGGGTCTCCGGCGATCCGCAGGCACGGGTGGCGTTCCTGCGTGCGCTCTACCAGGTCCCGTCCGAGGTCGACCGGGGCTACCTCCCCTTCCGCAGGGCAGCGTCGGCGTTCATGGAGTGGCAGCGCCGACGCGGCCTGCTCAACCCCGCGCAGGGCCCGAGCCCAGGGAGTCCCTGGTGGCGCGCGGTCAACGACACTCTGTTGCGTGACACGTGCGAGGCCTCGGCTCTCGCGTTCGGTCGCCCGGGCAGACCGCGCACGCCGAGTGTCACGGCGACGCTCGAGTTCATCCGAACGCCCACGGCCCGGTCCTGGTACCGCGCCCACAACCTGAGCATCGCCTCGGCCTACCTGGCCCACGAGGACCTCGCCCAGCGGGAGAACCGGGTCGAGCGGTTCTTCATCAACCTGGTCCTCGTGCGCGTGCTCTACGCCCACGCGCTGGTGGCCCAGCCACGCCTCGCCCTCGACTGGCTGGCACCCACCGGCCGGCTCCTCGGTGACCCGCGGCTCGGGATGACCGGCATCTTCCTGTCCCTCTCGCGGGTGCTGCCGGCCGCCTACCCGCTCGAGGGCGACCTCGACGTCTACGTGCGCGACGAGCACGGCCTCGGTCACCTGCTCGACGTGGGCGTCATCGTGCCCCGGCTCGACCAGCTGTATGCCTGGTCGGCGCACGAGCTCGGACTACCGGCGCTGGACGGCCTCTTGGACAGGTCGGCGAACGTCCCGACGTACGCCTGGGACCCCCTCGACGTCGAGGTCTGGCGGCCCAGACCGACCCGCCTCGCGCGGGTGGCCCGCCGCGTGCTGCCGGTGGCGCGACCGTAGCCACGCCTGGTGTGCGACGTCCGGTGCGCGGCCTCTAGGCTGCCCGCGGGCCGAGGCCGGGAGGGACGACGTGGAGCAGCGGGCGCGGACGGCGTACGTCGTGATCCTGGTGCTCACGGTCGGCCAGCTCGCGGTGGCGACCTTCGCGACCGGGCTGCCGCAGTTCGAGGGCAAGGCGTTCGGGGCGCGGCTGGTCGCCTATCCGGTGGCGATGCTCCTGCCTCCCGCGATCTGGTGGCTGGTCGCGCGCCGCCGCCACGACGACGCCCCGCTGCCCTGGGCTGGCTTCGCCTTCATCGCGGCGCCGTTCTTGGTCGACGTCACCGGCAACACGCTCGATCTCTACGACACCCTGGAGTGGTGGGACGACGCCAACCACTACGTCAACTGGCTGCTGCTCTGCCTCGGCATCGGGCTGCTGCTGGAGCGTCAGGTGGTCCGGCCGGTGTGGGTGCTCGTGCTGCTCGTCACCGGGATCGGGGCAGCGCTCGCGATCGGGTGGGAGCTCGCCGAGTGGTACACGTTCATCCGGCACGGCACCGAGCTCGACACGGCCTACACCGACACGCTCGGTGACGAGGCGCTGGGCACGCTGGGCGGTCTCACCGCCGCCCTCCTGCTGGCCCGCCGCGCGCACGCCTGACCTGGTCAGCGGGGGATCGACTCCTGCCAGGTGCGGTGGCTGATCTCCTCGCTGTTGTGCACCGCCATCACCCAGATCGACACGTCGTAGGTCTCGGGGGTCACCGTCACGGTCATGCCCGAGCGGACGTTGACCTCGATGCCGGGCCAGGTCAGGTCGAAGACCGTGTGCGCGTGGGCGCTCTGCGCGAACGTGCGCGTGTCGACCGACACCTCGCCGAGGTAGAGCTCGTGCGCGGTCCCGTCGTACGGCGTGAGGTAGCGACTGTCGGACCTGGTCGTCGCCGTCGTCGTCCGGTGCAGGACGTCGTGGTGGATCGACCAGCCCACCCCCTCGGTCGACTCCGAGGAGTGCTCGGCCCCCGGTCCGAAGTCGGGCACCGCATAGTCGGCCTCGTCGAGCAGCGGGAGGGTGAGCGAGGCCGTGCGCAGGGTGATCGAGACCGGCTCCGGGGGAGCGACCGTGTTCGGCCAGTCGGCGCCGGCGACGGACACGCGCAGGGTCTGGCCCGGCGTCCACTGGTAGGCACAGGCATCGAGGACGATCTCGATGTCGTACTCGCGGCCAGGCACCAGCGGCGTGGGCGACCCGTGGACTCCCTCGCGGTAGGCGAGGTCGAGGGTGCCGCGGGTGACCAGAGCCGAGGTGCCGTCCGGGAAGACGTCGCAGATCTTCACCGACAGCGAGGCGGCGGGCTTGGTGGCCCAGACCTTGGCGCGGAGCACCGGGTGGCCGACGACCGGACCGGGCGGTGGGTCGATCTCCCAGGTCAGGGAGCGCTCGTCGTCGAGCCGCTGGTCGCCGGACAGCCCCCACGGCAGATGGCCGGCGCAGTCGATCCAGGCGGCGGTGCCGACGTCGGGCACCACGTCGAGCGACACCGGTGCGGTCAGGTCGAGCGTCGCCTCGCTCACCGGTGGCACGGTGGGCAGCGTGACCCACCAGCCCTCGTGCAGGTCGAGGTCGATCTCGGGCCGGGTCGAGGTGCGCACGAACACCTCGCACCGGTCCTCGTGGGTGCCCAGGCCTCGCAGCCAGTGGTCGAACCAGGCGGCCATCTCGGCGTCGAAGTCGATGCGCGGCCCGGGCATGGCCGTGGCGGGGTCGGCATGGGCCCACGGGCCGGCCAGCAGGCGATGCGGCACGCCGTGCCGGCCCAGCTCGGCGACCGTGCGGAAGGAGTTGTTCCGGTAGCCGTCGGCCCAGCCCGCCACGACCATCACCGGGCACCCGATCCGCTCGTAGCCCTCGGTGGTCCCGCCGAGCCGCACCGACCCGTGGTCCCAGTAGGGGCCGTGGCGGTTCTCCCGGAGCCAGGTCAGCACCCACGGCTCGCAGGTCTCCAGCCGCCGCACCCACTCGTCGTACCAGTCCCTGCCGTCGACCGGCTCCCAGACCGCTGGCACCGGCGGCAGCACGCACATCGGCGTCATGTAGTGGTCGTAGTCGACGAGGTCGACCAGTCGTAGTGCACCACCGCGCCAGTGCACGTCGTCGGTCCAGCGGTCGTCGGTGGCGTAGATCGCACAGACCGCCTTGAGCGCCGGTGGACGCTCGCAGGCGATCTGGAGGGAGTTGAAGCCGGAGTACGACGTCCCGAACATCCCGACCTGGCCGTCGCACCAGGTCTGCTCCGCGAGCCAGGCGATGGCGTCGGGCAGATCCCTCTGCTCCGCCGGCTGGTACTCGTCCAGCGGGTCGCCCGGTGACGAGCCGGTGCCGCGGACGTCGACCCGGCACACGGCGTACCGGTACTCCTCGCACAGGGTGCGGTAGCCGGAGGCGTACGACGACGTGAGGTCGTCCTTGCGGTAGGGAAGCGCCTCCAGGAGGCAGGGCTGCGGACCGGCGCCCTCGTCCGGCAGGTAGAGGGTCGCGGCCAAGTGGCTCCCGTCGCGTACCGGGATCCGGACCTCCTCGACCCTCATCGACCCTGCTCGCCGGTCGAGCCTGCCTCGTGGGTAGAGCCTGGCTCGTGGGTCGAGCCTGCCTCTTGGGTAGAGCCTGGCTCGTGGGTCGAGTCGGCCTCGTGGGTCGAGCCTGCCTCGTGGGTCGAGCCTGCCTCGTGGGTCGAGCCTGTCGAGACCCCCAGCAGCGCAAGGATCTCCGGGGTGTGGACGGTCTCGCTGGTGTTGCCGTCGCGACCGACGACCGTGGGGGCGGTGAACATCGAGTTCAGGACCGCTTCCTCGGACGCCTCGACGACGGCGGCGAAGAGGGGGTCGAGTGCGCGTCCGGTGACGAGGCGGGTCGTGTCCGGTGTGCCGTCGCGGTCGAGCCGCATCCCGGTGCCGAACGCCATGAAGATCTCGCCGCTGCCGTGGTGGGCCACCGAGCCGGCGCGCGCCAGACCGAGCCCGACGCGGCGCGCGAGCCGGGAGCAGGACGCTCCGTCGACCGCCGCGTCGGTGACCACGATCCCGATGCACGAGCCGGCCGGAGCCTTCGCCTCGCCGGTGGTCTCGACAGGATCGACCAGCGAAGCGTTCGAGCCCCCGTCGTCGGTGGTCTCGACAGGCTCGACCAACGAAGCGGTCGAGACCCGTCGTCCGAGCGGTACGCCGTTGACGATGCACTCCTCCCTCGAGCCGAAGTTGGTCATCAGGAGCACGGCCACCGTGTGGTCGCCGACGACGCGGGACGCGGTCCCGATCCCGCCCTTGAAGTCGAAGCACGACATCCCCGCCCCTGACCCGACCGCGCCCTCGTCGGGTGGCGCGTCGGAGCCGCGGGACGCCATCGAGGCCTCCCAGGCGGCCACCACGTCCTCGTGCTCCACCTGCATCCGACGGGCGTCGTTGAGCCACGAGTCATCGCACTCGGCGACGACCGGGATGATGAAGTCGGTGGCGCACTCGGGGTTCACCACGAGCTCGATCCGGCAGGCCGAGTCGTAGACCCGGCCCAGCTGCAGGGTCGACGTCAGGTAGACCGGCGTCTCCGCCGAGCCCCACTCGGCGGCCGTGAGGAACCCCGTGCACTCGCCCGCGCCGTTGAGGACCGCACCGCCGGCCGGCACCGGCCGGGAGAATGCGTCCTCGGCGAGCACGAGGACGCTCACGCCGGTCCGGGCGACGCCCCGGCCCTCGGGCGGGGCCGGCTCGTCGCGATGGATCGTCGTGTGTCCGAGGCCGACCCCGGCGACGTCGAGCACGGAGTTGGTGGGACCGGTGGGCAGGGACCCGATCACGATTCCCAGGTCGCGGGCGCGCGGCATGGGCGACATCCTGGCAGGTCGAGGTCGTCGGTCGAGCGACGTCGGCGCGTGGTCTCGACTTCCCTCGACCCACGACGCGATGCTGCGGGCATGACGATCCCCGTGGTCTGGTCGCCGGAGACGCGGCGGCACGAGCCGATGCGCGAGGTCTGGGTCGGCGTACCGACCGAGGGCACCGAGGTCCCGGCCCGGGTCGACCGGATCCTCGAGGCGCTCCGCGCGCACGACGCCGTCGAGGCGACTCCCCACGACGACGGCGTGCTCACGCGCGTCCACGACCCGGCGTACGTCGAGCACCTGCGGACGATCCATGCCGAGTGGATCGCCGGGCCCTACGACGAGCTGGTGGGGCAGGACCGGGTGGTGCCCTACGTCTTCCCGACGCCCGCGATGACCCAGGGCATGACGCCCACGCAGGCCGCGGCGACCCACGGCCGGGCCGGGGCGTTCTGCTACGACACGATGACCCTCGTCGGGCCCGGTACGTGGGAGGCCGCGCGTGCCGCCGTCGACTGCGCCCTCACGGCCGTCGACCTCGTCACCTCCCGTCGGTCGAGCGGAGTCGAGACCCGCGCCGCCTACGCGCTGTGCCGACCGCCCGGCCACCACGTCACCAGCCAGGGGTACGGCGGCTCCTGCTACCTCAACAACGCCGCCGTCGCCGCACAGGCACTGCTCGACGCGGGCCATGGCCGGGTCGCCGTCGTCGACCTCGACGCCCACCACGGCAACGGCACCCAGGCGATCTTCTGGGACCGCGCCGACGTGGTCTATTCCTCGACCCATGTCGACCCGGCCGCGGGATGGTTTCCCCACTACTTCGGTCACGCGCACGAGACCGGCAGCGGTGACGGCGAGGGCGCCACGCTCAACCTGCCCCTGGCGGAGGGCACCGGCGACGCACCGTGGCTGGAGGCGGTCCGGGCCCTCGCCGAGCGCGCCTCGGACGCGGACGCCCTGGTCGTCTCCCTGGGCGTCGATGCGGCCGCCGACGACCCCGAGAGCCCGTTGCTGGTCACGGCCGACGGCTACGCCGCAGCCGGTCGTCTGCTCGGCTCGCTCGGCCTGCCGAGCGTGGTCGTCCAGGAGGGTGGCTACCACCTGCCGAGCCTCGGCGGTCTGGTGGCGGCCTACCTCGACGGACACGCGGAGTCCTGATCGGTTCCCGCCGGCCGCGCCGTGAGGGATGCTGTCGCCCATGCGTCTGCCCCTGCTCGTCCCGCTCGTCGTCGCGACGCTTGCCCTCGGCCTCGGTCCGGCCGCCGTCGCGGTCCCCGGCGGCCCCACGCCGTACCAGCACCGACTGGCCGAGACCCGGGTCCAGCAGGCGCGTTCATCGATCACGGTGGGCGACCTGACGCTGCGTCCGTGCGGCGTGGTGCCGCACGCCTGGTGCGGCCACATCCAGCGCGCCTGGGAGCCGGGCCGCCCGGCGCAAGGATCGCTGCGGGTCGGTTTCGCCTTCGCGCCCGCTCGCGACGACAGCCGCCCGGCACTCGGCACCTTCGTCCCCCACGAGGGCGGTCCCGGCTACTCCACGACCGGCACGGGCACGTCGTACGCCGAGATGTACGGCCCGCTGCTGCGCCGCCACAACCTCCTCCTGGTCGACCAGCGCGGCACCGGCCGGTCCACCGCCCTCGACTGCCCCGGGCTGCAGAACCTGACGATCGCCTACGCCGTCGCTGCCGGGAGGTGCGGACGCAGCCTCGGCTCGCGCAGTGACGACTACACCACCGCCCGGTCGGCCGACGACCTGGCTGCGGTGATCCACCGGCTCCGGCTCGGCCGCGTCGACCTGTACGGCGACTCGTACGGCACCTTCTTCGGCCAGGTCTTCGCCGGTCGGCACGCCGACCTGCTCAGGAGCCTGGTGCTCGACGGCGCCTACCCGACCCACGGTGAGACGGCGTGGTACCCCACCCAGGGACCGGCGATGCGCTCGTCGTTCGTCAAGGCCTGCCGCCGCTCGCCGGAGTGCCGGGGCCACGGTCCGGGCTTCACCCGGGCGATGCGGCGGGTGCTGCGGCAGGTCCGCCGGCATCCCTGGCACGGCGTCTCCCACGACGGTGACGGGCGGCGGGCGCGAGTCATCGTGAACGCCGAGACGCTGGCGACGACCGCGTTCGGCGCGACGTACGGCCCCTACACGTACCGCGAGCTGACGGCTGCCCTGCGGGCGGCCCTCGACGGCGACCGGGCGCCGCTGCTCCGCGAGGTGGCCGAGGCGGAGGGAGGGGGCACGAACGCCGGTCCGGTGCGTGCCTACAGCGAGGGTCTCGACGCGGCCGTGGCGTGCCACGACTACCCGCAGCTCTACGACATGACGGCCGCTCCGAGGACCAGGCTGCGGCAGTACGACCGGGCCCTTACCCGGCGTACGGCGTCGTTCCCCGCGACCTACGGACCCTTCACGGTCCGCGAGTACGCCCGCTCCGACTGGCAGGAGCTCGACTGGTGCACCCGCTGGCCGAAGGCCGCCGCCGACAACCCCGCGCGCCCCCCTCGACCACGCGGCGGCCAGTACCCGAGCGTGCCCACGCTGGTGCTGAGCGGTGAGCTGGACTCCATCACCACGCCGGCCGAGGCCGCCATGGTCACCCGCCAGTTCCCCCGGGCCCTGCACATCGTCGTCGCCAACAGCTTCCACGTGGACGCCGTGGGCGACACCGACGACTGCGCCGTGCGGATCCTGCGCCGCTTCGTCCGGACGCCGTCCCGGTGGCCGCGACACGGCTGTGCCTCGCGCGTCCCACCCGTCCGTACGCAGGGGAGCTTCCCCCTCACCGTGCGCGACGTCCCGGCCGGATCCGGTCGTGGCTCGCTGCTCGCGCGCCACGTCGCCCCGGCCGCGGCCGCGACCGTCGCCGACCTGATCGACCGCTGGTGGAACAACTACTCCGGTCACGACGTGGGGCTGCGCGGCGGGCACTGGACCTACACCGGCGACCGGACCACGGTCTTCCACCTACGGGGCGTACGCCTCACGACCGACCTCGCGGTCAGCGGCACAGCGACCTGGCAGCGCTACGCGAACCGGATGCGGGTGGACCTGCGGGTCGCCACGCACGGTCGTCACGGCCGTCTGCACGGCACCTGGCTGACCCGGCGCCAAGGGGCGCGAACGACCCTGCACGGCTGGTGGGGCGGGCGGCCGCTGACCGTGTCCTTCCGCGCACCGTGATGATGGTGGGGTGACCACCACCCGACGCGTCGCCGCCGTGGTCCTCGTCGACGAACGAGGCTGGCTGCTGCTGCAGGAGCGCGACGAGTACGCGCCGGTCAACGCTGACGAGTGGTCGCTGGTGGGTGGCGGCGTCGAGCCCGGTGAGACCTTCGCGGAGGCGGCGGTTCGCGAGCTGGCGGAGGAGACCGAGGTGACCGGCGTCGACCTCACCTTCGTCGACACCCTCACCTACTACTGCGACGAGTGTGTCCAGTGGCACGAGCTCGAGCTCTTCCTCGGCTTCACCCGACTCACCGACGCCGACATCGTCTGCCACGAGGGACGGCAGATCGTGTTCGTCGACCCGGGGACGGTCCACACGCTCCGGTGGGGCCGCAACCTCGCGCACGGGCTCCCGCGCGTGATGGACCACCCGTCGTACGTCGAGCGGTTCGGCGCCCGCGAACGCCACGAGTTCGGCTGCGTGATCCTCGTCGACGCCGCGGGCCGGGTGCTGCTGCAGGAGCGTGACGAGCACGCCCCGATCGACCCCGACCGGTGGGGGCTGGTCGGTGGTCACCTGGAGCCGGGCGAGGATCCCGAGCAGGGTGCCTACCGCGAGGTCGAGGAGGAGACCGGGGTCCGCCTCGCGCGGGGCACGTTGAGCCTGTTCGAGACGCTCCGGGTCTTCCACCCGCACTACGGCTCGGTCGACCGGGTGCACGTGTTCGTCGCCCGCGTCGACCTCACCGACGACGACCTCGAGTGCCACGAGGGCCGCCAGATCGTCTTCGTCGACCCGGAGCGCGCCCGCCGGCTCGACCTGAGCATGACCGGCGTCCTCGTGGTCCCGGCCTTCCTCGACTCCGACCGCTACCGCCGCCTGTGTGCCTGACCGGCGACGGCGCTCGCCGTACGTGCCCGGCGACAGCGGACGGCGACTGCTGAGCGGCACGAGCCCGACGCAGCGGATCGAGTCCCTCGACCGGGTCCGGGTCGGCCCCGGCGCCGTACCCTCGAGCTGACGCGCGGGCCGTCCTCGGCTCGGGCCCCGGCCGCCCACCCGTCTACACTCGACCGGACCGCGCCGTCGGACGAAGGGGCTTGGATGGGACTGCTGGAGCGGGTCACCGGTCCTGGCGACCTCCGCGACCTCACCGACGACCAGCTGACGACGCTGGCGAGCGAGATCCGCGACGAGCTGGTGCGCACCTGTGCCCCCCGCGGCGGCCATCTGGGCCCCAACCTCGGCGTGGTCGAGCTGACGCTCGGCATCCACCGGGTCTTCGACTCGCCGCGCGACCGCGTCGTCTGGGACACCGGTCACCAGGCCTACGTCCACAAGATGCTCACGGGCCGCGCCACGAAGTTCGACACGCTCCGCACCGAGGGCGGTCTGTCGGGCTACCCGAGCCAGTCGGAGTCCGACCACGACGTCGTCGAGAACTCCCACGCCTCCACCGCCCTGTCCTACGCCGACGGGCTCGCCAAGGCGTTCGCGCTGCGCGGTGAGGACCGCTACGTCGTGGCCGTGATCGGCGACGGCGCGCTCACCGGTGGGATGGCCTGGGAGGCGCTCAACAACATCGCGGTCGGCAAGGACCGCAAGCTGGTGATGGTCGTCAACGACAACGGCCGGTCCTACATGCCGACCGTCGGCGGACTCGCGACCCACCTCGCCTCGTTGCGCACCAACCCGCGCTACGAGGAGGTCCTCGACGCCGTCAAGAGCCGCCTCAACAAGGTGCCGGGCGTCGGACCGGCCGTCTACGACGCCCTCCATGCGATGAAGAAGGGCATGAAGGACGCCCTGGCGCCGCAGGGCATGTTCGAGGACCTCGGCCTGAAGTACGTCGGTCCGATCGACGGGCACGACCGCCAGGCGGTGGAGCAGGCCCTGACCCAGGCCCGACGGTTCGGTGGCCCGGTGATCGTCCACGTGATGACGCACAAGGGCTTCGGCTACGACCCCGCCGAGCGCAACGAGGCCGACCAGTTCCACCAGATCGGGGCCTTCGACGTCGAGACCGGCGAGGCGCGTCCCGCCGGCCGGATCTGGACCGACTTCTTCTCCGAGGAGATGGTCGCGCTCGGCGCCGAACGCCAGGACATCGTCGGCATCACGGCCGCGATGCTCTACCCGGTCGGGCTCGACCGCTTCGCCGCGGCGTACCCCGATCGGATCTTCGACGTCGGCATCGCCGAGCAGCACGCCGTCACCAGCGCCGCCGGCCTCGCGCTGGGCGGCATGCACCCGGTGGTCGCCGTCTACGCCACGTTCCTCAACCGGGCCTTCGACCAGGTCCTGATGGACGTCGCGCTCCACCGCTGCGGCGTCACCTTCGTGCTCGACCGCGCCGGCGTCACCGGCACCGACGGGGCCAGCCACAACGGCATGTGGGACCTCTCGATCCTCCAGGTGGTGCCCGGGCTGCGGATCGCGGCTCCCCGCGACGGCGCCCGGGTCCGCGAGCTCCTGCGCGAGGCCGTGGCCGTCACCGACGCCCCCACCGTGGTCCGTCTGCCGAAGGGCGCGCCGCCCGACGACATCGACGCCGTCGACCGTGCGGGGGTGTGCGACGTGCTCCTACGCCGTGGCGCCAAGGACGTGCTCGTCGTCGGCGTGGGCTCCATGGCCGCGGTCGGGGTCGAGGTCGGCGAGCGTCTCGCCGCCCAGGGCATCGGCGTCACCGTGGTCGACCCGCGCTGGGTCAAGCCGCTCGACCCGGCACTGGTCGGTCTCGCCCGTGGCCACCAGCTCGTGGTCAGCATCGAGGACAACGGCCGGGTCGGCGGCGTCGGTGCGGCGCTGCTCCAGCTCCTCAGCGACCAGGGCGTGACGACGCCGCTCTCCCTGCACGGGATCCCCCAGGAGTTCCTGCAGCATGCCGAGCGGCAGGCGATCCTCGACCGGATCGGCCTGAACGCCCAGACCATCGCCCGCGGCATCGTCGAGCGCCTCGCCGCCGACGAGTCGCTCTCCGCCGAACAGGTCCCGCAGCAGCACTGACGCGTCGCGGCGGGCGGTGCCATCCTGGGGACCGACCCCTGGGAGGCAGGCCATGAGCGACGACCCGGTCACCGACGTGATGTGGATGGTCCGGGGTGCCTGGGTGACGATGTCGATCCGTGCGGGCTGCCGGCTCGGCGTCTTCGACCACCTCGTCGAGCCACGCTCGGTGGCCTGGCTCGCCGACGCCACGGCGTCGGACCCGGGTGCGCTGACGCGCCTGCTGCGGGCGCTGGCCGAGGTGGGTCTGGTGCAGGTCCGTGACGACGACACGTACGTCGACACCGTGCTCGGGTCGACTCTGACGACGGGCCACCCCCGCAGCCTCCGCAGCCTTGCGCTGATGCAGAGCTGGCTGCCCAACGTCGCGTCGTGGAACCACCTCGACGACGCCGTCCGGAGCGGCGCGAGCGTCTACGAGCGGGTCAACGGTGCGGACCCGTGGGAGCACCTCACCGCCCATCCCGAGCAGGAGGCCGAGTTCAACCGGTCCATGGCACGCCGGGCCGAGGGCCAGGTCGCGGCGATCGTGGCCGGGATCGACTTCGCCGCGACGGAGACCGTCGTCGACGTCGGAGGTGGCCGCGGCGCGATGCTGGCCGGCGTGCTCAGGGCGTGGCCGCGCCTGACCGGCGTCGTGGCCGACCGTCCTGACGTGGCAGCCGAGGCGGACGCCGCCTTCGCCCAGGCGGGCCTGAGCGACCGTGCGCACGGCGTCGGCACCGACTTCTTCGAGTCCGTGCCGTCGGGGGCCGACGCCTACTTCCTGTCCAACGTCCTGCACGACTGGGACGACGACGACTGCCTGCGGATCCTGCGGACGGTGCGGAGCGCGATGGACGCCCAGAGCCGGCTGGTGCTCGTCGAGCGACTGCTCGGCGTACCGGGGCGCTCCGCCACCGAGGCTCGCGACCTGGCCTTCGTCGACCTCCACATGCTCGTCATGTTCGGCGCCAGGGAGCGCACGAAGGCCGAGTACGACGCCCTGCTCGTCGAGGCCGGCTTCGGACCCGGCGAGCTGATCGGGCCCGAGCTGTCGTGGAACCTGATCGAGACGCGGCCCGCCGTACCGACGGAATAGGGTGGGCCGCGGGAGTGCTACCCGCTGGTAGTGCTGTTCCCGTCCGCGCAGAGAGGTTCCCGTGCCCGATCCCGACCGCCTGGTCCACATCGTCGACGACGTCCCCGAGCTCGACGGCCTCACCGAGCTCGCGATGGTGCTCGTCCTCGACGGGTTCCTCGACGCCGGCAACGCCGCGGCGATCGCCGCACGTCACCTGGTCGAGCAGTCGGGCGGCGGTCGGGTGGTCGCCACGTTCGAGGTGGACGAGTTCCACGACTACCGGGCACGCCGGCCGGCGATGTCGTTCGTCCGCGACCACTACGAGCAGTACGACGCGCCGCGCCTCGTCGTACGGCTGCTCTCGGACGCCAGCGGCCTGCCCTACCTGCTGCTCGCCGGTCCTGAGCCCGACAACCGCTGGGAGGCCTTCGCGGTCGCGGTCCGGCAGGTCGTGGAGCGGTTCGGCGTCACGCGCGTCATCGGGATGGGCGCAGTGCCGATGGCGGTGCCCCACACGCGCCCGATCGCGGTCACCCACCATGCCAACAACCCCGACCTCCTCTCCGGCGACAGCCCGTGGCGCGGGGAGCTCCGGATCCCGTCCAGTGCCCAGGCCCTCGTCGAGCTGCGGCTGGGGGAGTGGTCGCACGACGCGATGGGCTTCGTGGCCCACATTCCCCACTACCTCGCCCAGCTCGACTACCCACAGGCGTCGGTCTCGCTGCTCGAGCACGTCGAGCGCGCCGCCATGGTGGCCGTCGACCTGACCGACCTGCGCGAGGCCTCCGACGCGCGCGACCAGGAGGTCACGACGTACCTCGCGGGCAACACCGAGGTCGCCGAGGTCGTGCAGGCGCTCGAGCAGCAGTACGACGCGTTCCAGCGCGCCGAGCAGGAGGGCAGCAGCCTGCTCGCCGACGACGAGCCGATCCCGACGGGAGAGGAGATCGGCCGACAGTTCGAGCAGTTCCTGGCCGGCCTCGACACCCCCGAGGGCGAGAGCTAGGCGGGGGCCCGATGCCGTCGTCCGCCGCGGAGCTCGTCGAGCTCCTCGACATCGAGACTCTCGACACCGACCTTTTCCGCGGGCGTAGCCCCGACACCGACCGGCAGCGGGTCTTCGGTGGTCAGGTCGCGGCGCAGGCGCTGATCGCCGCGATCCGTACCTCGGAGGAGGGACTCGACGTGCACTCGATGCACGCCTACTTCCTGCGGCCCGGCGACACCACGATCCCGATCATCTACGACGCGGAGCGGATCCGAGACGGCCGGTCCTTCGAGACCCGGCGCGTCGTCGCCCGCCAGCACGGTCGCCCGATCTTCTACCTGACGGCCAACTTCCAGCGTCCCGAGGAGGGCTTCGACCACCAGGACGCGATGCCCGAGGTGCCGACGCCCGACGAGGGACTGACGTTCGCCCAGATCGCCCAGCGGCGCACGGGCGACCCCGAGGCCGGCGTCGAGTTCGCCAAGGAGTGGGCGGCTCTCGACACCCGCTACCTGGGCAACTCCGTCCACCCGGGGCACACCCACCTGCAGGAGGACACCGACCGGCCGGCTCGCGCCCAGATCTGGATCCGGGTCGACGGCGACCTCGGCGAGGACCCCGACCTGCACGTCGCGGCCTTCACCTATGCCAGTGACCTGACCCTGCTCGGGGCGGCGCTCGTGCCACACGACGTCGAGATCGGCTCTCCGTCGCTGATGCCGGCCTCGCTGGACCACACGATCTGGTTCCACCGGCCGTTCCGGGCCGACCGGTGGTGGCTCTACGACCAGTGGTCGCCGTCGGCCAGTGGAGCACGGGGGCTGTCGCTCGCGCGCGTCTTCACCGAGGACGGCCGCCTGGTCGCCACGGTGGCTCAGGAGGGCCTGATCCGCCGGCGGACGCGCTAGAGCTCGAGGCAGTAGAACACCAGCCAGCCCTCCATCGCCTCCGGTACGGCGTGGTAGGCCGGCACCTCGACGAAGCCGAGACTGCGGTAGAGGGCGAGCGCCTCGGTCTGGCGGATGCTCGTGTCCAGGTACATCCGCCGGTAGCCGGCCGCCCGAGCCCCTTCCACCACGGCCTCGGCGAGGGCCCTGCCGGCGCCTCGCCCTCGCGCCACCGGCGCCACGAACATCCGCTTCATCTCGCAGGCCTCCTCGTCGAGCCGCTTGGCGCCCACGCAGCCCAGGGGCAGCTCGGCGTCGCGGGCCAGCAGGAGCACCCCGTCGGGCGGACCGTAGTCACCCGGGAGCCCCGCCAGCTCCGCCTCCCAGGCCTCGTCGTCGAAGTAGGCCTCGATCAGGGCGAGGTCCTCGGTGTGCCGCTCGCGGTGCCAGGTCAGGAAGGAGCGGAAGAGGCGTCGTACGTCGTCGAGGTCGGCAGCGGTCTCGGCCGGTCGGATGTCCACGGCTCATGGTCTCGTCACGGGCCGGCGCCGGCCACCCGCGCAGCCCGCCGCACCCCCGCAACGTCATACGTTCTGGCTGCTAGAACAGCCAGAACGTATGACGTCCGGAGAGCTCAGGCGCGGTGGGTGCGTCCGACGAGGTGGGGTGCTCCGCTCGTGGGTGAGGTGAGGGCGAAGGCCAGCCCGTCGTCGTGGGCAGCGACGCCGAAGGCGACGGAGCCCGGGAGGAAGACGGGCTTCTTGAACGCCACGTCGACGGTCACCGCGTCGGGGAGTCGGTTCTCGACCGCCGCGACGCAGCGGGCCAGGCTCCACATCCCGTGGGCGATCTGACGCCTGAAGCCGAGCGCCTTGGCGGTCAGGGGGTAGAGGTGGATCGGGTTGTGGTCGCCCGAGACCGACGCGTAGCGGCGGCCGAGGTCGCCCGCCAGCCTCCAGGTCACCCGACCCGGCGGGATCTCGTCCGGCGGGCCCGCGTCGGTCGAGCCGCCCGCGTCGGTCGGGCCGCCCTCGTCGGTCGGGCCGCCCTCGTTGGTCGAGCCGCCCTCGTTGGTCGAGCCGCCCGCGTCGGTCGGGCCGCCCTCGTTGGTCGAGCCGCCCCCGTTGGTCGAGCCTGTCGAGACCCCGCGATTCAGGTACGTCGAGGTGCTCTCCCACACGACCTGACCCCCCGCGTCGACCGTGGTCACGACGTCGACCGTCTGACCCTTCGGATGGGCGCGCACCTCGTGGGCGCGTGTGGTCACGGTGACGGTCTCGCCGACCCCCACGGGGCGGCCACCGGTGATCGAGTTGGCGAGATGGACCGCGCCGACCGCCGGGAACGGGAAGCTCGGGTCGGTCAGGATCGCCAGGTGGAGAGGGAAGGCCAGCACGTGCAGGTAGGTCAGCGGGACGGTGTCCTTGACCGGGAAGCCGCAGACGCCGGCGTACGCCGTGACGTGCGGCCGCTCGATGGTCACGGCCGGTCGTGCGAACGCAAGCCCCTCGAAGTCGCCCGACCTGCGGACGCCCGGGAGCCGGTTGACCACCGGGATCGACGGGAGGGCGGCCCTGAGCAGGGTGGTGACCCCACCCGGGTCACCCGACACGATGCGCGGAGAGCCGGACCAGCCGACCGGCTCGCTGGTGGAGCCGCCCTGTCCGCGGGTCGAGCCGCCGTGTCCGCGGGTCGAGCCGCCGGTCCGCGGGTCGAGCCTGTCGAGACCATCAGGCCCCCAGCATCATCTGGCCGCAGACCCGGACCACGTTGCCGTTCACGGCCGTGGACGCGGGGTTCGCGAACCAGGCGATCGTCTCCGCGACGTCGACCGGCTGACCGCCCTGGCTCAGCGAGTTGAGCCGCCGCCCGACCTCCCGGGTCGTGAACGGCACCGCGGCCGTCATCGCGGTCTCGATGAAGCCCGGAGCCACTGCATTGACAGTGATGCCCTTCTTGAGCCCACTCTCGAGGGAGTCGACGAGGCCGATCACGCCGGCCTTGGAGGTGGCGTAGTTGGTCTGCCCGAGGTTGCCCGCGATGCCGGCGATGGAGGCCACACCGATGATCCGGCCGTTGTCGTGGACGAGGCCCTGCGCGAGGAGCTCGGAGGTGATCCGCTCGGGCGCCACCAGGTTGACGTCGAGGACGGAGCTCCAGCGGTCCCGGTCGAGGTTGGCCAGGCGCTTGTCACGGGTGATGCCGGCGTTGTGGACCACGATGTCCACGCCGCCGTGGGCCGTGGCGAGGTGCTGGGCGATCCGCTTCGGGGCGTCCTTGGCGGTGATGTCGAGGGTGAGGTAGTCGCCGCCGAGCTCTGTGGTCAGCGAGATCAGGTCGCTGCCCGCCTGCGGAACGTCCACGCCGACGACCGTGGCTCCGTCACGCGCGAGCACACGCGCGATCTGCTCCCCGATCCCGCGGGCCGCACCGGTGACGAGGGCGACCTTGCCGGCCAGCGGGAGCTGCCAGTCCTTCACGGTGGCGGGCTTCCTGGTCGGGGTGCCGATCCGCACCACCTGGCCGGAGACGTACGCCGACTTCGGGGACAGCAGGAACGCCAAGGTCGACGCGGTCGCGCCCTCGGCGCCCGGGGCGACGTAGACCAGCTGGGCGGTGCCGCCGCGACCGACCTCCTTGCCGAGGCTGCGGGTGAACCCCTCGAGCGCGCGTTGTGCGACCCGCTCCTCGCCAGCTGATCTGCTCCGGAGGGGTGCCGAGGACGACCAGCCGCGAACAGCTCGTCAGGCTGCGCATGAGCGGGGCGAAGAAGTCGCGGAGGGCGACCAGGGCCGTGGGGTCGGTGAGCCCGGTCGCGTCGAAGACCAGTCCGCGGTAGCGCGTGTCCGCCTCTGCGGTCGTCACCGACGCGATGTCGAGGGTCTGGAGGAGGCCGGGCAGGTGCTCCACGAGCCGGCCGACCCCGCCGACGACGACGGTCCCGTCCACCAGCGGCGCCCCCGCGACGTAGCGGTCGAGCGTGACCGGGTTGGGCAGTCCGAGGTTCTTCACGAGCAGCTGGCCGAGGGAGGAGGACACGAAGTCCTGGTAGCGGTCCGTCATCACGCCTTCCGGTGGTCGAGCTTGTCGAGACCCTCACATGTAACTCGATGTGTCACGGGGCGTCCACATTTCGTGATGTGGCGCTCATTGCGTTGGTCGCCCCTCCGGGACGAGACAGGATGAGCGTATGAACCAGCAGACCCGTCGCGTCGCCGTGCTCGGCGGCAACCGCCTTCCGTTCGCCCGCTCCAACAGCGTCTACGCCGACGCCTCCAACCAGGAGATGCTCACAGCCGCGATCGACGGACTCGTCACCAGGTTCGGGATCGAGGGTGAGCGGATGGGTGAGGTCGTCGCCGGTGCGGTGCTCAAGCACGCGCGCGACTTCAACCTGACCCGCGAGTCCGTGTTGGGCTCCCGGCTCGCGCCCGAGACTCCCGCCACCGACATCCAGCAGGCATGTGGCACCGGGTTGCAGGCCGCGGCCATCGTCGCGGACAAGATCGCACTCGGCACGATCGAGGTGGGGATCGCGGGTGGCACCGACACCACGTCCGACGCCCCCGTCGCGATCAGCGACAAGCTGCGCAAGAAGCTGATGAAGGTCAACGCCGCCCGCGACACCATGGGCAAGCTCACCGCCCTCGCCCAGATCCGTCCGGGCGACATCGGACTGTCCATCCCGCAGAACGGCGAGCCGCGCACGAGGCTGTCGATGGGCGAGCACGCGGCCCTCACCGCGCTCGAGTGGCGGGTCACCCGCGAGGAGCAGGACGAGCTCGCCGCCGCCTCCCACCAGCACCTGGCCGCGGCGTACGACGCGGGCTTCCTCGACGACCAGCTGACGCCGTTCCGCGGGCTGGAGCGTGACCAGAACCTGCGTCCCGACTCCTCGGTGGAGTCGCTGGCGAAGCTGAAGCCGGTGTTCGGCAAGGGAGAGGGCGCGACGATGACCGCGGGGAACTCCACCCCGCTCACCGACGGTGCCTCCGCCGTGCTGCTCTCCTCCGAGGAGTGGGCCGCCGAGCACGGGCTCGAGCCCCTGGCCTTCCTGGTCGACCACGAGACGGCGGCGGTCGACTTCGTCCACGGCAACGAGGGGCTGCTGATGGCTCCGGCGTACGCCGTCCCGCGGCTGCTGGCGCGCCACGGGCTCACCCTGCAGGACTTCGACTTCTACGAGATCCACGAGGCGTTCGCCTCACAGGTGCTCGCGACGCTGAAGGCGTGGGACGACCCGGTGTTCTGCAAGGAGCGTCTCGGCCTCGACTCGGTGCTGGGTGAGATCGACCGGAGCCGGCTCAACGTCCACGGCTCCTCCCTCGCGGCCGGACACCCCTTCGCCGCCACCGGCGGCCGGATCCTCAACGTCGCCGCCAAGCTGCTCGCCGAGAAGGGCTCGGGCCGCGCCCTCATCTCCATCTGCGCCGCCGGCGGTCAGGGCGTCACCGCGATCCTCGAGCGCTGACGTTGCGCGCGACGCCGGAGAAGACCGTCTTCTCGGCCGAACGGGCTCAGCCGCCCGCCATCGCCAGCGCCGAGGTGAGCAGGAGCGCCTTCACCTGCTCGGCGCCGATCCTGCCGACGTGGGGGACGCCGGGCGAGGTCTCGTCGATGACCAGCCCGACCCGCGCCAGCTGCAGGCCCCCGAGGCCGGTCGCGTAGAGCGTGTTGGCGAGCAGGACGGGGTCCTCGACGGTGAAGCTGCCGGCCTCGACCCCGGCTTCGAGGGTCCTGCGCAGCGTGGCGAGGCAGGCCGCGATCGCGCGACCGAGCCGGAGCATCGCGCCCTCGGAGATCTCGTCGAAGAGCTCGCTCCCGGTCCGCCGCATCAGGCTGTGCGCGCAGTCGACGAAGGCCGGGTGCGCCACGCCGTAGTCGACGAACGCCGACACCAGGGCCGCGAGCTGGGCCCGCGGCGTCGCGCCCCCCTTCGCAGCGTCGGCGAGCTCGGCCGCCAGCTCGTCGAGGTAGCCGACCAGCGCGAGGGCGAACAGCTCCTCCTTGCCGGTGAAGTGCCGGTAGACGATCGCCCGGTTGATGCCCACCGCCCGGGCGATGTCCTCGATCTGCGCCTCGGCCACGCCGCGCTCGTCGAACAGGCTCCGGGTCGCCTCGAGGATCGCGGTCTCGCGCGCTCGGCGGCGCGCGGCCGTCGACGTACGACGCGGCTGGGAGGCCCGCTGGCTCGTCATCCCGGCATCGTACGGCTGTGCAACTCGGTGTTGCACGACTGTCGCAGCACGCGAGCGGCCGGCGACCGCCCGATGTGACGGCCTCCACACCGGGACCGACACCCCGGCGGGGTGGCCGCAACTCGTGACGGTCCTTGGGGACACTGGAGCCATGAGGTTCCTCTGGTACGGCGTGGTGGTGGTGCTCGTGATCGCCCTCGGCGTGACGAGCATCGGGTGGTACCTCAGCGCACATCCCGGCGGCGTGCGGTTCGAGTCGTGCCACTGGAGCGGCGACGACCTGGTGCTCGGCTACACGTACGGCTCCGGCGACACGGTCAGCACGATGGTCCACCCGGCGGGCGACCACGTGGTGGCGCAGCTACGCGTCGACGAGGCGGGTGGGAACCACACCTCGCAGGTGCTCACCGGGCAGGCGACGTACCCGATCTCCGGCGGTCGCCTGCCGGTCCGCTACCCGAACGGCGCCGAGCTGAACTGCCCCTCGCGCTGAGGTCACACGAAGCGGGCCAGGACGTCCAGCGACTCGGTCGGAACGGTCACCGCGACCCCCTGGCCGATCGCCTTGAGCCGCCAGCGGTCGCCGTCGCGGAACAGCGTCGCCATCACGACCCCGGTCCGGGGGACTCCTTCGGTCAGGGTGAGCCGAGCGAGCTCGACGCCGTGGTCGTCGACCAGCCGGCAGTAGGCGTTGTCGATCCAGTCGAGGGTGTGGCCCTGATAGCTGCTGACGAGGAAGAGGATCGTGTCGACGCGTGGGTAGACCTTGCCCAGGTCGACCGTGAGCTGCTCGTCGTCGCCCTCGCCACGACCGCTGATGTTGTCGCCGAGATGGACGACCGACCCGTCGCGCGTCTCGAGATGGTTGTAGAACGCGATGTCGAACAGCTCCGTGCCGGCGAACTGGATCGCCGTCGCGTCGAGGTCGACGTCCGCGCGACCGGTGCCGATGAACCCCGCACCGGGCTCCTTGTCCCAGCCCAGCCCCATCTGGAGCGACGTCAGGGGCTGCCCGTCGGCGGTCTCGAGGGCCAGCTCCTGGCCCCTGGTCAGCTCGATCACGCCGGCTGGACCGGGGTCTTGGAGGGCAGGACCGCCAGGACCAGCAGGGCGATGAGGGGGAAGAAGAACGCGAGCGTGCCCCAGAGGGCGATGCTGCGACCCTTGTACTTGGCGAAGTAGGCGCCGATGAAGGCTGAGCACGCCGCCACGATCAGCGTGACCACGATCGTGTTGGTCGTCATCGCATCCTCCAAGTGTCTCGACCGGTCCCTTCTCAGTCGGTCAGGGTAGTGCCTTCGGCCGCGGCGGGGGCCCCGCCAGGCAGCACGCACGCGTTGAACGCGTGGTAGACGTCGGGCTTGCCGCGCCAGGTCGTGGCCGACGGGACCAGGTCGGGTGAGAGCTCGTGCCACCAGGAGCCGCGGTCACGGTCGACGAGGTGCTCGCCGGCGAACCGCCACCACTCGTCGTAGTGGGCTGCGAAGCGTGGATCGTCGGGCACGGCGGCGCTCAGCGCGTCGGCAGCCAGGATCGCCTCGCAGACGACCCAGTGGAACCTCTCGGCCACCACTGCTCGTCCGGTCCAGTCCGTCGTGTAGCAGAAGCCGTCGGCGCCGCCGTCGGTGTCGGCGACAGCCCGGTCGAACAGCGCCACTGCCGTCTCGAGGAGAGCAGGGTCCTCCGCGTCCGTCGCGTCGGACACCTCGGCGAGGAGGCGCGCCCACTCGAACGCGTGGCCAGGCGTGGCGCCGAAGGGCCGGAACCGGTCGCGCGGCCGGTCGTGGTGGTAGTCCGGGAGCGGGGTCCAGGCGGAGTCGAAGTGCTCGACCAACCGCCACCCGTGTGCCCGGGCCACCTGGGCCATCGCGCGGGAGATGGAGGCGGCGCGATCGACCCAGACGTCGTCGCGCGTCACGTGGGCAGCGGCGAGGTAGGCCTCGACGGTGTGCATGTTGCTGTTGGCTCCGCGGTAGGGGTCGAGGGCCGTCCAGTCGCGCGACCACTCCTCGACGCAGCGGCCCGCGGCGTCGTCCCAGAAACGGCTCGCGTGGACCTCGAGGGCCGACGCGAGCAGGTCGTCGCCCTCGTCGACACCCGCCCGGACCGCTGCACTTCCGGCCAGGACCACGAAGGCGTGCTCGTAGCACGCCTTCGTGGCGTCGACCGGCCCCTGGTCGTCGACGACGCGGAACCAGCCACCGTGCAGCGGGTCGCGGAAGCCGGTCAGCAGCGCGCGCACGCCGTGTCGCGCCAGGTCGTCCGCGCCGGGGAGGCCCCGTCGCTGGGCCTCGGAGAAGACGTAGGTCATCCGGGCGTTGATCCACAGCTCGCGCCGGTCGGCGGTCAGCAGCGCCCCGTCGTCGTCCAGCCAGCCGAACCCGCCCTCGACGGCCGCACCGGCAGCGAAGCGCAGCAGTCGCTCGGCCTCGGCGCGACGCCACGATGTAGAGCCGACCGCGTCGCCGGTCACAGGAAGGACCGCACGGTCTCGAGCGTGTCGGCCTCGTCGGGCCCCTTGTCGTCGCGGTAGCGGACGACGCGGGCGAAGCGGAGCGCGAGGCCGCCGGGGTAGCGGGTGGAGCGCTGGAGGCCGTCGAAGGCGATCTCCACCACCTGCTCGGGACGGACCCGGACGACGTAGTGGGCCCGGATCTCGCTCGGCTCGAGGGCGAGGTCGGTGAAGCGCTGGGTCTGCCACGCCAGCATCTCGTCGGTCATGCCCTTGAACGTCTTGCCGAGCATCGTGAAGGTGCCGTCGGGGTTGCGCGCGCCCAGGTGGATGTTGGACAGCCAGCCCTCACGCCGGCCGCTGCCCCACTCGACCGCGAGCACGACCAGGTCGAGGGTGTGGACGGGCTTCACCTTGACCCAGCCCGCGCCGCGCCGGCCGGCGGCGTAGCCGATCGAGAGGCTCTTCACGACGACCCCCTCGTGTCCCTGCGCGAGCGCCGCCTGGGCGAACTGCTCGGCGGCGGCGGGGGAGTCGGTCACCAGTCGCGGGACGCGGTGCTCGGCAGGCACGAGCGCGTCGAGGGCGGCGAGGCGCTCGGCGCCGGGCGAGTCGAGCAGGTCGTGGCCGTCGACGTGGAGCACGTCGAAGAAGTACGGCGTGACCGCCACGCCGCCGGCGTGGTCGGCCTGGGCGGTGCGGGACGCGGTCTCCTGGAACGGTCGAGGGCGACCGTCGTCGGCGAGGGCCAACGCCTCTCCGTCGAGCACGAACTCCTGCGCCGGCAGGGACCGGGCGACCGCGACCACCTCGGGGAGGCGGGTGGTGATGTCGTCGAGGCTGCGCGTCGCGACCTGGATCTCGTCGCCGCGGCGGTGGACCTGGATCCGGATGCCGTCGAGCTTCACGTCGACCGCCACCTCGCCGCCGCCGGCCTTCTCCATCGCCGCCGGCACGTCGGGGGCGCTCGAGGCGAGCATCGGCAGCACCGGCCGGCCCACCTCCAGGCCGATCTCGCCCAGGGCGGCCTCGCCCCTCGTCATCGCGGCGACCACGATCGGCACGGTGCCGCCCGCCAGCATCGCTGCGCGGCGTACGGCGGTCAGCTTCACGCCCGAGGCAGCCGCGATCGCCTCCTGGACCAGCGCGTCGAGGGCTCCCTGCCGGACGTTGCCGGTCAGGACCCCACGCAGCCAGCGCTGCTCGTCGGCGGTCGCCCGAACGAACAGGTCGCGCACTCCCGTCGCGCGCGACTCCTGCGACCCCGGACCGGAGAGCCCGGCCAGGTGGCCGAGCGTCTCGTGCACGTCGAGCACGGTGAGGCTCGGCTCCGCAGCGGGCTCGGGCGGCGCGCTCACCCCGCGCCAGCCGACGCCGGTCCGCCGCTGGAGGACCGTGCCGCCGAGATAGGCCGTGACGACCGGGAGCTCGTCGACCTCGGCCTGGGTCAGCCGCTCGGCGATCGCCGCCACCTTGGCCTTGCGCGACCGGGTGGCCGCGACCACGCCGGAGGTCTCGACCACGTCGCGCAGCAGCATGGCCTCATCCTGCCCGAGGTCGCCGACACCCCCGGCCGGGCTACTGCCCGATCCTGGTCCGGACCGCGTAGAGCTCGGGGAAGAACGTCAGGTCGAGGGCGCGGCGCAGGAAGTCCACGCCCGAGGAGCCGCCCGTCCCGACCTTGTGCCCGATCGTGCGCTGCACGACCTGGAGGTGACGGAAGCGCCACTCCTGGAAGTTGTCCTCGACGTCGACGAGCTCCTCGCAGGTCTCGTAGACGCCCCAGTGCTGCTCGGGCGCGGCATAGACCTCGGCGAACATCTCCACGAGGTCGGGGTTGGAGACGTAGGGCTGGGACCAGTCGCGGTCGAGGCACTCAGCGGGCACGGCGTAGCCCTGGCGCGCCAGGTAGGCCAGGAACTCGTCGTAGAGCGACGGCTGGAAGAGCAAGGTGGTGAGTGCGGCGTGGGCGTCGGGATCGTGGGCGAAGACCTTGACCATGTCATGGCTCTTGTTGCCGAGAAGGAACTCGACCTCGCGGTACTGCGCCGACTGGAACCCCGACGACGTGGCCAGGAACGGGCGGATCAGCGCGTACTCCGACGGGGTCATGGTCGCGAGGACCGACCACTGGTCGGTGAGCGTGTGCTGGATGTGCTTGACCCGGGCCATCCTCTTCAGTGCCGGGGCGAGGTCGTCGGTGGCGAGCAGGGCGCGCGCCGAGCGCAGCTCGTGGACGAGGAGCTTGAGCCACAGCTCGCTGGTCTGGTGCTGGATGATGAAGAGCAGCTCGTCGTGCTGCGGGGGGTTGCTCAGCGGCCGCTGGGCCGACAGCAGCCGGTCGAGCATGAGGTAGTCGCCGTACGACATCTGAGCGCTGAAGTCGCGCTCGATGCCGTCCTCCAGGTCACGCATGGGTCCACCGTAGTCGCCGGCGGGCACGCTACAGTCTGCGCCGTGTCGGACACCGCGGAGTCCCGAGCGCGGCTACGACGGCCGGGACACTGGCACCTGCGCCGTGTCGACCATGCCGGGTGGTTCACCACCGGCGTGACCTGGGACCTGCCGGACGGCATGGAGGCTCGGTGGGCCTCACGCCGTGCACGACGGAGGGGGCTGGTCGAGCTCCGCGACGCGTCCGGCGCAGTCACCGGCTCCACCCACGCCGAACCGGTCACCGCGCGACGCCTGGCGCGGATCAACCTGGTCGCCGCCGTGTCGTTCGTGCTCGGCGGGTCGCTCTTCGCGCTGGGCGCGTTCCTGGCGCAGACCGGGGGCGACGCGGCCCGCACCATCGACCTCGTCTACCTCGTCGGCGGCTTCTTCTTCAGCCTGGGTGGCTACGCCTCGGTGCTGCAGGCGAGCAACGCGCCCACCGACATCGACCAGCACGGGTCGCTCTCGTCGACACGCTGGCGCTGGTGGGACAACCGACCCCACAACCTCGGATGGCTGAGCGCGGCGGTGCTGTTCCTCGGCACCCTGCTCTTCGCGGTCAGCCTCGTCGCGGCGTTCGGCGAGAACCTGACGGTCCGCCAGGAGAACACCTGGATCTGGATCCCCGACATGCTGGGCTGCGTCTGCTTCCTCCTCTCGGGCCACCTGGCGCTGCTCGAGATCTGCCACGGCCGGATCGGGGTGCGCGCCCACGAGATCGGCTGGTGGATCGTGTTCGTCAACCAGGTCGGGTCGGTCCTGTTCTTCCTGGCCGGCCTGGCGGCGTACACGCGGCCCGCGACCTCGACGGCGCTCGACCTCGACCTGGCCAACTGGGGCACGTTCCTCGGTGCCGTGTGCTTCGTCATCGGGGGTGTGGTGCAGGCGTTCGACAAGCCCTAGCCGACAGTGACCTCCGCACCGGGATAACCCAGTGCGGGTGATGCCCGCCCGGTGTCGCGGTGTTTGCATCGAGCGCATGACCCAGTCGCGCATCCCGGACAGCCCTGCCCAGACCCTCTACGGCAACCGCTTCCTCACCGAAGCGGCGCCCTCGACGCACTTCCCGGACGGTGGGATGCGGCCGGTCGACGCCATGCGACTGGTGGGTGAGGACCTCGCCATGGAGGGCGACCCACAGCGCAACCTCGCCACCTTCGTGACGACCTGGATGGAGCCGGAGGCGCAGCGGATCATCGCGGAGAACCTCCACACGAACTTCATCGACCACGCGGAGTACCCGATCTCGGCCGAGATCGAGCAGCGCTGCGTGCGGATGCTGGCCGACCTGTTCCACGCGCCGGGTCCGACCACCGGGTGCCGCACCCAGGGCTCGTCCGAGGCGATCATGCTCGGCGCCCTGTCGCTGAAGTGGAAGTGGAAGGGTCGGCGCGAGGCCGCGAACCTCCCGGTGGACCAGCCCAACCTCGTCTTCGGTGGCGACGTGCACGTGGTGTGGGAGAAGTTCTGCCGCTACTTCGACGTCGAGCCGCGGATCATCCCGCTCGCCGAGGGCAAGTACACGATCGGACCCGACGACGTCGAGCCGCACCTCGACGAGAACACGATCGGCGTCGTCGGCGTCCTCGGTACGACGTTCACCGGTCACATGGACGACATCGTCGGCATCAACCAGCTCCTCCTCGACGTGAAGGCCGACCGGGGGCTCGACATCCCGATGCACGTCGACGGCGCCAGCGGCGGTTTCGTGTGGCCGTTCCTCTACCCGCACTCCGTCTGGGACTTCCAGCTCGAGCAGGTCCGGTCGATCAACGTGTCCGGCCACAAGTACGGCCTGGTCTACCCGGGCATCGGCTGGCTCGTCTTCCGGGAGAAGTCCGACCTGGCCGAGGACCTGGTGTTCTACGAGAACTACCTCGGCAAGACCGACGCGACGTTCACGCTGAACTTCTCCACGGGCGCCTCGATGGTGCTCGCGCAGTACTACAACTTCGTCCGGCTCGGCCGCGAGGGCTACACCTACGTCATGCAGCAGATGCAGCAGAACGCGCGGGCGCTCGCCGACGGGCTGCGGGCCAACGGGCGCTTCGAGGTGATCGGAGACGAGCTCGAGCAGCTGCCGCTGGTGGCGTTCCGGCTCAAGGAGCACGACGGGTACGACGAGTCCGACATCGCCTGGCAGCTGTCGGCCGAGCGCGGCTGGATGGTGCCGGCGTACACGCTTCCGCCGAATGCCCAGGACGTGAAGATCATGCGCGCCCTGGTCAAGGAGACCATGAGTCGCGAACAGGTCGACCGGCTCCTCGAGGACATCGAGGACGCGTGCAAGACCCTCGACGAGAAGGGCGGCACGACCGAGAAGGAGCGCGCGAAGGTGAAGCAGGGGTCCGGCTACTGACGCACCTCCGGGCCGCGGTGCGGCCGTAGTCTCCTGGCATGGATGCGGATGTCATCGTCGTGGGCCACGGCCTGGCCGGGCTCGTCGCTGCAGCGGAGGCTGCCGACGCCGGACGGAGGGTGCTGCTCCTCGACCAGGAGGGGGAGCAGTCGCTGGGAGGCCAGGCGTTCTGGAGCCTGGGCGGGCTGTTCCTCGTCGACACCCCCGAGCAGCGGCGGATGGGCGTCCAGGACAGCCACGACCTGGCGTTGTCCGACTGGTTCGGGAGCGCCCAGTTCGACCGTGCGGAGGACCTGTGGCCGCAGCGCTGGGCCGAGGCGTACGTCGACTTCGCCGCCGGCGAGAAGCGTGCCTGGCTGCGGGCGATGGGTCACCGGATCTTCCCCGTGGTGGGCTGGGCCGAGCGTGGTGACGGGCGGGCCGACGGCCACGGCAACTCGGTGCCCCGCTTCCACCTGACGTGGGGGACCGGACCGGGTGTCGTCGAGCCGTTCGAGCGCCGGGTGCGCGAGCACGCCGCCGCGGGGCGCATCCGCTTCGCGTTCCGCCACCGCGTGGACGAGCTGGTGGTCTCGGCCGGCTCGACCAGCGGCACCAGCGAGGTCACCGGCGTGCGCGGGGCGGTCCTGGAGCCGGACGACGCCGAGCGTGGCCGACCGACCACCCGGGCCGAGCTGGGTGACTTCGTCCTCAGTGCCCAGGCCGTGATCGTGGCGAGCGGCGGCATCGGCGGCAACCACGACCTGGTCCGGAAGTCGTGGCCGGCCCGGCTCGGCACGCCACCGCGGTTCATGGTCGCGGGCGTGCCGGCGCATGTCGACGGTCGGATGCTCGCCATCAGCCGCGCCGCGGGGGCCGGGATCATCAACGAGGACCGGATGTGGCACTACGTCGAGGGCATCCGGAACTGGGACCCGATCTGGGACAACCACGGCATCCGGATCCTCCCCGGGCCCTCCTCGATGTGGTTCGACGCCGCGGGGCGCCGCCTCCCCGCGCCCTACCTCCCCGGCTTCGACACCCTCGGCACCCTGCGTCACCTGCGCTCGACGGGCTACGACTACTCGTGGTTCGTTCTCACGCAGAAGATCATCGAGAAGGAGTTCGCGCTCTCGGGGTCGGAGCAGAACCCCGACCTGACCGGCAAGGACGTGAAGCTCCTGCTGGGGCGCGTGGTGGGCGACGGTGCGCCGGGCCCGGTCGAGGCGTTCAAGGAGCACGGCGCCGACTTCGTCGTGGCCGACACGCTCAGCGAGCTCGTGGCCGGGATGAACCGGGTGGGTGGCCCCGAGCACGGCGGCGCCGTGATCGACGAGTCCGACCTGCGCCGCCAGATCGAGGCCCGAGACCGGCAGATCGAGAACGGCTTCTCCAAGGACGTGCAGGTCACGTTCATCCGCCAGCACCGCTCCTACCGCGGCGACAAGCTGGTCCGGGTCGCCTACCCCCACCAGATCCTCGATCCGGCGAACGGACCGCTGATCGCCGTACGCCTCAACATCCTGACCCGCAAGACACTCGGCGGGCTGGTCACCGACCTGTCCGGCCGCTGCCTCACCTCGACGGGCGAGCCCCTGCCGGGTCTCTACGCCGCAGGCGAGGTGAACGGCTTCGGGGGCGGCGGGATGATGGGCTACAACGCGCTCGAGGGCACCTTCCTCGGCGGCTGCCTCTTCTCGGGCCGTACGGCGGGCCGCGCGGCCGCGGCGGCCGTGGGGTGAGCGCGCGCGTCGGCGGCGCCGGTTAGCGTAGGAGGCGTGACGGCGTCGGAGCGGGTGTGGCGACCCGACGCGCCCGTCTCGGTGCTGGGCCTCCTTGCCCCCCACCGCCGCGGCGCGGGTGACCCGACGTTCCGGGTGCACGGCGACGACGTCTGGCGCGGTGTCCGGGCGCCGACGGGCCCCGTGTCACTGAGGATCGCCGCGCGCGCCCGCGATGGAGTGGTCCGGGCCGCGGCCTGGGGTCCGGGAGCCGACTGGGCGCTCGACCACCTGCCCGCGCTGCTGGGCGCCGACGACGACCCGGAGGGCTTCCGGGCCGACCTCCACCCGCTCGTCGCGGAGGCCTGGCGACGCAGGCCGTCGGTCCGGTTCGGCGCGACCCACCGGGTCTGGGAGGCGCTGGTCCCGGCCGTCATCGAGCAGAAGGTCACGGGTCAGGAGGCGTTCGCCGGGTTCCGCCGCCTGGTCCATCGCTACGGCGAGCGGGCACCCGGACCCGGTGGCGCGCTGAGGCTGTGGGTGCAGCCGGCCGCCGAGACCGTGCGGCTCATCCCGTCCTGGGAGTGGCTGCGGATGCACATCGACCCGGCGCGGTCACGCACGCTCGTCCGCGCGGCGGTCGTCGCCGACACCCTCGAGCGACTCGCGCCCGACGTGGCCGACACGAGGCTGCGTACGCTGCCCGGGCTGGGGGAGTGGACCTCGGCCGAGGTGCGGTCGCGCGCCTTCGGCGATCCCGACGCGGTGAGCTTCGGCGACTACCACATCGCCAAGGACATCGGCTGGGCCGTGACCGGCACGCCGTACGACGACGAGGAGCTCCGTGCCTTCCTCGAGCCGTGGCGGCCGCAGCGCAACCGCGTGGTGGCGCTGATCCACGGCCTGGCCGGAGGCCGGCCGCGGCGCGGTCCCCGGATGGCGCCACGGACCCACCTGCCGGCGTCCTAGGTCTACAGTCCGTAGCCAGACCGACGGGAGGCGCGCGTGACGGACCTGTCGTCGTTGCGCGACGCCGACGCCCACGCGGCACGGGCGTTCCTCACCGAGATCGGGGCCGAGGAGCTCGTCACGGCGATCCGCGAGACGTCGGACGAGGACCTCCTCTCGGTCGTGGGTCGCGAGATGATCCGGCCCGTCGCGGTCGAGGTGATCCTCTCCAGGCTCCACGAGTACGCCGTCCCCGAGCGGCTGGCCCTCCTCCACGGCGTGGTGCGGTTCGACCTGCAGCGCCGCGGCCGGCTGCTCGAGCGGCACGGCCTCGAGCTGAGTGGCGGCGAGATCGTGGCCCGCCCCGACATCGCGGCCGACGAGCCGGTCGACGTCGTCCTGACCACCAACGTCGTCCGGTTCCTGCGCCTGGTCAGCGGCGAGCGCAACGCCGGCCTGGAGTACCTCGCCGGCACCCTCGACATCCAGGGAGACGCCGGTCTCGCGATCGGGCTGGGAGGCATCTTCCGCGTCCCGGGGACCCACCACGTCGCGGTGGATCCCACCGAGCTCGACCCCGTCGACGTCGCCACGGTGCTCCGGGGCGTGCCGCTCGGCCACCTCCGCAAGGTGATGTCGTCGGGCTTCCGGCCCGTCGTCCTGAGCGAGATCTTCCGTCGTCTCCCCGACTACCTCAACGAGCGCAAGGCCCGCGACGTCGACCTGACCGTCGGGTTCCGGCTCCTGGGCAACCCGACCGGCGAGATCGAGCGCTACGTCGTACGGGTGCACCACGGTGACGTGTCCGTCGACGCCGGTGTCGAAGGGGAGCAGCGCGACGCCACGATCACGTGTCAGGGCTACGACTACCTGCGCCTGGCGACCGGTCACCTCAGTCCCGTGATCGGGGTGCTCAAGGGTCAGCTGAGGGTCCGGGGAGACAAGGGCAAGGCGCTGCAGCTGAGCTCCCTCCTCGACATCCCGAAGGCCCGCTAGAGCAGGGGTCGCAGCGGGTTCAGCACGAACTCCGTGAAGCGCCGATAGACGTCGCGCGCCTCCCACTCGGCGCTGGTCAGCTCCATCGAGTTGCTCTGGTCGAGGCGGAAGATCTCCTCCAGCGAGGCAGCCAGTGCGGGGTCGATGATCTCGACGTTGATCTCGTAGTTCCCGGTCAGGCTGAGCCGGTCGACGTTCGCCGTGCCGACCGTCGACCACGTGCCGTCGATCGTGCAGGTCTTGGCGTGCACCATGGCGTCGCGGTAGCGCAGGAGGGTCACTCCCGAGTCGAGCAGCTGGGAGAAGTAGCCGCGCGAGATCCAGTCGGCGACCACGTGGTTGGACTTCGCCGGGATCAGCACGCGGACGTCGACGCCGCGGCGGGCGGCCGTGGTGAGGGCGTCCACGAAGTCCTGGTCGGGGATGAAGTACGCGCAGGTCATCCAGATGTTGCGGCTGGCCCGGTTGATCGCCTCGAGGTACATCGACCGGATCGGGAACATCCACAGCCGGGGCACGTTGCGGTGGAAGCGGATCGTCGGCTCCCAGGTCGACGCCGTCTCGAGCAGGAGCGGCCGTTCGCTGGCCCGGATGCGGCGACGCCGGTTGAGGTTCCAGAAGTCGGCGAAGGCGCGTTTCAGGTCCCAGACCCCCGGCCCGGTGATCCGGACGTGCGTGTCGCGCCACTCGGTGGCGTAGGCGTCTCCGATGTTGTAGCCGCCGACGAAGCCCACGGTGTCGTCCACCACCAGGATCTTGCGGTGGTCGCGGCCGTAGCGGCGCAGGTCGAACGGCCGCCATCCCGCGACGTAGACGGGATAGCGCAGCACCTTCATCGACGACGGGAACCGCTTGAAACCGGGCGGGACGACGAGGTTCGCGAAGCCGTCGAAGATGCAGTAGACCTCGACACCGCGCTCCGCCGCCTCGGCGAGTGCCGTCTTGAAGCGCTGGCCGACCTCGTCGCCCTTCCAGATGTAGGTCTCGAACAGGACCTGCCGCTGGGCGGCCTCGATCGCCTCGATCATGGCGTCGTACAGGTCCGTACCGAAGGTGTACGTCGTGACCTCGCCCTGGCCCACGGCGACGGTCGCCGGTGGCTCGGTGGGGAACGACACCGCACGTCGCTTGCCGCGGCGGCGGTAGGAGTCGACCAGGGTCATCGCGATCGCGACCAGGAAGGGTGCGGCGACGACGCCCAGCACCGTCCGGCGGATCACGATGAGCCAACGGTCGGCGGACGGGGACGTGTGCACGTTCCCACGTTATCCAGCGAGCGCACCCGGCGCCGAAGCCCCGAGGCCGGCAGGAGCACCCGAGTGACGCGTCGACCGCGCCGGCTCAGGTACGCACCGGCGAGCGCGTGAGGATGTGCCGCGCGATGAACCGCGCGTCCCGGCCAGCCCCACCGGAGAGCATCGAGTAGAACCCGCGCTGGAAGAGCAGCCCCATGAAGTAGAGGCCCGGCAGGTCGGGGACCACACCACCTTCGTCGCGCGGCCACCCGTCGTCGTCGACCGGCGAGGGCCGGATGAACGAGAAGTCCTGGCGGAAGCCGGTGCACCACACCACGTTGGCGACGTCGAGCACCGTCCCGTCGGCGAGCGCCGGCCGTCCGTCGACGACGTCGGTGGTGCGCGCCTCGAGCCGCCGTACCCCGGCCTCGTCGAGGTCGCGCCGCTTCACCCGCACCAGGGGGGCCGCACGGCCACCACGGATCGCCGCCCTCGCCCGCCGTCCCGGCGGCGTGCGCTCGGTGAGCACGTGGTTCCAGACGAACCACAGCACCGAGAAGCCGATCCGGCCCCGCAGGCTGTCGATCCTGACCGGGATCTCGCCCGGCACGCGCCCCGACACGGTCACCTCGTGGCCGGCCCGGGCCAGCTCGAGGGCGATGTCGGCGCCCGACTGGCCGAGACCCACGACCAGGACGGGTCCGGGGAGCAGCTGGTCGGGGTTGCGGTAGTCGCGCGAGTGGAGCTGGCGGATCCCGGGGTCGAGGTGGGCAGCGACGTCCGGCATCCGGGGGTGGGTCTCTCCGCCGGTGGCGACGACGACGTTGTCGGCGGCGTAGGTCCCCCGGCTCGTTGTGACCAGCCAGCCCCCGCCCGCCTCCTGCACGACGGAGCGCACGTCGGTGCCGCCGTCGACTCGAAGGCCGAACCTGCGGGCGTAGTCCTCGTGGTAGTCCGCGAGCATGTCGGCCGTGGGGAAGGCGTGGGGCGGGCCGGGGAACGGGAGGCCCGGGAGCGAGTCGCGCTTGGCCGGGGTGTTCAGGACCAGGGAGTCGTAGCGCTCGCGCCACTGGTCGCCGACCCGGTGGTTCCGGTCGAGGACGACACAGTCGTGGCCGGCGAGGCTCAAGTGGTATGCCGTCGCCAGGCCGGCCTGACCGGCGCCGACGACGAGGGTGGGGACGCGCTCGGGGTGGTCGGCGACGGAGGTGTCGCGCTCGGTCCGGGTCTCGCTCATGGTGGTCTCCTTCGGTTGCGTCGACCGTAGGAAGCCGGAGCGGGCCCGCGCGTCGGGCGACCTACCCATCCCTGGCACGGGGGAGTGGGTAGTTCGGTGCAGCGGGGGACTCAGACCAGGTGGTGGTCGTAGGCGTAGGCCGTGGCCGCGGACCTCGATCCGAGGTCGAGCTTGGCGTAGATGTTGGAGAGGTGCCGGGCGACGGTCTTCTCGCTGAGAACGAGCTCCGAGGCGATCCGCCGGTTGGTGTGACCCGCGGCCACCAGCCGGAGCACCTCGATCTCCCGCGTCGTCAACCCGTCCGCACCCGTGGCGCGGCCGTCGAGCCGCTCGAGGTCGGGCGCCGCGCCGAGGCGGGTGAAGGTCTCGCGGGCCGCGTCGTGCTCGAGGTCGGCCGAGGCGTCGTCGCCGAGGGCACGGCAGGCGTCGCCGATCCGTACCCGTACCCGCGCTACGTCGTACGGCATGGCGAGCGAGCGCCAGATCTCCGCGGCCGGGCGGAGGCAGGCCAGGGCTCCCGGCGCGTCACCGCGTGCCAGTCGGACGGCGCCCCGCGCCTCGTCGGCACGGGCCCGATGGACGAGGGGGCCGAGGTCGGCCGAGGTCGCGAGCTCCTCGGCGGCGACCTCCGCGGCGCCGACGTCTCCCGCGGCGAGCATCGCCTCGACGTACCCGGTCAGGACGTCGAGGCGGTCGACCCGGTCGGGCTCGGCGTGGAGCCGCCGGAAGGTGGTCACCGCGGTGTCGGTCCGTCCCTGGGCCAGCCGCATCAGGGCGAGGCCGGGCTCGGGCTGTCGCCCGAGCCCGTTGGCATGACGGTAGGCGTCCTCGGCCTCGGGCCACGCGCCGCGGAGCCGGTGGACCTCGCCGAGCTGGTACCACGCATTGCCGGAGGCCGTGTCGCCCAGCCGGGCGGTCGCGCGCTGCGCCTCGTCGAGTGCGGCCGTCCAGTCGCCCTCCATCGCCTTCAGCTGGCTGCGGTGCACGAGGCACTGGCCGCGGAACGGCACGAGTCCGTCCTGGGAGTCGCACCAGGCGGACAGGACGCCGGTCCACTCGCGGGCCCGAGGGAGGTCGAGCAGGCCCATGCAGGTGCCGATCACGGCGCAGTAGGCCAGGCCGGCGACCGGTGGGTCGAGGTCGCCCCCGGAGACGGTGAGCATGACCTCGTCGAGGCACGCCAGAGCCTCCTCGGTACGTCCCTGCTGGAGCAGGACCTGGCCCACGGTGAGGCGTCCGAGGACCTCGAGGTTGGGGTCGCCCAGCTCGCGGCCGACGAGCGCGGCGCGGCGCGCGAGCTCCATCGCCTCCTCGCTCCGGCCGGCGGCGAGCAGCCCGCGGGCCTCGACGACGTCGGGCAGGCTGGCCTCGACCCCGCCGAGGTGATGCTCGCCGACGAGCTCACGTGACCGCGCGAGCCACGCGCCGGCGCGGGCGTGCTCGCCGCGCCCGAACAGCGTGAACCCGTGCCAGAACGAGACCTCGGCCGCGAGCCTCCAGTCACCGCGGTCGAGCGCCGTCTGGTGTCCGCGCTCCATCACCTCGTCGCAGCCGGCGTCGTCTCCGACGAGGTACAGCGAGATCGCGAGCGCCTTGAGGTCGCGGTCCTGCAGCTCACCGGCCGCCTCGGCCGCGCGGAGCGCGAGGACGCACGCCGCCCACCGGCGGTCGTCGTACGCCGCTCGCCCGCGCTCGAGGTCGGTCGCTGCCACGGGCTGAAACGTACGCCCGGTGGCCGCGGGTGTCGCCCGGCTATCCGTCCTCGCGATCCGCGGGCCCCTCGGACGGACCCGACGGGTCGGCGGGATCGGGAGCGGCGGGGTCAGCAGGCTCCGCGGGCTCGCGGGGCTGGTAGCCGGCGATGACGAGCCGCAGCCGAGCCAGGTCGTCCGACGGCAGGAGCTCGCAGGGGAGCATCACCTGCGTCGTGACCTGCCGCCGCCGCAGCAGCACCCAGCCGTGCACCACCCACAGGTCAGAGAACCCGTCGAACTGCAAGGTGGACTCCGCCCACTGGCGGCGAAGCACCAGGTAGTCGGGGCCGAACTGGGAGGTCATCTCGAGTCCCGGAGGCAGCTGGACCCGCATCACGCGGAACCGTTGCCAGTGGGCGAAGCCGACGGCACACAGGACCAGGAAGCCGACCAGGCCGAGCGAGAAGAGGGAGGCCAGGAGCGGGTCGTGGTCCTCCTCGGTGCGGCCGGTGGTCATCAGCAGCACGATCATCCCCACCAGGAGCAGGAGGCCGAGGGCCAGGATGCGGCCGCGCCGCAGCTCCTGGATCAGCAGCGCCGTGGCTGCGTGCCGGGCCGACGACCGGTCGGCCACCCAGCGGTGGATCGGCCCCGGATCGTCCATGGGTCGGAAGTAGACCACGCCCGAGCCCGCGGCACCCTCGGATCCCCGCAGGACGCGAGGGGACCCGCTGTCGGTGGTCGCCCGTAGGCTGGTCGTCATGCGACCCGTGACCGACCTGGAGCGCCGGTTGGCGCCGTTCGAGGTGGTCTCCGACTACCAGCCGAGCGGTGACCAGCCGGCCGCGATCGAGGAGATCGTCCGCCGTATCAAGGGTGGCGTGCAGGACGTCGTGCTGCTCGGTGCGACCGGCACCGGCAAGACCGCGACGGTGGCCTGGGTCGCCGAGCAGGTGCAGCGGCCGATCCTGGTGATGCAGCCGAACAAGACGCTGGCCGCGCAGTTCGCCAACGAGCTGCGTCAGCTGTTCCCCCACAACGCGATCGAGTACTTCGTCTCCTACTACGACTACTACCAGCCCGAGGCCTACGTCCCCCAGACCGACACCTACATCGAGAAGGACTCCTCGATCAACGAGGAGGTCGAGCGGCTGCGCCACTCCGCCACCAACTCCCTCTTGACCCGCCGCGACGTGATCGTGGTGTCGACGGTGTCCTGCATCTACGGCCTCGGCACCCCGCAGGAGTACGTCGACCGGATGCTCAAGCTCAAGGTCGGCGACGAGCGCGACCGCGACTCCATCCTGCGGCGGCTGGTCGAGATCCAATACACCCGCAACGACATGACCTTCACCCGCGGCACGTTCCGGGTGCGAGGCGACACCCTGGAGATCTTCCCGGTCTACGAGGAGCACGCCGTGCGGGTGGAGTTCTTCGGCGACGAGGTCGAGCGGCTGATGACCCTCCACCCGGTGACCGGCGAGGTGATCAGCGAGGACGACGAGCTCTACGTCTTCCCGGCCACCCACTACGTCGCCGGCCCGGAGCGCATGGAGCGCGCGATCAACGGCATCGAGGCCGAGCTCGAGGAGCGGCTGGCGACCTTCGAGCGCCAGGGCAAGCTGCTCGAGGCCCAGCGCCTGCGGATGCGGACGACCTACGACATCGAGATGATGCGACAGGTCGGGTCCTGCGCCGGCATCGAGAACTACTCGATGCACATCGACGGCCGCGGCTACGGCACGCCGCCCAACTGCCTGCTCGACTACTTCCCCGAGGACTTCGTCCTCGTCGTCGACGAGTCCCACGTCGCCGTGCCGCAGATCGGTGGGATGTACGAGGGCGACATGTCCCGCAAGCGCAACCTCGTCGACCACGGCTTCCGGTTGCCGAGCGCCATGGACAACCGGCCGCTGCGGTGGGAGGAGTTCCTCGAGCGGATCGGGCAGACCATCTACCTCTCGGCGACCCCGGGCAACTACGAGCTCGACAAGGTGCAGGGCGACGTCGTCGAGCAGATCATCCGGCCGACCGGCCTCGTCGACCCCGAGGTCGTGGTGAAGCCGACCAAGGGTCAGATCGACGACCTGATCCACGAGATCAACCTCCGCGTGGCGAAGAACGAGCGGATCCTGGTCACCACCCTGACCAAGAAGATGTCGGAGGACCTCACCGACTACCTCCTCGACGCCGGCGTCCGTACCCGCTACCTCCACTCCGAGGTCGACACCCTCAAGCGCATCGAGCTGCTCCGCGACCTGCGCCTGGGTGACTACGACGTCCTGGTCGGCATCAACCTCCTGCGCGAGGGTCTCGACCTGCCCGAGGTCTCGCTGGTGTCGATCCTCGACGCCGACAAGGAAGGCTTCCTGCGGTCCGACAAGTCGCTGATCCAGACCATCGGCCGGGCCGCCCGCAACGTGTCGGGCCAGGTGCACATGTACGCCGACAAGATCACCCCGTCGATGGAGTCGGCGATCGACGAGACCAACCGGCGTCGCGCCAAGCAGGTCGCCTACAACGAGGAGCGGGGCGTCGACCCCCAGCCCTTGCGCAAGAAGATCGCCGACATCACCGAGATGCTGGCTCGCGAGGGCGAGGACACCCAGGCGCTGCTGGCGACCTGGGCCGGCACCGAGGCCAAGGGTCGCGCCGGCGGTGTGAAGCTCAAGCAGGGCCAGCCGGTCCCGGCGCTCGGCCAGCTGAACGCCGGCCAGCACGCCAAGGACATCGCCGGCCTGCCCAGCTCGGAGCTGGCGGCGCTGATCCAGGAGCTGACCGACCAGATGAAGTCGGCCGCCGCGGAGCTGCAGTTCGAGCTGGCCGCGCGGCTGCGCGACGAGGTCAACGACCTGAAGAAGGAGCTGCGCCAGATGATGGAAGCCACCAAGTAGGTGGATGCCGGACGGATGGCGTCGTACTGCGCCGCCAAGCCAGGCGCCTGGGCCGACAACCCCTGGGACCACGAGCATCCCGTCTTCAAGGTCGGGCCGGGGGAGCGGGGCAAGATCTTCGCGTTCCTCGGTGGCGAGGGGGTCGGCGTGAAGGCGGCCACGACCCGCGAGGTGGCCGACGAGTGGTTGCACCGCTACCCCGGCAGCGCGTCGGTGATGGCCTACATCGGCAGGTCAGGCTGGAACGACCTCGCCTTCGACGGGAAGATCCCCGACGACGAGCTGCTCGAGGCTGTCGACGAGTCCTACCGCCTGGTCGTCGAGAAGCTGCCGAAGACGCTCCGGCCCGACGGGTGGGACGCCTGAGGCGTCAGGCCTCGTCGGGCTTCTCGTGGGTCTGGTCGAGGATCTCGCCCGACTGGGTGCCGTCCTTCGCGGGCTCGTCCTTCGGCGCCTCGAGAGCCTTGGCCTGACGGCGCTGGAGCTTCTGGACGCGCTGCTCGACGATCGACCCGCGGCTGGCGGCGACGCGTGCCAGGTTGGCCCCGGTCGGGATGGTGACGAAGATCGGCCAGGGCCAGCCCTGCCCCGTCATGAACCAGATCGCCCAGACGATCAGGTTGGGGATCAGGAACCCGAAGAACGCCTCGCGCAGCTTCTCGCCGTAGTAGAGGCGTGCCTGTCGCTCCAGGTCGCCCGAGGGTGCCGGTGAGAAGCGCGCCGGGACCGCCTCGGTGGTGAGGTCGCGGATCGGTGGCAGCAGCTCGGCATACGTCTTGGCCGCCGTCACCGCCGCCGTGCGCTCGTCCAGCTCGTCGCGGTCGAGGCGTCCCTCGGCGTACGCCGTGGCCAGCACGTCGTGCACCACTGCCCGGTCGCGGTCGGAGGCGCGCATGTCGGCGTACTGAGGGTCGCGAGGGTCGTGCTCGAACTCGCGCCAGACGCTCCCCGTGGTCACCGGCTCATCGTAGATCGGGTCCGTCAGCGACCACGGCCGCCCAGACGGCTCGGGTGATCCGGGCGATCCCGGCCTCGCGCTCGGCCGGGGTGCCGGGCGCCGTCACGAGCACGGCGACCCCGACGGGAGGCAGGCCCGGAGCCCGCGCCAGGGCGACGTCGTGGTTGACCCCGTCGATCCATCCGGTCTTGTTGCCGACCAGCAGGTCGTCGGGGAGACCGGCCGGGATGCCGTCGCGATAGGTCTGGGCCCGCAGGGTCGTCTCGCAGGCGGCTGTCGCCTCCGGGCCGGCGAGCCGACCCTCGGCCAGGGCGACCATCAGGCGAGCGAGGTCGTCGGCGGTGACGAGGTTGTCGGTCCCGGCATCGCGAGCGGCGTAGTCCTCGATCCCCCGGACCACCTGCGTCCGCTCCGAGCACCCTGCGTCGGCGAGCACCGCGGCGACCTCGCGCAGGCCGACCTGCTCGAGGACGAGGTTCGTCGCGAGGTTGCCCGACACCGTCACCATCCGCTCGACGAGACTGCGCAGCGACACCTCGCGCCCGAGCGCAGCCCAGGTCTCGGGGTCGGAGTCCTCACCCGGGTCGACGCGGAACCGCACGCCCGCCACGACCGAGTCCAGGTCGTCGTGCACGGTCACCGGCCGATCCAGGTCGAGCTCGCCGCGCTCCGCCCGGCGGTGGGCGGCGACGAGGATCGGCAGCTTCATGGTGCTCGCGGAGTAGTGCTGGTGATCCGGGTCCACACTGACCCTGGGTTCGTCGACGCCCGCCGCACGGGCCACCACCGAGACCGTTCCCGAGCCACGACGCACGGCCGACACCGCGGCGAGCACGTCCTCGCGGCGCGTCATGGCTGCTCCGGACGCCGGCGGATGACGGTCAGGGCGACCATCCGCGCGACCACGAAGGCGATGTAGAAGACGCCGGTGACCTGTTCGACGATCGACAGGGAGCGCGCGTGGGCGAGGACCGGCGTGATGTCGGAGAGCCCGGTACTGGTCAGCGTCGTGAACGACAAGAAGAGCAGCTCGAACCAGGTCTGGTCCGCCGGGCCGCCGGGGCCGGCGAAGGAGCCCGGCCAGACGACCTGGGCTCCCGAGTAGACGTAGGCGAAGCCCCAGGCCACGACCGTGAACGCCGCGCCGACGGCGTAGATCTCGTCGGACGTCACGCGTTCGTCGGCGAAGACGTAGCGGATCATCCCGTAGGACACGTAGAGGTAGAGCGGCGCGTGGAACATCGCGGAGAGCAGCACGATCGCGTCGTTGCTCGGGGACACCGCCTCGAGCACCGTCAGCACCATCGCCGGTACGCCGACGACCAGGGCCACCCAGGTCAGTGCGGGTGTCCGGCGGACGGCCCACAGCGCGGCGGCGACGACGAGCAGCCCCGCGACGCCGACGCCTGCTCGACCCAGCGCCGACGAGTCCAGGAACGGGTAGGCGAGCACCGAGATCAGCTGCACGGCGAGCAGGAGGGCGCACGGGTTGCGCCGCAGGGGGCCGACCGTCGAGCGGGTCAGGGGAGAGGGTGAGACGTCGCTGGCTGCCACACCGGCATCGTAGGGAACACGCTCATGGACCCGGCCGTGTCATGGACGCCGAGCCCGTACGATGCGCGAGCGGGGATCGGTCGAGCCTGGGAGGGACACACCGTGATGGTCGCGGCGCGCGGTTCCGGCGGGCTCTCGTGACCGCGACGCAGCGGTGGCTGGCAGCGCTGGTCACGCTCCTCCTCCTGCTCACCGTGCTGGGCGCGGCCCTGGTCCGGCGTACCCACGCGGACCGGGCGGAGGCGAGTGCCCGCGCGGAGCGGTACGGCGCGGTGCTGGCGGCCGCCGACGCCGAGGCGACGGCGTTCGTGAACCTGCGCTACGACCAGGCGGCCCGGAGCATCCACGCGGTCGCCGACGGTGCCACGGGCGACTTCCGCGCACACTACGTCCGCTCTGCGCGCGACCTGGCGGCCACCATGCAACGGCAGCGGTCGACCCTGACCGGTCATGTCGTCTCGTCGGGCGTCGTCGACGTCGTGCCCGACCGCGCCACCGTGATCGTGGCGACCAGCGGCACGGTCGCGAACCGGCGCACCGGTGGCCAGGAGGTGCCGCGCCACTACCGGCTGCGACTGACCCTGCTCCGTGAGGGAGACCGGTGGCTGACCTCCGACATCGCGTTCGTCGGGGACGCCGCATGACCGCCCGGACCACCGGCGTCCTGGCCGGGTGCGCCCTGGTGCTCGCGACCGTCGTCGCGGGAGAGGCGTGGTACCTCTGGGGTGCCTCGGACCCCACGTCCACCGCTGCGCGTCCGGTCGTGATCGGTGACATCGCTGCGCGCAGCGCGGTGGAGACGGCGGCGCAGGACGCTGCGGCGATCTTCACCGTGTCGTGGAAGGACTACGACGCACACCTCGATCGAGCCGCGGGGCTGATGACAGACTCCTTCGCGGCGACCTACCGGACGACGGCGGCGCCTGTCCGGGCGAGGGTCGTCTCGTCGCGGACCCGGACGACGACCCGGGTCGCCGCGGCCGGGGTGGTGCGTGCGTCTCCCGACGAGGTGCAGGCGCTGCTCTTCCTCGACCAGCGGGTCGTCGCCGGCAGCGGCGACCCGTCGTACAACGCGCGGCGTGCACTCGTGACCATGGTGCGCACCGACCGCGGCTGGCTCGTCGGCAACGTGCAGACTGGGTGAACGACTCCGGAAAGGGAGCGACGTGGCACAACTCGAGACAGACCTGGCGATCATCGGGGCCGGCCCGACGGGCCTGTACGCCGCCTACTACGCCGGGTTCCGCGGGATGCGGGTCGCCGTGATCGACTCGCTGCCCGAGCTCGGCGGACAGATCACCGCGATGTACCCCGAGAAGCAGATCCTCGACGTCGCGGGCTTCCCGACCATCAAGGGGCGCGACCTCGTGGAGGGGCTGGTCGAGCAGGCCAACACCGCCGAGCCCGACTACCTCCTGGACCGCACGGCGGTCGGCCTCGTCGAGGCGGACGACTCCGTCACCGTGACCCTCGACGACGGCAGCGAGGTGCGGGCCAAGGCGCTGCTGATCACGGCCGGGATCGGCAAGTTCAGCCCGCGGCCGTTGCCCGCCGGAGACGGGTGGCTCGGACGCGGGATGGAGTTCTTCGTGCCGAGCTTCGCGCCGTACGCCGGCAAGGACGTCGTCATCGTCGGCGGTGGCGACTCGGCCTTCGACTGGGCGATCCACCTCGAGCCGGTCGCCCGGTCGATCACGCTCGTCCACCGGCGCGACGGGTTCCGGGCCCACGAGCGCACCGTGCAGGCGGTCCGCGACTCGAGCGTCGAGATCATCACCAAGGCACAGGTCAGCGGGCTCTTCGGAGAACCGACGGTGGCCGAGGTCGAGATCACCGTCGACGGCCAGGAGCCCGAGCGTCGCCCGGCCCAGGCCGTGGTCGCCGCCCTCGGCTTCGTGGCCGATCTCGGGCCCCTCCAGCAGTGGGGGATCGAGGTCCAGAAGCGCCACATCGTGGTGAACGCCGCGATGCGGACCAACCTGGAGCGTGTCTTCGCGGCCGGCGACATCACCGAGTACCCCGGCAAGGTGCGCCTGATCGCGGTCGGCTTCGGCGAGGCGGCCACCGCCGTCAACAACGCGGCCGTCGTGATCGACCCCTCCGCCCACGTCTTCCCCGGCCACTCGAGCGAGGGCACGTAGCAGTCCTCCGCCGAGTCGGCACGTGACAACTCGGCGTGATTTCGATGCCCCTTTGCGCCGACTCGGCGTGAATTCGGTGTCTCTTTGCGCCGACTCGGCGTGACATTCGGTGTCTCCTTTGCGCCGACTCGGCGTGCTCCCCGCTGGTCGAGACCCACCCGTTGGTCGAGCCTGTCGAGACCCACCCGCTGGTCGAGGCCCACCCGTTGGTCGAGCCTGTCGAGACCCCGGTCACCGACCCCGAACGCCGGACCAGCAGGTGGCCCCGGGACGGCGCCCGGTTAGGGTCGGCATACCGGTGGGTAGCATCACGCGCCGGTCGATCCGGACCGGAAGGCGGAGCCCGTGCGCATCGCACTGCTGTCGTACCGCAGCAAGCCGCACTGCGGCGGCCAAGGCGTCTACCTCCGCCACCTGAGCCGCGAGCTGGTGGAGCTCGGCCACGAGGTCGAGGTCTTCTCGGGGCAGCCCTACCCCGAGCTGGACGCCGGCGTCCGGCTGACGAAGGTGCCGAGCCTCGACCTCTACCGCGAGCCCGACCCGTTCCGGACACCTCGCCCGTCGGAGCTCCGCGACCTGGTCGACGTGGAGGAGGTGCTGACGATGTGGACGGCCGGCTTCCCCGAGCCCCGCACGTTCAGCCGCCGGGTGCTCCGCCTGCTGCGTGAGCGCGCCGGCGACTTCGACATCATCCACGACAACCAGACCCTCGGCTCGCCCCTGCTCGGCCTCGAGGAGGCGACCGGGCTCCCGCTCGTCGTATCCGTCCACCACCCGATCAGCATCGACCGCAGGATCGACCTCGCCGCCGCACCCGGCCTGCGGAAACGGCTCACGTTGCGTCGCTGGTACGGGTTCGTCCGGATGCAGGCGCGGGTGGCCAAGGCGATGCGGATGGTGCTCACGCCGTCGGAGTCGTCGGCGTCCGACGTCGTCCGCGAGTTCGGCGTCGACCCGGCTCGCGTCCGCCCGGTGCTGCTCGGCGTCGAGGACAGCTTCGTGCCGCCGACTGTGCCCCGGGTCCCCGGGCGGATCCTGGCCATGGCCAGCGCGGACGCACCGCTCAAGGGGATCGCCACCCTGCTCGAGGCGTTCGCCAAGCTGCGCACGGAGCGGCCGGAGCTCGAGCTGCTGCTCGTCACCAAGCCCACCGCGGGCGGCCGGACCGAGCGTCTCCTCGACGAGCTCTCGATCCGCGACCACGTGCGGTTCGTGCACGGGATCAGCGACGCAGAGCTGGTCGCGCTGATGGGGTCCGCCGAGGTGGCCTGCGTCCCGAGCCTCTACGAGGGCTTCTCGCTGCCGACCGCCGAGCTGATGGCGACCGCGACGCCGCTCGTGGTGTCACGGGCCGGCGCCATCCCCGAGGTCGTCGGGCCCGACGGGGTGTGCGCCGACCTGGTCACGCCGGGCGACGTCGCCGAGCTGGTCGCCGCCCTCGACGCGCTGCTCGACGACCCCGAGCGCCGCGCCCGCTACGGCGCGGCCGGACGCCGCCGGGTCGAGGAGCTCTTCAGCTGGCGCGCCGCCGCGATCGCGACCGCCGCGGCGTACGAGGACGCGATCGCCGACTTCACGAGGGGGAGCCTTGCTGACCGTTGACTTCGACCGCCTGGGGTTGCGCCCGGGTGACCGCGTCCTCGACCTGGGGTGCGGGGCCGGGCGCCATGCCTTCGAGATGTACCGGCGCGGCGCCGACGTCGTGGCGTTCGACCAGGACGCCGACGAGCTGTCGCGGGTGCGCGACATGTTCGTCGCGATGGCCGACGCGGGCGAGGTCCCCGACGGCGCCGAGGCCGACGTCAAGGAGGGTGACGCGCTGTCGCTGCCCTTCGCCGACGGCGAGTTCGACCGAGTGGTGGCTGCCGAGATCCTCGAGCACGTGCCGGCCGACATCCAGGCGCTCGCTGAGCTCGTCAGGGTGCTGCGCCCGGGCGGGACGATCGCGCTGACGGTGCCGCGCTGGCTGCCCGAGGTGATCTGCTGGAAGCTCTCCGACGACTACCACAACACCCCCGGGGGCCACATCCGGATCTACTCCGACGCGGAGCTGGTCGGCAAGGCCGTCAACGCCGGTCTGGTGTACGACGGTCGCCACTACGCGCACGGCCTGCACGCGCCGTACTGGTGGATCAAGTGCGCGGTCGGCGTCGACCAGGACGACCACCCGCTCGCGAAGGCGTACCACCGGCTGCTGGTCTGGGACATCATGAAGGCGCCTCGGGCCACGCGCTGGGCAGAGAAGGTCCTCGACCCGCTGATCGGGAAGAGCCTGGTCGTCTACTTCCACAAGCCTCAGCACCCGCCGGTGGCCACCGATGCCTCCTGAGCTGCTCACCGCCGAGCAGGTCGCGCAGTCCGGGCGTGCCATCGAGGCCGTCCAGGAGCGCGACGGTGCGGTCCCGTGGACGGTCGGCGGCCACACCGACGTGTGGAACCACGTCGAGGCGGCGATGGCGCTTCTCGTCGCCGGCCGCCACGACGCCGCACGCCGCGCGTGGCAGTGGGTACGCCGGACCCAGCGGCACGACGGCTCGTGGCCGTTGAAGACCGTCGGTGGCGCGGTCGAGGACGCCAGCGGCGAGACCAACATGGCGGCCTACGTCGCGGTCGGGGTGTGGCACCACTGGCTGGTCGACCGTGACCGGCGGTTCGTCGAGACGATGTGGCCGACGGTCCGCGCCGCCCTCGACTTCGCCACGTCCCTGCAGCTGCCGTTCGGCGGCATCGCCTGGTCACAGGAGTGGAGTCCGGACGGACCGGCGCGCGTCAACCGTGAGGGCCTCCTGGCGGGGTCGTCGAGCATCCACCACTCGCTGCGCGCGGGCCTGACCCTCGCCGAGCTCCTCGACGACCCGCAGCCCGGGTGGGAGCTGGCCACCGGGCGGCTCGGCCACGCCCTCCGCGAGCATCGCGGCGACTTCCTGGACAAGTCGACCTTCTCGATGGACTGGTACTACCCCGTGCTCGGAGGTGCCGTCCGGGGCGCGGCGGGCCGGGCCCTGATCGACAGCCGCTGGCACGACTTCGTGGTGCCGGGTCTCGGAGTCCGGTGTGTCGACACCGACCCGTGGGTGACCGGCGCCGAGTCGTGCGAGCTGGCTCTCGCCCTCGACGCCCTCGGCGACCACGACGAGGCGACGCGCCTCTTCGTCGACACGCAGCACCTGCGCAACGACGACGGTGGCTACTGGACGGGTTACGTGTACCCCGACGACGTCCACTGGCCGGCCGAGCACACGACCTTCACGACCGCCGCCGTCCTGCTCGCGTACGACGCGCTGGCCGGCCGGACGGCCGGCAGTGACCTCGTCCGTGGTGCCGGGCTCGTCCCCGACCCCGAGCCGCTGGCCCTCGAGTGCGGCTGCGCGTCAGCCGACGCGCTCGCCGGCCACGCCTGACGAACGACGCAGCACCCGGAGCGACCCGACCGCCTCGGCCTCGATGAAGGCGCCCGAGCCGAGCGCGCGCAGGTAGACCTCGTACGGCGGCCGGCCACCGTCGGCCGGGTCGGGGAACACGTCGTGGATCGCCAGGAGCCCGTCGTGCATCACCCACCGCGCCCACCCGTGGTAGTCGGCGTGGGCGGGCTCGTTGCCGTGCCCGCCGTCGATGAAGAGCAGCGAGATCGGGGTGCGCCAGTGGGAGGCGACGGTCGCCGAGGCACCGACGACCGCCACCACGACGTCCTCGAGGCCGGCCTCGCCGATCGTCCGACGGAAGGACGGCAGCGTGTCCATGCGCCCGGTGGCGGCGTCGACGAGCGACGGGTCGTGGTGTGCCCAGCCGACCTGGTTCTCCTCCGAACCGTGGTGGTGGTCGACGGTGAAGACCACACCGCCCACCTCTCGAGCGGCCGTGCCGAGGTACACGGCCGACTTGCCGCAGTACGTCCCGATCTCCACCACCGGTCCACGGGGGAGCCGCTCGCGTGCCAGGCGGTGCAGCGCGAGGCCCTCGTCGTCGGGCATGAAGCCCCGGGTGGCCCGCGCCAGGGCGAGGAGGGACTCGGTATCGGTCATGGCGATCGCAGGCTACCCAAGGCGGCGGCGTCAGCGACGCGCGCGATGCCACTCGAGGTAGCGCTCGACGGCCCGCACGACGTGCTCGGAGCGGATCGAGGGGAAGACGTCGAAGGCGTGCTGCGTGCCCGGGAACTCGGCGTAGGCCACGCTGTTCTTCGAGGTCTCGCGGAGGGCCGCGACGAACAGCCTGGCCTGCTCGACCGCGACCAGGGAGTCACGATCGCCGTGGAGGACGAAGAAGTCGGGGGCGTCGGGCGAGATCCGCAGGATCGGGGAGCCGTGCTCGAAGACCTCCGGATCCTCGTCCCACGTGCGCTGCACGATCTTGGGAGCCAGGTAGCGGTCGCGCATCAGCAACGCGTTGCGGAGCCCCGTGGAGCCGGCGAAGTCGTAGACGCCGTAGAACGGGACAGCGGCCTGGACGCGGGTGTCGGCGCCCTCGAAGCCGGGCTGGTAGGCAGGGTCGTTCGGCGTCAGCGCCGCCAGTGCGGTCAGGTGGCCGCCGGCGGAGCCGCCGGTGATGACGACGTACGACGGGTCGCCGCCGTACTCCTCGATGTGCTCCTTGACCCACGCGATCGCCTTCTTCACGTCGACGATCTGGGCGGGGAAGGCGTCGCGGGGAGCGAGCCGGTAGTTGATCGCCACGCACACCCAGCCGCGCTCCGCCATGCGGTGCATGAGGGGGATGCCCTGGTCGTCCTTGGAGCCGAGGGTCCACCCACCGCCGTGGACCTGGATCAGCACGGGTGCACCGACGACCTCGCGGTCCACCGGCCGGTAGATGTCGAGCAGCCCGCGCTTCCCGGCGTCGCTGTAGCGAAGGTCCTTGTCCACGCGCACGCGCGGGTTGCGGCGGCTGAACGGGTTCAGCAGCCTGCGCCAGGGCGTCGCCAGGTCGACCGTCGTCGGTCGCTCGCCGGGTCGGTCGTCGTACTCCTCGCCGAGGCTGTCGACGAGGGACTGCTCGGCGAGCACCTGCACCTGCCGGCTCTGCCGGACCAGGTGCGTCAGGCCGGCGGCGCTGGCGACCGCCAGCAGCAGGCCGAGGCGGCTCCGCTTCCCGCGGGCGACGTGGACGGCGGTGTCGGCCGCGGTGAGGGCGAGCAGCTGGGGTGCCAGCTCGCTCGTCGGCCAGCCGAACGCGAACGACCAGAGGCCGACCCGCATGTTGTCGGTCGGCGGCGGGCGCAGGGCGTTCGCGGTGAGGGCGGCAGTGACCAGCTGACGTCGGAGGTAGGACACGCCGCCGATGTTACTGACCGGTCACACGGGTCGGTGAGGGTCTTCCGTCCCGAGACGGACGACGCGAAGCGGTCGGCCCGTGCGCCGGCCGAGGACCGAGCGGGGGTCAGCCCTCTGCCTGCCGGGCGAGGGTCAGGTCGCGCGCCTCGGCGTAGCGGGCTCGGACGGCCGGGCCGGTGTCCGTCCGTGGCGCGTGACGCGATGCGTGCACGCCGTCCCAGGCGGGCGGCCCCGACGTCGGGTCCAGCACCCAGGCGGCCTGGCGGGCGGCGCCCAGGGCGACGTACTCCTCGGCGGGCGGCACGTCGACCGGCAGACCCAGCACCTCGGCACCGAGCTGACGGACCGCGGGGGAGGCGGCCGCCCCGCCGACCAGGAGTACCCGGTTGACCTCAGCGCCGTGGGCGCGCAGCGCCGCGAGCCCGTCGGCCAGTCCGCACCACAGCCCCTCGACCGCGGCGCGGGCGACGTTGGCCGGGGTGGTGCCGGCCAGGGTGAGCCCGAGGAAGGACCCGGTCGCGTCCGGCCGGTCCGGCGTGCGCTCACCCTGGAGGTAGGGCACCAGCACGACACCTCCGGCGCCGGGAGCAGCCGACAGGGCCAGGTCGCTGAGACCCGCATGGTCGACGCCGAGCAGGCGCGCGGTGACGTCGAGGACCTGGGCGGCGTTCAACGTCGCCACCAAGGGCAGGAAGTGGCCCGTGGCGTCGGCGAAACCGGCCACCGCGCCCGTGACGTCGGCCGCCGGCACGAGGGAGACGGCGGTGACGACACCCGAGGTGCCCAGCGACACGACGACGTCACCGGGGGAGGCACCGAGCCCGAGCGCCGCGCCGGCGTTGTCGCCGCACCCGGGTCCGAGGACCCACTCGGCCCCGGCGCCCGTCCCGACCACCTCGTCGGGGGCGGCCACGCGCGGCGTCCGAGCCTCGTGCCCCAGGGCGCGGACCAGCAGCCGGGGCACGTAGGCGCCCGTGGCGGCCGACCAGTAGCCGGTGCCACTGGCGTCGCTGCGATCGGTGACGATCTCGTCGGGGGCCCCGGCCAGACGCCACGTGAGCCAGTCGTGGGGGAGGCAGACGGACGCCGTGCGGGCGGCGGCGGCGGGCTCGTGCTCGGCGAGCCAGCGCAGCTTGGTGACGGTGAACGACGCGACCGGGACCAGGCCCACCTCGTGGGCCCAGACCTCCGCACCGCCGAGCTCGGCGGTCAGGTCGGTGGCAGCCGGCGCCGACCGGGTGTCGTTCCAGAGCAGGGCCGGTCGCACCACCTCACCCGAGTCGTCGAGGGCGACCATGCCGTGCTGCTGACCACCGACGGACACCGCGGACACGTCGTCCAGCCCGCCGGCCTCCGCGACCGCCTGCTGCAGTGCGGTCCACCAGTGGTCGGGATGGACCTCCGTGCCGTCCGGGTGCGAGGCCCGACCACGTCGTACGACGGCGCCGGTGACGGCGTCGACCACGAGCACCTTGCAGGACTGGGTCGAGGAGTCGACCCCGGCCACCAGGGGCACGCTCAGCCCCGCACGCCGTAGAGGTGCTCGAGCGCCAGCTGGTCGAGGGCCTCGAAGGCCATGCCGCGTGCGGCCGCTGCCTCGGGGTCGAAGGACTCGGCGCGCAGGTCGGCGAGTGACTCGCCCTCGCCCACGGTCGCGACGGAGAGCTGGTCGACCCGGGCGGCTCGGAGCGCCTCCTGCACCGCGGGGTCGGCCCGGAACGCCCGGGACTTCTCGCGCAGGATCAGGTAGTTCCTGATGCATCCCTCCGCGGACGCCCAGACACCGTCGTCGTCCTCGGTGCGCGGCGGCTTGAAGTCGAAGTGCCGCGGGCCGTCGTAGCCACCCGACTCGAGGATGTCGACGGTCCAGAACGCGCCGCGCACGTTGCCGGCACCGAACCGGAGGTCCTGGTCGAAGCGGGGTCCGTGCTGCCCGTTGAGGTCGACGTGGAAGAGCTTGCCGTGCCACAGGGCCTGGGCGAGGCTGTGGGAGAAGTTGAGCCCGGCCATCTCCTCGTGCCCGACCTCGGGATTGACCCCGACCAGCTCGGGGTGGTCGAGCTCGTTGATGAAGGCGAGGGCGTTGCCGACCGTCGGCAGCAGGATGTCGCCGCGCGGCTCGTTGGGCTTGGGCTCGATCGCGAACCGGAGGTCGTAGCCCTGGTCGAGCACGTACTGGCCCAGCACGTTGAACGCCTCGGCGTAGCGGTCGAGGGCCGCTCGTACGTCCTTGGTGGCACCCGACTCGGCACCCTCGCGGCCGCCCCAGGCGACGAACACCTGGGCGCCCAGGGAGACGGCGAGGTCGATGTTGTCCGCCGCCTTGCGGAGCGCGAAACGGCGCACGTCGCGGTCGTTGTTGGTGAACCCGCCGTCGCGGAACACCGGGTGGGAGAAGAGGTTGGTCGTGACCATCGGGACGCCGAGACCGGTCTCGTCGAGAGCCTTGCGGAGCGAGCCGATCGCGGCCTCCTTCTCGGCGGCGTCGGCATCGAAGGCGAAGACGTCGTTGTCGTGGAAGGTGATGCCGTAGGCACCCAGGTCTGCGAGGCGGTGGACGGCGTACGCCGGGTCCATGGGCGGCCGGATCGCGCCTCCGAAGACGTCGACGCCCTGCCAGCCGACGGTCCACAGGCCGAAGGAGAACTTGTCCGCGGGCGTGGGCGTCAGGTCCGGCATCGCATTTCCTCTCGTCGCGGAACGGTCCTCGGGCGGGGCTCCCGTCACCAGATTGTGACCATTTTTTCCCGCATTCCAACAAACTCGCCGTTCCAGGGGGTTGGCAGGCACACCCTAGCCGGTTATGTTGTGGCCGACAACATACGGCGTGAAGGTGGTCACAAGCAGGTGTGGCCGCGGAAGGCACGTCCGAGCAGGAAAGAGGAAAAGTCGATGGCAACATCGAAGTGGGCAAGCCTCGCAGCCCTAGGAGCAGTGTGCACGCTCGCGCTGACTGCCTGCGGCGGCAGCAACAGCAGCTCCGCCAGCTCGGGGGGGTCGAGTGCGGCTACCAAGGGCACCGTCGGCGTGATCCTGCCCGACACGACGACCTCGCCGCGTTGGGAGAACAACGACCGTCCCAGCCTGGACGCAGCGTTCAAGGCTGCCGGCGTCGGCTCGGACATCCAGAACGCGGGTGGCGACACCGCCAAGTTCGGCACCATCTGTGACTCGATGATCAACGAGGGCGTCAAGGTCCTCATGATCGTCAACCTGGACCCCGACTCCGGTGCCGCGTGCCTGAAGAAGGCCACCGCTGCCGGTATCACCAGCATCGACTACGACCGCCTGACCCCAGGCGGCGGAGCGTCCTACTACGTGTCGTTCGACAACGTGAAGGTCGGCGAGCTGATGGGCCAGGGTCTGGAGACCTGCCTGACCAAGGACGGCAAGAAGACCGCCAACATCATCTACATCAACGGTGCCGAGACCGACAACAACGCCGCCCTGTTCAAGGAGGGCTACGCCAAGGCGCTCAAGCCCAAGCTCGACTCGGGCGACTACAAGCTGGTCGGTGACGTCAGCGGTGAGTGGGACGCCAACAAGGCGGCCGATGCGTTCGACGGTCTCTACACCAAGAACAACGGCAAGATCGACGGCATCGTCTCCGCCAACGACACGATGGCCGGCGGCATCATCGCCCGGCTGAAGGCCAACGGACTCGCGGGCAAGGTCCCGATCACGGGTCAGGACGCCAGCACCGGCGGTCTGCAGCAGATCCTCGCGGGCAACCAGTGCATGACGGTCTACAAGAACACCGACCTCGAGGCGAGCCTCGCCTCGAAGCTGGCGATCGACCTGATCAACGGTGACAAGGCCGGCGCCGACGCCCTGGCGACCGGAAGCGTCACGGACCCGACCACGAACCAGCCGGTCAAGTCCGCTCTGGCGACGCCCGAGGCGATCTTCAAGAACAACATCAAGAAGCCGTTCGACGACGGCTTCGCGAAGGCGTCCGACGTCTGCACCGGGCCGTACGCCAAGCTCTGCACGCAAGCCGGCATCAGCTGATGTCGTCCACGAGGGTGCCGGCCTCCGGGTCGGCACCCTCGTGACCCGTTCACCCGCAGTGCCCTTGATCCGGGAGGTCTCCGCACATGACCGCAACTGACACCGAACGCCCCGTTCCCGACACCGGGACCCCACTGCTGAGTCTGCGTGGGATCGAGAAGAGCTTCGGAGCGGTGCACGTGCTCCAAGGCGTGGACTTCGACATCTTCCCCGGCAAGGTGACCGCGCTCGTCGGCGACAACGGAGCCGGCAAGAGCACCCTGATCAAGGGGATCGCCGGGATCCACGCCTTCGACAAGGGCGAGTACTTCTTCAACGGCGAGGCGGTCAACGTTCACAGTCCCCGAGACGCCAACGCGCTCGGGATCGAGGTCGTCTACCAGGACCTCGCGCTGTGCGACAACCTCGACGTCGTCCACAACATGTTCCTCGGCCGCGAGGAGACCAAGCTGGGCCTGCTCGATGAGCCCTCGATGGAGACACGGGCCCGCACCACCCTCGACGGGCTCTCGGTCCGTACCCTGCGATCCGTCCGTACGCCGGTGGCCTCGCTCTCCGGTGGCCAGCGGCAGACGGTGGCCATCGCGCGCGCCGTGCTGTGGAACTCCAAGGTCGTCATCCTCGACGAGCCGACCGCCGCGCTGGGCGTCGCGCAGACCGAGCAGGTCCTCGCGCTGGTCCGTCGCCTCGCCGACCACGGCCTCGGGGTCTGCCTGATCAGCCACAACCTCAACGACGTCTTCGAGGTGGCCGACGACATCGCAGTGCTCTACCTGGGCAACCTGGTCGAGACCGTGTCGACCAAGGACGTCACCTCGAACCAGGTGGTCGAGCTGATCACGACCGGACAGGCCAGCGGACGCGAGATCGGCCGCCCGAGGAACGGAACGGACGCGTGAGCACCACGACCGAAGAGCCGGGCACCGACCAGCCCGGCACCGAGACCCCCGACCTCGAACGCGGGGTACGCGACAGCGTCAACGACTACGTCACCCGGATCAAGGGCGGCGACGTCGGCGCCCTGCCGGCGGTGGCCGCCCTGATCGTGCTGGTGATCGTGTTCACGATCCTGACGGGCTCGAAGTTCACCAACGCGTTCAACTTCTCCAACCTGATCCTCCAGGGCTCGGCCATCGCCACCTTCGGCATGGGCCTGGTCTTCGTGCTCCTGATCGGTGAGATCGACCTGTCCGCGGGCTACGCCGGTGGCGTCACCGCCGGCGTCGTCGGACTGCTGATGACCGACCACGCCTGGCCGTGGGTGCCGGCGCTCCTCGCCGGCATCCTCTGCGGCACCGTGATCGGGCTCTCGATCGGGTTGCTGGTGGCGAAGCTGGGGGTCCCCTCGTTCGTGGTCACCCTGGCGTACTTCCTGGGTCTGCAAGGACTGCTGCTGCTCGAGACCGGTGCGGGCGGCACCATCGCCTACCGCAACAACGCGATCCTCGCGATCATGAACAAGAACCTCCCGGTGTGGCTGGGCTGGACGTTGGCCGTCATCACGGTGGTGGCCTACGCGGCGCTGGGCTTCAGCCGCCGGCTGACGCGGGCCCGCGCCGGGCTCGCCACCCCGACGGTCCTCGTCTGGGCGTTGAAGACGCTCGCCTTCGCCGCCGTGATCCTGGCGGCCACCGCCTACCTGTCCAAGGAGCGCAGCCGCAACGTGTTCCTGGCCTCCCTCAAGGGCGTCCCGATCGTGGTGGTGATCGTCGGCTTCCTGCTGGTGGTCCTGACCTTCCTGCTCACCCGGACCGCCTGGGGCCGGCACGTCTACGCCGTCGGCGGCAACGCCGAGGCCGCCCGACGCGCGGGCATCAACGTGGACCGGGTCCGGATCTCCTGCTTCATGATGTGCTCGTCGCTGGCCGCGATGGGCGGCGTGATGCTGGCGAGCCGCACGAACTCCGTCAACCCGAACACGGGTGGGTCGGACACCCTGCTGTTCGCCGTCGGCGCCGCCGTGATCGGTGGCACCAGCCTCTTCGGCGGTCGCGGTCGGGTCCTCGACGCGATCCTCGGCGCGAGCGTGATCACCGCGATCGTCAACGGCATGACGCTGCTGAACCAGCCGCAGGGCAAGGTGTACATGATCACCGGCGCCGTGCTGCTGCTCGCAGCCTCGGTCGACGCGATCAGCCGGCGCCGAGCCGCTGCCTCGGGGCGGGTCTGACCCGGGTCTCGGAGCCCGATCATGCCGACGAAGACGGGGATCAGCCACGAGGAGCTGAGACGCGTCAACACCAGTGCGCTGTTGACCTGGGTGCACCACCACGGGCCGACGACGCGAGCGCGGTTGACCCAGGAGCTGGGCCTCAACCGGAGCACCATCGGCGACCTCACGTCCCTGCTCGAAGAGGTCGGACTGGTCGAGGAGCTCCAGCCCGACCAGGTCACCATCGAGGGTGAGCGCCGGACCCGGCGTTCGGGACGCCCGTCGCTGGTGGTCTCACCCCGCACCGACGTGGGGGTGCTGGCGGTGATGCTGGACGTCGACCGCATCGTCGTGGGCATCGTGGGGCTGGGTGCGGTGATGCACCATCGTCGCGAGCGCCTCCACCAGCCCGGGACCCATGACGTCGCTCCCGTGGTCGACTCGGCCGCCCAGATGTGTCGCGAGGTCCTCAGCGCGGTGCCCGACATGGCGGTGCTCGGCGTCGGGGTCTCCGTCCCGGGTCTGGTCCGCTCGGCCGACGGGCTGGTGCACTTCGCGCCCAACCTGGGCTGGACCGACGTGCAGTTCGTCGACCTCCTCGTGCAGGCGCTCGCGCTCCCGGTCGTGGTCGGGAACGACGCCGACCTCGGGGTCCTGGCCGAGCATCTCTACGGCGCGGCCGTGGGCGCGTCGGAGGTCGCCTACGTGGGCGGGACCGTCGGCATCGGTGGTGGTTTCCTGGTGCACGGACAGCCGCTCCGCGGCGTCGAGGGGTACGCCGGCGAGGTCGGCCACCTGATGGTCGACAGCGAAGGGGCGCTCTGCCGCTGTGGTTCGCGGGGGTGCTGGGAGACCAAGATCGGAGCCAACCGCCTGCTGAGCTCCGCCGGCCGACTCACCGGTGGTGGCCGCGCTGCCGTCACCGAGGTGGTGCTCGCCGCCGAGCAGGGCGACCGCAAGGCGGTGCGCGCGCTCGACGAGACGGCGTACTGGATGGGGTTCGGCCTGCGCGCGCTGGCGCGCCTGTTCAACCCCGAGGTCATCGTCCTCGGCGGGACGCTGGGACAGGTGCTCGACGCCCGGCGCGACCGGGTGATGGCCACGCTCCACGAGCGTGACGCCATCGACTTCGCCCAGAACGTCGCCGTGCGCTCCGGTGCGCTCGGCTCCGACGCACCCCTCCTGGGTGCGGCCGAGGTGGCTTTCGGGACGGTCCTGAGCGACCCGGTGAGCGTGATGACCGCCTATCGCAACGGTCAGGCGGCGACGGTCGGACCGGCCGACGGAGCCCGTCGTGGGGGCTCGCGACCGGACAACCCGGGAGCGGCCTGACCGTGGTCCCGGTCCTCGGCGCGGCCGGATAGCCTCGCGCTGAGGCATCGACCCGGACACCGGCGGTCGTCCTCCACCAGAGTCGGGGGAAGGAAGCAGTCAGTGCGCATCAGGTCGGCCGCGGGCTCCCTCCTCGGGATGGCCGTGGCCCTGGGCCTCTGCGCGTGCAGCGACAGCGGCGGGCCCCCCACGCCGGACCGTTCCTCCGGCGTAGCGACCGTCACGGCCGCTTGCTCGGTCGCTGCCCCCTTCTCCGCGCCGACACCCACCCCGGCCGCCGGCCTGGGCACGGTGAGAGGCAGGGTCGGCGTCATCATCCCGCGGACCAGCGGTGAGGCGCGTCCGTCGGGCGGCGACGCGCGGTTCGTGGCGAAGGCGCTCGAGGCTCAGGGGGTCACGGTCGACGTGTCGACCCCCGGGAGTCCGCTGGCCTTCGTCTCCAGTGCGCAGCAGATGATCGACGCCGGAGTGACGGTGCTCATCGTCGACCCCCTCGACGACGCGTCCGGGATCGAGGTCGAGGCAGCGGCGGACCGTGCCGGGGTCGACGTGATCGACTTCGACCGACTCACCCAGGGCGGCAGCGCGCGGTACCTCGTCTCCTTCGACTCCGAGGAGAGCGGCAGGATGCAGGCCGAGACGCTGGTCGACTGCCTGGCGCAGCAGGGGATCGAGGACCCGCGCGTGATCATCCTCGACGGCGGGACCGACGTGGACAACGGCGCGGTGCTCCAGGACAAGGGGGTGCACGAGGTGCTCGACCCGCTGGTCTCCGCCGGGCGGGCCACGATCGAGGAGGAGGCGGCGGTCAAGGACTGGCGCGTGACTCGTGCCGCGCCCGCCTTCCTGGTGGCTCTGGACGCGGCGGGTGGGCAGGTCGACGGGGTCGTGGCCGCCAGCGACGGGATCGCGAACGCGGTCATCGGCGTGCTGGCCCGCGACGGTCGCGACGGCGACGTGGCCCTCACCGGCCAGGGCTCAGGTGCCCAGGGGCTTCGGCACATCGTGACCGGGCAGCAGAGCATGACCGTGTTCGACGACCCCCGGGCGGAGGCCGACGCCGCCGCTCGCCTGGCGGTGGCACTGGTCGCGGGCAAGAACCCGGCCTCGGTCGGACTCACCCTGGCGCCCTACGACGACCCGCTGTCGCCGGGCCGCCCGATCGGCGCGCTGCTCCTGCCGGGTCAGGTGGTCACCCGGGCGAACGTGCAGGACGTCGTGGACGGTGGCGCCGTCACCACCACGGAGCTCTGCTCCGCCATCCTCGGCGCCTGCGCCGCCCTGGGACTGCACTGACCCCCGGGCGGCAGGCGCCTCACTGGTTGAAGTTGGCTGTCGCGCCGCCGGCCGTGACGGTCACCGAGGTGCGCTGCGCCTGGAAGCCCCCACCCGAGGCCTGGAGCTTGAGGTAGGTGCCCTCGGGGATGCCGCTGAGTGTGTAGTGGCCCGTGCCGTCCGTCACCGCGGTGGGGTTGACCGCGCCGGCGCCTTGGAAGGCCAGACGCACGGTGACCCCTCCCTTGCCGACGCCTCCGATCTTCACCTGGCCGCTGATCTGCTGCGCGTCGATCGACGCGGGAGGCAGCGCGAAGCTCGCCGCCGGGCGGGTGTCGTTGCCGCCGAACGAGCCGGCGTAGAAGCCCATCCCGCGGCGGGCGAACACCTTCCAGATCGCCGCGCGCTGCTTCCCCCCGAAGACCGAGGTGTCGGCCACGAGGATCGCGTTGCGCATGTCGAGGAACGACGGGTTGTAGGGCGCCAGCTCCATCGCCCGGGTGACCAGCGCCTCGGACTTGCTCGAGCCGATGCTGGCGCGGAGGCTCCACAGCGTCTGCGCCCAGATCTCGCCGTCTCCATGGACCTCGGGGCCACCGACGACCTTGCCGTAGTCGGCGTAGGTGTAGCCGCCGCGATGCCCGGTGAGCGCGCCCTTGCACAGCTTGGCGCTCGTCTGGCCGACCTTGCAGTCGATCGGCTCGGTGCGGTCGAAGTCGACGCCCTTGCCGTCGTAGATGAACAGGCGCACGTCGGCCTGGGCTGCCCGGTCACGCTGCAGGTGGTGGCGCACGAGGTAGTCCATGGCGTACCAGTCGCTCCAGGCCTCGCCCATCGAGCCCGCCTGGACGCCGCCGAGCGTGGAACGGCCCTGCACGTCGACGACGAGGCGGTTGGACAGGCCGTGGGTGTACTCGTGGTAGACGGTGTCGGCCTCGTCGCCCACGTTGGTCGGGGAGAACGGGTCACCGCCCGGGTACGACGAGAACGGCTGGTGCTGCAGGTACATCTGCATCTGCGGGCTGCGTCCGTCGGGAGGCGTCCCCATGTTGGCGTTGTCGATGTGGGCGCCGTCGGGCAGGCCGTTGTCGGTGTTCGCGCCGTCGTCGGTCTGCGTGTTCACCGCGTCGCCGCCCTTGCCGAGCTTGCTGCTGTTCACCTTCTCGAAGTTGCCGGCGGCCTCGTTGAAGCCGATCGGCGCCTTCAGCAGGTGGTCGTGCCAGTTGTTGACGAAGAAGAAGACCTGGGTGGCGTTCTGGGCGCGGTTCGTCTTCCAGGAGTTCCGCTGGTTCGGGTTCCACGAGCAGGGCCACGGCCTGCCGCAGAAGGACTTGGCGAACGGCAGGTGGAAGGGCGTGAGCCGGTAGCCCCAGGAGTGCCCGCTCTTCGGGTGCACCTCCTCGCTCTTGGACGCCCGGTTGTTGTCGTTCACGTCGGAGTAGGTGTGGGAGTTGTTCCCGCTCAGGATCTTGGCCGAGCCGCTCAGCCAGTGGTGCCGGGTGAAGTTCACCGACACCTGCTTGCCGCCTTCGTGGGCGCCCGGGAAGAAGCGGTAGACGCGGCCGGTGCTGTTCTCGTAGTCGACCAGCGGGCGGCGCTGGAGCACCTTGCCGGTGTTCGCGTCGAGCACGACCATGGCGGGGTTCTCCGACGACATCACGATGGCCTGGTAGGCCGGGTGGGCAGTCGTCCCGACGACGAAGAGCCCACCGGTCGCGCCGTCCTGGCTGGGGTCGGCGCCCGGCGCGGTGGTGTCCTGGGCCTCGTCGAGGGCGTCGCCGGCAGTAGGCAGGGCGGCCGACGAGCTCACCGGCGCGATCTTGAGCGGCTTGGGATTGACGGGCGAGCCGCCCACGGTCAGCAGGTGGCCGGCCTTGTTCACGGTGGCCGTGAGCCCGTTGCTGAAGATGGTCTGGTTGTCGATCCTCTGCGTGAAGAAGAGGTGGTGGGCGCCGGTGATGTCGCGGTAGTCGCGCTTCAGGTGGAACGTGTTCAGGGCGGCTGCGGTGAGGCCGAGGTCGCTGCGGTTGGCCGCGACGTAGCCGAGCGCGATCGCTCGGGGCGCTTTGCTGCTGGCGCCGGTCAGGAAGCCGTCGAGGCGGGTGCGCATCCGGACCGTGCCGGTGTTGGCGTCGATGTCGGTGACCGTCTGGTCGACCGGGGCCACGCGGAACGCCCGGGCCGTGGGGCGGTCGGCGGCTGAGCGCTTCGCGGTGCGGAGGAGCGCGGCCTGCGCCCGCGCGGGCGTCGTACGGACGTCGTAGAAGCCGCGGTCGAGGTGAGGCACCGCCGCGCGCGGTGAGACGGGCGCGTGCGGACCGCCGCTCCCCGAGGCGTACGACGTGGTGCCGGCCAGGCCGGCCAGCGCCAACGCTGCGACCGAGGCGAGTGCGAAGGTGCCCCGGCGTCGGCCGGTCCCGGACTGGTGACTCATGGATCCCCCTGATGGTGCCGTCGAGATGACGGCTGGCCTACTCTCCCTGAGCGTAAGAGCCAGAGCAAACCCACGCAGATACCGAATCGGTCACGTCTCAGGTGGGAACTCGTCCGTCCCGACCACGCGACGGATCTCGTCGATCGCATCCCAGTCGTTGGCGTGCATGCCCGCGACGACGCGGTCGCCGCGCAGCCACCAGGCGCGGAAGACCCGTCCGGGGACGTCGCCGGTGAGCACCACCCGGTCGTAGCCCTCGGGCCCGGGGTTGCCGACGTACTCCATCCCGAGGTCGTACTGGTCGGTGAAGAAGTAGGGGAGCGCGTCGGCATCGGTGGGCGTGCCCGACAGGGTGGCGGCGAGGGCCTGGCCGTGCTTCTTGGCGGTGTCCCAATGCTCCACGCGGAGCGGGTGGCCGAGAACCGGGTGGTCGGCGTTGGCGACGTCACCGATCGCGTGGACGTGGTCGTCGGAGGTGCGCAGGCGGGCATCGGTCCGGATGCCGTTGTCGACGACGAGCCCGGCGGCCTCGGCGAGCGCGACGTCGGGCTCGACGCCGACTCCCACGACCAGCAGGTCGACGTCGACGGCGCTGCCGTCACCGAGGGCGACCGTCGCGCCGTCGCCGCGGGGGGTGATGGCGGTGACCTGGACCCCGGTCCGCAGGTCGACCCCGTGCTCGCGGTGGAGGTCGGCGAAGACCTGGGCGACCTCCGGGCCGAGCACGCGCACGAGCGGAAGGTCGAGGGACTCGAGGACGGTGACCTCGGCACCGTGGTGCCGGGCCGCCGACGCGACCTCCAGCCCGATCCAGCCGCCACCGATGATGCCCACGCGGGCGCCCTCGGTGAGCTGCTCCCGCAGGGCGAGGGAGTCGTCGAGGGTCCGCAGGTAGAGCACGGGGACACCCGACTCGTCGGCCATCGGCAGGTGTCTCGGCCGCGCACCGGTGGCGAGCACGAGCTCGTCGTAGTCGAGCCACTCGCCGCCCGCCTGGACGCGACGGCCGGCCCGGTCGACGGCCGTGGCGGCGGTGCCGGTCCGCAGGTCGATGCCGTGCTCGGCGTACCACGCCCCTTCGTGGACGGCCGCGTCGTCGGGTGAGCCCTTGCCGAGCAACAGGTCCTTCGACAGCGGCGGGCGCTCGTAGGGTGCATGGCGCTCCTCGGCGAGCACCACGACCTCTCCGTCGTGTCCGTGCTCGCGGAGCTGGGTCACGAGGGTGCCGGCGGCCAGGCCGCCGCCCACGACGACGATCGGTGCGCTCATCGGGAACTCCTGTCTCGGGTCAGGCTGAGGAACTCGGCACGCGAGGCGGGCTCGTCGCGCAGACGGCCGCGCAGGACCGTGGTGAGGGTGCTGGCGCCGGTGGCTCGCGCCCCCCGGAGGCTCATGCAGCTGTGCTCGGCCTCGATCACGACGCCCACGCCGAGGGGTGCGAGCCGCTCGTCGAGGTGGTCGGCGACCTGGCTGGTCAGGCGCTCCTGGGTCTGGACCCGACGGGCGAAGAACTCCACGGTCCGGGCGAGCTTGGACAGGCCGAGGATCCGGTCGGCGGGCAGGTAGCCGACGTGCGCCACACCGGTGAACGGGAGCATGTGGTGCTCGCACAGGGAGCGCACGGGGATGTCGCGGACCAGCACGAGCTCGTCGTACCCCGATCCGTTGTCGAACGTCGTCAGGTCGAAGTCGGGGACGGCGAGCAGCTCGGCGTAGGCGTCGACGAGGCGGCGTGGCGTGTCGACCATGTCGGGGCCGGCGACCGGGAGGCCGAGCGCGGTCAGGAGGTCGCGGGCGGCGTCGCGAGCGGCCTCGAGGTCGACCTCGGGCGCCGGGTGGGTCACCCGCAACCGGTGGGGTCGCAGCGGCTGCGGCAGGTCGGCGACCTGGTCGAGGGGCGGGACGAGCTCGGTGGTCACGCGGCCTCCGGGGGTGGTCGTGGGTTCTAAAAGAGAATACTGTGGACGTTAGTAGTATGGTCGGTCGCGGTCAAGAGGAGGCACGGTGGACGAGATCGCTGCGGTGGCGGTCCTGGCCGACCCCGTCCGTCGCCGCCTCTACGACGCCGTCTCCGGGGCGACCGGACCCGTGGGGCGCGAGGAGGCCGCCGGCCTCGCGTCCGTGCCCGTCCACTCCGCACGCTTCCACCTCGACAAGCTCGTCGACGCAGGCTTGCTGGACGTGAGCTACGCGCGCCTCACCGGCCGGACCGGGCCCGGGGCCGGTCGCCCGGCCAAGCTCTACCGGCGCTCGGCCACCGAGGTGGCGGTGTCGCTGCCGCGCCGCAGCTACGAGCTCGTCGGCGGGGTGCTGGCGTCGGCGCTCGAGCGGACGCTCGGCGGGGATGACGTCGTGGAGTCGCTGCGTGAGGTGGCCCGGAACCGCGGGCGCGCGATCGGCACGTCGTACGACGGGCGGGGCGACGAGCTCGACCGGGCGGCAGGCGTCCTCGCCACCGAGGGCTTCGAGCCCTGCCGCGACGACAGCGAGGTGTGTCTGCGCAACTGCCCGTTCGACGCACTCGCCGGCGAGCACACCGCGCTGGTGTGCGGGGTCAACCTCGACTTCGTCTCCGGTGTGCTCGACGGTCTGGGCTGCACGTCGGCCCGCGCGCGGCTGGAGCCGGCGCCGGAGCACTGTTGTGTCCGGATCGCTGCCGGCTGAGCCGACCTGGACCCGGGACCTTGCCGCGCTCGGTCGAGGTCGGGATGCTGAGGCCATGCGGCTGCGCGGCCACCAGGTCCGGGGGCGGCTCGCCGTGCTGCCGGCCCTCGGCCTGCTGCTCGTGGCCTGTGGGTCCGGGAGCTCGTGCGTGACGACCCCTGTCCCCGCGTCGTGTCCCGACCTCCTGCTCCGTGGCCATGCCTACGTCGCCTGGCACGAGATCCCGCGCCCGGCGTTCCTCCAGGAGGTGGGTGACGCGACGTACCCGGCGTGCAACCTGTCCGACCAGTGCGGCGGCGACCCGTTCGGGGGTCACGAGTCGACCGACGTGTGGAGGCTCGAGGGCGTGCCTCGGGGGCGGGCCGTCATCGGCTATCTCGAGAACACCTCCGACACCTACGTCGTCTACGTGCGCCGCGGGGTCGACCCGTCCAGCTTGCCGACGCCCTGATGCTCGCGCTCCTGGTGGGACTGCTCTGCGCGCGGCTGACGTGACCGACCGGCGCGCACGTTGTTGGAAGAATCGCGCTCCACGGTGTCGGATCGGGGCACGGACGTTCGTAGCAGAGGTGAGCGGAGGCCCGTGACGAGCCGCCCCGGCCAGAGGAGATGATCGAGAGATGCACTACTTGTTTTCCGTGATCGACGACAAGACCAACTCCGGCACGGCCGACGAGGCGGCCGCCATCGACGTCTTCAACGACCAGCTCCAGGCCGACGGGTACTGGGTCTTCGCCGGCGGGCTCAACGCGCCCAGCACGGCCACCGTCGTCGACAACCGCGACGGGGAGGCCATCGTGGCCGACGGGCCGTTCGTGGAGACCAAGGAGCACATCGCGGGGTTCTGGATCATCGAGGCCCCCGACCTCGACGTCGCCATCAGGCTCGCCACCGAGGGATCGAAGGCCTGCAACCGGAGGGTCGAGGTGCGACCGTTCCTGTGACCGGGGCCGACGCGCAGGAGGCGGTCACCCGGGCCCACCGCGAGGAATGGGCGCGGGTGGTCGCCATCCTGACCAGGCGTTTCGGTGACCTCGACGTCGCCGAGGAGGCCGCGGCCGAGGCGTTCGCCACCGCCGTCGCCCGATGGCCGGCCGACGGCGTACCCCCCAACCCCGGCGGCTGGTTGACCACGACGGCCACCCGCAAGGCCATCGACCGCATCCGCCGAGAGCAGAAGCGCGACGACAAGCAGAGGGAGGCTCAGGTGTGGTACGACGACCCGCCCGAGCCTCGCGGTGCGATCGCCGACGAGCGGCTCCGCCTGATCTTCACGTGCTGTCACCCGGCGCTCGTGATGGAGGCCCGGGTGGCGCTGACCCTGCGGATGGTGGGTGGCCTGACCGTCCCCGAGATCGCCCGCGCCTTCTTGGTGCAGGAGGCGACGGTGGGGCAGCGGATCACCCGTGCGAAGGCCAAGATCAAGGCGGCTCGCATCCCCTACCGGGTGCCGTCGACCGAGGACCTGCCGGCGCGCGTCTCGGGGGTCCTCGCCGTCCTCTACCTCGTCTTCAACGAGGGCTACCTGGCGTCGGGTCCCGACACCGACCCCGTCCGCCACGACCTGACCGACGAGGCGATCCGCCTGACGCGCATGATCCACGCCCTGATGCCCGACGACGGGGAGGTGACCGGGTTGCTGGCACTCATGGTCCTCACCGAGGCCCGCCGCGCGGCCCGGGTCTCCGCGAGCGGTGAGCTGGTCACCCTCGACGACCAGGACCGCGGTTCCTGGGACGCGGCACTGGTCGCGGAGGGCCATCGACTGGTGCGCGAGCGCCTCGCCACGGGGGTGGCTCCGGGTCGCTACCAGATCCTCGCCGCGATCAACGCCGTGCACACCTCCGCCCGCGACGTGCGCGACACCGACTGGTCGCAGATCGTGGCCCTCTACGACCAGCTCGTGCGTCTCGACCCCTCGCCGATCGTCGCCCTCAACCGGGCTGTCGCGGTCGCCGAGCTCGACGGCCCGGAGGTGGCCCTGGCGTCCGTCGACCGGCTCGAGGCGCCGTTGGCCGGCTACCACGCCTTCCACGCGACCCGTGCCGATCTCCTCCGCCGGCTGGGCCGCAGCCGCGAGGCACGTGCGGCGTACGACCGGGCCATCGAGCTGGCCGGGAACACCGCCGAGACGGCCTACCTGACGCGCCGCCGTGACCAGCTGGGGTAGGAGACTTCCTAGGCTGTGGGCATGAGCGACGTGGCGCGTCCGTGGCCGATCGACCGTGGCTCCGAGCGGGCGATGCTGGAGAGCATGCTCGACTTCTATCGGACGACGGTGGTCACCAAGGTGGCCGGTCTGACCGATGCCCAGGCGTTCGCCGCGTCGGTCCCGCCGTCCACGCTGACGCCCGCCACCGTGGTCAAGCACCTGGCCGGAACGGAGCGGTTCTGGTTCAGCATCGACTTCGCGGGTCTCGACGTGACCTGGCCGTGGCCCGACGACGACCGGCACGGCAACTTCCGGATCGAGCCGGGCGACACGCTCGCCACCATCGTGGCCGACTACGTCGCGGAGTGCGCGAGGTCGCGCCAGGCGATCGCGGACTCCGACCTCGACGATGCTGCACGAGGAGAGGGAATGGACTTCACCCTCCGCTTCGCGATGCTCCACCTGATCGAGGAGACCGCACGCCACTGCGGTCACCTCGACCTGTTGCGCGAGGTGACGGACGGTGTCGTGGGCTTCTGACGAGCCGTCCCGTGGTGTCCCCGGCTGGTGTCCCCGGCTGGTGTCCCCGGCTGGTGTCAGGGTGAGGGTCATCGACGACGTCGTGGAGGTGTCGGATGGCCGTGTCCTACCAGCTGGTGGTCGACTGCACGTCGCCCGAGCTCCTCGCCCGGTTCTGGGCGGAGGCGCTGCACTACGTCGTCTCACCGCCGCCGGCGGGGTTCGCCACGTGGGACGACCACCTCCGTTCGATCGGTGTGCCCGAGGAGGAGCTCGGCCACGGCACCGACCGGATCGAGGATCCCCAGGGCGGAGGGCCCCGCATCTGGTTCCAGGTCGTCCCGGAGAAGAAGTCGGTCAAGAACCGACTCCACCTCGACGTGCACGCGAGCGGTGCCTTCGGCACCCATGACGGCACCTCCGACACCACGCCCGACGTCACCCGTGCGCGGGTGGAGGCGGAGGCCGCGCGGCTGGTGGCGCTGGGCGCCACGCGGCTCCGGGCGCTGACCGACGAGGGGCTGGACCACTACGCGGTCGCGATGGCCGATCCCGAGGGCAACGAGTTCGACATCAACTAGCCGTCCGGCTCGCGGCGGACGGTCAGAGGTGCTGGAGCTTGAAGGGGGTCTGACGCCCCTGGCCGTAGGAGCAGGCGTCGCCCCACGACGGGACGACGTTGTGGCCGCAGCCGACCCAGCCGGTCTCGTAGTGGACCGCCGACCCGTTCACCCGGACGTCGAGCTCCTCGTCGTCGGCGGAGAGCCCGTCGATCCGGAACCGCCCCGCGGGACCGCTCTTGTCCGAGCCGAGGAGGGTGTCGGTGTTGATCCGGAACACCTTCACGGTGGCGCCCTTGACCGGGTTCCCGGTGGCCGGGTTGATCAGCCGACCGGCGAAGAAGCCGGCCCGTCGCCCGGGGTCGGCGTGTGCCGGGCCCGGGAGGGACAGGGCGGTCAGGGCCAGCAGGAGCGAGCCGACCAGCAGCGCGACCAGGGGCCGCTTCGTCGTGGTGTCCACCGCTCGAGGATAAGGAGTAGGCCGCGTCGGTGAGGGCGGTTCGGGCCGATTGCCGACGCCGGCCGAGGCGGTCACCGCGAGGGGATGGGGTCGTTGCAGGCGGCCCCACGGCAGTTCACGTGCTCGTCGTACCACTCCTGGAGGAGGAACTGCGGGCTGCCGGGCGTCGCGTGGGCGGAGTAGGCGTTGTCCATCTGCCACGGGTCGGTGACCCGGTCGTAGAACTCGCGGTCGCCCGTCTCGTACTGCACGTAGGTGTACTGACCCCACGCCACCCCGGTGTAGAAGCGGCCGATCGGGTCGGTCGGCAGGCTGGCGCGTTCGGGGTACGACTCGACCGAGCCCTCGATCTCGACCGGGCGAGCGGCGAACGACGTCGGGTCGCCCAGCACGTCCTGCAGCGCGACGCCGTCGGCACCGTGGGCGCGCGAGACACCGGCGGCTCGCCGGATCGTGGCGGTCACGTCGGCGAGGCTCACCGTCGCGTCCGCCTGGACCCCGCCACGGAAGCCCGGACCCGACACCACGAGCGGCACCTCGACCGACTCGCGGTAGGCCTTGTTCTTCCCGTTCAGGTCGTGCTCGTGGAGCACGTAGCCGTTGTCCGAGGTGAAGACGACGATGGTCCGCCGCGTCTCGTGCTGCCGATCGAGCGTGTCCATGAGCTTGCTGACCGTGTCGTTGACGCTCAGCAACGCCTCGACCCGACGCGTCTCGAGCCGGAGCGGGTATCCGTGCACGCCGTGCTCGGCGACATAGGCCTGGAGCCAGGCGGGCTTGTCGGACACGTCGGTCTCACCCACGGACGGGGCGATCCGGAGACGGGAGGGGTCGAAGTCGCGGTGCATCCACTGCACCTGCGGCGGCCCGGTGCCCTGGTCGGAGTCCGGGCCGGTCCGGTGCGGTGCCAGAGCGCTGTAGAGGACGAAGAACGGTCGCGGGCTCGGAGCCCAGGCCTTGACCCGCGACAGGAACAGCCGGCGTTGGTAGACCTCCCGGTAGGAGCTGTCGGTCTGGAACCGGCCGTTGATCGCGAATGAGCTCGCGCGATAGTCGTAGATCCGCTGGACCGGGACCGCGAAGTAGGTCCAGTCCGGTTGGCGGAAGCCTGCGACCGGAGGGGTGCCGTTGAGGTACTTGCCGATCCAGGCGGTCCGGTAGCCGCGACTGTCCAGCCACTGCGGGAGCAGCCGCTCGAGGTCGTTGTGCTCGGCGAAGACCTCGTAGCCGCCGTGGCTCGAGGCGTCGTTGCCGATGGTCAGGTGGTTGTGGGCCAGCTTGCCCGTGAGCAGGGTCGCCCGGGCGGGGCAGCACAGGGAGTCGGCACTGAGGGCCCTGGTGAACGTCACCCCCGAGCCTTGGAGACGTCGTACGGCGGGGAGGAAGCGCAGCTCGTCGGCCCGCATGTCGTCGGTGAGGATGACGACGATGTTGGGCAGGGTCTGGGCGGCGCGGTGATGGTGGCCGGCGTCGTGCGGGGGCGTCGAGTCGGTGGCGGACACCGGGAACACGCCACCGAGGGCGAGGAACGCGGCAGCCACGGCACCGGCCGCCGCGGCGAGCCGGGTGGCTCGGCGCCGGCCCCACGGCTGCCCGGTCAGTCCGCGGGAGGGCGCTGCCTGGCTCACCAGCCGCGCTCGCGCCACTCGTCGAGGTGTGGCCTCTCGTCCCCGAGCGTCGAGTCGTTGCCGTGACCCGGGTAGAACCACGTCTCGTCGGGGAGGGGGTCGAACAGCTTGGTCGACACGTCGTCGATCAACTGGGCGAAGCGGTCGGGGTCGTTCTGCGTGTTGCCGACCCCACCGGGGAAGAGGCAGTCGCCGGTGAACAGGTGGGGGCGTCCCGACCCGTCGTCGTAGAGCAGGCAGATCGAGCCCGGCGTGTGGCCGGCGACCGGGATCACGACGAGGGAGCAGGTGCCGACGGCGATGCGGTCGTTCTCGCCGACGCGCTGGTCGACCAGCACGCCGGTCTGCTCGGTGATCGCGTCGGCGTCGGGCTCACCGGCGACCACGGCGGCGCCCGTCGCCTGGACGACGGCGGGGAGGGCCCGGTGGTGGTCCCAGTGCTGATGGGTCGTGACGACGGTGGCGAGGCCACCGTCGCCGATCAGCGCGAGCAGACGCTCAGGCTCGTCGGCGGCGTCGATCAGGACCTGGTCACCAGTGTCGGTGCAGCGCAGGAGGTAGCAGTTGTTGTGCATCTGCGGGTCGACGGCCAGCTTCGTGATCTCCAGCGATCCGGCCGTACGACGATCCGGCTCGCCGCCGGGGGACACCTCGCCCGTGTAGTCGGTCATGGTCACCATTCCTCGATGTCGGGGAGCTCGCCGCGCGAGCAGGACAGGGTCGCGGGGGCCGGTCGGCCGGTCAGCCACCAGCCGAGGTCGGCGGCCGGTCCGGTGATGATCGCGCCGCCCTCGTCGCCGTCGGGACCGACCACCCAGGTCCGGTCGACGTCGAGCGGTCGGATCTCGATCCGCTCGGGTGGGTCGAGGCGCCTGGTCATCGCCTCGAGCAGCAGGACGGCGAACGGCTCGGACCAGGCGCGGGTCGTGTAGTCGACCCCGAGGTCGACGTGGTGGATCTCGAGCTCTCGCAGCCGCATGCTCGGCAGCGAGGACGTCCGCATCGAGCGACCACCCGGCGTACGGTCGACGCGGCGCTCCCAGGCAGCCTCGGGCATCGCTGTGAACGCGTCGTGGAGGACGGTCGTGCTGCCGAGCAGGCGGTCGCGGATCTCGCTGTGGTGGGCCCGGGCCAGGTCGTGGATGTCGCGGTCGCGCCGGGCGTCGGAGGCATACATCGGTCGGGGGCCGTCCTGCTCGTCGCCCACCACGCCGTGGAGGGCCCGCGCCATGCCTTCGGCGTTCAGCGCCAGGTGGGCCACGACATGGGCCCGCGTCCAGCCGGGGAGCAGCGACGGCGCCGCCCAGTCGTCGCCCTGGAGCGCGTCGACCGTCCGGGTCACGCGGTGGGCGGCGTCGCCGAGGAGGTCGAGGGCGAGCCGGCGGTCCGCGGTCCCGGGCGAGGTCATGGTCGCCATTCAAACACTCCGCCGAGGCGACCCGGCCTCGCCGGTCGAACGGCCCCCTGCGCGAGATCGGCGCAGCGTGCGCTCCCACGTAGGATCGGAGTGTCGGCGGGGCGTGGCAGGCTTGCGCTGGCAGCTCGTGCAGACGAACATGTGTTCGAACGCCGATCTCAGACCAGCCAGACGACCAGCCAGGGGACCTCAGCCAGTGGCCGACCAGCTCATCATCCGGGGTGCCCGGGAGCACAACCTCAAGGACATCTCGCTCGACCTCCCGCGCGACTCCCTGATCGTGTTCACCGGTCTGTCCGGCTCGGGCAAGTCCAGCCTGGCGTTCGACACCATCTTCGCCGAGGGCCAGCGCCGTTACGTCGAGTCGTTGTCGGCCTACGCCCGCCAGTTCCTCGGTCAGATGGACAAGCCCGACGTCGACTTCATCGAGGGGCTCTCGCCCGCTGTCTCGATCGACCAGAAGTCCACGTCCAAGAACCCCCGGTCCACCGTCGGCACCATCACCGAGGTCTACGACTACCTCCGGCTCCTCTATGCCCGCGCGGGCCGTCCGCACTGCCCGGTCTGCGGTGCCCCGATCGAGCGGCAGACGCCGCAGCAGATCGTCGACCGGGTGCTCGCGCTCGAGGAGGGCCGCCGCTTCCAGGTGCTGGCCCCGGTGATCCGCGGCCGCAAGGGGGAGTACGTCGAGCTCTTCCGGCAGCTCCAGACCGACGGCTTCTCACGGGTCCGGGTCAACGGCGACACCCACACCCTCGACGACCCGCCCAAGCTCGACAAGCAGAAGAAGCACACGATCGAGGTGGTCGTGGACCGCCTGGCGGTGAAGGCGTCGTCCAAGCGACGGCTGACCGACTCGGTGGAGACCGCGCTGCGCTTGGCCAACGGGCTGGTCGTCCTCGACTTCGTCGACCTCCCCGCCAAGGATCCCGGCCGCGAGCTGAAGTTCTCCGAGAAGATGTCGTGTCCCAACGACCACACGATCGACACCGACGAGCTCGAGCCGCGGTCGTTCTCCTTCAACTCCCCGTTCGGAGCGTGCCCCGAGTGCCACGGCCTCGGGACGCGGATGGAGGTCGACCCCGACCTCGTCGTGCCCGACGGGCAGGCGACCCTCGGCGAGGGCGCGATCCAGCCCTGGAGCCAGGCGCACGTCGCCGACTACTTCCTGCGCCTGATGGGCGCGCTGGGGGAGGAGCTCGGCTTCGACCTCAACACCCCGTGGGACCGGCTGCCCGCGAAGGCGCGCAGGTCGCTGCTCGACGGCCACCCGACCAAGGTCCACGTCGTGACCACCAACCGCTACGGCCGCCAGCGTGCCTACTACGCCGAGTTCGAGGGTGTGCGGTCCTACGTCGAGCGCCGTCATGCCGAGGCCGAGTCCGACACGAGCCGCGAGCGGTTCGAGGGGTTCATGCGCGAGGTCGCGTGCCCGGCGTGCGGCGGCAGCAGGCTCAAGCCGGTCAGCCTCGCGGTGACGATGGGCGGCAGGTCGATCGCCGAGGTCTGCGCCATGCCGATCAACGAGACCGCCGACTTCCTGCGCGAGCTCGAGCTGTCGACCCGCGAGAAGCAGATCGCCGAGCGGGTGCTGAAGGAGATCCAGGAGCGCCTCAACTTCCTGCTCGACGTCGGTCTCGACTACCTCTCCCTCGACCGTCCCAGCGGCTCGCTGTCCGGCGGTGAGGCGCAGCGCATCCGCCTGGCCACCCAGATCGGGGCCGGCCTGGTCGGCGTCCTCTACGTCCTCGACGAGCCGTCGATCGGCCTCCACCAGCGCGACAACCAGCGGCTGATCGAGACCCTGGTCCGGCTCAAGGACCTCGGCAACACGCTGATCGTCGTCGAGCACGACGAGGACACCATCCGGACCGCCGACTGGGTGGTCGACATCGGCCCGGGTGCCGGTGAGCACGGTGGCCAGGTGGTCCACTCCGGCCCGGTGAAGGGGCTGCTCAAGCACCGCGACTCGCTGACGGGTCTCTACCTCTCCGGGCGCCGCCAGATCCCGGTGCCCGAGGTCCGTCGTCCGCGCACCAAGGGCCGCGAGCTGAAGGTGGTCGGGGCCAAGGAGCACAACCTCCGCGACATCGACGTCAGCTTCCCGCTGGGGCTGTTCGTCTCCGTGACGGGGGTCTCCGGCTCCGGCAAGTCCACGCTGGTCAACGACATCCTCTACACCAGCCTGGCCAAGCAGATCTACAACGCCCGTGCGGTGCCCGGGCGTCACAAGCGGATCAACGGCGTCGACCAGGTCGACAAGGTCATCCACGTCGACCAGTCGCCGATCGGCCGTACGCCGCGCAGCAACCCGGCGACCTACACCGGGGTCTTCGACCACATCCGCAAGCTCTTCGCCTCGACCCCCGAGGCCAAGATGCGGGGCTACCTCCAGGGCCGCTTCTCGTTCAACGTCAAGGGCGGTCGGTGCGAGGCGTGCTCCGGCGACGGCACCATCAAGATCGAGATGAACTTCCTGCCCGACGTCTACGTCCCGTGCGAGGTCTGCCACGGGGCGCGCTACAACCGCGAGACGCTCGAGGTCCACTACAAGGGCAAGACCATCGCCGAGGTCCTCGACATGCCGATCGAGGAGGCCGCCGAGTTCTTCGCGGCGGTGCCCCCGATCGCGCGCCACATGAAGACGTTGTGCGAGGTCGGGCTGGGCTACGTCCGGCTGGGGCAGCCGGCCACGACCCTGTCCGGTGGCGAGGCACAGCGGGTGAAGCTGTCGAGCGAGCTCCAGAAGCGCTCGACCGGCAGCACGGTCTACGTGCTCGACGAGCCGACGACCGGCCTCCACTTCGAGGACATCCGCAAGCTCCTGGGCGTGCTGTCCAGCCTGGTCGACAAGGGCAACACCGTGCTCGTGATCGAGCACAACCTCGACGTGATCAAGACCTCCGACTGGGTCATCGACATGGGTCCCGAGGGCGGATCGCGCGGTGGCCTGGTGATCTCCGAGGGCACGCCCGAGCAGGTCGCGGCCGACTCCGACAGCTACACCGGGCAGTTCCTCGCGCCGCTGCTGGCCGGCGGCCGAACCGCGTAGCGGTGCCGGTCGTAGTACCAACGTCCCACAGCGCACTCTCAGGCTCGACGGTTAGCGTCGGGTCGAGCGCAGCCGACCTCGAGGAGCCTCCGTGCCCGACCCCGATCTGACCCGACGCCGCCTGGTCACAGGTGCTGCGGTGGGCGGCCTGAGCCTTCCGCTGCTGGCCGCGTGCGGTGGCGGCTCCTCCGCGAACCCGCCGGCTGCCGGGGGTGGGTCACCTGGTGGTGGTGGGTCCACGAAGTCCGGCGGGTCCGCTGCGACGGTCCTGGTCGCCACCGCCGACGTGCCCGTCGGTGAGGGCGTGGTCCTCCACGACCACAACGTCGTCGTGACCCAGCCTGCCAAGGGGACCTTCGAGGGTTTCAGCGGCACCTGCACCCACGCCGGGTGCCCGCTGGCCAACGTCGCGGCCGGCACGATCAACTGCACCTGCCACGGCAGCCAGTTCTCCATCAGCGACGGCAGCAACGTCACCGGTCCGAGCGGGACCGCCGCCGGCTCCGTGCCCGCCCTCCCCAAGATCGCGGTGAAGGTCCAGGGTGCCAACGTCGTGCAGGCCTGAGCCCCGCCGCTGAATCCCGCGTTCCGCTGACGGCGCCGGTCGTCTCGACCTAGCCTCCTTACCCAGATACGGGCGAGGGAGACGACATGCGGGTCACGCGACGGATCGGCCTGCTCGCAGCGGCCACGGGCCTGCTGGTCACGGCCTCCTCGGTCGGTGCGACGGTCCCAGCCGGCGCCGTTGAGCCCGCCGGGGCCACGACGGTGCAGGTCGAGGGCACGCTGCTGATGGCCCAGCCCGACGGACCCGGCGCCCGCCCGTCGTACGCCGTCGCGCTGGCGGACGGCGACCTCGTTCCGGTCCGCGGCTCGCTGTCAGACGCGCGCCCGATGTCGCACGTCAGCGCGCGGCTGGCCCTGCCCGCCTCGGTGCTCGCGGGTCTGGCGGCACGTGGCACCTCGCTCCACGCCGGTGCAACCCTCGACGGCTCGTCGACCACCGGCCGGGCAGCCCTGCGGCTGGTGGACCGACGTTCCCTGACCTTGCGGCTCACGGGAGCCCCGGTGCTGACCGACCCGGAGCCGACGGTCACGCCGACCGCCCACCAGCAGTTCGTCGCCGCGCTCGACAACAAGGGCGCGCTGGGACAGGACGACACGGCCCTGCTCGGTCACGTGAGCGCCGTGGGCTCCTACTGGGAAGGCGAGTCCAACGGCGCGATCAGCAGCATCGGTGTCCCGGCCACCGTCACGCACTACGACACCGCCGTCACCACTACCGACTGCGGGCTGGGCAACGACTTCTGGTCGGTGGTCCAGGAGGCCGAGGGGAAGTTCCCGACCCTGAACCTCGGTGCCGGCGACCAGGTGGTCCTCTTCGTGCCGGGTGCGTGCGCGAGCGGGAGCATCGTCGGTGAGGGCACGGTGGGCAGCAGCTTCGCCAGCGGCGGCGCGCTGATCGTGAAGGCCGGGACCTCGATCGAGGGCACGTACGCGCACGAGACCGGCCACAACTACGGCTTCAACCACGCCAACGCCCGCTCGTCCGGCACGTCGATGGAGTACTACGGCATCTACGACGTGATGGGCTTCGCGCTTCCGCCTCCGTACAACCAGCTCACCGCGCTCAGCACGCCGTACCGGGTCTTCCAGGGCGTCACCGACGCGGGCGAGATCCAGGACGTCGACCTCGGCACGAAGACGGTGGCGGTGCACGCGACCGCGACCATCAAGCCGCGGAGCGACGGCAGCGGCGTACGCAGCGTCCGCGTGGTCGACCCCGACACGGGGGAGAAGCTCTACCTCGACTACCGCTCCGGCACCGGTGAGGACGCCGGTTCGGCCTACCTGGCCCAGGTGAGCACAGGTGGCCTGCACTATGCCCCCGGGGTCACGCTGAACGCTGCGCGGACCGTGAACGGGACGCCGAGCGGGGTCGACACCCTGGTGGTCGACGACGCCGGCGACACGTCGTTGGGTGCGGGTGCCACCTGGACGAACGCCTCCGGCTCGCTCAGCGTCCACGTGTCGTCCCTCAGCGCCGCGGGAGCCGACGTCAGTGTGGACTTCGCGCCCCCGGTCATCGCACCCGCGCCGACGCCGTCCGTCTCCGGCACGCCCAGGGTGGGAGCAACGCTGCACGCGACCACCGGCACCTGGATGAGCGGCGTGACGCTCACCTACCGCTGGTTCGTCGACGACGCGGCGGTGGCGGGGGCCACCGGCCGCTCCTACGACGTGCGGACCGTCGACCTGGGCAAGACCATCCATGTCGCGGTCACCGGTCACCGGGCCGGGTTCCCCGCGGTGACGCGCACCTCGGACGAGACGCCCGTGATCGGCATCGGCGTGCTCACCACCTCGAGGCCGACGATCGTCGGCCTGACCAAGGTCGGGAAGAAGCTCACCGCGGTGGCAGGCGTCTGGACGCGCGGGACGAGGCTCAGCTACGCCTGGTACGCCAACGGCAAGGCGATCAAGCACGCGACCGCCAAGCGGCTCACCCTGACCAAGGCCCAGAAGGGCAAGCGGATCACCGTCAAGGTGACCGGGAAGCAGACCGGCTACAGGACGGTCTCGAGGACGTCGGCCAAGACCGCGAAGGTCACCTGAGCGGCTCCGTCGGACGCGGAGGTGTCGGACCGGGACCGTAGGGTTGAGGCGTGACCAACCCGGCGTCGTACCGACCGAAGGCCGGCGAGATCCCCACCCAGCCGGGCGTGTACAAGTTCCGCGACGCCCGCGGCCGGGTGATCTACGTCGGCAAGGCGAAGAACCTGCGCGCCCGCCTGTCGTCGTACTTCCAGGACGTCGGCAACCTCCATGCCCGCACGGCCACCATGGTCACCTCGGCCTCGGCGGTCGAGTGGACGGTCGTCAACACCGAGGTCGAGGCGCTCCAGCTGGAGTACAGCTGGATCAAGGAGTTCGACCCGCGCTTCAACGTGAAGTACCGCGACGACAAGTCCTACCCGTGGCTCGCGGTCACCGTGGGCGAGGAGTTCCCCCGGGTGATGGTCGGCCGCGGCGCCAAGAAGAAGGGGACCCGCTACTTCGGCCCCTACAGCCACGCCTGGGCGATCCGCGAGACCGTCGACCAGCTGCTGCGCGTCTTCCCGATGCGGTCCTGCTCCAACGGGGTCTTCAAGCGGTCCGGCCAGATCGGCCGGCCGTGCCTCCTCGGCTACATCGACAAGTGCTCGGCCCCCTGTGTGGGCAACATCAGCGCCGAGGACCACCGCGACATCGTCGACGACTTCTGCGACTTCATGGCCGGCAACACCAACACGTTCGTCAAGCGCATCCGGTCGGAGATGTACGCCGCGTCCGAGGCGCTCGACTTCGAGAAGGCAGCCCGACTGAGGGACGACCTCGGAGCGATCCAGAAGGCCCTCGAGAAGCAGGCGGTGGTGCTGGGCGACGGCACCGACGCCGACGTGATCGCGCTGGCGGAGGACCCGCTCGAGGTGGCGGTCCAGATCTTCTACGTCCGGGGCGGCCGGATCCGCGGCCAGCGCGGGTGGGTGGCGGACCGGGTGGAGGAGGGCGAGACGCCCGACCTGGTCGAGGACTTCCTGCTCCAGCTCTACGCCGGGGCCGAGGACGACGACGTCATCCCGCGCGAGATCCTCGTCCCGACCCTGCCGCCCGACACCGACACCTTCGAGGCCCTTCTCTCCGAGCGGCGCGGCAGCAGGGTCCGGATCCGGGTCCCGCAACGCGGCGACAAGCGCTCCCTGCAGGAGACGGTCGCCCGCAACGCCGCCCAGGCCCTGATGCTCCACAAGACCAAGCGCGGCACCGACCTCACGGCGCGCAACCAGGCCCTGGAGGAGATCCAGCAGGCGCTCGGCCTCGACGAGGCTCCGCTGCGGGTCGAGTGCTACGACATCTCCAACCTCCAGGGCACCGAGGTGGTGGCCAGCATGGTGGTCTTCGAGGACGGTCTGCCGCGCAAGAGCGAGTACCGACGATTCCTCATCAAGTCGGTCGACGGCCAGAACGACGTCGCCTCGATGCACGAGGTCATCACGCGCCGCTTCCGCCGGCTCCTCGACGAGCAGGCCCGGTCCACCGAGGTCGCCACCGACTCCGGGCCGATGCTGGTCGACCCCGAGACCGGCCGGCCACGCAAGTTCGCCTATGCGCCGGGCCTCGTGGTGGTCGACGGCGGCCCACCCCAGGTCGCGGCAGCGCAGGCGGCGATGCGTGAGCTCGGCGTCGTCGACATCCCGGTGTGCGGGCTGGCCAAGCGGCTCGAGGAGGTCTGGCTGCCCGACCAGGAGGACCCCGTGATCATGGCCCGGTCGTCGGAGGGGCTGTATCTCCTCCAGCGGGTCCGCGACGAGGCCCACCGCTTCGCGATCACCCACCACCGCTCGCGTCGCTCCAAGTCGATGGTCGAGAGCCTGCTCGACGACGTGCCCGGTCTCGGCGACGTACGCCGCAAGACCCTCGTCAAGCACTTCGGGTCGCTCAAGAAGCTGCGCGAGGCCGAGGTCGACGAGATCGCGCAGGTGCCCGGCATCGGGCCACGCACCGCTCGCGCCATCAAGGATGCGGTGACCCGTACCAACGGTCACACTGGCGCCCAGACGGTCAACACCGCCACCGGCGAGATCACCTAGGGAGAGTTCGTGTCCGACCAACCCGAGGAACCCGACACCGCAGCCGAGCGGAGCCCCGACCACACCGGCGAGGTGGTCGTCGTGACCGGCATGACGGGGGCGGGCCGCAGCACGGCCGCCAAGGAGCTCGAGGACCTCGGCTACTACGTCGTCGACAACCTCCCGCCGTCGTTGCTGCGCCAGGTCGTGGGCCTGGTGGACCAGAGTCGCGGCACCACGCAGCCGATCGCCGTGGTGGTCGACGTCCGGTCCGGGGCGTTCTTCGAGTCGCTGCAGGCAAACCTCGCCCAGCACGAGGTCGGACGCCGTACCACCCTGCTCTTCCTCGACGCTGCCGACGCCGTCCTCGTCCGCCGCCAGGAGGCCGCCCGACGCCCTCACCCGCTGCAGGGGAGCGGTCGCCTGATCGAGGGCATCCGCCGGGAGCGCGCGGCCCTGGCCGACCTGCGCGCCGACGCCGACCTCGTCATCGACACCTCCGACCTCAACGTCCACCAGCTCACCGACCGGATGGACGAGTTCTTCGGCACCCCCGACACCACCCGGCTCAAGGTCACCGTGATCAGCTTCGGCTTCAAGTACGGCATCCCGGTCGACGCCGACTACGTCGCCGACATGCGCTTCCTGCCCAACCCCTTCTGGATCCCCACGCTGCGCGGCAAGACCGGGCGGTCCAAGGACGTCAGCGACTACGTCCTCGGGCAGGAAGGCGCCCGCGAGTTCGTCGACACCTACGTGCAGCTCTTGACCGGCGTGGCGAAGGGCTACCTCCGCGAGGGCAAGCGCTTCATGTCCGTGGCCATCGGCTGTACGGGTGGCAAGCACCGGAGCGTCGCGATGACCGAGGAGATCTCCCGACAGCTGCGCGAGGCGGGGTACGACGTGATGCCCGTCCACCGTGACCTCGGGCGTGAGTGACGTGACCGCACGGACCCACCGGGCCACGGCTCTCGGCGGTGGGCACGGGCTGCACGCGTCGCTGTCGGCGCTACGGCGGCTCCCGGTCGACCTGACCGCGGTCGTGACCGTGGCCGACGACGGCGGCTCGTCGGGGCGACTGCGCTCGGAGTTCGGCGTGCTGCCGCCGGGCGACCTGCGGATGGCCCTCGCCGCTCTCTGCGGCGACGACGAGTGGGGCGAGACCTGGGCGAGCGTCCTGCAGCACCGGTTCGAGGGGACCGGCGAGATGCGCGGCCACGTCGTCGGGAACCTCCTCATCGTCAGCCTCTGGGAGCAGCTCGGTGACCACGTCGCGGCCCTCGACTGGGTCGGCCGCCTCCTCGGAGCCCGCGGGCGCGTACTGCCGATGGCCCTCACCCCCCTCGACATCACCGCGGAGGTGAGCGGGCTCGACCCGGCCCAGCCCGATGCGCTCACGACGGTGCGCGGTCAGGTGGCCGTCGCCACCGCGGACGGGACCATCGAGTCGATCTCGCTCCTGCCCGACGAGCTGCGGCCCTGCCCCCAGGCCGTCGACGCCGTGCGCGACGCCGACCTGGTCGTGCTCGGCCCGGGGTCGTGGTTCACCTCCGTGCTGCCCCACCTGATGGTCCCGTCACTGCGCCGGGCCCTCGAGGAGACCCACGGCCACCTCGTGGTGGTGCTCAACCTGGCGCCGCAGCACGGTGAGACCGAGGGATACGCCGCGGCCGACCACCTCGCCGTCCTGCTCGACCATGCGCCCGACCTCCCGCTCGGCACCGTGCTCGTCGACCGCTCCGGGACCGTCGGCGGCACCGCCGAGCTCGACGAGCTGGCGGCCAAGTGCGGGGCCCGGGTCGTCGTCGCCGACGTCGCACACGACGACGGCACACCGCGCCACGACCCCGCCAAGCTGGCCGCGGCGTACGCCGCGATCCTGGCCGATCTCTGACTTCTTGGGTCGACCCGGTCGTTGGTCGAGCCTGTCGCTGGTCGAGCTTGTCGAGACCCACCGTTGGTCGAGCCTGTCGAGACCCACCGTTGGTCGAGCCTGTCGTTGGTCGAGCCTGTCGAGACCCACCGTTGGTCGAGCCTGTCGAGACCCCGTCGATCCCGTCCACGACCGGGTTTCGAGACGGCTCACGGAGCTCGTCGCTGGCGCTCCGATCTCCGTCGAGCCTCCTCAACCTCCTCGCTGATCGGTCCGGCGACTTCGTCGCCGGACCGCGCTCGGAGGTTGTTGACGTACGTGGCAGGATCGGCGCCATGGCGATGACGGCACAGGTGAAGGCGGAGATCGCCAACACCCACATCACCAAGACCTGTTGCCGCAAGGCCGAGGTGTCGACGATGCTCCGGTTCGCCGGAGGGCTCCACATCGTGAGCGGCAAGATCGTGGTGGAGGCCGAGCTCGACACCGGCGCCGCTGCGCGTCGGCTCCGCAAGGACATCGCGGAGGTCTTCGGTCACCACAGCGACGTGGCGATGGTGCAGGGCAACGGCATCCGCAAGGGCAGCCGCTACCTGGTCCGGGTGGTCAAGGACGGCGAGGCCCTGGCCCGCCAGACCGGGCTGCTCGACAACCGCGGCCGACCCGTGCGGGGGTTGCCGCCCGCAGTCGTCTCCGGTGGGGCGTGCGACGCCGTCGCCGCCTGGCGCGGCGCCTTCCTGGCACATGGCTCGCTGACCGAGCCGGGCCGTTCGTCGTCCCTCGAGGTCACCTGTCCCGGCCCGGAGGCCGCTCTGGCCCTCGTCGGGGTCGCCCGGCGGCTGGGCATCCCGGCCAAGGCCCGCGAGGTGCGCGGCGTCGACCGCGTGGTGATCCGCGACGGCGACGCCATCTCCCAGCTGCTCACGCGGCTCGGCGCCCACGAGGCCCTGATGGCCTGGGAGGAGCGCCGGATGCGGCGCGAGGTGACGGGCCACGGCCAACCGGCTCGCGAACTTCGACGACGCCAACCTACGACGCTCGGCCCGGGCTGCGGTCGCCGCCGGGGCACGCGTCGAGCGTGCCCTGGAGATCCTCGGCGACGAGGTACCCGACCATCTCAAGATGGCCGGCGGCCTCCGCCTCGAGCACAAGCAGGCATCCCTGGAGGAGCTCGGCCAGCTCCACGACCCCGTGCTGACCAAGGACGCGATCGCCGGGCGGATACGACGCTTGCTGGCGATGGCCGACAAGCGCGCCGAGGAGCTGGGGATCCCCGACACCGAGGCGTCGCTGACGCCGGAGATGCTCGCCGACCAGGACTAGGACGTCGGCGCCGCGGGCCAGGGACCTTGGTTACCCGTACGTACCCTGAACGCCCCTCGGCGGCCCTCGTGGCGGACGCTAGGGTCGTCGTACGGGCTGCGACAGGCGGTTCGAGAGCAAAGACACGTCCTACGACCTAGGAGCAGCAGTGACCGTTCGGGTAGGCATCAACGGCTTTGGCAGGATCGGCCGGAACTTCCTCCGCGCCGTCCACGAGTCCGGCGCCGACGTGGAGGTCGTGGGCATCAACGACCTCGCCGGGAACGACATCCTGGCCCACTTCCTGCGTTACGACTCGATCCTGGGGCGCTTCCCCGGTGAGATCGACTCGGACGAGTCGTCGATCACCATCGACGGCACCAAGATCCACGCCAGCGCCGAGCGCGACCCGGCTGCGCTGCCGTGGGGCGACATCGGCGCCGACATCGTGATCGAGTCGACCGGCCTGTTCACCAAGGCCGCCGACGCGCACAAGCACATCGAGGCCGGCGCCAAGAAGGTGATCATCTCGGCCCCCGCCACCGACGAGGACATCACGATCGTGATGGGCATCAACGACGGTGACTACGACGGCTCCCAGCACCACGTCATCTCCAACGCCAGCTGTACGACGAACTGCCTCGGCCCGATGGCCAAGGTGCTCCTCGACAACTGGGGCATCGACAAGGGCTTCATGACCACGGTGCACGCCTACACCACCGAGCAGCAGCTGCTCGACCAGATCTCCCTCAACCGCAAGGGCCAGATCAACCTGCGCCGTGCGCGTGGTGGCGCTACCAACATCATCCCGACCACCACCGGTGCCGCCAAGGCGATCTCCCTGGTGCTGCCCGAGCTCAAGGGCAAGCTCGACGGCTACGCCCTGCGCGTGCCCGTGCCGACGGGCTCGGTCACCGACCTCACCGTGACGCTGAACGCCGAGGTGACCAAGGACGAGGTGAACGCCGCGTTCAAGGCAGCGGCCGAGTCGGGCCCGCTGTCGAAGTACCTCGAGTACACCGAGGACGAGATCGTCAGCTCCGACATCGTCACCTGGCCGGCCTCCTGCACCATCGACGCCGGCTGCACGCTGGCGAACGGCAACCAGGTCAAGGTCGTCGGCTGGTACGACAACGAGTGGGGCTACTCCAACCGCCTCATCGACCTGTCGGCCCTCGTCGGCAGCTCGCTCTGACCGTGACCTCGGCGCTGGAGGCTCTGGGCGACGTCCGGGGCAAGCGGGTCCTGGTCCGCTCCGACCTCAACGTGCCGCTCGACGGCACGACCATCACCGACGACGGGCGGGTGCGGGCCAGCGTGCCCACCATCCGCGCCCTCTCGGAGGCGGGTGCCCGGGTCGTCGTGGTGGCCCACCTCGGCCGTCCGCAGGGCGCGCCGGAGGCCCGCTACTCGCTCGAGCCCGTGGCCGAGCGGCTCGGTGAGCTGCTCGGTACGCCGGTCGCGTTCGCTCATGACACGGTCGGTTCGTCGGCATCCGAGACGGTCGCTGGTCTGGGCGACGGAGACGTCGCCCTGCTCGAGAACGTGCGCTTCAACGCCGGGGAGACCAGCAAGGACGACGACGTGCGCGGCGCGTTCGCCGACCAGCTGGCCGGCCTCGCCGACTGCTTCGTCTCCGACGGCTTCGGGGTCGTCCACCGCAAGCAGGCCAGCGTGTACGACGTCGCGTTGCGGCTGCCGTCCGCGATGGGTGGGCTGGTCGCGAAGGAGATCGACGTCCTCAGGCGGCTGACGGTGGACCCCGCCCGGCCCTACGTGGTCGTGCTCGGCGGCTCGAAGGTGTCCGACAAGCTCGGTGTCATCGACAACCTGCTCGGCAAGGCCGACCGGTTGCTGATCGGTGGCGGGATGGTGTTCACCTTTCTCAAGGCCCAGGGCCACGAGGTGGGCAAGAGCCTGCTGGAGGACGACCAGCTCGACGTCTGCCGGGCCTATCTCCGACGTGCCGAGGAGTCCGGGGTCCAGATCCTGCTGCCGACCGACATCGTGGTCGACACCGAGTTCCCGTCCGGTGACCGCGAGCCCGAGCCACGCGTCGTACCGGCGGGGGAGATCCCGGCCGACAGCCTGGGCCTCGACATCGGGCCCGACTCCGGTCGAGCGTTCGCCGCGGCGATCGCCGACGCCCGGACGGTCTTCTGGAACGGTCCGATGGGCGTGTTCGAGACCCCGGCGTTCGCCGAGGGCACCCGGGCCGTCGCCCAGGCGCTCACGGAGGTCGACGGGCTGTCGGTCGTCGGTGGCGGCGACTCGGCCGCCGCGGTGCGCCAGCTCGGCTTCGACGAAGGCGCCTTCGGCCACATCTCGACCGGGGGCGGCGCCAGCCTGGAGTTCCTGGAGGGCAAGGAGCTCCCCGGCATCGCCGTGCTCGAGCGCTGACCGCTCGGTCCGCGCAGCGAACTCGTCGGTGGTCGAGCGTCGTCGAGACCACCCGTCGTACTGGAAAGGACGACTCATGGCATCGCGTACCCCGCTGATGGCCGGCAACTGGAAGATGAACCTGACCCACCCCGAGGCGGTGGCACTGGTCCAGAAGCTCGCCTGGATCCTCGCGGACAAGAAGCACGACCACACCAAGACCGAGGTCGTGGTCGTGCCGCCGTACACCGACCTGCGCTCGGTGCAGACCGTCGTCGACGGCGACCACCTCGCGATCCGCTACGCCGCGCAGGACGTCTCGGAGCACGACTCGGGCGCCTACACGGGCGAGATCTCGGCGACGATGCTGGCCAAGCTCGGGTGCTCCTACGTCGTGGTCGGCCACTCCGAGCGGCGTGAGTACCACGCGGAGTCCGACGCCACGGTGAACGCGAAGGCGCGGCAGGCCGTCGGGGCGGGGATGACTCCCATCGTCTGTGTGGGTGAGGGTCTCGACGTGCGCAAGGCGGGGGAGCACGTGCCCTACACGCTCGCCCAGGTGGACGGCTCGCTCGCCGGCTTCACGCCGCAGGAGGTCGCCTCGCTCGTGGTCGCCTACGAGCCGGTCTGGGCGATCGGTACCGGTGAGGTGGCCACCCCGGAGGACGCCCAGGAGGTCTGTGCGGCCATCCGGGCCCGGCTGCGAGAGACCGCGGGGGACGAGGCGGCCGACGCTTGCCGGATCCTCTACGGCGGCTCGGTGAAGGCCGCGAACATCGCCGGCATCATGGCCAAGGAGGACGTCGACGGAGCGCTCGTCGGCGGCGCGAGCCTCCAGGCCGAGGAGTTCGGCGGGATCTGCCGGTTCTACGACATGCCCGCGCTGTGACGCCGTCCTCACCGGTCTGGACCGGCTGGCGGGCCACTTCGGAATGCCCGCGAGCGTGACGTAGGCTATGCCGCTGTGACCACCGTCTTCACCATTCTGCTCGTCCTCACCAGCTGCACCCTGGTGTTGCTCGTCCTGCTCCACAAGGGCCGCGGGGGCGGCCTGTCCGACATGTTCGGCGGCGGTGTGTCCAGCTCGCTCGGGGGATCATCCGTGGCGGAGAGGAACCTCGATCGGTTCACCGTTGGTGTCGGTGTGATCTGGTTCGCTTGCGTCATCGCCCTGGGCCTTCTGCTGGCCTACCAGAACTGAGAGAGGTTCCAGCACGTGGCTGGTGGAGGAAACGCGATCCGGGGAAGCCGGGTCGGAGCTGGTCCGATGGGAGAGGCCGAGCGTGGTGAGGCCGCGCCTCGCCAGGCGGTCACCTACTTCTGCTCCCACGAGCACCGCTCCGTGGTGACGTTCGCCGTGGACGCCGTGGTCCCCGAGTCGTGGGACTGCCCCAAGTGCGGGCTGCCGGCGAGTCTCGACTCCGAGAACCCACCTCCGGCCCCCAAGATCGAGCCCTACAAGACCCATCTGGCCTACGTGAAGGAGCGCCGCTCCGACGCCGAGGCGGCCAACATCCTCGACGAGGCGATCCAGCTGCTCCGCAGCCGCCGCAAGTCGGGCGACATCGTCTTCTGATCACGCCCCGCGGACTGAGCCTGCGAAGTCCGCGACGGGGGCGGGAGGTTGAGGAGCGTCGACCCGGACCGGAGCGTGCGACGGCCCGGGTGACGCGTCTCGAAACCCGGTGACGCGACCGCTACCGGTGGGAGGAGTCCCCACGATGCGCTACGACGTGGTCGTCGCCGGGCTCGGCGCGATGGGAAGCGCGGCGACCTACCAGCTCGCCCGGAGCGGCGCCTCCGTGCTCGGCCTGGACCGGTACCACCCGCCCCACACCCTCGGCTCGACGCACGGCGACACGAGGATCACCCGGGTAGCGGTCGGAGAGGGTCTGGAGTACGTGCCGCTGGTGCGCCGCTCGCACGAGATCTGGCGGGAGCTCGAGCAGCAGACTGAGGCGGAGATCCTCACGCAGCCCGGCGGTCTCGTCCTGGCGCCACCGCTGGCGAGCTTCGCCATGCACGGCAGCGAGAGCTTCCTCGAGCACACCGTCGCGGCCGCGGAGGCCTACGGGCTCGCGCACGAACGGCTCGGCACGGCCGAGATCGCTGCTCGGTTCCCCCAGTTCGCGCTTGTCGGGGACGAGGAGGGGTGCTTCGAGCCGACCGCAGGGTTCGTCCGGCCGGAGGCGGCCGTCGAGGCACAGCTTGCGATGGCGCGAGCACGGGGTGCCACCCTGGCGTTCGGCGAGCGGGTCGTCGCCTACGACGACCACGGCACCCACGTCACGATCCGGACGACGAGCCGGTCCGTGGAGGCCTCGACCCTGGTCGTGACGGCCGGACCGTGGGTCCCGGAGCTGGTGCCCGAGCTCGCGCCGGTGACGCGGATCCTCCGGCAGGTGCTGTTCTGGTTCGACCTGCGCGACCGCTCGTCGTACCCGACCCTGCGCGACTCGCCGGTCTACATCTGGTCGCCTAGCACCGACCCCGACGAGGTGATCTACGGCTTCCCCATGGTCGACGGCCCGGCGGGTGGCGCCAAGGTCGCGCGCGAGCAGTACGTCGTCGACACGACGCCCGATCAGGTCGACCGCGCCGTCAGCGCCGACGAGACCGAAGAGATGTACGAGCGCTACGTGCGCGAGCGGCTGCCGACCCTGTCGGGTCGGGCCGTGAAGGCCGCGGTGTGTCTCTACACCGAGGCCCCCGACAGCCGCTTCATCATCGACCGCCTGCCGTCCATGCCCAACGTGATCGTCGCGTCGCCCTGCTCGGGCCACGGCTTCAAGCACTCGGCGGCCATCGGCGAGTGCCTGGCCCAGCTCGCCACCCGCGGTGAGAGTGCCATCGACCTGACCCCGTTCGCACTGGCGGGCGCCTGACGCAGGCAGCTCCCGGAGGGCGCCGAGGACTACGATCGGGGCAGACGACGTGACGTTGTGCGGAGGGGGTCCCTGACAGCGATGAACAACCTGAAGCGGTTCACCGTCTGCAAGCTGGCCGGTCACCAGTGGCTCAAGATCTCCTATCCGGCGTCCGGCGACGAGGCCACGGGCACCTTCCTCCGCTGCGGGCGGTGCGGCAAGGAGAACCACGAGGCAGGCAGCGTGCCGCGAGGCGCGGGCGGCTACATGTAGTCCCTGCCTGGCAGGATGAGGGCATGGAGCAGGTGGTGGGGGTCGGCGGGTACTTCCTGCGTGCCACCGACCCGGCGGCCTTGAGCGCGTGGTACCGCGAGTGCCTCGGCCTGGACCTCGACGACAAGGGGCTCTGGCGTCAGGAACCAGGCCCGACGGTGTTCGCGACGTTCGACTCCGACACCGACTACTTCGGGTCCCGCGGGCAGCAGACGATGCTCAACGTCCGGGTCCGCGATCTCGAGGCGATGCTCGCGCAGCTCCGCGACCGGGGCGCGGACGTCGCCGACGAGTCCGAGGACATGGAGGGAGTCGGTCGGTTCGGCTGGGTCACCGACCCGGAGGGCAACCGCATCGAGCTCTGGCAGCCCAGCTGACGGGTCACGGCTACCCCTGGAGCCAGTCGACGGCCCACCCCAGGCGGTCGGGGTGGGCCGTCGCAGTGACGGGCGTCAGCTGGTCTGGGCCGCCAGGCACTTGTCGAGGCGTGCGGTCGCGTGCGCGACCCGCTGGACCTGTGCCTTCTTCGCCTTGCCGTTCTTCGTGGTCGGGTGCGCCGCGAACTTGGCGGTGAGGTCGGCGAGCTTGGCCGTCGCCTTGTCCAGGTGAGCCTGCTGGGTGGCGCACGGTGCGCTGTCCGCGTGGCCGGCGAACGCCGGGGCGGTCGCCGCGGCGAACGAACCGAGGGCGAGCGTGGAGACGAGCGCTACTGCAGTGGTGCGGAACCGGTTCATGACTGTCCTTCTCTACGTCGTCGACCGCACAGGACGGGAGCTGGTGACGTGTCCTGCAGGCCGGGTGTCGGGGAGCTTCTGGATCGAGGCCGGGGCCTCACTCAGATCAGCGCCAACCGTCCCGAAAACGTCACGCTCGTCCCTGGAACGTGGCGTCACGGACAGCGGGATCGCGACGTGGAGACGCCCCGAGGCCGCGTTAGGGGACGCGGCTGGCGGACTCACGGTCGAGGAACCAGATCGTCTCGACCTCGCCTCGCACGCCGGCGGCCGGGATCTCGTGGAGGTCCGGTGGCGGGGTGGTGAGCGCGCGTCCCACGGCCTCGGCCTTGTCGACTCCACTCACCACGAACCACACCTCGTCGGCGCGGTTGAGGGCCGCAAAGGTGAGGCTGACCCGCTCCGGCGGCGGCTTGGGCGACCCCGTGACGGCGACCGCGACGTGGTCGTCGACATCGAGCTGGGGGAACCCGGGGAACAGCGAGGCGACGTGACCGTCGGGACCGACCCCGAGCATCACCAGGGCGAACCGCCCGGCGCCGGCGGACCGCACCCGCTCGCCGTACGCCGTGGCAGCGGCCTCGACGTCGGCGACGTCGGCGGTGGACGGGACCTCGTGGACCCGGGCCGGGTCGGCACCGACCCGGTCGAGGAAGTCCGCACGGACCAGGCGGGCGTTGCGGTCCTCGGAGTCGGGGGCCACGAAGCGCTCGTCGCCCCAGAAGAAGTCCACACGCGACCAGTCGACCTCGCTCCCGGGTGCCAGGCGCGTGATCTCGCGGTGGATCTCGTCGGCGATCGTTCCGCCGGTGAGCGCGACCTGGGGGACGTCGCCGCTCGCCTGCCGCACGGTCAGCAGCCGCAGGAAGGCGCCTGCGACCGACGTGGCCAGGTCGGACCTCGACTCGTGGACCTCGACGCGGGGGACGGGGGCGCTGCCCGTCTCGTGGGGGGCGCTCATGCGGGTGTCAATCGGAGGAGCTTGCGGGCGGTGCGGGCATAGACCTCGTCCTCGTCGAGGCGACGCAGCTCCTCGGCCAGCAGCTCGGGGAGCTGCCGGCGCTTGAGGGCCACCGGCCGGTCGGGCCGACCGGGGGAGGAGAACGTCGCCAACCGTCCGTCGCCCCGCGAGATCACGATCGGACCGTCCTTGGTCTCGAGCCTCGCCTCGGTGATGCCGGGTCCGCGGGAGTTCTTGCGGTCGATGTGGACCTTGAGGCGGTCGGAGAGCCAGGCGACCAGCAGCTCCGCGCTGGGACTGATCCGCTCCGCGGTCACCGATCCTCCCGTGATCTTCGGCTGGTGCTGGTCGAGAGCCGCCGCGAGGAGGGCGCGCCACGGCGTGATCCGAGTCCAGGCCAGGTCCGTGTTGCCGGCGGAGTACGCCGAGCACTGGGCGTGGATGGCCCGTCCCTTGCCGCGGACGGCGGCGGCCGCGTCGGTGATCCGACGTTGCGCGAGCTGTCCGAGGGGGTCGGTCGACGGGTCGTCGGGCGCCTGCGAGGGCCACCACATCGCCACCGGCGAGTCGGGCAGGAGCAGCGGGAGCACGACCGACTCGGGGTGCTTGACGACCTCGCCCTTGAGCCGGATCAGGGCCGTCTCACCGGTCCACCCGTCGCCGGTGCCGACCTGGGCATTGACCTGCGCGGCGCCGCGGGCGTCACCGAGGATCATCCCGAGCACGCGCGCGGGATGCTCGTGCGAGGCCCGACGGGCGACCCGCATCGCATCGGGTGCTCCGTCCTCGTCGACGACGATGACCAGGGTCATCACCATGCCCATGGCCGGGCTGCCGGCCCGCAGGCGGGCGGCGACGAACTCGCCGGCGATCCCGGCGGCGTTGGTGTCGATCAGCTCGATCATCGGTCTCTCCACCTCATGGTCGTCTCCAGACGCGTCCGTCGCGGGCCAGCATCGCGTCCGCCGAGGCCGGACCCCAGGTGCCGGAGTCGTAGGGCTCGGGCCGGCCCTTCTTGGCCCAGTGCTCCAGGATCGGGTCGAGGATCTGCCACGACCGCTCCACCTCCGCATGGCGCGGGAACAGCGGTGGGTCGCCGAGCAGGACGTCGAGGATCAACCGCTCGTAGGCCTCGGCGCTCGACTCGGTGAACGACCCGCCATAGGCGAAGTCCATGTTGACGTCGCGGATCTCCATGGCCGTGCCGGGCACCTTGGAGCCGAACCGGATCGTCATGCCCTCGTCGGGCTGGATCCGGATCACCAGCGCGTTGTGGGTGAGCTCCTCGGTCGCCATCTTGGTGAAGGGCAGGTGCGGCGCCGGCTTGAAGACGATCGCCACCTCGGTCACGCGCCGTCCGAGCCGCTTGCCGGTGCGCAGGTAGAACGGCACGCCGGCCCAGCGCCGGTTGGCGACGTTGAGGGTCACCGCGGCGTACGTCTCGGTGGCGGAGGTCTTGCGGACCCCTTCCTCCTCGAGGAAGCCGACCACCTTCTCGCCCCCCTGCCAGCCCGCGGCGTACTGTCCGCGTGCGGTCGTCAGGTCGAGTCGACGCGGCAGCGTCACCGCCGAGAGGACCTTGAGCTTCTCGATGCGCAGGTCCTCGGCATCGAACGACGTGGGCTCCTCCATCGCGACCAGGGACATCAGCTGCATCAGGTGGTTCTGGATCACGTCGCGGGCGGCCCCGATGCCGTCGTAGTAGCCCGCCCGACCCCCGATACCGATGTCCTCGGCCATGGTGATCTGGACGTGGTCGACGTAGTTGGAGTTCCAGATCGGCTCGAACATCGCGTTGGCGAAGCGCAGCGCCAGGATGTTCTGCACCGTCTCCTTGCCGAGGTAGTGGTCGATGCGGAAGATCGAGCCGCTGGGGAAGACCTCGGCCAACGTGGCATTGAGCTCGCGGGCCGACTCCTCGTCGTGCCCGAACGGCTTCTCGACCACGACTCGTCGCCACGAGCCGGGTGCGGGCTGGGCGAGCCCGTGCTCCTTGAGCTGACCGACCACGTCGCCGAAGAAGCCGGGAGGGATGGCGAGGTAGAAGGCGTGGTTGCCGCCCGTTCCCCGCACCTCGTCGAGCTCCTCGATCGTGCGGCGCAACGTGTTGAAGGCGACGTCGTCGTCGAAGTTCCCCGGCACGAAGCGGAACCCCTCGGCGAGCTGCTTCCAGACCTCCTCACGGAACTCGGTGCGGGCGTGTGCCTTCACGGAGTCGTGCACGACCTGCGCGAAGTCCTCGTCGGCCCAGTCGCGACGCGCGAAGCCGGTCAGGCTGAAGCCCGGCGGCAACAGGCCGCGGTTGGCGAGGTCGTAGATCGCGGGCATCACCTTCTTGCGCGACAGGTCACCTGTGACGCCGAAGAGCACCAGCCCGCACGGGCCGGCGATGCGTGGGAGCCGTCGGTCCTCGGGATCGCGGAGGGGGTTCACCCAGTCGGTCATGGCCGTCGCTGCTTCCGGTAGTAGGCGATGAGCGCGCGGGTCGAGGCGTCCTGCCCGGCGAGGGCGTCCGCCTCGCCGGCGATGGCCGGCCCGACCTGCTGCGCCAGCTGCTTGCCGAGCTCGACCCCCCACTGGTCGAAGCTGTCGATGCCCCAGACCGCGCCCTGGGTGAACGTGATGTGCTCGTAGAGGGCGACCAGCTGGCCGAGGACCGACGGGCTCAGCTCGGGCGCCATGACCGAGGCCGTCGGGCGGTTCCCGGAGAACACCCGGGCCGGGACGATGGCCTCGGCGGTGCCTTCGGCCCGCACCTCGTCGGCGGTCTTGCCGAAGGCCAGCGCCCGTGTCTGCGCGAAGAAGTTGGCCAGGAACAGCTCGTGGACGTCGACGTCGCCGTCGGCGAGCGGGTACGGCGGGTTCGCCACGGCGATGAAGTCGGCGGGGATCAGGCGGGTGCCCTGGTGGATGAGCTGGTAGAACGCGTGCTGCCCGTTGGTCCCCGGCTCACCCCAGAACACCTCCCCGGTGTCGGTGGTGACCGGGCTCCCGTCCCAGCGGACGCTCTTGCCGTTGGACTCCATGGTCAGCTGCTGCAGGTACGCCGGGAAGCGGTGGAGCAGCTGGGCATAGGGCAGGACGGCGTGGGTCTGGGCGCCGAGCAAGGTGGAGTACCACACGTTCAGCAGCCCCATCAGCGCCGGGACGTTCTGCGAGAGCTCCGTGGTCCGGAAGTGCTCGTCCATGGCATGGAACCCGGCGAGGAACTCACCGAACCGGTCGGGGCCGATGGCGACGACCAGCGACGTGCCGATCGCGGAGTCGACCGAGTAGCGTCCGCCGACCCAGTCCCAGAAGCCGAACGCGTTGGCCGGGTCGATGCCGAAGGCGGCCACCTTGTCGAGGGCGGTGGAGACCGCTACGAAGTGCCGCTTCACGGCCTCGTCGGCGTCGTGGTCGCTGAGCCCCTCGAGCAGCCAGGCCTTGCAGAGCCGCGCGTTGGTGAGCGTCTCGAGCGTGCCGAACGTCTTGCTCGACACGATGAACAATGTGGTGGCCGGGTCGAGACCGGCCAGCTTCGTGGCGGCGTCGGTCGGGTCGATGTTGGAGATGAAGCGGCACTCCAGGCCGTCCTGGCGGTAGGGCGCCAGCGCCTCGTAGGCCATCACCGGCCCGAGGTCGGAGCCGCCGATGCCGATGTTGACGACCGTGCGGATCCGCTCACCCGTCACTCCGGTCCACGCGCCGCGTGCGCACCTGGTCCGCGAACGCATAGACGCGCTCGAGCACGTCGTGCACATCGGTGACGACCTCCTGCCCGTCGACCTCCAGGGTCATCCCGGCCGGGTCGCGGAGCGCCGTGTGCAGCACCGCGCGGTCCTCGGTGACGTTGATGTGCTCACCTGCGAACATCGCGTCGCGGCGCGTGCTCACTCCGACCTGCTCGGCCAGGGCGAGCAGCGCGGCCAGGACGTCGTCGTTCAGGAACGACTTCGACAGGTCGACGTGGAGGTCGCCGGCGGTGAAGGTGAACCGCTCGACGCGACCGGGGTCGTCGGCGAACCAGGCACGCAGGTCGGGCTGGAAGCCCTGCGCGAGTGCGGTCAACCGGGACCAGGCGCCCGTCGAGGTCGGATCGACGGGGGCCTCGCTCACTGGTCGGCCGCCTGGAGGGCCGTGTCGACCGACTCGAGCAGCTCGTCCCAGGCGGTGACGAACTTCTCGACACCCTCCTTGATCAGGACCTCGATCACGTCGTCGTAGTCGATCCCGGCGTCGGCGAGCGCCTGCATGTGGGCCGCGGCGTCCTCGTAGAAGGGCCGGACCTGGTCACCCTTGATCTCGCCGTGGTCGGCGACGGCCTTCATCGTGGCCTCGGGCATGGTGTTCACGGTGTCCTCGACGACCAGGTCGTCGACGTACATCGTGTCGCGGTAGTCGGGGTTCTTCACGCCGGTCGACGCCCAGAGGGGCCGCTGCCTGCGGGCGCCCTCGGCCTCCAGCGAGGCCCAGCGCTCACTTGCCAGGGTCTCCTCGTAGGCCTGGAACGCCAGGCGTGCGTTGGCGACACCCGCCTTCCCCTTGAGGTCGGCGTCGGTGCCGGGACCCGAGGTGGTCGCGTCGAGGCGCTTGTCGATCTCGGTGTCGACCCGGGAGACGAAGAACGACGCGACCGAGTGGATGGTGGTCAGGTCGTGGCCGTTCTCGCGGGCCTTCTCGAGACCGGCCAGGTGGGCCTCCATCACGTCGCGGTACTGCTGCAGCCCGAAGATCAGGGTGACGTTGACGCTGATCCCGGCAGCCAGCGTGTCGGTGATCGCGGGACATCCCTCGGGCGTGCCGGGGATCTTGATCATCAGGTTGGGCTGGTCGACGGTCTTCCAGAGATCGGCCGCCTCGGCGACGGTCTGCCCGGTGTCGTGGGCCAGGCCGGGGGAGACCTCGATGGAGACCCGCCCGTCGACGCCGTCCGTGGCGTCGAACACGGGCCGCATGATCTGGCAGGCGTCGCGGACGTCATCGGTCGTGATCACCCGGACGGCCTGGTCGCGGTCGGTCCCGACGGAGGCGAGCTCGCGGATCTGCGCGTCGTAGCGCTCACCCTTGCTCAGGGCCGACTGGAAGATGGACGGGTTCGAGGTCACGCCGACCACGTGGGAGTGCTCGATGAGGTCGGCGAGGTTGCCGGTCTCGAGGCGCTCGCGGGACAGGTCGTCGAGCCAGATGGAGACTCCCGCGTCGGAGAGCTGCTGCAGGCGGTCGGTCATGGTTCCTCCTGATCCGGACCGGGTGGTCCGAGGGCGGTGGCGAGCGTCAGTGGGTGGCGCTCCGGATGCTGTCCTGGGCCGCCGCGGCGACGGCCTCGGCGGTGATGCCGAACTCTCGGTAGATGCGCTCGTAGTCGGCGGAGGCGCCGTAGTGGTCGAGCGAGACGATGCGGCCGTGGTCGCCGACCACCTCCCGCCAGCCCTGCGCGACGCCGGCCTCGACCGACACCCTCGCCTTGACCGTCGGGGGGACGACCGTCTCCTGGTAGGACGTCTCCTGGGCGTCGAACCATTCCCGGCAGGGCATCGACACGACGCGGGCCCGGACGCCCTCGGCCGCCAGCAGGTCGCGAGCCTTGACCGCCAGCTGGACCTCGGAGCCGGTACCGACGAGGACGACGTCGGGAAGCCCGCCGTCGACGTCGAGCAGCACGTAGCCGCCGCGGTGGACGTTGCTGGTGTCGGAGTAGCCGTCGGCGTCCCGGGGGAAGGTCGGGAGGTTCTGTCGGCTCAGGATCAGACCGGCCGGGCGGTCGGTGTGCTCCAGGATCGTCTGCCAGCAGGCGACGGTCTCGTTGGCGTCGGCGGGCCGTACGACGTCGAGGCCCGGCATGGCGCGCAGGGCCGCCAGCTGCTCGACCGGCTGGTGGGTCGGGCCGTCCTCGCCGAGGCCGATCGAGTCGTGGGTCCAGACGTAGGTCACCGGAAGGCCCATGATCGCGGCCAGGCGGACGGAGCCCCGCATGTAGTCGGAGAAGGTGAGGAAGGTGCCCCCGAAGACCCGGGTGCCGCCGTGGGCGGCGATCCCGTTCATGATCGCGCCCATGCCGTGCTCGCGGATGCCGAAGTGGAGGACGCGGCCGGCCAGCGGGTCGGCCTTCCACATCTTGGTGGCCCGGTCTCCGGGCAGGAACGACGGGACGCCCTCGATCGTGGTGTTGTTCGAGCCCGCCAGGTCGGCCGAGCCGCCCCAGAGCTCGGGCAGCACCTCGGCGACTGCGTTGATGACCTTGCCGGAGGCGACGCGGGTGGCGACACCCTTCTCGTCGGCCTCGAACGACGGCAGGTGGCTGGTCCAGCCCTCGGGCAGCGAGCGCGTCTGGAGCCGCTCGTAGAGTGCGAGATCCGCGGAGGGCTTCTTCGCCCACGCGGCGAACTCGGCGTCCCAGGCGGCCTGGGCCGCCTTGCCTCGCTCGACTGCCTGCCGGGTGTGCTCGAGCACGCCCTTCGGCACCTCGAAGGTCTGGTCGGGGTCGAAGCCGAGCACCTTCTTGGTGGCCGCGACCTCGTCGGCGCCCAGCGCCGAGCCGTGGGCCTTCCCGGTGTTCTGGGCGTTGGGGGCGGGCCAGGCGATGATCGTGTGGAGCACGATGAAGCTCGGCTTGTCGGTCACCGCCTCCGCCTTGCGGATCGCGTCGTAGAGGGCCGGCACGTCCTCCTCGTACCTGGTCCCGCCATGGGTCCAGTCGACGTGCTGCACGTGCCAGCCGTAGGCCTCGTAGCGTGCGCCGACGTCCTCGGCCAACGCGATGTCGGTGTTGTCCTCGATCGAGATCCGGTTGTCGTCGTAGATCAACGTGAGGTTGCCCAGCTGCTGCACACCGGCGATCGCAGAGGCCTCGGCCGAGACGCCTTCCTCGATGTCGCCGTCGGAGCAAAGCGCATAGATGTGATGGTCGAACGGCGAGTCGCCCATCGCGGCGTTGGGGTCGAGCAGCCCGTGGGTGCGGCGCGTGGCCATGGCCATGCCCACCGCGTTGCCGATGCCCTGGCCGAGCGGGCCGGTGGTGGTCTCGACACCCGCCGTGTGGCCGTACTCCGGGTGACCCGGCGTCTTGCTGCCCCAGGTGCGCAGCGCCTCGATGTCGTTGAGCTCGAGCCCCCAGCCGCCCAGGAAGAGCTGGAGGTAGAGGGTGAGGCTGGAGTGCCCGCAGGACAGGACGAAACGGTCGCGGCCCGGCCAGTGGGGATCGGCCGGGTTGTGCCGCATCACCTTCTGGAACAGCAGGTAGGCGGCTGGGGCGAGGCTCATCGCTGTGCCGGGGTGGCCGTTCCCGACCTTCTGGACGGCGTCCATCGCCAGCACCCGTACGGTGTCGACGGCCTTGTCGTCCAGCTCGGTCCAGTCCAGCTTCGCGGGTGTGCTGCTCACGCGGTATTTCCCTTCCAGAACGGGGGTGGAGGGTGGTGCTCCGAGCCGTACTCGTGGCCGGACTGATGCATCGCCTCAAGCCGTGTCCGAGCCTACTCACTGCCGGGGATAGACTGCGAGGCGCGTCTTGCCCTCCATCCCGCCCACCTCCCGTACCCCGAGGACCTCTGTGACATACGTCGGCGACCGGGCCGCGGCTCTCTCCGAGTCGGATCCCGCGCGGGCGGCCGGACCCCCGAGCTACCGCGACGTCGTGGCGGCGTACGTCGGGCTGACCAAGCCACGGGTCATCGAGCTCCTGCTCCTCACCACGGTGCCGGTGATGTTCTTCGCCGCGGGCGGGGTGCCCGACCTTGGCCTGGTGGTCGCCACGGTCGTCGGTGGCACGCTGTCGGCCGGGTCCGCGTCGGCGCTGAACTGCGTCTACGACCGCGACATCGACGAGCAGATGCGTCGTACGCGACGTCGTGCCCTGCCACGCCACATCGTCTCGACCGGGTCGGCCCTCCTCTTCGGGATCGTGCTCGGCGTTCTCGCGACCGTGATCCTCTACGTCTGGGTGAACCCCCTCTCGGCCGCCCTCTCGCTGGTGGCGGAGTGCTTCTACCTCTTCGTCTACACGATGCTTCTGAAGCGCCGCACGACCCAGAACATCGTGTGGGGTGGTCTCGCCGGCTGCTTCCCCGCGCTGATCGGATGGACGGCCGTGACCGGCGAGCTGGCCTGGGCGCCGGTCGTGCTCTTCGGCGTCGTCTTCTTCTGGACGCCCCCGCACACCTGGGCGCTCGCGCTGCGCTACCGCGAGGACTACGCCGGGGTCGACGTCCCGATGCTGCCGGTGGTCGCGAAGGCCGAGGTCGTGGGCCGCCAGATCGTCGTCTACAGCTGGGTCATGGTGGCCACGTCGTTGCTGCTGTGGCCGGTCGCCGACACCGGCTGGGTCTACCCGGTCGTGGCCGCGGTGCTGGGAGCGGTGTTCCTCGTCCAGGCCCACCGGATGTGGTCACGCACGCGCGGCACGGAGGACCTGAGCGTGATCCGGCCGATGGTGCTCTTCCACGCCTCGAACCTCTACCTCTCGTTGCTGTTCGTGGCGGTGGCCCTCGACCCGCTGCTCACCCGCTGACCGCAACACGTCCTCGGCGCGCCCGCCTATTTTCCGGACGGGGCAACCAACGGGCCGTCGCGTGCGTCCTATCGGGTACGACGGCCGGCCCGTCCACGGGGGTACTGGCCGGCCGTCGTCTCATCTGCCCTCGGGGGTGCTGCCCGTGGTCCCCGTCAGGGCCGGTTCGCGAGCCTGCGCCGGCTCGAGCACCGAGACCAGCAGCCAGGTCGCCGTCGCCACCACGAGGGCCGCGCCGAGCATGTGCAGCATCACGACGCCGACGGGCAGGCCGGCGAAGTACTGCACGAAACCGATGCCCGCCTGGAGCACCTCGACCGCGGCGAGAGCCGCGACGGGTCGGGTGTCGCGACCGGCGGCCCGCAGGGCGAACCACATTCCCACGGTGAGGCCGATGAGCAGGAAGACCAGATCGGCGTGGAGCTGGCTCAGCTGCAGCGGGTCGAGCCCGTTGCGCGGTGAGCTGGCGTCGCCGGCATGCGGCCCGGAGCCGGTGACCACCGTGCCGGCGTAGAGCACGAGCCAGGTGACGGCGTACGTCGTCCACGCCAGTGCCGGGAGCACGCCCCGGGCCGGTGGCACCGGCGGGTGGTCGAGACGGTGGAGGAAGAGCACCGCCACCGAGACGATGGCCAGCGACAGGAGCAGGTGGAACGACACCACCCAGGGGTTGAGGTCGGTCAGCACCGTGACGCCCCCGAGCACCGCCTGGGCCGGGATCGCGAGCCCGAGCACCACCGACAGTCGCAGGAGGTCGCGGCGCCCGCTCTGCCGCGCCGCGACGAAGGTGGCCACGGCGATCGCGACCAGCACGAACGTGAGGGTCCGGTTGCCGAACTCGATCAGCTGGTGCGGCCCGATCGTGCCGTGCGGGGTGAACGAGGCACCGTTGCAGCGCGGCCACGTGGGGCAGCCCAGCCCGGAGCCGGTGAGCCGCACGGCGCCGCCGGTGACGACGAGCGCGACGTTGGCGACCAGGGTGGCCCAGGCGAAGCGACGCAGCCAGACGCTCACTCCCATGTGAAGGTCCTGGCGGTGAGGACGGTGCCGACGGCAGCCCAGACGAGCAGGACACCGAGGTCGCGCCAGGCTGTCGAGCCGTCGATCAGGGCCTGTCGCATGGCGTCGCCGAGGGCACCCGACGGCAGGAACGGGGTGACGTGCCCGAAGGCGCCGTACGACGAGCTCGGGAGCACGACCGCCCCACCGGCGAGCAGCAGGAGATAGACCAGGTTGGCGGCCGCGAGCGTCGCCTCGGCGCGCAGGACCCCGGCCACGAACAGGCCGAGCGCCGCGAACGCGGCGGTACCGAGGACGACGGCGAGCAGGGCGAGGGGGGCGCCGCCCGCAGCCGGGTCCCAGCCGAGCAGGAAGGCCACCGCGGAGATCACCGCGATCTGGAGCACCTCGACGAAGAGCAGGCCGCCGATCTTGCCGGCCAGCAGCCCGGAGCGCGGGAGCGGCGAGGAGCCCAGGCGCTTGATCACGCCGTAGCGGCGCTCGAAGCCGGTGGCGATCGCCAGCGACGTGAACGCGGTCGACATCACGGCGAGGGCGAGCACCCCGGGGGTGAGGACGTCGACGGCGGGGTGGGCGAAGTGGAAGCCCACGTGGTGGGCGCCGTTCACCCCGCCGACCAGCACGATCACCGGGATCACGACCGCCAGGAGCAGCTGTTCTCCGTTGCGCAGCATCAGCCGCGCCTCCAGGCCGGCCTGGGCGAGGACCATCCGCGAGAACGAGGCGGACCCCGGGCGCGGCGACAGGTCCAGCCCGCCTCGGGCGTCGAGCACGCCCCGCTGGTCGGGCCCCTTTCGCTGGTCGGCCCCCTTTCGCTGGTCGGCCCCCTTTCGCTGGTCGAGCTCGTCGAGACCCCCGGCGTCGCTCATGACGCCAGCTCCCGTCCGGTGAGCTCGAGGAAGACGTCCTCGAGCGTCCGCTGGCCGAGGGTGAGCGACTCCGGGAGCACGTCGTTCTCCTCGCACCACCGCGACACGACGGCCAGGCTGGAGGCGTCGGCAGGCCCGGTGACGAGGATGCTCACCTCGTCGAGCAACGTCACCTCGACCCGGGCCCCCAGCGCGGCTCGCAGCGACTCGGGCGCGTCGGACGGGAACGGCTTGGTGACGACCAGCCGGATGGTGGCCGAGCCGCCGCCGCGGGTGAGCTCGAGCGGCGTACCACTGGCGATCAGTCGGCCGTGGTCGATGATGTGGATCCGGTCGGCGAGCCGCTCGGCCTCCTCCATGTAGTGGGTGGTGAGGACGACGGTCGCGCCGGCGGCGCGCAGGTCCTGGAGGAGCTCCCAGGTCGTGCGCCGGGCAGCCGGGTCCATGCCCGCGGTCGGCTCGTCGACGAAGACGATCTCCGGCCGGCCCACGATCGCCATCGCCAGGCCGAGCCGCTGCTGCTGGCCGCCGGAGAGCCGCCGGTACGGCGTGCGGCCGCAGTCGGCGAGGCCGAGCCGGTCGGAGAGGGCGTCGACGTCGAGCGGCTCGGCGTGGAGCCTCGAGATGTGGCGCAGCATCTCGTCGGCGCGGACGCCGCTCCAGGCGCCACCGCCCTGGAGCATCACGCCGATCCGGGGGAGCAGCGAGCGCCGGTCGCGGACCGGGTCGAGCCCGAGCACGCGGACCCGGCCCTGCTGCGGCCGGCGGTACCCCTCGGCCGTCTCCAGCGTCGTGGTCTTGCCCGCCCCGTTGGGCCCGAGCACAGCAGTGATCGAGCCTCGGCCGACGCTCAGGCTCAGCCCGTCGACGGCCACCTTGGCGCCGTAGCGCATGACCAGCCCGTCGATCTCGACCGCTGGCGCTGCGGCCCCCTCTGCGGGGGAGACGGGCGCTGACACGCCCCAAGTGTAGGAACGCTGCTACGCCTCGACGATGTCGGGCTCGGTGCCGTCGTCCGCGAGGCGGTCGAAGGCCGCCGGCGGCTCCCGCCACACGTCGGCCCGCGGGTGCTGGATCTCGCGCCAGACCCGCTCCGGGGTGCAGGGGAGGTCGATGTGCTTCACGCCGAGGTGCTTGAGCGCATCGACGACGGCGTTCTGGACCGCCGGGGTCGACCCGATGGTGGCGGACTCACCGATCCCCTTGGCGCCCATCGGGTTGACCGGCGTCGGCGTCTCGGTGTTGGAGGCCTCGAGCATGATCCCGTCGGCGGCCGTGGGGATCGCGTAGTCGGCGAAGGAGCTGGTGATCGGCGTGCCCTGCTCGTCGTAGAGCATCTCCTCCCACAGGGCCTGGCTGATGCCCTGGATCGCGCCGCCGTGCTGCTGGCCGGCGACGATCAGCGGGTTGAGGATCCGGCCGCAGTCGTCGACGGCGACGTGCCGGATCGGCTTGGCCTGGCCGGTCTCGAGGTCGACCTCGACGATCGCGACGTGTGCTCCGAAGGGGAACGTGGCGCCCTGCTGCGTGAAGTCGGTGTCCACCCCGAGACCGCCGTCGTGCTCGTGCGCATACGCGGCGAGGTCGGGCCACGACACGTGCGAGCCCGGGACGCCCGCGACCCCGAACCCCTCGTCGTCGAGCGTGACGTCCTCGGCGTTCGCCTCGAGCATCCGCGCGGCGACCGCGATCGCCTTCTCGTGCAGCTCGTCGGTGGCCTTGGAGACGGCGTTCCCCCCGAGCTGGAGCGACCGGGACCCGCCAGTGCCGCCGCCGGTCCGGACGACGGCCGTGTCGGACTGGCGGTAGGTGATCTTCTCGAGCGGGATGCCGAGCCGGTCGGCGACGATCATGGAGAACGACGTCGCGTGGCCCTGGCCGTGGGCCGAGGTGCCGGACATGACCGTGGCCGAGCCGTCGGGATGGATCTGGACCGAGCCGAACTCCGAGCCTCCGAAGCCGGTGATCTCGACGTACGTCGACACCCCGATGCCGAGCAGCCTGCTCTCGCCGGCCTCGATCCGGCGCTGCTGCTCCTTGCGGGCGTCGGCCACGCCGGCGATCCGCAGCGCCTCCTCGAGAGGAACCCGGTAGTCGCCGTTGTCGTAGGTGACGCCGGTCTGTGTCGTGTAGGGGAACGCGTCGGCCGGGATCAGGTTCCGCCGACGGATCTCCTCGGGGGTCAGCCCGAGCTCCAGCGCGGCGACGTCGAGCACCCGGTCGAGCGCCGCGGCGGCCTCGGGGCGGCCGGCGCCACGGAACGCGCCGACCGGCGCGGTGTTGGTCATCACGGCGATCGCGTCGAAGCGCAGCCGGGGGATCAGGTAGGGGCCCTGCGCCATCATGTACGTCGGGCCCACCGCGAGGGCGCCGCCGAAGCCGGCGTAGGCCCCGCACTCACCGAGGATCCGCAGCCGCAGGCCGGTGATGGTGCCGTCTCGGCTGAGGCCGAGCTCGGCGTACTGCACCTGGCCACGGCCCTGCATCGAGAGCATCGCCTCGCTGCGGGTCTCCGACCACTTCACGGGCTGTCCGAGCTTGCGCGCTGCCAGCGCGATGGCAGCGTGGTCGGGTCCGGTGCCGGCCTTGCCTCCGAACGCGCCCCCGACGTGGGGCGCGACGACGCGGACGTGGGCCGCGTCGACGCCGATGGCCTTGGCGAGCAGGTCGCGCGCCATGTGGGGGTGCTGGGTGGAGACCCAGGCCTCCATCCCGTCGGCCGTGGGACGGACCAGGATGGCGTTGCCCTCGATCGGGGCCGTGGCGATGCGCTGGTTGACCATCCGGACGCGGGTCACGTGGTCGGCGTCGTCGAGGACGTCGGCGGGGTCCTTGGCTGCGCGCTGGGTCGCGATGTTGGAGCCGATCGCCTCGAACTGCAGAGGTGCGTCCTCGGCCAGCGCGTCCTCGACGTCGGTGACCACCGGCAGGTCGTCGTAGTCGACGTCGACCAGCTCGGCGGCATCCATGGCCTGGGCCCGGGTCTCGGCAACGACCAGGGCGACCGGGTCGCCGACGTAGCGGACCTTGTCGACGGCGAGCGCCGCCCTGCCCGCGGAGCTGTTGACGTCCGCGAAGCCCGAGAGCGGCTCGCGGCCGAGGTCGTCGGCCGTGTAGACGGCGAGCACGCCGGGTGCGGCCGCGGCCTCCGACGTGTCGAGGCCCGTGATGGTGGCGTGAGCGAACGGGCTGCGGACGAAGATCGCATGAGCCACGCCGCTGCTGTCGAGGTTGTCCACGAAGGTGCCCTGGCCGAGCAGGAGCTCGAGGTCTTCGACACGGCGGACTTCGGTTCCAAGGATCGATCCGGGCATGCCAGGCAGCCTACGCCCGAACCGGCGACGCTCTCCGGAAGGGCGGGTGCGGACGCGAGACGGCCCCGCCCGGTCGGGCGGGGCCGTTCGCGTGAGGTGTCTGGTCGTGAGCGAACGCGCTCAGCGACCCGGCGTGACCTGGCGGTGCGGCGCGGACTTCGAGACGTTCGCGCCGATCAGGTTGGACACCGAGGCGACCTTGGTGACGATCAGCTTCTTGCCGTCCAGGCTGGAGCTGCTGCCGACGCAGTTCAGCTGGATGGTGCCGGTGTGGCCGGGCGAGATCACCGAGGTGTTGGTGACCTGGCCGTAGCCGCTGGACGGGGCGTAGAAGTAGCCGTAGTCGAGGGTGGTGCCGTTGGGCGCCGTCAGCCAGCACTCGGCGTAGCCGTTGGAGCTCGCGTAGACGTTGACCTTGCTCGTGAGCAGGTAGCTGCCCTTCTTCACGTTCACGCTGAGCACGGTCTTGGTGTTGCCGTCCATCGCCGTGCCGTTGTCGTTGCGGATCTGCTTGACGGTGACCTGCGCCGACTTGGCCAGGTCGGCCTTGCCCACGCTGCCGTTGCGGATGTCGTTGCCGCCGATCTGTGACGCGGCGAACGACGTGCCCCCGAGGGCCACCACGAGCGCGGCGGTCGAGGCGACCGCGGCGTAGCGGCTTCCGTTGAAGAGCTTCATGCGTTTTCCTCCTGGTCGTGGTGCGGAATCCCCGCCGCACCTTCGACGGCCCAGGAGTGAGGACGACCACGAGCGATACGACGGGGGCGCGGAATCGCTCGGTGGGATGACGGGTGCGGTCCGCAGGGATGAGCTCGCAGGGTCGGGCTCGGCCGGAGGTGCCGCGCTGGCAGACCCTCCGCGCGGTCAGGCCACGCGCGGGACGCCGCCGCCCGCCGCCGCGCGCAGGGCGCGACGGGTCAGCAGCAGGCTCACCCCGCCCAGGACCAGCGCGGGGACCCAGGCGACCGCGGCCTTCACGGCAACCGCGGCGAGAGCCGCCTGCCACGGGATCCCCAGCGCCATCAGGGCGGCCACGAGGGCGCCGTCGCGAGGGCTCGCGCCGTTCGGGCCCGGCACGGCGCCGGCGAGCTGGCTGGCTCCGAACGCGCCGAGCACTGCGAGCGGCGACAGGTCGTGGCCGGTGGCGTCGATGGTGCCCATCAGGAGCGCCGCGATGGAGAGCTGGTAGCCCGCCGACAGCGCGAGTGCCGTGGCGAGCTGCCGCGGGGGCGGCAGCGGCCGGCGGGGGAGCAGATCGGGCCGGACCCGACGTACGACGAGCGCGGCGACCAGGGCGAGCACCGTGACGCCGCAGGCGACCAGAGCCATCCGCACGGGCAACGCGGTGCCGGCGAAGGCGACGAAGGCCGTCAGGCCGAGCGCACCGACGAGCCGGTCGCTGCCGACGCTCAGGATCGCGTCACCGCGGCCGAGGTCGGTGCGCGTCAGCCGGTGCACGCGCCAGACGTCGGCGCCGACGTGTCCGGGGGTGAGCAGCCCGAGGAGCTCGCCCTCGGCGTAGGCGCGGACGTGCCACCAGCGGCTGCGTCCGGGCGGGGTGAGCGCGCGCCAGCGGAGGGGGCACAGCAGGTACTTGCCGACCAACCACGGCGCCACCCCGAGGGCCACCGGCCACGGGCTGAGGTGGGGGAGCCGCTGCAGCGTGACGACCGGGACCACCGCGCTGAGCGCCACGAAGAGGACGAGGAAGGTCCTCGACCGGGCGATGGTGCGCAGGTGGTGCATGCGGAAGGCCTCGGGGGACGGTGGACCAGGCTGGTCTCGGGTGCCTCCGAGTGAAGCAAAGCATCGGCGCTTGCGGGCGAGAACTGCGCAGGTGGTCAGGCAAGGGTCAGGTTGGTAGGGGCCGGTGCCGCTTAGGACACCCTTACTTGAACCCGCTCGGTCAATAACGGCACACTGGTGTTGTGGAATTCGAGCGGACCCTGCCTCCGGGCGACCATTCGACGCGTGAGCGCGTCGTGCGGTCGATCCTGGTCAGTGGTCCGTCGACCGCCGCCGACCTCGCGGTCCGGCTCGACCTGACCCCGGCCGCCGTCCGCCGTCATCTCGACCACCTGCTGGCGGAGGGCGCCCTCGAGGCGCGCGAGCCGCGCCCGTCGGCGGCTCGGGGTCGGGGCCGCCCGGCGAAGATCTTCGCGATCACCGAGGCCGGCCGCGCGCACTTCGACCAGCAGTACGACGACCTCGCGGTGCAGGCGCTCCGCTACCTGTCCGAGACCGGTGGCGACGAGGCGGTCATGGAGTTCGCCCGCCGCCGCGTCGCCTTCATCGAGCGCGACTACGAGGCGGTGACGGCGGTCGACCCCGAGCTCACGCCGGCCGAGGCCCTGGCGCGGGTCTTCTCGAGCGAGGGTTACGCCGCGTCGGTGCGGTCGCTGCCCCTTCTCGACGACGGCGTCGACGGCGCGCCCGAGCAGCTCTGCCAGCAGCACTGCCCGGTCTCCCACGTCGCCCACGAGTTCCCACAGCTGTGCGAGGCCGAGACGGAGGCCATCGGCCGCGTCCTCGGCCGCCACGTGCAGCGCCTGGCCACCATCGCCCACGGCGACGGTGTCTGCACGACCTGCATCCCCCACTCGTTGGTCTCCACAGGCTCGACCAACGTGACCCGTTCGACAGGCTCGACCACCCACGAGGAGACGACGTGACGTCCATCGAAGAGCTCAACCCCGAGCTGCAGGGCATCGGCCGCTACCAGTTCGGCTGGTCCGACCGCGACGACGCCGGATCGGTCGCCAAGCGTGGCCTCAGCGAGGAGGTCGTGCGCGACATCTCCGCGAAGAAGTCCGAGCCGCAGTGGATGCTCGACCTGCGCCTCAAGGGGCTCAAGCTGTTCCACCGCAAGCCCATGCCCACCTGGGGCTCCGACCTGTCGGGCATCGACTTCGACAACATCAAGTACTTCGTCCGCTCCAGCGAGAAGCAGGCGGCCTCGTGGGAGGACCTCCCCGAGGACATCAAGAACACCTACGACAAGCTCGGCATCCCCGAGGCGGAGAAGCAGCGCCTGGTGGCCGGCGTCGCCGCGCAGTACGAGTCGGAGGTCGTCTACCACTCCATCCGCGAGGACCTCGAGGCCCAGGGCGTCATCTTCAAGGACACCGACACGGCGCTGAAGGAGCACCCGGAGCTGTTCCAGGAGTACTTCAACACCGTGATCCCGGTCGGCGACAACAAGTTCGCCGCGCTCAACACCTCGGTCTGGTCCGGTGGCTCGTTCATCTACGTGCCCCCGGGGGTCCACGTCGACATCCCGCTGCAGGCCTACTTCCGGATCAACACCGAGAACATGGGTCAGTTCGAGCGGACCCTGATCATCGTCGACGAGGACGCCTACGTGCACTACGTCGAGGGGTGCACCGCGCCGATCTACAGCAGCGACTCGCTGCACTCCGCGGTGGTCGAGATCATCGTGAAGAAGGGCGGCCGTTGCCGCTACACCACGATCCAGAACTGGTCGAACAACGTCTACAACCTCGTTACCAAGCGTGCGACCTGCGAGGCCGGCGCGACCATGGAGTGGGTCGACGGCAACATCGGCTCCAAGGTGACCATGAAGTACCCCGCGATCTACCTGATGGGCGAGCACGCGAAGGGCGAGACCCTGTCGATCGCGTTCGCCGGCGAGGGCCAGCACCAGGACGCCGGGGCCAAGATGGTCCACGCCGCTCCGCACACGTCCTCGAGCATCCTCAGCAAGAGCGTCGCGCGCGGCGGCGGCCGGACGTCGTACCGCGGGCTGATCCAGATCAACGAGGGCGCCCACGGCTCGAAGTCCAACGTGCTGTGCGACGCGCTGCTGGTCGACCAGATCAGCCGGAGCGACACCTACCCCTACGTCGACATCCGCGAGGACGACGTCTCGATGGGCCACGAGGCGAGTGTCTCCAAGGTCTCCGACGACCAGCTGTTCTACCTGATGAGCCGCGGCATGGCCGAGGACGAGGCGATGGCGATGATCGTGCGCGGCTTCGTCGAGCCGATCGCCAAGGAGCTGCCGATGGAGTACGCCCTCGAGCTCAACCGGCTCATCGAGCTGCAAATGGAAGGTGCCGTCGGCTGATGTCTCTCGTTCAGGACGCGCTCGAGATCGAGCGCGTGGACTCCCACCTGCACCCGGAGGGGTCGTTCGACGTCGACGCCCACCCGGTGCCGACGGGTCGCGAGGAGATCTGGCGCTTCACGCCGCTCAAGCGGCTGCGCGGCCTCCACGACGATGCCGCGCTCGACGGCTCGACCGTCGGTGCCGACTACGACGCGCCTTCCTCGGTCGTCTTCGAGTCGCTGGCAGCCGACAGCCCGGTGCTCGGGTCGAGCGGCTTCGTCCCGACCGACCGGATCGCTGCACGTGTCTGGCACGAGGCCGGACAGCGCTACGCCGTGACGGTCCCGGCCGAGACCGAGCTGGACCGTCCCGTCTTCGTCACCCTCACCGGGACCGGCGTCCAGCACGCGACCGCGACGCATGCGGTGATCACCGCCGGGGCCCACAGCCGTGCCACGGTCGTGCTGCGCTTCCTGGGCTCGGCCACGCTGGCCGACAACGTCGAGATCGTCGTCGGCGACGGCGCAGACCTGACCGTCGTCAGCATCGACGACTGGGCCGACGACGCCGTCCACGTCGGACACCGGCACGCCAAGGTCGGTCGTGACGCCCGCTTCAAGCACGTCGACGTGACGTTCGGCGGCAGCGTCGTACGCCACGACACGACGGCCGAGTACGCCGGCCCCGGCGGCGACGTCGAGATGCTCGGCCTCTACTTCGCCGACGCCGGCCAGCACATCGAGCACCGGCTGTTCGTCGACCACACGGCGCCCAAGACCAAGAGCCACGTGAGCTACAAGGGCGCCCTGCAGGGCGAGGGTGCCCACACGGTGTGGATCGGCAACGTGCTCATCCGCAAGGTCGCCGAGGGCATCGAGACCTACGAGGAGAACCGCAACCTCGTGCTCACCGACGGCTGCCAGGCCGACTCGGTGCCCAACCTCGAGATCGAGACCGGCGAGATCGAGGGGGCCGGTCACGCGTCCGCGACCGGACGCTTCGACGACGAGCAGCTGTTCTACCTCCGCTCGCGCGGCATCGCCGAGGACGAGGCGCGCCGGCTCGTGGTGCACGGGTTCTTCAACGACCTGATCCGCCGGATCGACGTCCCCGAGCTCGAGGAGCAGCTGGCCGCCACGGTCGAGGCAGAGCTGGCCAAGAACGTGCTGGCGACCCCCACGAGTCCGGGTGGTCCGTCGTGAGCTTCGAGAGGGCCTGCTCGCTCGACGAGTTCCGCGAGGGCGAGGCGATCGGCGCCAAGGTCGGCGACCAGGAGATCGCCGTGGCCAAGGACGGCGACGAGATCTTCGCGGTCGAGGACATCTGCTCCCACGCCGCCGTCGCGCTGAGCGAGGGCGACGTCGAGGGCTGCACGGTCGAGTGCTGGCTCCACGGCTCGCGCTTCGACCTGCGCACCGGCAAGCCCACCGGGCTTCCCGCCACCGAACCGGTGGCCACCTTCCCCGTCGAGGTACGCGGTACCGAGGTGTACGTCGACGTCACCACCACCCTGAACGGAGTGACCCCTCAGTGAGCACGCTGGAGATCAAGGACCTGCACGTCTCGGTCAAGACCGACGACCTGTCATCGGGCGACAAGGAGATCCTCAAGGGCGTCACGCTGACCATCAAGGACGGCGAGACCCACGCGATCATGGGCCCCAACGGCTCGGGCAAGTCGACCCTGGCCTACTCCATCGCGGGCCACCCCAAGTACACGATCACGTCCGGCACGGTCACCCTCGACGGCGAGGACGTGCTGGCCATGACGGTCGACGCGCGGGCGCGGGCGGGGCTCTTCCTGGCCATGCAGTACCCCGTCGAGGTGCCGGGCGTCTCCGTGTCCAACTTCCTCCGGACGGCCAAGACCGCGCTCGACGGCGAGGCGCCCAAGCTCCGAACCTGGGTCAAGGACGTCAACGCCGCCCTGCAGCAGCTCGACCTCGACCCGACGTTCGGCACGCGCTCGGTCAACGAGGGCTTCTCCGGTGGGGAGAAGAAGCGGCACGAGATCGCCCAGCTCGAGCTGCTCAACCCGAAGGTCGCGGTGCTCGACGAGACCGACTCCGGCCTCGACATCGACGCGCTGAAGGTGGTCGCCGAGGGTGTGAACCGCTTCCGGGCACAGGAGGGCAAGGGCGTCCTCCTGATCACCCACTACACCCGCATCCTGCGCTACATCGAGCCCGACTACGTCCACGTCTTCGTGGCCGGCCGGATCGCCGAGCAGGGCGGCCCCGAGCTCGCCGACCAGCTCGAGGCCGAGGGCTACGACAAGTACGTCAAGGCGGCTGCCGTCTAGCTCGTCGGTCGAGACCACGAACACCCAGCACGAGAGAGGAGAGCACCATGGTCGAGGGTCTACTTCCTGACCTCGAGATCGTCCGCAAGGACTTCCCGATCCTGTCGCGCACGCTCGCGAACGGGCAGCCGCTGGTCTACCTCGACTCGGCCAACACCTCGCAGAAGCCGCAGGTGGTGATCGACACGATGGTCGACCACCTCGAGCGCCACAATGCCAATATCGCCCGCGCCATGCACCAGCTCGGGGCCGAGGCGACCGAGGCCTACGAGGGCGCCCGCGACAAGGTCGCGTCGTTCATCGGCGCTCCCGACCGCGACGAGGTCATCTTCACCAAGAACGCCTCCGAGGCGCTCAACCTCGCCGCCAACACCCTGGCCTGGCCGGGGGACCGGCAGGTGGGGCCCGGTGACGAGATCGTGATCACCGAGATGGAGCACCACTCCAACATCGTGCCGTGGCAGCTGCTGTGCGAGCGCACGGGCGCGACGCTGCGCTGGTTCGGGATCACCGAGGACGGCCGGCTCGACCTGTCACACCTCGACGACCTGGTCACCGAGCGCACCAAGGTCGTGTCGTTCACCTGGGTCTCCAACATGCTCGGCACCATCAACCCGGTCGCCGAGATCGCGCGCCGGGCCCACCAGGTGGGTGCGCTCGTGGTGGTCGACGCCTCTCAGGCCGCCCCCCAGCTGCCGATCGACCTCGCCGCCATGGGCGACGACGAGCGGCCCGACCTCGTGGCCTTCACCGGGCACAAGGTGGTGGGTCCGACCGGCATCGGTGTGCTCTGGGGCCGTCGCTCCGTCCTCGACCAGCTGCCGCCGTTCCTCGGCGGTGGCGAGATGATCGAGACGGTCACGATGGAGCGGTCGACGTATGCACCCGTGCCCCACAAGTTCGAGGCCGGTACGCCGCCCATCGTCGAGGCCGTCGGCCTCGGGGCCGCGGTCGACTACCTCACCGAGCTCGGGATGGACGCCGTCCACGCCCACGAGCAGGCGGTCACGGCCTACGCCCTCGAGGGGCTGGCGACGATCCCGGGTCTCACCGTCCTCGGCCCGCTCGACGCCACCCAGCGTGGGGGAGCGATCTCCTTCGAGATCCCCGGTGTCCACCCCCACGACGTGGCCACTGTGCTCGACACCCGAGGCATCGCGGTGCGCGCCGGACACCACTGCGCCAAGCCGGCACACGCCCGGTTCGGCGTGCAGAGCTCGACCCGGCTGTCGTCGTACCTCTACACGACCCCGGCCGAGATCGACGCGCTCGTCGAGGGCCTGGAATACACCCGCCGCTACTTCAAGTTGAGTTGAGCATCATGTCCACCGAGCTCGACTCCCTCTACCAGGAGATCATCCTGGACCACTACCGCAACCCCCACCACAAGGGGCTGCGGGAGCCGTTCGAGGCCGAGGTCCACCACGTGAACCCGACCTGCGGCGACGAGGTGACCCTGCGTGTCCACGTCGCCGACGGCCGGGTCGCCGACGTGTCCTACGACGCGCTCGGCTGCTCGATCTCACAGGCATCGGCCTCGGTGATGACCGACCTCGTGATCGGCAAGCCGGTCGACGAGGCGATGGCGATCCACGAGGAGTTCCTGACCCTGATGCAGGGCAAGGGTCAGGTCGAGCCCGACGAGGAGGTGCTGGAGGACGGCATCGCGTTCGCGGGCGTCGCCAAGTTCCCCGCCCGGATCAAGTGCGCCCTGCTGTCCTGGATGGCCTGGAAGGACGCGACAGCAGCGGCGGTCGAGCCCGTCGACACCCCTAAGGAGACGAAGTGACCAGCATCGATCACAGTGACCTGCCCGAGGTACCGGAGGCCGCCGGTTCCCCCGGAGGCTCGGTGACCACGATCGACGACGTCACCGAGGCGATGAAGGACGTCGTCGACCCCGAGCTGGGGATCAACGTCGTCGACCTCGGCCTGGTCTACGGCGTGCACCTCGACGACGACACCAACGCCGTCATCGACATGACCCTCACCTCGGCCGCGTGCCCGCTGACCGACGTGATCCAGGACCAGACGAACACCGCTCTCGAGGGCCTGGTCAACGACGTCCTGATCAACTGGGTCTGGATGCCGCCGTGGGGTCCCGACAAGATCACCGACGACGGCCGCGAGCAGCTGCGCGCCCTCGGTTTCAACGTGTGAGGGCTGTCGCTCGCGGGTTGTCCGACTGAGGAGGCGCGAGGGCCTCCTGTCAGGCGGACGACCCCCGCGGGGCGGTGCCGCGCAGGGGGAGGATGAGCGCATGGGCAAGCAGTTCGACTCGATCTCGGAGCGGCACCGCACGTTCATCGAGCGGCAGCCGATGTTCTTCGTGGCCACGGCGGCGCGTGACGGGCACGTCAACGTCTCGCCGAAGGGTCTCGACTCGCTGCGCGTGCTCGGCCCGAACCGGGTCGCCTGGCTCAACGGCACCGGCTCGGGCAACGAGACGGCCGCACACCTGCTCGACACCAACCGGATGACGATCATGTTCTGCTCCTTCGAGCGCGAGCCACTGATCCTGCGGCTGTTCGGCAGCGCGCGCACCGTGCAGGCGGAGGACGACTCCTGGGAGGAGCTGCTCGAGCTCTTCCCGCCCCTGCCGGGTGCGCGCCAGGTCTACGACGTCGACGTCGACCTGGTGCTGACCTCCTGCGGGTACGGCGTACCGCTGATGGAGACGACCGCGCAACGTGAGCTGATGCCGGCCTGGGCGACCAAGAAGGGGCCCGAGGGCCTCGCGGCCTACCACGCGCAGAAGAACACCACCAGTCTCGACGGCCTGCCGACGGGCTGGCCGCAGCCGCAGGGGTAGCGCTCGGCCCTGGTCCGAGTGGGCTCTTGCGCACGCGAACACGTAGTCCGACTGTGTCATCCCTGCATGGCCAGAACGCGTCTGGCGGAGCAGTGTCGCCGGGTTCACCCTGAGGTCGTCGCGCATCTAGGGGGATGCGCGCGTACTCATGGGGAGTCACCACATGTTCGACTATCTGCGCATCCTGCTCGACGCTCGTCTGGCCAAGCTCGACGAGCGCGGCGCCTCGGCCGTGGAGTACGGCCTGCTCATCGCCGGTATCGCGGCCCTGATCGTGGTCGTGGTCTTCGCGTTCGGCGGCGTCATCAAGAACATCTTCCAGAACACCTGCAACTCGGTCGGCGCCTCGGGCGGCGGCAGCTGCTGACGACCTGAGCCGCCCTCGTCCGGTCTCCGGTCGGGGGCGGCTTCGTCCGGGTCAGCGGGTCTCGTCCACGCCACCGAGCTCGGCCAGCCGGGCCAGTCCCGGCCGGATCGAGGTCTGGAGGCGAGCCAGGGCGTCGGTCAGCTCAGGGGACCCGGCGTGCTCGGGCGGGATCCGGGCCGGGTTGGTGGCGACGCTGTTGGCCCAGTCCTTGATGTCGGGCTCGGACATGAACGACAACGAGGCCCGAGTGCCTCGCACGTTCATGGCCGCCCAGTCGGTCAGGCTGTTGCCGTACCTCGACGGCGGGCAGAGGCGGTTCTTCTCGTCGTCGTCCGCACGGGTCGCCTCGACATAGCCCGACACGGCGGCCCCGAAGCACGGGAAACCGGCGCGCACCGGCTGCACGGTGATCGCCGACGGCCGCCAGATCGGGACCAGCGGAGGGTTCTGCAGACCGGACGCCGCGCAGTGGACGACCAGCGCGTCGGGCGCGGTGGCCACCGACCCGTGGTCGAGGGTGACCTGGCCGCGGTCCACGCGCCGGATGTGGCCCAGCCGTACGACGTTCTCGATCGTGCGCAGGAGGTCGAGCTCCCAGGTGCCCAGGGTGGGTGCCCTCGCCATCGTCGGCGTGACCGCGCGGTCGATGCGGAGCATGACCCCGGCCTCTTCCAACCGGAGGAACACCTCGTCGAGTGAGGCCGCCTCGGCAGCGGCCCCCATGATGTCGGCCACCATGCCTTGGAACACGGCCGGATCCGGTTGGACGACGGCCCGGTTGAGCATCCACGGGTCGCGGGGTCGGACCCAGCAGATCGCGTCGGGGTCGACGCCCCGGCCGAGCAGCCAGACGATGGCGTCGGTCCCGGTCTTGCCGGATCCCACGACCACGAACTGGCTCGGTGTCTCCTCCAGGCGAGCCAGCGCGTTGACCGGCAGCACCCTGGCATCGTCAGCGACCTCGAACGGTGGTGGTGTGTCGGCCGGGATCTCGGGAGCGAGGTAGCGCGCGTCGACGATGCGGCAGCGGTCCGGGACCTCGAACCGGGCGCCGGAGACCAGCGAGACGATCTGACGCTCGCCGACGTAGTCGCAGTTCGCGAGGAACTGGACCCGGTCGGACTCCAGCATCCGGTCGGTCAGGACCCGGTCGTAGTAGGTGCAGATCTCCGGTCCGGTCGCCCGCTCGTGCAGGCCCGCCTCGGGTCCGCGCTGCTGGACGCGGTTGCCGCCCAGCAACGTCGACGGCACGCCGTAGAAGGTCGACGACTGGTGGAGGCGGACGAAGGGGTAGGCGTCGAGCCAGTGGCCGCCGACGCTGTGACGGCGGTCGACCAGGGCGACGCGGACGTCGGCATGGTCGATCAGGGCGTCGGTGAAGGCCATCCCGGAGGCGCCGGCACCGACCACGAGATAGTCGACGTCGAGGGTCCCGGCCACGGACCCATGCAAGCAGGTCGTGGGGTGACCGGTCCACGCTGGGGCCGTGCGACCCGATGCCTACGATCGGGACATGACCGACCACACTGTCCCCGACGACTCCGTGACCCTGAGCCAGGGAGGTCGGATGCCGCTGCTCGGCTTCGGCACCTGGCAGATCAAGGGAGACGACGCCGTCCGCGCGACCTCGGAGGCGCTCGCCGCCGGCTACCGCCACCTCGACACCGCGACCGTCTACGGCAACGAGGGGGAGGTCGGGCGGGCGCTGGCGGAGAGCTCGGTGCCGCGCGACGACGTCTTCCTCACCACCAAGTGCCCGCCCAACCGCGCCGGCCGTGAGCTCGAGACGCTGCGCCGGAGCCTCGAGCTGCTGCAGACCGACCACGTCGACCTCTGGCTCATCCACTGGCCGGGCGAGGGGGCGGTGAACCTCGACCTGTGGCGAGCGTTCGTGGAGGCGCGGGAGGCGGGCCTGGCGCGCGACATCGGCGTCAGCAACTTCGACCCGACCCTGATCGACGAGGTGAGGTCGGCCGTCGGTGTCACACCCGCCGTGAACCAGATCGAGTGGAGCCCCCTGCTCTACGACGCCGACACCGTGGCGGCGCACCGGGCGCGGGACATCGTGCTCGAGGGCTACAGCGCCCTGCGCGGCGGCACGCTCGACCACCCCGTGGTGGTCGGCATCGCGGAGCAGCACGGCAGGACTCCCGCCCAGGTGATCATCCGCTGGCACCTTCAGCACCAGGTCGTGGTGATCCCGAAGTCGGTCAACGCCGCGCGGATCCGGTCCAACGCCGACGTCGGGGGGTTCAGCCTCACCGCGGACGACCTGGCGGCCCTCGACGCCCTCGGCCGCAGCTGACGATCACCCCGTGCCGGGCCGGAAATCTCGGAGGCGAGCGGCGCGGTCGGGCTGCCACACTGCGCGCATGGAGCACACGCTCGAGCTGGGCCGCCACCTGGAGGGGATCCGCCACGCGGTCGACGCGTTCGCGACCCAGGCCGCGGCCGCGGGGCTCGGGGCGTCCGTGCCGACCACTCCGGACTGGGACGTCCGCCGGCTGCTGGCCCACCAGGGCCTGGTGCACCGATGGGCGACGGCCACCGTCCACGGCGAGGACATCGACGAGGACACCGTGGAGCGCGAGGGTCTCGAGGCCGCCGACCCGGTCAGCTGGCTGCGCGCCGGGGCGGACCGGTTGATCGCGACGATCGAGGCGGCGCCCGCCGACCTGGAGACGTTCGTGTTCCTGGTCGACGCGCCTCCGGCCAAGAGGTTCTGGGCACGCCGTCAGTGCCATGAGACCACCATCCATGCCGTCGACGCGCTGTCAGCGGCGCTCGGTCGCTACCCACGCGCCGACGACACCTGGATCTCCCGCGACATCGCTCTCGACGGGATCGACGAGCTGCTCACCGGCTTCATGCCGCGGCCACGATCGCGCCTGCGGTCCGACGACCCGACGACTATCGCGGTCGTGCCCGAGGATGCGGACGCCGGCTGGACGGTGACCGTCACGCAGCGACCGCCGACCACCGTGCGCGAGGCGTCCCCCGACGACGCCGACATCGTGGTGCGCGGATCGGCCGTGGCGCTCTACCTCACGTTGTGGAACCGGAGCGACGAGCTCGACGGCACCGAGCTCGACCTGTGGGCCGAGGGCGCACGTGTGACCTGGGCATGACGACACCCGCCACGGTCCTGGTCCCGCCCGCCCGGGTCGGACGGTGGGTCGAGAACTTCGCCGCCCGCCACGGCGAGACAGCCCTCGCCCTCCGCGACGGCACGCTGACGGGGAGGGCGGCGGACGGCTCGAGCTTCGCCGCGCGGCTGCCGTTCTCGACGCCGTACGACGGGCCGCCCGACGCCGCGTCGTTCGCGGCAGCCGTGCAGGCGCCCGAGGCCTGGGGGGTCCTCCTCGTGCGGAAGGGCGGTTTCGCGGTCGCCAGGTTCGAGCGCGAGAGCCTGGTCGAGCACAAGATCGGGCAACGACACGTCCAGGGGAGGACGAAGGCGGGCGGCCAGAGCCAGCAACGCTTCGCACGGCGGCGCGACAACCAGGCGCGGCAGGCCTACGAGGCGGCGGCCGACCATGCGGCGCGGATCCTGGGGTCGCGAGCGCTCCCGCTCGTCACCGGCGGCGACCACGGGGCGGTCGACGAGGTCCTGGCCGACCCGCGGCTGCGCCGGGTGACGGTCGTCGGGCCGTGGCTCGCCGTCCCCGACCCGCGTCGGGCCGTCCTCGACCAGGCGGTGACCGACGCAGTCAGCGTCGGCGTGGACGTCGTGAACGCCTGACCAGGGACCGTCCGAAACGTCAGTGCTGGAACGGCTCGCCGAAGGCGATCGGCTCGCGCGTGAACAGGTAGGTCGCCCAGTTGAGCTGGGTGACCTCGCCGGCTGCGCCGCGGGTCACGCGCAGGAGCTCGCCCCGCTCGCGGCCGCTCACGTCGCGGTAGGTGTCGGCCGCGACCTTCTCGAAGCGTGACGCCGTCAGCCGTGCGGCGCCCGGCTTGTCGATCCGCGCGCGCAGCTCGCCCTGCTCCACCCAGAACACGAAGGGCTGACCCTCGGAGAACCACCGACCCAGCAGCGGCCGGTAGTCGTCGGGAATCGTCGTACCCGGCTGCCACGGCGGGTCCTCGACGGAGTCGTGCGCGACCACGTGGTCGGCCAGCTCGATCGCGAACGCGTCGGGGGCGGGGGAGGCGGTGGAGCTCATCAGCACGATCCCGCCGGTGCCCGACGGCCGGTGCGTGAACACCCCCGTGATGTGGCCGGGCATGCCGCCGGTGTGTCCGACCCACGTCCGGCCGCTGGGCGACCGCATCAGGAAGAAGCCGAGGCCCATCGCGCCGCTCCACTGGTCGGGATCGAGGAGCACCTGCGGCTGGCACATCTCCTCCAGGGTGTCGGTGGAGAGCAACGAGCCGGGATCGGCGACGAAGGCCGACCAGATCGCCAGGTCGTGCGCGGTGCTGGCCAGGCCCCCGCACGGCGCCATGGCCTTCAGGTCCATCACCGGCTCCGGCCGGGGCACGTCGTCGTACGGCCCGACGTAGTAGCCGGTCGCGTGCGGTCCCGCGTCGAAGCCGACGGACGTACGACGCATCTCCAGCGGCTCGAGCAGCCGGGTCCGCAGGGAGTCCTCCCACGACCGTCCGTCGAGCTCCTCGACGAGCTGCCCGAGCATCGCGTAGACCACGTTGGAGTAGTGCCAGTGGTCGTGGGGCCGTCCGACCCGCTCGACGTCGTCGAAGTCGCGCCGCAGGGTCTTGGCATCGGGCTGCTCGAGCGTCTCCCAGACGTCGCCCAGCGGCTCGCGGGCCATCCCCGACACGTGGGCGAGGCACTGCCGGACCGTGATCGGGTGTGACACCTCGGGCACGTGGTCCCCGAGCAGGTCGTCGAGGCGCAGCCGGCCCTCGTCCCGCAGCTGCATGACCATGACGGCGGTGAACGTCTTGGTGTTGGACGCCACCAGGAACTGGTCGTCAGCCGTCGGCGACCGGTCGGCACCCACCTCCACGACTCCGATCCCGTCGCCCCAGACCAGCTCGCCGCCGCGGCAGACCCCGGCGTAGAGACCGGGGAGGCGACCCTCGCGCTGCTTGGCCAGGGCGGTACGGCGGAGATGGCGGGTGGTGCTGTCGAGGAGGGCGACCATGCGCCCGAACCTAGCGCGTCGCCACCCGGCCCGAGCGCCCGCGGCACGACGGCGCGACGTAGGCACGCTCGTAGAGTGAGAGCCGTGAGCAGCACGGGCGCGGTCATCGACGTACGCGGCCTGGTCAAGACGTTCGGGAGCACGCGGGCGCTCGACGGACTCGACCTGACGGTGGTGCCGGGGGAGGTGCACGGCTTCCTCGGGCCCAACGGCGCCGGCAAGTCCACGACCCTGCGGATCCTGCTGGGGCTGATCAGGCAGGACTCCGGCGACGTCAGGCTGTTCGGCGGCGACCCGTGGGCCGAGGCCGCGGAGCTGCACCGCCGGCTCGCCTACGTGCCTGGAGACGTCAGCCTGTGGCCCAACCTCAGTGGCGGCGAGGTGATCGACCTGCTGCTGCGGATGCGGGGTGCACCGGTCGACGACCCTCGCCGGGCGGAGATGCTCGAGCGCTTCGAGCTCGATCCGACGAAGAAGGGCCGGGCCTACTCGAAGGGAAACCGGCAGAAGGTCGCCCTGGTCGCGGCGCTCGCCGCCCCGACGGATCTCCTGGTCCTCGACGAGCCGACCTCCGGGCTGGACCCGCTGATGGAGGAGGTCTTCGCCGCCTGCATCGCCGAGGTCCGGGCGTCCGGCACGACCGTGCTGCTCTCGAGTCACATCCTGAGCGAGGTCGAACGGTTGGCGGACCGCGTGACCATCATCCGCGACGGCCGGGTCGTCGAGTCCGGCAGTCTCGCCGAGATGCGGCACCTGCACCGCTCACGCGTCCGGGCCGACCTGGTGGGCGCCGTACCCGACCTCTCCGGGACGCCGGGTGTCCACGACCTGTCGGTCGACGGATCGGTGGTGTCGTGCTCCGTCGAGCCGGAGGCACTTCCCGCCGTCCTGACCGCGATCACCACGGCCGGCGTCCGCACCCTCACCAGCACGCCCCCCACGCTCGAGGAGCTCTTCCTCGACGCCTACCGCGGGAGGGAGCCGGTCCGATGACCGGGGTGTGGCGCCTGACGTGGTTCTCGCTGCGACGCAGCCGGGTGCTCCTGGCCGCGTGGACGGCCGTGCTCGCCCTGATCTGCTACGCCTCGGCCGCCGCCACCGGCTCGCTCTACGCCACGACCGCCGAGCAGGTCGCGGCGGCTCGGTCGATCAACGCCAGCTCCGCGCTCGTCGCGCTCTACGGACCCGTCCTCGACGTACGCAGCCTCGGTGAGCTCGCGATGACGAAGACGACCGTGACGTACGGCGTGCTCGTGATGGCTCTGTGCATCGCGCTCGTACGCCGGCACACCCGCGTCGAGGAGGAGTCCGGCCGCGCCGAGCTGCTCGGTGCCCTCGGGGTCGCTCCGGGCGCCCCTCTGTTGAGCGCGGTCCTGGTCGGCGTGACCGCGGCCGTGGTGGTCGCGGCAACGGCGGGCGCGGCCGACATCGCGGGCGGTCTGCCCGTAGCCGGCTCCCTGTGGTTCGCCGGCTCGTGGCTCGGACTCGGTCTGGTCGGCACCGGGATCGCGGCCGTGGCCGCGCAGCGTCTCGCCCAGCGCACGCACCTGCGGCGCGGTCGCGGCCGGGGCGGTGGCGGTCCTCTTCCTGCTCCGTGCTGTCGGCGACACCACCTGGCACTGGCTGAGCTGGCTCTCGCCGCTCGGCTGGTCGACGCAGCTGCGCGCCTGGTCCGACCCGCGCGGCTGGGTCCTCCTGCTCGACCTGGCGGTGTCACTGGTGCTCGTGGGCGTTGCCCTCGCCCTCCGAGCCCACCGCGACCTCGGCTCGGGACTGATCGCCGAGCGCCCCGGCCCCGCCACCGGCTCTCCGCGGCTGGGCGACGCGCTGGCGCTGAACCTCCGCGTCCACTCGACGTCGCTGGTGGTCTGGACGGTCGCCTGCGCGGTGCTCGGCGCCCTGATGGCCGCGATCGTGCCGGGTGCCGAGTCGCTGCTCGACTCCGTCGGTGCCCGCGACGTGATCCAGCGGCTGGGCGGGGTGGGCGCCGTCCAGGAGACGTTGGTGGCAGCGCTCGTGTCGTTCCTCGCGATCATCATCTCGTGCTTCGCCGTCACGGTCGTGACCCACGGGGGAGTCGAGGAGCACGACGGCCGGACCGAGGAGGTCCTCGCCACCGCGACCGGCAGGTCCACGACGTTCCTGGCGGTCGGCGTCGTGGCACTGGGCGGCGCGGCGTGGCTCCTGCTGGTCACCGGTCTCGGCATGGCCATCGGTGCCGTCGGCACGGCGGTGTCGTTCGGCGGCGTGCTCGCGGCATCCCTCGTCCAGATCCCGGCGGTCTGGGTCGTGGGGGCGCTCGCCCTGCTCGGCCTGGCCCAGGGAAGCCGGTGGGCGGTGGCCGGCTGGGTCGTGCTGGTGGCGTTCTTCCTCGTCGGGCCGCTGGCCGAGCTGCTCCGGCTCCCGGGCTGGGTGGCCGACCTCTCGCCGTACTCCCACGTCCCGAAGGTGCCGGCCGAGTCCCTCACACTCGCCCCCGAGCTCGCCCTCACGGTCCTGGCGGCGGGGGTCGTCGCGGCCGCCTGGTGGCGCTACCGCACGCGCGACATCGGCTGAGCGGGCGACCGGCCCGACGAGCGGTGACCATCCGCCCTGGCGGAATCGCGCGGCCCCGGAGGAGCGTGGAGTGGGCGTGGAGCGGGTGCAGGCCCCACCCACCCGGGAGGTCCGGAGAGGAGCACATCATGAGGGCGACGAAGATCCGGCGGCAGCTGGTCGTGGCTCTGGCGGCCGCGTCACTGATGACGCCCTTGGCGGCGAGCCGAGGGGCTCCGGTCGCAGCCGGGGGACGCTTGGCCGGGACGCTGCACACGACCGGGACCGACACCCGCATCTACACCGCGGCCGGCCAGCCCGTCCGGCTGCTCGGGTTCAACTGGCCGGGCACGCCCACCGGGGGCCGGACCGACGCCCTCAAGGCCAAGGACGACTGCGGCAACGTGTGGCGGACTCCCGCGGACAAGCTGTCGGGCCTGACCTTCAGCTACGACAACATGTACCAGGTCGTCCACGACTGGGGTTACAACACGATCCGGATCCCGGTGTCGTGGAACAACCTGGAGCCCGTGGCACCGGTCTGGAACGCCACGACCGGCCAGTACGTGCACACCTGGAGCGCGGCGTATCTCAACGACCTACGGTCCATGGTGACCAAGGCCCAGGCGGCGGGGCTGTGGGTGGTCCTCGACCTCCACCAGGACTTCTGGTCGCCGGCCCTGCACCACATCGTGAAGTGGAACGGCCAGCAGGGACTGTGTGAGGGGGTCGGGATGCCCCGCTGGCTCGACCCCAGCATCGACGCGAAGGCCAGCGCCACCCAGCAGGTGGACTTCTACAACGCCATGAACCGGTTCTACCGCAACATCCCCGACCCCGCGTCGACCCTGACCCATGCCACTCCGTGGCAGCTGTTCTGGTCGGCGTGGTCGGAGCTGTCCTACGTCTTCTCGGCCCGCTCGGGCTTCTCGGCGTACCGGGCGGTCGTGGGAGCGGACCTCCTGAACGAGCCCTATGCCAAGTACGTCGGCGGCAGCCCGCCCGCGGGCCAGAGCGTGCTCCAGGCGGCAGGCGCCCGCCTCAACGCGTTCTACACGGCGGCGGCGCCGGCGGTCACCGCCGACAACCCGGGCTGGCTGGTCGTCTTCGAGGACTCGACCGGCGGCTACAACAGCACCGTGCCTGCGGGACGCGAGACCCCGGTCCTGACCGGACGCCCGGGCGGTGATGTCAACTGGGTCTACTCGATGCACGACTACGACTTCGGCTACGGCACGTTCTCCGACGGCGTCGCGCGGCACGACGACTTCGGGATCACCTTGATGAACGTCGACCTCGCCAACGCCGAGGCGTGGCACGTGCCTCTGTACGTCGGTGAGTTCACCAACTTCGAGCTGGGCATCCCGGCCTGGAACCTGACCAGCGCCGACATGGCCCAGACGGCGGCGTTCGTCTCCTGGGCCAAGCAGCACGCGGTGAGCTGGACGTTCTGGGCCTACGCCAACACCTACCCGCCGATGAACGTCATCGACTACCGGTCCAACCACGCGATCGCGGTGGTCAAGTCGACGCTCGCCGCGGGGCGCTGACCGCGGGTTACCGGGCTCGGGCTCCTTCCTCTGCCAGGATGTGCGGCATGTGGGAGCCCGATCCCGCGTGGCACCCCGTGTCCGGTGGCACGGGGACCTCCACCGTGGGCGTGTGGCGCACCGAGCGCCGTGGCCATGCCCTGGTGGTGAAACGCATCGCCCGGCCCGCTGCCGGCGACCCTCCCGAGCTCAGCGACCCGCGGCACTTCGCCTACTGGCGCCGCGAGGCGGACGTCGCGATCAGCGGCGCCGTCGACGCCACGCCGGGGCTCCGCGGTACGCCGCTCGACGTGGCCGAGGACGACGAGGGCATCACCCTGACCCGCGAGTTCGTCGAGGACGCCGCCCTCAACGGTCTCTACCTCGCTCATGCCATGGGCCGGTTCGCCGGCGCCGACCTCGGCCGGCACGCCTGGCTGGCCGTCGACCAGCTGCGCGACCGGATGGCCAGGGTCGAGCGGCGCGGAGGCTGGCCCACCCTCGCCCGGACGACGGTCGCCGACGTCGCGGACCGGCTCTGGACCCGTCGCGAGACGCTGCTGCGCGAGGTCGACGCCCTGCCCCGGGTGCCGCAGCACGGCGACCCGGCGCTCGCCAACCTCCCCGGGCGCGACGGCGACGACGTTCTCGCCATCGACTGGAGCACCCTCGGGCTCGGGCCCGTCGGGGCCGACCTCGGCATCTTCCTGCAGAACGCCCGCGAGGCGCCCGAGCCCCTGCTCGACGCGTACCTGATGGGGCTGCCCGACGAGATCGCGACGCCCGACGAGGTCGCCCTCGGGATGCGGGTCAGCGCCGCCTACACCGCGCTGTCCCGCGCCGAGTGGGCCCTGGCCCGGGTGGCCGGCGGCGAGGGCGCGCTGGCCGGGAAGTACCGCCACCCCGCCGTCGCGCCGTACCTCCGGGCGCTGCAGCGCCAGTTCGCCCAGATCGAGACCCTGCTCTAGCCACGCCGAGTCGGCACGAGCCGACTCGGCGACATTTCCGTGTCTGTTTGCGCCGACTCGGCGTCATGTCTGTGTCTGTTTGCGCCGACTCGGCGGGTGCGGCTACTCGACCGGCTGACCGTTGAAGGTGTTGCAGGCGGCGAGCGTGCCGTTCTGGAACCCGACGGTGAACCAGTGCACGCGGGCCGCGGACGAGCCATGGGTCCATTGCTCGGGGCTGACCTTGCCGTTGACCGTCTGCTGGATGGTGTCGTCGCCGACGGCCTTGGCCGCCGCGATGGCCTCCTGCACGTCCTGGTCGGTCAGGTCCTCGATCAGCACGTTGCCCTGGGAGTCCTGGGTGGACGTGGCGTTCCGCGCCCACATGCCGGCGTAGCAGTCGGCCTGGAGCTCCAGCCGCACCGAGTCGCTGTTCGGTCCCTGCTGGGTCTTCACCTTGCCCATCGTGCCCAGGATGTTCTGGATGTGGTGGCCGTACTCGTGCGCGACGACGTAGGGCTCCACGAACGCGCCCGAGGGACCGTTCAGCTGACCCTGGAGGATCTGCTTGAAGAACGTGGGGTCGAAGTAGATGGTGCCGTCGGTGGGGCAGTAGAACGGGCCCATGGCCGACGAGGCACGACCGCAGCCGCTCGAGGTCTGGCCGCTGAAGGTGTCGATCGCGGTCTCGGGCTGCCACTTCGCCTGCGGCGCCTGCTCCGCGAGGGCACCCTGCCAGTAGTCGTTGAGCGAGTTCTCGACCGCCACCAGACCGCAGGTCTCGGGGTGGTCGTTGGCGTCCTGGCCGGTCTGGCACGACTCGTAGGCCGAGGAGTCGCCGCTGAACCGGGTGGTGTCGTAGCCGCCGGCCGTGGCGCCGTTGAGCGCGCCGGTGAGGTCGATGCCGCCGCAGGCCTTGAGCCCGAGGATCACCACGATGATCAGCAGCAGCCCGATGCCACCGCCGGCCCTGGTCCCGCCGGGGAGCGGGATCCGGGTGCCGCCGCCGCCCAGCCCTCCGCCGCCGAGACCGCCCCCGCCGCCACCTCCGGAGTCGTCGCGCATGCGGCTGGTGTCGAGCCTGGCCTTGGGGTTGAAGCGCATCGTTCGACTCCTCCGTCGGGCCGTGGTCCGGGCCGCCCTAGACTAACCAGCCTCATGATCAGTGCCCAGAAGCTCGAGGTCCGAGCCGGGGCCAGGTTGCTCATGCACGACGTCTCCTTCCGGGTCGGCCCCGGAGACAAGGTGGGACTGGTCGGACGCAACGGGGCCGGCAAGACCACCCTGACCCGGATCCTCGCCGGCGACGGCCTGCCCGCGTCCGGCGAGGTCCACTCGACGGGCTCCATCGGCTACCTGCCGCAGGACCCACGGACCGGTGACCCCGAGGTCCCCGTACGCGAGCGGATCCTGTCGGCGCGGGGGCTCGACTCCGTCGTACGCCGGCTGCGGGCGGCCGAGCAGGAGATGGGGAGCGACGACCACGACGTGCGCGAGCGGGCGATGCGCCGGTACGAGCGGGCGGACGCCGACCTGCATGCGGGCGGCGGGTACGCCGCCGAGGCCGAGGCTGCACAGATCGCCGCCTCGCTCGGGATCGAGGACCGGCTGATGACCCAGCCGCTGCGCACCCTGTCGGGCGGCCAGCGGCGCCGGGTCGAGCTGGCGCGCATCCTGTTCTCCGGTGCCGAGACGCTGCTCCTCGACGAGCCGACCAACCACCTCGACGCCGACTCGGTGGTCTGGCTGCGTGAGTTCCTGCGGGCTCACAAGGGCGGTCTGGTCGTGATCAGCCACGACACGGCCCTGCTCGAGCAGACCGTCACCAAGGTCTTCCACCTCGATGCGAACCGCCAGGAGATCGACGTCTACAACATGGGCTGGTCTGCGTACCTCGCCCAGCGCGAGTCCGACGAGCGGCGCCGCAAGCGCGAGCGGGCGAACGCCGAGCGCAAGGCCGACCAGCTCATGGAGCAGGCCAGCAAGATGCGGGCCAAGGCGACCAAGGCGCAGGCCGCGCAGTCGATGATGCGCAGGGCCGAGCGGATGATGAGCGGGATCGAGGCCGAGCGCCGCAGCGACAAGGTGGCCCGGATCAAGTTCCCCGAGCCCGCCCCCTGCGGCAAGACCCCCCTGACCGCGTCCGAGCTGTCGAAGTCCTACGGGTCCCTCGAGGTGTTCACCGACGTCGACCTGGCCATCGACAAGGGCTCGCGCGTGGTCATCCTCGGCCTCAACGGCGCCGGCAAGACCACGCTGCTGCGGATCCTGGCCTCCGTCGACGAGCCCGACACCGGGGAGGTCGAGCCCGGCTACGGGCTCAAGCTCGGCTACTACGCCCAGGAGCACGAGACCCTCGACACCTCGCGGACGGTGCTGGAGAACATGCGGACGGCCGCACCCGGGCTCACCGACACCGAGACCCGCTCGGTGCTCGGCTCCTTCCTCTTCTCCGGCGACGACGTGGCCAAACCCGCCCGGGTGCTGTCCGGCGGCGAGAAGACCCGGCTGGCCCTGGCGATCCTGGTCGTGTCGAGTGCGAACGTGCTGCTGCTCGACGAGCCGACCAACAACCTCGATCCCGCCTCCCGCGAGGAGGTGCTGGCCGCCATCCGGGGCTATCAGGGCGCGATCGTGCTGGTGACCCACGACGAGGGAGCCGTCCGCGCCCTCCAGCCCGACCGGGTGCTGATCCTGCCCGACGGCGTCGAGGACCTCTGGAACGACTCCTACGCCGACCTGGTCTCCCTGGCGTGACGGGCTGTGAGCACGTGCTCCAGAGGGTCACCTCGTCCCCACGACGCAGCGAAGGTGCCCGACGGGCAGTGCTGAGATCGCCGACCATGTCCCGGTGGCGAATCGACGTCCCGCGGAGCACAGCTTCGTGGGCGTCCGCCTATGCTTGCGCTCGTGAGTGAGCGGGAACCGGTGGCGGACGACGCGATGCTCGATGGCTTGCGGCAGGTGCCCGGAGCCATCTGGCGCACCTACCTTGCGCCCGACGCCAAGGTCTTGTTCGAGTCGCTGAACAAGAATGCCTGCACCAGCCTCAAGTGGATGATGGCCCGGCTTGCCGGCGAGGACCTGGACACCTTCCGTGCTGGTTGGCAGCCGTTCGTCGCCGAGTCGGAGGCGGTGCACAACCGCGCCCTCTGGAGGGCGTCCCCCATGCTCGACAAGCTGGCCCCCGAACAGCGGGCCACCATCAACCCCGACCACGGCTGGTTCATCTTCGCCGTTGTCCGCGATCCGCGTCTGCGGCTCTTCTCAGCCTGGCAGAACAGACTCCTGATGGAGCACCCCATCGGCCAGCAGTATCGGGACGAGTGGTGGTACCCGCGGCACCCGCTCACCCGCGAGTCGGTGATCGAGGACTTCGCCAAGTTCGTCGATCTCCTCGAGAAGGAGCCCGGCCACAAGCTCCGAAAAAAGGATCCGCACTTCCGAGACCAGGTCGAGCTGCTCGTCGAGAACGCGGTGCCCTACACCCGGATCTACGAGATCAGCGAGATGAAGGAGCTGCAGGCAGACCTCAGCGCGCACCTGCAGGCCCAGGGTCTCTCCGGCGACCTGCACCTGCCCAAGGCCAACCCGACCCTGTTGCGCGCGAACGGTGTGCTCTTCGAGAACGGCGTCAAGGAGCAGATCGAGCGGATCTATGCCGCGGACTTCGATCGGTTCGGCCACCTCTGGGACTTCACCAAGACCGAGAACGCCGCGCCGTGGAGCGATGCCAGCCTTGCCGCCTGCGAGAGCGAGTCCGCCCTGGGGTTGCGCATCGCGGAGCTGCACCAGATGGCGCGCAGTCAGCGCCAGGAGCACATGAAGGCGCAACACCGGATCTCGGAGCTCGAGGCGGAGCTGGCCGAGGTCACCGCCGGTGACTCGGCGAGTGCGGCGACGGGCCTGCGCGCGCGGGTCACCCGCCTGCGGTTCTCCCGCTAGCAGGGGGCCGTGCTCGCGATCGGCCATTGGGTAGCATCCCCTCGTGACCGCGCGTGCCAGCTGGGCCTCTCGGAGGCGCGGCCGGGGCCAACGCCTCAGTGTGGTGGTTCCGGTCTACAACGTCGAGCCGTTGCTGGCGGCGTGCCTGGACTCGATCCTCGCCCAGCCGGTCAAGGACCTGGAAGTCGTCATCGTGGACGACGGGTCCACCGACGGCTCGGTGGCCACCGCACAGCGGTACGCCCAGCGCCGAAGGCAGGTCCGCCTGATCGTCCAGGAGAACGGCGGGGTCTCACGGGCCCGCAACGTGGCGGTCGAGCACTGCACCGGAGACCTGGTCACCTTCGTGGATCCCGACGACGTTCTTCCGCCCGACGCGTGGCGGCCCATGCTGCGCGCACTGGCGCGGACCGGCTCGGACTTCGCGGTCGGCACCATGGAGCGGGTGGATGCTGACGGCACGCGGACGCAGCCGCCCCTGTTGAAGCGCAACCACGCACGGGAGCGACTGGGTGTGACGATCGACGACGTCCCACTGATGATCGCCGACGTCTTTCCGTGCAACAAGATCTTCAGGATGGACTTCTGGCGTCGACAGGAGCTCGCGTTCCCGGTCGACCTCCGCTACGAGGACCAGGTGCTCAGCACCCAAGCCTTCCTCGGTGCGACCGCCTTCGACGTCCTGACCGACGTGGTCTACGCGTGGAGCATGCGCGCCGACCAGTCGTCTGCCACCCAGGCGCGCGGTCGGCACGAGAATCTCTCGGACCGCCTGGACACCAAGCAGATGACCGTCGACCTGGTCCGGCGCCACGGCAACCCGGTCCTGTGGGACACGCTCCACCGTGAGGCGCTCCCGATCGACATGTGGGAGCACTTCCGCGCCGCGGTGGCGGCCACCACGGAGGACCCCGACCGCTACTGGGCCACACTGCGCACCGGCCTGCTGGCGATCTGGAACGACGCCACCGTCCCGTTCGAGTACACAGCTGTCCCGGCCGGCCAGCGACTGATGGGATGGCTCGTGGGCCAGGACCGGCGCGATGACCTGGCCAGGCTGGTGGCGCAGATCGATGGTCCCGGCGTACCGGTCTCGGAGGGGCGCTACCTCCACCCCTGGGTGGACCAACCCGGCGTGCCCCCGGTGCTCAGCTCCGTACGGACGCCGTGCGCCTGACCGCGGCCCGGGTCGCGCGCGCATCCTCGACCTCACGGATCCAGGCCACGCGCTCATCGGCGGTGCGGGGAATCTCAGCAATCCGCTCCCAGGTCTCCTCGTCGAGCGCGCCACGCAGGGCCTCGAGCTGCACATGGTCGTCGCCGGGCGCACCTGGCCGTGCCGGGAGAGTCTCACGAGGACCGGGTCGCAGCATTCGGCGCCAGCGCGGCCGCGCTGCCTCCTCGGCCGCCAGGGCCCGCTGACGGTCAGCAGCCCGCCACCAGGCCAGTTCGTCCTGGATCCGACGGGCGGCTGCCTCGGAGACCGCGTCGACCCGCGCCGCGAGCTCGGCGGGCAGCTCCTCGCGGAGGACCAGGTGGTGCAGCTCGGCCTGGAACCGGCGGTAGTAGTCCATCGTGTAGTGCACGTCGAAAGCGCCCCAGGGATGCTCGGGGAAGGTCACGTAGCGCTCCCGCGACAGGTCGATGTGCTCCCAGCCGTACGCCTTCTTGGCGTGGTCGTTGAGCCGGGTCCAGAACGCGTTGGCCCGTCTGGCCTCGCGCCTGGTCGCCTTGCCCTTGGCTCCACTCGGAGCGAGCGGGGTGGGCACACGCTTGCCCGACTGCAGCACCCTGAGCGTGTTGAAGCCACAGTGCACGACCACTCGGGTGCGGGGGCAGTGCTCGGCGACGTACGCCGCGAAGCGGTCCATCGCCTCGGTCCAGAGATCGAAGTAGGCGTCAGCGTCGTCCTGCCAGCGCAACGCGACAGTTCGTGGGTCCTCCAGCAGTCGCCGGTAGAGGTCGGTCTTGCGGAGGCGCCAACGGTTGTCGGTGACGTAGCGCCCGTCAGGGAGCCGGAGTACACCGAAGTGGATGTCTCCGAAGAAGTCGAGGACGAGCAGATCGGGTTGCTCAGCCGGGAGGAGGTCGAGGATCTCGCGGGAGAGGTCCGAGTGGACGTTCCACCGGCCGTAGGACTTCATCTCGTCGACGGGCTCCCACGGCTCGTCCACCGCGGGCGACATCAGGGCGATCATCGAGCTCTGGTTCGTGGTCGAGCCGACGGCGTACCAGCGCTTGTAGTCCGGGTTGAACCGGCGGTTGAAGTTGTCGCGGGTGATGCAGCTACCGACGACTGCGACCAACAGCGGCTCGCTCATGGCGTGGGGACCGTCGCCAGGTCCGAGCGCCTGCGCTCGGTCGAGAGGACATGCGCGACGACGCGCTCGCAGCACCGGCCATCGCGGTCGGCGAACGTGGCGTTGATGCGGGCCTGGTACTGCGGCAAGGGCGACGGACCATGCGTGAGCGCCTCGACGACCGCGTCCACCGCGCCGTCCCGTGTGCTCGCGACCGGGCCGAAGCCGTCGCGCGCATATTCGAAGTAGCTCTGCCGGCCGGTGTGGCCGCCGCCCAGGACCGACTCGGAGTCGAACTGGTAGTAGACGACCGGGCGCTCGAGGTACGCCGCGTTGAAGGCGACAGAGGAGAAGTCAGTGACCAGCACCCTGGCCCGTGCGAAGAGCTCCTGCGGGTCCTGGCCCTCGTAGGACATCGTCTGGACATGGTCGGGGAGGTCCATCAGTGGCAGCCACGGCTGAAGGATCGGGTGAGGCAGGAACGCCAGCGTGACTCCCGCGTCGTGGCAGGCGGCGGCCAGCTTGTCGTCGCACAGGAAGCCCAGCCAGTTCCGGATGAAGTCGGTCTCCAACAGGGCCGGATCCGCGATCCGCTTCTGGGTGCCTGGGATGACCGGGGGGACGAGGTTGTTGCGCCAGGTCGGGGCGACCAGCAGCAGGTCGCGGTGCTCTGGCGGGAAGCGGAGCCCGACGTCGCGGAGCCGGTCGAACCGGGGCAGGCCGGTGAGGGCCACCTCGCGGGTCGTGAAGACGTAGGACGTGTGGTCGCCGGCGATGGAGGCCATCTCCTGGCGGGTCGAGACCACGAAGGTGTCGAGCTTCTTGCGGTTGAGCCAGGAGGAGATGTCGTCCTTGATCACGCCGTGCTGCAAGAAGTGGAAGCGCCAGCGCGGGCAGGTGAACTCCAGGATCGGTCTGGGCGCCACGATCGGGGCGTCCGCGTGGGAGGACAGCAGATGGGCTGCGTGGGCCATCAGCAGCCGCCACTGCAGCGAGCCGTGCGCGACCAGCCGGTCGCCGTGGCCGGCTGCCTTGAACCGGTCCCATTCCTGGCCGCCCTTCTCCAGGACGAACCAGGCGTTGATCTCGGGGCGGTGCTCGCGCAGGTAGCGGAACAGGATCTCCCCGCTGTCCGCCGCGTCGTGGACCCGGTCCATGAGCACCCAGGCGCCGGCGTACTTCTCGCGCACCGGCCGGCGGTGCATCAGGAGCTGCGCCAACCGGCCCTGCTTGGTCTTCGGTGAACGGACGCGCAGGTGGGCCGGTACTCGGCTCCGTCCGCGGGCCGATTCGGGGTTGAGCCACCAGCGGATCTGCCCCGCAGGCGCGACCCGCACCGGTCCGTGCGGCCGCTCGTAGACGATGTCGATCGGCGACCCCCCGATGTCGGCCTGCAAGGACCGATCAGCGGGGAGCCAGACGATGCGCTCGCGGAGCAGGGGACGTCCGTAGTAGTGCAGGTCTCGGATCTTGGCGTGCAGCGGGGTTATCTGCTCCCCGTTGGCTCGCCAGGTCTCCTCCGGCAGGTCCCCCGTGAAGAAGTAGGAGCCGCGGACCAGCTCCTGGGTGACGTCGAGGGCGCCGAGCTGGACGAACGGGTCGTGCCACGGCTCGTTGCGGTACCCGTGCGCCATCACGAGCCCGGCCGCGGTGGGCAACGAGGGCGGTGCGTAGGGCAGGGCCGCAACGATGTCGACCGAGCTGAGTACCTCTCCGATCAGCTCATGGAAACGGTCCGCGACGGGGTCGTTGATCGGTCGCCCTTCGCCTGCGTTGGCATCGCTGGTGTTGAAGTACCAGAGCAGCTCGTAGATCAAGCAGCTGGCCAGCCAGCCGGGCACCTCGCCGTAGCGTGCGATCGCCCGGTGGACCAGGTCGAGGTAGCCGAACTCCGGAACGGCGGTGTAGCGGCGTACCTCTCGACGGGAGGTCTGCAGGGTCGACGTGCCGTCAGCCCGCTGTCGGTAGTGGTACCTGGCCGAGTCGAGGAAGCCGACCTGCGGGCTGGGAAAACTCAGCAGGTAGCAGCAGTTGAAGTGGCCGTCCTCGAAGTTCGGGCGGATCCGGGGGTCGAATCGCAGCTCGAGCTCCTGGATCCGATCGAGCCGGAAGAAGCTCGTGGGCGAGTGGCCATGGAACCGCTCCGGGTTGATGGTGAGGTCGACGAAGGGGCTCCCACGGAACATGGACCGCAGCGGGTGGCCGTCCCTCAGGGCCCCTGTCTCCTCGTTCCACATCAGCCGGTGGCAGGCAGCCAGGTCGGCGTCGGGGTGTGTGTCGAGGAAGGTCGCGACCACGGCCAGGTAGTCGGGGGCGAGGGCGTCGTCGGGGTCGGGGAAGGAGATCCACTCGCCTCGGGCAGCCGCGATGCCGGCGTTGCGGGCGGCGCCCTGGCCGGCGTTGGCCTGTCGGATCACCCGGACGGTGTCCGGGCGGCGTGCTGCCCAGGCGGCGAGCACCTCAGCGGAGTCGTCGGTGGAGCCGTCGTCGACCATGATGATCTCGACATCGTCGAGCCCGTGGGTCTGGGCCTCGAGGGAGGCGATGAAGTCCGGCAGGTAGCGAGCCACGTTGTAGACGGCGCTCACGAGCGTGAAACGGGGTTGCTGCCAGGACAATGAACACCTCTCGTCTGGGTGGGTCCAGAAACCTAATCACGCTCGGTGGACCACGTCCAATCACACCGCATGTGGGGTGGGCGTCGGTGGGAGCTCCGACTGTTTCTGGTCGGTCTGGAGGACGCGTGCGACGACTCGCTCCGAGCAGAGGCCGTCGCGCTCGGGGAAGCTCGCGTCGATCCGGGCTTGGTACTCAGGCATCGGCAACGCCCCGTGGGCCAGCACCCGCAGCGTCGCTTCGACGGCTTGATCCCGGGTCGCGGCGACCGGGCCGAAGCCATGGCGGGTGTAGTCGAAGTAGCCGCGCCGTCCGACGTGCTCGCCCTCGAGGACGGACTCGGAGTCGAACTGGTAGTAGACGACCGGGCGCTCGAGGTACGCCGCGTTGAAGGCGACCGAGGAGAAGTCGGTGACCAGCACCCTGGCCCGTGCGAAGAGCTCCTGCGGGTCCTGGCCCTCGTAGGTGAGGGGCAGGATGTGGCGAGGCAGGTCCATGAGGGGAAGCAGGGGCTGCAGGTTGGGGTGGGGCAGGAACCCGAGGCCAAGACCATGCTCGCTGCACGCCGCGGCCAGTCGTGCATCGGTCAGGTACTCGATCCAGCTGCGGATGAAATCGGTCTCGAGCAGGGACGGGTCGAGCTCGCGGCGCTGCGTTCCGGCGATCATCGGGGGCATCAACCCGTTGCGCCACGTCGGGGCGACCAGCAGCAGGTCGCGGTGCTCTGGCGGGAAGCGGAGGCCGACGTCGCGGAGCCGGTCGAACCGGGGCAGGCCGGTGAGGGCCACCTCGCGGGTCGTGAAGACATAGGACGTGTGGTCACCGGCGATGGAGGCCAACTCCTGCCGGGTCGAGACCACGAACGTGTCGAGATCCTTGCGGTTGAGCCAGGCCGAGAGGTCGTCCTTGATCACGCCGTGCTGCAAGAAGTGGAAGCGCCAGCGCGGGCTGGTGAACTCCAGGATCGGTTCGGGCGCGACGATGGGGGGTTCAGCGTGGGAGGACAGCAGATGGGCTGCGTGGGCCATCAGCAGCCGCCACTGCAGCGAGCCGTGCGCGACCAGCCGGTCGCCGTGGCCGGCTGCCTTGAACCGGTCCCATTCCTGGCCGCCCTTCTCCAGGACGAACCAGGCGTTGATCTCGGGGTGGTGCTCGCGCAGGTGGCGGAACAGGATCTCCCCGCTGTCCGCCGCGTCGTGCAGCCGGTCCATGAGCACCCACGCGCCGGCGTACTTCTCGCGCACCGGCCGGCGGTGCATCAAGAGCTGCGCCAACCGGCCCTGCTTCGACACCGGTCGGCGGCGGCGCAGGTGGGCGGGAATCTCTGCCTTGGCCCGTGCCGAGTCGGGGTTGAGCCACCAGCGGATCTGCCCCGGCGACGCCACCTTGACCGGGCCGAGCGGCCGCTCGTAGGCCATGGCGACCGGGGCTCCGTCTAGATCTGCCTTGAGGGTCCGGTCGGCAGGAAGCCAGACGATCCGTTCACGCAGCAGGACCCGACCGTAGAAGCGGAAGTCGCGGACCTTCGCGTGCAGAGGAGTGATCTGGCGGCCGTTCGCCCACCAGGTCTCCTCCGGCAGCTCCCCGGTGAAGAAGAACGAGGCGCGCACGAGCTCCTGGGGGACGTCCAGGCTGCTGAGCTGCACGAAGTCCTCGTGCCACGGCTCGTCGCGGTAGCCGTGCCCCAGCACCAACCTCGGCAGCGGCGGGACCGTGGGTGGCACGAACGGCAGCGCAGCCTCCACGTCGAAACGACCCAAGATCTCCGCCGTCAGCTCGTGGAAGCGCTCGACCAGGTCGCCGGACTCGGGGCGCCCCGCCGGGGCCGCTGGGTCCGGGGCGGCGAAGTACCAGTGCATGTCGTAGAGCAGGCAGCTGGCCAGCCAGCCTGGTACCACTCCGTGGCGAGCGATCGCCCGTCGGATCACGTCGAGGTAGCCGAGCTCGGGAACGAGGGTGTAGCGGCCTGGGTGGGGAGCCGAGGTCTGGAGTGTCGAGGTGCCGTCGGTCCGCAGGCGGTAGTGGTAGCGCGCAGACCCGAGAAAGCCGACGCGCGGCCGCTCGTGCTCGAGCAGGTAGCAGGCGTTGAAGTGGCCGTCCTCGAAGTTCGGGCGGATCCGGGGGTCGAATCGCAGCTCGAGCCCCTGGATCCGATCGAGCCGGAAGAAGCTCGTCGGCGAGTGCCCGTGGAAGCGGTCGGGTGCCTCCGACAGGTCGACGAAGCTGTCGCCGGCGTACAGGGAGCGGAGCGGATGGCGGTCCTCGATCGCCGCCGTGGTCTCGTCCCACATCAGCCGGTGGCAGGCGACCAGGTCGGCGTCGGGGTGTGTGTCGAGGAAGGTCGCGACCACGGCCAGGTAGTCGGGAGCGAGGGCGTCGTCGGGGTCGGGGAAGGAGATCCACTCGCCTCGTGCAGCCGCGATGCCGGCGTTGCGGGCGGCGCCCTGGCCGGCGTTGGCCTGTCGGATCACCCGGACGATGTCCGGGCGGCGCGCTGCCCAGGCGGCGAGCACCTCAGCGGAGTCGTCGGTGGAGCCGTCGTCGACCATGATGATCTCGACATCGTCGAGCCCGTGGGTCTGGGCCTCGAGGGAGGCGATGAAGTCCGGCAGGTAGCGAGCCACGTTGTAGACGGCGCTCACCAACGCGAAGCGGGGTGGCGCGGGGCTGCTCATGGAACCTGCTTCCCGGTGCGGGCGCGCGTCGCGCTGGATCTGCATTGCATCACGCGTCTGCCGTGCTGACGGATCATGGGGGAGTGCGGTGCTCGTCCCTGGATGCTCCGGTACGCCGGGTGACCCGGGCCCGGACTCGCGCACGCAGAGCCGCCGTGAGCTCCCGGGTCGGGACCTCCTCCAGGGTGCGGGGCCGACCGGAGGCGGCCCTCGTGAGCCGTTGGGCTCGCTTCTCGGCCTTTCGGATCCGCCGCTGTGCGGCAGTGATGACTCCGGCAAGGGCCTCGGCAGCCAGGTCCACGGGCACCTGCGTGATGGGCTCGGCTTCGGCGGCCGCGGGGACGCGGCGCAGGTTGTCCAGGTCGCCGATGACCGCCACGCCGCTCGCACGAAGCCGCTCGATGCTCGCCGCGGCCTCGGCGGCTGCCTGGCTCGCGGCCCACGGCGGGAGCACCGGCCGGGCCTCGTCCTTCGGCGGGACCCGGAGGTCGAGCATGCGCCGGGCGTAGCCCATGCGGAAGAAGAGGGAGAACTCATCCCACCGCAGCTGGGGTTTGGTGAGCGCGGTCGCGCTGCGGAGCAGCTCGGCTTCCGGCGCAGTCAGGCTCCGATTCTGGTTGGGGGGAGTCCGGCTGGCCAGCACCCCGGCCGGCAACCCGAGCAGCTGTTCGAACGCGGTGGGGAGAGCCGCCCGGTCGCTCTCATCGATCACGACCACGCGGATGCGGTCCAGGTCGAGCTCCAGGCTCCAGTTCTCGACGAGCGTCGCGGGGTCCGCCCACGACCAGAAGCCCTCGGTCGCCGAGCCGGGCTCGGGGCGACGGAAGCGGCCCTCCAACCAGTCCTCGAGGTGCCCGGTCTTGCCGTCCCGAAGCACCTGCTGCCACGTGGAGAGGGCGATCGATCCCGGGTTTCGCGCCGCGACGAGCAGGTGGAGCCGGTCGCGGCCGATGTCGCCCACCACGCGGGCGCGTTGGTCGGGCTCGCAGAGCGCGAAGAACTCGCTGCTCACCACGGTCCGGCCCGGGGTCTCGTGGATCGTCCGGACGAGGCCCTCCCACACCTCCTCGTCGGGGAGCGGGGCGCTGTCGTGGGCCCAACCAGCGGGCCTGCCCAGGACCGCCCGCGCCGCGTCGTGATGGGCGCTGCGGGAGCCAGGGTAGGTGACCCCGTGCGCGGCCAGATCCTCGCGCGCCATCGCCAGGAGTCCCTGGATCGCGGTGGTGCCTGTCTTGTGCGGCCCGATGTGGAGGAGGACAGCGTCGGCTGGGAGGGCTGCGGACGGCTCGGGCACGACTAGAGGTTAGTAGAGGCGTAGGGGCTCGGGGTCCCGCGGTCTCTGGGACGCGGGAGGGTTCGAGGCATCTCCTCAGGACGAGCTCCTCCGAACACCGCCGTCAGGTCGATCGAGGCCGCCCCGTGCACCCGGCCGAGCAGGGCATCGATCCTCGTGGGGTCGGACGTACCTGACCTGGCCGCCCGTCACCACAAAGGCCCGCCTCAGCGGCGTCGTGCCCTGTCCCTGACGCCACGGATCGTGCGTCGTGCCCTGGGAGGGAGGCGTCGCCACACGCGGTCGCGCATCCGGCGGGCGGGAGGGGGCCCGGCCGCGGGCTCGGCGGGGGGACGGCGCGGCCGAGGCCTCCCCGAGAGAACGCCTCCGCGATGGTGCCGCGACTCGAGCGCCGACTTGTGTGCCCAACCCCACCAGTCATCCTGGATCCGGAACCTGTCGAAGGAAGGGTTGGTCACGATGAGCAGATCGAAGATCGCACGCAGGTGCGGCTCCGCGAGCTCCTCTTCCGACAGCTTGTCCAACCGGACGTCGTAGTGATGCGACCGCCTGCCGCCCTTCCCGTGGGTCCACCCCAGGTCATCGAGAAGCAACCAGCCGCCGGGTCGCAGGAGCCGCTCGGCGAGGACGACTGCCAGGCCGTCGGTGGTCCAGTTCTTGGCGCCGTCCAGGAAGATCAGGTCGTAGACGGGCTGGACGGTTCCTGAGGGTCCACGATGCTTCTCGATCTCGGCCTTGAGAAACCAGGTATAGGTGGAGTAGCTGGCGTCGAGCGTGACCCACTCGCGCAGCCCCGCCTTCTCGAGGACTTCATCTGCCGACGGGTCGTGGCTCTGCCACCGCGGTGAGTCGACGCTGGTCAGGTGGCCGGTGCCGTTGGCCTGAAGGGCTGCGGCGATGAAGATGGCAGATCCGCCTCGCCCGGTGCCGAGCTCCAGCACGGCGCCAGGTCGGTTCCTGATGACGTGGTTGTAGAGCGTGCGTCCACGCCTGGTGTGGGTATGGGGAAGTGGCAGCCCGTACACAGTCTGGGCTGCTTCGCGAAATTCCACTCGTGTTCCCCTCGATCTGGAGCGTCTGCGACGCCGAGCGGTCCAGCTCGCGATCGCAGAGGCGAGTCCTCCTGGTGACTCCCGGCGCCGACCACGGGAGCTCCGCGGTCACCCTATCCGGCGACTGCTCTCGACCACCCGACGTGCGGGGCAGTCGACCCCTGATCGAGCGCGTCGTGACGGTCGTGGCGCAGCGCGGCGACGCGCCCATGCGTCCGAGCCGATCCTGCCGCCGTCGGTCCGATCTTCGTTGGTAGGGTTCGTGCCCACAGAACGCGTGCGCGACGCCCCACGGGCTCGCGTGCCCTTCGGACGGCGAGGACAGACCTGGTGATCGTTTCGCACGCGCATCGATTCATCTTCCTCAAGACGAAGAAGACTGCGGGCACCAGCGTGGAGATCGCGTTGTCGCGCATCTGCGGGCCGGACGACATCATCACGCCCATCAGCTTGGCCGACGAAGAGGTGCGGCGCGCTGCAGGCGGCCGCGCTCCCCAGCACTTCACCGTCCCTCCGCTGGAAACGGTCGCCAGACCGCATCTGCCGGCCAGCGGCGTTCGCCAGATCGTCGGCGCGACTGTGTGGGACAGCTATTTCAAGTTCTCGATCGAACGAAATCCATGGGACGCCGTCGTCTCCTTGTACTACTGGCGCAACCGTCTCAGTGCTACGCCGATCCCGTTCGAGGACTTCGTCAACTCGGGCGACGTGGCGAAGTGGGCGGAGGAGAATGCGCGGATCTACCGGCTGAACGGCACGGTCGCTGTTGACGAGATGTGTCGGTTCGAGTCGCTGGAGAGCGACGTGGCCGCGGTGTGGGGTGCGCTCGGCCTCCCGGGCGTACCCGAGCTACCCCACGCGAAGGGTGACGTTCGGCCGACCGAAGCCCGTCTGTCGAGCCTCTTCACGGACGTGACGGCCACGCGTGTGGGCGAGATCTTCGCCGAGATGACGGCGGAGTTCGGCTACGGGTTCGCGACCGTGACCGTGTGACCGTGTGACCGTGTGACCCCGGGCGTCGGGACGGCGCTCGGCCAGATCGCGGCCACGGGCCGGGTCGAGCTGGACGCGTGGACGCCCTGTCTCGGGACCGACACGCCCGCTGGAGCAGGCAGAGGTCGGTTCGGCGGAAGCGGTCACCACCGGGTGCATTACGATCCTGGTGGCCCGCACAGCGGAGCCCCCGCAGTTCGACACGCCGCGGGTGCCGGACGTCAGCCCCGATGATGGGACGTGCGAACGATGCGAATCCGCGAGCTCGCGGTCCTGGGCGGCTCTGCATGGGTGGCGGCGGTGCTCGTCGTCGCGCTCGCCTCCGATCTCGGCGTGGGGCTCTCGGTGCTCCTCGGCCTGCTCGGGCTGCTGGTGGTCGCGGCCCTGGCGGCCCTCGTCGGCACGACGCGCGCACTGCGTCGCATCGAGGCGAACGCCGCCCGAGCCGCGACGGCACCGCGGCGCACACCCTCGCCCAAGGCCACCGAGCTCGCGTCCGGCCCCCGGTGGGCGGCGCTCTCCCGGCAGATCACGCGCACGGTCGACAGCGCGGTCGGGGACACGGTCGATCGCGAGCTGTCGCGCACCTTCCGTCAGGTCGAGGCCCTGCACAATCTCTACGCGATGATCGACATCGAGCACGCCCTCCCCGCGTCGCGCGGCTGGCCCGCCTCTCCCGACCTCCTGCTGCTCCTGGTCGACCTGGTGGACCGGCACCGGCCGACCCTCGTGGTCGAGTGCGGGAGTGGGCTCTCGACCCTCTGCTTCGCGCTCGCGATGCGTCGACAGGGGATCGACGGCAAGGTGATCGCGCTGGAGCACCTCGAGCCGTACGCCGAGCAGAGCCGCGAGCTCCTGCGGCGCCACGGGGTGTCCGACATCGCGGAGGTGCGGTTCGCCCCGCTCGAGCCGGTGGTGATCGGTGACCTCGAGGTCGACTGGTACGCCCGCCCCGCGTGGGATCAGCTCGACGACGTCGGGCTGCTCTTCGTGGACGGGCCACCCGGCGGACTCTCGTCGCACTCGCGCTACCCCTCCGTCCCCTACTTCGTCGACCGGCTGGCCCCAGGGGCGCACGTGGTGCTCGACGACTACCGGCGCGACCAGGAACGCGACATCGTCGCCCGCTGGCAGCGGGAGTACGGCGACCACTTCACGCTCGAGACCGTGCCCCTCGAGAAGGGCGCCGCACTCCTCACCTTCGGAACCGAGTCCTGACTGCACCCCGTATCCACTCCGCGTAGCCGACGTGGCGCACCCGCACCTCCAGCTGTCCCTCGGCCGCGCGGGTGGCCGCCTCCGTCACGCGGTACGAGCTACGCCAGCGGACCGGGGCCGGGTCGGGTGCTGCTGCAGCCGGGATCGGCATGCGCCGTGATCGGGCACCGAGGTGCAGCCGCGCGCTCCACCGGCCCTCGGGCAGCCCGGCGACCGGAAGGCGACCCGACAGCCGGCCGTCGCTCGACTCCATCGGCGCGGACCTGACCGTTCCTTCCTCGCTGACGAGCTCGAGGATCGCAGGGGCTGTGATCCGGTCCGCGTCCTCGGCACGGATGAGCAGGTCCGTGCCCTCCCAGGAGGCGGTCCAGCCGCGGAGCACCTCGGTCAGGCGGGCGGGCCGGCCGATCTGGAGGAGCAGGCCCCCGGGTCGCACCAGCGCACGAGCGACACGTGTCCCAGCGGATCCGGCATCGACGATGTCTGCCGCGGGGGAGACCTCGGCGGTATCCAGGTCCTCGGCACGGAGCCTGGGGGTGCGGACGATCCCCTGGACGCCGATCTGCACGTGCACCGACCAGGAGCCGTCCGGGAGCGGAGACCCGTCGGCGACGGAACGGAGGTCGACGACCCCGGAGAAGTCGTCGCCCCTGACGGTCGCGGGCACGGCGTGCTCGTCGGCTGACTCCTTCACCTCGCGCAGGACGATGGTCACCGACGGCGTCTGTGCGACCCCTCGCAGGCCGGCGTGGCCGCGAAGGTGCAGCACTCCCTCGGCGAACCAGAACGCCGTGAGCGACTGGTCGGCCCGCACCCCGTCCCTCATCTGGTAGAGCTCGTCCGGCAGCCGGAAGGCGTCGGTGCGGAAGAAGGGCAGCACGAGGTACGCGCGGTCCTCGTCCACGACGACCTCCGCCGGGACCTCGTCGCCGGTCCCCTCGAGCGCCACGAGCGTCTCGTCGAGCAGCCCCCGCCGGCACACCTCGTAGACGACGCGGCGATCCGGTGTCAGGGACCCCATCAGGTCGACGTCGAGGTGGGTGCGGAGCAGGGCGGTGACGCGCCCGACCAGGCGCTCCTGCTCGTCGCGTGGGAGGTCGACGATCCCTCGCATGGTGCGCCACAGGTCTCCCTGGAGGTGCCGATGGAGAAGGCGTGACCGGCCTACGGGATCGGCAACCTCGCGCAGCACCAGGGCGCACATCGCCTCGACCACGTCGATGCGGTCCGACACCGAGCCGGAGAGGGTCACGTGCTTGCCGTCGTCGCGCCACTCGGCGAAGTAGTACTCGTAGTCCGCCAGGACGCTGATGCGCCTCGCCCGGAGGTAGGCCAGCGCTGTGAACGGCTGGTCCGACAAGATCGGGAACTCGGTCGGGAACCTGATGTGGTTCGACTCCAGGAGGTCGCGCCGGAAGAGCTTCAGCGCCGACAGGCTCCAGTAGATGTCCGAGGTGAAGAGGTCGGCGTCCAGGTCGGTCTGCCGGAAGCTCCGGTTCGGGAGCCCGCGCCCGGTGCTCGTGCCCATCTGGCCGGCCACGACGTCGGACCCGTTCTCGTCGGCCGTCGCGACGAGCCGCTCCAGCGCCTCGTGACCGAGGTGGTCGTCGGCGTCGAGGAAGAAGACGTAGCGACCCGTGACCAGGTCCAGGGCCGTGTTGCGGGGTGCGGCCGGGCCTCCGGAGCCCACCTCGTTGTGCACCACCCGGAAGACGTCGGGGTGGCGCGCCGCCCACGAGTCCGCGGTCTCTCCGGTTCCGTCGCTCGAGCCGTCGTCGACGACCACGACCTCCATCCGGTCGAGGCCGATGGTCTGCGCGACGACCGACTCCAGACACCGGCCGAAGTAGGGCCCGGCGTTGTGGGCCGGGATGATGACGCTGACGTCGGGCACGTCGGGGTGAGTCGCTGGGCCGGCGTCGGACGCGCCCGTCACAGGACTTCGACGCTCTCGCCCTGGCAACGGTGACGTGTGTCGAACACGTAGTCCGCGGTCCGGGAGACCAGGTCGTAGTCGACGCCGTCGTGGTCGGTGAGGAGGACGACGGCGTCCGCCCACCGCAGCACGTCGGCGTCGAGCTCGACTCGGTCGACACCGTCGGGCAACGCCTCGGCGTCTGTGTGGCGCTCGACGACCCGGATGTCGGCACCCAGGGCGAGCAGCTGCTTGGTGATGTCGAGCGCCGGCGACTCTCGGATGTCGCCGACGTTCTTCTTGTAGGCCAGTCCGAGGACGAGGATCCGCGATCCGTTGACGGCCTTGCGACGCGCGTTCAGACCCGCCTGGACGCGACGGACGACGTATTCCGGCATGTGGTCGTTGATCTCGTTGGCAGCCGAGACGATGCGGAGGTCGCTGCGTGAGGTCTGGCGGACCTGCCACAACAGGTATGAGGGGTCGATCGGCAGGCAGTGCCCACCGACACCCGGCCCCGGCGTGAACCGCATGAACCCGAACGGCTTGCTGTCCGCGGCATCGATCGCCTCCCAGATGTCGACGCCCAGCTGCGGGGTGACGGTGGCGATCTCGTTGACCAGGGCGATGTTGACGTGGCGGAACGTGTTCTCGAGAAGCTTGGCGAGCTCAGCGGTGCGCGTGCTCGACACGGGCACGGTTCGCTGGACGAACGTGTCGTAGAAGGCCTGAACGCGCTCGAGGGAGGGCGGGTCGATGCCAGACACGATCTTCGGGGTGTTCGCCAGGCCCCAGGTGCGGTTGCTCGGATCGATCCGCTCCGGGCTGTACCCGACATGGAAGTCGGCACCAGCCCTGAGCCCGCTCCCTCGTTCGAGGATCGGCACCAGGACCTGGTCCGTCGTGCCCGGGTAGGTCGTCGACTCCAGCACCACCGTTGCGCCCGGCCTGAGCAGGCGCGCGACCGCCTCTCCCGACTTCTCGACGTACGTCAGGTCGGGTGCGCCCTCGCGCAGGGGTGTGGGAACGGTGATGGCGAAGATGTCGGCGCCGTCGGCATCCGACCAGCGGCTGGTCGGGCGGTAGCGTCCGGAGTCGAGGGCGGCCCGGAGCTGCGCGGAGGTGATGTCTTCGATGAAGGAGTCGGCCGCTGCCAGCCTGGTGACACGCCGTTCGTCGACGTCGACGCCTACCACGTCGAACCCGGCGTCGACCGCCCCCATCGCGAGGGGTAGTCCGACGTAACCCTGGCCGATGACGGCCACGAGCTTGCTCACACGATCCTCATTTCTCGTTGCCGGCCGCACTGCGAGCATTGTGCCGTACCCCCACGCTCCGGCCGCCGGGGCAGGGTCCTCTCGGCGTCGATCGGATCGAGGAGCGCCCGCCGTCGCGCACGCGTGCTCTCGAGAGGTCGGCGTCTCTCGGCCCCGTGGTCGCTCCTAGAGTGACCGCATGGATCCCGAAGAGCTGGGCGAGGCCGGTCTGCGCTACGACGTGTCGGGCGTGGTCGCGACGGTGACGCTCGATCGTCCCGAAGTGCGCAACGCCCAGACGCCACGCATGTGGCGCACCCTGGCGGCGATCGGCGACGAGATCCCTGACGACGTCCGCGTGGTGGTGCTGCGCGGTGCCGGCCAGAGCTTCTCGGCCGGTCTCGACCGGGCCATGCTCGACCCGGCCGGCGCGGGCGACGGCGTGGAGTCGGTGGCGGCGCTGCTCGCGCAGCCCGACGCAGAGGTCTCGGAGACGATCGACGCCTTCCAGCGGGGCTTCACCTGGCTGCGCGACCCGCGCTTCGTGTCCATCGCCGTCGTCCAGGGCCATGCCATCGGCGCCGGGTTCCAGCTCGCCCTGGCCTGCGACCTGCGGGTTGTCGGTGACGACGCTGGGTTCTGCATGAAGGAGGCCGCGCTCGGGCTGGTGCCCGACCTGACGGGAACAAAGCCGCTGGTCGAGGCTGTTGGCTACGCAAGGGCGTTGGAGATCTGTGCCACCGCGCGGGTGGTCGGCGCAGCCGAGGCGCTCCAGATCGGACTGGCGACCGTCGTCTGCCCGGTGGCCGAGCTCGACGCCGCAGCGGCCGACCTGGTGGCGGCCCTGACGGCGCCGCTGCCCGGCGTGGTCCGGGAGACCAAGGCGCTGCTGCTGGCAGCGCAGAGCCGGACGCTGGACGAGCAACGACGACACGAACGTGAGGCCCAGACCCGGAGGTTCCGGGAGCTGAGTCAGATGATGGGCGGCTAGACCGCGGAAGGAGGTCGGGCATGTCGAGTCTCCATGCGCAGGCGTGGCGCTCCATGCACCGCGACGACTCCGTGGTCGAGAGCAAGATCGAGCGGGCCACGCTGCGCCGCGTCCTCCGGTTCGCCCGGCCGCAGCGGCGCCTGATCGCGTGGTTCCTGGCCTTCACCGTGCTCGACGCCGGACTGGTCGTCGTACCCCCGCTGCTCGTGCAGCAGCTGGTCGACGACGGCATCAACGGCGGCGACGCGACCCTGGTGGTCTGGCTGGCTGTCGCGATGGGGGTCGCCGCCGTCGCCGACGCCGCGCTGGGGTTCGCCAGCGGGTGGCTGTCGAGCCTGATCGGCGAGGGGCTGATCTACGACCTCCGTACGCGGGTGTTCGCCCACGTGCAACGCCAGTCGCTGGCGTTCTTCACGCGCACCCAGACCGGTGCGCTGGTCAGCCGGCTCAACAACGACGTGATCGGCGCCCAGAGCGCGTTCACCTCGACCCTGTCGGGCACCGTCTCCAACATCATCTCCGTGATCGTGGTCGGGATCACGATGCTGGCCCTCAGCTGGCAGGTCACCCTCCTACCGCTGCTGCTGTTCCCCGTCCTGCTGGTCGCCTCACGCTGGGTGAGCGCGCGGATGGCGCTGCTGACCAGGGACCGGATGAACGGCAACGCCGACATGGGCAACGCGATGACCGAGCGGTTCAACGTCGGCGGCGCGATGTTGCTCAAGCTGTTCGGGCACCGCGAGTCAGAGGACACGATGTTCGCGGGGAAGGCGGCCACCGTCCGCGACCTCGGCGTCCGCATCGCCGTGCTCAGCCGGATGTTCTTCGCCGCGATGACCCTGGTGCCGTCGCTGGCGACCGCGATCGTGTACGGCGTGGGTGGCTACCTCGCCGTCAACGGCGACCTCTCGGTCGGCACCGTGATCGCTCTTGCGACTCTGCTGCTGCGTCTGCTCGGCCCGCTCCAGGGCCTGTCCAACGTCCGGATCGACGTGATGACGGCGCTGGTCAGCTTCGACCGCGTCTTCGAGGTGCTCGACCTGCCCTCGCCGATCCAGGAGAAGCCGGATGCCGTGGCGCTGCCGCCCACAGCGGCCTCCCTGGAGTTCGCCGACGTGTCCTTCAGCTACCCGCGTGCCGACGAGATCTCGCTGGCGTCGCTCGAGAGCGTCGCGCGCACCGAGTCCCGCGACTCCGGGGAGGTGCTCCACCACCTCGACTTCGCCGCCGAGCCTGGACAGATGGTCGCGCTCGTCGGGCCCTCCGGTGCGGGCAAGACCACGGTCACCCACCTCGTCGCGCGGCTCTACGACGCGACCTCCGGGGTGGTCCGCGTCGGCGGCCAGGACGTCCGCGACGTGACTCTCCAGTCGCTCGAGGACGTCGTGGGCTACGTGACGCAGGACGCCCACATGTTCCACGACACCATCCGCGCGAACCTCCTCTACGCGCGCCCCGGAGCAGACGCCGACCAGGTCTGGGCAGCGCTCGAGGCGGCCCAGATCGCCGACCTCGTCCGGTCGCTGCCCGACGGGCTCGAGACGGTCGTCGGCGATCGCGGCTACCGGCTGTCGGGCGGCGAGCGCCAGCGGCTCGCGATCGCGCGGCTGCTGCTGAAGGCGCCCCCGATCGTGGTCCTCGACGAGGCGACCGCCCACCTCGACAGCGAGTCCGAGGTCGCCGTGCAGCGGGCACTCGACGCCGCGCTCGCCGGACGGACCTCCCTGGTGATCGCCCACCGGCTGTCCACGGTGCGCGACGCCGACCTGATCCTCGTGGTCGAGCAGGGCCGGATCGTCCAGCGCGGCACCCACGCCACGCTGCTGGCGCAGGGCGGCCTCTACGCCGACCTCTACCGCACCCAGTTCCTGCCCGACGTCACCTCCCTCCACGCGGCCGGCTCGCAGTAGGTTCTGCGCCATGGATCTCGGACTCGCCGACCGGGTGTTCCTGGTGACCGGGGGAGCCCGGGGGCTCGGCCGCGCCACGGCCGACGTCCTCGTCGCCGAGGGTGCCCGGGTGGTCCTGTCCGGGCGGACCGACGGGTCGCTCGCCGCGGCTGCCGACGCGCTCGGCGACCACGCGTCGTACGTCGTCGCGGACAATGCCGACCCCGACACACCCGCCCGGCTGATCGCCGAGGCGCACTCCCGGTGGGGACGCCTCGACGGCGCGCTCGTGAGCGTCGGCGGGCCACCGACCGGGACGGTGGCCACGGTCACCGACGACCAGTGGACGACCTCGTTCGCGTCGGTGTTCCTCGGCGCCGTGCGGGTCACCCGCGAGGTGTCGGCCGCGTTGGGTGAGGGAGGGTCTCTGGCGCTGGTCCTGTCGTCCAGCGTGCGCGCCCCGTTGCCCGGGATGGCCGTCTCCAACGGGTTGCGTCCAGGGCTGGCGATGCTCACCAAGGAGCTGGCCGACGAGCTCGGGCCGCGGGGCATCCGCGTCAACGGGCTGCTGCCCGGCCGGGTCGCCACCGAGCGGGTGGCCGAGCTCGACGCGCTGGCCGACGACCCCGCAGCGGCGAAGGCGGCCTCGCTCCGGACGATCCCGCTGGGACGCTATGGCGAGCCGTCAGAGTTCGGCCGCGCCGCGGCGTTCCTGCTCAGCCCTGCGGCGTCGTTCCTCACCGGGGTCATGCTCCCGGTCGACGGAGGGATGACCCGGGCCCTGTGACACGGCCGCGGCCGGCGGCAGGTTCGTCCGGGCCGGCTTCTTGGCCGGCTGTTGGGCACGACGCTGGTCAGCCCGGCCCGTCGCCTCCTCCCACGCGAGGTAGCCGAAGCCGAAGAGGGCCAGCAGGCCGAAGAACCACCACTGCAGCGCATAGAAGAAGTGGGGGCCGTTGCTGAGGTCGGGCAGCCCGGCAGGTTCGAGCGGGGTGGTGGGCGCCGGGGTCTCGGACGTGAGGTCGACGAAGCCGCCGTACAGCGGGATCCCGATGGCGGGCTGGATCTGGGCGCTCGAGATGGCTCGTGCCGAGCCGTCCACCACCTGCGCCGAGCCGCCCCCGGCGTCCTGCCGGACGGACCCGGTCACGGTGACGTTCCCCGACGGGGGAGCGGGGACCTGCGACGGATCGGTGAGTCCCTGGTTGGTGGTGGCCATCCAGCCGCGGTCGACCAGGAGTGCGGTCCCGTCGGCCGTCACCAGCGGTACGACGACGTCCACGCCCGGCTGCCCGTGGTCGTCGGTCTGGTAGCGGATGATGACGGTCTTGCCGACGTCGTAGGTGCCGGTCGCGGAGACCACGGCGTACTGCTGGGTCGAGTCGGGGTTGCGTCCCTCGCGGAGCACCTGCTCGACCGGGACCGGCGCAGCGTCCTCGTTGGCGCGGATGATGGCGTTGTTCGTCTTCTTGGACTCGAGCCGGTGCCACTGCCAGCGACCGAGCAGCAGACACGCGTAGGCGAGCAGCAGGACGACGACCAGGAACAGGAGCCAACGTCTGCTGACGAGGAACCGCAGACTCCGCACTGCTCGAGGTTATCCGCCCGTGGGTGAGCCGGATCTGGGTACCCGACCCTAGGATGATCGGGTGAGCATGCAGCGACCGCTGGCCGACGCGTACGGCCGCGTGGCGACCGACCTCCGGGTGTCGCTGACCGACCGCTGCAACCTGCGGTGCTCCTACTGCATGCCGGCCGAGGGCCTCGACTGGTTGCCCCATGCCGAGGTGCTCACCGACGACGAGGTGGTGCGGCTGATCTCGATCGCCGTCGACCGCCTCGGCGTCCGCGAGGTGCGGTTCACCGGCGGTGAGCCCCTCGTACGCCGTGGCCTGGTCGACATCGTCACTCGCACCCGCGCCCTGGGCGACGACCTCGAGCTGTCGATCACCACCAACGGCCTCGGGCTCGAGCGCAACGCACGGGCCCTGGCGGCCGCCGGCCTCGACCGGGTCAACATCAGCCTCGACACCGTCGACCCGGAGCGGTTCCACACGATCACCCGCCGCGACCGGCTCGACGACGTGCTCCGCGGCGCGAAGGCGGCCCACGACGCCGGGCTGAGGCCGGTCAAGATCAACGCCGTCCTGCTCCGCGGTGTCAACGACGACGATGCCTGCGAGCTGCTCGCCTGGGCGGTCGACCACGACTACGAGCTGCGCTTCATCGAGCAGATGCCGCTCGACGCGCAGCACGACTGGCACCGCGAGCAGATGGTCACCGCCGACGAGATCTTCGAGAAGCTCGCGCGGCAGTTCGTCCTCGCCCCGGCGCGCGAGCCGCGTGGGAGCGCGCCGGCCGAGCTGTTCCTGGTCGACGGTGGCCCGGCGACGGTGGGCGTGATCGCCTCGGTCACGCGACCGTTCTGCGGCGACTGCGACCGGGTCCGGTTGACGGCCGACGGTCAGGTCCGCAACTGCCTCTTCGCCCGTGAGGAGTCCGACCTGCGCGCGGCACTCCGGGGTGGTGCCTCCGACGACGAGCTGGCCGACCGGTGGGTGACAGCGATGGCCGGCAAGCTGCCCGGGCACGGCATCAACGACCCCACGTTCCTCCAGCCCGACCGCCCGATGTCCGCCATCGGGGGCTGAGCGCCGGACCGTCCGCTGGTCGAGCCCCGCTGGTCGAGCCCCGCTGGTCGAGCCTGTCGAGACCTCGTCGGTCGGGGTCTACCGCTGGTCGAGCCTGTCGAGACCCGGTGACGGGCCAACCGCCGTCCGACCGGGTCTCGGGACGCGCCGCTCCGTCCCTCGCTGCGCTCGGATCGGAGCCGGACGCTCCTCGACCTCCCGCCTTGAGCGTCACCTCACCAGGGACGCGCGAGCGCGTCCCTGGTGAGGTGACGAGGCGTGAAATGACAACGAGTGCCAGACAGCCACGGGGGAAGCTTTCCGGCACTCGTTGGTGTACGCCGGCTCGGGGAACCCGACGGACACGAGCGAGATTGTTGCACGATCAACCGAGTCGATCCAACCCCGGAACGCGCGAATTCATTCGGAATCAGTACGTCCTGGCAGCTCAGGATCCTGCGATGGGCCGTCCAGCAGCTCGAAACCATCAGATTTCGTTCCGGCGGCGTTGGCCATCACCACGGCGACGTAGGGGAGGACGACCGCGCCCACCACGAAGATCCACGGCAGCCAGCCGGGGCCGGCGTGTGAGATCGCGAGTCCCGCGACCACCAGGAAGCACAGCGTGCGAACCCCCATCGCGATCAGGTAGCGCCGCTGGCGGTGGCTGATGTCCGCTCCGACGCTCGACTGCGCAGTCGTGATCCGGATCGGGACGTCTGCCGCCCGCTTCCTTGCCATCGTTCCATCCTAGGTCGGATAACGGGTCGGAGCTCCGCCCGAGCAGTGATTCGGAGCCGAGGGCCGGCCGGATGGGTCCGATCTGCGTCCTCGCTAGCATCGAGTCACCCGTCCCGCGTGCCCTCGAGCCCCCTGGAGGCCCCCATGTCCAACCGCACCTACCGCGTCACCGAGCTCGTCGGCACGTCCCCGGACGGGATCGACGAGGCCATCCGCAACGCCGTACGCCGGGCCAGCTCCACGCTGCGCCACGTCGACTGGTTCGAGGTGACGCAGGTGCGCGGGCAGGTCAAGGACGGCGACGTCGAGCACTTCCAGGTCGGGCTGAAGGTCGGCTTCCGCCTCGAGGACGACTGACCGGCGGCTGCGGACGACGTATCAGTGCGCCGCGGGTGCGGCTCCTCGACGTATGCGCACCCGTACCCGCGACCGGCGACCCAGGCCGGGCCACCACGAGCCCTTCGTGGGTCGTCGTGGCGCGCTGAGCTCGCTGGGCTACGACCTGCGCTTCGCCGCGGGCGTGATCACCGACACCGTGCGCCTCCGCTGACCGCCCTGTTTGTGACTACCGACCGGTAGTCACTAGCGTCGTCGCCGTGAGCGACTCCGAGCAGACCCCCGCGCCCGACGTCGCCCCTCGGTCCGTCCTGGTCACCGGAGGCAACCGCGGCATCGGTCGCGCGATCGCCGAGGCGTTCCTCGAGCTCGGTGACCAGGTCGCTGTCACCTCGAGGTCCGGCGGCGGGCCCGCGGGAGCGCTCGACCTGCGCTGCGACGTCACCGACGCGGCCGCCGTGGAGAACGCGTTCGTGGAGGCGGAGGCGGCCCACGGCCCGGTCGAGGTGCTCGTGGCGAACGCCGGGATCACCGCCGACACCCTGCTGCTGCGCATGTCCGAGGACGACTGGTCCTCGGTGATCGACACCAACCTGACCGGGACCTTCCGCCTCACCAAGCGGGCCGCGAAGGGCATGCTGCGGCTGCGCCGCGGCCGGATCATCCTGATCTCCTCCGTGGTCGGTCTGCTCGGCTCGGCCGGCCAGGTCAACTACGCCGCGTCGAAGGCCGGCCTGATCGGCATGGCGCGATCGCTGTCGAGGGAGCTCGGCTCGCGCTCGATCACCACGAACGTCGTGGCGCCCGGCTTCGTGGAGACCGACATGACCGCGGTCCTCACCGAAGAGCAGCGCGCCGCCATCAAGGCTCAGGTGCCGCTGGGTCGCTATGCCTCGACCGACGAGGTCGCGTCGGCGGTCGTGTGGCTCGCCTCGCCCGGTGCGGCGTACGTCACCGGCGCGGTGATCCCGGTCGACGGCGGCCTCGGCATGGGCCACTGATCCACCTGCATCGGTCGAACGACGTCGACACCCGACACCATCGAAAGTGAGAGACATGGGCATCCTGGACGGCAAGCGGATCCTGGTCGCTGGCGTGACCATGGACTCCTCGATCGGCTTCTCGGTGGCGAAGGTCGCCCAGGAGGAGGGGGCCACGGTCCTGATCTCCAACTTCGGGCGCGCGCTCGGCATCACGCGGCGGATCGCCAAACGGCTGCCGACCGAGCCGCCGGTGCTCGAGCTCGACGTCACCGACGAGACGCATCTCGAGGGGCTGGCCGACGCGGTCCGTGAGCACGTCGACGGACTCGACGGCGTCGTCCACTCGATCGCCTTCGGCAACCCCGAGACGCTGCTCGGCGGGAAGTTCCTGCAGGGACCCTGGCCCGACGTCGCGCAGGCGGTGCAGGTGTCGGCGTACAGCCTGAAGGCCCTGGCCATGGCCTGTCACCCGCTGATGGGACGCGGTGGCTCGATCGTCGGGATGACCTTCGACGCGACGGTGGCCTGGCCGGCGTACGACTGGATGGGCGTGGCGAAGGCGGGGCTGGAGTCGACGTCGCGCTACCTCGCGCGCGATCTCGGCCCCGAGGGCATCCGCTGCAACCTGGTCAGCGCGGGGCCGTTGAAGAGCCTGGCTGCCAAGGCCATCCCCGGCTTCGAGCAGCTCGAGTCGCTGTGGAGCGACCGGGCTCCGCTGGGCTGGGACGAGAAGGACCAGGACCCCACCGCGCGGGCGGTCTGCGCGCTGCTCTCCGACTTCTTCCCGGCGACCACCGGCGAGATCGTGCACGTCGACGGCGGCTTCCACGCCATGGGGGCCTGACGGCACCCGCTCACCTTCCCCGGTGGCGGTGAGCTGGCCACCGTTGTGCTCGTGGTGGCGGTGAGCTGGCCACCGTTGACGTGCGTGGTTCGGTGGGAGACTCACCGATCCCGGCCAGCACGAGGTACGACGCGCCGCTCCGCATCCTCTGCTCGCCCTCGGGCGCATCTGATCCACACGCGCTACGCGACGCCGCGTGCACACGCGTCCGGCACGCTGCACTCGCGGGATGCGCGAGATTCCCGCCGAGCTCCTCCACGCTCCCTTTCACCGCGACCGGGCAGCCGAGCTGGGCGTCACGTCGCGGATGCTCGAGGGATCTCGCTTCGTCCGGGTCCATCCGCGTGTCTATCGATGCCGCGACCACGCCATGACGTTCGAGGACCGGGTCTCAGCGGCCGCCCTGGCGCTCCCGGCGCATGCGCTGACGACCGGCACCACGCGGATCCGCCAGCAGGGACTCGACTACGGGCCTCGGGAGCCGTTGCGCTTCGTGGTGCAAGGATCGCTGCACCTGGCTCTGGACGGAATCTTCCTGCATCGCACGGTCGAGCTCCCACCCCGAGACGAGCTGGGAGTCATCCCGGCCGCGGCGTTCGTCGCCTTCTGCGCCGGGGCGAGGACGGTCGATGCCATCAAGGTCGGCGACTGGCTGCTTGCTCACGCAGCCATGGACGCCGACGAGCTCCAGGTGTTGGTGTCGGCCCAGGAATGGCGGGCCGGCGCGCGTGAGGCGGCCTGGGTGCTCGAGCACCTCCGCCCCGACAGCCGGTCGTTGCCGGAGTCGGAGGTGCGCTCTCTCCTCACCTTCGCCGGTCTCCCGGAGCCGATGCCCAACGGCGTCATCGACCTGCATGCCTCGGCGAACGTCCATGGCGACCTCTGGTTCCCGGAGTGGCGGACGGCTGTGGAGTACGAGGGCAGCCAGCATCAGGTGGATCGTCGGCAGTACGTCGCCGACCTCGACCGTTACGCGGCGTACCGACGCCAGGACGTGTCGTACATCCAGGTCACCTACGAGAAGCTCCGGGTGCCGCGGGCGGTGGTGCGCGAGGTACACGCCGCGCTTGTCGCTCGCGGGTACGACGGACCGGCGCCGGTGTTCGCCGAGCACTGGGACCGGCTCTTCACACGAGTCAGCCGCGTGATCGGTCCTCGCCGGGCTCGTCGCCGTTCAGCGGTGAGTTGACCACCGTTGCCAGGAGCAATTCGGTGGCTCTCTCACCGACAGGACTGGGCCGCGCGGGCGAGCGGTGAGTGCGCCACCGTTCCGAGGCAGACTTCGGTGGCAGGCTCACCGCCACCGGGCGGCAGGTGGGGCGGGGGTGGGACCGGCTTCGTTAGGGTGCCCCGGTGACGTCGCTCATCGAGCTACGGGTCCTCGAGGGCCCGAACCTCTACTTCCCCCGCGCGGCCATCAAGCTGACCCTCGACATCTCACCGCTGGCGTCGGCGCCGACCGCCACGGCCGAGCGACTGGCGCGACGGATCGGGCTCCCGGCTGCGCGGCCGGGGGAGCCCGACACGGGGTTCCGCCAGCGCTTCGCGCTGCGGGCCGTCGCGCGGCTGGTCCGGGCGATCGCGCGCGAGTCGGGCGCGGTCCGGCTCGCCGTACGGGTCCGGCCCACCTCCGACCCGCACGTCGTCGTCGTCGCCTACCCCTGGCGGCACCGCGGCCGAGCAGAGGAGATGGGTCGCGCGGTCGCGGCGGTCCTCGACGCCGTGCCCGGCGCCGACGTGGAGGAGGCGGTCGGGCGCGCCGCCGAGCAGGTCGCCGCGTCCCCCGAGGGTCCGGAGCCGCACACGATCACCCCGACGATCCCCGTGGTCGCGGTCACCGGCACCAACGGCAAGACCACGACGAGCCGGATGATCGCCCACATCGCCCGGACCGCCGGCAAGGTGGTGGGTTGGTCCAACACCGACGGCATCTATCTCGACGGCGAGCTCGTGGAGGCCGGCGACTACTCCGGCCCGAGCGGTGCCGGGACCGTGCTGGGGTTGCCGGGGGTGGAGTTCGCCGTCACCGAGACCGCGCGGGGCGGGATCCTGCTCAAAGGGATCGGGCTGACCCGCAACGACGTGTCGGTCGTGACCAACGTCAGTGCCGACCACCTCGGGCTCCAGGGGATCGACACCCTCGACCAGCTCGCCGAGGTGAAGGCGGTCGTCCCGCGGATCACCCGACGCCGGGGCTGGGCGGTGCTGAACGGTGACGACCCGCGGGTGTTCGCGATGCGGAGCGTGATCAGGGCGCGCCCCTGGGTCTTCTCGCGCGACCCGAACTCGCCGGCCATCCGGGAGACCCTCGACGAGCGCGGTCGCGCCACGACCGTCATCGACGGCTGGGTGTCGGTGCTCCGGCCCGGAGCCGACCCCGACCCCCTCGTCGAGCTCGTCGAGGTGCCGATGACGCTCGCCGGTCTCTCTCGGTTCAACGTCGAGAACACGCTCGCGGCAGCCTCCGCCGCGCTGGCCGCCCGCATCCCGCGCGAGACGGTGGTGGAGGGCCTCCGCTCGTTCCGCCCCGATGCCGAGCACAATCCCGGCCGGATGAACCTGTTCACGGTTCCGGTGACCGGTGGAGAGGCCACGGTCGTCATCGACCTGGCCCACAACGAGGCGGGACTGGAGGCACTGCTCGAGATCATGGCCGGCGTCCGGCCGCCCGGCGGGCGGCTGCTCCTCGGCCTCGGCGCGGTGGGCGACCGGACCGACGAGCTGCTCGGCCGACTGGGCGAGATCGGGGCGATGGGGGCCGACGTCCTGGCCATCGCCCACAAGGAGCGCTACCTGCGCGGACGGACCCGCGAGGAGCTCGACCTGCTGCTGCGCGACGGCGCCGAACGGGTCGGCGTCACCGAGGTCACGTCGTACGACAGCGAGGTGGAGTGCCTGGCCGGCCTGGTCGCCGAGGCCTGGCCCGGAGACGTGGTCGGGCTGATGACCCACGCCCAGCGCGAGGAGGTGTACGCCTGGATCGCCGAGCACGGCGGTACGCCGGACAGTCCCGAGGCCCTCGGCACCAAGGTGCGGTCGGCCACCGCGCTCCCGACTGTGCCGGAGATCCAGGCGCGGCTGGAGCGGGGTCTGGCGTGGGTGGTCTTCGAGCCCGACGGCCCCGAGCTCTGGGCGCGGGTGCGCGGCAGCGTGGAGGAGTTCCTGCTCGGGCTCTGGCGGCAGGGGCACCTGGTCGGTGACCGCCCCGAGGAGGCCTTCTTCGTGCGCTGCGACGCGAGCACGATGACCCAGAACGATCTCGACAACGGTCGCCTCGTCGTCGAGATCGGCCTGGCGACGGTGCGGCCGGCCGAGTTCGTGATCGTCAGGATCGGTCAGTGGACGGCCTCGGCCACGCCTGACGAATCCGGCTGCTGAGCCCCTCGCCGCACGAGCAGCGGCTCCAGGAGCCGGTGGGGCTGCCGGAGAGCGACCGACACGGCGTCGTCGCGCAGGGTCGGGTCTGCTCCCGGCCCGGGGCGGATCTCGATGTCGGCCGGTGCGGGTGCCCGCTCGCAGGTCTCGCACCGTCCGTCGGGACCCAGCGGGCCGCAGCCGACGTGGCGGTAGAGGCGACGCGGCGCGTCGGGCGTCGTACGGCGGTCGCCCCAGCGGCCGAGCGCGTAGAGCGCCGGCCAGAGGCCGAGGGCGTCGTCGGTGAGCTCGTACTCGGGGTGGCCGGTGCCGGTACGGCGCAATAGCCCGTCGGCCACGAGCGCGTCGAGCCGGGCCGACAGCACGGCCTTGGAGATGTCGAGGTGGGACTGGAAGTCGGAGAACCGTCGTACGCCGAGGAAGCAGTCGCGCAGGATCAGCAGGGTCCAGCGCTCTCCGACGAGCTCGAGGGAACGCGCGATCGAGCAGTCCTGTCGCGCGTAGTCGTTGCCGAGGGGCATCCCGTTCTCCGTTTCCGTCTCTGGTCTGATGAACAGACTACATGTTAGAGTATCCATGGTTCGACCATCAGACCAAAGGGACTCGCTGTGACCACTGCCCGTCGTACTCTCACCACCGCCTCGCTCGGCACCCTGACCACCCTGGTCGCGTTCACCGCGCCGCTCGCCACGGTCAACCAGACGGTGGCGGGGCTCGGCGCGGGTGCCTCGGGACGGACCTGGGTGCTCAGCTCGATGAGCATCGGCCTGGGCGCGTTCCTGCTCACGGCGGGGCGGATCGCCGACGACTACGGGCGCCGGCGCACCTTCGTCGTCGGCGCGCTCGTGCTGGCCCTCGGGGCCGTGGTCGCAGCGGTCGCCACCGACGTCGAGGTCTTCGTGGTCGCCCGGGTGGTGCAGGGCATCGGTGGCGCGGCGATGATCGCGGCGAGCCTGGGAATGGTCGCGGCGACGTTCCACGACCCGCACGAGCGAGCGCACGCGACGGGCGTCTGGGGCGCGAGCGTGGGCGCGGGCATCGCACTCGGGCCGCTGCTGTCGGCCGGGTTGGCGAAGGTCGGCTCGTGGCGCGACGTGTACGCCGTGCTGCTGGTGGCGGGCATCGGGCTGGCCGTGACGGCCCGGGGCTGTCCTGAGTCGCGCGGCACCGAACGCGCACGGCTGGACGTGCCCGGGGTGGTCCTGCTGGTGGTGGGGATCAGTGCGGGTCTGGCCGGGCTCACGGAAGGACGTGAGGGATGGGGACGACCGCTGGTGATCGGCCTGCTCGCAGCAAGCGTCGTGCTGCTCGCGGCGTTCCTCTTCGTCGAGCAGCGCTCCGACCACCCCATGCTCGACCTGGGTCTGTTCCGGCGCCCGGCCTTCGCAGCCGTCACCCTGGCCGCGGTCGCGACCGGCGCCGGGATCATCGCCCTCCTGTCCTACGTCTCGGGCTTCGTCGGCGCGGCCCTCGGGCTGTCGTCCTGGACCGCCTCGTGGTTGATGCTCGCCTGGTCGGGGCCGAGCATCGTGACCGCGCTGGGTGCCCGCCGGCTGCCGGTGGCGTGGTCGGGGCGCGCCCGGATGTCCGCGGCCCTGGTGGTGATCGGGGTCGGCCAGCTCCTGCTGTGGCACGTCTCCCCGGGCGACGGGCCCTGGCGCTTCGTCCCCGGCCTGCTGGTCGCAGGGATCGGCTCGGGTGTGCTGAACGCGGCCCTCGGACGGGAGAGCGTGGCCAGCGTCCCGGCCGGCCAGGGCGGGCTCGGCAGCGGCGCGAACAACACCGCCCGCTACCTCGGTTCCGCTCTGGGTGTGACCATCGTGTCGATCGTGGCCGCGCCGTCGGGGGTCGCCACCGCCGCGTCGCTCAGCGCCGGCTGGAACCGCGCGGTCCTCGTCACGACGGCGGTGTCGTTGCTCGGGGCGCTCGCGGTGCTCGTCGCCGGTCGGCCGCACCCCGGGCAGGCGACGTCGGACGGTGCCGCCGTGCCGACCCCGGTCGGTCAAGCCGCCGGAACCCGGTCCGATCTACCGTGAGGGCATGACGACCGACACCCTGCACCGCATTCCTACCCGCCTCGACGTCGACGCCGCCGTACCGACGTTCAGCAAGGCCATGGCCCACCTCGACACCAGCGCCACGCGCGAGCTCGACCGGGTCGACTTCCCGGCCGGCCTGCGCGACCTGGTCCGGCTCCGCGCCTCGCAGCTCAACGGCTGCGCCTACTGCGTCGACATGCACAGCACCGACGCCGCCGCGGCCGGCGAGTCGGCGCAGCGGATCAACGCGGTCGCGATCTGGCGTGAGTCGCCGTTCTTCACCGAGCGCGAGCGGGCGGCGCTCGCCTTCACCGAGGCCGTCACCCTCGTCGCGTCCACGCGCGTGCCGGTCGAGGAGTACGACGCAGTGGCCGCCCACTGGTCGCCCGACGAGGTCGGCGCGCTGCTCGCGCTCATCGTCGCGATCAACGCCTGGAACGCGATCGCCGTGGCCACGCGCGCGTGGGAGCCGGTCCTGGCGACCGACGACTAGTCCCGAAGGGCGTGGTGGTGGCGGCCCGGTGAGGGGGTGGTCGAGTACTGCACGGCTGTCAGCGCACGGTTGACAGCGATGCAGTACTCACCGACCACTCCGGAGAGGGCGACACGCCGGGACGAGAGGCGCCTACTGGACGGCGCCGGCGACCTCGGGTGACGGCGTGTAGTCCGGGTCCGCCGACGGAGCGTCGGGGTTCTCGCCGGAGCCGGCCTGGGCGAAGGTCGACCAGTTCTCCAGCTCGCTCATCACGGCGCCGTGCTGGTCGACGCAGAACACGACCAGGTCGCCGGCGTTGGCTCGGGCCATCGCGTGCCGGACCGCCTTGATCTCGTCGAGGATGATCTCGACCTGCTTGCAGCGTGAGCCCTCGTCGATCGCCTGGCGCACCCCCTCGGCGACCAGACCGGCCGTCTCGCCTCGAGCACGGCGGCGCAGGTTGTCGTCCTCGCGCACGATCACCACGTCGAAGTGCTGGGCGGCGACCTCGCCGAGCTCGCGCATGTCCTGGTCGCGACGGTCGCCGGCGGTGGCGATCACACCGATCCGCGACGGCTTGCCGAGCTCCGACGTGGACGTGAGCGTCTCGCCGACCCGGTCCACGAAGTCGCCGAGAGCCCTCATGCCGGGGGCGTTGTGGCAGTAGTCGACGATCACGTTCACGCCGTTCACCTCGACCTCGTTGAGACGGCCGGGGGAGAGGTAGTAGTTCGTCGAGAACGTGCGCAGCCCCTGGCGGATGTCGTGGAGCGGCGCACCGGCCGCGAAGGCCGCGGCAGCCGCCGCGAGGGAGTTCTGCACGTTCATCCGGGCGCGGCCCTTGAACGTCGCGGGCAGCAGGTGGGTCCAGGCCAGCTGCATCTCGCGGCGGCCGTGCTTGACGACGATCATCTCGCCGCGGTCGGAGGGGTTGAGCACGAGTGCCTTGCCCCCGCGGCGGCAGTGGGCCTCGATCATCTCCCGGGTCTCGGAGCCCGGCTCCTCCATGGAGAACCACACGACCTGCCCCGAGCACCGGCGTCGCATCTCGCGGACCAGCGGGTCGTCGGCGTTGAGCACCGCGTGCCCGTCGCGAGGCACGGCCTCGACCACCACCGCCTTGACGTCGGCCAGCTGCTCGACCGTGTCGATGCCACGGAGGCCGAGGTGGTCGGGCTGCACGTTGAGCACGACGGCGACGTCGTTGCGCTCGTAGCCGAGGCCCTCACGCAGGATGCCGCCGCGGGCGACCTCGAAGACGGCGAAGTCGACGCGCGGGTTCTGCAGCACCATCCGGGCACTGCGCGGGCCGGAGGCGTCGGCACGGATCAGCAGCCGCTCGTCGATGACCACGCCGTCGGTCGAGGTCATGCCGACCTTGCGTCCCATCCCCTTGAAGATGTGGCTGATCATCCGCGAGGTCGTGGTCTTGCCGTTGGTACCGGTGACGGCGACGATCGGGATGCGCGAGGCCGCTCCGGGTGGGAAGAGCATGTCGACCACCGGCTTGGAGATGAACTGAGGCTCCCCGATCGTCGGGTGGGTGTGCATCCGGAAGCCCGGTGCGGCGTTGACCTCGCAGATCGCGCCGCCGGTGTCACGCACGGGCTCGGTGATGTCGGGGCAGATGAAGTCGATGCCGGCGATGTCGAGCCCGATCATCCGGGCCGCCTCCTCGGCGATCTCGACGTTCTCGGGGTGGGCCTCGAAGGTGCGGTCGATCGAGATGCCGCCGGTGGACATGTTGCCCGTCAGCGCCAGCTTCACCATCTCGCCCTCCGCGGGCACGGAGTCGAGCGTGTGGCCCTGTCCGGCCAGCACCTCCAGGGCGGCGTCGTCGACCTTGATCCGGGTCAGCACCTTCTCGTGGCCGACGCCCCGGCGCGGGTCGGCGTTGGTCAGGTCGACGAGCTCGCCGACGGTGGCGCGCCCGTCACCGGTGACGGACGCCGGGACGCGCTCGGCGATGGCCGCCATCCGGCCGTCGATGATCAGGCAGCGGTAGTCCTTGCCGGTGACGAACGACTCCACGATGCAGACGCCCCGGCGTGACTGTTCCTCCGCGATCGGGAAGGCCGCGCGCACGTCGTCGTCGTCCGTGAGGTCGAGGCAGACGCCGCGGCCGTGGTTGCCGTCGAGCGGCTTGACCACCACGGGAAAGCCGATCCGGCGGGCCGCCGCGACGGCCTGGTCCGCCGAGCGCACCGACTCCTGCTTCGGCACCGGGAGCCCGGCCGCACCGAGCAGCTTGGTGGTGAGGTCCTTGTCGGAGGCGATGTCGACCGCGATCGAGCTGGTCTCCGACGTCATGGTGGCCCGGATCCGCTTGGCGTGGACGCCCTGACCCAGCTGCACGAGGGAGTACTGGTTGAGGCGGATCCAGGGGATGTCGCGGCTCACGGCCTCGTCGAGGATCGCCTGGGTGGACGGGCCGAACGCCGTCCGCTCGGCGCGGAGGATGAACGACTCGAGCTCGGCCTCCCAGTCGAACTCCGGGTCGGCCTGGACGAGGTGGTTGACCAGCCGCGCCGCGAGCTTCCCGGCAGCGAGCCCGACGTTCTCGTCGATGTAGCCGTAGATCACGTTGTAGTGGCCGGGCTCGCCCTTCACCCCACGGGTCTTGCCACGTCGGATGTCGTGGCCGACGACCTGCTGCAGCGCGAGCGCTGCGTGCTCGGTGACGTGGCCGAGCCAGGTGCCCTCGTGGAGGCGCTCGACGAAGCCGCCCTTGCGACCGCGCGAGCAGGAGTGGTGGGACAGGCCGGGGAGGGCCTCGAGCAGGTGGTCGGTGAAGCCCGGGAGCTTGTCGGTGGGGTACTGCTCGAGGCCGCCGAGGTCGACCACCAGGTGGATCGCCTTGTCGTAGGACCAGATGTTGGGTCCGCGGTAGACGCGCGTCTCCATGATCGTGAGGTCCGGGGTGGGGCGCTCGGTCACCGGGATGCTCCGTCCTGCTCGGCGACGTCGCCGGCTGGTCGTGGGTCGGTGGGGACAGTCTTGCGGGACGAGCGCTTGCGGGCCAGGCGTCGTCGCAGAGTGGCCGGGGAGCGGTCGCCGGCCGCGATGTCGCGGGCCATCTGCTGGAGGTCGGCCTGCGCCTCGGCCAGCTCGGCGGCGTCCTCCTCCGACACCTGGGCCGCCTGCGGGCGGAGCTCACGCGTGGTCAGGTCGAACGCCGCACCGGTCGGCAGCACGTGGAGGACGATGCCGCTGGCCAGCAGGGGAGTGGAGCGCTTGGCCTCGTAGGAGTTCGTGACCAGTCGTTGCGGGTCGAGGATCGTGACCGCTCCGCGACCGCTCACGCGGAGGACCTCGTGGCCGTCCTCGACGGTGACGGTGGCGCAGGTGTCCTCGTCGACGCCGATCCCGAGCAGCTGGGGTGACTGCGAGACGATCATCAGCAGCCGGCCGTAGCGGTTGCGCTGGTCGAAGTGCTGGTCGATCACGGTGGTACGCAGCAGTCCGAGCCCGGCGGCGACCTGGGTCATCCGCTGCTTGGGAGTCGCGCCGCCGACGCCGAACGCGACCATGTGGGACGACTGGATGCTGGCACCCGCCGACGTGCCGGCCACGACGGCGCCGCGCTCGTGGGCGCGGACGACGGCGTCCCCCAGCGGTGTTCCGCACACGATCGCCGACAGCTTGAGCTGGTTGCCACCCGTCATGAAGACACCCGTGGCGCCGTCCACTCGGGAGACGAGAGCCGGGTCGTGGGCGTCGTCGCGGCTGTCGGGCCGTACCGCACTCACCTCGCCGGCGCCCAGCCGCCGGAACAGCGCGTCGTACACGTCGACGACCTCGTCGCCGAGGCTCGACGCGGTGGGGATGACGACGATCCGTGCGTCGGGCCCGCCGCTGGCGGCCACGAAGTCCTTGAGGATGGTGCGCTTGCGCAGCTTGTCCTCGGCGCCGCCGATGATCATCAACGGCCCGCCCGGGAGTGCGGCGGGCACCTCGACGCCCGTCGACCTGGGTTCCTCGTCGGCGAGCTCCGGCATGACAGGGAAGGCTAGCCGGTGCCAGAGTTCCCCTGTGACCGGGCAGCCCAGGCATCTCGTCGTGATCCGCCATGCCAGGGCCGAGCCGGGTGGCGAGACCGACCACGAGCGTGAGCTGGCCCCACGCGGCTGGGACGACGCCCTCGAGGCCGGTCGCTGGCTCGCGGACAGCGGCGTCGTGCCGGACGCCGCGCTGGTGTCGTCGGCCCGGCGTACGGCGTCGACCTGGGCCGCCCTCGCGCAGGGCGGCTCCTTCGAGGCCGAGGTGACCTACTCCGACAGCCTGTACGCCGCGGGTCCGGAGACCGCACTCGACCTGGTACGTGAGACGCACGACGACGTCACCGCCCTCGTCGTGGTCGGGCACAACCCGACGATGGCCTACCTCGCGCAGCTCCTCGACGACGGCACCGGCGACGAGGAAGCCGCACGCGAGATGGCGACCGGCTTCCCGACCGGCGCGGTCGCGCACTTCGAGGTCACGGTGGCCTGGGCGGAGCTCGACCTGGCCTCGGCCCGCCTCGTCGGGTTCCACGCCGGTCCGGGCTGATGGGCGCGCCCGGCCCGGCGCGCTGGGCGGACCGGAGCTGGAACTATGCCGACGTCGGTGCCACGGCCCAGGGCCTTTGGCCGGAGGGGAGCACGCTCCTCACGGCCGAGGCGTACGCCGGACCGGCCGACGTCTTCCCTCGGGCCGGCGCGTTCGTGCTCGGCTTCGGCATGCAGCGCGGCGCCGGCTTCGAGGTGCTGTCCGACCACGAGCGTGCCGAGCCCGGTGCCCTGGTCGTCGTGCGGATGCGCCTGGGGCCGATCCGCGTCACCGCTCCCACCCGCGTGGTCCGCGTGTTCGACGAGGCAGATCGCTGCGGCTTCGCCTACGGGACGCTGGAGGGACACCCCGAGGCGGGTGAGGAGGAGTTCGCCGTCGAACGGCGCGGGGACGAGGTGTGGGCCGCCGTCCGGGCGTTCTCACGTCCGGGGCGCTGGTACACGCGGCTCGGTGCGCCGGTCGCCACCCGGCTCCAGCGCAGGGCCACGGACGCCTATCTCGCCTCGGTGCGCGCCCACTGCACCTGAACGGGCGGCAGGATCGTCAGATCGGGGGTGCGGGCGTGACCACGCCGTGCTCGGCGTCGAGCGCCTCGATCTCCTCGCGGCTGATGCCGAGCAGGTACATGATCGCGTCGAGGTAGGGGACGTTCACCGTCGTGTCGGCGGCCTCCTGCACCAGGGCCTTGGCGTTGTAGGCGATGCCGAGTCCGGCGATCTCGAGCATGTCGAGGTCGTTGGCGCCGTCACCGATCGCGACCACCGACTCCAGGGGTACGCCGACCTGCTCGGCGAAGTAGCGAGCTGCGGCGGCCTTGCCGGCCCGGTCGACGACGTCTCCGAGGATCCGGCCGGTGATCGTGCCGTCGACGATCTCGAGCTCGTTGGCGCGGGCGTAGTGGATGTCGAGGTCCTCGGCGAGCCGATCGGTGATCTGGCTGAAACCGCCGGACACGAGTGCGAAGCGGTAGCCGAGCCGACGCAGGGTCCGCACCAGGGTGCGTGCCCCCGGGGCCAGGACCAGCTCGTCGTACACCTCGTCGATGGCCGTGCTGGGGATCCCGGCGAGCAGGGCGACCCGGGCTCGCAGGGACTCCTCGAAGTCGAGCTCGCCCCGCATCGCGCGCTCGGTCACGGCGGCGACCTCAGCGGCGTGCCCGCTGTGGGCCGCCAGCAGCTCGATGACCTCGCCCTGGATCAGCGTCGAGTCGACGTCCATCACGATCAGCCGCATTGCGCGGCGCAGCAGGCTGGCGGGCTGCACGGCGACGTCGACGCCCTGGGCCGCCGCCTCCAGGGCGAGCAGGGCGCGGAGCCGGTCGGGGTGGGCACCCGAGACGTGCAAGTCGATAGCCGTCACCGGGTAGCGCGCCATCCGCTCGATCCGGTCGATGTTGGCACCGCTGTCGGCGATCCGACCGGCCACGGCGGCCATCGCGGCCGCCTTGAGGGGCGCCCCGATCACGGTGACGTGGGAGCGCCCCTCGCGACGGCCCCGGTTGTCGCCGGTGCCGCGGTCGATGTCGACGCTCATGCCGAGCTCCTGGGCGGTCGCCTCGACGGCGTCGCGCAGGCGCCGCCAGTCGCGGGGTGCGGTGACGAGGATGCCCAGGATCAGGCGGCGTCGGAGCACGATCTGCTCGATGTCGAGGACCTCGACAGCCGCCCGCGTGAGCGTCGCGAAGATGGCCGAGGTGACGCCCGGACGGTCCCTCCCCGAGACGGTGAGGAGCAGGGTCTCCGGCTTCTGGTCAGTCATCTCGGGACGAGGCTACGGCGCCGCAGGTCCGATGTCGGCGGCGGTCCGTACTGTGTCGCGCATGAGTCAGCGACACCACACCTTCGACTACATCGAGCTGGCGGCGCCCGACCTCGCGGCCGCCAAGCAGTTCTACGGCGATGCGTTCGGCTGGTCGTTCACCGACTACGGGCCCGACTACACCGGCATCCACCGCCCCGGCGGCGAGGGAGAGATGGGCGGCCTCAACCCCGCCCGTCCGGCCGGTGCCGGGCTGCCCCTGGTGATCCTCTACAGCGACGACCTCGACGCCACGGCCGACGCGGTCCGGTCCGCGGGGGGCGAGGTCACCGAGGGGCCGTTCGAGTTCCCGGGCGGCCGTCGCTTCCACTTCACCGATCCCTTCGGCAACGAGCTGGCGGTCTGGACCCAGGCCTGACGTCCCCCAGCCGGGCGTCGGCTCGCGATACGGTGACGGCGGGTCCGAGGCGGGCCTTGTCGTTCACGTTCGAGAGACCTGGGAGTTCCCGTGGCGTTTCCCGATGCCGTCAAGATCTGCTTCAGCAAGTACGCCGACTTCAACGGTCGGGCACGCCGCTCCGAGTTCTGGTGGTGGGTGCTCTTCACGTTCCTGCTGGGCATCGCCGCCAGCATCATCGACGCAGTCCTCGGGACCACGAACTCCTCCGGGACCGGCCTGATCGGGAGCATCACCAACCTCGCTGTCCTGCTGCCGTCGCTCGCGGTCGGGGCACGGCGGCTCCACGACACGGGGCGCTCCGGCTGGTGGCAGCTGCTGTGGCTGGTCTGCCTCGTCGGATGGATCTTCCTGATCATCTGGCTCTGCCAGGACAGCCAGGGCGACAACAAGTACGGCGCCTCACCCAAGGCCAACCCCGCCGGACCCGGTGGAGGCTACGGCCAGCCGCCCGCCGGCCCCTACGGCCAGCCGTCGACGAACCCCTACGGTCAGCCGCCCACCGACCCCTACGGTCAGCCCCCCGCCAACCCCTACGGCGACCCGCCGGCCAACCCCTACGGCCAGCCACCGACCGACCCCGGGGGCGAGCCCCCGGCTGCTCCCCCCACCAACCCGTACTCCTAGCGGTCAGCAGGCCGGCGGGTCGGCTAGCGAGCGAGCTCGCTGCGCCGCTCGTTCGGCCGCACCGCCCCGACTTCGTGGTGGAGGGTGAGGGTCGGCTTGCGAGCGAGCTCGCTGCGCCGCTCGTTCGGCCGCACCCGCCGCGACTTCGTGGTGGAGGGTGAGGGTCGGCTTGCGAGCGAGCTCGCTGCGCCGCTCGTTCGGCCGCACCCGCCGCGACTTCGTGGTGGAGGGTGAGGGTCGGCTTGCGAGCGAGCTCGCTGCGCCGCTCGTTCGGCCACACCGCCCCGACTTCGTCGTGGAGGGTGAGGGTCGGCTTGCGAGCAAGCTCGCTGCGCCGCTCGTTCGGCCGCACCGCCCCGACTTCGTCGTGGGGGTGAGGGTCGGCTTGCGAGCAAGCTCGCTGCGCCGCTCGTTCGGCCGCACCGCCCCGACTTCGTCGTGGCGGTGTGGCCTCACTCGGGCCAGACCTCGGGTGAGCAGGCCGCCACCAGGCCACGGCGGGCGGCGGTGCCCAACGGCTGGAGCGTCTCTCGACGCTGAGCGGCCTGCGCTGCGCTGAGCGCGCCTCCGTCGTCCTCCAGCGCGAGGTCCACGATCGCCAGTGCCTGCAGGGACCGGGCCGCCAGCTCGGCGCAGCGAGGTGGCGTCCCGGGCGGTGGCGCGAGGGCCGGCCGGTGGTGGAGGTTCATCAGTGCGTCGGCGGCCTCGGGCCGCCACCGGGCCACGTCGAGGTCCGCCAGCCCTGCGGCCGCCTGCTGGAGCTCGAGCCGGAGCGCCCGGTCGGCCTCCCCGACGTCGGGGAGCTGGCGCGGCCCCGCGTCGTACGACGTCCACTCGACGACCGCGCCGACCTGACGGGGGACCAGTCCGACGCCGCCGCACAGTGCCGCTTCGCCCGCGTCGAGGGCCGCCGCGTTGAAGTCAGCAGGGCCACCGAGGCCGACCGGGTCGCCGGCCACCGGCAGCGCGAGGCCGATACCGCCGGAGCCGATCGCCCGCAGCTCGCCCAGGGTCCGGATCAGCGAGACCGAGCCCTCGGTCCCCGGCAGCCCCGCGACGACGTGGGTCGCGTCGCCGGCGAGCACCGCGTCCACGACCAGGTCGGCGACGACGTGCCCTCTCAGCCAGGCGGTTCCCCACCAGGCCAGGCGCGCCGACACGGGCAGCACGGGTTGCACGGGCGGTCACCCTACGCGCCCCTGCGACCTCACGGCCTCGCTAGGGTTGCCGCATGGTGGCGGTGATCGAGTTCGCCGGGGTGACCGTCAGACGGGGGCAGGCGACGCTGCTCGACCAGATCTCGTGGCGGGTCGCCGAGGGCGAACGCTGGGTGGTGCTCGGGCCCAACGGCGCGGGCAAGACGACGCTGCTGCAGGTCGCGTCGGCCCAGATCCACCCGACGGACGGGGTCGCCGGGATCCTCGACGAGGTCCTCGGCACGGTCGACGTGTTCGAGCTCCGGCCGCGGATCGGGCTGACGAGCGCGGCTCTCGCGGAGCGCATCCCGCGCCACGAGCTGGTGCGCGACGTCGTCGTCTCCGCGTCGTACGGCGTGGTCGGGCGGTGGCGCGAGGCCTACGACGACCTCGACCACGACCGTGCCCACGAGCTGCTCGGGCAGGTCGGTGCCGACCACCTGCTCGACCGCACCTTCGGCACCCTCAGCGAGGGCGAGCGCAAGCGCGTGCAGATCGCCCGGGCGTTGATGGCCGACCCCGAGCTGCTGCTGCTCGACGAGCCCGCGGCGGGGCTCGACCTCGGCGGCCGGGAGGACCTGGTGTCGACGCTCTCCACCCTCGCGCTCGATCCTGCCTCGCCCGCGACCGTGCTGGTCTCCCACCACGTGGAGGAGATCCCGCCGGGCTTCACCCATGCGCTGCTGCTCCGCGGCGGCCGCGTCGTGGCCGAGGGGCCGATCGGCCAGGTCATCACGGAGGACCATCTCGCGGAGACGTTCGACATGCCGCTCGTACTGACGCACGAAGCGGGCCGGTGGTCTGCCCGTCGCCGGGCGCGTCGACGTCCCTCCGCGTGACCCCTCTGCGGATAGGCTGAAAGCGTGGAGTGGCTGGGTGATCATCTGTGGGCCGCCTGGCTCGTGCTGGCGGTCGCTCTCGGCGTGGCCGAGATGGTCAGCCTCGACCTGATCCTGCTGATGATGGCGGCCGGCGCCCTGGTCGCGGCCGTGGTCGCCCTCGCAGGCGCTCCGATCATCCTCCAGGTGCTGCTGGGAGCCGGCGCCTCGGCGGCCATGCTGCTCCTGGTCCGACCGAGCCTGATCGCCCGCCTGCACAACGGGCCCGACCTCGTGAGCGGGCACAACCGCCTGGTCGGCCAGCAGGCGGTCGTGACCGAGGAGCTCTCGGCCGACAACCCCGGCCGGATCAAGCTCGCCGGCGAGATCTGGTCGGCCTGCCCCTACGACGAGTCCCTCACGATCGCACCGGGAGCGAAGGTCGAGGTGTTCGCGATCCGCGGCGCCACGGCCTACGTCCATCCGGTCGGCGAGCTCATGCCATGACCTGCACCACCGAGAGGAAGAGTGACCGATGACGGTCGTCTACGCACTGCTGGCCCTGATCGTCGTGTTCGTGCTGGTGATGCTGGCCCGGACTGTTCGGATCATCCCGCAGGCACGTGCCGGCATCCTCGAGCGGTTCGGGAAGTACAAGGAGACGCTGCCCGCCGGGCTGAACGTCGTCGTCCCGTTCGTCGACAGGCTCCGCTACATGATCGACCTGCGCGAGCAGGTCGTCTCGTTCCCGCCGCAGCCCGTGATCACCGAGGACAACCTCGTGGTGTCCATCGACACCGTCATCTACTTCCAGGTGACCGACCCCGTCGCGGCGACGTACGAGATCGCCAACTACATCCAGGCGATCGAGCAGCTCACGATGACCACGCTGCGCAACATCGTCGGTGGCATGGACCTCGAGGAGACGCTGACCAGCCGCGACTCGATCAACTCCGGACTGCGCGGCGTCCTCGACGAGGCCACCGGCAAGTGGGGCATCCGCGTCAACCGGGTCGAGCTCAAGGGCATCGACCCGCCGCCGTCGATCAAGGACTCGATGGAGAAGCAGATGCGGGCGGACCGCGAGAAGCGTGCCGTCATCCTCACCGCCGAGGGCCAGCGCCAGGCCGCGATCCTGTCGGCCGAGGGCAACAAGCAGTCGGCGATCCTCAACGCCGAGGGCGACCGCGAGTCCCTGATCCTCCGCGCCCAGGCCGATCGCGAGGCCGCGATCCTGCGCGCCCAGGGTGAGGGCCAGGCGATCCAGACCGTCTTCCAGGCCATCCACGACGGCCAGCCCGACCAGTCGCTGCTGGCCTACCAGTACCTCCAGATGATGCCGAAGATCGCAGCCGGCGACGCCAACAAGGTGTGGGTGATCCCGTCGGAGATCACCAAGGCCCTCGAGGGCCTCGGCTCGTCCGTCCACGAGATCGCCGGCATCCCGAAGAAGGTCGACGGACCGCTCAAGCGCGTCGACATGGGGCCGAGCGAGCCCGCCGTGATGGGCGGCTCCGGAGCGCTCGACCGGGAGCTGTCGAAGACCAACCGGGCCGTCGAGGACGCCATCGCCGAGGCGGAGCGCTCGGCCAACCCGGGCCGGAACCACGAGGTCTCCCCGCCCGCCGACGTACCGCCCGCCGACGTACCGGGTGCCGACGTACCGCCCGCCGACGTACCGGGTGCCCACCTCGCTGACGACGGTACGACGGGAGACGCTCCCGCCCAGTGACCCTCCTCCAGATGGTGGCGGTGCTGCTCGCTGGGCTCGCCGCCGGGACCATCAACACGGTCGTCGGGTCGGGAACGCTGATCACGTTCCCGACCCTCCTGGCGTTCGGGGTGCCTCCGGTGACGGCCAACGTCTCGAACACGATCGGTCTGGTGCCCGGCACCGTGTCCGGGGCCTACGGCTACCGCCGCGAGCTGAGCGGGCAGCGCAGCCGGGCGATCCGGCTGGGTGCGGGGTCGCTGCTCGGTGGGGTGGTCGGTGCCGTCCTGCTGCTGTCGCTCCCGTCGTCGGCGTTCTCCGCGATCGTCCCCGCGCTGATCGTGCTCGGCCTGCTGCTCGTCGTCTTCCAGCCGCGGATCACCGCCTGGGTCGACGCCCGGCACCAGGGCATCCGCGGCCACCAGGGTCCGTGGTGGGTGTGGCCGGCGGTGGCACTGACGGGGGTGTACGGCGGGTACTTCGGCGCGGCTCAGGGCGTGATCCTGATGGGCGTCCTCGGGATCGGGATCGACGACTCGCTCCAGCGACTGAACGGGCTGAAGAACGTGCTGGCCGGGCTGGTGAACGGCGTCGCCGGGCTGATCTTCATCCTGGTGGCCCACGTCGACTGGACCGGTGGTCGCCCTGATCGCCGTGGGCTCGGTGATCGGTGGCCAGCTCGGCGCCACGGTCGGCCGCCGCCTGTCGCCCCTCGCGCTGCGCATCTTCATCGTCGTGGTCGGCCTGGTCTCCCTGGCCGTCTTCCTCCTCCGCTGACCCCCGCCGTACTCGCCCCCTTCACCTGTGGACAACTGCGGGGTAGTCCGTGACGTTCTGCAGGCGAAATCGCTGAAATCACCTGCAGAACGTCACGGACTACCCGCAAGCATCCACAGCCCTAGACTCCGGCCATGGTGGCTGGGTGGGTGGAGGACGGGCCGTACGACGTGGGCGGACGGACGCTGCAGGTCCGGCAGTCGGGGCACCCGGAGGGACGCGCGGTCGTCTACTTCCACGGAACGCCCTCCTCGCGGCTGGAGACCGCGTCGGCCGACGATCTCTGCGCCGAGCTGGAGATCCGGATGGTCTGCTTCGACCGCCCGGGGTACGGCGCGTCGCCGGCCGCACCGTTCAGCCTCTCGTCCGTCGCCCGCGACACCGCCGTCCTGGCCGACTCCCTCGGGATCGAACGGTTCGCCACGGTCGGGCAGTCAGGCGGAGGGCCCTTCTCCCTGGCGTGCGCAGCGGTGCTCGGTGACCGCATCACTCGCGCAGGCGTGACCGCAGGCGCGGGCCCCTTCGACCTCATCCCCGAGCTGAGCGAGGCCCTCGACGACAACGACCGGAAGGCGGTGAGCCTGCTCCCCGACGCCGAGGCCGCCGCGGCCCAGTTCGCGCTGGGCTTCGAGCCCCTCCGCGGGCTGTTCGCGGGGCCGCCCGAGCAGATCGTCGGCGGCTTCCGCTCCATGCTCAGTCCCCACGACGGTGACCTGCTGGGCCGACCCGAGCTCGCCGACTGTCTGGTGGGAGCGATGCAGGAGTCGCTCCGGAAGGGCACCACCGGGGCCGGCTGGGACAACGTCGCCTGGGTCGGGCCGTGGGACATCGACCTCGACGCGATCCGCAGTCCCGTCCACCTCTGGTACGGCGCCGACGACCCGATGTGCCCACCGGTGGCGGGCACCTGGCTCGACGAGCACCTCCCGACCGCCACTCTCGTGCTCCGGCCGGGCGAGGGTCACATGGGCGTGATGGAGCATGCCCGCGAGATCCTCCAGACGCTGGTCAGCGACTGACGGCGAGGTCGGAGTCGACGTACGCGCGGACCCACCGCTCGAGCTCGGCGAAGGCGGCCACGCGCGGCTCCTCGCGCGACAAGAACACGTCGTGGCGTGCACCCGGGATCCCGACGTAGGTGACGTGGCGGCCCAGCGCCGGGGACCAGCGTCGGATCTGCTCCACGTCGAGCACGATGTCGTGGCGGTGCACGTCGTCACCCATCTCGCGCGGGGTCGCCGACGACTCGCTCGCGAGCACCAGCGCCGGGAACGGGAGGTCGAGCCCGGCATGGAGCTCGGCATGGCCCCGCCGGATGGCCGCCAGCCACCCGGCGTACGCCGGCCACGACTCGATCGGCTTCCAGGCCAGGTCGAAGTCCCACTCGCCCTCGTGGTCGCGGTGGAGGCTGCGGGCGTAGAACCCGGTCACCGTGCGCGGGATGACGCGCTTGGGCTGGCGCCGCGCGAGCTGGGTGACGACCGGCGTGAGCGCATGCCGCACCAGGATCGACCCCTGGAGGTCGAACCACGGCGCGTTGAGCACGATGCCGCGCGCCTCGATCCGTCGCTCGTCGGCCCACAGCGGCACGGTGAGGCCGCCCGTGGAGTGTCCGCTGAGGACGACCCGCGCATGACCCACGCCGATGCGGTCCCAGGCCGCGTCCAGCTCGGGGAAGTAGTCGTGCAGGTCGGTGGTGTAGTTGGGCGTCTGGTGGGGGAGCAGCGATCGCCCGTACTTGCGCAGGTCGAGGGCGTAGAAGTCGTACCCGCGGGCGCACCACCACTCGGCGTACGCCGTCTGGAAGAAGTAGTCGGCGAAGCCGTGGACGTGGAGCACCGCGCGGTTCGTACGCCGGCCGGCGGGGCGGCGGACCAGCGTCGCGACGACCGGACCCTCGTCATCGTCGGGCAGCTCGATCGTCTCCGCGGTGTACGGCGACCCGAGGACGTCGCGGCGGGCCGGAGCGCTCATGCGCCCATTCTGTCAGCGGGTCCCGTCAGCCGGCTCGGGCGGTCGCGGCGGCGACGAGCCCGGCGAAGAGGCTCGCGTCGTCACGGACCTCGGGGTGCCACTGGACGGCGAGGCAGAAGCGCGGACCGGGTCGCTCCATGGCCTCGAGCGAGCCGTCGGCGGCCCACGCCGTCGCCTCGAAGCCGGGGTGCGTCGCGACGGTCTGGTGGTGGTGACACCCGACCTCGACGCGAGGCCCGACCAGCGAGCGCAGCAGCGAGTCCTCCTCGGTCGTGACCTCGGTCGTGCCGAACGCATCGGCACCCGGGCTGTGCCCGTCGTGCCCGACCAGGTCGGGCGTGTGCTGCGCCAGGGAGCCGCCGGCGGCGACCGCCATCAGCTGCATCCCGCGACAGACGCCGAGGGTGGGCAGGCCGGCGTCGTCGGCCGCGTGCAGCAACGCCGTCTCCCAGGCGTCGCGGTCCTCGCGCCAGGCCGCCGTGCTCGGGTGCGGCTCCTCGCCGTAGCGGGCAGGATCGACGTCAGCACCGCCGCTGACGACGAGCGCGTCGATCCGGGACACGACGGCAGCCGCGACGTCTTCGGACGCCGATGCGGGCGGCAGCAGCACCGGTACGCCGCCCGCGGCCACCACGGCGTCGGCGTACTGCGCATGGAGCACGTCGGCCCGGGTGTCCCACACCCCCCACCGCGCCTGCTCGCGGTAGGTGGTGACCCCCACCAGGGGGAGGTCAGAGCGGCGTGACGTAGGCACCGGAGATCCCACCGTCGACCAGGAAGGTGTTCGCGGTGATGAACGACGACTCGTCGGAGGCCAGGAACAGCACGGCGTTGGCCATCTCCTCCGGCTCCGCGAACCGGCCCATCGGCACGTGGACCAGGCGACGCGCCGCCCGCTCCGCGTCCTTCGCGAACAGCTCCTTGAGCAGAGGGGTGTTCACCGGTCCCGGGCACAGCGCGTTCACGCGCACGCCCTCGCGGGCGAACTGCACGCCCAGCTCGCGCGACATCGACAGCACACCGCCCTTGGAGGCCGAGTAGGAGATCTGGGAGGTCGCCGCACCCATCACGGCGACGAACGACGCGGTGTTGATGATCGAGCCAGACTTCTGCTCCAGCATGTAGGGCAGCGCGGCCTTGCAGCACAGGTAGACGCTGGTGAGGTTGACCTCCTGCACCCGCCGCCACGCCTCGAGCTCGGTGTCGAGGATCGAGTCGTCGTCGGGCGGCGAGATGCCGGCGTTGTTGAACGCGATGTCGACCGAGCCGTAGGTGTCGTGGGCCAGCGCGAACAGCGCGTCGACCTCATCCTTGCTCGTCACGTCGACGTGGACGTACGTCGCGACCTCCGCGCCGCCGAGCTGACCGACCAGGGCGTGCCCGCGCTCGTCGTCGATGTCGCCGATGACGACGCGGGCACCCTCCTCGACGAAGCGGGTCACGGTGGCCAGCCCGATGCCCGAGCAGCCTCCGGTGACGACGGCGACCTTGCCCTCGATGCGTCCTGCCATGGGTGTGGTTCTCCTCGCTGGTCGAGTCTGTCGAGCCCTAGTGGCTGATGAAGACGTTCTTCTCCTCGGTGAACGCGAACGGCGCGTCCGGGCCGAGCTCCCGGCCGAGACCGGACTGCTTGTAGCCGCCGAACGGCGTCCAGTAGCGCACGCTCGAGTGCGAGTTCACGCTCAGGTTCCCGGCCTCGACGCCCCGCGCGACCCGGAGGCCCCGGCCGAGGTCGGAGGTGAAGATCGAGCCCGACAGCCCGTAGTCGCTGTCATTGGCCAGGGCGATGGCGTGCTCCTCGTCGTCGAAGGGCATCACGGCCACGACCGGCCCGAACACCTCCTCGCGCCAGATCGGCTCGGCGGTGTCCTGCGACTCGACCACCATCGGCGGGAGCCACCAGCCCGGGCCGTCGGGTGCCGAGCCGGCGAAGGCCACGGTCGCGGCGTCGACGTAGCGCTGCACTGACTCACGCTGGCCGGACGAGACCATCGGGCCCATCTCGCTGTCCTCGGCGGCCGGGTCCTTGACGCGCAGCGCGCGGACCGCCGACTCGAGGCGCCCCACGAACTCGTCGTACGCCGACCGCTCGACGAGGATCCGGGAGCGGGCGCAGCAGTCCTGACCGGCGTTGTCGAAGACGGCGTACGGCGCGCTGGCCGCGGCCGCTGCCACGTCGGTGTCGGCGAAGACGACGTTGGCGCTCTTGCCGCCGAGCTCGAGCGTCACCTTCTTCAGCTGGTCCGCGCAGCCGGCCATGATCTGCTTGCCGACCTCGGTGGACCCGGTGAAGCACACCTTCCGCACGAGCGGATGGGTGACGAACCGCTCGCCCACGACCGAGCCCTTGCCCGGCACCACCGTCAGCACGCCCGGGGGGAGCCCGGCCTCGACCGCGAGCTCCGCGATCCGGATCGCCGTCAGCGGAGTGATCTCGGCGGGCTTGAGGACGACGGCGTTGCCGGCGGCGATGGCGGGCGCGAACCCCCAGCCGGCGATGGGCATCGGGAAGTTCCAGGGCACGATCACGCCGACCACGCCGAGCGGCTCGTGGAACGTGACGTCGACGCCCCCGGGCACCGGGATCTGCCGACCGAAGAGTCGCTCCGGCGCCGCCGAGTAGTAGTTGAGGCAGTCGCGGACGTTGCCCGCCTCCCAGCGGGCGTTGCCGATCGTGTGGCCGGCGTTGGTCACCTCGAGCTGTGCGAGCTCCTCGTTGTGGGCGTCCACGAGTGCCGCGAACCCACGGAGCAGCCGCGCCCGCTCACCAGGCGCCACGGACCGCCAGGTGAGGTAGGCGTCGTGCGCACGCTCGATCGCGGCGTCGGTCCCCGCCAGGTCGGTGGACGGCACCTCGGTGAAGGCCTCGGCGGTCACCGGGTTGATGAGAGTGGTGGTCATCGGTCACATCCGCTCGAAGCCACGGGCGAGCTCCCAGTCGGTCACCGCCGCATCGAAGGCGGCGAGCTCGACATCGGCCATGTTCGTGTAGTGGTCGACCACGGCGTCGCCGAACACCGCGCGCGCGGTCGCCGAGGCGTGGAAGGCGTCGCGTGCCGCCTGCAGGGTGGCCGGCACGTGTTCCGCGTCGGAGGTGTAGGCGTTGCCGACCAGCTCGTCCTCGAGCTCCAGCTCCTGCTCGATGCCGTAGAGGCCCCCGGCGAGCATCGCCGCGAGAGCCAGGTAGGGGTTCACGTCGCCACCGGGGAGGCGGTTCTCCATGCGGGCGCTCTTGTCGTGCCCGACGAGGCGCACGGCGCAGGTGCGGTTGTCCAGCCCCCAGGCGATGGCGGTCGGCGCGAAGGAGCCGGCCGCGAAACGCTTGTAGGAGTTGATGTTCGGCGCGTACAGCATCGTGAAGTCGTGCATGGTCGCCAGGATGCCCGCGATGAACTGGTCGTAGAGCTGCGTGCGTCCGTCCTCGTCCCAGAAGACCACCGACCCGTCGTCGCCGCGCAGCGACAGGTGGATGTGGCACGAGTTGCCCTCGCGCTGGTCGTACTTCGACATGAACGTGATCGCCTGACCTCGCTGGGCAGCGATCTCCTTGGCGACGGTCTTGTAGACGCTGTGGTTGTCGGCGGTGACCAGGGCGTCGGCGTAGAGGAAGCCGACCTCGTGCTGGCCGAAGTTGCACTCGCCCTTGGCTCCCTCGACGTCCAGCCCGGCGGCGTACATGTGGTTGCGCAGGTCGCGCAGGAGCGGCTCGGCTCGTGCGGTGCCGAGGATGGAGTAGTCGACGTTGTACTGGTTGACCGGGGTCAGGTCGCGCCAGCGTCGGTCGTGGGCCTCTTCGTACGACGTGTCGAAGGCGATGAACTCGAGCTCGGTGCCGGCGAGGGCGACCAGCCCTCGCTCTGCCACCCGCTCGAGCTGGGTCTTCAAGATGGTGCGGGGCGACTGGAGGACGGGAGCATGGTCGAGCCAGACCAGGTCGCACTGCACGAGCACGCTGCCCGGCAGGTGGGGCAGCATGCGGATGGTGTCGTAGTCCGGCACGAACTCCATGTCGCCGTACCCCTTCTCCCACGAGGAGATGGAGTAGCCGTCGACGGTGTTCATGTCGATGTCGACCGCGAGCAGGTAGTTGCACCCCTCCGTCCCTGCCTCCAGGGCGACGTCGAGGAAGTAGTGCGCGTGCAGACGCTTGCCCTGCAGGCGTCCCTGCATGTCGGTGAACGCGAGCACGACGGTGTCGATCTCGCCGGCGCCGATCCGGGCACGGAGCTGCTCGAGGGTCAGGTAGCGGTCGTTGGGCGGCATGGGTCTCCTCTTGGTTCGATCAGCCCAGCAGGCCGCGCAGCAGCGCGGCCGTGTCGTCGCAGTGCTCTTCCATGACCTGGTGGGCGCGGTCGGGTCGTCCGTCGAGCACGGCCCGCATCAGCTGTTCGTGCTGTCGGTCGGAGTGGGCGATGTTGGTCTGGAGCACGGGGATGGCGCTCAGCATCTCGTGGAGGCTCGCCTGGACCGACGTGACGGCCTCCACCGTGCGACCCGATCCGGACAGCGATGCCACCGTCAGGTGGAAGCGTGAGTCGGCCTGACGGTGACGGGCTCGGCTGGAGGCCTTGGCCACCGCGGCGTGGGCGCTCTCCAGACGGGTCCGCGCGGCGGCGTCGAGGGTGGCGGCGGCCGCCTGCGCCGCGGCCCCGGGCTCGACGATCCGGCGGAAGTCGAGCGCGTCGAGCCAGTCGGCACGCTGGGCAGGAGTGGGCGTCCCGGACACGCGGGCTGCCGGCCCGCGCGGCTTCATGGTCACGATGGTGCCGCCCCCGCGGCCCCGTTTGGTCTCGACGAAGCCGGCCGTCCGCAGGGCCGCGATCGCCTCGCGCAGCGTGGCGCGCGAGACCTCGAGCCGCTCGGCGAGGTCGCGCTCGCTGGGAAGCATGGTCCCGAGGGGGTAGACGCCGAGCCTGATGGCGGTGGCCAGCTGCTCGACGCAGGCCTCGAACGCGTGGTGCCCGCGGACCGGACGCAGCACGACCTCGTCGAGGTGCGGCAACGGAGCGGCGGTCACGCGGGTCAGTCTGGCACCACGTCGCAAACTGTCAATGGTCTGGGTTCATACCGAAAATGGGCGCGCCTCTTTACGACGCAATCCTGACGGGTCTAGCCTCCGGCCAACCGGTTCCGCACCTGAAGGGGTCACCCAATGCCCGAAGCGCACGAGCCAGTCGAGCTCACAGACGATGAAAAGCAACTGGCCAAACTCGGGTACAGCCAGGACCTCCACCGCTCCTGGTCGGGGTTCTCCAACTTCGCGATCTCTTTCTCGATCATCTCCATCCTCGCCGGCTGCTTCACGAACTTCGGAGCGGGCTTCAACAACGGTGGCCCGATCTCCATCTCGTGGTCGTGGCCGATCCTCGGCGTCTTCATCCTGATCATCGGTTTCACCATGAGTGAGCTGGTGTCGGCGTACCCGACGTCCGGCGGCATCTACTGGTGGGCGTCCAAGCTGGGTGGCCCGCGAGCGGGCTTCTTCACCGGCTGGCTGAACCTGATCGGGCTGGTCGCGGTGACCGCGGGCGTGGCCTACGGCTGTGCCACGTTCATCGACCTCACCGTCAGCACGTGGTCGAAGTCGTACGCCGACAGCTACTCGCTGACCCGCGTGTTCATCATCTTCGTGGTGGTCCTGGCGCTCGCGGCCGTGCTCAACATCTTCAGTGGTCACCTGATGGCGATCATGAACAACACCTCAGTCTGGTGGCACGTGTTCGGAGCGGCCGCGATCGTGCTGATCTTGATCTTCGTCCCCGACCAGCACCAGTCGTTCAAGTACGTCTTCACCGAGCGCTTCAACAACTCGGGGTACGGCGGAGGCAGCACGAGCGGTTTCCACTTCTTCTTCTTCATCATCCCGTTCGGTTTCCTGCTGACGCAGTACACGATCACCGGCTTCGACGCGTCCGCGCACCTGTCAGAGGAGACCGGCCAGGCGGCCAAGGCCGCGGCCAAGGGGATCTGGCGGTCGATCTTCTACTCGGTCATCGGCGGCTACATCCTGTTGCTGTGCGTGGTGTTCGCCATCCCGAACAACGCCCAGGGGCAGCCGGACAATGCACTGGCCGGCGGCGGCGTCGCCCCGATCTTCAACGCTGCTCTCGGCTCGAACTGGGCGGGCACGGTCCTGTTCGTGTCGGCGGTCGGTCAGGTCTTCTGCACGGTCTCGTGCATGACCTCGGCCTCCCGCATGACGTATGCCTTCAGCCGGGACGGTGCGATTCCCGGGTCGAAGCGCTGGTCTGCGCTCAGCGGCAACAGGGTGCCGGCGAACGGCGTGATGCTGGTCGCCGTCTGCGCCGCGATCCTGACCCTGCCGGCGCTGATCAAGGTGGACGTCAACGGCACACCGGTCCCCCTGGCGTTCTACGCCGTCACCTCGATCGCGGTGATCGGGCTGTACCTGGCGTTCGCCATCCCGATCTATCTCCGGTGGCGGCACGGCGACAAGTTCGAGGTCGGCTCCTGGAACAACGGCAGTAAGTACAGGTGGATGAACCCGATCGCGGTCGCCGAGATCATCATCGTGTCGATCTACCTGATGCTGCCTTCGACCCCGGCGGCCAACCCGTTCCGTAGCGAGTTCGAATGGAAGTTCGTCAACTACGCCCCGATCGTGACCATCGGCGCCTTGATCCTCCTTGCCATCTGGTGGCAGGTCTCCGCGAAGAACTGGTTCAAGGGGCCCAAGCACACGATCGACGAAGCCGTGGTCAAGGCATTCGACAGCTGACCGACCGAGGGTGACCGACCCTGCGACGACGGCCGCGTTGGACCAGCTCCTGGTCCTGCGCGGCCGTGCCCGCGAGGTCCTCGAGCTTCCCGGGGGCCTGACCAACCTCAACCTGCACGTGGTGCTGGAGGACCAGGAGGTCGTCGTCCGGCAGGTGCGGAGCGACGCGGGGCTGCTCGCGATCGACCGCGACGCCGAGCACGCCAACACGCTGGCCGCAGCCGAGGCGGGGGTCGGTGCGGGCGTGCTCGAGCACCGCCCGGAGCTCGGGACGACGGTGCTCGAGTTCCTCCCGGGGCGCACGCTGACCGAGGACGACTTCCACGACCCGGCGGTGCTCGCGCGGGCCGCCGACGCGGTACGTCGTCTCCACGCCGGGCCACGGTTCGTCAACGAGTTCGACATGTTCGCCCGGCAGCGGTGGTACCGCGAGGTGGTCGGCGAGCACGGCTTCCCGCTGCCGCCGTCGTACGACGACCACGCCGCCGCCTGGGAGGACGTTCGTCGGGTGCTCACGGCCACCACGGCGCCCACGGTGCCGTGCAACAACGACCTGCTGGCCGGAAACTTCATCGACGACGGTGAGCGGGTCTGGCTCATCGACTATGACTACTCCGGCAACAACGATCCGTGCTTCGAGCTCGGCAACACCTCTACGGAGTGCGAGTTCGACCTCGACCTCACGCGCGCATGGGTGGCGGCATACGTCGGGCGCGACGACCCGCGGCTCCTGGCCAGGGTCCGGCTCCAGGCGCTGTGCAGCGAGTACGGCTGGTCGCTCTGGGGCTTCATCCAGGCGGGGTCGAGCGACCTCGACTTCGACTTCCACGCGTGGGGGATGCACCGGTTCGAGAAGGCGGCGCGCATGTTCACCTCCTCCGACCTCCCGCGACTGCTGGCCCAGGTCAGTGATGGCTGACGAGCTCCCGACCCGTGCCCAGGTCGTCGTGGTCGGCGGGGGAGTCGTCGGCTGCTCGACGGCGTACCACCTGACCAAGCTGGGGGTCACCGACGTCCTGCTGCTCGAGCAGGGTCACCTGTCCGGTGGGACGACCTGGCACGCCGCCGGCCTCGTCGGCCCGCTCCGGGCGACCGAGGCGGGCACCCGGCTGGTGCAGTACTCCGCCGAGCTCTACGCGTCGTTGGAGGCGGAGACCGGACTCGCCACGGGGTATCGCAACGTCGGTGGCCTCATCGTGGCGCGGACCGAGGAGCGGATGGTCCAGCTCCGCCGGACGGCCGCGAACGCCGTCGCCTACGACCTCGACTGCCGGATGCTCACGGCCGACGAGGCCGGTGAGCTGTGGCCGCCCATGCGGACCGACGACCTGCTCGGCGGCATCTGGCTGCCGGGCGACGGCAAGGTGAACCCCACCGACCTCACGCAGTCCCTGGCCAAGGGGGCTCGCCAGGGTGGCGTGCGGGTCTCCGAGGGCGTGCGGGTGACCGGCTTCGTCCTCGAGGAGGGGGCGAGCGGCCGCCGGGTGACCGGCGTCCGCACGGACCATGGCGACGTCGAGACCGAGGCCGTGGTCGTGTGCGCCGGCCAGTGGTCCAAGGCACTGGGCGACCTGGCGGGCGTCACGGTGCCGCTCCACTCCGCCGAGCACTTCTACGTCGTCACCGACGCGGTCGCGGGCACGCACACCGACCTGGCGGTGATGCGCGACCCCGACGGCTGGACCTACTTCAAGGAGGAGGTGGGCGGGCTGGTCGTGGGCGGTTTCGAGCCCGAGGCCAAGCCGTGGGTCGCGCCCGACGAGATCCCGTACCCGTTCGAGTTCGCCCTGCTGGAGGAGGACTGGGAGCACTTCTCGGTGCTGATGGACGAGGCGGTGCGTCGAGTGCCGGCCCTCGAGCACACGGGGATCCGGAAGTTCTACAACGGCCCGGAGAGCTTCACGCCGGACAATCAGTTCCTGATGGGGGAGGCGCCGGGGCTGCGGGGCTTCTTCGTCGGCGCGGGGTTCAACTCCGTGGGCATCGCGTCCGCCGGCGGTGCCGGCCGGGCCCTGGCCGAGTGGGTCGTCGCGGGCGAACCCACCAGCGACCTGGTCGCGGTCGACCTGCGCAGATTCGCGTCGTACGCCGGCGACCACGCGTGGCTGCGGAAGCGGGTCGTCGAGACGCTGGGCATCCACTACGCCGTCCCGTGGCCCGACCGGGAGCCCGAGACCGGGCGTGACGTCCGGCTGTCCCCCTTGCACGAGCGCCTGGCGGCGAAGGGTGCGCGGTTCGGGACCAAGATGGGGTGGGAGCGGGTCAACGTGTTCGGGGCGGCACCGCTGGCCTCGTCCTGGGGCAGGCCCTGGTGGCTCGGGGCGTCGCTCACCGAGCAGGTCGCCTGCCGTACGGCCGTCGCGGTCTTCGACCAGACGTCGTTCTCGAAGTACGCCGTCTCGGGCCCGGACGCTCTGTCCGGACTCCAGTGGCTGTGCGCAGCCGACGTCGATGTGCCGGTCGGGCACTGCGTCTACACGCCGCTGCTCAACGACCGTGGCACCTACGAGGCCGACCTCACCGTCACACGGACCGGTCCGACGTCGTTCCTGATGGTCAGCAGCTCGGCGACCACCGTGCGCGACCTCGACTGGCTGCGCCGCCATCTCGCCGAGGCCGACGTGGCGATCGAGGACGTCACGGACGACGACGCGGTGCTCGGGGTGATGGGCCCACGGGCGCGCGACCTGATGGCGCGGGTCGACCCTGTGTCCGACTGGTCGGAGGAGGGCTTCGCGTTCGCCACCAGTCGTGAGGTGGTGTTGGCCGGCGCCTTCGCGCGGGCGACGCGGATGACCTACGTCGGTGAGCTCGGCTGGGAGCTGATGGTGCCCGTGGCCGCCGCCGGGGCCGCGTACGACGCGATCGGGAGCGCCGGCGCGGACCTCGGCCTGACCGACGCGGGCTACCACGCCATCGAGTCACTGCGTCTCGAGAAGGGCTATCGGGCCTTCCCCCGGGAGCTCAACCCCGACCTCACGCCGGTGGAGGCAGGGCTGCTGTTCGCGACCGCGCTCGCCGGGCGGGCTGCGTCCGACAAGGACTTCCTCGGCCGGACGGCGCTCGTGGCACATCGCGACGAGCTGGCAGCCGGAGGCCCGCGGCGACGCATCGTGTCGTTCGTGCTCGACGACCCGGAGCCCGTGCTCTGGGGCGGTGAGCTCGTCCTGCGTGAGGGTGAGCCCGCCGGCCAGGTGACCAGTGCGGCGTACGGCGCGACCGTCGGAGCGGGCGTCGGGCTGGCGCTGGTCAGGTGCGACGGTCCGGTCCGTCAGCAGGACCTCGACGCCGCACACTGGGAGGTCGACCTCGCCGGCGAGAGGCTTCGGGCTCGCGTCACCCTGTCGGCGCCGATGCGCTGAGGGCGCGCGCCCGGCGTCGGGCGCCGTAGGCTCACCACGATGTCGTCACTCCAGGACGCCGTGTCGGAGGAGGCGGAGCGCACCGGGTTCGCCGGCGTGGTCCGCGTGGATCGCGCGGGCGAGATCGAGCTGTGCGCGGCGTACGGGCTCGCGGACCGCGCGCACCGGATCCCCCACACCGTCGACACCCGGCTCGCGACGGCGAGCGGCGCCAAGGGCCTGACCGCGCTGGCGGTCATGGCACTGGTCGAGCGCGGGACGCTCGAGCTCGGCACCACCGCACGCTCCCTCCTCGGCGACGACCTGCCGCTGGTCGGCGACGACGTGACGGTCGAGCACCTGCTCGCCCATCGCTCGGGGATCGGGGACTACCTCGACGAGGACGAGGTCGACTCCGTCACCGACTACGTGATGCCCGTGCCGGTGCACCGGCTCGCCACCCCTGAGCAGTACCTCGCCGTCCTGGGCGGGCACGCGACCGTGTCACCGGCCGGCGAGCGGTTCGCCTACAACAACGGCGGCTACGTGCTCCTGGCCCTGCTGGCCGAGCGCGCGAGCGGGGAGAGCTATCACGAGCTGGTGCGTGCGCTGGTCTGCGAGCCCGCGGGCATGGTCGACACGGCGTTCCTGCGCTCCGACGAGCTGCCCGGGCGTGCGGCCCTCGGCTATCTCGTCGCCGACGGCCTGCGGACGAACGTGCTGCACCTGCCCGTCCGCGGGGTCGGCGACGGCGGGGCGTACGCGACGGCCGCCGACCTCAGTGCCTTCTGGGAGTCGCTGTTCGCGGGCCGGATCGTCTCACCGGCCCTGGTGTCGGAGATGGTCCGGCCGCACAGCGACTGGCCGGAGGAGGACAAGCGCTACGGCCTCGGGTTCCACCTCGCCCCGACGGGCGACGCGGTCTGGCTCGAGGGCTACGACGCCGGCGTCTCGTTCGCCAGCCTGCACCGCCCCTCGGCGGCGCTCACGTACACCGTGCTCTCGAACTGGTCCGACGGCGCCTGGCCCCTCGTCTCCCTCCTCAACCAGCGCCTCGGCACCCGAACGGCGCAGTAACGCGGGGTTATCACCGCCGAAGTGCCCGCACACCACGCACTCAGTAGCAACACCACCGCCGAAGTTCGGTGGAGTCGCGAGCATCGACGGGCTCGAGCGCAGCTCCTCCTACCCGCGGATCCGGAGGCGGTCGGGGTCGTAGAAGGGGCGCAGGGAGAGAGTGGCGGGGTGACGCGTGCCGGCCACGTCGACCTCGAAGCCGCCCTGCGCCAACCACTCGGCGGTGACGCCATCGCTGTGCTCGGCCACCGCCAGCCCGACCGAGCGCCCCAGGGTGTGTCCGAAGTCGCCGGCGCGGAGGTAGCCGACCCACTCACCCCCGAGCAGGAGGGGCTCGCCGCCGTGGAGCAGCGGCTCCGGGTCGTCGAGCAGGACGTGGACCATCCGCGCAGACCGGTCGCTCCGGCGCTTCTGCAGCGCCTCGCGGCCCACGAAGCCACCCGGCTTGTCCCACGCGATGGTGAAGGCCAGCCCGGCCACCAGCGGATCGTCGGTGTTCTCGATGTCGACGCCGTAGTCGCGATAGCCCTTCTCCATCCGGAGTGAGGACATCGCGAGCAGGCCCACCTGACGCAGGCCGTACGACGCGCCGGCCTCCACCAGCGCCTCCCACACCGACGCACCCTGGTCGGCGGGCACGTGCAGCTCGTAGCCGAGCTCACCGACGTAGGTGACCCGCAGGGCGAGGAAGCGCGACGTGGCCACCTCGACCTCACGGGCGGTGAGGTAGGGGAAGGCGGAGTCGGACCAGTCGTCCGGCGAGAGGGACGCCAGCAGGTCGCGCGCGTGCGGACCCTGGACGGAGAGCAGGGTGGTCCCAGCGGTCACGTCGGTGGTGATCGCGACCTCACCCGGCTCCGGCGCCCGGCGGAGCATCGTCTCGACCCGCCGGTGGATGACGTCGCTCGAGACGACCAGGAAGCGGTCGTCGTCGAGCTTGGTGACGGTCAGGTCGGTGAGGAGGCCGCCCTCGGCGTCGCACCACTGGGTGTACACGACGCGCCCGGCCTCGCCGTCCACCTCGCTGACCGACAGCCGGTTCAGCACCGTTCCGGCGTCCGGCCCCTGCACCAGGAACTTCGACATCAGCGTCATGTCCATCACGCCGACGGCCTCACGGACGGCGCGGTGCTCCTCCCCGACGTAGGGGAAGGACGCGGTGCGCCGCCAGGTCTGCTCGGTGCGCGTGGGCGCCTGCGTCGGCACACCGAAGTAGAGGGGGTACTCCCAGCCGGCGGACTGACCGAACCGTGCGCCGACGGCGGCGAGCTTGTCGTGCAGCACCGACCGTCGTACGCCGCGCCCGCTGCGCCACTGGAAGCTCGGCCAGACGCCGTCGCCGAACAGCACCCCGAGCGACTCCACGACGCGGTCGCCGCGGAAGCTCCGGGTGGTCTCGTAGGGCAGCGCGCGTTCGACCGAGTAGTGGGTCACGTCGACGGGTGGCCGGCCGTCGACGATCCACTGAGCCACGACGCTGCCCGCGCCGCCGCCGCTGAGGATGCCGAGACTGTTCATGCCCGCCGCGATGTGGACGCCCTGCACCTCCGGAGCCGGCCCGAGCAACGGATGTACGTCGGAGGTGAAGGACTCCGGGCCGCAGAAGAAGGTGCGTAGGCCCACCCCCTCCAGCCCGGGATAGCGCCACATCGCCCGCTCCAGGTGGGGCGTCATCCGGTCCCAGTCGGGGTCGATGGTGCCGAAGGCGAAGTCCGCGGGCGGGCCGTCGAGGTGCCACGCCGCGCCCTCGGGCTCGAACAGGCCCACGAGCAGGCCCTCGGCCTCCTCGCGGTAGTAGCCGTAGCGGTCGGGATCCTCGACGACGGGCAGGTCGCGGTGGACGCCCGGCATCGGCTCGGTGAGCAGGTAGTAGTGCTCCGCGGCCTGCAGGGGTACGTCGATCCCACAGCGCCGGGCCAGCTCCCGCGTCCACAGGCCGGCCGCGAGCACGACCGTCTCGCACTCCACCTCGCCCTGGTCGGTGAGGACGGCCACCACCCGGCCGGCGTCGGTGCGGATCCCGGTCATCGACACCCCGGTGACGACCGTGGCACCGAGCGCGCGAGCACCCTTGGCCAGCGCGCTCGCGACCCCGACCGGGTCGGCGCGGCCCTCATCGGCGACGTACGACGCGGCCAGCACGTCGTCTACGCGGGTGATGGGCGTGAGCGCGGCGACCTCGGCAGGGGACACCTCGACGTTGTCGATGCCGAACCCGCGCTGGAACGCCCGCTCCCGGCGGAGGGTCTCGAGCCGCTCGGTCGTACAGGCCAGGTGGAGGTGGCCGATCTCGCGGAAGCCGGTGGAGTGACCGGTCTCGGCCTCCAACCGGGTGTAGAGGTCGCGTGAGTAGCGGGCCATCCAGACCGCGGTCTCGTCGGTCATCCCGGCGCTGGTGATCAGCCCCGCCGCGTGCCACGTCGTACCGGCGGTCAGGTCGTGCCGCTCGAGCAGCAGGACGTCGGTCACGCCGAGGTGTGCGAGGTGGTAGGCGACGCTCGACCCGATCACCCCACCCCCCACGACCACGACACGGGCACGCTCGGGCAGGGCGACTGAACGGTCATTCACATCGGACAGTATTCACCCGCATCGTGGTGGCTCCGGACGGACTCACCGGGCCGCGCGCATGTCCGCTGCCAGGGCCTTCCACACCGGCCGCCGCGGGGAGGCGCCGTCCTCGGCGAACGACCACCAGAAGCCGCCACCCACGAACCGGTCGCCGCGCACGTGGACGCGGTCGTAGCGGTGGAGGAGAGCCGCACGTTGCCCCTGGGTGGCGGATCGCCGCGTGGTGCCTGCCTCGCCGAAGCCGAGCCGCGAGTGTGGGAACAGGGCATGGAGGCGGTCGAAGACGTGCTGCCAGCGGCCCGCGGTCGGCCAGAGGTCGTGACAGTCGCTCGGGTAGTAGGAGATCAGCACGTAGGTGGGACCGTTCCGCAGCGTCGGGGGCAGCCGCGTGCGGGCCCAGCGGAACATGCGGTGTGCGGCGTCGTCCGCGCAGCCGGGGTTGAAGTAGAGGGTCAGCGCGGTCGGCTTTCCGGCTGCCCGCGCCGCCCGGTAGCCGGCCAGGGTCTTCGCGACGACGTCGGCGGGCCGGCCGGTCCACTCACCGTTGACCTCGTTGCCGATCTCCCACACGTCCACGGCACGGGGGAACGCCGCGACGTAGGCCGCGAACCGGGACCGGTAGGCGGCCACGGAGTACGACGCGGTCTCGGACGAGTCCACGGGCTGGCCCAGCACGTCGGCCACCGGGTGGATGCGTCGCAGGGCTGCGGCGTACGACCTCGGCCGCATGCCCGGGTCGAACACGACCCGGGCCGTGGGCCGTTCGGGCAGACGACGCAGCGACGACGCGAGGGCCCTGGCGTGGGTGACGTCATCGAGGGTGACGCCCCAGATCCGCGCGGGCCTCTCGGGCGTGGACGAGGCAGGGGCTCCCGGCGGCACGGCGGCGACCCCCGCCGCGACGACCAGGCACGCGACGGCCGACCTGGCCGAGAAGAGCATGGTGTGCATTCTGGGCGGCGGGCGACGCTCCCGCACGACCTTCGGGCGAAACCAGGCCCACCCGTGGCGCCGGGCCGGCGGGCGCAGATTGGTTGCGGTTTGGTCCCCAACCGCAGAGAAAAGGGGCCCGCACGTGCGGTTCGTGACCAATCGGTGGGGTCGGCGTGCGGGCTCTCCCACCATTTTCAGGAGCCGGATCGGCTGGCACGCTCGCTGGGATGGAGATCGAGATCAGGCCGGTCAGACCGGGTGACCACGACGCCGTACGACGCCTCGCGCCGCGTCTGCTGATCGGCGTCGACCCGTCGCGACCACCCGAGCTGGTGCGGCACGCGGTCGATGGCTGGGTCCGGGACTCGCTGGCAGCAGCAGGAGCCGACGACCACGCGAGCTGGGTCGCGATGGCGGGGGACACCGTCGTGGGCTTCGTGTCGGTCACCGAGGACGAGCACTGGTGTGGTCAGACCGACGCGTGGGTGGGGGAGCTGGTCGTCGACGAGCGCCAGGAGAGGCAGGGCGTCGCCCGGTCGTTGGTGGCGAGAGCCGAGGACTGGGCGCGGGAACGAGGCCTGACCCGCGTACGACTGAGCACGGGAGCGGCCAATCACGGAGCGTTGGCCTTCTACGAGCGGATCGGCTACGAGCCGACCGACGTCACGCTGACGCGAGAGCTGGGCGCAGCGCCGGGTGGCTGATCGGGCTGCCGTCGTAGGCATCCGGCTCGTCGACGCGGACCCGCCGATTGGTCACGAACCGCACGTGCAGGGCCCCGATCTCTGCGGTTGGGGACCAAACCGCATACATTTCGGCGGCCCGGGGCTCGGGCGAGGTGCACCCGACCGAGCCCCGGGAAGCAGCGGCTGACGACGGGAGGGTCAGCGCAGCGTGCCGGGGAACCAGGCGTTGGTCCACACCGGCTCGATGTGGACACGTCGCCCGGGGTACGGCGAGTGGAGGACCAGGCGACGACCGTGCGACATGCCCGACGTACAGGCCGACGTGGTAGACCCCGCCGCGGCCGGTGAAGAACATCAGGTCGCCGCGGTGCATCCGATGGCGCGAGATGTGGCGGGCGAAGTGGCTCTGGGCGGCGGCGGTGCGGGGGAGCGCCCGGAAGCCGGCGCGGTGGAAGGCGTAGAACGTCAGTCCGGAGCAGTCGAAGGCACGCGGTCCGGCGGCGCCGTAGGCGTAGGGCTTGCCCTTCTCGCTGGCGGCGATGCCCATGGCGTGGGCCACGCGGCCCGTCCGCCCGGCGACATGGTGACGCGCGTGGTGGTGGTGACGGCCGTGGTGGTGGTGACGTGCGTGGTGGTGATGGCGCCCGTGGTGGTGGCCGGCCCGGGCGGGAGCGGCGCTCGCGGATCCGACCGGGGCGACGAGGAGCGATCCGAGGACGAGCCCCGCCAGCAGCAGGAGTCGGGCCACGGGGCGCCCGGACGAGCGCGCAGGTCTGGGCAGAGTGACGATCTGTGACATGGAGGTTCCTTCCCACGCCTGTGAGGTGAGCTGTCGGGTTCGGGCGAGGAAGGTGCCCGGCCGCCGTTCGGCGGCTTCACCCCGAGGAATCCGTGGATCCCGGAAGTGGGTCCCCCACTCCTGCCCCGTCGACGACCGCAGTGGCTACGTCGTTCGTGGGAACGATCGCGCGGGAGGGCAGGACTCGGCGTACCCGGCGACCGGTGATGCTGGTTGCACACGCTCTCCTTCGAGCGCACTCGACGGTAACCAGAGGATCCGGCGATCCACGAACTCCCCGAGCCGCCGGAGGAGCCGGATCAGGCGTGAAATAGCCGGAGCATGGGATCGACGTCACAGCCGACGGCGGCGTCTCTCAGCGCGGGCACGGCCCACTCTCAGCGGCAGCTCAGGCCGTGGGCACGAGAAAGGCGGAGGAAACCAACGCCCTCCGCCACATCCAACGTATAGCCCACCGGGGGCCTTGCCGCAAGACCCCTGTCGTGCCGCAGAATCTCCGCTCCTGGCCACACGCTGCGAACGGGAGCTGATCACGTGACCCCCCTGACGACGAGTGCGTTCGACCTCCCTGGGCACCTCGCTCCCAAGGCGGAACCGGCGATGATCGCCCGGGACGAGGAGCACTTCGCGGCGATCGCCGAGAGCCTCGGGCGGACGATCGCCGAGCTGTCCGAACGTCTCGACGCGGCGCGCAGGGCGCCCGCCGGCGCCGGGCAGGAGGCGTTGGAGCGCGACCAGGAGGTCCATCGGCTGACCGCGCGCCTACGGACGCTGCGTCGGTTCAACCTCGACCTGTGTCTGGGTCGGATGGTGACCGACGACGACGAGGCCGTCTACATCGGGCGCCTGGGCCTCACCGACAGCACCGGTCGCCGACTGCTCGTCGACTGGCGCTCGCCGGCGGCCGAGCCCTTCTTCGGCGCTACCCATGCTCAGCCGATGGGACTCGCGAGCCGGCGTCGGTATCGGTGGACCCGTGGGCGGGTCAGCGACTACTGGGACGAGGTGTTCACCCCTGACGGGCTCGACGGCAACGCGGCCCTCGACGACCAGTCGGCCTTCATCGCCAGCCTCGGCAACAGTCGCTCGGACCGGATGCGCGACGTGCTGAGCACCATCCAGGCCGACCAGGACGCCGTGATCCGTGCGGGTTCGCGGGGCACCCTGGTCGTGGACGGGGGACCGGGAACGGGGAAGACGGTCGTCGCCCTGCACCGTGCGGCGTACCTGCTCTACGCCGACCCGCGCCTCGGCGAGGGCAGGGGAGGGGTGCTCTTCGTCGGACCCCACCAGCCCTACCTGGCCTACGTCGCCGACGTGCTGCCCAGCCTCGGCGAGGAGGGCGTGCAGACCTGCACCCTGCGCGACTTCCTCCCGGAGGGCGCCACGGCCGGCGACGAGCCCTTCCCGGAGGTGGCCCGGCTCAAGGCGTCCGCCGACATGGTGCGGGCGATCGAGCCGGCGGTGAGGCTGTACGAGGAGCCGCCGACCGAGGGGATGGAGGTCGAGACGCCCTGGGCCGACGTCTGGCTCAGCCCCGACGACTGGACCGAGGCGTTCGAGTCGCTCGAGCCCGGCACCTCGCACAACGAGGGCCGCGACCAGGTGTGGGAGGAGCTGCTCACGATCCTGGTGGACAAGCACGAGGCGGACGAGGAGGTCTCGGACGACCTGGTACGACGTGCCCTGGCGCACAACGACGAGCTCGTCGACGCGTTCGGCAGAGCCTGGCCGCTGATCGACCCGACCGACCTGGTGGGCGACCTGTGGTCCGTCCCGGCGTACCTCCGTCGGTGTGCTCCCTGGCTGGACGCCGAGCAGGTGCGGCTGTTGCAGCGCCGCGACCCGCAGGCCTGGACGCGCTCCGACCTCCCCCTGCTCGATGCCGCTCGCCAGCGGCTCGGTGACCCCGGTGCCTCTCGCCGTCGTCGCCGTCGGCGTGCGGCCGCGGCGGCACATCGCGAGGAGATGTCCCAGGTCGTCGACCACCTGATCGAGACCGACGACTCCGACATGCACGTGATGTCGATGCTGCGTGGCGACGACCTCCGGGCGGCGCTGCTCGACGAGGCGGGCATGCCGGAGTCCGAGGCCGACCCGCTGGCCGGCCCGTTCGCCCACGTCGTGGTCGACGAGGCGCAGGAGCTGACCGACGCCGAGTGGCAGATGCTGCTGCTCCGGTGTCCGAGTCGCAGCTTCACCGTCGTCGGAGACCGGGCCCAGGCCAGGCACGGGTTCGCCGACTCGTGGCAGACCCGCCTCGCCCGCGCCGGGCTGGACACCGCCGAGGTGGCGACGCTCCGGATCAACTATCGGACGCCCCAGGAGGTGATGGCCGAGGCAGAGCCGGTCATCCGGGCGGTCGTCCCCGACGCCAACGTGCCGACCTCCGTCCGCACCAGCGGGATCCCGGTCGTCCACGGGTCCGTGTCCGACCTCGACTCGGTCCTGGACGCCTGGCTCGCGGCGAACCCCGACGGGATCGCGTGCGTCATCGGTGCTCCCGGCTTCCGGCCGACCGCCCGCGTCCGGTCCCTGACCCCGGAGCTGTCGAAGGGACTCGAGTTCGACCTCGTCGTGCTCGTCGACCCCTCGCCGCCAGAGGAGACCCTGGAGGCCGTGGTCGACCGCTACGTCGCGATGACCCGGGCGACGCAGCGGCTGGTCGTCCTCTCCGGGCCCTAGCGAGCCCCTGCGTAGCGGGGATGCGGCGCCGGCGCCGCCGTCGTCCGGAACAGTCGGCCGACGACGTACCCCACCGTCGCTCCGATCAGCCACCCTGCGAGCACGTCGGTGAGCCAGTGCGCGCCGACGTAGACCATGCAGGCCCCCACGAAGCCGAGCAGCAGTACGGCGACCACGGCCGCGACCCGCGCTGCCCGTGCCGACGCCCAGGGGTACGCCACGAGAACGGCGACGGCGATCGCGGAGGTCGCCGCGGCGTGGGTGGAGGGGAACGCGTCACCGGGCACCCAGACGAGAGCGAGGTGCATGGGTGGCCGGGGGCGGCCGAACAGGTGCTTCAGCACGTCGGCCACGACCGTCGCGATCACCAACGCCAGCACGGCTGCGAGCGCCGTCCGGTAGGCCCGGAGGACCACCACCACGACCCCGGCCGCGACCACGCAGCCGACGAGCACGGCCGGCGTCGTCCCGACCGTGGTGGTCGTCTTCGCCACAGCCGTCGCCCACGCGGTGCGGTGGTCGGCGACCGCCTGCATCACGCTGCTGTCGAACGACACACGCGCCATCGTGCCAGCCGCCACCCAGCAGGGCGTCGTCGACGTTCTCAGAGCTCGGGGGACGGCGCCCTCACCGGGGCGAGGTGGTACTCGTCGCGGACGTACCACGCCACCCACGCGAGCGGGAAGAACAGGCCGGCGGCCACGGCGGTGACCGCACGCGAGCCGCGGCGTCGTTCGCCCTGGCCGGTGCAGACCATCAGCCCCAGGACCGGTGGGGCGAGCAGCGCGAGGACGACCACCGGTCCAGTGTGAGGGGGTCGGCGCCGTCGCGTCCACGCTTCATCATGTTCAGGTGATGAAGCCCGACTTCTCACGGTGAGCTCACCGTGAGAAGCCGAGGTTCACCTGCATCACATGATGAAGCTGTGGCTCTAGCTGCCCGCCTGCGTGTCCGTCTCGACCATCGGGTCGGAGGCGTCCGCGACGGCGGCGTCGGGCTGGCCGCCGGGGTTGTCGTTGGGGCCACCGGCCCGGACGAGCTCCTCGATCTTCTTCCCGCAGTCGGCGTCGACCCGCCGCCAGTACTCGAACGCCCGCTCGAGCACGTCGCCGGTCACCCCTCCGAGCAGGTGGCCGGCCACCGTCTCGACGAACGCCTCACGCTGCTCGTCGTCCCAGACGTCGCGCACGAGGGTGCCAGGCTGGCCGAAGTCGTCGTCGTCCGCGCGCAGCGTGTAGGCCTGGCGCACCATCGCTCCATCCGCCTCCCAGCTCTCCTCGACCTCCCCGACCTGGTCGGCGTACCCGCGACCGAAGGAGTTCGGGGCGTAGACCGGGTCGTCGCCGCGGTGGTCGTAGGCCATCGGGCCGTCCTGCGTATAGGTGTCGACCTCGACGTGCGGACGGTTCACGGGCAGCTGCAGGTAGTTCGGGCCGATCCGGTGCCGGTGGGTGTCGGAGTAGGCGAACGCTCGACCGAGCAGCATCTTGTCGGGCGAGAACCCGATGCCCGGCACGAGAGCGCTCGGCTCGAACGCCGCCTGCTCGATCTGGGCGAAGAAGTTCTCCGGGTTGCGGTTCAGCCTCATGGTGCCGACCTCGACCAACGGGTAGTCGCTGTGGGGCCAGACCTTGGTGAGGTCGAACGGGTTGAGCCGGTAGGTCTTGGCGTCGTCGTACGGCATGAGCTGCACCGACAGCGTCCAGGAGGGGAACTCCCCACGGTCGATGGCGTCGTAGAGGTCGCGCCGGTGGAAGTCGGCGTCCTCGCCGGCGATCTTCGTCGCCTGCTCGCCGGTCAGGCCCTCGACGCCCTGGTCGCTGTGGAAGTGGTACTTCACGAACGTCTTCTCGCCCGCGGCGCTGATCCAGAGGTAGGTGTGTGACCCGTAGCCGTTCATGTGGCGGTAGGACCGTGGGATGCCGCGGTCGCCCATCAGGTACGTCACCTGGTGCGCGGACTCGGGGTTGAGGCTCCAGAAGTCCCACTGCATGTTGTTGTCGCGCAGTCCCGAGCCACCGCGACGCTTCTGGCTGCGGATGAAGTGGGGGAACTTCATCGTGTCGCGGATGAAGAAGACCGGGGTGTTGTTGCCGACGAGATCGTAGTTGCCCTCCGTCGTGTAGAACTTCAGCGCGAAGCCGCGCGGGTCGCGCCAGGTGTCGGGGGAGCCCTGCTCGCCGGCGACGGTCGAGAAGCGTGCCAGCATCTCGGTCGTCGTGCCCGGCTGGAAGAGAGCCGCCTTGGTGTACGCCGACACGTCCCCGGTCGTCTCGAACTCACCGAACGCTCCCGAGCCCTTGGCGTGCACGTTGCGCTCGGGCACCCGCTCGCGGTTGAAATGCGCCATCTGGTTCAGGAAGTGCACGTCGTGCAACAGGATCGGGCCGTCCGGCCCGAGCGTCAGCGAGTTGCGGTCGCTCGGCGCCGGCGCTCCGGTGTCGGTGGTCGAGCCCTGCAAGCCCTCCGGCGAGGGTGCGGTGGAGATCGAGGAGCCATCGGTGGGCTCGGGCAGGTCCGGCATGCTCACTCCTTCGTCGGGAACGCGCCACGCACCGAGAGTCGCGGCGTACGTTCCCAGGGCCCGTACCCGGTCCTGCGCAGGTCATCCGCTGCCGCCGCCCTACTGTTGGCCACCATGGAGAAGGCGGTCGTCGAGGAGCTACGACGGCAGCTCGGCGAGCACGAGGCCGACCTCCTGACCTCGGTCCTGACCGACCTCGCAGTCGCGGTCCACGAGATCCTGCGAGCCGACCTGGCGGGGGTGTACCTGAAGGGCTCCTTCGCCCTGGGCTCCGGCGACGTCCACGCCGACGTCGACTTCCTGGTCGCGACGCACCGACCTCTGCGCCCCGATCAGGAGACGGCCGTCCGGCGGCTGCACGCCGTCCTGCCCGATCGCGGGGAGCACTGGGCACGTCACCTGGAGGGCTCCTACGCCTCGGTCGACGATCTCCGCCGACGCGCCGACCCCGACACCCCGTGGCTCTACGTCGACAACGGGAACCGCGAGATGGAGTGGTCCAGCCACGACAACACCGAGGTCTTCCGCTGGGTGCTGCACCACCGTGCCCTCACCGTGCTCGGAACGGCAGCCTCGGTGCTCGTGGACGACGTGCCGTCGAGGATCCTCAGGCAGGAGGCCGCGCGTCTGGCCACCACCCGCCGGCAGGACATCGCGAACGACCCCGACTATCTGCACAACCGCTGGGGGCAGTCGCACGAGGTGCTCACCCGCTGCCGACTGCTGTTCACGGCCACGCGCGCCGAGGTGACCGGGAAGACGGCAGCGGCGCGGTGGTGCCGAGGCGTCGTCCCGGACGAGTGGCACGACCTCATCGACCGCGCGGTCGCCGACCGGCCCGACCCGTGGCGCCGGGTGCGCGAGACGGCCGATCCGGCCCTCGCGACCCGCACCTGGGAGTTCGTCGAGCTGATGACGCCCCTCATCGTCCGCGCTGCCTCGGACGACGTCTCCAGCCAGGAGAGGGGTGGCCGAGAGTGAGGCGCGGATCCCCCTCCTGCAGGGTCAGCGCTCGGAAGCGGGTCACCTGATGCGGAACGCCTTGTCGTTGACGTCGAAGAAGTAGTTGCCGAGCGCCTTGACCATGATCCAGGCGTGCGCCGACTTCGCCCCGGGGAACCTCACCGTCGCCTTGCCGTCGTTCGGCGTGCGCATCGCCAGGACCTTCTTCCAGGTCCTGCCGTTGTCGGTGGAGAGCACGATCCGGACGTCCGCGGCCAGCTTCTTGGTGCCGTTCACCTTCCAGGTGATCGTCTTCCTGGCGCCGCCCTTGACCGAGCCGCCCTTCTCGAACGAGGTGACCAGGAACGGTCCGGCCCGCTCGTCGAGCCGCAGCGTCACGTCGTCGTGCCCCACCCCGCCGCCGCCGGGCACCGCGTCGCGGGCGGTGAGCCGGAAGTGCATCGCGGGCGTCTTCGAGCGGGCGGTGCCGACGTAGCCCTTGGTCGGCAGGAACTCGGAGTAGCAGTTCACGATCGGTACCGGTACGACGACGTACTGGTTCGGGTCGTTCGGCGGAGCCGCGGGGCACCGGCCGGTCCGGGCGTTCGTGTCACCGGCCAGGATCTGCGTCAGGTCGGGGAAGGTGCGCGACGGGCTCGTGCCGGCGAGGTTCTCCCCGGGCGCGGGGCTCTGTGCGTCGGCCTGCGCCGAGACGTCGGCGTACCGGCCGAACACCCGGAACAGCGGACCGTTCTTCTTGGCGTTGTCGACCAGGGCGGTGCCGTTGTTCCCGCCGATGTCGTTCTGCTCCCACAGGTAGGTGAGGGCGTCCCCGTCGGCGTCGGTGGCGGATCCGCGCAGCGTGAACGGCGTCCGGAGCGGGAGCGTGCGGTTGGCCGGGGCCTTCACCACCGGAGCGTGGTTGCCGGTCCGGTGGGAGTCTCCGTGGTTGTTCGGCGGGCCGCCCTCGACGGTCTCTCCGACGTGGGCGGTGACCCCGGCGGACGGCGTGACGATCAGGGCGTGCATGTCACGGTGGTCGCCGGCGTCGGTGTAGGGATCCGGGTCTCCGGCGAACATCACCTGGAAGCCCGTGTCGTCGGGGGTTCCGAGTGGTGCGGGGTAGACGTAGGGGTCGGAGTAGATCCCCGCATAGGAGTCGTAGCCCCACTTCGCGACCGTGACGTCCTCCCCGGTCAGGCTCTCGATCGCCGCCTCGAGGTTGGCCGCGGTGTAGGTCGAGCCTCGCGTCAGCGTGACGGGGTCGGCGGTCGACCCGGGGTAGTCGAGGGTGATCGAGTCACCGTCGGTCGAGAAACCCGTCAACGAGACGTCCTGCGTCTCGACCGGGTCGAGGGCGGTGCCGCGGGTGTAGCGGCTGATCTCGTCGATCGAGCGCTGGGAGAAGTAGGGGTCGCTGTGCGGCTGAAGGTTGTCCTGACGGCAGATGCCGGCGTACGCCATGATCGAGGACCCGGAGCCCGGCTCGACCGACGTGCTCCCCTCACGGTTGCCGTCGGCGCAGTTCCACTGGGTGCCGTTGAAGGTGTGGTTGCCCCCGAACTGGTGACCCATCTCGTGCGCGACGTAGTCGATCGCGTACGCGTCGCCCGCGGGGTTCGGGATGCCGGTGCACCCCTGGGCCTTCTCGACGCTGCCGACGACGCCGAGCCCGGCGATGCCGCCGCCGTTGGTGCCCAGCGCGATGTGCCCGATGTCGTAGTTCGACGCCCCGATCAGCTGCCCCAGGACGGTCTGGTTGCGGACGAGGGTGCCGACGTCGCAGTAGGAGAGCTGGCCCTCGACGTAGTCCGGTGAGGTCGGGTCGAACGTGTAGCAGGGGTGCGCACCGCACGGACCGTCCGGTCCGGCCGCCTTCTCGACCGTGTCCAGGTTCAGCTTGTCGGTGCCGTTGACCAGGACCATCCAGATGGCGGCGTCGTCGTTGTAGAGCTGGTCGACCCGGTTCATCAGGGTGACCTTCTCGGCCAGGACGTTCTGGCTGCCGAAGAAGTCGGCGTACGTCGGGTCGTTGAGCAGGGCGAGGCGATAGACGCGCTGCGTCACGGTGGCGCCGCGGGCGGCCTTGGAGAGACCGCGCTGCTGGTCGATGGCCCGCTTCAGCTGCGGGATCTCGCGCTCGACGGGCGAGGGGGAGTCCTTCGGCAGGCTCCGGCCGTAGTAGGAGAGGTACTGCGTCGTGCCGCGCCCGTTGTAGGCCGGGTCGACGTACCACGCGCCCTGACCGTTGGGCCCCCGGACGGAGGCGTGGAAGCCCATCGGGGTGACGTCGAGCGCGGCGGTGGTGCCGGGATGGTCGAGCGAGACGCCCGACCAGGTCTGGATCTCGGGGTGCGCTGCCGCCAGCCCCGGCTGCATCACCTGCGTGCGCTGCACGGCGAAGCGCTCGGTGCCGCCCCTCGGCGTGGGCACCCGGACGACCGACGACCTCGTGGCGCCGACCTTCGGCGCGCCGCTCAGCTGGGCCCGGATGGCGGCGGCGTCGAGGGTCACGGCGTGGTAGTGCCGCGGGTCGACGCGGACCCGGGGGCCGGTCGGCGTGAAGTGGGACAACGGCCGGAACGCCGTGTCGCGAGACGCGGCCGAGGCCGACGACCCGGCGACGGACAGCGCGGCCGCAGCCAGGGCGAGCGCGCCGAGCGCAGCAGTAGTCCTGATCGGAGCGTTCATGGTGTGACCTCTCCTGGACCCGAGACCCGAGATGGAACCGGTTTCGGCACTCTAACCGCCCGCGCGTCCCGCGACCACGGTCGTGCCCGGCCTCCCAGCAGAGGCCGGCAGGGGTCGGGCGTCGGCTCAGGAGCCGGCGTAGATCTGCCGGATCACGTCCTCGATGTCGGGCTCCTGGATCGAGAGGTCCGCGACGGAGTACGACGCGGCGACGGCTGCCACGATCGGGGCGGCGCTGGCGTCGGCCGGGAACGACAGCCACTGGCGGGGTCCCTCCACCCGACGTGTCTCCGCGCCGTCGACCTGGATCGGGGGTGCCTCGTCGACGAGGTCGACGACGAGCGTGCGGGTGGAGCCCCCGCGCAGATGGAGGTCGGTGAGCGCGCCGTCGAAGACCGCGGTGCCGTGGTCGATCACGATCACCCGGCGACACAGGGCCTCGATGTCCTGCAGGTCGTGCGTGGTGAGGAGCAGCGTGGTGCCGCGCTCGGTGTTGAGGGTGCGCAGGAAGTCGCGGAGCCGGCCCTTGCTCACGACGTCGAGCCCGATGGTGGGCTCGTCGAGGTAGAGGATCTCCGGGTCGTGCAGCAGCGCGGCGGTGATGTCGCCTCGCATCCGCTGGCCCAGGCTGAGCTGCCGGACCGGGGTGTCGAGGAGGTCGCCGAGGTCGAGCAGCTCGACGTACTCCTCGAGGTTGCGGCGGTGGCGGTCGGGGTCGACGCGGTAGAGCTTCTGCAGCAGGGCGAACGAGTCGCGGAGCGGGAGGTCCCACCACAGGGTGGTCCGCTGCCCGAACACCACGCCGATCCGCATCGCCAGCTCGGTGCGCTGCCGGCTGGGGTCGAGGCCCGCCACGCGGACCCGGCCAGCGGTCGGGACCAGGATGCCGGTCAGCATCTTGATGGTGGTCGACTTCCCCGCGCCGTTGGGCCCGATGTAGCCGACCATCTCTCCCGCCTCGATGCCGAAGGTGAGGTCGTGGACGGCCGGGACGACGGTCGTCGTACGCCGTCGGCCGCCGGTGCGCTTGCGCACCGCGAACGTCCGCTCGAGCTGCTCCACCTCGATCAGTGCCATGTCAGCTCCCGGCTTCGTCATGGGTCGAGCCGGCTTCGTCGTGGGTCGAGCCGACTCCGTCGTGGGTCGAGCCTGTCGAGACCATGTCAGCTCCCGGTCGAGGTGTAGTGACGGACGCCGGTCCGCCAGGCCAGCAGCGACCCCGCCAGCACGACGGCCGCGGCGACCGGCGAGCAGAACTGCAGCCACGACGGCAGGCCGAACGGGTCGTCCACGCCGAGCAGGTAGAGGCAGGGGTACCAGTTCACGAAGGCGATCGGCAGCAGGAAGGTGAGGCTCTTGGTGAGCTCCTTCGGGTAGATGGACAAGGGGTACTGGGTGATCGTGTTGCCTCCGTAGGTGAACGCGTTGGCGAACTCGGTCGAGTCGGTGGTCCAGAACTGCACGCACGAGAACCCCACGAAGAGCCCGAAGAAGATCACTCCCGAGCTGACGACCATGAGGACCGCCACCACGACCCGCGACGGGGTCCAGTCGACGGCGAAGCAGCCCCAGGCGAAGACGAGCACGGCCTGGCCGATCTGGCCGAAGCGGCGGAGCGAGAAGTTGTCGGCGCAGACCTGCACCAGCAGGGGCACCGGCCGGGTGAGCATCTGGTCGAGCCGGCCCGTGCGCACGTGGAGGCCGATCTGCTCCACGCTGCCGATCAGCAGGTCGGCCACCCGCAGCCCGACGCTGCTCGCGCCGTAGAGCAACGCGATCTGGATCAGGGTGAAGCCACCCAGGTCGGTCAGGTGGGTGAACATCAGCCACAGCCCGACGAAGTCCAAGCCGGTGATCACGAAGCCGCTGACGGTCATCAGCGCGAAGGACGTGGGGTAGGCGAGCGACGCCCTGACCCAGAGCCGCGCGATGTCGGAGTAGCTCCGCACCGCGAACGCCCCGCCGCCGCGGCCGGCGACCGTGCCGGTCGGCGTTGTCGAGACCTCAGCCACCCTGCACCACCACCTTGCGGGTCGCCGCTCGGAGCACGGCCTCACAGAGCCCGAGCAGCAGCACCACCCAGAGCGCCTGGAACCCGAGCGCACCGAGCAGCGCCCACCCGTCGTACTGGCCGAGCCACACGTCGTTGGGCACCTGGATGATCGCCGACCACGGCAGCGCCTGGGCGAGGGTGCCGAGCCAGCCGGGGAAGAGCACCAGCGGCAGCATCATGCCGCTGAAGAAGATCGCGAAAGCCCCGCTGAGGAAGCGGGCTCCGCTGGCGTCGAGCAGCCAGAACGCCGACGACGCGACCACGAAGCGCAGCCCGAAGCTGACCACGACGGCCAGGACCAGGCTGACCGCGAACGCCACGGCGTCCAGGGGGCTGGACGGCAGCCGGATGTGGAAGAAGATCAGCCCGATGAAGGTCGGACCCAGACCCCGGGTGACCAGGTGGTACGACGCGCGGCCGAGGTCGCCGGCGAGGTACCAGCCCACCAGTCCGGTCGGACGGTAGAGGTCGATCGCCACGTCACCGGAGCGGATCCGCTCGGCCAGGTCGTCGGTGGTGCCGCCGCCCCAGAGTGCGACCGTCATCAGGAGCGCCTGACCCAGCCACACGAAGGTGACCGCGTCGATCGAGTCGTAGCCGCCGGCATCGGGTGCGTTGTCCCACAGCGCGAGGTAGGCGAAGGAGTAGATCAGGCCGAACACCGAGTTGGTGAAGATCCCGGCCAGCGTGGCGGCGGTGTAGGTGCTGTAGCGACGGAAGGAGCGCCGGCCGACGGCGGCGTACAGCGACAGCACGGCTCCTCCTCCCCGTCTCGGCCGGGCACGCGCACGCCGAGCGACCCCGCTCCACGATGAGGCGGGGGTGCAGGAGGCGTGCTGCTGTGCGGTTGTCGGCCGCCCAGTCTCGCCCAGACCGGGCAGCCAGGCAACCGCACGCCTCAGTGCTGGTAGGTGCCCGTGACGATCGCGCGTCCGGCGGTCTTGAACGCCAGGTTGAAGCTCATCACGGCGAACGACGCGTCGCCGTCGATGCCCAGGGAGTCCTCGGTGACGGCGTGGACCACGAAGTAGTAGCGGTGCACCTGGTCACCGGGCGGCGGCGCCGCACCCATGAACCCGACGACACCGCCGTCGTTCTTGAGCATGAACGCGTTCCCCGGCAGGCTCGCACCCTCGGCGCCGGCGCCGGCGTCGAGCGAGGTGACGTCGGGCGGGAGGTCGACGACAGCCCAGTGCCAGAAGCCGCTCGGGGTCGGGGCGTCGGGGTCGAAACAGGTCACCGTGAAACTCTTGGTGCCCTCGGGCGCGTCGGACCACGACAGCTGCGGCGACGCGTTGCCGGCTGCGGCCACCTGGTCGTCCTTGAGCGGCTGCCCGTCGGTGACGTCGTCGCTGGTGACGGTGAACGACGGGACCTTGGGCATCAGCTCGTAGGGGTCGGGCTTCACGGGACGGTCGAGGCTCATCGGCTCTCCTGGGGCGTCGGGGTCAGGGTCGGTTCCGAACCTAGCGCGCCGGGTCTCGCTCGTCGGTCGAGCCGGTCGAGACCCCGACCCCGCGCCGGGTCTCGCTCGTCGGTCGAGCCGGTCGAGACCCCGACCCCGCGACGATGATGGGCACGTGACCGACCACCCGCCGTACCCCTCGGGCCTGAGGCTCTCGGGACGCCGGGTGCTCGTCGTCGGGGGTGGGCAGGTCGCGCAGCGTCGGATCCCCGGGCTGCTGGCGGCGGGTGCTCAGGTCGTCGTGGTCTCGCCTCAGGTCACCCCGGCGATCGAGGGGCAGGTGCTGGCCGGCGAGGTGACGTGGGTCGAGCGCGGCTTCACCGACGAGGACCTCGACGACACGTGGTACGTGATCGCGGCGACGGACGACGCGGCTGTCAACGAGCACGTCACCGCCGCCGCCGAGGACAGGCGCATCTTCTGCGTCCGGGCCGACGACGCCACCACGGCGACTGCGTGGACCCCGGCCGTCGGCAGGTACGACGGGCTGACCCTGGCCGTGCTCGGACGACGCGAGCCGCGTCGTACGGCCGCGGTCCGCGACGCCATCGTGACCGGGCTCCACGAAGGGACGATCGCTGCCAGCGAGCGCCGCGCGTCGATCCCGGGCGTGACCCTGGTCGGCGGAGGTCCGGGCGACCCGGAGCTGATCTCGGTGGCGGGCCGCCGGGCCCTGATGGAAGCCGACGTGGTGGTCGCCGACCGGCTGGCCCCCCGCGAGCTGCTGGGTGACCTCCCGGCGACCACGGAGCTGGTCGACGTGGCGAAGCTCCCGCGGGGACCGTCCGCCCGTCAGGAGGAGATCAACCGGCTGATCGTGGAGCGTGCCCTCGCCGGACAGCGGGTCGCGAGGTTCAAGGGCGGCGACAGCTTCGTGTTCGGCCGCGGCTTCGAGGAGATCGAGGCGTGCCGGGTGGCCGGCGTCCCGGTGCGGGTGATCCCGGGGCTCTCCAGCCCGCTGGCGGTGCCGGCACTGGCCGGCATCCCGGTCACTCATCGGGGAGTGGCCCACGACTTCACGGTCGTCTCCGGGCACGTGCCGCCCGGTCACGACGACTCGCTGGTCGACTGGGACGCCGTCGGACGTCTCCGCGGCACGTTGCTGCTGATGATGGCCGTCGAGAACGCGCCCCACATCGCGGCCGCGCTGCGGGCTGCCGGTCGGCCGGACGAGACGCCGGTCGCCGTCGTCTGCGACGGGTCGATGCCGGGGGAGCGGACCGTGCTCTCGACCCTGGGTGAGCTCGGCGCCGACCTCGACCGGCACGCCGTACGGCCACCGGCGATCATCGTCGTCGGGAACGTCGTGGCGGTCGCGCACCCGGAGGTCTTCGAGGGCGCCCGCACGTCGGGCGGTCGAGCGGAGTCGAGACCATAGACCCATGGCAGCGCTGATCGAGGTCTCCGACCCGGACGACCCGCGACTCGGCGACTACCGCGACCTGCGCGACGTCCAGCTGCGGACCCATCTCGAGGCCGAGCACGGGCTCTTCCTGGCGGAGGGCGAGAAGGTCGTACGTCGCGCGGTCGAGGCGGGCTTCACCCCGCGCTCGTTCCTGATGGCCCCGCGCTGGCTGGAGGGGCTCTCCGACGTCCTCGCCACGACGGACGCTCCCTGCTTCGTGGTGAGCGAGGCCCTGGCCGAGCAGGTCACCGGCTTCCACGTGCACCGCGGGGCGCTCGCCTCGCTGGAGCGGCGCCCGCTGCCGACGCTCGACGACGTCCTGGCCGGTGCGCGCCAGGTCCTGGTACTCGAGGACGTCGTCGACCACACCAATGTGGGGGCGATCTTCCGCTGCGGCGCCGCGTTCGGCTTCGACGCCGTCCTGCTCGCCCCGCGCTGCGCCGACCCGCTCTACCGCCGCTCGATCAAGGTCGGCATGGGTGCGGTGTTCACGACGCCCTGGACCCGGCTGACCGACTGGTACGACGCGCTGCCGGACCTCGCGGCACGGGGCTTCACCACGGTCGCGCTGACCCTGGCCGACGACGCCGTCCCGGTGGAGGACGCCGTGGCCGGCGTGGACCGGGTGGCGCTGGTGCTGGGGTCGGAGGGTCACGGCCTCTCGGGGCGTTGGGAGCACAGCGCCGACCGCCGAGCCGTCATCTCGATGCGCGACGGCATCGACTCCCTCAACGTCGCCGCCGCCACCGCCGTCGCCTGCTACGTCGCCGCCCGCCGCCGCCCCTGACTCGCCGTACCCGGGTCGTCCGCCCCACGTTCACCTAGAAGTGAACCTCAGGCGGACGACCCCGGGGCCCGGTCGGTCGTCCGCCCCACGTTCACCTAGAAGTGAACCTCAGGCGGACGACCCGCGGAGCCCGGTCGGTCGTCCGCCTGACAGGAACCCCTAGTGGCCTCTCAGGCGGACGACCCGAGCTTGGGGACGGCGGGCCAGTCCGCGGGGAAGGTGTCGGCGGTCTTGTCGTGAGCCTTCTGCAGCTTCTTGCGCCACCGGGTCGAGAGGCGGTCGCCGAAGACCGTGCCACGGGTGTGGTCGGTCTCGTGCTGGAGAGCGCGCGCCAGGAGGCCGTCTCCGCTGAACAGGACCGCTTCGCCGTCCAACCCCTGACCCTCCACGGTCGCGACGTCCGGTCGGGCGAGCGGGACGTAGGCACCCGGCAGCGAGAGACATCCCTCGTCGTCCTCGTCCAGCTTGCGCTCGCGACCCTCGGGGAGGATGACGACGGGGTTGCACACCACGCCGACGGTCCGCTCGTCCGCCGCGTCGTGGCAGTCGAAGACGAACATCGCCAGGTCGACCCCCACCTGGCAGGCCGCCAGGCCGACGCCGTCGGCGGCGTACATCGTGGCGACCATGTCGGCGGCGAGGGTGCGCAGGTCGTCGTCGAAGGTGGTGACCGGCTGGTTGGTGCGGTGCATGACGTCGGCGCCCCACCGGACGATCGGGCGGACGCGGCCGCCCTCCGGGAGCTGACCGTACGGCGCGTGGTCGGGAGCGGTGGGCACGGGCGGCATGCGTCAGATCGTAGGGATGCCACCAGGCGTCGGTCGCTCGGGGAGCCGCACCGCGGTGTGACCGGGAGCACCGAGGGGGCGGTGGCCGCAAAATGTAACTCAGAGTTACATTGGGCCCATGTCCCTGACCAAGATCTTCCGTCCCGGGGGCCGGCACGGTGTCGCGAGCCACGAGGCGCGTGACCCGCTCGGCTATGCGATGGTCGCGCTCAACAAGCTGGCAGCCAGCGAGCTCCTCGACCGGGTCGGGCTGCGCAAGCACGCCGAGCAGACGGTCTTCACGCTCACGCGCGGCGGGTTCCGGACCGCCACGACCGCCGGCCGCGTCTTCGCCCGCGCAGGGGTGAGCGGTCGGTCCGGCGCCCGAGCCGCCGCGACCCCCGCCGGTGGTGTCTTCGACCTCACCCCGACCGACGACGAGCAGATGCTCGTCGACGTGGTCACCGAGCTGGCCACCGAGGTGCTGCGCCCGGCCGCCGACCGAGGCGGACACCGCCTGCGCCGCACCTCCCGAGGTCCTCTCCGCCGCGACCGAGGTCGGACTCCCGCTCCTGGGCGTCCCCGAGTCGCTCGGCGGCATCTCCGAGGAACGCGCGGTGATGGCCGGTGCCCTCGTCGCCGAGGCGCTCGCTCAGGGCGACCTGGGCCTGGCCGTCGCGACGCTCGCGCCGGGCGCGGTCGCGACCGCGATCGCCACCTGGGGCTCCGACGAGCAGCAGCGCACCTACCTCCCGGCCTTCACCGGCGACGACGTCCCGGCGGCGGCACTGGCGCTCACCGAGCCGCGCCCGCTCTTCGACGCCCTCGAGCCCGCCACGACCGCGACGCGGACCGAGGACGGCCTCGTCCTCGACGGCGTGAAGTCGATGGTGCCGCGCGGGGCCGAGGCCGAGCTCTTCGTCGTCGGTGCGCGTCTGGACGACGCGAACGTGTTGGTCCTGGTGGAGTCCGGCGCCGACGGTCTGACGGTCGAGGCCGATCCGGCGATGGGCGTGCGCGCCGCCTCGCTGACCACGCTCACCTTGACGGGTGTCCGGGTCCCCGAGGACGCAGTCCTCGGCACGACCGACGGCTCGTCGTACGTCGAGTGCGTACGGCTGTCGCGGCTGGCCTGGTGTGCGTTGGCCGTGGGCGTCGGGCAGGCCGTCCTCGACTACGTGACGCCCTACGTCAAGGAGCGCGAGGCGTTCGGTGAGCCGATCGCGCACCGTCAGTCGGTGGCGTTCATGGTCGCCGACATCGCGACAGAGCTCCAGGCGATGCGGCTGCTGACCTGGAAGGCCGCGTCGCGCGCCGCCGCCGGCAAGGACTTCGCCCGTGAGGTCGCACTGGCGCGGAAGCTCTGCTCCGACAAGGGGATGCGGATCGGGCTGGACGGCGTCCAGCTGCTCGGCGGCCACGGTTTCGTCAAGGAGCACCCGGTGGAGCGCTGGTACCGCGACCTCCGGGCCGTCTCGGTCATGGAAGGCGGGGTGCTGGTCTGATGCCGATCTCTCTCGACGACCCGAAGAAGCTGCGGCAGGTGCGCGACCAGGCCCACCAGGTCGCGATGAACATGCTGCGGCCGATCAGCCGTACCTACGACCGTGCCGAGCACGCCTACCCCAAGGAGCTCGACCTCCTCGCCGCGATGATCGACGGACTCTCGGAGTCCGGTGCGAGCTCCGGTGCCGGGGCCTCGGGCGTGAAGCGCGACGAGCCCCGCGACGACGAAGGGGCCGAGGGGCGCGTCCGCAACGGCACCAACCTGGCCTCGGTGATGTCCATCGCGGAGATGTGCTGGGGCGACGTCGGCCTGTTGCTCTCGCTGCCGCGCCAGGGCCTCGGCAACTCCGCGATCGCGTCGGTGGGCGACCCCGAGCAGCAGGAGCGCTTCGGCCGCGTCTGGGCCTCGATGGCGATCACCGAGCCCGACACCGGCTCCGACACCGCGAACATCCGCACCACGGCCGTCCTCGACGGCGACGAGTACGTGCTCAACGGCGAGAAGATCTACGTCACCTCGGGTGAGCGGTCCGACGCCGTGGTCGTCTGGGCCACCCTCGACCGGTCTCTCGGCCGCGCGGCGATCAAGTCGTTCGTCGTACCGAAGGGCACGCCGGGGATGACCGTCGAGCGCCTCGAGCACAAGCTCGGGATCCGCGCGTCCGACACCGCCGCGATCCGCTTCGAGGACTGCCGGGTCCCGGTGGAGAACCTCCTCGGCTCACCCGACATCGACACCAGCCAGGGCTTCGCTGGCGCGATGGCGACGTTCGACAACACCCGACCGCTGGTCGCGGCGATGGCGGTCGGCTGCGCCAAGGCCGCCCTCGACCTGACCCGGGACCTGCTCGAGCAGGCCGGCGTCACGATCGACTACGACCGGCCGGCCATGGTCCAGAGCGCCGCGTCCGCCACGTTCCTCCGGATGGAGGCCGACTGGGAGGGCGCGCGCCTGCTCATGCTGCAGGCCGCCTGGATGGCCGACAACCACCGGGCCAACGCGATGGAGGCCTCGATGGCCAAGGCCAAGGCCGGCCGGGCTGCCTCCGACATCACGCTGTCGTGCGTGGAGCTCTGCGGGTCGGTCGGCTACAGCGAGGGAGAGCTCCTCGAGAAGTGGGCGCGCGACTCCAAGATCCTCGACATCTTCGAGGGCACGCAGCAGATCCAGCAGCTCATCATCGCTCGTCGCGTGCTCGGGCTCTCCAGCGCGGAGCTGAAGTAGCCTCTCCCGGATGACCGACGTCGCCACGCTGGTGCACCGGTTCTACGACGACCTCTGGAACGCGTGGGACGACGACGCCGTGGAGGCGACCCTGCATCCCGACCTCCGCTTCCGGGGCTCGCTCGGCCAGGAGACGCTCGGTGTCTCCGCGTGGCGCTCCTACCGCGACGGCGTACGACGAGCGTCGAGCGACTTCCGCAACGAGGTCGTCGACCTCGTCGTGGAGGGCGAGCGGGCCGCGGCGCGACTCGTCTGGTCGGGCACCCACGACGGCACCCTGCTGGGGGTGCCGGCCAGCGGCCGGCGGTTCTCCTACCCGGGTGCGGCCTTCTTCACGGTCCGCGACGGACTGCTCGCCGACATCTGGGTGGTCGGAGATCTCGCCGCTCTGCGCGACCAGCTGAGCTGAGGTCAGCCGGTGAGAGCGGCCAGGGCGAGCACGTCCTCGGGACCGGCGAGCCCCCGCACGCCGACGAACACCGTGCTCACGCCGAGGTCCGCGAGATCGGCGTAGCGGCGGCGGTGCTGGGAGACGGTGCCCGCGTTGGTACGGCGCGCGAAGACCGCCGCCGTCGTCCTCCCGCGCATGCGCTCGACCTGCGCCCAGGCGTCCTCGCGGTCTCGACCGACCACAGGGAGGTCGAGCACGGTGACCGCGACGTCGTCGCGGGTCCGGCCGGCGTCGGCCAGGTGCCGGTCGAGGACGGCGAGCTTGTGCCTGAGCACGTCGGGGTCCGACGGCAGGTTGCAGGCGTCGCCCAGCCGCGCGGCGATCGCGAGAGTGCGCTGCTCCCCGCTGCCGCCGACGATCACCGGGATCTCGTGGGCGGGCCGGGGGTAGGAGGTGGTCTCGGGCAGGCTGACGCGGTCGCCGTCGTAGGGCTTGGTGCCCGGTGCCCACAGCGCCCGGCACGTCTCGATCGTGGTCTCCAGCAGGTCGAGCCGCTCGCGTGCGGGCGGGAACCCGATGCCGTACGCCGCGTGCTCGCGGTCCCACCAGCCCGCGCCCACGCCGAGGAACGCCCGGCCCCCCGAGAGCGCGTCGAGCGTCGCCGCGGCCTTCGCCGTGATGCCGGCGGGCCGGAACGTGGCCGGCGTGCACAGGGTGCCGACCGCCAGGTCGGTGTCGAGCCCGGCGACGAGCCCGAGGGTGACCCACGGCTCGGGGATCGGCTGCCAGGCGGTGTCGACCTGAGGGATCTGGATCAGGTGGTCCATCACGGCGATCCCCGCGAAGCCCGCCTCGTCCGCGGCGAGCGCCATGTCGCGGACCCATCCGCCCGGGTCCTCGCCCCAGGGGAAGCGCGACAGCTGCAGCACCACCCGCGGCACTCCGGGTGCGCTGGATGCTGCGGATTGGTCCCCAACCGCAGCCTCTCCCGGCGTGTCGTTGCGGTTGGGGACCAAACCGTGGGGGTCAGGTGCACCCGGCTGCACGACCTCGACGTGGTCCCAACCCTCGGCGCGGAGGTCGGGGACGACGGCGGCCACGCGGCGTACCTGGTCGGCGAGCACGGCGGCGGGGACGGGACGGTCACGACGCGCGTTCCGGCGACGGCACTCGTCGCCGGGGGTGTCGAGGACGACGGCGACAGCGGGAAGCCCCGCGGCCCGGGCCGCTGCCCACCACGCGCGCCGTCGCTCGGGGTCGAGACCGAGGGTGTCGACCACGGTCGTGAGACCACGGGCGACCCGCGCCGACACGATCCGCTCCAGGAGGTCGAAGGCGTCGGCCGAGGCGTCGAGGTCGGCGGGTCCGGAGCCGACGATGCCGCGGAGCTCGTCGGAGGACACGATCTCGGCGCGGCGGTAGTGGTCGGACGCCCACGTGGACTTGCCCGACCCCGCGGCGCCGACGAGGACGACGACTGCAGGATCGGGCACGGCCACGATCGGATTGTGGCAGGCCGGGTCAGCCCGCGTTCTTGAACGGGTCGTGGCTGGCCAGCGCTCGGTCGAGTCGGGCCTGGTCGAGCCGGCGGACGACCATCTGGTCCTCCTGGGCGTCACGGACGCACTTGGCGAGGGTGAAGCTCGAGGTGACGAGGAACATCGTGCCGAGCGCGAGGAAGGCCTTCACCCACGGGTCGGCGGGCAGGTAGTAGATCGCGACGACCATGGCGAACAGCGAGACCCCGAACGCGGCGGCGGCCTGCAGGAAGAAGGCGCTGGTGTTCTTCTGGGTGGTGTCAGGAGTTGTCATGCACTGATCGTCGCCGCGCGGCACCGCGGCCGGGATCCGTCCGCACACCCAGCCGCCCTGAGTACGCGTACTCGACCTGGGACGTCCGTGCTGGTCGGATGGGCGCCATGAAGCTCTACGCCGACGCCCCCGCCCGTCGTACCCGCCAGCTCCTCGCCGACGTGCTGTTCGTGCTCTGGATCGTCGGCTGGGTCTGGTTCGGCCACGTCGTGCAGCACGGCACGATGCAGCTGGCCGGCGTGGGCCGGCAGACCGACTCGTCGGCGACGTCCTTGGCCGACGGCCTGACCAGCGCCGGCGACACGCTCAGCGGGATCCCCCTGGTCGGCGGCGGGGTCTCCGCGCCGTTCGACCAGATGTCGTCGGCGTCGCAGGCCCTCGCCTCGGCCGGGCGCGCCCAGGTCACGGCGGTGCACCGGCTCTCGTGGGCGCTGGGCATCTCGCTCGCGGCGATCCCGATCCTGTGCGTGGCGGTGTTCTTCGTCCCGATCCGATGGCGCTTCGTGCGTGAGGCGACGGCCAGCGCGAGGTTCATCGACGCGGCCGAGGACCTCGACCTGTTCGCCCTCCGCGCCCTGGCGCGTCAGCCCATGTACGTCCTGGCGAAGATCAGCGACGACCCGGCCGGTGCGTGGCGGGCCCGTGACCCGGAGGTGGTGACGGCGCTCGCGCGCCTGGAGCTCCGCGACGCCGGGCTCGCGGTGCCGGCGCACCTCAGCTGAGGGAGTCGATCCGCGCCGCGTCTCCCGGGGTCGCGACGAGGAACTCCGGGAGGGTCAGCGACGCCTCGGCGAACGACGCCGTCACGGCCTCCTGGACGGCGTGGAGGGCCGACCGCGGCACCAGCGCGACCGCCGAGCCGCCGAAGCCACCGCCGGTCATCCGGGCGCCGATGGCCCCCGCCCGGCGAGACGTGTCGACGGCGAGGTCGAGCTCGCGGCAGGAGATCTCGAAGTCGTCGCGCATCGACGTGTGCGAGGCGTCGAGGGTCGCACCCAGGGACGCCCAGTCCTCGGCTCCGAGGTCCGCGACCGCGTCGAGGACGCGCTGGTTCTCGGTGACCACGTGGCGAGCGCGCCCGCGCAGCACCGGGTCCTCCATCCGCTCGACGGCGTCGGCGTCGGTGTCGCGGAGCGTCGCCACGCCCAGTGCCTCGGCGGCCTTCGCGCACTCCGTACGCCGGTCGCCGTAGGAGCCGTCCGTGAGGCTGTGGCTGACGCGGGTGTCGATGACGAGGAGGGCCAGACCTGCGTCGTCGAGGGGGAGCGCGACCTCGGTCACGCTGCCGTCGGCGAAGTCGAGGAGGAGCGCGTGGCCCGCGCGGCCGAGCATGGCGACGGTCTGGTCCATGCCGCCTGTCGGTGCCCCGACGTAGTCGTTCTCGGCGCGGATGCAGGCGTCGGCCAGCCGCCGGCGGCCGGCACCGTCGAGGTCGAGGTCGAGCACGCCGGCGACGCCCACGGCGATCGCACACTCGAGCGCCGCGGAGCTCGACAGACCGGCACCGAGGGGGACCTGCGAGTCGATCCGAGCCGTGAACCCGGGCACCGCGTGACCGTCGGAGCGGAGCATCGCGACGACCCCGGCGACGTACGCCGCCCATCCCGACGGGCGGTCGTCCACCGAGCCGTCCCAGCCGTCGTCCTCCTGGGCGCTGAGGAGGCTCAGCAGCAGGTCGTCGCGAGGCGTGAGCGTGACGGTGGTGCGCTGGGGGAGGGCGAGTGGCAGGCACAGGCCGCTGTTGTAGTCGGTGTGCTCGCCGATCAGGTTCACTCGGCCGGGGGCCGAGGCGACGAGCGCGGGCATGCCGGACAGCCTAGGGCCGACTCAGCCCCGCGACGTGTTGGCGGTCCGGCCCTTGACGACGCCCACGAAGGCCTGCGTCGTCTCGTCGTCGCGGTCGCGCAGCCAGACCAGGGCGACGGTGCTCGCAGGCAGGTCGGTCACCACGCGGTGGACGACGTCCTTGCGCTGGTAGAGACGGGCCACCGACATCGGGACCAGGACGATCCCCGTGCCGGCAGCGACCGCCTCGATCGCCTCCTGCTCGGTCATCTGGGGCCAGTCGAGCTGGTCGACGGTCGGTCTCCACCCCGAGGCGTGGGGCCGGACCAGCTGCTCGTCGACGAGGTCGTCGAGGGTCACCTCCGACGCGGCCGAGATCAGGTGGTCACGGCCGCCCACGGCGACCGGCAGCTCGTCGTACAGGCGGACGCAGTGGAGGTCGTCGGTGTCCACCGGCAGCCGGACCAGTGCCATGTCGACCTCGCCCCGGCGTACGACGTCCTCCTGCTCGTCCTCGGTCACCGGGACGAGCTCGAGCGGGCCCCGCCGTTGCTCGCGCCAGGCGCGGACCCACTTGTCGGGCGTCGTCCCCGTCACGAACGCGACGCGCAGCGCCTCAGGCATACGACCACCGTAGGCGGTCAGGGCTGAGGCAACGTGAGGGTGACCCGGCGGTTCTGCCTCTGTCCTGCGGTCGTGGCGTTGCTGGCGATCGGGTTGGACTCACCGTGCCCGACGGACACGATGGACACCGGGGCACCGAGCAGCTGGGACTGGAGGTACGTCGACACGGCATCAGCGCGTCGTTGGGAGAGCAGCTGCCCGTACGCCGCCGAGCCGAGGTCATCGGTGTAGCCGTCGACGTAGATCTTCCCGGTGAGCCCGGCACTGCGGACCTGGTGGGCCACTGCGGCGATCGCGGCCTTCGCCTGGGGCGACAGCGTCGAGCTGTCGAACCCGAAGGCCAGGTCCGACTTCAGCGTCACCGTCGGCGTCCTGGCAGGCGCGGAGGTCGACTGCGTCCGCGTCACGGTCGGCGCCTGCGAGGAGGTCGGCTGTCGAGCCGCCTGGCTCGGCTGCACCGACCTCGCCCCCGTGGGCGCGGCGGACGCCTGCGGCGGACTGGCGGCCCGCGTGGCTTGGCCCCCTTGGAGGACCCACCATCCCGCCCCGCCCAGCAGGGCCAGGACGAGCAGTACCAGCAGGACCAGCCTGCGGCGTCGTCGACGCGGACGTGCCGTGCCGACCGGCTCGGCCGCCCTGGGAGCCGGGGCGGGGGCTGAGGCAGGCGTCAGGTTCAGCTCGGGTCCCGCGAGAGAGTGCGTGGTGAGCCCGGCGCCGGCGGGCGCGATGAACGCCGACTGCACCTCGCTCAACGACATCTCCAACGGGTCGACGTACTGCCCGAGCGCACGCTTCAGCAGCGCGGCGGGAAAGCTCAGGACGACCTCGTGCACCTGGAGGTCATCGTGCCGGACGGTCACCCGGACCGGCATGTTCAGCGGCACCGGTGGCAGCGGCAGGTCGAACTGGACGGCCTCGTTCCACAGCACCAGCTCCGACGAGCGTCCCGCGAGAGGCTCGTCCCACATCGGGTGGATCTCGGCGCGGACCTCCTCCTCCGCCGCCCGGGCTGCGTCGTCGACCTCGGCGCCGAGGGCCGCCTCCGCCTCGGCGGCGACGTCACGGACCCGTGCCTCCTCGATGACGAGGCCGAACCCGACGTGCCGCGTACTGGGCTCGAAGGTCAGCCCCGGGAAGCGCTCGCGCGCCTCGCGGAGCATCGTCTGCACCTCGTCCGGACCGCGGCAGGCCCAGGGCATGTTCTCGGCCGTGACGGTCGTCGTCTGCCCCACCGACGCCGCTAGGGCGTCGGCGTCGCCGGCCCGGAGCGCATCGAGGAGCCGGGTGGCCGGGCTGTCGTGGTCCACCGGCTCGAGATCAGCTGCGTCGGCCGCCGAAGGCGCCGATGCGAGCGCGCGCTTGTCCATGTTCTTCGCACCCCCCTGCGAAGGGGTCCTCCTCCGCACCCCCCGTGCGAAAGGCCCCCGCGGCCAGGGTGACGTGGGGCCGCGCGGAACACAACGGACGTCCCGGCGCGGTGTGACTGATGGGGCTGACGGGCCTGATGGTCGGCAAAATCTCTGCAGGAGCCCGCGGATCGCTGCAGGCTCGCGGCTACGGCTGCGATGTGGTGCCGAGGTCGAGCTGCGCCATCACCCGGTCTCCGACCGCTCCGCCCTCGAGCGTCGCCTGCCAGCCGTCGCTGCCGGACTCGCCGCACGGCGCCGGTAGCGCCTCGGGCTCGCCTGCGGAGCAGGCGAGGTTCAGGACGCGGGCCCCGGTGACGGAGTGGGTGGTCTGGGTCAGGCCGGGCACGCCGTCCACGTCGAGGTTCGTGATCACGGCCAGCGCCCTGCCCGCCGGCCTGGGTGCGCGCGTGACCGCGCCCTTCAGGAGGTAGCTGACGTAGAGGTGGCGCGCGCCGGTGACGTAGTAGGCACCGCTCTTCGCCGAGCTGCGGATGGCATGGGTGCGGTTGCCGACGACGACCACCTTGCTGACCTCGAGGTGAGGCAGGCCCGCGACCCGGGGCTGGTCGAGCCGCACCATCCCGATGGGTGTCCGGCTGGAGATCCAGTGGGTCACCTGCAGGTCGCCCGAGCTCAGCACCCTGGTCTCGACGTACGACGTGTTCGGGGCCAGTGGTCGCGGTGGCGCATAGCGCCTCGCTGCCGAGTGCTCGGCGCGTCCGCCGTCGGAGCCCGGGTGCAGGACCACCACGGCCGCCCCCACGAGCGCGGCGGCCGTCACCAGGGCGGCGACGATCCCGGCCGCGATCTTGCGTCGGTCCCCGGCCTTCTCGGGAGCGTCGACGCGCAGCGGCTGCACGACCGCGGCCGGCGCCTCGACAACCCCGGGCTCGGGCTCCTCGACCGGGGACGTCACCGGCGCGGGGCGTACCTCCGGTCGGGGTCGCTCCATCGTCGCCACGGATCCCACGCTCCGGGTGACCGCCGTGCTCGTCGTCGGCGTCTCGGTCTGGCGTACGGCCTGCTTCCTCGCCCTCGCGCGGGCCTTCTGCCGGCGCTGCCGCTGGCGCTTCTTGGACTTCTTCGACGCCGTCATCACGCGCCGGTCCGGAGGGCCGCGGTGGTCGGGCTGGCCGTGATCACGGCCAGGTGCTGATAACCCCCGCGATCGGCGAGGTAGGGCCCGGCGCACGTGACGAGGGTGAGCCGCCGCCGACCTCGGGCCGCGTAGATCCAGCTCTGGTGCGCCAGCGAACCCTGGGGGATCAGCCGTAGGGAGGTGACCTCGAACGACTGTCGTAGATGGGCGGAGGCCAGGACGACGGTCTGACCCGGTCTGACCGACAGCAAGGAGGAGAACGGGCCGAGCCCCTGGGTGAAGGAGTCGACATGGGCCGCGACGAGCGTGGACCCGAACGGGTCGCCGAGCCTGGACCCGCCTCGCCACCAGCCCGCGACGCGGATGTCGCTCGGCACGTCGAGGGTCCCGTCCGGCCGGCTGTCGACCGCGCGGATCGGGACCACGGTGCCGTTCGGGAGCACCGCGCGCGTCGGTCGCTCGGGACGTACGGCGCCTGCGCGCCGAGCGGGGACCGCCGGTGGCGCGTCGACCGATCCCGACGGTGAGGAGGCCGGTGCCGACGGGGGAGTCGACCCGTCGCTCGCCCCAGCTCCGGCCGGGCTCCAGGGCGACAGCATCAGCGCGAACCCGGTGAGGCCGGCTGCCGCCAGGCCGGCCACGGCCCACGTCGTACGACCACTGCCCGCCCGATGTCGTCTCCGAGCACGACTGGTCACCGGGTCGCTACGTGGAACGGGGACACCCGGATGCGAGCGGCGAGCCCTACGGACCCGGTGTCGATCGTCGCCGGTGCGGTGGCGCCGTTCGAGGTGAGCGTGGCACTGTGCAGGATCACGTTCATCGACCCGTTGCTGGGTCGGCCGACTGCGTAGACCATCGTCACCGTGCTCGGCTCGAGGGTCAGCGGTAGCGGTCCCAGGATCGGCTTGGTGGTCGTTCCGGTCGGCAGCAGCGCGACCGAGTGGGTGCCGGACGCGACGTCGGCCGTGGCGTACTCCCCGTTGGCGATGTCGGTGAACACCACCTGGCCGTCCACGCGGACGTCGGCTGGGGCCACGGTCGCGGTGTGGGCCACGAGCACGCGCGCCTTTCCGGGCGCGATCGGCTTGCGGGGAGTGCGGTAGAGGTTCACCACGGGTGCGCCGCCCACCTCGGCCGGGAGATGGACCACGACGTCACTGCTCGAGCCGGCGGTCACGTCGACCGTGGAGGCCACCTGCTTGTTCCCCTGGCTGTCGGTGAACTGCACGCGGTGCTGTCCGGCCGACAGCTGGTAGGGACCGAGCACGGCGTCGACCGCGACGTCGCGCTTGACCTCCTTGCCGTCGATGGAGACGGCGTACACCGCGCCGGGCACGCCCTGGACGACGACCACCTGCCCTGACGGCGCGGGGCCCCCACGAGCCTGGACGGGAGAGGGGGCGGAGCCCAGCGCGGCCAGCCCCATGATCGCGACGCTGCAGACAAGAACTCGAACTCTCATCGGTGACACACACCCCCGAGTTGCCCAGACCTCACATCTGAGATGGCCCGACCACACCACGGAACGACGGGAGAGTCATGCCCCAAATGCGGTACGGCGGGCCCGGCGGGTCGGCCGTCGCTCGGGCTCGACCTCCCGCTGAGTTTCGATCCGGTCCGAACTGGCTACGGTGGCTGCATGGACGTGACCGAGGTGATCCTGCGTGACCACGCGTGGTTCCGCAGACAGTTCATCGCTCTCTTCGACCTCTCGACCGAGACCGATCCCGACATCGCCGCGATCCAGGCTCTGTGGGAGCCGCTGGCGGCTCGCCTCGACGTGCACGCGGCGGCGGAGGAGGAGATCTTCTACCCGCAGCTCCTGGCCCGCGGTGAGGACGACCCCGAGGACGAGACGCTCGACGCGATCGGCGACCACAACGACATCCGTGACGGCGTCCGCGACGCAGCCCGACACCCGGTCGCCAGCGAGCAGTGGTGGGCAGCGGTGCTCGAGACGCGCAAGGCCAACGACGAGCACATGGCCGAGGAAGAGCGCGAGGGGATCGCAGACTTCCGTCAGCATGCCTCCCCCGAGCTCCGCGAGCGCCTCGGTCAGGAGCTCGAGTCGTACCTGGACCGCCACCCCACGACCGACGGTGTCGACACCGAGGACAAGGATCCCGAGCAGTACGTCGACGAGATCGAGTCCGAGCTGCACCCCAACGACGACGGTTCCCAGGAGCGCCGCACCGACGGCTCGCTCGGCATAGGAAGCCTGAGAGGACAACGCGCATGACGTCTCCCAACCACCTCCTCCGCGACCACGCCCCCATTCCCGACCGGGCGTGGAAGGCGATCGACGCCGAGGCCAAGGAACGTCTGACGCCGCTGCTGGCGGCTCGCCGGCTGGTCGACTGGGTCGGCCCCGGCGGCTGGCGTCACGACGCGATGTCGTTGGGGCGGACCGACACGCTCTCGGCTCCGCCGGCCGGCCTCGACGCCTCGGGAGTGGTCCTCGGTCGCCGTCGCGTGCTGCCACTCGCGGAGTACCGCGTGCCGTTCACCGTCTCCCGGGACGAGATCGACGACATCCAGCGCGGCAGCCGTGACCCCGAGCTCGACGACCTGGCGCGGGCCGCGCAGGTCGCCGCCGAGCTGGAGAACCGAGCGGTGCTGAACGGCTGGGCCGCCGCCGACATCGTGGGCATCGGGCAGGCCTCGCCGTACGACGCGAGCACGCTGGGCGAGGACTGCGCGGCCTACCCCGGCCTCGTGGCGGTGGCGGTCGACCGGCTCCGCCAGAACGGGATCGAGGGCCCCTACGCCCTGGCGATCGACCCCAGCCGCTACACCGCGATCGTCTCGACGACCGAGCACGGCGGCTACCCGCTGATGGACCATCTGGGGCGCGTCCTCGAGTCGGGGAGCGTGGTCCGCTCTCCCGGGCTCACGGGTGCGCTCGTGGTCAGCCAGCGGGGCGGCGACTTCCTCCTCGACGTGGGGCAGGACATCTCGATCGGCTACCGCCACCACGACGCCGAGCAGGTGCACCTCTACCTGGAGGAGTCGTTCACGTTCAAGGTCGCCGAGCCGGACGCCGCGGTCGCCCTGGCCTGACCGTGGGCCACACCCCTGCTCCGCTCACGGTGCACGCCGTACGCGCCGATGGACCTGCCAGATCCGCAGCGTCCCGGCTGTCACGGTGATCGCCAGGCCGACGAGGACGGCGACGAGCATCGCCACGGCCAGCGGCGGATGCCACTCCCAGCCCAGGAAGTGGACCGTCACCCGCTCGGTGTTCTGGGCGACGAAGACCACCAGGAACAGCAGCAGGACGACGAGCGCCGCCAGTGCCGCCCAGAACCGGCTCACGCGTGAGGCGCGGAGCGGGTCCTTGGCCGGCGCCTGAGCCGTTGCTTGCGGGTCCGGATCGGGATCGAGATCGGGATCGGGATCGGTCGGATGCTCGGACATGCTGCCTGCTCTCGTCGCGAGGGGGCGGCCCGGCCACGGCCCTGAAGCCAGGGGGCTCACCGGGCGCCATCTCCACGTCGTACCCGCGCGCGGGGAGATCAACCGCACGGCGCGCGAAATCACCGTCGAGGAGCAGTGCTGCTCACGGGGGCCTCGGCTGGACCGTCCGTGTCTGTCGATCTTGCTCGCGAGGGCGAGCCGGGCCCCGACATACGTGAGCCCCCGGGGCGACCCCAGGGGCTGTCGTGGTGTCCGAGGGGGGACTTGAACCCCCACGCCCTAATACGGGCACTAGCACCTCAAGCTAGCGCGTCTGCCAATTCCGCCACCCGGACGAGTGCGGAGGGAACTCTAGCAACCGACGACCCCATTCCTCACATCGGGAGCGGCCCGGCTGGTGTCAGGATGGGGGCATGTCCCAGGACCAGTCAGAGCAGCACGGGCAGCCGTCGTACGACCCCTCCTACGACCCGGCGGGCGAGGTCGTCGACCTGTGTCGCGACCTGATCCGGATCGACACCAGCAACTACGGCGACGAGTCCGGCCCGGGCGAGCGCAAGGCGGCCGAGCACGTGGCCGGCCTCCTCGACGAGGTCGGGATCGAGTCGGAGCTGTTCGAGCTCGACAGCGGGCGCACGTCGCTGGTGGCCCAGTGGGGCGGACGCCCGGGCGGCGAGGGCGCGCTGCTGCTGCACGGACACCTCGACGTCGTGCCGGCCGCGGCCGAGGACTGGCAGGTCGACCCGTTCTCGGGGGAGATCCAGGACGGTTACGTCTGGGGTCGCGGGGCGGTCGACATGAAGGACTTCGACGCGATGCTGCTCTCGGTGGTGCGCGCCCGGGCGAGGGCGGGGGCCGTGCCCGACCGCCCGATCGTGCTGTGCTTCACCGCCGACGAGGAGGCCGGGGGACACCACGGGGCGCAGGTGCTGGTCGAGGACCACCGCGAGCACCTGGCGCACTGCACCGAGGCGGTCGGCGAGGTCGGTGGCTTCAGCACGACGATCCGCGGGCAGCGGCTCTACCTGATCGAGGCCGCCGAGAAGGGCATGGCCTGGATGAAGCTGACCGCCCGTGGCCGCGCCGGGCACGGCTCGATGATCAACGACGACAACGCGGTGAGTCGGCTGGCGGCCGCGGTGGCGCGGATCGGGGCCTACGAGTGGCCCGTGCGACTGACGCCGACGATGCAGACGCTGCTGGCCGCCGTCGCCGAGCTGGCCGGCACCGAGGCCACGCCCGACAACGCCGAGTCGCTGATCGAGGAGTTCGGCGGTGCGGCACGGATGATGGGCGCGGTCATCCGCAACACCGCGAACCCGACGATGCTCGCTGCCGGTTACAAGGTGAACGTGATCCCGACCGAGGCCACCGCGCATGTCGACGGCCGGTTCCTGCCCGGCTTCGAGGACGAGTTCTTCGACACCATCGCCGAGCTCTGCGGCGAGGGGATCGAGCGCTCCCACGTCTCGCACCAGCAGCCCTGGGAGATGCCGTACGACGGTGACCTGGTCGACGCGATGACCCGCTGCCTCCTCGCCGAGGACCCCGGGGCCCGCGTGGCGCCGTACCTGATGAGCGGTGGCACCGACGCCAAGCACTTCAACAAGCTCGGGCTCCGCAGCTACGGGTTCACCCCGCTCCGGCTGCCGGCCGACCTCGACTTCACCGCTCTCTTCCACGGGGTGGACGAGCGGGTGCCGGTCGATGCCCTGGAGTTCGGGTCGCGGGTCTTCGACCGGTTCCTCGACCAGGTCTAGGTCGTTCGGTGGAGGCGGTCGACGCCTACTTCTCGCGCGCCGTGGCCGACTGGCGAGCCGCGGAGCCGCCCGGCGCATCGGAGCCGCACCCCACGGAGGAGCTCCTGAGAGCGCTGTTCGCGGCCCAGGTCAGGAGCCGCCACGTGGACTTCGCGGCCCGATGGCTGCAGGCCCAAGGCCAGGGCTACTACACGATCGGCTCGGCGGGGCACGAGAGCAACGCGGCGCTGGGACTGACGACGAGGGTCGACGACCCCGCGCTCCTCCACTACCGCTCCGGCGGCTTCTACCTCGCTCGGGCGACGCTGGCGGGCCAGAGCAACCCGGTCCGCGACCTGCTGCTGAGCCTGACCGCCTCGAGCCGCGACCCGATCTCGGGTGGACGGCACAAGGTCTTCGGGCACCCGGACCTCCACATCGTCCCGCAGACCTCGACCATCGGCTCCCACCTGCCGCGCGCGGTCGGCCTGGCCTACTCGCTGGGGCTGGCTCGCTCCCTCGGCCGGCCGACGCCCTGGCCCGACGACGCGATCGTGGTCTGCAGCTTCGGCGACGCCTCCGCCAACCACTCGACCGTGACCGGGGCGCTGAACGCCGCGTCGTACCTCGCCCACCGGGGGGTCCCGTGTCCTGTCCTGTTCGTGTGTGAGGACAACCGGATCGGGATCAGTACCCCGTCGCCGCGCGGCTGGCCCGCGGCGACGCTCGAGAGCCTGCCGGGGGTCCCCTACGTGCGCGCCGACGGCGCCGACCCGGTGACCCTGCTCGACCGGGCGGCCCAGGTGGTCGACGGGGTGAGGGAGTCCCGCCGACCCGCCGTGCTCCATCTCGACACCGTGCGGTTCATGGGCCATGCCGGCTCCGACGTCGAGGCGGCCTACCGGAGGCGGCGGGAGATCGAGCAGGACCACGAGCAGGACCCGCTGCTGGCCACGGCGCGCTGCCTGCTCGCCGCGGGTCGCGCGACGCCCGACGAGATCCTGGAGTGGTACGAGCTCGTCCGCCGCGACGTCATGCACGACGCCGAGCGCGTCCTGGACGAGCCGAGGCTCTCCGACCGCGACGAGGTGATGGCGCCGATCGCCCTGCCGGTCGCGCCCTCGGCCCCCGCGCGCCCTGCGTGGGACGAGCCCCTCTTCCCGGACGACGGCCCGCCGCTGACCCTCGCGCAGACGATCAACGCGACCCTGGTCGAGCTGATGGACCGGTGCCCCGAGCTCCTGGTGTTCGGGGAGGACGTGGCCCTCAAGGGCGGGGTGTACGGCGTGACGCGCGGGCTGCGGGGCCGATTCGGCGCGCAGCGGGTGTTCGACACGCTGCTCGACGAGCAGACCGTCCTCGGCGTGGCGCTCGGCTCCGCGCTGGCGGGCTTCGTGCCCATGCCCGAGATCCAGTACCTCGCCTATCTCCACAACGCCGAGGACCAGCTCCGCGGCGAGGCGGCGTCGTTGCCCTTCTTCTCCGATGGGCAGTACCGCAACGGGATGGTGGTGCGGATCGCCGGCCTGGCCTACCAGCGCGGCTTCGGCGGGCACTTCCACAACGACAACTCCGTGGCCGTGTTGCGCGACATCCCCGGACTGGTGCTGGCCGTGCCGAGCCACCCGGCCGACGCGCCCGGGATCCTGCGCACCTGTGTCGAGCTGGCCCAGCGGGACGGCCGTGTGTGCGTCGTCCTCGAGCCCATCGCGCTCTACCACGCACGCGACCTGCTGGAGGAGTCCGACGGACGCTGGACCGCGCCCTTCCGCGGCGCCGGCAGCGACGAGGCCCAGGTGCCGCTGGGTCAGGTCGGCCTCCATGGTGACGGTGCCGACCTGCTGCTGGTGACGTTCGGCAACGGGGTCCCGATGAGCCTCCGGGCGTCCGCCAGGTTGGCGGAGCTCGGAGTGTCATGCACCGTCCTCGACCTCCGCTGGCTGGCCCCGCTGCCGGTCCACGCCGTGGCCGAGATCGCGACCGCCTTCCCCGCCGTCCTCGTCGTGGACGAGACCCGGGCGAGCGGCGGGGTGGCGGAGGGTGTGGTGACCGGGCTGGTCGAGAGGGGCTACGGCGGTCGCATGGCCCGGGTGACGAGCGCAGACAGCTTCGTCCCGCTGGGACCGGCCGCCGCGGCGGTCCTGCTGTCGGAGGACGACGTCGTCAGCGGAGCCCTGCGCGTCGTCGGTCGCGGCTAGAAGGTCGGCCGCATCCGGATGATCTTGCGGCGGAGCACGACCCTGCGGGTGCCGTCGGGGGAGATGTGGACCCGGTCGAGCTCCCAGCCGCCGTGCTCGGCGCGCTCGACGAGCATCTTGGTGACGACGTTGCGGGAGAAGTCGCGCGCGATGGTGAGCTTCTCGAACTCCCACTCCACCCCGCGTGCGGGCGGGCGGCGCAGGACGGCGGGCACCGGTCAGGCCTCCGACACGTCGTCGAGCGCGGCCACGATCTCCGCGGGCAGGGTCAGCTCCTCGACGCCCAGGAGGCCGAGCAGCTGCTTCGCCGTACGGGCACCGACGATGGGTGCGGTCACGCCCGGGCGGTCGCGCACCCAGGCCAGGGCGACCTCGGCCGTCGACCAGCCGAGTCCCTCGGCGGCCTTGGTGACGCCTTCCACGATCCCGGCCGAGCGGTCGTCGAGGTAGGGGTCGATGAAGCCGGAGAAGAAGGGGGAGGCCCCGCGTGAGTCGGACGGCGTACCGCCGCGGTACTTGCCGGTCAGGACGCCCCCGCCCAGCGGAGACCAGGGCAGGATGCCGAGACCCGACGCCCGTGCGGCCGGCACGACCTCGTCCTCGATCCGACGGTTGAGCAGGGAGTACTCCACCTGGGTCGAGGCCAGCACCGCCCGGCCTGGGACCGCGCGCTGCCACGTGGCCGCCTGCGCGGTCTGCCAGCCCGCGTAGTTGCTGATGCCCACGTAGGACGCCCTGCCGGACGAGAGCGCCAGGTCGAGCGCCGTCAGCGTCTCCTCCACCGGGACGCCGTCGACCCACGTGTGCACCTGCCACAGGTCGACGTGGTCGACGCCCAGCCGGCGCAGCGACGCGTCGAGCTCGGTCAGCAGGCGGCCGCGCGACGCGTAGGTCTCGCGCTCACCGCTGCGCCGGGAGATGCCGGCCTTGGTGGCCAGGACGATCTCGTCGCGGGCGACCACGTCACCGATCAGCTGCCCGACCAGCTCCTCGGACGCACCGTCGCCGTACCCCGCAGCGGTGTCGACCAGCGTGCCGCCGGCCTCGGCGAAGGCGATCAGCTGGTCGCGGGCCTCGTGCTCGTCGGTGTCGCGACCCCACGTCATGGTTCCCAGGCCGAGCCGCGAGACCGTGAGGCCCGTGGCACCGACCGCCCGCTGTTGCATGCGCCCAAAGGTAGCCGGTCGTCGGCGCGCCGGGTGTCGGCGGCTCGCGGTGAGGGACGGGCCCTAACCTTGGTGCGGCCGCAGCATCTCCCGACGCCGGAAAGCAGCCGATGAACTACTTCGACGCCATCATCCTGGGCATCGTGGAGGGTCTGACCGAGTTCCTCCCGATCTCGAGCACCGGCCACCTCACGATCGCCGAGAAGATCCTCGGGCTGCAGATCGACGACCCCGCGGTGACCGGCTTCACGGCCGTCATCCAGATGGGCGCGATCGCGGCGGTGATCCTCTACTTCGCCCGCGACATCTGGGCGATCGCGCGGACCTGGGTGCGTGGGCTCGTCCAGCCGGAGTGGCGGGGGCATCGCGACTTCCGCCTGGGCTGGTACGTCATCGTGGGCACGATCCCGGTCGGCATCGTCGGCCTCGCGCTCAAGGACGTCATCACCAACGACCTGCGCAGCCTGTGGGTGGTGGCCATCGCCCTGATCGCCTGGAGCGCGGTGATGTGGGCCGCCGAGCGGGTCGCCCGCCAGGACCGTGGCGAGAAGCAGCTGAACCTCACCGACTCCGTGGTGGTGGGGCTGATGCAGTGCTTCGCGCTGATCCCCGGCGTCTCGCGCTCCGGCGCCACGATCTCGGCGGGGCTCTTCCGTGGCCTCGACCGGGTCACCGCCACGCGGTTCTCGTTCTTCCTCTCGATCCCCGCCCTGCTCGCGGCCGGGCTGTTCGAGCTCAAGGACGCCCTCGGCGGCTCGATCAGCATCGGCGAGACCCTCGTCGGGACGGTCGTGTCCTTCGTCGTCGCCTACGCGACCATCGCCTGGCTGCTCCGCTTCGTCGCCCACCACGCGATCACGTGGTTCATCCCCTACCGCGTCGGACTCGGCGTACTCCTGCTGGTGCTGCTGTCCACCAACGTGATGTCGGCGACCTGATCCCCGCCGCCGTCATACGTGCGGTTGGGGACCAATCGGCGACATTCAGCCCCGAAAACCTGCGGTTGGGGACCAAACGGTGGGGGTACGACGTCTCACCCCTGGCCGGCCGGGTGGCGGCCCGAGCGGTGGGGTCAGAGCCACCCGGAACGCTTGAACCAGACCCAGAGCGCGCCCGAGATGAGGAACATCAGGGCGAGGGCGAACGGGTAGCCGAGCTGCCAGCCGAGCTCGGGCATGTGGCGGAAGTTCATGCCGTAGACACCCGCGATGAGCGTCGGAGCCGCGACCAGGGCGACGCCGGCGGAGATCTTGCGCATGTCCTCGTTCTGGATCACCGAGATCTGGGCCAGGTGGGCGTCGAAGGCCGTGGACAGCAGCTGGTCGAGGCCGTCCACAGACTCGGCGACCTTGGTCAGGTGGTCGAGCACGTCGCGGAAGAACGGCGCGGCGTCCTCGTGGATCCCCGGGACAGCACCGGTGGCGAACCGGCGCATGGGCTCACGCAGCGGCATGACCGCGCGCCGCGCCTCGGCGATCTCGCGCTTGAGGGTGTAGATGCGGGCGGAGTCGTTGGTGCGCTGCGAGGAGAAGACGGACGTCTCCACCTCGTCGACGTCCTCCTCGAGCGAGGCCATCACCGCGAGGTAGCCGTCGACGATCCGGTCGCACACGGCGTACACGACCGCGGACGGCCCGTGGGTGAGGACCTTGGCCCGGGCCTCGAGGTCCCGCCGTGCGGTGTGGAGCTCCGAGCCGGCCCCGTGGCGCACGGTGATGATGAAGTCGTCACCGACGAACATGTTGATCTCGCCGGTCTCGACCGCATCGTCGGCGTCGACGTACCAGAGCGACTTGAGGGTGAGGAAGAGCGTGTCGCCGTACCGCTCGAGCTTGGGCCGCTGGTGGGCGTTGAAGGCGTCCTCGACGGCCAGGGGATGGAGGCCGAACTCCTCCTCGACCGTCGCCAGCTCCGCCTCGCTCGGCTCGTGCAGCCCGACCCAGACGAAGTCGCCCGGCTCGCAGGCGAGCTTGCGGATCTGGCCGAGCTCGCTCGGCGGGAGGTCGTCGACGATGCGCACGCCCTTGCGGTAGACGGCACTGTCCACGATCACGATGCTCACGCTAGTCCTCGACCGGGCGATGAGCCCCACGCCGCGCTCACCGGGCACGGGGCGGTGCGCCGGGCGTCGGGCCCTACGCTCGGGGCATGGCCACCGTCATCCTGCTCCGGCACGGACGCACGTCCGCGAACGCCTCCGGCACGCTCGCCGGGCGTACGCCGGGGGTGCACCTCGACGACGTCGGCAAGGAACAGGCTGTGCGGGCGAGCGAGCGCCTCGCCGTCGTCCCGCTGGCAGAGCTGGTGAGCAGCCCGCTCGAGCGGTGCCGCGAGACGGCCCGGGCGGTCGCCGCCCGCCAGTCCGCGCGACCCCGGGTGCGCTCCGACAAGGCGCTGACCGAGTGCGACTACGGCGAGTGGCAGGGTCGGCCGCTGCGCGAGCTCGCCAAGCTCGCGCTGTGGAAGACGGTGCAGACCAACCCCTCGGCGGCGACCTTCCCCGGCGGGGAGTCGCTGCCCCAGATGCAGGCCCGGGCGGTCGACGCCGTACGACGTCGCGACGCCGAGGTGGGCACCGCCCACGGGCCCGACGCCGTGTGGCTGGCGGTCAGCCACGGCGACGTGATCAAGTCCGTGCTCGCCGACGCCCTCGGGATGCACCTCGACCTGTTCCAGCGGCTCCAGGTCGACCCGGCGTCGATCTCGGTGATCCGCTACACCGACGCCCGGCCCTACGTGCTGGCTTCCAACACCCACGAGGGTGACCTGTCGTGGCTCGCCCCGACGCCGGGCAAGGCCAAGAGCCGACGCCGTCGCGACCGGGGGGCCGAGGTGGGCGGCGGCGCCGGACCCTCCACGCCCCCTTCGTGAGCCCTGCATAAGGTGGAGGCATGCCGGTCGTCCACGAGTTCGATCCGCCCGAGCGATTCGTCGCGGGCACCGTCGGTGAGCCCGGCGCGCGGACGTTCTTCCTGCAGGCCCGCTCGGGGGCGCGCCTGGTCAGCGTCGCGCTCGAGAAGGAGCAGGTGGCGGTCCTGGCGGAGCGGATCGACGAGCTGCTCGACGAGGTCATGTCGAGCAGCGGACCCGAGATCCTGATCCCCGCCGTCGCGCCGGTCGGGCTCGAGGACTCCGCGCCCCTGGAGCAGCCGATCGACGAGCAGTTCCGGGCCGGCACCATGACGCTGTCGTGGGACCCCTCGATCGCCCGCGTGGTGATCGAGGTGTTCCCGCTGACCGAGACCACCGACGAGGACGACGACGCGGACGCCGAGCCGGAGGAGGTCCTCACGGTCCGGCTCGAGGCCGGGCCCGCTCGGGCGTTCGTCCACCGGGCGGCGCTGGTGATCGAGGCAGGTCGTCCCGACTGCCCGTTCTGTGGCAACCCGATCGATCCGGAGGGGCATCTCTGCGTCCGGGCGAACGGCTACCGTCGCCGCGACCCGGCCTGAGCGACTCGTGACGATCGACCCGGGCCTCCTCACCGGTGGGCTCACCCTCCACGGCCGCGTGATGCCTGCGTCCAACGCGACGTTCGTCGGCGAGATCGACGCCCGACGCGTGGTCTACAAGCCGGTCGCGGGGGAGCGGCCGCTGTGGGACTTCCCCGACGGCACCCTGGCCGGCCGCGAGGAGGCGGCGTACCTGGTCTCCGAGGCGCTCGGGTGGCAGATCGTGCCGCTCACCTTCCGGCGCGACGGGCCTCATGGCCCGGGCATGGTCCAGCTCTGGCAGGAGCCCGACCCGGTGCAGGAGGCCGTCACGCTGGTCAACGACGCTCGCGTGCCCGAGGGCTACCTCCACGTCTTCGACGGCCTCGACGACCGCGACCACGTCGTGTCGCTGGTGCACGAGGACACCCCCGAGCTGCGCCGGATGGCGGTGTTCGACGCGGTCGTCAACAACGCCGACCGCAAGGGCGGCCACGTGCTGGCGATGACCGACGGGCATCGGTACGGCGTCGACCACGGCCTGACGTTCCACGTCGAGCACAAGCTCCGCACCGTGCTGTGGGGATGGGCCGGCGACCTCCTGGACGACGAGGACCGGATCTGCCTCGAGCTCCTCGCCGACCGCCTCGACGACGACCTGGGCGAGCGCCTCCTCGAGCTGGTGACTCCCGTCGAGGTCGAGGCGACCCGGCGCCGCGTCAAGCGGCTGCTGCGGGTGGGCACCCTGCCCGAGCCGGGCCAGGGGTGGCGTGCCATCCCGTGGCCGCCGTTCTGATCGCACGCCTGCGGACGTCACCGGAGGCTGACACCGTGCGAGCGTCGTAGCCCGCCTGCCGTAGTCTCCACGCATGCGCGCATGGCCCTCCCCGGATCTGCCTGCCCTGCCCGCTCCGGGCCCAGTGGTGCGGGTGCACGACACACCGTCGGGCGGCCTGGTCGAGACGACGCCCACGGGGCCGGCCAGGCTCTACGTCTGCGGCATCACGCCGTACGACGCCACCCACATGGGCCACGCCGCGACCTACGTCGCCTTCGACCTGCTCAACCGCGCGTGGCGCAGCGCCGGCCACGACGTGAGCTACGTGCTCAACGTGACCGACGTCGACGACCCCCTGCTGGAGCGCGCCACGAAGGTCGGCGTCGACTGGCGCGAGCTGGCCGAGCGCGAGATCGAGCTGTTCCGGCAGGACATGGACGCGCTCCGGGTGCTGCCGCCCGCGCACTTCGTCGGGGCCGTGGAGTCGATGGACCTGATCACCGCCCTCATCGGCAGGCTCCAGGACGCCGGTGTGCTCTACGCCGTGGAGGACGACCTCTACTTCTCGGTCGCCGCCGACCCCGCGTTCGGCCAGGAGTCGCGCTGGACCCGCGAGCAGATGCTCGAGATCTACGCCGACCGCGGCGGCGACCCCGACCGCCCCGGCAAGAAGGACCCGCTCGACTGCCTGGTCTGGCGTGCCGAGCGACCGGGCGAGCCCGCCTGGGAGAGCCCGTTCGGACCGGGGCGACCGGGCTGGCACGTCGAGTGCTCGGCGATGGCGCTGGAGTACCTCGGCGACACCTTCGACGTGCAGGGCGGTGGCTCCGACCTGGTCTTCCCGCACCACGAGATGTGCGCGTCCGAGGCGCAGGTCCTCACGGGTCGGCCGTTCGCCCAGGCCTACGTCCACGCCGGCATGGTCGGGTACGACGGCGAGAAGATGTCGAAGTCGCGCGGCAACCTGGTCTTCGTCTCGGCGCTGCGCAACAGCGACGTCGACCCGATGGCGATCCGGCTGACCCTGTTGCGCCACCACTACCGCAGCGACTGGGAGTGGACCGACGCCGAGCTCTGGGACTCCGTCGACCTGCTCGACCGGTGGCGACGCGCCCTGGCGCTCGGGGCGGGAGCCGCGGCCGCGCCGGTCGTCGACGCCGTACTCGCGTCGCTTGCGACCGACCTCGACGCTCCGTCCGCCGTGGCGGCCATCGAGTCGTGGGCCGATGCGACGCTGGGCACCCACGGGCTCGCCGAGACCGGCGACCCCGAGGCGGCCGCGACGATCCGCGCCCTCCTCGACGCCGCCCTGGGCCTGGCGCTCTGACCCTGCGGTTTGGTCCCAAACCGCAACTTCCAGGGGTCATTTCATGCGGTTGGGGACCAAACCGTGCACTTTTCTGCGCCCGCGGGCCGGCAGAACGGGGTCAGCTCTCCTCGGTACGACGCTTCAGGTAGCGCTCGAACTCCCGGGCGATGGCCTCGCCGGAGGCCTCGGGGAGGTCGGTGGTGTCGCGGGTCTCCTCGAGCGCGCGGACGTAGTCGGCGACGTCCTCGTCCTCCTCGGCGAGCTCGTCGACCCCGCGCTCCCACGCGCGGGCGTCCTCGGGGAGGTCGCCGAGCGGGATGCTCACCTCGAGCAGGTCCTCGATCTGGCCCAGGAGCGCCAGGGTCGCCTTCGGGCACGGGGGCTGGGCGACGTAGTGGGGGACGGCCGCCCAGTACGACACCGCCGGGACGTCGAGCCGCATGCACGCGTCCTGGAAGACGCCGACGATGCCGGTCGGCCCTTCGTACGTCGACTGCTCCAGCTTGAGGCGGTCGACCAGGTCGGGCTCGGTCGCCGTCCCGGTCACCGGGATGGGCCGGGTGTGGGGCGTGTCGGCGAGGAGGGCCCCCAGGGTGATCACCAGCTCGCCACCGAGGTCGTCACAGGCCGCGAGCAGCTCGGCGCAGAACTTCCGCCAGCGCATGTTGGGCTCGATGCCCCGGATCAGGATCACGTCGCGGTCGAGGTCGGGGGGTGAGGCGATCGCGACCTGCGTGCTCGGCCAGGTGATCCGGCGGTGTCCCAGCTCGTCGAGCCCGACCACGGGGCGGTTCACCTGGAAGTCGTAGAACTCCTCCGGGTCGATCGCCCCGATGATGCGGGCGTCCCAGACCTTGATCAGGTGGTCGATCACCGACGAGGCCGCGTCGGCGGCGTCGTTCCAGCCCTCGAAGGCTGCGATGACCACCGGCTCGACCAGGTCGTCGATGTCCTCGATCTCGATCACTCGACAACAGTAGTCACCCCGCACACGTCTCCGCCGCTCCGACAGGCCACCGGGGAATTGGCGGGCCGCTCCTGCCGGTGTCACGATGCGGAAACGGGGTCCAGCAGGTGGACGTGTCTTCCTAGGCTGTGCCCACGAGAGCGAGGAGTGCCCTGCCCGTGACCCACCAGTCGCACCGTCCCGACGCCACCGGGGAGCTGACCGAGCTGCTCCGCGACCGGATCCTGGTGCTCGACGGCGCGATGGGCACGATGATCCAGGGCCACCGGCTCGACGAGGCGGCCTACCGCGGCGAGCGTTTCGCGTCGTACGACCGCGATCTCGCCGGTGACAACGACCTGCTCTCACTGACGAACCCCGACGTGATCCGCGGCATCCACCGGGCCTATCTCGAGGCCGGGGCCGACATCATCTGCACCAACACGTTCAACGGCACGAGCATCTCCCAGGCCGACTACGGCCTCCAGGACCTCTGCTACGAGCTCAACGTGGCGGCGGCCGCCCTCGCCCGCGAGTCGGCGGACGAGGTCACGACCCCGGAGCGCCCGCGCTACGTCGCGGGGTCGCTCGGCCCGACCTCCAAGACCGCGTCGATCTCGCCCGACGTCAACGACCCCGGCGCCCGCAACGTCACCTTCGACGAGCTCGTGGCGGCCTACCTCGACGAGGCCCGCGGGCTCGTCGACGGCGGCGCCGACATCCTCCTGATCGAGACGATCTTCGACACACTCAACGCCAAGGCCGCGATCTTCGCCCTGGAGACCCTGTTCGAGGAGCACGGTCGGCGCTGGCCGGTCATCGTCTCCGGCACCATCACCGACGCCAGCGGGCGGACCCTCTCCGGGCAGGTCACCGAGGCGTTCTGGAACTCCGTGCGCCACGTGCGACCCCTCGCCGTCGGCCTCAACTGCGCACTGGGCGCCGAGGAGCTCCGGCCCTACGTCGCCGAGCTCGCGAGGGTCGCCGACTGCTTCGTGTCCGCCCACCCCAACGCCGGTCTCCCCAACGCCTTCGGTGAGTACGACGAGACACCGGGCCACATGGCCGGGATCCTCGGCGAGTTCGCCACCAGCGGGCTCGTCAACATCGTCGGCGGCTGCTGCGGCACCACGGCCGAGCACATCGGCGCGATCGCCGACGCCGCGAAGGGCGTCGCGCCGCGGGTGGTCCCGGAGATCGCGCCCGCGCTGCGGCTCTCCGGCCTCGAGCCGGTCACGGTGACCGACGAGAGCCTGTTCCTCAACGTCGGCGAGCGCACCAACATCACCGGCTCCGCCCGCTTCCGCAAGCTGATCAAGGACGGCGACTACGACACCGGCCTGACCGTGGCCGCGCAGCAGGTGGAGGCCGGCGCGCAGGTCATCGACGTCAACATGGACGAGGGCATGATCGACGGCGTCGCCGCGATGGACCGCTTCCTCAAGCTGGTCGCCTCCGAGCCCGACATCTCACGGGTCCCCGTCATGGTCGACTCCTCCAAGTGGGAGGTCATCGAGGCCGGCCTGAAGTGCGTCCAGGGCAAGGCGATCGTCAACTCCATCTCCATGAAGGAGGGCGAGGAGAAGTTCGTCGAGCAGGCGCGCCTGTGCCGCCGCTACGGCGCTGCCGCAGTGGTGATGGCCTTCGACGAGCAGGGACAGGCCGACAGCCTGGAGCGTCGTACGGCGGTCTGCGAGCGCGCCTACCGGATCCTCACCGAGCAGGTCGGCTTCCCGGCCGAGGACATCATCTTCGATCCCAACGTCTTCGCCGTCGCCACCGGGATCGAGGAGCATGCGACCTACGGCCGCGACTACATCGAGGCGACCCGCTGGATCAAGCAGAACCTCCCGGGCGCCCTCGTGTCCGGTGGCATCTCCAACGTCAGCTTCTCGTTCCGCGGCAACAACCCGGTGCGCGAGGCGATCCACGCGGTGTTCCTCTACCACGCGATCGCCGCCGGGCTCGACATGGGCATCGTCAACGCCGGTGCCCTCGTCGTCTACGACCAGGTGGACGCGGAGCTCCGCGAGCGGATCGAGGACGTCGTCCTCAACCGGCGTCCCGACGCGGCCGAGCGGCTCCTCGAGATCGCGGAGCGGTTCAACATCGCGGCCGGGGTCGGCGAGGTGGCGACCGAGGAGTGGCGCGAGCTGCCGGTCGAGGAGCGGATCACCCACGCCCTGGTGAAGGGCATCGACAGCCACGTCGAGGCCGACACCGAGGAGCTGCGGGCGATGATCGCCGAGCGCGGCGGGCGCCCGATCGAGGTGATCGAGGGGCCGCTGATGGATGGCATGAACGTCGTCGGCGACCTGTTCGGCAGCGGCAAGATGTTCCTGCCCCAGGTGGTCAAGAGCGCCCGGGTGATGAAGAAGGCGGTCGCCTACCTGATCCCCTTCATCGAGCAGGAGAAGCTCGACCGGCCCGAGCTCGCCACGGCCAAGGACACCAACGGCACCATCGTGATGGCCACGGTGAAGGGCGACGTCCACGACATCGGCAAGAACATCGTCGGCGTCGTCCTCCAGTGCAACAACTACGAGGTCGTCGACCTCGGGGTGATGACGCCGGCGCAGAAGATCCTCGACACCGCCCGCGAGATCGGCGCCGACGCGATCGGGCTCTCCGGCCTGATCACGCCGAGCCTCGACGAGATGGTCAACGTCGCCTCGGAGATGCAGCGCCAGGGCTTCACGATCCCGCTGCTGATCGGGGGCGCCACGACCTCTCGCGCGCACACCGCGGTCAAGGTCGACCAGCGGTACGACGGAGCCGTGGTGTGGGTCAAGGACGCCTCGCGGTCGGTCCCGGTCACCGCTGCCCTGCTCGACGACCGCCAGCGCCCGAAGCTGCTGGCCGACGTGCAGGCCGACTACGACGCCCTGCGCGCCCGGCACGCGGCGAAGAACGACCGGCCGCTGGCCACCCTCGCCGAGGCGCGAGCGGCGCGCACGCCGATCGTGTGGGAGGGCTACCGGCCGCCTCGGCCGCGCCTCCTGCTCCAGCAGGACCACGACGTGTCGCCCAACATCGGCCTGCCGGGCGCCGGACAGCACGTGCGTGTGTTCCGGAACGTCGACCTGGCCGAGGTCCGTCGCTACATCGACTGGCAGCCGTTCTTCAACGCCTGGGAGATGAAGGGCTCGTTCCCGGAGATCCTCGACGACGCCGAGTCGGGGGAGACCGCCCGCAAGCTGTACGACGACGCCCAGACGATGCTCGACCAGATCGTCGCCGAGGGCTGGCTCACCGCACGCGGCGTGGTCGGGCTCTTCCCGGCCAACGCAGTGGGCGACGACGTCGAGGTCTACCTCGGTGAGCAGCGGGGCGAGCCGCACGCGGTGCTCCACCACCTGCGCCAGCAGGGTGCCCACCGCCCGGGAGTCCCCAACCGCTGCCTGGCCGACTACGTCGCCCCCAAGGAGACCGGTCTCAAGGACTACATCGGTCTGTTCGCGGTCACGGCGGGCTTCGGCACCCACGAGCGGATCGAGCAGTTCAAGGCCGAGATCGACGACTACTCGGGGATCCTGCTGGAGTCGCTGGCCGACCGGCTCGCCGAGGCGTTCGCCGAGCGCATGCACGAGCGCGTCCGCCGGGAGCTGTGGGGCTACGCGCCCGACGAGCACCTCGACCAGCGGGGGCTCCTCAAGGAGCAGTACGACGGCATCCGTCCTGCGCCCGGGTACCCCGCCAGCCCCGACCACACCGAGAAGCAGGTGCTCTGGGACCTGCTGGACGTCGAGCACCACACCGGCATGAAGCTGACGGAGTCGATGGCGATGTGGCCGGGTGCGTCGGTGTCGGGGATCTACTTCAGCCACCCCGAGTCGCAGTACTTCGTGGTCGGCCGGCTGGCCCCCGACCAGGTGGCCGACTACGCCGCGCGCAAGGGCTGGACCCTGGCAGAGGCCGAGCGGTGGCTGTCGCCGAACCTCGGCTACGACCCGGAGGACTGACCCCTGAGCGAGGTCGGTCGCCGGCTCGACTCGTTCGCCGCGGTCCTGTGGGACATGGACGGCACGCTGGTCGACACCGAGCCCTACTGGATGGCCGCGGAGTTCGCGCTCGCGGAGCGCTACGGCGGTTCCTGGTCCCGCGAGCACGCTCTCGAGCTCGTCGGCAGCGACCTGCTCGACTCCGGCCGCTACATCCGCGAGCACATGGGCATCGACGTGACGCCCGAGCGGATCGTCGACGAGCTCCTCGACTCGGTCATCGAGCAGGTCGAGCGCTCGGTGCCGTGGCGCGAGGGCGCCCGCGAGCTGCTCGGGTCCCTGCACGAGGCCGGCGTGCCGTGCGGCCTGGTGACGATGTCCTACGCGCGCTTCGTCAAGCCGATCCTGGCCGCGCTGCCCGACGACACCTTCGCCTCCGTCGTCACCGGTGACGCCGTCGACCGCGGAAAGCCCCATCCGGAGCCCTATCTCGCGGCCGCCCGTGACCTCGACGTCCTGGCGTCGGAGTGCCTGGCGATCGAGGACTCCGACACCGGCACCACGTCGGCGGTGGCCGCCGGGTGCCGGGTGCTCGTCGTACCCCTGCACGTGTCGGTTCCGCCCGGCCGTGGGCGCGTCTTCGCGGAGTCGCTCGTCGGGCTCGACGCCCGATCGCGGCTGGGTGACTCCCCGTCGTAATCGTTGCCGATTCGCGACCTCCACGTGGCCCGGCAGTGATGGACCCTACCGGGACCAACCGCTATGTTCTCGTGACTGATCACCCTCTCGGGCGTCCGAGGGGCACTAGTTCGGAGGCTCAAGTGCATCGAAGCAAGCAGTTCGGCGCCGTCCTCGGCGCCGGCGCACTCGCCGTGGCCCTGGCGGCCTGCGGTGGCAGCAACAGCAGCGGGGGAAACACCTCCGCCTCTGGCACCGGTTCGCCGTGGATCCTCGGCACGACCGACACCGTGACGGCGCTCGACCCGGCCGGGTCCTACGACCTCGGTTCATCGACGCTCGAGTACAACCTGTACCAGACGCTCGTGACGGTGCCACCCAACTCGACGAAGATCGTGGGTGACGCGGCGAAGTCCTGCACCTACAACAACCCCACGACGCTGACCTGCACGCTCAACCCGGGTGAGAAGTTCTCGAACGGCGACCCCCTGACCTCCGCGGACGTGAAGTACAGCTTCGAGCGGGCGATCAAGATCCAGGACGCCAACGGTGCCGCGATCTACCTGCTCGGCAGCATCACCGACACCGCCAAGAACGGCACCGTCACGATGAACAAGGGTGCGATCACGACGCCCGACGACCAGACCGTGGTCTTCCACCTCGACCACCCCGACACCACGTTCCAGTACGTGCTCACCTACCCGGGTGCAGGGGCGATCGTCGACCACAGCGTCTTCCCGGCCGACAAGAAGCTGGCCGACGACAAGGTCATCGGCTCCGGTCCCTACGAGCTCAGCCAGTACAAGTCCGGCGAGCAGGCCGTGCTCGAGCTGAACCCGAACTACTCGGGCCCCAACCAGGGCAAGGCGCCGCAGGTCTTCGTCAAGTACTACTCCGAGCCGTCGGCCCTGAAGCTCGCGGCCCAGAACGGTGAGGTCGACGTCGCCTGGCGGAGCCTGAGCCCGACCGACATCAACGCGCTGAAGAACGACTCCAACGTCACGGTGGCCACCGGCAAGGGCTCCGAGATCCGCTACTGGGTCTGGAACGTCGGGAGCGGGATCGGCAAGCAGGCGGCCGTCCGCCAGGCCGCGGCCCAGATCTTCGACCGTGAGGCCATCGCGAAGGACGCCTACGACAACACCGTCGACCCGCTGTACTCCATCGTGCCCCCGGGCTACGGCGGTCAGAAGGACTCCTACAAGGCGCAGTACGGCGCGCCCGACGTCGCCAAGGCCAAGCAGATGCTCAAGGCGGCCGGCATCAGCACGCCGGTCAACCTGACCGTCGGCTGGACGCCCACCCACTACGGCCCCAACGCCGAGGACGAGGCGAACGAGGTACAGCGGCAGCTGGAGTCCAGCGGACTGTTCAAGGTGACGCTGAAGAGCACCGAGTGGGACCAGTACCAGACGATCTACAAGCAGGGCGCCTACGACCTGTGGCTCCTCGGCTGGTTCCCGGACTACCCGGACGCCGACGACTACCTGTCGCCCTTCCTGGTCGACGGTGGGTTCTTCCAGAACGGCTACAAGAACCCCACCGCGAACAAGCTGGTGGCCGAGGAGCAGGGCAGCTCCGACCAGGCGAAGCGCCAGAAGATCTTCGGGCAGCTGCAGGACATCGCGGCGAAGGACGTACCGTTCATCCCGTCGTGGGTCGGCCAGAACACCGCGGTGTACGGCAAGGGGATGACCGGCGTCGAGAGCACGCTCGACCCGTCGTTCATCTTCCGGTTCTGGTTGGTCACCAAGAACAGCTGATCCACCCACAGCACACGGTCGTGGGGAGAGGCCCGAGCGGTCTCTCCCCATGAGCCGTGCCAGGAGGCACTTTCATGAGTCGTGGTGGCTCGGGATCCCTTCCGAGATACATCCTGCAGCGCATCCTGCTGGTGATCCCGATGATCTGGGTCATCCTCACGCTGGTCTTCTTCATCCTGCGGGTGGCCCCGGGGGACCCCGTGTCGGCCGCGCTCGGCGGGAAGCTCAACCAGCAGGCGCTCGACCAGCGCCGTGAGGCGCTCGGCTTCAACCGGCCGTTGCTCGCGCAGTACTGGGACTACCTGTCCTCGGTCGCCCACCTCGACTTCGGGACGACGTTCAGCGACAACCAACCGGTGCTCCACGTGATCCGCGACAACGGTGGCGCCACGCTCACCCTCACCGTCGCCGCGTTCGTCATCGCACTGGTGGTCGGCATCCCGCTCGGGCTGCTCGCCGGCCGCTACCGCGACTCCGCCCCCGACGCCGGCATCCGGTTGTTCGGCATCCTGACCTACGCCGCGCCGGTCTTCTTCGTCGGTTTCCTCATGCAGTACTACCTGGCCGAGCCGCTCGGCCTGCCCACGTCCGGCGATGCCAGCCCCATCACGGTCTTCGAGGTCCCGACCAAGACCCACATCCTCCTCATCGACGCCTTCCTCAGCGGGAACGGTGCCGCGATCCAGGACGTCCTGAAGCACCTGATCCTGCCCTCGGTCTGCCTCGGGCTGGTGATCTGCGGAGTCTTCATCCGGTTGGTGCGGGTCAACCTGCTGCAGACCATGCAGACCGACTACGTCGAGGCCGCCGAGGCGCGTGGGCTCAAGCGCGGCTCGGTGACCTGGCGGCACGCCTTCCGCAACGCGCTGGTTCCGGTCATCACGGTGATCGGGCTGCAGTTCGCCCTGCTCCTGGGCGGCGCCATCCTGACCGAGCAGACGTTCAACTGGCCCGGCATCGGTCAGAAGCTCGTCCTCTACATCAACAACCGCGACTACGGTGCCGTGCAGGGGATCGTCACGTTCTTCGCCCTGGCGGTGGTGCTGATCAGCCTGCTGGTCGACATCGTCAACGCGCTGATCGACCCGCGAGTGAGGTACTGATGACGCACCCCACGAGGTTCTGCTCTCCCGCTTCGCTCCTCCCGACGACTCCGCGGGGAGCCCGCTGATGCGACGCATGTTCTCGGCCCTCGCCAAGCCCTTCACCGAGACGACCGGGCTCGCGCGCTGGATGCTCGTCCTCGGCGTGCTGGTCACCGCGGTCTTCGTGATCTGCGCGGTCTTCGCCCCGTGGCTCGCCCCCTACGGCTTCGCCCAGTCGTCGGCCCACGGCGTGGAGTTCCCCAAGGTGGGCCACCCCAGCTCCGCTCATCCCTTCGGGACGGACCGGCTGTTCTTCGACGTCCTCTCGCGCGTGATCTGGGGCGCCCGGACAGCGTTGGAGGTGGTGATCCTCTCCATCCTGTTCTGCGTCGTCCTCGGGGTCCCGCTGGGCCTGCTCTCGGGCTTCTACGGCGGCCCCGTCGACCGGGTCCTGGTGCTGGTCATGGACGCCCTCTACGCGTTCCCGTCCTTCCTGCTGGCCATCGTCGTCTCGTTCCTGCTCATCGACGTCTACGGCGGCAGCGTGATCGCCGTGTCGCTGTCCCTGACGGTCGTCTACATCCCGCAGTACTACCGGGTGGTCCGCAACACGACGCTCAGCGCCAAGGAGGCGACCTACATCGAGGCCGCCCGGGCCATCGGGGCGCGCGACATCAGGATCATGCGCCGCTACCTCTTCGGCAACGTCGTGCAGAGCGTGCCGGTGCTGGCCACGCTGAACGCGGCCGACGCCATCCTCACCCTCGCCGGACTGGGGTTCCTGGGCCTCGGCATCCAGTCGACCCAGGCGGCCGAGTGGGGACACGACCTGCAGCGGGCGCTGGCGGACGCCGGCTCCGGGGTCTGGTGGACGGGTCTCTACCCGGGCCTGGCCATCGTGCTCCTGGTGACCGGGCTGACCCTCGTCGGTGAGGGCCTGAACGAGACGCTGAACCCGACGCTGCGTCGTCGCCGGCTGCTTCCGGTCGTGATCCCGCCGCGCGACCCGGCGAACCCGTTCCAGCGCGACCAGACGACGCAGTTCCCGGAGGAGCAGAGCTGACATGGCCATCGACCTCACCGAGAACGTCGTCGCCCCCGACTCGCAGGGACCGGTGATCTCCGCCCGCGACGTCCGGGTCTGGTACGGCACGACCAGGGGCGCGATCCGGGCCGTCGACGGCGTCAGCTTCGACCTCGCCCCGGGCGAGACCCTGGGCCTGGTCGGGGAGTCCGGATGCGGCAAGTCGACGCTCGGCCGCGGCCTGATGGGGCTCCTGCCCGAGGGCGCCAAGCGCGACGGGCAGGTGCTGTTCCGGGGCCGAGACATCTTCGCGCTCAGCGAGAAAGCCGCCTACCAGCTGCGGGGTCGCGAGCTCGGGATGATCTTCCAGGAGCCGCTGACCCGCCTGAACCCCCTGATGCGGATCTCGCAGCACTTCGAGGAGACCATCAAGCAGCACGAACCCGACCTCTCCAAGGACGAGATCCGCGAGCGCGCTCTCGAGGTGCTCCGCCTGATGGGGATCCCGCCGACGCGCTACCGGTCCTACCCCCACGAGTTCTCGGGCGGGATGCGGCAGCGGCTGATGATCGCGCTGACCCTCGTGCTGCGGCCGGCGTTCGTGGTGGCGGACGAGCCGACGACGGCTCTCGACGTCCTGGTCGAGGCCCAGATCGTGCAGATCCTCAACGACCTGCGCCGCAACTTCCAGACCTCCCTGCTGTTGATCACCCACAACGTGGGCATCGTCGCCGAGGCCTGTGACCGCGTCGCGGTGATGTACGCCGGGCGGATCGTGGAGCAGGGCCGCGTGGCCGAGGTGTTCAAGAACCCGCAGCACCCCTACACCCGCGCCCTGCTGAGCTCGACGATCTCGCTGACGACCACCGGGCTCAACTTCATCCCGGGGGCGCCACCCGACCTCGTCGAGCCACCGGACGGCTGCCGGTTCCACCCCCGCTGCGCGCAGGCGATGAACGTGTGCGCCACCCAGAACCCCGTCAACCTCGAGCGTCCCGGGGGTGGTCGGGTCGAGTGCTGGCTCGTGGGTCCGGACGACCAGATCCCGCCCGGCGGGAAGCAGGCTCTCGAGCAGGAGGAGCTGACCGTTGTCGACGAAGCCTGACACGTCCGCTGCCACGCCACCTTTGGTGGAGATCCGCGACCTCTCGGTGTACTTCGAGCTCCGTGGGGGCACCCTGGCGCGGCTCTTCGGCCGTGACACCGGCACGATCAAGGCGGTCGACGGCATCAACCTGGCCCTGCAGCCCGGCGAGGTCGTCGGGTTGGTCGGCGAGAGCGGCAGCGGCAAGTCCACGCTGGGCCGGGCGCTGCTCGGCCTCGTGCCTGCGACCGAGGGATCGATCCACCTCCACGACCAGAACCTGGCCGATCTGAGCCGTCGCAAGCTCCGCGAGATCCGGCAGGTGGTCCAGATGGTCTTCCAGGACCCGAACGCCGCGCTGAACCCCGCGATGACCGTGGAGGAGGCGGTGGCCGACGCGCTCAAGGTGCACGGCATGAGGTCGGCCTCGGAGCGGCACGACCGCGTCGTGGAGGCCCTCGAGCGGGTGGGCCTCTCCCCGGTCGAGCTCTTCCTCAGCAAGTACCCGCGCGACCTGTCCGGTGGGCAGAAGCAGCGCGTGGTGCTGGCCCGGGCGATCGTGCTCCAGCCTGAGCTCCTGGTCGCCGACGAGCCGGTGTCGATGCTCGACATGAGCGTGCGGGCCAAGATCCTGCAGCTGATGCTCGACCTCAAGCAGGACATGGGTCTGACCTACGTCTACATCACCCACGACCTGGCCACGGCCAAGTACTTCTGCGACCGGATCGCGATCATGTACCTCGGCCGCGTGGTCGAGATCGGGCCGACGGAGGAGATCTTCGCCCAGCCGCGGCACCCCTACACGAAGGCGCTGCTGGCGGCCATCCCCGAGGCCGATCCCGACAAGGCGATGCCACGCGACCTGCCACGCGGAGAGATCCCCGACGCTGCGCAACCCCCGCTCGGCTGCGCGTTCCACCCGAGGTGCCCCGAGGCGGTCACCGGCTGCGGGTGGGAGTCCCGCGACCTGCGAGCACTCCTCGAGCAGCACTGGATGCGGGCGGACGCGGCGTACGACGAGGAGCAGACCGTGATCGGCGACCTCGACCACCTCGACGAGCCCTCGACGAGCGTGACGTTCGGCGCGGGTGGCAGCGCCGCCGTGCGGGCCATCCTGGACCGGGTGAAGGCCGAGGACACCACCGAGCCCCTGTGGTCGGGTGTCACGGCGATCGATGACGCGGGGTCGGGCGTCACCGTGACGTTCGAGCCCGCTCCCGCGCCGGCGCTGCGACCGGCCGGCGGGGTCGAGGTCGCGTGCGTGCTCTACCCGGACGGCGCGGACCGCGCGGACCGCGCGGATCGCGGTGAGGACCGAACCCTGGGGTGAGCCTGGTCGTAGTACCAGCGACCAATGGTGACCGCGACCTCGCTCACGGGACCCTGGTGCGACAGCCCGGACACGATCAGGAGCACACCATGAAGACCCGGACCGCCCTCGCCGCACTTTCCCTCTCCGCCCTGGCGCTGCCGCTTGCCGTCGTCGCGCCGGCGGCTGCGAGCCACGGAGGAGGGGACGCCGTACGCACCCACGGCGGATGCGACGGCCCGGCGGTCTGGAAGCTGAAGGCGAAGCCCGACGACGGCCGGATCGAGATCGAGGCCGAGGTCGACAGCAACCGTTCCGGTCAGGTGTGGGACTGGAGGATCAAGCACAACGGCAGCGTCTCGGCCAAGGGATCCAGCACCACCCGGGGCGCGAGCGGCTCCTTCAGCGTCGAGCGTCGGATGGCAGACCTGGCGGGGACCGATCACTTCACGTTCCGTGCGGAACGTCGTGCCAACGGCGACGTGTGCCGTGGCACCATCTCCCTCTGAGCGAGGGCGTGGGCTTCCCCGCCCCGCCGATCGGGGAAGGGGCGCGCAGTGAGGGTGCTCCGCAACCCGGTCCTGCAGTTCGTGCTCGCCAGCCTCCTGCTGTTCGGCGTGATCTGGTGGGGGACCGGCCGGCTGTCGCAGACGGCCGCGCGGAACGAGGCGCTCGCCGACGCCCGCGTCACCACCGACCTGCTTGCCCGCTCCGTGGCCGAGCCGGCGATCCCACGCGGCCTCGTCGACGGAGACCCGGGGGCCATCGACCGGTTCGACCGCGCCGTGCTTTCGCGGCTGCTGGTCGGTGACGTACGCCGGATCAAGATCTGGCGTGAGGACGGGACCATCGTCTACAGCGACGAGACGCAGCTGATCGGTCAGAAGTTCCCCCTCGACGACGAGCAGCTCGACGTGCTCCGCAGCGGCAAGACCGAGGGGAGCCTGTCCGACCTCCGCCGCAAGGAGAACAAGTTCGAGACCGAGGAGGACGGGCTGCTCGAGGTCTACACGCGGATCGACTCGCCCGAGGGCGAGCCGCTCCTGTTCGAGGCCTACTACTCGGTCGCCACGGTCCAGCAGCGGGCCGCCGAGGTGCTCACCCCGTTCCGGCGGATCAGTGCGCTCGGCCTGATCGCCATCCTGCTGCTCGGCGTACCGATGATCGGGGTCCTCACGCTGCGGCTGACCCGCGCCAGCAGGGCCCGGGAACGGCTGATGGAGCGGGCCATCGACTCCTCGGAGGCCGAGCGACGGCGGATCGCGCGCGATCTCCACGACGGCGTGGTCCAGGAGCTGGCCGGGACGGCGTTCGCCCTGTCGGGCGCGGCGCGCGAACCCAGCACGCCACCCGAGCTGCGAGCCGTCCTGACCCGGTCGAGCAGTGCGCTGCGCCGCAGCCTGCGCCAGCTGCGCTCGCTCCTGGTGGAGATCCACCCACCCGGCCTCAACGCCGGCGGTCTCGGGGCGGCCCTCGAGGACCTCACCGCGCAGGCGGCCGGGGCCGGGGTCACTCCGACGGTGAGCGTGTCCGACATGGACGGCACCCCGGACCACGTGGTCGCCCTGGTCTGGCGCGTCGCCCAGGAGGCGATCCGGAACGCGGTGCGTCACGCGGGGGCCACCACGGTGCGCGTCGACGTCCTCGGCGAGGGCCGGCAGGTCAGCCTGACCGTCCAGGACGACGGTGTCGGCTTCGACCCGGGGGCCGAGGGTCCGCAGGACTCCTACGGCCTGCGAGGGTTGCAGAGCCTGGTGGAGGACGGCGGCGGCCGTCTGCAGGTGCAGTCGGCGCCCGGCGCCGGGACGACCGTGCGAATGGTGGTGGAGCGGGCATGAGCGACAAGACGATCCGGGTGGTGATCGTGGACGACCATGCAGTGTTGCGGGCGGGCCTCGAGCAGCTGTTGTCAGGCGAACCGGACCTCGAGGTCGTCGGCACGGCGGCGTCTGGCGGCGATGCGATCGACCTGGTCCGGAGCGTGCGCCCCGACGTGGTCCTGATGGACCTGCAGATGCCCGGCGTCGACGGGGTCAGCGCCACCCGGACGATCGTCGGCGAGGAGCTGGCCGACGTCCTGGTGCTGACGTCGTACTCCGATGCGGAGCGGATCGTCGGTGCCCTCGATGCGGGCGCGATGGGCTACCTGCTCAAGGACGCCGAGCCCGACGAGGTGCTGCGCGGCATCCGAGCAGTGGCCAGGGGTGAGTCGCCGATCAACCCGCGCGCGGCCCGCGAGCTGCTCGGAGCACGACGTACGACGGGGGTCGCCGCGTCGGAGCTGACCCCGCGCGAGAGCGAGGTGCTCGTCCTGGTCCGCCAGGGGCTGGCCAACAAGCAGATCGCTCGGCGCCTCGGCATCTCCGAGCGCACCGTCAAGGCCCACCTCACCTCGGCGTTCCAGCGGATCGGGGTGGTCGACCGCACCCAGGCCGCGCTGTGGGCCGAGCGCAACGGCCTCGGCGGGTGAGACCCCGGACCGGGCTCCTCAGGGGGCGGTGACCGCCACGTCGAGGTCCTCGGCGGTCAGCTCGCCACTGCCGCCGGCGGCCCGGTCGGGCAGGGGAGGCGGGGTGCCGCCGAACTCGGGGCAGAGCTCTTGGTAGGAGCACCAGGCGCAGAGCTTGGTGCGCTGGGGACGCCAGTCGCCGGTCTCCTCCGCGCGGCGGATGGCCCGCCAGATCGCCTCGACCTTGCGCTCGGTGGCGAGGAGATCGGCCTCGTCGGGCACGTAGCGCAGCATCTCGCCGTTGCCGAGGTAGACCAGCTGCAGCATGGCGGGGACGATGCCGCGGGTGCGCCAGATGACGAGCGCGTAGAACCTCATCTGGAACAGCGCCTTGGCCTCGAACATCTCGCCGGGAGACCTGCCGGTCTTGTAGTCCACCACCCGGATCGCACCGTCGGGCGCGATGTCGAGGCGGTCGACGAAGCCGCGCAGGAGCAGCCGCGACTCCAGGAGCGCCTCGACGTAGAGCTCGCGCTCGGCGGGCTCGAGGCGGCGCGGGTCCTCGAGCGTGAAGTAGCGGTCGAGCACGACGCGGCACGAGCCGAGCCACTCCGCGACGTCGGGGCCCTCGTCGGTGAAGAGGGTGGCGAGATCGGGCTCGGCCGCGAGGAGGGCGTCCCACGTGGGCACCAGCAGGTCGCGGGCCTGGTCGGGGGTGCGGTCGTGGGAGGGGAGGTCGAAGAGGTCCTCGAGCACCTTGTGGACCAGGGTGCCCCGGAGGGCGTCGGCCGAGGGCTCCTCGGGGAGGCGGTCGATGGTGCGGTAGCGGTAGAGCAGCGGGCAGGTCATGAAGTCGGAGGCCCGGCTCGGGGAGAGCGCACCGAGGACGTCGACCCCGTCGACCGGGGTGGACCGGAGCTCGGCCGGCGAGGCCGCGGGGGACGGCGTACTGCTCATGTCCCGAATCTAGGCGAGGGCGCCGACACCGCGGCGACGCCGCGCGCCGTACGTCGGTCAAGTAGCCTCGGACCATGAGTGACGACCGCGGCTCCCACGGGCCGGTGCGCCGTCCGCAGGGGACCCTCCAGGTCGGGTCGATCGCGGGCAGCCCCGTCCTCATCAGCCGCTCGTGGTTCCTGGTCGCGGCGCTGATCGCGGTCATGGTCGCTCCCGCGGTGGAGCGCGCGGAGCCGGGTCTCGGCGCTCTGAAGTACCTCGCCGGGCTGATGCTGGCGGTGCTCCTCTATCTCTCCGTGCTCATCCACGAGGCGTCGCACGCGCTGGTCGCCAAGCGGTTCGGGCTCCCGGTCTCGTCCATCACGCTGCACTTCCTCGGGGGCATGACCGCGATCGAGGGCGAGCCGGCCAACCCGCGGCAGGAGTTCTGGGTCTCGGTGGTCGGCCCGATCTCGTCGCTGGCGGTCGCGGCGTGCGCGTTCGCGCTCAGCCTGGTCGCGCCCGGCGGGCTGATCGGTCTCGCCGTCGGCGGCGTGGCCTTCACGAACCTCCTCGTGGGCGTGATCAACCTGGTGCCCGGGCTGCCGCTCGACGGCGGACGAGTGCTCAAGGCCGCGGTCTGGCAGGTCACCGGCGACACCCACCGGGGCACGATCGTCGCGGCCTGGGGCGGCCGCATCACGGCGGGGCTGGCGCTGGGCTACCCCGTGCTGACCAGCAAGCTGCTCGACCAGCCCGTCTCGGCCATCGACTTCATCTTCGCCGGCGTGATCGCGATGTTCCTCTGGAGCGGGGCGACCGCTGCGCTCGAGTCGGCCAAGGTCCGGTCGCGCCTGCCCTACCTGGTCGCCCGCGACCTCGCCCGTCGTACCCTCACCGTCCCTCCCGAGCTGCCGCTGGCCGAGGCCGTGCGCCGGGCCCAGGAGGTCGAGGCGGGCAGCATCGTCACGGTCACCTCGACCGGCGCCCCGATCGGCGTCGTCAACGAGGCGGCCCTGCTGTCGGTGCCCGTCGAGCGGCGCGCGTGGGTGCCGGTCTCCTCGGTGACCCGGACGCTCGACGACGGGCTCCGCCTGCCGGTCGGCATCGGCGGCGAGGACCTGATCCGCGCCATCAGCTCACGCCCAGCGGGGGAGTACCTCCTCCTCGACGCCGACGGCAGCATCTTCGGCGTGCTGTCGACCGCCGACGTCGACCGCGCCTTCCGCGCCCACGCCTGACCCGGGGGTGGGTCGTCGTACCCCCACCGTTTGGTCCCCAACCGCAGAATTCGGGCCCTATTTGCTGCCGATTGGTCCCCAACCGCAACCTCCGGAGCCGGGCGCTAGGGTCGCGGCCATGCCCGAGGACCCCCTGGAGACCACCCGGCCCGACGTCCCGCCCGAGGCCTGGGCCGGCGTCCACCGCGGGCCGCTGCGGGCGGGGGAGTGGGTACGACTCACCGACCAGAAGGGGCGTCGCCACAACTTCGAGCTGGTGCCGGGCAAGCGCTTCTTCTCCAACCGCGGCCACCTCGAGCACGACGAGCTGATCGGCCGCGACGAGGGGTTCACGGTCACGTCGTCGGCGGGCGGGGAGTACCTCGTCTTCCGGCCCCTCCTCAGCGAGTTCGTCGTCTCGATGCCGCGCGGAGCGGCGGTCGTCTACCCCAAGGACGCCGCGCAGATCGTCGCCATGGTCGACATCTTCCCGGGCGCCGAGGTCGTCGAGGCGGGCGTCGGGTCCGGCGCCCTGACCTGTTCGCTGCTGCGCGCGGTGGGGCCGCACGGCCGGGTGTCGTCGTACGAGAGGCGTGAGGAGTTCGCCGACGTCGCCCGCGCGAACGTCACACAGTTCTTCGGCGGCGACCACCCTGCCTGGACCCTCACCCTGGGGGACCTCGCCGAAGCGCTCCCCGCCTCGGGACAGCAGGCCGACCGCGTCATCCTCGACATGCTGGCGCCGTGGGAGTGCCTCGAGGCCGCGGCGGGCGCGCTCCGTCCGGGCGGCATCGTCTGTGCGTACGTCGCCACCACCACCCAGCTGTCGCGCTTCGTCGAGACGGTACGGCTCCACGGCGGCTTCACCGAGCCCCAGGCCTGGGAGTCACTGGTCCGCGACTGGCACGTCGAGGGTCTCGCCGTGCGCCCCGGGCACTCGATGATCGGGCACACGGCGTTCCTGGTGACCGCCCGCCGGATGGCGCCCGGACAGCGGCCGCCGATGAAGAAGCGTCGTCCCGCACCGGGCGCGTACGGCCCCGACTACGTCGGTCCGCGACCCCCCGGCGTACCCGAGGAACCCGCCGCCGACTGACGCGGACGACCGTCGGCTGGGAAAGCCGTCGAGATCAAAATCGTGAGAAACGCCTCCGGATGGGGGCGTGAACGGCCACCGTGGACGAGTAGGGTCGACGCAGGAGGTGGGACGCATGAGCAGTGGTCAGGACGCCTCGAACGGCGCGGAGCGAAGCGCGCGCGAGCTGGCCGAGCAGGTGAGGTTCCTCGAGTCGGAGGTCTCCGACCTACGGCGCCGTCTGTCCGACTCGCCCGCCCAGACCCGTGGTCTGGAGCTCCGTCTCGCCGACACGCAGCGGTCGTTGTCGGCCGTCACCTCCCAGAACGAGCGCCTCGCCCAGACCCTCCGCGAGGCCCGTGACCAGATCATGAAGCTGAAGGAGGAGGTCGACCGTCTCGCGCAGCCTCCGGCCGGCTTCGGCACCTTCATCCAGCGCAACGACGACGACTCGGTCGACGTCTTCACCGGCGGACGCAAGCTGCGGGTGAACGTCAGCCCCGGTGTCGAGCTCGAGTCGCTGGTGCGTGGCCAGGAGGTCATGCTCAACGAGGCGCTCAACGTCGTCGCCGCGCTCGAGTTCGAGCAGATCGGCGAGGTCGTGATGTTCAAGGAGCTGCTCGCGGACGGCGAGCGCGCCCTGGTGATCGCGAACGCCGACGAGGAGCGTGTGGTCCGGCTCGCCGACCCGCTCAAGGCCGACACCCTGCGCGCCGGCGACTCACTGCTGCTCGACAGCCGAGCGGCGTACGCCTATGAGCGGGTGCCCAAGTCCGAGGTCGAGGAGCTGATCCTCGAGGAGGTCCCCGACATCGAGTACGGCTCGATCGGCGGTCTGGTCAGCCAGATCGACGCGATCCGCGACGCCGTCGAGCTGCCCTACCTCCACCCCGAGCTGTTCCTCGAGCACCAGCTCAAGCCGCCCAAGGGCGTGCTGCTCTACGGTCCTCCGGGCTGCGGCAAGACCCTCATCGCGAAGGCCGTGGCGAACTCCCTGGCGAAGAAGGTCGCCGCGAAGACGGGCCAGGAGGGGAAGTCGTACTTCCTCAACATCAAGGGCCCCGAGCTGCTCAACAAGTACGTCGGCGAGACCGAGCGCCACATCCGCCTCGTGTTCCAGCGGGCGCGCGAGAAGGCCAGCCACGGCACGCCGGTCATCGTGTTCTTCGACGAGATGGACTCCCTGTTCCGTACGCGCGGCTCGGGCGTCTCCTCCGACGTCGAGAACACCATCGTCCCGCAGCTGCTCAGCGAGATCGACGGCGTGGAGGCGCTGGAGAACGTGCTCGTGATCGGCGCCTCGAACCGCGAGGACATGATCGACCCCGCGATCCTCCGGCCCGGCCGGCTCGACGTGAAGATCAAGATCGAGCGCCCCGACGCCGAGTCCGCCCGCGACATCTTCAGCAAGTACCTCATCCCCGAGCTGCCCCTGCACGCCGACGACCTGGCGGAGTTCGGCGGCAACCGGGTCTCCTGCGTCGAGGGCATGATCCAGGCCACCGTCGAGCGGATGTACACCGAGACCGAGGAGAACCGCTTCCTGGAGGTCACCTATGCCAACGGTGACAAGGAGGTCCTCTACTTCAAGGACTTCAACTCCGGCGCGATGATCCAGAACATCGTCGACCGGGCCAAGAAGATGGCGATCAAGGACTTCCTCGAGCACGACCAGCGCGGCCTGCGGGTGGCCCACATGCTCCAGGCGTGCGTGGACGAGTTCAAGGAGAACGAGGACCTGCCCAACACGACCAACCCCGACGACTGGGCGCGGATCTCGGGCAAGAAGGGCGAGCGGATCGTCTTCATCCGGACCCTCATCACCGGCAAGCAGGGCACCGAGCCCGGCCGGTCGATCGACACCGTTCCCAACACCGGCCAGTACCTCTAGCCCTCACCCGGCCGATCCCGGGCGGCCGTCGTGGGTGCTGCGGATTGGTCCCAAACCGCACGTTCTGGCCGCAGATAGTCGCCGTTTGGTCCCAAACCGCACGTGTCGCGACGTCCGGATCAGACCTGGGCGACGCCCAGGTAGCCGTAGGTCAGGGCGGCCGGACCGGAGAAGCCGGGCAGGTCGCCGGTCTCGAGCCAGGCCAGGATCATCCCGGACTGCTCGACGAGGGTGCCGGTGTCGCGGGTCAGGTGACACCCTCCCGCGAGCCGTTGCTGCCAGGGGTCGAGCCGGTGCTGCCACCGGGCCACCCGCGGCTCGGTGGAGAGTCCGTGCTCGAGGAAGTGGAACGTGCCCCCCGGCCGCACGAGCCGGCGTACCTCTGCGAGAGCGGTCAGCGCGTCGGGGATCGTGCAGAGCGTGAACGTGCACAGCGCGGCGTCGTACGACGCGTCCGGCGCCGCCACGGACTGACCGTCCAGACCCACCCGTTCGACCTTGACGTCGCTCCGGCCACGCCGCTTCTCCGAGAGCTGCCACCCGACGTCGGAGGGCTCCACGGCGCCGATCGAGACCACCTCGGGCGGGAGGTGCGCCAGGTTGAGACCACCGCCGAAGCCCAGCTCGAGCACCCGCCCGGACAGCCCGGCGCACGCCCGGGCTCGGGACTCACCCACCGCGCGCCCGCGGAGCGAGACGTCGTTGACCCGGGGCACGACGTTCTCCGTCCACCAGGTCATGCCGCCACGGTAGCGGGACCTGCTCCCGTGGCCCGGATGGGCCGTATCCCTGGTGCGTTCGGGTCATGCGACCCGGGGTCGACGAGCGTGAGACTCGAAGGTCACCAGCCCCCACACCCAGGGAGAACAGCCTGATGTCACATCGTCCCTCGCTCCGTTCCATCGTGACCACCCTCGCCGCGGCCGTCGTCCTCGTCGGCGGCGCCAGCCTCGCGTCGTACGCCGCGACCGGCCATCCGCTGGTGCTCGGGCACGCCAACAACGCGGTCGGCACCACGTCGCTCAAGAACGTCGGGCGAGGACCCGCGCTCAGCCTCAACTCGGCGAAGTCCGTGTCACCGCTGGTGGTCAACAGCAGCAAGCTGGTCAAGCACCTCAACGCCGACACGATCCACGGGGTCCCAGCCAGTGTCGCGGCGCCGGTGAACTACCAGATCCGCGTCGCCGCGACGAACTCGACCTTCACCGACCAGAGGTTCGTGACGAGCACGGTGCAGCCCGGGGTCTACCAGGTCACCTTCTCCGGCGTCCTGGTGCCCGACACGGCCACCGGCCTGACCTGCCTGGTCGGCGACAAGAGGTTCTTCACCGGCACGCCCACCGACTTCCGTCAGCTCTGGGCGCTCGACTTCCAGCCGACCGCGCCGACGAGCGGGGTGACCGTCAACGCCGTCGGAACCGCCACGGTGACCAAGCACTTCACGATCGTCGCCGGCTGCCTCGGGACGGGCGCGACCTGGAAGGCCTACTCGCCGGTGGTGGTCAACCTGACCCGCGTCAACGGCATCTCGTCCCGCCACACCCAGCCCTTCAACCCCGCCAGGTCCGCCACGCGCGCTCTTCCGGGCCACTGACCCATTCGCCTGTGCAGCCTCCCCGAGTGGGGGAGGATGCACATGCTGATCCGCTCTGCCGAGGGTCCCGAGGCATGCTCGTCCGCGCCAATGGATCCACCACGTCCAAGGAGAACGTCCCTATGATCCACCGTCCATCGCTCCGCGCCACCGTCACCACGCTCGCCGCCGCCGCGGTCCTCGTCGGCGGGGCCCAGCTCACGTCGTACGCCGCCACCGGGCACCCGCTGCTCATCGGCAAGTCCAACAGCGGTGTGGGCACCACCACGCTGAAGAACGCCGGGCGCGGACCCGCCCTCGGCCTGAACACCAGCAAGTCCGCGCCGCCGCTCGTCGTCAACAGCTCGAAGATGGTCAAGCACCTCAACGCGAACGCCGTCGGCGGCAAGACCGCCGCCCAGCTCGAGCCGACCGTGTGGCGCTACCACGTCGGCAAGGACACCACGCCGATCAGTGCCGCAGCGCACTTCTTCACCACGAAGCTTCCGACCGGCACCTACGAGGTGACGATGAGCGGCATCCTGACCAGCACCGTCGACACCGACAGCTACATCTGCGCGGCCGGTGACAAGCAGCGGATCCTCGCCAACGACATCGGCGGGCTGTTCACCTACGCCGTCAACCCCTACACCTCCCCGATCTTCTCCGACACCTACACGACCAAGATCAACAAGAACCGTCCGGTCCTGTTCGGCTGCAACCTGAGCGGCACGGGCACGGTCACCGCCGCGAAGTCGGTCCAGTTCACCTTCCGGGCCATCTCCCTGAAGGACAAGAAGGGCACGCCCTTCACGATCCCCGGCCCGCGCGGCGCCCACTCGGGGAACCTCCTCTCGCACTGAGCCACACGCTCACCCAGCAGTGAGCGCGCCCCGGACCCGCGGTCCGGGGCGCGCTCCTGCGTTCGGGGGGCGTACGGCGTGGCAGCGGCCCGATCGGACGCGGTGAAAGCAGACTGCTGTCCGAACACCCCGGGCTCTCGAGGCGTCCCGCCGCTGGGCCACCCTGCCTCGAAGGAGCCTTTCTCGATGTTCCGACCCTCACTCCGGTCCAGCGTGACGACGCTGGCCGCGGCCGTCGTCCTCGTCGGCGGCGCGAGCCTCGCGTCGTACGCCACCACCAACCACGGGCACGGCGCCGGCGCCGCCACTGGCACCCCGAAGACGATCAAGTTCCACCTCGCGTCGCCGGGAAAGACCTACAACACCACCAACCCGGTGCACCTGTTCACCGCGAAGGTGCCCAAGGGGACCTACGAGGTGGGTCTGAGCGGCATCGTCCTGGACCAGAGCGGCGGGAGCACCGACAACTACACGTGCCTGCTCGCGGACAAGAGGACGATCCTCAAGCTGCTCACCAGCCCGGGACCGGACCCCGACTTCAGCCGCGTCTACGCCATCGACGGTGCCTCTCAGTCCGACGGGGAGCTACACCTTCGGCATCGTGGACTCCACGAACCCGGTGGCCAAGATCGACCGCCCGAACATCGTGTACGGCTGCATCCTGAGCGGGACCGGCCCCTACGTGGTGGGCCGGACCCCGACCTTCACGCTCACCCCCGTCAAGGTGACCACCAAGTCCGGTACGCCGCTTCCCGTGGCCAAGTCGCAGGCCCGTCGGCTGCTCGGCAGCCTGCGCTGACCCGCTGACCCCGCTGACGCTCGCGTCGGCAGCCCCCCGGCCCACTCCGGTCGGGGGGCTGCTGCGCGTAGGCTCCCACCGTGACCGTACGACGGGTGATGGGCACCGAGATCGAGTACGGCATCTCGGTGCAGGGCCAGCCCCACGCCAACCCCATGGTGGCCTGCTCGCAGGTCGTCAACGCCTACGCGAGCGCCACCATCAAGGCACGCCGGGCCCGGTGGGACTTCGAGGAGGAGTCACCGCTGCGTGACGCCCGCGGGTTCGACCTGAGCCGACAGCTGGCCGACCCGAGCCAGCTCACCGACGAGGACCTCGGCCTGGCCAACGTCATCCTCACCAACGGCGCCCGCCTCTACGTCGACCACGCCCACCCGGAGTACTCCACGCCCGAGGTGACGACCCCGCTCGACATCGTGCGGTGGGACAAGGCGGGGGAGCAGGTGATGCTCGACGCGTCCCGGATGGCGGCCCAGACGCCCGGCAGCGCTCCGATCCACCTCTACAAGAACAACACCGACAACAAGGGGGCGTCGTACGGCGCCCACGAGAACTACCTGATGAGCCGGGCGACGCCGTTCGCCGACATCGTGCGTCACCTGACGCCGTTCTTCGTCAGTCGCCAGGTGGTGGTCGGGTCCGGACGGGTCGGGATCGGGCAGGACGGCCGCGAGCACGGCTTCCAGCTCAGCCAGCGCGCCGACTACTTCGAGGTCGAGGTCGGGCTCGAGACGACCCTCAAGCGACCGATCATCAACACCCGCGACGAGCCCCACGCCGACCCGGAGAAGTACCGCCGGCTCCACGTGATCATCGGCGACGCCAACCTCGCCGAGATCTCGACGTACCTCAAGGTCGGCACCACCTCACTGGTGCTGGCGATGATCGAGGACCGCTTCATCACCACCGACCTCGGCATCGACGGCCCGGTCGCGGCGCTCCGGGCGGTCTCGCACGACCCGACGCTGCGCGAGCTGATCCCGATGAACGACGGACGCAAGCTGACCGCCCTCCAGCTCCAGGGGGAGTACCTCGAGCTCGCCCGCAAGTACGTCGACGACCGCCTCGGGTCCGACGCGGACGCGCAGACCGTCGACGTGCTCGACCGCTGGGAGTCGGTGCTCACGCGGCTGCAGCAGGACCCCATGCTGTGTGCGCGCGAGCTGGACTGGGTGGCCAAGCTGAAGCTGCTGAACTCCTACCGCGACCGCGACGGCCTCGACTGGGACAGCGCCAAGCTGCAGCTGATCGACTACCAGTACAGCGACATCCGCCCCGACAAGGGGCTCTACCACCGGCTCGTCCAGCTCGGCCGGATCGACCGGCTGCTCGACGACGCCTCCGTGGAGCGCGCGATGCACGCGCCGCCCGACGACACTCGTGCCTACTTCCGTGGGCGCTGCCTGGAGAAGTACGCCGACTCCGTCGCCGCCGCGTCGTGGGACTCCGTGATCTTCGACCTGCCCGGCCGCGAGTCGCTCCAGCGCGTGCCGACCATCGACCCCCTCCGCGGCTCGAAGGCCCACGTGGCCGATCTGATCGACCGCTGCGACACCGCCGAGGACCTCTTCCGCGCCCTCACCCGCTGACCCACCCGCCGCGGTCCGGGCCGGCACCTGGTGGGCTGTGGGCATGCGGTTGGGGACCAATCGGCGGCATTTCGGTGCGAAACGTTGCGGTTGGGGACCAATCGGCGACTACGGACGCCCCGCGCCGACCCGCAACTCCGGCTCGGGACGGGGAGCGAACGGCTAGGGTGAAGGCATGGCCCAGGAGCAGAAGCAGCCTCGCAAGTCGGGCGAGTCCGAGGACGTCGCCGAGGTCGCGCCCGAGACCGATGTCGCCGAGCGCAAGGAAGCCTTGGACGACGACGTCGACGCCATCCTCGACGAGATCGACGACGTGCTCGAGACCAACGCCGAGGACTTCGTGAAGTCGTTCATCCAGAAGGGCGGCGAGTAGTTGTCCGACTCCCGCCTGCCGACGTCGTTCATGACGCCCGGCACCTCGAGCTTCGCCGACTTCCTGGCTGTGGAGTCACCCGACCTGCTGCCGTCGCGGCGCGTCGTACCCCAGGGCCACGCCGGCGACCTCGCGCCCCACGGCACCACGATCGTCGCTGCGACCTTCGCCGGCGGTGTCGTGATGGCCGGTGACCGGCGCGCGACGATGGGCAACATCATCGCCCAGCGCGACATCGAGAAGGTCTTCCCGGCCGACGAGTACTCCTGCGTGGGCATCGCCGGCACGGCGGGGCTCGCGGTCGAGCTGGTCCGGCTGTTCCAGACCGAGCTCGAGCACTACGAGAAGATCGAGGGGATGACGCTCTCGATGGACGGCAAGGCCAACCGCCTCGCCGCCCTGATCCGCGCCAACCTCGGCATGGCGATGCAGGGACTGGCCGTCGTACCGCTGTTCGCCGGCTTCGACCTGTCGACCAGCTCGGGCCGGATCTTCTCCTACGACGTCACCGGCGGCCGCTACGAGGAGACGGCGTTCCACTCGGTCGGCTCCGGCTCGATGTTCGCGCGCGGCTCTCTGAAGAAGCTCTATCGCGATGATCTCTCCCAGGACGAGTGTGTGACGGCGATCATCCAGGCGTTGTACGACGCCGCCGACGACGACTCCGCCACGGGAGGTCCCGACCTCACCCGGCGTATCTTCCCGGTCGTGCAGGTGATCAGCGCCGAAGGCGGCCACCGGATCCCCGACTCCGAGGTGGCCGACATCGCGGATGCTGTGATCGCCGGCCGGATGAACCGTCCCGACGGACCCGCGGCGGCGCTGACATGAGCATGCCGTTCTACGTCTCGCCCGAGCAGCTGATGAAGGACCGGGCCGACTTCGCGCGCAAGGGCATCGCCCGGGGCCGGTCCGTGGTGACCGTGCAGTACGCCGACGGCATCCTGTTCGCCTCCGAGAACCCGTCGCAGGCCCTCCACAAGGTCAGCGAGATCTACGACCGGATCGCCTTCGCTGCGGTGGGTCGCTACAACGAGTTCGAGAACCTCCGCATCGCCGGGGTCCGCCTTGCCGACATGCGGGGCTACGCCTACGACCGGCGCGACGTGACCGGGCGTGGCCTGGCGAACGCCTACGCACAGACCCTCGGCACGATCTTCTCCAGCGGTGGCGAGAAGCCGTACGAGGTGGAGCTCTTCGTCGCCGAGATCGGCGACAGCGCCGAGGACGACCAGATCTACCGGTTGACCTACCAGGGCCAGGTCACCGACGAGCACCGGTACGCCGTGATGGGCGGCGCCGACGAGGTCGTCGCGTCGTACCTCGCGGAGCACTACACCGAGAACGCCTCGCTCTCCGACGCCCTCCACGTCGCGGTGGCCGCCCTCGGGCACACGCCCGACGAGACCGGCACCACGCGTGACCGCGTGATCCCGGCCGCCGACCTCGAGGTCGCCGTGCTCGACCGCACGCGCAGCCAGCCCCGGAAGTTCAGCCGCCTCGGCCCCGCCCGTCTCGAGTCGCTCCTCGGCGACCGGGGCCCCACCGAGCACGCCGAGCAGCCCCGCGGCGCGAACGGCACCCCCGAGACGCCCCCCGAGGCTGAGATCGACCCCGCCGACATCCCCGGCGACACCTCCCAGCAGGACTAACGCGGCTCGGATCATCCTCTGCGGTTTGGTCCCCAACCGCAGAAGAACGGCATTCCGGACAACGGTTTGGGACCAAACCGCAGCCACAGAACCTCCGGTGAGCTCGCTCGTCCACAGGTGAGCGGGAATGTACGGCGTGGATCCGTGACGGCGAGTCAGCCTGGTCGCATGAGAACCGACGACGAGCCGATTCGCGGTGAGATCCGAGTCCGCGGCTTCCGGCGAGTGAGCCACGGGCTGTTCGTCACCGAGCGGCCGGAGCTGAGCGACAACGACGAGTTCCTCCGAGACCTCCGCGCGTGGCGCCTTGTGCTGCCGGAGGGTGCCGTGTTCACGCACGTGACCGCGGCCCGACTGCTCGGCTGGCGCCTCCCGAATCTGCTCAACCCCGTCCCCGTCTTCGCTGCGGTGCACGGTGGAGAACGAAGACCGCGGCGACCGGGCCTGATCTGCTCTCGCCTGGTGAGTCCCGACGAAGGCGGTGGCCCCCGGACGGTGCACGGGCTCCCCGTCGACGCCCCGGAGGAGATCCTGCTCCGGGCCGCACGCGATCTCAGCCACCTCGATCTGGTCGTCCTGCTGGACTCCGCCCGGGCGCTGGGCCATGTGGACCCGGACGACATGGCCACCGTGCTTGCGAGCCGCAGGCCCGGGACCCGTGCTCTGGCTGCGGCGTACTCCGTGTCTGACCCCCGCTCTGAATCGGGCGGTGAGACGATTCTGCGGATGTTCCACCGGGTCATGGGCCTCGATGTCGTCCCCCAGGTGGATCTTCGCGATGACGGCGGAAGAGTCTTCGCCAGGGCCGACCTGGTGATGAGCGGCACCAGGAACCTTCACGAGTACGACGGCGCTGGCCACCGCTCCGCCGGCCAGCATCGCTCCGACCTTCGTCGGGAGAGAGCGTTGGCCCAGGCAGGCTACGTACGACGGGGCTACACGCTGGACGACCTGCTCAATCACGCGGCCACCGTGATGCACGAGCTGGACCGCGCGCTCAACAGGAGCCATCGGCCTCAGCGACTGCGCCGATGGCGAGCGATGGTCGACCACTCGACGTACTCCCAGCAGGGTCAGGAGCGGCTGCTCAACCGGTGGCGACGCGCGATGGGTGTCACCGATTGGTCATGAACCGCAACTCCCGAGGGCTGATTCATGCGGTTGGGGACCAAACGGCGTCAAAGAGGCCCGCGGCTGCGAGCGGGCGGCAGTATCGGTCGTCCGTCGCTTCAGACCGGTCCGTGAGCCGGGTCCTCCCGGCAGGGTGTCCAGGGGCGGCATAGTGTGATCTCGTGGACCGGCGGATCTTCGGGATCGAGAACGAGTACGGCGTGACGTGCACGTTCAAGGGTCAGCGCCGTCTGAGCCCCGACGAGGTGGCTCGCTACCTGTTCCGCAAGGTCGTCAGCTGGGGCCGCAGCTCCAACGTCTTCCTACGCAACGGCGCCCGGCTGTATCTCGACGTCGGCAGCCACCCCGAGTACGCCACGCCCGAGTGCGACGACGTCGGCGAGCTCGTCACCCACGACAAGGCGGGGGAGCGGGTGCTGGAGGGCCTGCTCAAGGACGCCGAGCAGCGGCTCCACGACGAGGGCATTGCCGGCGAGATCTACCTGTTCAAGAACAACACCGACTCCGCCGGCAACTCCTACGGCTGCCACGAGAACTATCTCGTCAGCCGCTCCGGGGAGTTCAACCGCCTGGCCGACGTGCTGATCCCGTTCCTGGTCACGCGGCAGATCGTCGTAGGAGCCGGCAAGGTGACGCAGACGGCGCGCGGGGCGTCGTACGCCGTGAGCCAGCGCGCCGAGCACATCTGGGAGGGCGTCAGCAGCGCCACGACCCGATCGCGGCCGATCATCAACACGCGCGACGAGCCGCATGCGGACGCCGAGCGGTTCCGCCGGCTGCACGTGATCGTCGGCGACTCCAACATGAGCGAGACCACCACGATGCTCAAGGTGGCCAGCTGCGACCTGGTGCTGCGGATGATCGAGGAGGGCGTGGTGATGCGCGACCTCACGATGGAGAACCCGATCCGGGCCATCCGCGAGATCAGTCACGACGTCACCGGTCAGCGCAAGGTGCGCCTGGCCAACGGGCGCGAGGCGAGCGCCCTCGACATCCAGCACGAGTACCTCTCCAAGGCCCGGAACTTCGTCGACCGCCGGGAGATCTCGACGCCGATCATCGAGCGTGCCCTCGACCTGTGGGAGCGGGGGCTGAAGGCGGTGGAGTCCGACGACCTCGGGCTGGTGGAGCGCGAGCTCGACTGGGTGATCAAGTGGAAGCTGATCGACCGCTACCGGGCCAAGCACGGGCTGCCGTTGGGGCACCCCCGCGTCGCCCAGCTCGACCTCGCCTACCACGACATCCGCCGCGATCGCGGCCTGTACTACCTGCTCGAGAAGCGTGGCGCCGTGGCCCGGGTGACAACCGACCTGAAGATCTTCGAGGCCAAGTCCGTTCCGCCGCAGACGACCCGGGCACGGCTGCGCGGCGAGTTCATCCGCAAGGCCCAGGAACGCCGACGCGACTTCACCGTCGACTGGGTGCACCTGAAGCTCAACGACCAGGCCCAGCGGACCGTGCTCTGCAAGGACCCGTTCCGGGCGTACGACGAGCGAGTCCAGCGCCTCATCGACGGCATGTAACGACGTCGTCACTCCGCTTGATGTCGCCGTTTGGTCCCCAACCGCACACTTGCGGTGCCAAATGTTGCGGTTGGGGACCAAACGGCGCACGTATCGAGCCACCCGGGCGGATGCGGGCCGGTTGGGATGCCCCGGCTAAGGTGAGTTTTCCCGTGTCGTCATCCGAAGGATCCCCCTGTGCGCCGTCGTACCCGTCTTTCCCTCCTGCCCGTTGCCCTGGTGACGGTGCTGGTCGCTCTCGCCGGCTGTGGAGGTAGCAACAGCTCGTCGGCCGCCTCGGGAGGTTCCGGCACTCCGCTCGATGCCGTCACCATCAGCGGGGACGTCGGCACCGCGCCCGACGTGACCTGGAACAGCAAGATGACGGCCACCGACGTCCAGAACACGACGGTCACCAAGGGCGAGGGCGACACCGTCGAGAAGGGCGATCTCGTGTCGGCCCAGATCTGGGTCGGCAACGGCTACACCGAGAAGACGGCGTACAGCACCTACGACCAGGGCGGTGCGCAGAGCGTCACCGTCGACAACAACCTCAGCCCGGTCCTGGCCGACGCGATGACCGGGGCGACCGTCGGGTCGCGGATCGCGGTGACGACGCCGGCCGACAAGCTGTTCGGTGAGAGCGGCAACGCCCAGCTCAACATCGGCAACAAGGACCCGATCCTGGTGATCATCGACATCATCAGCAAGCCGAAGCCCCCGCTCAGCGGTCCGAAGGGCAAGGCTCAGCCGTCTCCCGCGTGGGCGCCGAAGATCGTCGAGAAGGGCACGAAGGTGTCGTCCCTGAACTTCGCCGGTACGCCGAAGCCCGACGGCAAGCTCCGCTCCGCGGTGCTCATCCAGGGCACCGGCGCGACGGTGAAGAAGGGCCAGACGATCACGGTCAACTACCTCGGCCAGGTCTACAAGGGCAAGAAGCCGTTCGACGAGAGCTACACCAAGACCCCCGCCAGCTTCGGGATCGGGACCGGCCAGGTGATCTCCGGGTGGGACAAGACCCTCGTCGGCCAGAAGGTGGGTAGCCGCCTGATCCTCGCGATCCCGCCCAAGGAGGGCTACGGCAAGAAGGGCCAGCCGACCGCCGGCATCAAGGGCACCGACACGCTGTACTTCGTGGTCGACATCCTCGGCGCCTCCTGAGCACCATGGGGGCCATGTCGTCACGGAGTCCCCGATGAGCCCGCAGACGAGCAGCGCGTCCAAGACCGAGCGCCTGCTCAACCTGCTCATCATGCTGCTCGTCCAGCGCAACTACGTCTCCAAGGACCGGATCCGCGCGATCCTGTACGCCGACGCCTCCGACGACGCGTTCGAGAAGATGTTCGAGCGTGACAAGGAGGAGCTCCGCAGCCTCGGCGTCCCGATCGAGGTGGGCCAGATGGACGCCTACTTCGACGACGAGCCGGGGTACCGGGTGCGGGCCGACGAGTTCGCGCTCCCGGAGATCTCGCTGGAGTCCGACGAGGCGTCGGTCGTGGCGCTGGCCACGAAGGTCTGGGAGCACGCCCGGCTGGCCGAGGCGACCACGGACGCCGTCAGCAAGCTGTCCGCGGCCGGCCTCGCCCTCGACCTGGGCGCCCTCGACATCGCCCAGCCCCGGCTGACCGCCGACGAGCCGGCGTTCGACGTCTTCTGGGAGGCGACGGTGGCCCGCCGCGCGGTCACCTTCGACTACCAGCGCCCCGGGTACGACGCCCCGCTCACCCGACACCTCCAGCCCTGGGGCGTCGTCCGGTTCTCCGGCCGCTGGTACGCCGTCGGCCTCGACACCGACCGCGGCGAGGAGCGGGTGTTCCGGCTCTCGCGGGTCGTCGGGCAGGCCAAGGCCGTCGGCAACCCGGGCTCGTTCGAGATCCCACCCGGCACGGACGTCCGCGACGTCGCCCGCCGGCTGGCGCCCACGGCGCCCTCGGAGGAGGCGGTCGTCCTGGTCAGGCCCGGCGCCGGGGTGGTGCTACGGCGTGCGGCAGCCAGCATCGAGCCCGACGTCGACGGCCCCGACGACGCCACACCGTGGGACCGGCTCCAGCTGCCGAGCGGCGCCCAGGCCGACGAGCTGCTCGCCCTCGGTCCCGACGTCTACGTCGAGCGGCCCGCGTCGCTGCGTGACGAGGTCGTCACCCGCCTCCGGGCCGCCGCAGGAGCGCTCGTATGAGCACCGCGACCGCGGGTGCGGCCCGTGACCAGGTGGGGCGGCTGCTCCGGCTGGTGCCCTACCTCCACGGTCGTGAGCAGGTGCCCCTCGACGAGGCCGCGCGCGTGATCGGCGTACCCCCCGAACAGCTCGACAAGGACCTCCGCGTGCTGTTCCTGTGCGGGCTCCCCGGCGGCTACCCCGACGACCTGATCGACGTCGACCTCGAGGCGCTCGAGGGTGACGGGGTGATCCGGGTGTCCAACGCCGACTACCTGGCCCGACCCCTCCGGCTCGACGCCCACCGAGGCGACCGCGATCATCGTGGCGCTGCGGGCCCTGCGGGCGGGTGCCGACGGGGAGACCCGCGACGTCGTCGACCGAGCCCTGGCCAAGCTCGAGGAGGCCGCCGCCGGGGCACCCCCGCTGGTCGATCCCGGTGACGACGTGGCCCCCACCCTCGCGCTCCGCGGGCAGCTGGAGGACGCCGTACGACGGGGCAGGCAGGTGCGGCTGACCTACTACGTGCCGGCCCGGGACGAGGAGTCCGAGCGGGTCGTCGACCCGCACCGGGTCGTGTCCCACCACGGCGTCGACTACCTCGACGCGTGGTGCCACAGCGCGGATGCGCCCCGGTTGTTCCGCCTCGACCGGATCCACGAGGCCAGGGTGCTCGACAGCCCGGTCGTGACGGAGCCCGCGCAGCCGCGCGACCTCTCTGCCGGCATGTTCGCCAGTGGCGAGGAGGCGACGCTCGTGACCCTCGCGCTGCACCCCGAGGCGCGGTGGGTCGAGGAGTACTACGCGATGCAGGACGTACGGCCCGCGGCCGACGGCAGCTCGCAGGTAGACCTGCTGGTCGGTGACGAGCAGTGGCTGCAGCGCCTCCTGCTCCGCCTGGCGCCGTACGCCGCCGTGGTCGCTCCACCACACTTCGCGAGCGGTACGGCCGAGGCGATACGGCAGGCTTTGGCGTTGTACGACCACCCCGCGGGCTAGACTTCTAGCGCCCTTCCGTCTCACGTCAGGACCACCTCATGCAGTCCCTGCTCATCGGCGACATCGGCACCCCCGAGCTGCTCATCGTGCTGGCGATCGTCATCCTGATCTTCGGCGCTTCCAAGCTCCCGGAGCTGGCCCGTGGGAGTGGGCGCGCGCTGCGCATCTTCAAGGCCGAGACCAAGGGCCTGGCCGATGACGACAACGCGGACGAGCGTCAGAAGACCGACTCGCAGCGCGAGCTCGAGGCGCGCCAGGCAGCCGAGCGCGAGGCGCTCGAGGCTCGCCAGCGGGCCGAGCGCCGCGACGACACGACCGCCTGACCGAGTCCGAGGTCGCCGTGTCCATCGTCGGGGTCGTCGACGTCCTGCGCGGCAAACCGCACAACCCCGTCGGGCCCGACGGCCGGATGGCGCTCTCGGACCACTTCCGTGAGCTGCGCGCGCGGCTGATCCGCTCGGCGCTGCTGCTGGTGATCTTGTTCTTCGTCGCCATCTACTTCTACGACCAGCTCCTCGAGCTGGTGCAGCACCCCTACAACGAAGCGCAGCAGCAGCTGCGCGGCAGCGGGACCCGTACCGAGGCGGTCGTGAACGACGCCACGGGCGGTCTGCTGCTGCAGATGAAGCTGTGCGGTGTCGTCGCGCTGATCGCCGCGAGCCCGTACTGGCTCTATCAGATCTGGGCGTTCGTGCTGCCGGGACTGCACCCCAACGAGAAGAAGTACACCCGGATGTTCGCGGCGGTCGCCGGGCCGCTGTTCATCGCCGGCGTCGCGCTCGGGTACTACGTGCTCCCCAAGGGTCTGCAGGTGCTGATCTCGTTCACCCCGAACGGCGTCACCAACCTGATCGACTTCACGCACTACTTCTCGTTCCTGGTGCGGATGCTGCTGGTGTTCGGCATCGCGATGGAGATCCCGCTGTTCGTGCTCCTGCTCAACCTCGCCGGGGTCGTGTCCGGGCAGCAGATCGGGCGCGCCCGGCCCTGGATCATCGTCGGCACGATGGTGTTCGCGGCCGTGGCCACACCGTCCACGGACCCGTTCTCCATGCTGATGCTCGGCGTCCCGATGCTCATCCTCTTCGCCCTCTCGGAGGTCGCCGCCCGGGTCCTCGACCGGATCCGCGGCAGGGGTGCTCATCGCCCCGACCGCACCGACCAGTGGGCGGACGACCAGGCCTCGCCGCTGTGACCTCTACCCCTCACGAGCCCCCGTCGTACGACGAGGTGGACCCGTTCGACCTGCCCGGGTGGCTCGGCGAGGAGGAGGTCACGTGGAGCGCCGACCGTGGCCTCACCGCCGGCCACCGGGTGGTCGGCACGCTCACCGCCCCGGGGGTCGACCCGCTGGGCTGCGACCTGCTCGCGATCGACGACGCCTACCCAGCGCCCGTCGCCTCCGACGCGCTGCGGGTCCGCGCCCACCAGGTCTGGCAGTACGGCGAGGTGCTGCTGGTCGCCGACGGCGACCGGCTGCTGCTCGCCGTCCCGGGCTCCCGGCTCGTCGCGGACACCGCGATCACGGCCGTCGGGCGGCTCGGGCGTGCCGTCGGCGCCGCCTCGGGCTCGTACGTCGTACGCCTGCGGGTCGACTGGAACGCCCGCTGACCCCTCCTTGCCGGCCCGTGAGGTGTGCGGTTGGGGACCAATCGGCGTGGTTTTCGGCCCAGATGTTGCGGTTTGGGACCAAACCGCAGCCATTTGCGCCCGGTAGTCTGCGCGCGTGCCGACACGCGAGATCGCGCTCCTGACGAACCCCACGGCGGGCAAGGGCAAGGGCGGCCGGGTCCGCGACCGCGCGCTCGCCGAGCTGCGGGGGGCCGGGATCACGGTGCGCGACCTCCAGGGCCGCGACGCCGACGAGGCGCTCGACCTGGCCCGTCAGTGCGTGGCGGACGGCGTCGAGGCCCTCGTCGTCTGTGGCGGGGACGGGATGGTCCACATCGCGGTGCAGGCGGTCGCCACGACGGCGACGGCCCTGGGCATCATCCCGGCCGGCACCGGCAACGACGTCGCGCGCTACTTCGACATCCCGCGCAAGGACCCGGTCGCGGCGGCCGACAGGGTGATCGCCGGCCGGACCCGCACCGTCGACCTGGCCAGGAGCGGGTCCCGCTACTTCGTCACGGTGATGGCGGCGGGGTTCGACGCCGTGGTCAACGAGCGCGCGAACCGGATGACCTGGCCCAAGGGCCAGATGCGCTACAACATCGCCACGCTCGCCGAGCTCCGCGTGTTCGAGCCGTTGCCCTACACGCTGCAGATCGACGACCTCCGCCTGGAGCTCGACGCGATGCTGGTGGCGGTCGGCAACGGGCCGTCGTTCGGCGGTGGTCTCCGCATCACCGAGGGCGCCTTGCTCGACGATGGCATGCTCGATGTGGTGATCATCAAGCCGATGTCCAAGCCCGGCCTGATCCGGACCTACCCCAAGCTGTTCAAGGGCACCCACGTGACGCACCCGCAGTACGAGCACCACCTCGCCCGGTCCGTGACCGTCGCCGCACCGGGCATCGTGTCGTACGCCGACGGCGAGCGCTTCGGCCCGCTGCCCCTCACCGTCGAGTGTGCCCCCGGCGCACTGACGGTCCTCGCATGAACGCGGGCACCCACCCGGTCTTCGACGCGTTCTCCGGGCAGTACGACTTCACCCTCGACGACTTCCAGCAGCGCGCCTGCCACGTCGTCGAGGAAGGCCGTGGCGTCCTGGTCGCCGCGCCGACCGGCTCAGGCAAGACGGTGGTGGGGGAGTTCGCCGTCCACCTCGCCCTCGAGACCGGACGCAAGTGCTTCTACACGACCCCGATCAAGGCCCTCTCGAACCAGAAGTACCACGACCTCGTGGCCCGCTACGGGGCCGACCGGGTCGGACTGCTCACCGGCGACGTGACGGTCAACGGCGAGGCGCCGGTCGTGGTGATGACCACCGAGGTGCTCCGCAACATGCTGTACGCCGGCTCGGGCACCCTGGCCGGGCTGGGCTACGTCGTGATGGACGAGGTCCACTACCTCGCCGACCGCTCCCGCGGAGCCGTCTGGGAGGAGGTCATCATCCACCTCCCGGAGTCGGTGGCCCTGGTGTCGCTGTCCGCGACCGTGTCCAACGCCGAGGAGTTCGGCGAGTGGCTGGAGACCGTCCGCGGTGACACCGACACCCTGGTCGAGGAGCGACGCCCCGTCCCGCTCTACCAGCACGTGCTGGTCGGCAAGCGGATGATGGACCTGTTCGCGACCTCCGACGTCGACGCCGCCGCCGGCTTCGTCAAGGAGGGTGCGCCGGTCAACGCCGAGCTGCTCCGGATCGCCCGCGACGACTTCGCCAGCAGCCGGATGCGCGACCGCCGTACGCCGAAGGGGAAGGGCCCGCAGGGCCGCGGCCGCGGGCGTCCGGTCGGCAACGGGCGTCGCGTCTGGATCCCGAGCCGTGTCGACGTCCTCGACCAGCTCGACGCGGCCGGGTTGCTGCCCGCGATCGTCTTCATCTTCAGCCGAGTCGGGTGCGACGCCGCCGTCCAGCAGTGCCTGCGGTCCGGGATCCGGCTGACGAGCCCCGAGGAGCGTGACGAGATCCGTGCGTACGTCGAGGAGGTCTGCGCCGACCTGCCCGACCAGGACCGGCACGTCCTCGGCTACCACGACTTCCTCGACGGGCTGACCCGTGGCGTCGCGGCGCACCACGCGGGGATGCTGCCGGCGTTCAAGCAGTGCGTCGAGCAGCTGTTCGTGCGCGGGCTCTGCAAGGCGGTCTTCGCCACCGAGACGCTGGCGCTGGGCATCAACATGCCGGCCCGCACCGTGGTGCTCGAGAAGCTGTCGAAGTGGAACGGCGAGACGCACGCCGACATCACGCCGGGGGAGTACACCCAGCTGACCGGCCGCGCCGGGCGCCGCGGTCTCGACGTCGAGGGGCACGCCGTCGTCCTGTGGCAGCAGGGGATGAACCCCAGCGAGGTGGCCGGACTGGCCTCCACGCGGACCTACCCGCTCCGCTCGAGCTTCCGCCCGTCGTACAACATGGCGGTCAACCTGGTGCACCAGGTCGGCCGGCTCCGGGCGCGGGAACTGCTGGAGATGTCCTTCGCCCAGTTCCAGGCCGACAAGGCGGTCGTCGGACTCGCCCGCCAGCTGACGAAGAGCCAGGACGCGCTGCGGGGATATGCCGAGGCCGCAGCATGCAACCGGGGCGACTTCATGGCGTACGCCGGGCTCCGGCAGCGCATCTCCGAGCTCGAGAAGGGTGCCGCGCGGTCGCGCAAGGCCGACCGGCGCGAGGAGGTGCTGCACTCGCTGGCCCGGCTCCACCGGGGCGACGTGATCGAGGTCCCGGGCGGCAAGTTCGCCGGCTTCGCCGTGGTCCTCGACCCCGGTACGTCGCCGGACGCCCCGAGGCCGCACGTCCTGACTGCCGAGCGCCAGGCCCGGCGGCTCAGCGTGCTGGACTTCCCGACGCCCGTGACGGCGACGACACGGCTCCGGCTGCCGCGCGGTTTCAACCCGCGCAACCCTCAGATGCGGCGTGACCTGGCGTCCTCGCTCAGGGCCGCGACCCACAACCTCACGCCACCGCCGGCCAGTCACCAGCGAGACCGCGACCTGGCGTCGGACGACCCCGCCGTGGCGCGGCTGCGCGCGCAGCTGCGGTCTCACCCGTGCCACGACTGCCCCGACCGGGAGGACCACGCGCGGTGGGCCGAGCGCTGGTTCAAGCTGGACCGCGACGCGAAGACGCTGGAGCGGCGCGTCGAGCAGCGCACCAACACGGTGGCGCGCCAGTTCGACCGGGTGTGCGACGTGCTGGAGACGCTCGGCTACCTCGCCGACGACGACGTGACCGAGCTGGGCAAGCCGCTGCGGCGGATCTACTCCGAGCTCGACCTGGTGGTCGCCGAGGCGCTGCGGACCGGCGTCCTCGACCGGCTCGGCCCCTCGGGTCTGGCGGCCGCCCTGTCGACGCTGGTCTACGAGGCCCGTCGGCCGGATGACGTGGTGTCGGCGAGGATCCCGGGTGGCGACACCCGGCGGGCGATCGACGCACTGGAGGTCCTGTGGCGCGACCTGGCGGAGGTCGAACGGCAGCACCGGCTCGACTTCCTGCGCCGGCCCGACTCCGGCCTGGCCTGGGCCGCCTACCGCTGGTGCGAGGGTGACGACCTGTCCGAGGTGCTCGACGAGAGCGACCTGACGGCCGGCGACTTCGTCCGGTGGGTCAAGCAGCTGATCGACCTGTGTGGTCAGGTGGCCGACGCCGCCGGCGACCGGGCCCTGCGCGACACCGCCCGCGACGTCGTACGCCGGATCCGCCGCGGTGTCGTCGCGGTGGCTCCGCTGGAGGACTGACTCGGCCCGACCCGGCCGGGTCAGCCCGGGACGGCCCCGACAGGTGTGCGGTTTGGTCCCAAACCGCAGGATTTGGGCCGAAAACGTGCGGTTGGGGACCAAACGGCGACCCCTTGGGTCGCGTCGGGCTCTCGCCGAGCGTCAGGCGCCGGAGAGCCGGGGTCGGGGTGGCACCCGGAGCCACGTGGGGTGACGGACGGCCAGTGTTGGTCGGATCGGCGCACCGCGGCCGGGCCGCTGACGGACGCGAGGCCGAGGAGGACGACGAGCACGTAGAGATCCCTGCTCGTGGGTCTCGATCAGCTGCACGATGACGTAGCCCATGGGGTGCATCTCGACCTCCGTTCGATGTGCAACACCACTCATCACCGTACGCCGGTGTCGAACGAGAATGCAACCAGTCATCGGGTTATGCTGGTGTCATGAGCGCAGGCGCCACGGAGGTGACCGGAGCCGTGGCCGTCGTGCGCGACTTCGTGAACACCAGCGACCACGACGAGGGGACCGACGAGCTCGACAGCACGGCCGGGCTGACCGCGTGGCTGACGACCACCGGGCTCGCAGGCGAATCGGCGGAGGCGACAGAGGCCGAGCTCGACCTGGCCCTGCGGCTTCGGGCCGGCCTGCGCCGGGGGCTGGAGCTCAACCACGACGGTGGCGCCGAGCCGCTGCCCGGCCTCGTCGACGTGCTCGCCGAGCTGCCCGTGGTGCTGGGCTGGGACGGCACGGCCCCGGTGCTGACCACGGGCGAGAACGGCGTGCTCGGCGGGCTCGCCCGGGTCGCGGTGTGCGCCCACGAGACGGTCGCGACCGGTGAGTGGGGACGGCTGAAGATCTGCTCGTTCGACGAGTGCGAGTGGGCGTACGTCGACCGCTCGAAGAACCGGTCGCGTCACTACTGCGAGTACGGCTGCGGCAACAAGCTGAAGACCCGTGCCTACCGGGCCAGACAGCGCGCGGCAAGCGCCCAGCTCTAGCCGGCCAGGACGGCGGTCAGACGGCCGGGAGCGGTGCCGAGCCCGTAACGCTCGGAGAGAGCCTCCAGGAGCGCCGGGTCACGGGGGGCGGAGGGGAGCGTCGCGTCGTACGACGCGAGGTCGATGTGGCGGGCGACGGCGACCACCGTGGGGGCGACCTCGAGGTAGTCGGCCGCGTCGAGGATCCGTCGGCGTGGCCCCGGTGACATCTCGGAGGCCGGGTCGTCGGCCGCGGCGATGATGCCCTGGAGGTCGCCGTACGCCAGGAGCAGGGAGGCGGCGGTCTTCTCGCCGATGCCGGGAACCCCCGGCAACCCGTCGGAGGCGTCGCCGCGCATGGTGGCGAAGTCGGCGTACTGGCTGGGCAGGACGCGGTACTTGCCGACCACGACCTCGTCGGTCACCCGCTCGTGGTTGCCGACGCCCTTGGCGATGTAGAGGATCCGCACGCCGGCCTTGTCGTCGACCAGCTGGAAGAGGTCGCGGTCGCCGGTGACGACATCGACCGGCATCGGGGCGTCGGTCGCGAGGGTGCCGATCACGTCGTCGGCCTCGTAGCCGTCGGCGCCCACCACGCAGATCCCGAACGCGTCGAGCACCTCGAGGATGATCGGGACCTGTTGCTCGAGGGGATCGGGCACCTCCTCGATGTCGGGCTTGGGGCCGGGCCGCTCCGCGACCACGCGGTGCGCCTTGTACGTCGGGATCAGCTCGACGCGCCACTGGGGGCGCCAGTCGTTGTCCCAGGCGCAGACCAGGTGTGTCGGCCGGTAGTCGGCGACGAGCCGGCTGATGAAGTCGAGGAACCCGCGGACGGCGTTCACCGGCGTACCGTCGGGAGCGAGCGTCTCGGGCACTCCGAAGAAGGCACGGAAGTACATCGACGCGGAGTCGAGGACCATCAGTCGCTGTTGGTTCGCCACGGTGCCCGAGTCTGCCTCATCCCTCCCTCATCGAGCGGCCGGGGGACGCTAGGGTCGAGCCGTGGAGGAGACCGACCGCACGATCGTCCGGCTGCTCGCCGCCGACGGTCGCATGTCGTTCACCGATCTCGGGAAGGCGACCGGGCTGTCCACCTCCGCCGTCCACCAGCGGGTCAAGCGCCTGGAGAAGCGCGGCGTGATCACGGGCTACGGCGCCGGGATCGACCACGAGGAGCTCGGGCTCGCCCTGACCGCCTTCGTGTCGATCACCCCGATCGACCCCTCCCAGCCCGACGACTACCCCGAGCGCCTGCGTGACATCGAGGAGATCGAGTCGTGCTGGTCGGTCGCGGGTGACGAGTCCTACATCCTCAAGGTCCGTGTCGCGACCCCCTCTGCGCTGGAGATGCTGATCGCCCGGATCCGGTCGGTGGCGAACGTGTCCACCCGCACCACGATCGTGCTCAGCACGCCGTACGAGAGCCGCCCGGTCACCTGAAACGTGCGGTTTGGGACCAATCCGCAGCATAAGTGGCCCAGATCCTGCGGTTTGGGACCAAACCGCAGGGGGTCCGGCTCAGCGCAGGCGGCGTACGACGGGGGCGCTGGAGCCCGGGAGGACGGCGCTGGGGTCGGCGGGGAGCTCGGTTCTCACCTGCACCCCGGGCGAGAACCGGTAGGGGTGCGACAGCAGCAGGCTGCCGGCCATCCGGCGCAGCCGTGACATCTCGGCGCGGACGGTGACGGTCCGGGAGGGGTCGTCGAACAGGTCTCGCGCCAGCTCGCCCGCGGTCAGCCCCGTCGGGCCGGCGTCGCACAGGGCGAGCAGGATCTCGGCATGCCGCGGTGAGAGCCGCCGCGACCAGCCACCGCTGGGCGACTCGACCCTCAGGCACGGAGGTCCGGTCAGGTCGAGCTCGGCCCGGGTGGCGGCCGGTACGTCGTCGCGGTCGAGCCGCAGCAGCCACCCGCCGGCCAGCGGCTCGGCCGTGGCTCGGCCGAGCGTGGGCAGCCACACCTCACCGGCGGACAGGTCGTCGGGCAGCGAGACCCGGGCCGGGGCCCGCCCTCCGACGGCCGCGGCGAGATGGCCGTAGGCGTCGACGGCGAGGGCGTCACCGGAGATCCGGGCCAGGATGGGTGCCGCGCGGGCACGCAGCCCGTCGAGCTCGGTCCGCCGGCGGGTGACGATCTCGAGCGAGGTGAGCCGGGCGACGGCCTCGACCAGCGCGAGCTCGGCCGGGTGCATGCCCCGCGACGGCCCGCTCACGTCGAGCACCCCGAGGGTGCGGCCGGACCACGGATCGGTGAGGGGAGTGGCCGCGCAGCCCCAGCGGGTGTGCGACTCCACGAAGTGCTCGGGACCCTGGACGTGCACGCCCTCGCCGAGCACGAGCGCCGTACCGATGGCGTTCGTGCCGACGTTGCCCTCGGTCCAGGCGGAGCCGCCGACGAAGCCCAGGTCGTCGGCCAGCCGTCGTACGCCGCTCCCACCGGCGCGCCAGAGCACCCAGCCGTCGGCGTCGGCCACGACGACCAGCTGGCCCGCGTCGATGACTGCCTGGAGCGACGCCGTGAGCTGGGGGACGAACTCCGCGAGACCGCTGGCCGCCCGCCGGCGTGCGAGCTCGGCCTGGTTGAGGGGAGGGACGTCCGCACCCGAGCCGGGGTCGAGCCCGACGGCGGAGACCCGGCGCCACGACGCCGCGATGGTGGGTCGCGGCACGTTGCTCGTGGCCGGCCGGCCGGTCAGCACGGCCTCACGCGTGTGGCGCAGTGCGCGGTCGTCGGTCGCCATGGTCCCTTCCCGGAGCACGGGTGCAACGTCTCGCAACCCTGTCTCCGGAGCGGCCGGAGGTGTGTGCTCGGTCACACCAGCCTAGGCGAAGGAGACAACAGATGACCCAGGCTCCCACGCGCGACGACGTCGCCGCCCAGGACGCGGCACCCGACCCGGCCCAGGCCCGTGCGGACGCCTGGCTCGCGCGCTTCGAGGCGGCCCTGGCCGCGCGCGACGTCCCGGCCGCGGCCGCGCTCTTCGCGACCGACTCCTACTGGCGCGACCTGGTGGCGTTCACCTGGAACATCACCACCGTCGAGGGCCGGGCGGGCGTCACCGACCTGCTCGAGCACACCGTGGAGTCCGCGGGAGCGCGGGGCTTCGCCACGGAGGAGCCGCCCGACGAGGCCGACGGCGTGCTGACCGCGTGGATCCGCTACGAGACCGAGGTCGGCCGCGGCCGTGGCCTGCTTCGCCTGGTCGAGGAGGACGGCGAGGACCGGGCGTTCACCCTGCTCACGACCCTCTACGAGCTGAAGGGGCACGAGGAGCCTCGTGGTACCCACCGACCGATGGGGGCCGAGCACGGCGCGAACAAGCACCGTACGACGTGGAAGGAGCGGCAGCAGCAGGAGGCCGAGAGCCTGGGCAGCACGACCCAGCCCTACGTCCTCGTGATCGGCGGTGGTCAGGGCGGCATCGCGCTCGGCGCCCGCCTCCGGCAGCTCGGCGTACCGAGCCTCGTCATCGACTCGCATGCGCGGCCCGGCGACCAGTGGCGTGGCCGCTACAAGTCGCTGTGCCTGCACGACCCGGTCTGGTACGACCACCTGCCCTACCTGAAGTTCCCGGACAACTGGCCGGTCTTCGCCCCCAAGGACAAGATCGGCGACTGGCTGGAGTCCTACACGCGCGTCATGGAGGTGCCCTACTGGTCGAGCACCCGGGCCACCAGCGCCCGGTGGTCGGAGGCGACGGGGGAGTGGACCGTCGAGGTCGAGCGCGAGGGGAAGCCGCTGACGCTGCGCCCTCGGCAGCTCGTCTTCGCGACCGGGATGTCGGGCAAGCCGAACGTGCCTGAGGTCCCCGGGACCGACGTGTTCCGCGGCGACGTCCACCACTCGTCGGCGCACCCGGGCCCCGACGCCTACCGCGGCAAGAAGGCCGTGGTGATCGGCAGCAACAACTCGGCGTTCGACATCTGCGGCGCGCTCTGGGAGAACGACGTCGACGTCACGATGGTGCAACGCTCGTCCACCCACATCGTCAAGAGCGACAGCCTGATGGACATCGGTCTCGGCGATCTCTACTCCGAGCGTGCGGTCGCAGCCGGCGTGACCACGGAGAAGGCGGACATGATCTTCGCGTCCCTGCCCTACCGGATCCTGCACACCTTCCAGATCCCGGCGTACGAGGCCATGGCCGAGCGTGACAAGGACTTCTACGAGCGGCTGGAGAAGGCCGGCTTCTGGCACGACTGGGGCGACGACGGCTCGGGCCTGTTCATGAAGTACCTACGCCGCGGCTCCGGCTACTACATCGACGTCGGCGCCGCCGACCTGGTGGCGGACGGCCAGGTGGCGCTCGTGCACGGCCAGGTCGACCACCTCACCGAGGACTCCGTCGTGCTCGCCGACGGCACCGAGCTGCCGGCCGACCTCGTCGTGTTCGCGACCGGCTACGGCTCCATGAACGGCTGGGTCGCCGACCTCGTCGACCAGGAGACCGCCGATCGCCTGGGCAAGGTCTGGGGCCTGGGGTCGGACACCACCAAGGACCCCGGTCCGTGGGAGGGGGAGCAGCGCAACATGTGGAAGCCCACGCAGGTGGAGAACCTCTGGATGCACGGCGGCAACCTCCACCAGTCCCGCCACTACTCGCTCTACCTGGCGCTGCAGCTCAAGGCGCGCTACGAGGGGATCGAGACCCCGGTCTACGCGCTCCAGGAGGTGCACCACACGCACTGACGCCGACCCCCGACGCCACGTCCACGTCAGGCGCTGAAGCCGGCGTGGACGTGGTCGTGGTGGGTGTCGTCACTGAACCACTGCGGCGCGGCACCGAGCAGGTAGGGGCCACCCACGTTGTAGGACCCCGCCGCGGCGACCGCGTGCATGTAGTCCTCGACGAGGGAGCGCGGGGTGCGCGGGTCGACCACCGGGTGACCGTCGATCGCCCAGGTGTCGAACGCGCGACCCTGCGGGTGGTCGCTGAGTCGGTCGGTGCCGAACACGTAGAGCGGGTGGCCGGAGCGGATGACGCTCACGGACGGCCGATGGGTCCGGGCGACGCCGAGAAGGGCCAGGAGAACGGAGTCGTGGACGTGCCCGGACGCCACGTCACGCGCCGCTGCGGGCGGCAGGACGATGCGGTCGGAGCGCAGGACCCGACGTGCCGCGGGGGACGGCCTGCGGAGGGCCGGACCGGGGTGCGACGGGTGGACGGCGGTGACCCGCCAGGACGTGCCGGTCCTGCTCAGCCGCACGTCGTACGTGCGCCCGTCGGGGGTGATCCGCGTCCCGCGACGCCGCCAGCTCCGCGTGACCACGAGCACGCTGGCCGAGTCGGTGAGAAGGCCGCCGTACTGCGCGTCGATCACCTGCAGGGCGGAGTCGGGACCGTTCCCGGCTCGCTCGACGCGCCGCACGGCCGCGAGCGTGCAGGCCGGCACGAGCTCGCCGGCACCGGGCGTCCAAGCGGTGACGGCCGGGAGGGCCGGCGCGCCGGGTGGGCTGGAGGCAGCGGGGGACGAGGGGCGCGGCGTCGTCGTGCCACCTGTCGGGGACGCCGCCGACGACCCGTGGGCGGTGCAGCCGCCGAGGAGGGCGCCGACACCCGTCAACAGCACTCCCCGACGCGTCAGGCTCACGCGGTCAGGCTAGGTCGGCCGGCTGAGAGCAGCCTGTGTCACTTCACCTTGTACGTCGCGGCAGCCACCGTCGACCCGCCCGCTGCGAACGCGGACCCGGTGATGGCGATCGTGCCCGCTGCGGCCGAGGTGAGCGGCACGTGGAAGTCGACCGTCGTGGTCGACCCACCAGGGGCGACACTGCCGCCGAACACGAACGTGTAGACCCAGGTGGGGCCGACGTGTGAGGCGCTCGAGAAGCTCCACCCGGCTCCGGTGACGCTGGTGGGCGCGGCCCCCGACACGCGCGTGTCGGGATAGGTGACGTTCACGGTCACCGTGGTGATCGTCGGTGACGTCGCAGCGAAGACGTTCTGCACCTCCACCTGCGACTCGAGGGTCGTCGGGTTGCCGGCGACGTAGTCGGCGCCGAACAGGTTGAAGGTGTCGAAGTGGAGGATCGCAGGGGTGTTGGTCGAGATCGCCATGGCGGGGGCGGCGGTGGCCACGGCGACGGCCGGAGCCGTCCACACGGCGGTCCGCACCACGGTGCGCCGGTTCGGTCGGTGAGGCATGCGCGAGGGTCCGTCCCTGGTCGGTGGATCGAGGTGGGAGCGGCCCGAACCTCATCCCCCACGCACGATGGTAGGTCACGACGCGGGCGCGCGTGGGCTACTCGCCAGACCCGTGTCGTGTCTCCCGTCGCACTCGAGCCGCCGGTCGCCGTCCTCGAGCAGGCGCGACGCGCGCGCGAGATCCTCGCCGAGGGCGAGCTCCGACGCCCGGGCCGGTCGTGGGCCGGCGTCACCCCACTCGAGCCTGGCGGGCGCCAGGTGCACCACTCCGTCGACACGCAGCACGCGCAGCCCGAGCAGCCTCGCCACCAGTCGCGTCTCGACGACGACGCCGTCGGACAGGTGGCTAGCGGTGTCCGGGGCGAGGGTCGCCCGTGCCGCCCCGTTCGACCCGCGTCGCGAGGGTGCCGCCCGCTCCGTATGCCTCGAGACGTTCTGCCGCCTCGCCCGCCAGTCGGCGAATCTGCTCATAGCGCTCCCTCCCGGCCCTGGTACCCAGCACGTAGCCGACGACCAGCGCGCTCACGGCTGTCAGCTTCATCGCGACTCCGTCCGGTGCCGGATCGCGCTCGTGGCGGCACTGGCAGCGGACAGGGCCACCAGGGCCGCACCGGCGGCAGCGCCCGACCGCAGCAGAGTGCTCCGTCCGGTCGCCAGGGACCGCCCGACCTTCTCGAGGGCGGACGCGGAGGCGGCCACGGACAGCAGCTCTGTCGCCTTCACTGCTTCTTCTCCAGCGCCGAGATCAGTTCCTTCTTCGACATCGAGGACCGTCCGGAGACCTGGCGCTGCGCCGCCAGCTGGAGCAGGCCGGGCTTGGTCATCTCGGTGAGGACAGGGCGATCGGTACGCCGGACGGTCCGGGTGACAGTGGCGGCCTCCGCCGACGACTGTTCCTGCAGTCCTTCGGCCGCCGCGACCGCCTCGTCAGCCTCGGTCTGGTCCCGCCGCGCCTCGCTGCTGATCCGCTCGGCGTCGGCCTTGGCACGGTCCGCGGCCTCCTGGGCCATCGCCGCGGCCTCGTCCGCGCGGGATCGGGCGTCCGCGAGTCGGGCGGTCGCCTCGGCGAACCGCTCGCGAGCCTGCTCCTGCGCCTGCCCAGCGTCGGCCCGGGCCCGCTCGATCCGCTGCTCGGTGACCTCGCGCTCCCGCGCTCGGGCCAGTTCGGCGTCCGCCTCGGCCGAGCTCCGCGCCTGCTGGACGTGCTCCTCCGCCTCGGCGGTCGCCTGCGCGACCCGGCGGTCGACCTCGGCGCGCTGTTCGGCATCGACGTCCTTCAGACGTTGCTGCTCCTGGTCCTCCAGCAGGTCCGCCTGCTCGACCAGGGCGTGTGCGTGCTCCGCGGCCCTCACGGCCCGCTCTTCCGCCTCGCGCGCGGCCTCGGCGCTCTGACGGGCCCGGGCCAGACCCGCCTCGACGGAGTCGCCCCCGGGCATGGCGTCGCGGACCGCGTCACCCGCCCGCGCCACGAGACCGCGGTGGTCCTGGCCCGTGCCGTTCTCGTGCGGCAGCGCCTTTCCTGCCAGCCACGACGCGTTCCTCGGGATGTCCTTCGCACCGGACACCAGGGTGCTCACCAGGTTTCGGTTTCGTGCCATCGGGTTCCCCTCCCTGTTGCGACGGCCCGTCACCGCTCCTGCGGGGCAGGTCGTCGACGCGCCGCCGAACCGGCGCTGATCAGGGGTCGTACCCGGTGACGATCGTCACATGCGTCACGCGGTAGGCACAGGAGGCGATCCGGCGGTCAGTGCGCCTGCAGGGCCGCCGTACGACGCGAGGCCTCGGCCACCTCGGCAGCCTTGAGCGCCGACTCGTCGAGCCGACCGTGCTCGGCCCACCACTGCTGCCCGGCCTCGGGAAGCGTGTGGATCGGGTCGTAGTACTCGTAGGTCCGCGACAGGGCCTCGGGGTCGTTCGCCTCGATCGAGGTGCGGTAGTTCTTGGTCCAGTAGCTGATCCCGCGCTCGCGGTCGTAGTCGGCGAGCTGGTGGATCCAGCGCTTCCCGACGAACGGCACGTCGCAGACGATCCGCGGCGTCGCGAAGCCCGGCAGGTAGCCCATGATCGCGTGCTGCAGCCGCTGCGCGTCGGCGACCGAGACCCGCCAGTGCTCGGAGTAGGGGATCATGTCGCACATGTAGAAGTAGTACGGCATGATCTGCGCGCCATCGAGCAGGGCGAAGCAGAGGTCGAGCAGCGCGTGCGGGTCGGCGTTGACGCCGTTGAGGATCACGCCTTGGTTGCGGACGTCGCGAATGCCGGTGTCGAGCATCGTGCGGGTCGCCTCGGCGACCAGCGGGGTCACCGAGTTGGCGTGGTTGACGTGGGTGTGGATCGCGATCGACACGCCCCGCTCGCGCGAGGTCGTGCCGATGCGGGTCATCCCCTCGACCACGTCGGGCTGCAGCCAGTGCTGCGGCATGCCCATCAGGGCCTTGGTGGCCAGCCGGATGTCGCGGATGTTCTCGATCTCGAGCAGCGAGGTGAGGAACGCCTCGAGCCGGGGCCACGGCATGTTCGCCACGTCGCCGCCGGAGACCACGACGTCGCGGACGCCCGGCGTACGACGGAGGTAGTCGAGCATGTCGCCGAGGCGGTCGTTGGGCTTGCCGACGAACTTCAGCTTGTCGATGACCGCGGTGGAGTTGCCGACGAGGTCCATGCGCGTGCAGTGGCCGCAGTACTGCGGACAGGTCGGCAGCAGCTCGGCCAGCACCTTGGTCGGGTAGCGGTGGGTGAGGCCCTCGGTGGCCCACATGTCGTGCTCGTGGAGCGAGTCGCGGGTGGCGTGGGGGTGGGAGGCCCAGTCGGTACGGCGGTCGCTGAAGACCGGGAGCATGTAGTGGCGCACCGGGTCCGCGTAGAACGCCTCGGTGAGCGAGCCCGGGCCGCTCGGCTCGTCGTGCCGCGCGATGGTGTTCATCATCTGCGGCGGGACCAGCATCGACATGGTGGCGCGCTCGGCCTGGTCGCGCTCGAGGTCGGCGTAGAAGCGCTCGTCGACGAGGTCGCCCATCAGCTCGCGGAGCTGCTTGACGTTCTTCACGCAGTGGGCGCGCTGCCACTGGGCCGAGGCCCACTCCTCGGCGGTGACGTCCTTCCAGCCGGGGAACCGCGTCCAGTCGGGCTCCACGAGCTCGGTACGGCGGTAGGGGTACGGCTGACCGGTGTCCAGACCGATCGAGGTCTCGATGCTCATCGGGTGCTCCTGCAAGTCACGGAAAGGCCCGGGGCCGGGCAGGTCGGTGCGCCGGTTGTGCCGTCCGGCGCGCTCATGTCAGAGTAGGCGGAGAACATGCGGTGAGTCCAATACCAGGCCGCAGATTCTTTCGTCACTGTGTGGTTACAACGGAGGATACTCGGAGAATGTCGGCGTTGAGCACCGATTCGACCTCGCTGTCCGCGAGCGACCCCACCGGCCTGCACCGGGTCCTCGACGACGCGGTGGTGCTGCCCCAGGCGGCCCGGCGTCTCGACACCCGGCGCGACCTGTGGCCCGACGAGGTGCGCATCCGCGTCGAGACGCTGAACCTCGACGCCGCCTCCTTCCGGCAGCTCGAGACCGCCCACGCCGTCGACGGTCGGGCCGACGGTGACGCCGTACGCCGTGAGGTGCTCGACATCGTCGCCTCACGCGGCAAGATGCAGAACCCGGTGACCGGCTCCGGCGGGATGCTGGTCGGCACCGTCGAGGAGGTCGGCCCCGACTCGTCCCTCGGTCTCGCCGTCGGCGACCGGGTCGCCACGCTGGTCTCCCTGACCCTCACGCCGCTGGTGATCGAGGACGGGCTGGAGCGCTGGGACGGTCTCGGCGAGCAGGTCCCCGCCGACGGCTACGCCATCCTCTTCGGCCGCTCGATCGCGGCCCGGATCCCCGACGACCTGCCGCCGACGCTCAGCCTCGCGGTGATGGACGTGTGCGGTGCACCCGCGCTGACCCGCCGGGTCGTCGAGGGCTACGACGCCCCGTCGGTCGCCGTGATCGGGGGAGCGGGCAAGTCGGGCTCCCTGAGCCTGGCCGCCGCCCGCGAGGCCGGCGCGACCCGCACGGTCGGCGTGGTGCCGCACGAGGCAGAGGCGGCGCTCCTGCGCGACAGCGGGCTCGCCGACCACGTGGTGGTGGCCGACGCGCGCGACCCGATCGCGCTGCGCGACGCGGTCGCGGCCACCGGCGGCCCGGTCGACGTCACCGTGGTGTGCGTCGACGTGCCCGGCTGCGAGGGCGGAGCGATCCTGAGCACGGCGGACGGTGGCACCGTCATCTTCTTCTCCATGGCCACCTCCTTCTCGGGTGCGGCGCTCGGCGCCGAGGGGGTCGCCGCCGACGTGACCATGCTCGTCGGCAACGGCTACACGCCCGGCCACGCGGCGTACGCGCTGGAGCTGCTCCGCCGCAACGCCGGGGTCCGCAGCCTGTTCGAGCGGAGGCTGTGATGGCGGCCTCGACGCGACCGCGCCGCGGCGCGCTCGACCTCGACCCGGCGACCGTCCGTAAGGCACGGGGACTGGCTCGCAAGGTCGGCCGCCCGATCGTGAGGATCGCCCAGCAGCACACGACCGTGTCCGTCGAGCGCGCGACCCTGCGGCTCGCCGGCCTCGAGGGCGCCGACGCCGAGGGCACGCCGTGGGTGAACCGCCTGGTCGACTGCGTCCGGGCCGACGTCGGCCTCGAGCACGGCGTCGCCCTGCCGGTGTGGGACGCCGTACGCCGCGGTGAGGGCGCCGACCTGCGTGAGCTCGCCGAGAAGGCGTCGGCCGGCTCGGTCCGGTTCCGGCTGCCCGAGGGCCAGGACGCCGCGCGCGCCACGACGGCGGCACGTCGCCAGGTCGGAGGTGGCATCAAGCGCATCGACCAGCGTCGCAAGGAGCGCGAGCGACTGATCGCCCGGATCGGGGACGCGCCGGCCAAGCCGTGGATCTACCTGATCGTCGCGACCGGCGACATCTACGAGGACATCCCTCAGGCGCAGGCTGCGGCGCGCGAGGGCGCGGACATCATCGCGGTGATCCGCTCCACCGGGCAGAGCCTCCTCGACTTCGTGCCCGAGGGTGCGACGCGCGAGGGCTTCGCCGGCACCTACGCCACGCAGGAGAACTTCCGGCTGATGCGGGCCGCCCTCGACGAGACCTCGAGGGAGCTCGGCCGCTACGTCCGGCTGACCAACTACGCCAGCGGCCTGTGCATGCCCGAGATCGCGGCACTGGCCGGCCTCGAGCGGCTCGACATGATGCTCAACGACTCGATGTACGGGATCCTCTTCCGCGACATCAACCCGATCCGTACCTTCGTCGACCAGCGCTTCAGCCGTCAGGTCCACGCCCGGGCCGGGATCATCATCAACACCGGCGAGGACAACTACCTCACCACCGCCGACGCCGTCGAGGCGGCCCACACGGTCACCACCAGCCAGCTGCTCAACGAGTACTTCGCCAAGGAGGCGGGTCTCGAGGACTGGCAGCTCGGGCTCGGACACGCGTTCGAGATCGACCCCGAGATCCCCGACTCGTTCCGGTTGGAGCTCGCCCACGCGATGCTGGCGCGCGACCTGTTCCCCGACGCGCCGCTGAAGTGGATGCCCCCGACACGGCACATGACCGGCGACGTCTTCAAGGGCTACCTGCTCGACGGGTTCTTCAACCTCGTCGGCGCCCTCACGGGTCAGGGCATCCTGCTGGTCGGGATGATGACCGAGGCGGTGGTCACGCCGTGGCTCTCCGACCGCGACCTGGCCCTCCAGAACGTCCGCTACGTGATGAACGCCGCCGGTCGGCTCCACGAGGACTTCCGGCCCGCGCCCGACGGCTTCATCGCCGACCGCGCCCGGCAGGTGCTCGCCGAGACGATCGACCTGCTCGAGCAGATCGAGGCCGAGCCCGGGAAGGCACCGCTGCTCGAGGCGATCGCCGACGGGACCTTCGGCCTGATGAAGCGCCCGTCGGACAAGGGCCGTGGCCTCGACGGGGTCGCCGCGAAGGCTCCCGGCTACTGGAATCCCGCCACCGAGATCCTCGAGGGGGAGCGATGACCGACGGCCCGATCCGGCCCTACGGCGACACCACCGGCGACGGGATGGTGCAGCTGAGCTTCACCCTCCCGATGACCCACTCGAAGGTCGCCGAGGGCGCGGCAGCCCAGCTCGCCAACAAGATGGGCATGGACCCGGCGCTCGTGGTCCACGCGAAGCCGATGGGGGAGGGCTTCACCTTCTTCGTCGTGTACGGCCGCGTGCACCACCTGGTCGACCCCTCCAAGGTCGAGGTCGTCGAGCGCGACTACCCCCTGCTGACGCCCAAGGAGGCGAACGCGGCGATCAAGCGCAGCCTGCGGCGCCGCCTGGTCGTGGTCGGGGGCTGCATCGGCACCGACGCCCACACCGTGGGCATCGACGCGATCCTCAACATCAAGGGCTTCGCGGGCGAGAAGGGCCTGGAGTACTACCGGGAGCTCAAGGTGGTCAACCTCGGCGCCCAGGTCAGCGTGCCCCAGCTCGTCGAGCGGGCTCGCGAGGAGAAGGCCGACGCCGTCCTGGTCTCCCAGGTGGTGACCCAGCGTGACGCCCACCTGCTCAACACGCGCGAGATGTCGGCGGCGTTCCGTGAGTCCTACCCCGCCGACCGCCGACCCCTGCTGATCGTGGGCGGACCGCGGTTCGACGAGACGATGGCCTCCGACCTCGGGGTCGACCGCGTCTTCACCCGCGGTACGACGCCCGGCGAGGTCGCGTCGTTCCTCGTCCACCGACTCACGACCCAGAAGGCCAGCTGATGGACTCCACAGGCTCCACCGACGGACCTCGGCCCGGCACCCGCGTCGTCCACCGTCGCTACGTGCCCTACTCCCACGCCCACTACGCCGGGAACCTCGTCGACGGGGCCTACAGCCTCGGTCTCTTCGGTGACGTGGCCACCGAGATGTGCATCCTCACCGACGGCGACGAGGGCCTCTTCGCGTCGTACTCCGACGTCCAGTTCCGGGCACCGGTCCGGGCCGGCGACGTCCTCGAGGTCACCTGTGAGCTGGTCAGGGCCGGTACCCGCAGCCGGGTGCTCGACTTCACCGTGACCGTGGTGGCGCGGGGAGCGGCGACCGCCGAGCGACCGGGTGCGGCGGAGATCCTCGAGCCGCCCGTCGTCGCGACCACGGCCACCGGCACCGTCGTCGTACCCGGCTAGACCCCGCAGAACAGGTGGCTTGCGAGCAAGCTCGCTGCGCCGCTCGCTGCGCCCACCTCGCCGCTCCTTCGTCGCGTCGAGGCGTGCTCGCTCGGGGTTAGCGACCGTTCACCTGGCGGGTGTGTCAGTGCCCGACACGCCGCGTTCGTGGACAAATTCTGGATGAACTTCACCTGGCCGGGTGGCGCGTGACCTGCGCTTTTGTGCGTCCTCGCAGGTCAGCGACCGGTTGACAACCCGGTGCCCGAGGACAGAAGGTTCCCTCGATTCGCTCAGGCGTTCGTGGGAGCGGGACCGATGTCCGAGAGGCCGGCTCGCCCGGTGGGAGGCCGCCCATCCGGGACAGCCGGTCAGCGGAGATCGGTCCTGCACCACGAGAGCGAGACCGGAGGGGGAGTCGGTCCCCCTAGACAACTTCCGGGGTCGCGGCAGCCAGCCGCGGACCGGTCGGCCCGAAGGGCCGACGAACCCTCCGGTCCAAACGAGCACCTATGGTTCCGACGGAGTCGGAACCATAGGAGCGCAGTGCGCGGCGCAGCGAGCTTGCTCGCAAGCCGTCTTCCAGCCATAGGAGCGCAGTGCGCGGCGCAGCGAGCTTGCTCGCAAGCCTCTCGTCCGAGCGGGGTGACCGCAGTGCGCAGCCCAGCCCGCTCGCTTCGCACACCGATCCCGCGGGCCCAGGAGAGTGCTGCACGCCGACTCTGCGGTGCCGACGGCTATTTTCTTCCCATGCCGACTCGCTGCCTCGCCGCGCTCGTGGCGGGGCTGGCGCTCGCGCTCTGCTTCCCGCCGACCCACGCCTACTGGCTCATGCCGTTCGCGGTCGCGACCTTCTTCGTCGTCACCGACGGACTTCCAGCACGAAGGGCGTGGCTCCCGGGCCTCGTCTTCGGGGCGGCGTTCCAGTTCACGCTGCTGTGGTGGATGCATGCGGTCGGGACCGTGCCGTGGCTGGGCCTGTCCGCCGTCGAGGCGGGCTGGTACGCCGTCCTGGCCGTGGTCGCCGTGCCACTGCGGCGTCTGCCCGTCGCGCCCGTCTGGCTCGCGGTCGCCTGGGTGGCGATGGAGAACATCCGCACCGACTGGCCGGCGGGCGGGATGCCCTGGGGCCGGCTCTCGTACGCCGTGGTCGACACCCCGGCGTCCGGCGCGCTGCCCTACGTCGGCGCCACCGGCGTCAGCCTGCTGCTGGCACTGCTCGGGTCACTCCTGGCGGCCGCGTACACCGCCGACGGCCGCGCCCGGCGGCGGACGCTGGCCGTCCTCGGTGGTGTCGCCCTCGCCACCGTCGTACCCCTGGCCGTGCCCTACGACGCCTCCGCCACCTCGCACGCCACGGTGGCGGCCGTGCAGGGCAACGTGCCGGGGGACGGGACCGACGTCCTCGCCCACTACCGCCAGATCACCCACCAGCACGCCGACGAGACCGCCCGGCTGGCGGCCGACGTCGCAGCGGGCCGGACCCCGAAGCCCGACTTCGTGGTGTGGCCGGAGAACTCCACGGCCATCGACCCGTTCGAGGACCCCGAGATGCGCGCCGACATCGAGGCGGCCGTCACCGCCATCGACGTGCCCCTGCTGGCGGGCGTCGTGGTCGACGGCGGCCCGAAGCACGTGCTGAACCAGGGCATCGTCTTCGACCCGGTCACCGGCGCGGGAGACCGCTACACGAAGTGGCACCCGGTGCCGTTCGGCGAGTACATCCCGTGGCGCTGGATCTTCGGCTCCCACCTCGCACAGCTGAACCAGATCCCGCGCGACATGGTGCGAGGGACCCGGGTGACGCCCCTGGACGTCGCCGGGCTGAAGGTCGCCGACGCGATCTGCTTCGACGTTGCCTACGACGACGGCTTGTACGCCCAGCTCTCCCACGGCGGTCAGCTCGTGGTCGTGCAGACCAGCAACGCGATGTTCATCCACACCGACCAGATCGACCAGCAGTTCGCCATCAGCCGGCTGCGCGCGATCGAGACCCACCGCTACGTCGTGGTGGCGGCCATCAACGGCCTCACCGGCGTGATCGCCCCCGACGGTTCCGTGGTGACCTCGACGGCCCCGCGCACCATGTCGTACGCCGAGGCGACGGTCGGGCTCTATGACGTGGTGACCCCGGCGGTCCGGATCGGGCCCTGGCTCGGGCGTGGGTGTGTCGCCCTGGTGGCCGTGGGCCTGCTCGTAGGACTCGGCCAGTATCGTCGGAGCCGCCGACCCGTCGCCGTGGTCGGACCCGCGTCCACCCCCACCGACAGGACCCTCGTATGACCCGCCCGACGTTCGACCCGCCTCACCGCGCCCGCGACGGGGCGCGCGCATGAGCCGCACCGGGGCCGGGGTCCCGGCCGGGCTGGGCAGGGTCGTGATGGTGGTCCCGACCTACAACGAGGCTGACAACCTGACGTGGATCATCGGGCGCCTGCGTCAGGCGCAGCCCGATGTCCACGTGCTCGTGGTCGACGACAACTCGCCCGACGGCACCGGGAAGATCGCCGACGAGCTCGCGGCGGCCGACCCGCAGGTGCAGGTGCTCCACCGGACCGAGAAGGGCGGCCTGGGGGCGGCGTACAAGCACGGCTTCCAGGTGGCCCTCGCGGCCGGCTTCGACGTGATCGGCGAGATGGACGCCGACGGCTCCCACCAGCCCGAGCAGCTCCAGCGGCTGCTCGACGCGCTCGTGCACGCCGACCTGGTGATCGGGTCGCGCTGGATCCCCGGCGGCAGCGTGGTCAACTGGCCCCGACGCCGCGAGGCGCTCTCACGTGGCGGCAACCTCTACGTCCGCATCCTGCTCGGGGTGCCGGTGCGTGACGCCACCGCCGGCTACCGGCTGTTCCGCCGTACCGCCCTGGAGGCCATCGACCTCGCCACGGTGCAGAGCACCGGCTACGTGTTCCAGACCGACATGGTGGTGCGCTGCCTGCGGCACGGGCTGCGGGTCCGCGAGGTGCCGATCGAGTTCGTCGAGCGGGTCCGTGGCGACTCGAAGATGAGCGGCAAGGTGGCCTCCGAGTCGCTGGCCCGGATCACCGCGTGGGGCCTGCGTGAGCGCCGCGAGCAGCTCGCCGGAGCCCTGCGACGATCGTGAGGCGGTCATGACCAGCGGTCCGTTCCCACCCCCCAGGCGCCGTCGGCGCAGCCTGCGGATGTGGGTGCTGGCGGCGGCGTTCGTGATCATGCCGATCCTCGAGATCTACGTGATCATCCAGGTCGGCCAGGTCATCGGGGCGTGGTGGACGATCCTGCTGCTCATCGCCGACAGCATCTTCGGTGCCTGGCTGATCGGGCACGAGGGTCGCCGGGCCTGGCGGGCGCTGAACTCCGCGCTGTCGTCGGGCCAGATGCCCGCTCGCGAGCTCGCGGACGGGGCGCTGATCCTGGTCGGCGGCACCCTGATGCTGAGCCCGGGGTTCGTCACCGACATCTTCGGGATCCTGCTCATCCTGCCGTTCACCCGACCGGTGGCACGGCGGGTGCTGACCCGGCTCGTCTCCCGCCGGATCCTGGACGTACGACGCCCCGGACCCGGGTCACGAGGACCCGTCGTCCGGGGCGAGGTCGTCGACGACGGCTGAGGTCAGGCCTTGCTCTTCACCCGACGCTTGGCGTTCGTCCGGTGGAGGTGTGCGGGACCGATCTCGCCGTCACGCAGCAGCTCGAGACGCTCCTTGAGGATGTCCTCGAGCTCCTTCTCGGAGCGACGCTCGAGCAGCATGTCCCAGTGGGTGCGGACCGGCTTCTCGGCCTTCTCCTCACGCAGGATGCCCGACGTGCTCAGCGCCTCGGCGCCACAACGCGGGCACTCCCAGACCGCCGGCACCTCGGCCTCGACCGACATGGTGACTTCGAACTCGTGACCGTTGACACAGCGATATCCGCACTGCTGACGGGCGGCGAACTCGATGCCACGCTCGTCCTCGAAACTCTGTCCTCCCAGCCGCGCTCCACGTAGTGTGCGCTCTGCCATGAGGTTCACCTCCAGGTTGGTTGACCCCCGGTACGAGCCCCGAGGCGTACATTCACAAGACGTTCGTACCCGGTATTCGTGACGACACACGGATCCGGCTTGGTCCTGATCTGTTCAACGTACGCCGGTCCGCAAGTGTTCCTCCACTCGTGCGAGCCCGGTCACATCGCCGCAGGGAGCGTGTTGCCCGCTTCGGCGACTCCGCGCGCCGGATCGAGGCGGAGCAGGAAGCCCGCTCCCAGCACGAAGAACACGAGGAGCGCGACGATCGCCGGGCGGTAGGAACCCGTGATCTGGAACACCACACCGAACAGGAACGTGCCGAACCAGGAGGTGCCGCGCTCGCAGGCGTTGTAGAGCGCGAAGTACTCACCCTCGCGGCCGTGGGGGATCAGCAGGCTGAAGAACGAGCGTGAGAGGGCCTGGGTACCGCCCATCACGACCGCGATGGCGATCCCGACCAGCAGGAAGGCCGCCACGTTGCCACGCGGCAGGAACATCGCCGCGACGACGATGACCATCCACCCGACGATGCCGCCGAGGATGCACCGGTAGGCGCCGTAGGTGCCCGCCAGCCGTCCGAAGGCGAGGGCGCCGCCGAAGGCCACGAACTGGATCAGCAGGATCGTGGCGATCAGGACGCCGTCGCCGAAGCCGAGCTGCTTGGCGCCGTACGTCGAGGCGACGCCGATCACCGTCTGGATGCCGTCGTTGTAGAAGAGGAACGCGACCAGGAACGTGAGCGTCATCGGGTAGCCCCGCATCTCGCGGAGAGTCGTGAACAGCTGGCCGAAGCTGCGGCGGAGCAGGCCGCCGGACTCGGGGACCACGTCGCGCGGCGGCCGGTCGTGCAGCCGGCGGACCGGGATGATCGTGAACCCCGCCCACCACAGCGCGGCGGAGAGCAGCGACAGGCGGACCGCCAGCTCCTTGTCGAGGCCGAAGGTGCCGTGCAGGAGGACCATGACGAGGTTCAGCGCCAGCAGCAGGCCGCCGCCGAGGTAGCCGAAGGCCCAGCCGCGCGACGACACCCGGTCGCGCTCGGACTCGGTGGAGATGTCGACGAGGATCGCGTAGTAGCTGACCAGCGAGCAGCCGCCCAGGATGCTGCTGAGCACGATCGCGACCGCCGCCAGCTGCCACTGGTCGCCGTGCATGAAGAACAACAGGCCGGCGAAGAAGGACCCGGCCCAGGCGAAGCCCGCCATGTGCCACTTCTTGTGCCCCATGCGGTCGACCAACGCGCCCACCACCGGCAGCAGGAACGCGCTGGCGATGGTGGCGAAGCTGGTCAGGTAGAACGGGAGCGAGCCGGCGGACACGGGGATGCCGAGCACGCCGACGGTCTTGTGGCAGCTCTCGTCGGCCGAGTCGCCGCAGCCGGCCGCCCGGCCGGCGACAGTGATCAGGTACGGCGCGAACAGGACCGTCAGGATGGTCGTGTAGTAGGCCGAGTTGGCCCAGTCGTACCAGTTCCAGGCGCGCTGCTCCCTGGCCCGTCCGAGGGGCTCGAGGTCCGCGAGATCCTGGGTCATGACGCCCTGGCCTGGGGCCACAGGCCGCGTTCGCGCAGCAGGGCCGCCAGGAGGTCGGTGCGGTCGGTCATCAGGCCGTCGACCCCGTGCTCCAGCAGCAGCCGCATCTCGTCGGGGTCGTCGACGGTCCAGACGTGCACCTGGACGCCGACGCGGTGGGCGCGGCGTACCAGGGCAGCGGTGGTCACGGGGAGCCGACGCAGTCGGTGGGGGACCTGTAGGGCCGCCACGTGCGGGGCCAGCCGACGGGCGAGGCGGCCCGGGAGCACGACGTACGCCGCCACCTCGACGGGGGCGGCCGAGGTCGGCACGCGGGGCCCCGCGAGCGCCCGGAAGCGGTGGAGCCGGCGCCAGGAGAACGACCCGACCAGGACACGGTCCTCCAGGCCGCGCTCGGTCACGAAGGCGGCGAGCGGCGCCACCGCGGCGTCGGCCTTCAGGTCGAGGTTGAAGCGTGCCTCGGGGAACGCCTCGACGACCTCCGCGAGGGTCGGCACCTGCTCGCCCGCGACCCGGACCCGGGCGAGGCCGGCGGTGTCGAGGTCGGCGATGCTGCCGACACCGTCGCTCACCCGGTCGAGCAGCGCGTCATGGAACGCGACGAGGACGCCGTCGCGGGTCAGGTGGACGTCGGTCTCGAGGTAGCGGTACCCGAGGGCCTCCGCGTGCCGGAACGCGGCCATCGTGTTCTCCCGGCCGACCAGGTCGGGGTGCCGTGCGCCCCCGCGGTGGGCGAACGCCAGCACCGGCCCCCCGTCGTCGAGGAACGGGAATCCGGTCCGGTGCATGGCCAGGAGTATGCCCACCGCCGGTGGTGCTGAAGGCTGCGGTTTGGTCCCAAACCGCATGTTTCTCAGGCTCGGATCTGCGGTTGGGGACCAAACGGCGACATTTTCGGGCAGTCCCTCAGAGGTCGCGGAAGCTCTCGATCTGGGCGCCGAGGAGGTTCAGGCGCTCGGCGAGGTCCTCGTAGCCGCGGTGGATGACGTACGTCGAGCGCAGGACCGAGGTGCCCTTGGCCGCCAGCATCGCGAGCAGGATCACCACGGCCGGGCGGAGCGCGGGCGGGCAGACGATCTCGGTACCGGTCCAGCGGGTCGGCCCCTCGATCATCACCCGGTGGGGGTCGAGCAGCTTGACCTGGGCACCGAGCTTGTTGAGCTCGACGAGGTAGATCGCACGGTTCTCGTAGACCCAGTCGTGGATCATCGTCTGGCCGTCGGCCACGGCGGCGATCACGGCGAAGAACGGCAGGTTGTCGATGTTGAGTCCCGGGAAGGGCATCGGGTGGATCTTGTCGAGCGGAGCCGTCAGGTGGGACTTGTAGGTCGTGAGGTCGACCAGCCGGGTGTGCTCGTTGCGGGCGACGTACTCGTCGGAGCGGTCGTACTTGAAGCCCATGTCCTCGAGCAGCGCGAGCTCGATCTCGAGGAACTCGATCGGGACGCGCTTGATCGTGATCGACGACTCGGTGACGATCGCCGCGGCGAGCAGCGACATCGCCTCGATCGGGTCCTCGGCCGGGGCGTAGTCGACGTCCACGTCGATCGTGGTGCAGCCGGTGACGGTCAACGTGGTCGTGCCGATGCCCTCGACGCCGACGCCGAGCTTCTGCAGGTAGAAGCAGAGGTCCTGGACCATGTAGTTCGACGACGCGTTGCGGATGATCGTCGTACCGGGGTGGAGCGCCGCGGCCATCAGGGCGTTCTCGGTGACGGTGTCGCCGCGCTCGGTGAGGACGATCGGCCGCTGCGGCGACACCGACCGGTTGACGGTCGCGTGGTAGTAGCCCTCGCTGGCCTTGACCTCCAGGCCGAACGGCCGCAGTGCGGTCATGTGGGGCTCGATCGTCCGGGTGCCGAGGTTGCAGCCGCCGGCGTAGGGGAGCTCGAAGGTCTCGGCGCGGTGGAGGAGCGGGCCGAGGAACATCAGGACCGAGCGCGTACGGCGTGCGGCGGCCTCGTCGATCGAGCTCAGGTCGAAGTCTCGGGGCGGGATGATCTCGAGGTCGCCCTGGTCGCCGATCCACCGCGTCTGGACGCCGAGGCTGCCGAGCACCTCGAGCAGCCGGTTGACCTCCTCGATCCGGGCGACCTTGCGCAGCGTCGTCTTCCCACGGTTCAGCAGCGAGGCGCACAGCAGCGCGACCCCGGCGTTCTTGGAGGTCTTGACCTCGATCTCGCCGGAGAGCGTCGTCGGCCCCGTCACCCGCAGGTGGGTGGGACCGGCCCCGAGGGCGACGATCTCGGAGTCGAGGGCGGACCCGATCCGGGCGACCATCTCCAATGACAAGTTCTGATGACCCTTCTCGATCCGGTTCACGGCGCTCTGGCTGGTGCTGAGGCGGTCGGCCAGCTGCTGCTGGGTGAGCCCGCGATGCGTGCGAGCGTCCCGGATGAGCTGCCCGATGCGGCCCTTGAAGTCCTCGGTCATGTGGTCACGGTATCTCATCTGTGAGATAAGACTGCACTCCTCGTGTCGTGGCGTGTGGTCGGCCAGGATGCGGTCATGACGTTACCGGGAGGGCTCGGGTGATCGCCGCGGTGGTCTTCGACATCGGCTCGGTGCTCGAGGTGATCGACCCCGACGCCTTCCCTGCGCCGTTCGAGCGGCGACACGGACTGCCGCCGGGGGCGGTCGCCGCCGCCTCCGACTTCGACGGTGACCCCGGGCTGGGCGAGATCGACGAGGCGGGCTTCCGCCGCCACTGGCAGGTCCGGCTCGGGCTCAGCGACGCGCAGGCCGACGAGCTGATGGCCGACTACTGGCGCTGGTACGTCGGCACCCTCGACCAGCCTCTCGTCGACTGGTTCGCCGGGGTGCGGGAGAGGGGGCTGAAGGCCGGCATCCTGTCCAACTCGGGTCCGGGCGCTCGGGAGGCCGAGCGACCCTGGGGCTTCGAGGAGATGACCGACGACATCGTCTACTCGCACGAGGTCGGCCTGGGCAAGCCGGACCCGGCCGTCTACGAGCTGACGGCCAGGCGGCTCGGGGTCGAGCCGGAGCAGATCGTGTTCCTCGACGACGTGCTCGCGAACGTCGAGGCGGCGCGCGCGGCCGGCTGGCACACCGTGCTGCACGAGGACACCGCCCGTTCGATCGCCGAGCTGGAGCGCATCATCGCCACCTGTGCCGACTGAGCGCGCCGACCGCGCGGCCCTGGTCGGGTCGCGCGGTGTGCTCGGCCGGGGGAAGGTCGAGCACGGACGGCGGGGGTGAGCAGGCCCGGGTCAGCTGGCGGAGAGCAGCTCGCTGCCGGGCATCACGCAGGGAGCGCAGTCACACAGCTCGTCGCAGGCGAGGAAGGTGTGCAGCCCGTGGCCGCACCGGGGGCACGGCAGGTCGTGCGAGAGGTGCTGGTCGTCGTCGTTGACCGCGTCCCACATGCCGAGCCTCCGTGCGTCGATCGTCTCGCTGAGCTGATGACCCATCGTCGCCGGAGGCGAGACGCGATGCAGGGGATTCGGTGCGATATGGCCCGGGGGGACCAGACACGGGGTTCGAACGACCCCCCGGGCGGGCCGGTCGAGCAGCACGACCGGACGAGCGGCCCGGCCTCAGCGCCGGGTGGTCAGCATCAGGCTCTCAGGGTGCTGATCGGTCGCCTGGTCGCGAACCACAGGCACAGCGCCGACATCGAGAGGCCGAACAGGAGAGTCGCCGTGAGCACGTCCGTGGCGTGCACGACCGCGCCGAGAGCCGGGACCGAGAGGGGCATCAGCGTCATGTCGCCCAGGCTGGTGACCGAGGAGACCCGACCCAGGTGTGAGGGGTCGATGGCGCGCACGAAGGAGGCGCTGAGCCACACCGACGCCGCGCCGGCGGTGAAGCCGAGCACGGCCATCGACACGACGAGGGTCGGCTTCCAGCCCAGCCCGACACAGGCGATCGCCAGGCCCTGCACGATGAGCACCCGGAAGCCCGCGGCCGCGCCGTACGTCGGCTGCCACCGGATGGCGACCACGCTGCCGACGATGGCGCCTGCCGCCAGGCTGGCGTCGGCGATGCCGAGCCAGTGGGCGCCCCAGTCGGAGCCGCTGACCCGGAGGGCGACGCCCAGTCCGGTCACCGGCGTCACGAACACGTTGAGCGCGGTCAGGCCGATCACGAACAGCTTCGCGGTCTCGTGGCTGCGCAGGTAGCGCATCCCGTCGGTGAACGTGTCACGCCAGCGGTCGTGCACGGCCCGGGGCAGTCGGAACCGTGGTCGTACGACGAGCAGCAGGACGAGGGCGATCACCAGGAACGTGGCCGCGTCGACCAGCATCACGGCCACCAGTCCCGCCGAGGCGACGAGGATCCCGCCGGCGGGAGCACCCAGCAGCTTCATGGTGCGGCTGCTGATCTGGTTCCAGCCCTGCACCGTGCCGAGGTCGCTGCCGGCGACGATCTGGCGGACCAGCGTGGCACCGGCCGGGAGGGTCAGCCCGCTGGCGATGCCGAAGGCGACCGCGATCGCGATCAGGATCGGCGCGCCGTGGATGCCCGACGCCCATCCGGCCGCCCCAGCCACCAGCACCAGGGCCTGGCCGATCTCGCCGGCGACGAGCAGCCGCCGCGGGTCGTACCGGTCGGCGAGCACGCCGCCCAGCAGCACCAGCAGCGCCTGCGGGAGCATCTCGGCGCCCAGCACCACGCCGGCCATCACGGGCGAGAGGGTGTGCGCCGCGGTCCAGGCAAGGGCCACGTTCCAGGCGTAGTCACCGAACCAGGACACGCCGACGGCCGCGAGCCAGGCCAGCACCATGGGGTCGCGACGGACGGGCGGGGGAGGCGAGCCGATCAGAGCGGGGTCGCTCGCGGTGGTGCTCACGGGCGACCCGGCTCGCTGGGGAAGACCCGCGCGATCGCCCGTACGGGCCGGCGGTCGGCCTCGGGGTGGTCGGCGGCGTCGGCGGTGCACTCGGACGACCAGGTACGCACCAGCTCGGCGAGGCGTGCGGCGAAGTCACGCACCTGCTCCTCGGTCGCCGAGACGTAGGTGTCCACCGAGTTCGCCGCGGTCCGCCAGTGGGCCGGCTCCGAGGGTGCCTGGCGCAGCCACTCCTGCATCGCCCGCACCTGGAACCGGAAGTTCTCGGCCTCGGCGGTCTGCGCCACCCGTCGGCCGAGGGTGCCCTCCTCGAAGTCCTCGATGCTCCACGTCATCGACCGCGGCTTGAGCCGCCACCAGCTCTCGCGGGTGTCGTGGGCCAGCTCGGGGGCGGGCTCGATCAGGTCCTGCTGGTGGAGCACCTTGAGGTGGTGGCTCACCGAGCCGACCGCGAGGCCGGTGCGGGCGGCGAGCTGCCCCACGTTGGCCGGTCCCTCGACGGCGAGGAGCTCGGTGAGCCAGCGGCGGAGCGGGTGGTGGAAGGCCATCAGCAAGGCGGCCAGCTCGTCGGAGGGGTCCTGGTCGGGAGCCGGCTGGGGCGCCGAGGCGAGGTGGCGCTCGGCGGCGGTACGACGTGGCATACGGCCAGCGTCGCCGACCGGTCACCCGTCGTACAAGAGCGCTTGTATAACTCAGCGCCAGCTCGGCCCGGTCCCTCCCACCGTCTCGAGGAGGCGGTCCGCGACGAACTCCGCGTTGGCCCGGGTGACCTCGAGGGGGACCGAAGGCAGGTTCTCCTCCCAGTCGAGCAGCGGTGAGCCGCGAAGCTGGAGCATCCGGGCCGGTCGGGCGAGGAAGAACAGGTGGAGGTGGGCGCCACCGTCGCCGTACTTGGCGAGCTGGACGCGGCCGACGCTGGGCAGCGCCTCGACGGCGGCGGAGATCGCGACGATGAGGCGCCCCATCTCGCCGGCCAGGTCGTCGGGCACGGTCGTCAGGTCGCAGTGGGTGAGGGGGCCGAGACTGAGGCCGATCGGCAGCCTCATCGACGAGTCGAGGTGGAGCCGCCAGCGCTCGTTGCTCCACACCAGGCCTTCCTCCACCGCCGGGTCGGGGGGTCGGGCGCACCAGCAGTCGGCCGGGTCCTCGCCTCCGCGCGGCGGCTCGGCGTCGGCCAGCGGCTGGAGCGGCTTCATCCGGAGGGAGTCGATCTCGAACGGGTAGATGTCCCACCCCGGCATCTCCTCCACTGCGACCGCCAGGCGCCCGTCGGGGCCGGTGGCTGCAGCGACGCGGGCGTAGAACTCCTCGGCTGACTCGGGGTGCATCTCCTCATCCAACCAGCGCGGACCCCCACCGTTTGGTCCCCAACCGCACGTTTCGGCCCCCAGTTGTTGCGGTTGGGGACCAAACCGCACCCTTCGGCGACCCAGGGGTGAGGTCAGGGCACCCGTACGCCGTGCACGACCGGCGTGCCGGCCGTGGGGTCGAGCTCGGTGGCCTGGGAGACACCGGCAGGTGTGATCACGTCGACCGCCTTGGCCACCGACCCCGGGCGCGACCGAGCAGATCGGCGACGGGTCGCCGGCCGCGCAGACGCCGAACTGGAACTCCTGAGGTGTCGCGGTGAAGCCACGTGCCTGGTCGGAGGAGAAGCCGTCCTGGCCGGTGAGCACCACGCTGAACGACCAGCCGGAGGCCGGCGTACCGAGCTGGGCGGCCGGGAGCGCGATCGTGATCGTCTTGGCCGCCGGTGAGGCGACGACCCCGCTCACGGTGCCGACCTGGTTGCCGCTCGCGTCCTGCCACACCGGCCCGGCGAAGCCCTGGACCTCGAGCCGCTGGCTCCAGGCGTCGTCGGGGGCGATCGTGTAGTTGCGGCTGGCGAACGGGGCGGCGGTGCTCGTCGGGGTGACGCCGGGCTGGTGGACGTAGACGTCGAGGAGCTGCGCGCCGTCCGGGCTGCCGAAGGTCTCGACCAGGTTGCGCAGGGTGGTGCGCAGGTAGACCGTGTCGCCCTGCTTCAGGACCTGGAAGCGGGTGATGTCGAACGAGCCGGGCGCGAAGCTCGACGACGTCGGGTACTGGTAGGTGCCCGGTCCGTTGTCGTCGTTCGCCGGGTCGGCGACGTCGAGGATCGACGTGCCGCCCACGAGGTCACCGATGACGTCGACCCGCGCGACGCCGGTCGCACCGGACGACGTCGTGGCCGCGGCCGTGATCACGTCGGAGCCGAAGAGCGAGTCGACCTGGGCCGACCAGCTGCCGTCGGCGCCGGCGGTGACCGTGCTGAGGTCGGACCCGGGCGTGTCGTTGCCGACCAGGCTCACGTCGACCGTCGCGCCGGGCGAGGCGGTGCCGGTCACCGTCGTAGGTCCGGCGATCGTGGCGCCGGCGTCCGGCGCGGTGATCGTGACGTCGGCCTTCGCCGGCGGCGCCTGGTCGACGTACCGGCGGGTGGTGAGGTCGGGGCGGTCGACGATCCGGTGGCTGGACAGGTCGACGAAGAGCCGCAGCTCCTGGGCCTGGGCCCACGTCAGCGGCGCAGCCGAGCCCGCCGGGTGTCCGTCGCGGAAGCCGATCGAGGCCGTGGCGGGGTCGCTCCCGTACGGCGCGGCGGGCACGTCCGGGTCCTCCCAGACCTGCTCCGGCACCAGCCCGACACCCGAGGCGGAGCCGAGCATGAAGCCGAGCTGGGAGCGGGCGAGCCCGGTGTCGCCGGTGGCCAGCGCGGCCTCGGCGCGCTCACCTGACAGTACCGGCCAGAGGTGCCCGGACCCCGTGTCGGTGGTGGGCCACGGCTGGCCGTCCTGCGGGCAGGTCGTCGGGTCGGGCGTGTAGCAGTCGCCGTACCCGTCCTCGCTGCCGGTCGTGGACGTGCCGTAGCGGTAGAAGCCGGTGCCCGTCGGCGTGGACGTGCCGAGCTGGGCGTCGAGCACCTTCAGCGAGTTCTGCACGTCGGCGTCGTCCGCCGGGAGCTCGCCGAGCCGGACCAGCTCCTGGAACCCGCCGTCGACGACGGCCCGCTGGTCGGCGTCGACGCTGCCGTTGCCGAGGTTGTAGGTGAACGCCGAGCTCGGGTCGCCGTTCTTGGAGAGGCGGATGAAGTACGGCGCGGGGCTGTAGGGACCGTTGTGCGTGACGGTGAAGCCCTTGACCGTGCGCTGGAAGTCGTCGGCCACGGCCTGGTAGAGCCGGGCATGGGCGCGGTCACCGTGGACGCGGGCGATGTGCGAGGCCGCGGTGAGGCCGGCGATCTCCGCTGCGATCGTCGACGGCGAGTAGCCGCCCTGCTCCTCCCACCGCTCGTTTCCGAACGACGGCCCGTGCGCCACGAGATAGTCCGCAGCGGGCCTGATGTGGTCGGCGTACAGGCTCGCGTCGCCCGACAGCCCGGTCAGGTAGGCCATCAGGATCGGGTACGCCGTCTCGTCGAGCTGGATGCCCCCGGTGTCGGGGGCGGTCTTGCCGTTGAGCAGGGAGTTGCGCGGCATGTTGCCCGCCGGCTGCTGCTGCCGCTCGAAGAGGAAGCGGGTCGCGTCGCGTGCGGTCGCCACGTCACCCACCGCGAGCAGGCCGGTGACCGCCTCGTAGAGGTCGCGGGCGAACACCTCGCGGTAGGAGCCGAAGTAGACCGGCTTCCCGCCCGGCAGGTCGCCTGCACTCACGGCCTGGCCCCACGGACTGGCGAGGCCCGCGGCGATCGCGCCCGGGAAGGTCTTGTCGACGCTCGAGCGCACGACGTTGGCACTGAGCCAGTAGGCGTCGGTCTGCTCGCGGGTGAGGCCGTGCGGCTGCCGCAGGGAGGCGTCGTACGTCTTCCAGGTCTTGGCGTAGGCGCGCTCCGTGGCCGTGAACGAGCGGCCCAGGGACGCCCGGGCTGTGCTCACGGCCGCGTCGGGCGTACGACCGAAGCCGAGGGCCAGCGTGAACGCGTTCGTCCCGTGGTGTGGGGTGACCTCCTCGGTCGCGACGATGTGCCCGTCGGGCGCGCTGGAGTACGACGTGAGGCCGTGAGAGGCGTCGAGGCTGGTGAGGCCGTCGGAGGCGGTGTCGGCGTACCCGACCGATGCCGGTCCCTGCCGGTCGGCGGTGAGCGCCATGGACGTGGGGACGGCGTAGTCGCGGTTGGTCGCCTGGCTGACGGTGTGGGGGTCCGACACGACCGGGATCCCGGACGCGGTCACGACGCCGCTGTCGGCACCGCCGTTGGCACTTCCACCGCCGCCGTTGCCGTTCACGATCGCGTCGAGACGGGCGTAGACGCGCAGCCCGCGGGCGTGCGGGCCTGACAGCTCCGTGCGCATGACGACGCTGTCACGGGCCGGGTCGGTGAGGTAGTGAGTGGTGAGTGTGTAGCCGTGAGCCGCGCTGGTGGCGGTCACCGTGCACTCCATGCCCGAGCGATCGCTGCGGACGGTGTAGCTGAGGTCGCGCGTCTGCAGGTCGGTGAAGGAGTGTCCGTCGGTGACGACGTACTGCAGCGTGTGGACGTTCGTGTTGTCGATGGTGGGCTCATAGACGTCGGACAGCACGCCGTCGGCGACGGTGAACCACACCTTCGAGCCCGTGTTGCGGGCCGTACCGACGCAGTCCTTGCGGGCGAGGTCGAAGTGGCTCAGCGCTCCGGGCGCACCGGGCGCCGCCCCGGGTGGGGGAGCGGCGCCCGCGCCGGGGGAGACCGTCAGCCCAGCCAGTGCGGCAGCGGCAGCACCGGTGAGCGCACACGTACGACGCAGTGAACGTCCGGTCATCGTTCCCTCCCGAGCGGTGTTGAAGACGCCTCGCGATCGTGTCCCGCGCAGTCGGACAGCGTCAACGACCCACTTTGTGTGGAGCCCGGTCAAACTCCGGCCAGGCTCCCGAGCCACCAGCCGACGGCTGCAGCGGCGAGGCCGACGGCCAGGCTGGCGACGACGTTTGCCGCAGCCGCGGCGGTCTCGCCCTCCTCGCCGAGGCGGACCGTCTCGTAGCCGAAGGTGGAGAAGGTGGTGAGCGCCCCGCAGAAGCCGGTGCCGACGAGCGTCTCCAGCCAGGACGAGGCGCCCGCGGCCACGACGCCGAGGACGAACGAGCCGGCCACGTTGACCGTCCACGTGCCCCAGGGGAACGAGGTGCGGTGCAGGCGCTGGACGGCGACGTCGGTGAGGTAGCGCGTCGGGGCACCGACCGCGCCGCCGAGCAGGACCAGCAGCAGCGTCATCGCAGCGCCCGTTCGGTCGCCCGGAGGGCGAGGACCACGGCCAGCAGGCCGAGGACCAGCGTCCCGAACAGGTACGCCGCCGCCACGACAGGGCGCCCTGCCGCGAGCAGCGCGCGGGTGTCGACGGCGTACGTCGAGAAGGTCGTGAAGCCGCCGAGGAGGCCGGTGCCGAAGAACGGTCGGACCAGCCGGCTCGACGAGAGTCGCTCGACCACGACCACCATCAGCACACCGATGGCGAAGCAGCCGGCGACGTTGGTCAGCAGGGTGCTCCACGGGAAGTCGCCGGCCGCGTGCGGCAGTGCCTGCGCCATGCCGTAGCGGGCCGCCGCGCCGAGGGAGCCGCCGACGGCGATCACCGCGAGGATGTCGCGTCGCGTCCGCAGCAGCCGGAACGCGCGCCCGGGGACGGTCGCGACGTCGGCCTCGGTGACGTCGGGGTCGACCGGTAGTCCCGGATGCGGGTCGTGGTGGGGGCGACGCCGGAGGTCGGGGTCGTCGGGGTCGCGTGGGGTCACGTGGGCTCCTACCGTTGTCGGGTAGGGACTGTCGGCGGACGCGTCGTCCGCGGTTCCACCACCTGGTCGGGGTGCCGGCGAGCCCCACCGCCGTGGCCTGCAGGCTAGCGCACGGCTGTGGTAGGCCAGAGGGAGACAAGCCAGACGAGAGGAGTCGCCAATGACGACCGACACCGCCCAGGACCGGGCCCCGGCGCGGCCGCCCGTGGTCAGCGCCGAGGAGTGGCAGAAGGAGCGCGACGACCTGCTGACGGCCGAGAAGGAGGCCACGCGAGCGCTCGACCGGCTGGCGGCGCGGCGGCGGCGGCTGCCGATGGTCAGCGTCGACCCGTCGTACGTCTTCGAGGGCCCTGAGGGGAGCCGGACCCTGCTCGACCTGTTCGAGGGCCGGCACCAGCTGGCCGTCTACCAGTTCATGGACGTCGGGCCCGACGCCTTCTGCCCCGGCTGCACCTGGCTGACGCAGAACGTCACCGCGCTGCGGGACCTCGCGGCGAACGGCGTGAGCTGGGCGACCGTCTCCGACATGCCGCTGGCCCAGATGCGGTCCTACTGGGCCGAGAAGGGGTGGGACGTCCCCTTCTACTCCTCGCACAGCACGACGTTCGCCGCCGACTGTGGCGCCGGGGGCGGGTTCCTGCTGTCGCTCTTCCTCCGCGACGGCGACGAGGTCTACCGCACCTACACGACCACCCAGCGGGGAGTGGACCGGTTGCTGTTCGTCAACAACCTGCTCGACCTCGCGCCGTACGGGCGCCAGGAGGACTGGGAGGACTCCCCGGAGGGCTGGCCCCAGCAGCCGACCTACGGCTGACGCACAGGTGCAGGGGAGTCACGGCCGCCAGTCGCCGGGCGGGTCCTCACCGGTGCGGCCGTCGACGGCTTCGCGGAGCAGGTCGACGTGGCCGGTGTGGCGGCCGTACTCCTCGAGCAGGTCGAACAGGATGCGCCGGATGCTGGCCTGGGTGCCGTCGTCCAGCGTGACACCTGAGTGGCCGTCGAGCCCGCGGTCGTCGATCGCGGCCCGGACGACGGTCCGGGACCGCTCGACGGCGGCGTCGTAGAGGCTGTAGAGCGCGCGCGCCGGGTCCTGGGCGCCGGTGGTGAACTCCCAGTCGTTGTCGCCGTCCCACCCGTTGTCGTCCCAGACCGAGGGCATCCGGTCACCGGCCACCTTGACCGCAGAGGCGTAGTCCTCCTGCGCGGCGAGGTGCTTGAGCAGCCCGCCGACGGTGAGTGACGACGACGGCAGCCGGTGGCGCAGTCCGGCGGCGTCGAGGTCCGCCGCCTTCCAGCGGAAGGTGGCACGGAGCCGGTCGAGAGAGCCGAGGAGGTGCTCGGTCTCGGTGCCGGCGAACGGCGGCTCCCAGGGCGGGTACGAGCCGGTCATCGTGGTCTGCCTGACGGGTGATGCGTCTCGTGGGTCATGCGGGCAGCCCTTCGCCGACGAGGCCGTCGATCGACTCGCGGATGAGGTCCGCGTGCCCGGTGTGCCGTGCGTACTCCTCGATCAGGTCGACCATGAGCCGACGCAGGGTGGGTGGCTCGCCGTCGGACCAGGCGATGCCGGAACGGGCGTCCGGACCGCCGTCGGCGTAGGCGGCTGCGACGTTCGCCCGGGACCGCGCCACGCACGTCTCCCACAGCGCCATGAGCTCGTCGGGGCTGTCGTCGGCAGCGGTCCGCCACTCCCAGTCGGGGTCGGCGTCGAAGTCGACACCGTCGAACGGCGCGGACAGCGAGGACGCCGCTGTGAGCTGCCGCGTGAAGTACTCGTCCTCGACCAGAGCCAGGTGCTTGAGCAGGCCACCGAGGGTCATCGAGCCGGGCCCGAGCGTGCGGCGCATCTCGTCCGCCCCCAGGCCGCCGCACTTCCAGGCGAAGGTGCGTCGGTTGCGCTCGAGGGCGCCCGTCAGGGTCTCGATCTCGGCGCCGATCGCCGGGGGTCCGGCCGGGGCCGCGTCGGAGGGTTCAGTGCTCATGGCCGCGACGCTAGACCGCATTCCGGACGCTCTGCGTCCGGTAGACCTGGCACACTGGCGACGTGGACGCCGTCAGCCCTACCGCCCGCGCGCTCCTGGTGCTCGAGATGGTGCAGAACCAGCCCGGGATCGGCGCCGCGCAGCTCGCCGCCCGCCTGGGTCTGACGGACCGGGCCGTACGTCGTCACGTCGCGGTGCTGCGCGAGGCGGGCATCCCGGTCGAGTCGACCCGTGGCCGGTACGGCGGCTACCGCGCGGGTCGCGGGCTGCGGGTGCCGCCGCTGATGTTCACCTCGACCGAGGCGCTGGCCCTGGTGATGGCCGTCCTCGAGGGCCACGACGCTGCCGACCCCGAGGACCCGGTCGGCAGCGCGCTCGGGAAGATCGTGCGGGTGCTGCCGGAGCCGCTGGCCCGGCCGGTCGACGCGATCCGCCGGGTGACCGCCCGCGGCTGGGACGTCGGCGTACCGGACGTGGAGACGACCGCGGCCCTGGTCCAGGCGAGCGCCGATCGGAGACGGATCCGCCTGACCTATCGACTCGGCCCCGATCGCGACCGGGAGATGGATGTCGACCCGTGGGCGGTCGTCGTACGGCACCGGCGGTGGTACCTGCTCGGCTGGTCGCACACGAAGGACGCGCGGCGCGTCCTGCGGGTCGACCGGGTGGCTCGGGTGAACCTGCTGCCCGACGGCTTCACGCCGCCTGACGACCTCGACCCGGTCCGTGAGCTCGAGGACCAGCTCTCGCAGGGCTGGCGCTACGACGTCGAGGTCGAGATCGACGCGGCGTCGGCCGACGTAGAGCACTGGCTGCCGCGGTCGTTCGGCCGGCTCGAGGCCCTGGGAGAGCGGCGTACCCGGCTGATCGCGACCACCGACGAGCCCGAGTGGTACGCCGCGCAGCTCGCCGCTCAGCCGTTCGGCTTCCGGGTGGTCGGCGGACCGCAGCTGCGCACCGCTGTGGACGCGCTGGCCGACAGACTGCGCTCTGCCGTGGAGTAGCCCCTCTGGGCCCTTCTGTGAGCGTGAGTTTATCGCCGATAACTGACATTATGTCAACTGTTGTGGACGAGGACTCCCCTCGTCGACGGCCGGCTCTCGACCGTCCGGGTGTGCCAAATCTCGCCGATTGGTCCCCAACCGCATGAATTGCTGTGTGCCTGTGTCCTGAGCGGCGGCCTACGCCGAGCGGGCCTACGCCGAGCTTCGACCGCGCACCCAGGCCGTCGTACGTCGTCGGACTACGGTTGAGAGATCAACTATCTGCTCGGGAGGCTCGGCATCGGCATCGGTCTGCTGGCCCAGGGCCCGCCCGCGCACCAAGGCCTGAACACCCCGCGGTTTGGTCCCAAACCGCAACATTTCCGGCCGAAATCTGCGGTTGGGGACCAAACGGTGACCCTCAGCGCGCTCCCGACACGCAGGGTTTGCATAGGCGCGGGAGGCGAGGAAGGGTGGAACGGGTCCTGCCAGCAATCGAGAAGGAGAGCACCTTGCTCACCCTCACGGAGAACGCCAGCACGATCGTCAAGGACATCGCCGCCCAGCAGGGCGGGTCCGAGAGCACTGGGCTGCGCATCAGCAGCGAGGACCCCGCGGTGGGTCTCACGGTGGCAGCCGCGCAGCAGCCGCTGCCGGGCGACCAGACCGTCGCCGCCGACGGTGCGCTGATCTACCTCGACGAGCCTGCCTCCCAGCAGCTCGACGACCAGGTCCTCGACGCCTCGGTCGACGAGGCCGGCCGGGTACAGTTCGCCCTCGCGCCGCAGGCCTGACGGCCTCTCCCGCCACTGGTGCGGTGCTGGTGCTACCTGGTGCGTGCTGTGCGGGCACTTCGGCGGTGATAACCCCGCGTTACAACCCGTACGCCGCACTCCCCTACAGGCCGACGGCCTGGCGGCCGCGGTCGAGCAGGTCGTAGCGCAGGGCCGCCCAGATCAGGAACGCCGCCCCGATCAGGCCGAGCACGGTGACCACCGTGGTGTGCACCGGCTTCTCCTTGGCGGTCTCCCAGGCGGCCGAGCCCTGCTTCTTGATGGGGCGCAGCCAGTGTCGGGCGAACTCGAACTCCAGCGACCACAGCCACACCCCCAGCAGGATCGGCGGGATGGTCAGCGGCCCCGGGAGCACGATCAGCGCCAGCCCGATCAGGATCAGCAGCAGACCGGCGACGAACAGCACCACGCGTCGTACGGTCCGGGGCATCGCAGGCTCGCGGGAGAACGGCCGTCAGCCGAGCGCAGCGACAGCGGCGTCGTAGTCGGGCTCGTGTCCGATGGCGTCGACCAGCTCCGTGTGGAGCACGGTGCCGTCGGTGTCGACCACGACCACCGCACGGGCCAGCAGCCCGCGCCAGGCGCCGTCGACCATGGTCACGCCGTAGTCGGTCCCGAAGCTGCTCCGGAACGACGACCCGACCGTGACGTTCTCGATCCCCTCGGCGCCGCAGAAGCCGCTCAGCGCGAAGGGCAGGTCGGCCGAGGCGCACACGACCACGGTGTTGTCGAGGCCGGCCGCGAGCTCGTTGAACCGGCGTACGGAGGCCTGACACACACCGGTCCCGATGCTCGGGAAGATGTTGAGGACCACCCGCGAGCCCGCCTGGGCCTCGGAGGTGAAGTCGGACAGGTCGGCGCCGGTCAGCGAGTACGCCGGTGCGTGGCTCCCCGGTGCGGGAAGGTCGCCGACGGTCTGGACGGGGTTCTCCCCCAGCAAGGTGGTTGCCATGGCCACTGTCTAGCAGGTGTCACCCCGGGTACGCCGCGGAGGTCTCGGCTCGCCCGGGTCACCAGCGCCCTCCTACGATCGACGCCGTGCTGACCAGACTCCTCGCCGCGTCCGCCGCGGCGGTGCTCCTCCCGACCCTGGCTGCGTGCGGCGGCTCCTCGAGCAGCAGCTCCGCCGCCCAGGCCTCGTCCTCCGGTACGCCGTCCTCGACGGGGAGCGCGAGCACGGCCGGCTGCGTCTATCCCACCGACCCGGCAGGAGCCGCCCGCAAGGTCGACCCGCCCCCGACGACGCCGTCGGTCACGGGGAAGGTCGGCGCCACGATCGAGACCTCGGTCGGCACCCTCGACGCGACACTGGATGCCGACAAGGCGCCCTGCACCGTGAACTCGTTCGTCTCGCTCGCCCACCAGGGCTACTTCGACGACACCCCCTGCCACCGGCTGACGACCGCGGCGGCGCAGTTCTTCGTGCTGCAGTGCGGCGACCCGACCGGGACCGGCACGGGTGGCCCGGGCTACACGATCCCGGACGAGCTGACCGGGACCGAGACCTACGGCCCGGGCACGCTCGCCATGGCGAACACCGGCCCACCCAACACCGGCGGGTCACAGTTCTTCATCGTCTACGAGGCGTCCGGCCTGCCCCCGCAGTACACGGTCTTCGGTCAGCTCTCACCGGCTGCCCTCAAGGTGGTCCGGCAGGTCGCGGCCAAGGGCAGCGACAACGCGTTCAACCCGGGCGACGGTCATCCCAAGGAGAAGGTGACGATCACCAAGGTCACCACGCACTGAGTCGTCGTACGACGGCGGCTCAGTCGGCCGCGTAGGCGATGTCGGTGCCGAGCTGGAGGGTGCGGCCGACCGTGCACAGCCGGTCGCCGGTCTGCTGGATGGCCCGGGGCAGCACCGCGCGGGCGGCGTCGCCGGCCTCCCCCTCGGGGAAGCGGATCGAGACGGTGACGCTGAGATCCACCAGGTGTGACCCTCCCTCGTCGCGCACCTTGTGGCCTTCGACGTGGATGTCGAACTCGTCGGGCTGGGCCCGCTTGCCGGTGATCAGCCCGACGTCGATCGCCGTACAGCCGGCCAGCGACGCGAGCAGCAGCTCCACCGGGGTGAAGTCGGGGTCGTCGCCCGACCCGATCGGGAGCACTCCCCCGCGCACGTTGACCGCCTTGTAGCGACCCTCGCCGATCTGGGTCAGGTCCATCCGGCGCAGCGTGTCGTCGCTCATGTGGACACGGTAATGGCCCCGGTCCGAGGGACCGGGGCCACTCCCCTGCTGCCGGCTGGGCCGGCCAGGCGCGAAGTCGGGTACGGGTCAGGCGCGACGCCGCTGACGACGCTCGCGGCGGGCCTCGCGCCGGATCGCCTTCACGTCGCGCAGCTGCCGCAGATCGCGATCTGACAGCACCCGGCCCTCGACCAGTCCGCCCATCAGGTACATCTGCGTGCTCATGCTGGTGTGTCCTCCCGGCCCCTGGGGCCTCGCTCACGTGTAAGAGACATCATCGCTTCTGCGACTCTTACATCATACTGCGGGTACGCCGCGCGTCCCGAGTCGGCGAGGGGGTGCGGTGACGTGATCTCGCACACCACGGACCGGGCCGGGGTCAGGCCTCGAGACAGCTCGGCGGGAGGTCGAACCAGCGCAGGTGCTCGAAGTCGCTGCTGACCTTCCCGGGGTGTGCCGAGAGGTCCGGTCTCGGGGCCGCGTCGAGCACCTCCGCTCCCTCGCGGAGCTGCTCGGCGAGGAGGTCCTCTCCCCCGGTCAGCCGCTCGCTGGGCATCCGGGCGACACCGCCGTCGTAGGAGATGGCGCGCAGGCTGATCGGGGGCTCGACCAGGCCGTCGCGGTGCCGCCACCGGCCCGTCGTGGTGTCGAACCGGTAGTCCTCGAGGAGGCGCCAGCCGTCGCGTGCGACCAGGCGCACGGAGTCGATGATGTAGTCGGCGACGGTGTCGGAGACGAAGTAGTTGAAGTTCACCCGCACCCAGCCGGGCTTGATGCCCTCGCAGCCGCCGGTGATCTCGCGCTCGAACTCGTGGGAGCGCTCGAGGTCGATGCCGAGCAGGCGGTGGCCGTAGGGGCCGGCGCACGAGCAGCCGCCGCGCGCCTGGATCCCGAAGAGGTCGTTGAGCAGCGACACGACGTAGTTGTGGTGGAGGTAGCGGCCCGACGGCGAGCGCACGACGAAGGACACGATCGACAGCCGGTCGGCGTCGAGGTTGCCGAGCAGCTCGATCGAAGGCTCGTCGCGCCACGTGGCCACCGCGCGCTCGAGCAGGCGCTCCTCAGCGGCCCGGATGGTCTCGGCGCCGACGGCCTCCTTGAGCTGGAAGACCAGCCCGGCCCGGACCGCCTCGATGATGGCCGGCGTCCCGCCTTCCTCGCGGGTGGCGATGTCGTCGAGGTAGCGGTGCTCGGCGGTGTTGACGTAGGCGACGGTGCCCCCGCCCGGTACGTCGGGCACCCGGTTGCCGAACAGGTCGCGCCGCGCGACCAGCACCCCCGGGGTGGACGGCCCGCCGATGAACTTGTGGGGCGAGAGGAAGATCGCGTCCTTGTAGGCCAGCGGGTGATCGGCGGGTGCACCCATCTCGATGCGGACGTACGGCGCGGCCGCGGCGAAGTCCCAGAACGACAAGGCACCGTGGCGGTGGAGCAGCTCGGAGATGCCGTAGGTGTCGGAGACGATGCCGGTGACGTTGGAGGCAGCCGAGAAGGACCCGATCTTCACCGGCCGCTCGGCGTACTTCTCCAGCTGCTCGGCGAGCTCCTCCTGGTCGATGAGCCCGTCGGCGTCCTCGTGGATGGTGACGACGTCGGCGATGGTCTCGCGCCACGACACCTCGTTGGAGTGGTGCTCGTAGGGACCCAGGAAGACGACGGGCCGCTGCGACGGCGGGATGTGTGCCGTCAGGTCGTGCTCGTCGTCGAGCACCGACGGCACCCGCAGACCGAGCACGCCGATCAGCTTCGCGATCGCGCCGGTGCATCCCGAGCCGGCGAAGAGGACGACCGTGTCGTCGTCGCCACCGACTGACTCACGGATGAGGTCGCGGGCCTCCTCGCGCAGCCGCGTCGTCTGCAGCCCGGTGCCGCTGGACTCGGTGTGGGTGTTGGCATAGCTCGGCAGCACCTGGTCGCGGATGAAGTCCTCGAGGAACGTCAGGGCGCGGCCCGACGCGGTGTAGTCGGCGTAGGTGACGCGTCGTCGGCCGTAGGGCGTGAGCATCACGTGGTCCTCACCGATCACGGACTCGCGCACGAGATCGATCAGTGGCGACGTCCCTTCCGGCATGGCTCCAGGGTAGGGCCCCACCCGCCAGAACCACCCGTCCGGACCATGGCCGACCGGGGACGATCACGAGAGAGTGAGGCCCCGAGCGAGCACCTGGAGGATTCTCGTGACCCGTACGCCCGCCCTGGCCGCCCTGGCTCTCACCGCCGCCCTCGGCACCGCGCTTGCCGGCGCCACCGCGGTCGCCGGCACCGCCGCAGGGGCCGCGCCCTCGTCGCACCGAGCGACGGCAGCCACCGACCGGGGCACGCCCGGCCACTGGACCAAGGTGTCGACGGGGACGGTCGGGTTCAACTACGTGCCGAGCCTGACCCGGACCTCCAACGGGATGCTGCAGCTCGTCTACGCCAAGGGAGTCGCCGGCAACCACGTGATCGGCCACACCGCGATCAACACCAACGGCACGATCGCGCAGCGGGACGACGTCTTCTCCACCGGCTGGCAGGACCTCGACGCCGCCCCGGTCGTCTTCTCCGAAGGCGGCAGCGACCTGCGCATCGTCTTCGGCGGGAACGACGGCCTCGCCGACTTCTGGTCTCACGGACGGATGTACACCGCGACGAGAACGGGCGGGACGTGGGCCGTTCCGGCCGAGGCCGTCGGGATCAACCAAGGGGCAGCGAGCTCCGCGGGTACCGGGGGGACCGCCCTCGCCGATGGCACGCCGGTGGCGGCCTGGGCGTTCGACGACACCGTGCACTGGCACATCGGCACGGACTCCAGCGCCGACGGGAGCCTGTCGACGGCCTGCTGCGTCGCAGACGCCACCGTGGTGCGCGACGGGTCGCACGTGTGGCTGGCCTGGGACGGATCGGGCTCGACCGCGCAGAACGACGGCACCTTCGCGATGCAGATCTGGCCGACCGTCGGTTCGCCGATCAAGGCCCCAGGGTCGAGCGTCGGGGCCGATGCCCTCGTCACGGGCCGAGTGGCCCTGGCGGCCCGGGTCGGCGGCGGGGTGTACGCGGCGTACTGCGTCGGGTTCCCCACCTGTTCCTCCATCCGGGTCTGGAAGGTCGGCACGAACCAGACCGCGACCGTCCCGGGCAGCAAGCTCGCCTCCCTCATCTCGCTCTCCCCCGGCCCCGCGGGACGACTGTGGGTCGCGTGGGCGGACAACGCACCGAAGATCCGCGCGGTCCGGACCGACCGCACGGGCCTCAGGTTCGGTGCAGTGCAGAACGCGGGACTACCCAGCGGCGGCGCTACTCACTCGCTGGCGATCAACGGCACGGGTGGTCGCGGCGACATCGTGCTCAACGACGGAAACGGGATGTGGCACACGCAGGTCCTCGCCGGGCTCACCGTGAAGGCCTCGCCCGCGAGCTGGCGGCACCACACCCGTCAGAAGGTGACGTTCACCGTCAGCGACGCCCACGACCCGGTCAAGGGCGCCAAGGTGGCGGTCGGCTCGAGCCACTGCACCACTGGCAACCACGGCACGTGCACGATCACGTTCGCGCCGTCGTACAGCCAGGGCAAGCACACCGCGCGCGCCTCGAAGTCGGGCTACGCACCCGCCACGGCGGGCCTGAAGGTGCGCTGAGAAGGGCGTCACAGGCCAGTCACACCTAGTCACATCCCGGCAGAGAATGACCGATCGGCGGAGGCAACCACCCGTCGGGACCATGGTCGAACTGCAGGGCCTTGCCTCACATTAAGTGCCGTGAGACGAGCACTGACCCTGCCTGCCCTGGCCCTGACGACCGCCCTGGCCGTGTCCACCGGACTCGCCGTCGGCGGATCCAGCGGTGCCCTCGGCGCGACCACCCACCCCTCCCGCACCGTTGCCCTGGGCTCCCCCGGCCACTGGAACAAGGTGTCGAACGGCTCCGTCCCGAGCAACTACGTACCGAGCGTCGTGCGCACCTCCGACGGTGCGCTGCACGTCGTGTACGCCAAGAACGTGATGGACGGCATCCGGATCGGGCACACGGCGCTCAACACCGCGGGGACGGTGACCCGGCGCAACGACGTGCTCGCCAGCGGCTGGAGCGTGCTGGACACGGCGCCGGTCGTGGTCCGCGCGGCCGACAACTCGCTGCGCGTGCTCTTCGGCGGCATGCAGTCGCCGAACCCGGGCTTCTGGTCGCAGGGACGCATGTACGACGCGACCAGCACTACCCTCGGCGCCGACTGGGACCTGCCGACCGAGACAGTCGGGCTGAGCACCCATGCCGTTCAGTCGCACGGCACGGCGGCCACGACCCTGGCGGACGGCACGCCCGTCGCCGGCTTCTCGCTCGACGACACGCTGACCTGGCATGTCGGCACCGACTACTCCCCGGACAAGCAGTACCAGATCAGACCCATCGAGAACTGCTGCATGTACGGACTCACACTGGTGCGAGACGGCGACACCGTGTGGGCCGCCTGGTACCAGAACGGCTGGTACGACACCGGCAGCGGCACCTTCGCGATGGAGATCTACCCGACCATGGGAACGCCGTTGAAGGCGCCCGGGTCGAGCGTCGGCTCCAACTCGGTCTCCACCGGCCGAGTCGCGCTGGCCGCCCGCGCAGGCGGCGGGGTCTTCGCGGCGTACTGCATCGGCGCCCCGACCTGCAAGGCGGTCCGGATCTGGAAGGTCGGCACCGACCAGACCGCCAACGTCCCCGGCAGCAAGCTGGCCACCAGCATCGCCCTCTCCACCGCCCGGTCCGGTCGCCTGTGGCTCGCCTGGACGAACAGCACCCCCGCGGTGCGCGCCATGCGCACCAGCACCACCGGCCTCGGCGTCGGCGCGGTGACCAAGCCCGGTCTCCCCAAGCACGGCCTCGCCTACTCGATCGCGATCGAGGGCTCCCGGGCCAAGGGCGACATCGTGCTCAACGCGGGCAACGGCATCTGGCACACGCAGGTGCTGCCCGGCCTCACCACCAAGACCTCCAAGGCCAGCTGGCGGGCGCACCACAAGCAGAAGGTGGTCTTCACCGTCCGCGACGCCAAGGCCCCGGTCGCGGGCGCCAAGGTGAAGATCGGCTCGCGGCACTGCAAGACCAACCGGAAGGGCACCTGCGCGATCACGTTCCCGGCCTCCTACGCCCACGGCAAGCACAAGGGCACCGTCACGAAGCCGCACTACGGCAGGGCCCCGATCTTCGTGCGGGTGCGCTGACCGGTCACCCACCCCCCAACGGCCGACGGCCGTGCCGACGTCGCATGGGGCGACGTCGGCACGGCCGTTGGTGTCCTACGACGGGAGTGTCAGCTCACCTTGACCCTCAGGTTCAGGTGTCCGGTGATGACCTTGCTCCCCGGTGCGGTGACCTGGTGGGACCGGACCGACGTGGCCTTGCCGCCGAAGGCGAAGAAGTCGATCTGGGCCTGGTCGTTCCGCTCGGCCTTCTGGACCAGCTTCTTGACGCCCGCCAGGGTGCGCGGGAAGCCTCGCTCGAAGGGGTAGCCCTCCGCCTCCGAGGCGCTCAGCACTCCGCGGAAGCCGCTCGTGCCGGCCGGGACCGCGACGTGGAACGCCGGGCCGTGGGTGCCGCCGGCGTAGCGCAGTCGCAGGGTCACCTGGGAATGCGCCTTGAGGAGGAGCGGCTTGTGCGCGTCGACGGCGTGCCAGGTGCCACCGACTCGCTGGTCGGCGCCGACGATCCTCAGCACCGAGCTGTCGTCGACGACGTTGGACGTGACGTCGACCGAGTCGACGGTCACGCCGTCGACGTTGGTCAGCAGGTAGACCAGGTCGGGCAGGTCGAAGCTGGACCCGAAGGTGATGTCTGCGGTGTCGGCGTACCGGTTGCCGCCCTTGAACGTGAACGGGCCACTGGCCGTGTGGCCGTGCACCGTCCAGGACTGCGCCTCAGAACCCTTCTGGTAGGCGTCGAGGACGTTCTGGTGGTTGGCCACCAGCTCGTAGAACGTGACCGCGGCCGTCGCGGCCGGCAGCTGCACGTCCGAGGAGCCGGTCCGGGTCCGGACCGCTCCGCTGTCGGGGTGGTAGGTCACCGTGGAGGTGATCGGCGTGGAGTCGGGGATCGGCCCGATCGGCCCGGAGATCCCCGTCATCCGGTCCTGGTCGATGGTGCCGAGGACGTCGCCGAGGTTGGCCACCTTGAAGGCCGAGCCGAGCGAGTCACCCTGGATGTAGAGCGCGTCTGCGCCCGCCATGCCGTAGGTGGTGTTGCCGGCGAACTCCATGGGGTGGCCGAAGCCGACCACCCGTCCGGCGCACACCGAGGTGATGGTGCCCAGCCCACCGAACACGATGTCGCCGGTGGCCTCGGTGGCGACCAGGTTGCCGCCCGCGATCATGTCGGACACGCCGGGGCTGCTCGCGCCCGTCGCGCGTCCGGCGGCGGTGACGCTGCTGCTCAGGTACGGCCGACCGGTCGCCTTGGAGAGGGCGCGCGGACCTAGCCCCGACACGACGGTCGGCGCCTGGAGCTCGCGGAAGCCGGAGGCTGCCTGGGCCTTGGTGACGTCGGTCGCCGCTGCGATCTTGCGCGCTGCAGCGGCGGAGACCTTGATGTGGACCGGCGCGGGCGCGGTCCCGGCGTGCGCCTCCATGTCCTCCCAGGGCGTGATGCCGGCGACGGGCGTCGGGCCGTAGGACAGCGTGTAGGCCACCGCGCCGATCAGGCTGCCGTCGGCCGCGTACACCGGCGAGCCGGACATGCCCTCCCAGATCCCGCCCACCTGGGCGATCTGTGGCGAGGAGAGCGTCATCATCACCATGTCGACGCCGGGCTCGATGCCGTCCTTGAGCACGCCGATCACGGAGCCGTCGAACGCCGTCGGCGTCGTCCCGCTGCTGACGGTGAGACCGTGGACCGTCTGGTTCGCAGTGAGGTCCGCGACCGGGAAGGCCGTGTCGCACGAGCCCGTGGCTGCCTGCGACGGAGTGGAGAGTGCGGCCGTCCCGGCGAGGCAGAGCCCCGCGGTGACCGCGGCCGAGGCGAGAACCTTGGCCCGAGATGCTGGTGTCTTCATGATGTCCCTCCGATGAGAGACAGCCCCCGTGGCTGTCGCTGTCTGCTCGAACAGACGCGCCGGAGGAGCGTTTGGTTGCGTCGGCGCTCGTACTGGTCCCGACCTGGTGCCTAGGCTGGGGTCATGAGCGAGCTGGCACGGCGCACCGGACCCGTGTCACGGGTGAAGGTCGGCGAGCACGACGCGACCGGTGAGCATCCTCGCGAGGACGTCGTCGCCGCCGAGGAGCCGCTGGAGATCAGGCTCACCTGGCCTGGCTCCCCCGCGCAGCGCGCCTGGGTGACGATGCGGACACCGGGCCACGACTTCGAGCTGGCCGCCGGTTGGGTCGTGCACGAGGGGCTGCTCCGGCTCGACGCCTTGTCGGGCGTGGCCTACTGCACCGACACGGACCTCGCGCCGGAGCAGGAGTTCAACGTCGTGACCGTGACGGCATCCGAGCCGGTGGACCTCGTCCACCGCCATGCGGGGCTGTCGAGCGGCTCGTCGGCCTGCGGGGTCTGCGGCAAGGACAGCATCGACGCCGTGCTCACCACCGTGCGCGGTGCCCGGTGGGAGGGGCCGGCGGCGGACCCCGACGTCGTACGTCGGCTGCCGGGTCTGCTGCGGGAGGGTCAGGACGTGTTCGGCCGGACCGGCGGGGTCCACGCCGCCGGGCTGTTCTCCGCCGACGGCGACCAGCACGTCGTACGGGAGGACGTGGGGCGGCACAACGCGGTCGACAAGGTCACCGGAGCGCGCGTACTGGCCGGCGAGTCGCCGGCCGCGGCGTACCTCGTGGTCAGCGGCCGGGCGGGGTTCGAGCTCGTCCAGAAGGGCGTCGCCGCCGGCGTCGGCTCCCTGGTCTCGGTGGGCGCCCCGACCTCGCTCGCGGTCCACCTGGCGCGCGAGGCCGGGCTCGGCCTCTACGGCTTCACGAGCGGCACGCGCACCGTCCGCTACGCCTGACGCCGAGTCGGCAGGTGACGACTCGGCGTGATTTCCACGCCCTTTCGCGCCGACTCGGCGTGAATTCGGTGTCTGTTCGCGCCGACTCGGCGACGTCGCCGGTGCGGGACGGCGTGGGGCCGCCGCGCTGTCGGTGCTCGTCCCTAGGTTCGTCCTGTGCGGATCCTCCACACCTCCGACTGGCACCTGGGTCGCTCGTTCCACCGCGTGGGCATGCTCGAGCACCAGGCGACCTTCGTCGACCACCTGGTCGCGGTGATCGAGGCCGAGCGGGTCGACCTCGTGGTCGTCGCCGGCGACGTCTACGACCGCGCGCTGCCCCACGTCGACGCCGTACGCCTGGCCGACGAGGCCTTCGCCCGGCTCGCTGCCACGCGAGCCCAGGTCGTGCTGACGTCCGGCAACCACGACTCCGCCCAACGCCTCGGGTTCGGCTCGCGCCTGATCGACGCGGCCGGCGTCTTCCTCCGGACCGACGCCTCGCGAGTCGGCACGCCGGTCCTGCTGGAGGACGCCCACGGTCCGGTCGCGGTCCACGGACTCCCCTACCTCGACCCCCAGGCCCTCCACGAGCCCTGGCGACTCGCGGCCCGCAGCCACGAGGCCGCGCTGGCCGAGGCGATGCGCCGGGTGCGCGCGGACCTCGCCCGGCGTCCGATGCGCTCGGTGGTGCTGGCCCACGCCTTCGTGGCCGGGGGCCGGCCCAGCGACTCCGAGCGTGACATCAGCGTCGGCGGGGTCTCGATGGTGGCGTCGTCCCTCTTCGACGGCATCTCCTACACCGCCCTCGGCCATCTCCACGGTCGGGCGACGCTCGGCGACGCCCTCCGCTACAGCGGGTCCCCTCTCGCCTACTCGTTCTCCGAAGCCGGCCACACCAAGGGGTGCTGGCTGGTCGAGCTCGGTCGCGACGGGGTCGAGTCGGCGGAGTTCGTCGAGGCGCCGGTGCCGCGCCGGCTGGCGCGGGTCCGTGGCGACCTCGAGACGCTCCTCACCGACCCTGCGCTGGCGGCGCTCGAGGACCACTGGGTCCAGGCGACCCTCACCGACACCGTCCGTCCGGCCCACCCGATGGAGCGGCTCCGCGCGCGTTTCCCCGAGACCCTCGTGCTGGCCTTCGCGCCGCCCGCCGGGTCGGTGCCGGCGGCCCCGACCACGGCTCCGCAGGGCCGCCGCGACCACGAGGTCGCCCTCGACTTCGTCGCCGAGATGCGTGGAGCGCCGGCCACCGCCGATGAGGCCGCGCTCCTGCAGGTCGCGTGTGACGCCTGTGCCGACGACCCCGATGCCGACCTGCTGCTCTCCGGGACGGGTTGATGCGTCTCCACCGCCTGTCCGTGACGGCGTTCGGCCCGTTCGTCGAGACCGCCGAGGTCGACTTCGACACGCTGTCCGACGCCGGACTCTTCCTCCTGTCCGGGGCGACCGGCGCGGGCAAGTCCAGCGTCCTCGACGCCGTCTGCTTCGCTCTCTACGGCGCGATCCCCGGCGACCGCAACCATGCCGGCCGCCTGCGCTCCGACCAGGCGCCGGCCGGGCTCGCGCCGTCCGTGGCGCTCGACGTGACGCTGTCGGGCCGACGCTTCAGGGTGGTCCGCTCCCCCGCGTGGGAACGTCCCAAGAAGCGGGGCACCGGCCTGACGCGCGAGCAGGCCAAGGTGACGGTCTCCGAACGCCGCGACGGCGAGTGGTGCCCGCTCAGCAGCCGGCTCGACGAGGTCGGCGACCTCCTGTCGGGGCTGCTCGGGATGAACCTCGACCAGTTCTGCCAGGTCGCGCTCCTGCCCCAGGGCCACTTCCAGGCCTTCCTGCGCGCCGACTCCCCCCAGCGACACCAGCTGCTCGCACGGTTGTTCCGGACCGGTCGCTTCGAGCGCGTCGAAGGCTGGCTGCGCGAGCACCGACTGACGCTCCGCCGAGAGTCCCAGACCCAGATCGCGGCGGTCGCCGACCTGGTCAGCCGCCTGTCCGAGGCGGCGACCGCGGCGGTGCCCGACGAGGTCGGAGACCTGTCTGACGCCCAGGCCGCGGCCGCGGCGGAGGCGTGGGCGCGCGACCTGTGCGACGCGGCCGCCCGCTCGCTGGTCACGACCGAGACGCAGGCTGAGTCCGCCCAGGCCGACGCCCGCGACGCTGCCGCTGCCTGGGAGCAGGCCAGGGAGACGGCTCGGGCACGGGCGCGGGTCCTCGAGGCGGCGGCCGCTCGCGTGCGGCTCACGGCGGCAGGCGACGACCATGCTCACGACGTGGCTCGCCTCTCGGCGGCTCGAAGGGCCGAGGGACTGCGCCCGTTGGCCGGTCTCGTCGACGAGCGCACCCGTCGGCTCGCACGGGCCGACGCCGCCGCCACGGGCCTGCTGGCCGGGGCCGCGCTTGTCGCGGTGGACGTGGCCGACCTCCCGGGCGAGCTGGGCCGACTGGCCCACCAGCTCTCCACGCTCACCGTGCTGCTGCCCCACGAGCAGCGGCTCTCCGACCTGGGTGTCGAGCACGAGCAGCGGGCCGAGGAGCTCCGCTCCCTGGAGCGCGACGACGAGCTGTCCGACGCCGAGAGCTCGACCCTCCGAGAGCTGGTGACCCGTCTCGACGACGACTTCCGGGTCGCGGCCGACGCCGGCAGGAGGCTGCCCGTTGTCGAGGCCGAGGCCGTTCGCCTCCGCAGCGTCGCCGCGGCCCACACCGAGCTGCCGGCGCGGCAGGCGGAGCTGGCGCTGTCGAGGGCCGACCACAGCGCCGCAGTCGCTCGCGTGCTCGACCTGCGCGAACGTCTGCTCGACGTCCGCGAGCGTCGGATCGCCGGGATGGCGGCCGAGCTCGCGGGCGCGCTCGCCGTCGGTGACGACTGTCCTGTCTGCGGTTCGGCCGAGCACCCCCACCCGGCCCGACCCGGCAATGAGCATCCCGATGCCGCCGCCGAGCGCGAGGCCCAGAAGGCCGTGGACGACGCGCAGGCCGTCGAGCACGCCCTCGACCTGAGGGTGCGCGAGGCGTCGGCCGCGCTCGAGGCCACCCGTGTGGTCTCCTCCGCGGTGGCCGCCGACGACCTCGAGCAGGCGGTCGGCGCCGCGGAGCACTCGTGGGCGCAGACCGCTGCCGCTGCGGCTCGCCGGACCGGGCTGGTCGAGCAGCTCGACGTGGCTCAGTGCCGCGCCGCCTCGCTCGCCGAGCAGCACGACGTACGACGGGTCCGCGGCGCGGAGCTGACGACCACGCTCGAGCACCTGCGCTCGCAGATGACGGCGCTCGAGGACCAGGTGGCCGCAGCGCGAGGTGAGCATCCCGCCCTGAGCCACGTGGTCGAGGAGCTCGAGCGGCGTCTCGACGCCGCCCGGCGTGCCCACGAGGCAGCGGTCGCGCGAGACGCCGCCGTCGCCGCGCTCGACGACGCCGCCACGGCACTCATGGCGGCGGCGCAGGAGGCGGGGTTCGACGACGCGGCGACCGCCCGAGCGGCCGAGCTCGCAGCCGACGAGCTCGAGCGGCTCGACGAGCGGGTGCGCCTGCACCGCTCCGAGCTCGCCGCCGCCGAGTCAGTGCTCGCGGAGCCGGGTGCACGGCTCCTCCTCGACTCACCCGACACCGACCTGTCGTCACTCGAGCGCGCCCACCGTGCCGCGGCCACCACGCTGGAGGAGGCGCGCGCTGCCTACCAGGTCGCCCAGCGCCGGCACGCCCGGGTCTCCCGGCTCACCGCCCAGCTCCAGACGGCGCTCGAGGCCTGGGCGCCGGTGCGCGAGGAGCTCGAGCTCGCGACCTCGGTCTCCGCCTTCGCCGAGGGCAAGGCGCCCGACAACCGGCTCCAGATGCGCCTGTCCGCCTACGTCCTGGCCTACCGGCTCTCGCAGGTCGTGGCCGCGGCCAACGCGCGCCTGGCCGGTATGAGCGACCAGCGCTACTCCCTCGAGCACGTCGGTCGCCGCGGGGCCGGCGAGTCGCGCGGAGGGCTCAGCCTCGTCGTACGCGACGACTGGTCCGGCGAGAGCCGCGACCCCGCAACCCTCTCCGGTGGCGAGACGTTCGTGGTCTCGCTCGCCCTCGCGCTGGGTCTGGCCGACGTCGTGGCCCATGAGGCCGGCGGCGCCGACCTCGCCACGCTGTTCGTCGACGAGGGGTTCGGGTCTCTCGACGCCGAGACTCTTGACGACGTACTCGACATCCTCGACACCCTGCGCGAGAACGGCCGCGCTGTCGGTGTGGTCAGCCACGTGGCCGAGATGCGCGACCGGATCCCGACCCAGCTCGTGGTCAGCAAGGCACGCAGCGGCTCGACCGTCCGCATCTCCAGCTGAGACGGCCAGGTCCTGACCGCGCCTGGTCTCGACTCCGCTCTACCGACGGGCACTGCGAGACGCCGGGTCGGAAATTGTTGCGGTTTGGTCCCAAACCGCAGACTTTCGGCCCCCGGATCTGCGGTTGGGGACCAAACGGCGGGTATTCCAAGGGCCAGGTGGGCGCACGAAACCGGTCGTACGGCGGTCGTCAGCGACCCACGATCCGGAACCTCGGGGACACACCATGCGCGTGATAGCTGTCGTCGACGAGCAGGCGTGCGACGTACTGCCCCGGCGGCAGCGGCCACGCCACCGAGCCCTCACCGAGGTAGACGTGGCGACCGAACGTCACGCTGCCCTCGATCGCGGTCCGGGTGTAGCGGTAGACCAGGTAGCTGCCCGGGCCGCCGCACGTGCGGTGACATCGGAACAGCCCGATCCAGTCGAGGTTGTTGCCCGGCGCCCTCGTGAAGCCGACCTGCACCGGGGCGCCGACCCGGTAGGTGTGCCGATCGGTGGTCAGGTGCGGTCGCGAGTGGGCGCCGTAGACCCACACCGGGGCGGTCGCCTCCTTGGCCTTGCGTGCCATGTCGAGCAGCACGACGTCGTACCGTCCCGAGCGTACGTGGGAGTCGATCCGGATCAGCACCACGCCGTCCCGACGCCCGTGCGTCGTGACCAACCGGACGGGCTTACGCCCCGAGCCGCTCTTCACCAGCCCCACCGCCTCGTCCGGGCGTCCTTGTGCGTGGAACCGGACGCGGAGGATGCCCGCGCGGGCGATCACACGGCGTTCGCGCGGTGAGACCATGACCGGCGCCGGTGCGGGCGTGACGTCGAACGTCGAGACCACGCCGCGGTGGTCGGTCGGGTACGGCGGCTTGAAGGCGAGGTCGACCTGCGGGTTGCCGCGCTCCCCCACCAGCAGGCTGGAGACCGTCGTCGAGGGACCGGAGTGGAGCACCCAGTCGATCCGGTCGGGGAAGTCGTGCTTCTGGGTCTCCGGACCGCCCGGGGACCACGTGAAGCCGGGATCGGCGACCGGGTCGGGGTGGGCGTCACGGTAGGAGTCGTGGAACCCGGCCTTGGCCAGCGCCTTGCTGGCGGGCCACTGCACGGCGTACGGCACGTCGGCGCGGGCACGGGCGACCTTCGGCGTCCAGTCCAGGTACGACGGACTGTTGAAGTCGCCGGTCAGGAACACCGGGATGCCACGGGCGGCGAGACGCGGCAGCCGCTTCAGGACCGGCGCCAGGGCCGGCACTCGGAGCGAGCGCTCGAGCTGCATCACTCGGTCGTGCGACCAGCCTGCGCGCACCCGGTAGGGGCCGTACGGCGTCGACGGCAGGTGGGTGTTCGCAACGGCGATGATGCGGCCCGGGACGGGCTCGACGTAGGTGAACAGGCCGCGGCTGTGGGGCGGGTCCAGGATCGGGAAGCGCGAGATGACGTGAGCCTGCGGGCTCGCGTACCACCCGAGCAAGCGGGCGAGCCGACGGGTGTTGCGCTCGGCCTCCTGGACGCCGACGACGTCGGCGCCGCTCACGGCGATGATGTGGGCGAGCCGGTGGAGGGCCCGGGGGCACCCGTCCGCCACCGGGCAGAAGTCCCCGGTGGCGAGGTCGTAGTCGTCGCCGCCGTAGAAGATGTTCTGCGTCATCACCGAGACCCGCACGGTGGGCGCGGCCCGACGGTCCGTGCGGGCACCGGCCGGCCCCGAGGCCGCGACGAGCGCGCCGGCTACGAGCGAGAGGGCCAGGAGGAGCGGGGCGGCGAGGCGGAGTGGGCGCACGGCCCGAGTATGGCGACTTCGGCTGAACGACGGAACAGCCGAGCGTCGTACCGGGCGTCGTCTACCCCGCGGTTTGGTCCCAAACCGCAACATTTCGGCCCGATTTCTGCGGTTGGGGACCAAACCGCGACCTTTTTGGTGGACCGGTCAGGCCTCGGCGAAGGCCTCGGGGGGCGGGCAGGAGCAGACCAGGTGGCGGTCGCCGTAGGCCTGGTCGATCCGGGCCACCGGCGGCCAGTACTTGTCCGGGTCGGGACCGGTCGGGAAGACGCCCACCTCGCGGGAGTACGCGCGGTCCCAGTCGCCGACGATCGCGCGGGCGGTGTGGGGGGCTCCGCGCAGCGGCGACTTGTCGACGCTCCACTCCCCTCGCTCGACCTGCTCGATCTCGGCACGGATCGCCAGCATCGCCTCGCAGAAGCGGTCGATCTCGGCGAGGTCCTCCGACTCGGTCGGCTCGACCATCAGGGTCCCGGCGACCGGGAACGACATCGTCGGTGCGTGGAAGCCGTAGTCGACGAGCCGCTTCGCGACGTCGTCGACGGTGACGCCCGACGCCTTGGTCAGACCGCGCAGGTCGAGGATGCACTCGTGGGCGACCAGCCCGCCGTGGCCCTTGTAGAGCACCGGGAACGCGGCGTCGAGGCGGGACGCGATGTAGTTGGCCGACAGGACGGCGGTCGCCGTGGCGCGGCGCAGACCGTCGGCACCCATCATCGCGATGTAGGCCCACGAGATCGGCAGGATGCCCGCCGAGCCGTACGGCGCGGCGCTGATCGCCCCGATGCCGTCGCGGTGCTCGGGCTCGGGGTGCTGCCGGTGCGTCGGCAGGTACGGCGCGAGGTGGGCGCGGACACCGACCGGACCGACCCCGGGACCACCACCGCCGTGCGGGATGCAGAAGGTCTTGTGCAGGTTGAGGTGGGAGACGTCGCCGCCGAACTCGCCGGGACGTGCGAAGCCGAGCAGCGCGTTGAGGTTGGCCCCGTCGACGTAGACCTGGCCACCGGCCTCGTGGACGATCCGGCACAGGTCGGTGATGGAGTTCTCGTAGGCGCCGTGGGTCGACGGGTAGGTCACCATGATCGCGGCGAGCGTGTCGGCGTGCTTCTCGCAGAGCGCCCTCAGGTCGTCGAGGTCGACCGATCCGTCCTCGGTGGCCTTCACGACCACGACCTGCATCCCTGCCATCACCGCCGAGGCGGCGTTCGTGCCGTGGGCCGACGACGGGATCAGGCAGACGCGGCGGTCCTCCTGGCCGTTGGCCCGGTGGTAGCCGCGGATCGCGAGCAGGCCGGCCAGCTCGCCCTGCGAGCCGGCGTTCGGCTGGATCGAGACGCGGTCGTAGCCGGTCGCCTCGGCCAGCCACCCCTCGAGCTGGCCGATCAGCTCCCGGTAGCCCTCTGCGTCAGCAGCAGGGGCGAACGGGTGGAGGTCGGCGAAGCCGGGCATCGAGACCGGCTCCATCTCCGTGGTGGCGTTGAGCTTCATCGTGCACGAGCCGAGCGGGATCATGCCGCGGTCGAGCGCGTAGTCGCGCGCCGAGAGGGTGCGCAGGTAGCGCAGCATCTGGGTCTCGGAGCGGTGCGTCGAGAAGACCTCGTGGGTGAGGTACGGCGTGGTGCGGGCCAGGTCGGCCGGCAGCGCGTCGGCGCTCTCGACCGCGTGGTGTCCCTCGGCGTAGACGCCGAACGCCCGCAGCACCGACCCGAACGAGCCCGGTCCGAAGGTCTCCCCCACGCTCAGCGCCACGTGGTCAATGTCCACGAGGCGCAGGTGCAGTCCCAGCGTGCGGGCACCGGCCACGACGTCGGCGGCCCGCCCCGGCACCCTCGTCAGGACCGTGTCGAAGAAGTGGTCGTGCACGACCTCGACCCCGCCCTGGCGGAGCATCGCTGCGAGCGTGCGTGCGTCGTCGTTGATCCGCTGCGCGATCGCACGCAGTCCGTCGGGGCCGTGGTAGACGGCGTACATCGAGGCGACGACGGCCAGCAGGACCTGGGCGGTACAGATGTTGGAGGTCGCCTTGTCGCGGCGGATGTGCTGCTCGCGGGTCTGCAGGGCCAGGCGGTACGCCGGGCGCCCCTCGGCGTCGACCGAGACGCCGACGAGCCGCCCGGGCAGGTGGCGCTCGAGGCCAGCGGCGACGGACATGTAGCCGGCGTGGGGGCCGCCGTAGAACATGGGGACGCCGAATCGCTGCGACGAGCCGACGACGACGTCGGCGCCGAGCTCACCGGGTGCCTCCAGGAGAGTCAGGGCGAGCAGGTCGGCGGCCACCACTGCGAGGGCGCCGCGCTCGTGGACCTCGGCGATCACGGGCCGCGGGTCGAGGATCCGGCCCGAGGCGCCGGGGTACTGCACGAGGACCCCGCAGAGATCCCCGTCCGGGAGGCCGTCGGTGAGATCGGCCACGACCACCTCGATGCCCATCGCCTCGGCACGGGTGTGGATGACCTCGATCGTCTGCGGCAGGGCGTCGGCGTCGACCACGAACGGGCCGCTCGCCCCGCGCTGGGCCCGTCGTACGAGCGTCATCGCCTCGGCCGCCGCCGTGCCCTCGTCGAGCAGGCTGGCGTTGGCCGTCGGCAGGCCGGTGAGGTCGCCGACCACCGTCTGGAAGTTGAGCAGCGCCTCGAGGCGGCCCTGGGAGATCTCGGGCTGGTACGGCGTGTAGGCGGTGTACCAGCTCGGGTCCTCCAGAACGTTGCGCCGGATCACCGGCGGGGTGATCGTCGCGTGGTAGCCGAGACCGATCATCGACTCGGCGGGGTGGTTGGCGGCGGCGAGCCGGCGCAGCTCGCGGGAGGCGTCGTACTCCGACAGGGGCTCGGGCAGGTCGAGGGTGCGCGAGGCGATCGAGCCCGGCACCGCGGCGGCCATCAGGTCGTCGAGCGAGTCGAAGCCGACGGCCTCGAGCATGTGGGCAACGTCGTCAGGGCGTGGGCCGAGGTGGCGATCGGCGAAGGTGTGCGGCAGGGTCACGGGTGGCTCCTCGACGGGTCGATTCGCCTCCCCCTCTGTCGCGTGTGCTCCAGAGTTGCCTGGTCCGCACGGTCCTGGCGCCTGAGAGGTTCCGGGGAGGGGTTGCCCCTTCGGCGCTCCGTTCCCGGGCCGGGGCCCGGGCAGAGACTCTCCCGTGCGGGATTGTCAGCGCGGTCAGTCTAACCGCCGGTCCCCCGCCGTACGGGCATCGTCGCCGCGCCGACGTCCGCCAGCTGTGGTGGCCCACAAGGCCACCGTTTGGTCCCCAACCGCAACATTTCGGCCCCTGATGTCGCCGATTGGTCCCCAACCGCAGAGAAAACGGCGCCCACCGGAGGGTCCGGGGGCGCCGATTCGCGACGGGTGGGGTTGGTCAGCCGAGCTTGCGGGCGGCCCGGCGGGCGGCGAGCTCGTCGGCGGTGTCGGGGGCGGGGACGTCGTCGACGGTGCGCTCGCTGGGCAGCTCGGAGAGGGTGCCCTCGATCTCGCGCCACACGCCGCCGATGGCGATCCCGAACACGCCCTGGCCGCCCTGGAGCAGGTCGATGACCTCGTCGCTGCTCGTACACTCGTAGACCGAGGCACCGTCGCTCATCAGCGTGACGCGGGTGAGGTCGTCGGTGCCGCGGGTGCGCAGGTGCTGGACGGCGGTGCGGATCTGCTGCAGCGAGATGCCGGCGTCGAGCAGTCGCTTGATCACCTTGAGGATCAAGATGTCGCGGAACGAGTAGAGCCGCTGCGACCCGGAGCCGGTGGCACCGCGGACGGTCGGCTCGACCAGCCCGGTGCGGGCCCAATAGTCGAGCTGGCGGTAGGTGATGCCGGCGGCGTTGCAGGCCGTCGGGCCGCGGTAGCCGGTGTCGCTGGGCAGCGGCGAGACGTCGTCGGTGAAGAGCAGACCCTGCTCCTCGGCCGCCTCCGCCGCGAGCAGGGCCTCGGCCCGCTCTGCCTGCTGCTCGGCGCGGTGCTGCTCGTTGTCGTTCACTACGACCTCCGTCGGCTACCTCGTGCTGCGTGACCCCTGGGGAAACCGTGCGGCTGCGGTGGCAACCACATCGGTGGAGTTACAACGAGGACAGTTCAAGGTAAGCCTGTGGGTGAGACTCGTCAAAGAGGATGGCGGCGTGTCGCAACCCTCAACCTCCACTAGAGGGTGAGGGTACGGCAGCCCCTCAGCGGGTCTCGAAGTCCTCGGGCGAGACCTGGTCGAGGAACTCGCGGAACTTCTCCACCTCGTCCTCCTGCTCGGCCGGCGCGTCGAGGCCGGCCTCGGCCAGGACCTCGTCGGCACACAGGATCCGGCTCCCGGTGCGCAGCGCCAGGGCGATGGAGTCCGACGGCCGGGCACTGACCTCGACCCCCGAGGCGAGCACCAGCGTCGCGAAGAACATCCCGTCCTTCACCTCGGTGATGTGGACCTCGGTGAGCTCGTTGCCGGTCGACTCGAGCACGTCCTTGAGCAGGTCGTGCGTCAACGGCCGTGGGGGTACGACGCCCTGCTGGGCGAACGCGATCGCGGTCGCCTCCACCGCACCGATCCAGATCGGGAGGTACCGCTGCCCCTCCACCTCGCGCAGCAGCACGATCGGGTTGTTCGACGGCATCTCGACCCGCACACCCAGGACGTCGACCTCGCGCATGCCATCCACACTACCCCCGCGCCCACGGGCTCCCACGCCGGTCGGCCGGTCCGTCAGGTGGCGCGGAGACCGGCCTTGACCAGGGTCGCGTGCAGTCGCACGGAGAGGGCCGCGATCTCGTTCACCGTCTCCTCCGCCCGAGCCTGGGCGGCGGTGTCGCGTCCGCGCTTGTGGGGCGCGACCACCTGCTCGACCAGTCCGACCTCGCGGTCCGCGGACGTCTTGAACGCACGCAGGTGGCGCGGCTCGAACCCGAACTCCGCGAGCTCGCGCGCGGTCGTCGCGATCACGAGTGCGTCGGTGTCGAAGTGACCGGTCCCGGTGCGCGGCGTGACCAGCCCGAACTGCTCGAGCTGAGCCAGCAGGTCCTCGGAGATCTCGGCGATCTTGAGGAGCTCCTTGCGCGACAGGCGCACGTGGTCGCGGCGCCCGAAGGACTCCGCCGAGGGCAGGCCGTCGGCCGCCAGCGCCACCGTCGGGACCGTCGGGACGACCGGCTCGATGGGCGGCGGCGCGAGCCCGCGGTCGATCGCGTCGAGGTGCTCGCCGATCACCCGCAGCGGCAGGTAGTGGTCGCGTTGCATCCGCAGGACGTAGCGCAGTCGCTCGATGTCGTCGGTGGAGAACTTGCGGTACCCCGACGGCGTGCGCTCGGGCTTGACGAGGCCCTTGTCCTCCAGGAAGCGGATCTTGGGGATCGTCACCCCGGGGAAGTCGGGACGCAGCCGGTCGAGGACCTCACCGATGTTGAGGCGCACACGCCCCGAGGCCGCAGCCCCTGCCCCGAGCGACTCCGTCATGGGGTCGTCTTCACTGGTTCTCGTGCCCCTGGAAGAACACCAGGCGGTACTTCCCGATCTGGACCTCGTCGGTGTCCTTGAGGAGGACGGTGTCGATGCGGTCGCGGTTGACATAGGTGCCGTTGAGGCTGCCCGCGTCGGCCACGCTGAAGGTGTCGCCCTCACGGGTGAACGTCGCGTGGCGGCGCGACACCGTCACGTCGTCGAGGAAGATCTCGCTGTCGGCGTGCCGACCGGCGGTGACGACGTCCTTGTCGAGCAGGAACCGGCTGCCGGCTCCCGGGCCACGCTGGACCACGAGGAGGGCGGACCCGCGCGGAAGGGCATCGACCGCAGCGGCGTCCACCGGGTTGAGCTGACGGTCGGAGGAGATCTCCGACCGCTCGGCGCCGGGGATGCTGATGGTCGCGGTGGAGTCTCCCGCTCCCTCGCTCACCAGAGGTGAGCCGCACCGGGAGCAGAAGCGGGCCCCGTCCGGGTTCGCGTTGCCGCAGTTGGTGCAGTACGGCATCGGTGATCGTCTCCTGTCCGAACCCTCAGCAGAGGGCTGAGGTTGATGGTTGATGCGAACTTATCAGGCGCATCCTCGCCCAGGGGCGGCTTCGCACGCGGGCGGACCCGGGCTCGGCGCCCGAGGTCCGGCGGGTCACTCGCCGAGCGTGGCCTGGTAGGCCGCGGAGTCCATCAGCCCGTCCACCGCCGTGGCGTCGGCCGGCACCAGCTCGTAGAGCCAGCCCCCGCCGTAGGGATCGCTGTTCACGAGCTCGGGCGTGGCGTCGAGGGTCTCGTTGACCGCGACCACCTCGCCGTCGACCGGTGCGTACACGTCGCTGACCGACTTGGTCGACTCCAGCTCGCCGCACGCCGCCCCGGCGGAGATGGTGTCTCCGACGGCGGGCAGGGAGACGTAGACGATGTCACCCAGGGCGTCCTGGGCGAAGTGGGTGATCCCGACCCTCACGGATCCGTCGGTCTCGCCGGGTGTCCGGATCCACTCGTGCTCCGCGGTGTACTTCAGGTCGTCGGGGTACACGGCTCTCCTTCTCGGTGGTCAGGTCCTGCCGTCACCTCGCAGCGACGGGCGTGATGCCCGGCAGGCTACCGGGACACGGCGGCGGCTCGCAGGCCCACAGGGTGGTCAGTTCGGTTGGGCGAACTGCGACGAGGTGCGCTGGTGGGTCGCGGTGATGTCGAGCGCCTTCTCCTCCTGCACGTCCACCGAGGCGCCGGCGTCCTGGAACTCCGCGATGGGCCCGTCGCTGAGGCTGAGCGCTCCCTGCAGGGTGTGGGGGTCGCCGATCACGTCGAGGACGTACGGCGACGTCAGCTGCACGCCGTCGATCTCGATGCCCGAGGGCGTGGACTGGACCGAGCTCTGCGCCACCAGCCGGACCTTGCCGTTGACCTGCATGGCCTCGGCGCCGGCCGACCGGAGCTCCTCGATGGTGTCGAGCACGGAGTCGACGTCGACGTGCTGCGGCCCCTCGGTCACCGTGACCCGGATGCCCGGACCGGTCACCGGGACGGCGCCGGCCAGGATCGCGAGCTCCTGTGCCTGCTTCTGGGCGGCCGCGAGCGCCGCGCTCTGGGCCAGCTGGCTGCTCTCGAGCTGGCGGCGCCTGGCCTCGAGGCGGTTGATCTCCTGCTGGGCGCGCTGGGAGGTGCCGGCCAGCCCGGACAGCACGTCGACCAGGTCCTGCTCGCGGTAGCCGGCGTAGCTGTTGTCGGTGGTGTTCGTCCGGACCTGGGTGATGGCCGCGAACCCGAGCGCGGCCAGGAGGACGCCGACCACGACCTGTGCCCTCGAGGGCCGGAAGACGGCCTCGCGCAGTCGCTGGAGCCCGGGGTCGTCGGGCGGGGTGGCGGCGGCCGGGCGCGGCTCGGCGTCGGGGGTCACGGGGTCCTCCCCCGGCGGGCCCGCGCGCCGCGGAGGCGCTTCGTGGTGGACGTTGTCAGGCATGGAACACGTACCGCCGGATCTGCGCCACGTTGGAGAAGATGCGGATGCCGAGGACGACGATCACGCCGGTCGACAGCTGGCCTCCGACGCCGAGCTTGTCGCCGAGGTAGACGATCGCCGCCGCGATCACGACGTTGCTGACGAACGAGACGACGAAGACCTTGTCGTCGAAGATGCCCTCGAGATAGGCGCGGAGCGCCCCGAAGACGGCGTCGAGGGCCGCCACGACCGCGATCGGGAGGTAGGGGTCGAGGCCGGCCGGCACGTCCGGGGTGAAGATCAGCCCGAGGACGACGCCGATGAGGAGTCCGATGGCGGCGATCATGACGTGCTGTCTCCCTGTGTCGCGGTGTCCAGGTTCTTGGTCCGGGCCTCCCGTACGGACCGCAGCTGCGGTGGCCGGCCGGCCGGCAGGGTCAGGCTCCCGGCGGTGTGAACGTCGAAGGAGAACCCGAGGCTGTTCTTGAGGGCGTACCAACGCCCGCCCGCCGGGGTCGACAGGAGGTTCGCGGGCAGGGTGTCGGGGTTGCCGATGACGTCGAAGACGTAGGGAGGGGTGACCGGCCGCGAGTTGACCAGCACCCCGACGCCGACGTTGCGGAACGAGCTCAGCACGGTGAGTCGCTCCCCGTTGACGCTGATCGCCTCGGCGCCGGAGGCCCACAGCGCATCGGCGAGCAGCGCGAGGTCGGAGTCGCGCACCAGCTGGTTGTTGTCGCTGCCCGGCGCGCTCTCGACCGTCGCCTGGATGCCCGGTCCCGTGACCGAGGCGAACCCGGTCCGGCCGCCCACGCGGGCGAGCCGCGCCTGCGCCGCCTGCGCCGCCGTCTGCGTGCGCGTCACGTCGCGCTGGAGGGCGAGCTGGTCGCTCTGCTCCCGGGCGAGCTGCTTCTGGAGCTGGGCCACCGAATCACGGCGCAGGTCGATCTGGTCGATCAGGCTGGATCGGCTGGCCTCGTCGACGGAGGCGTTGCGGGAGGTCTGCACCGCGGCCACAGTGACGAGGAGCCCGAAGGCCAGCAGCACGATGGCCGCCGTACGGCGTGGGACCTGTCGCTCGGACGGGTCCTCCCCGGCGGCACGCTTGCGCGCCGCCACGTGCTCGTAGTCGGCGTCGAGGGACCGCTGGGTGATCAGGGCCAGCAGTGGCGTCGTCTGCTCGGGCGGCGCAGCCGGTGAGGTAGGCGTCTCAACCATGGGCCACCGCGCGGGGTTCCGTGGACCTCACCAGCTTGTAGACCTGGTAGGCGTAGAGGATCCCGGCCCACCAGTACAGGCCGATGCCCCAGCCGGCGAACGCCCAGCCGAAGACCTTCGCCAGGGTGGCGGCAGCGCCGGTCCCGTCGCCGAGGAGCAGCAGGGGGAAGGCGTAGAGCAGGTTGAACGTCGCTGCCTTGCCGAGGAAGTGGACAGGCAGTGCGCTGTAGCCGCGCGTGCGCAGGATCGGGACCAGTCCCCACAGCAGCACGTCGCGCAGCGGCAGGATGATCGCGAACCACCAGGGCACGATGTCGCGCAGGGCGAGCCCGATCACCACCGCCAGGATGTAGAGGCGGTCGGCCACCGGGTCGAGGATCTGGCCCAGACGTGAGGTCTGGTTCAGGCGGCGCGCGAGGTAGCCGTCGAGGTAGTCGGTGACGCCGGACAGCATCAGCACGGCGAGCGCCCACCCGTCGGCCTCGGGCCCGAGCACGAGCCAGAGGAAGAGCGGGACACCGAGCAGCCTCAGCATGCTGAGGGCGTTCGGGACGGTCCACACGCGTGCTTCGCGTGCTGTGTCGTCCGCCACCGTCGCCTGCACCTTCCCCGACTCCTGGATCGCGAGATCCGCCGGGGACACCCTAACCGTCCGCACCATGCGTCCCACGGCCCCTCGGCGGTGTCGAGGACTCGAGGTGGGCACTGTCGCGGATCTCGCCGACCAGCTCCTCGATGACGTCCTCCAAGGTGGCCACGCCACGGGTGATGCCGGAGGCGTCGACGACCCTGGCCATGTGTGCGCCCCGACGCTGCAGCTTCTCCAGGGTGTCGTGCAGCAGGTCGTCGTCGCGGACCAGGGCGAAGGGTCGGATCCACTTGTCGTCGATCGCGCGTTGACGCCGTGCCTCGTCGGTCTCGAGCACGTCCTTGATGTGGAGGTAGCCGAGCAGCTCACCCCCGTCTCCGACCACCGGGAAGCGGCTGTACCCGGTGGCAGCACACGACGCCTCGACGTCCGCGCCGGTCGAGCCGCGGCGTACGGTCTCGAGCGTCTCGGGCGGCATCAGCACCGTCTCGACGGTCTTCTCGGTGAAGCCCAGGGCCCCCGAGAGACGCGAGTACTCGCCGTCCTCGAGCAGACCCTCGCCGCGAGACTCCTCCACCAGCGCGGCGACCTCCTCCCGCGTGTAGGTCGAGCTCACCTCGTCCATGAGGCGTACGCCGAACAGCCGCAGGACGCCCGAGGCGAGCGCGTTCACCCCCCTGATCACCGGCCGCGTCACCGACACGATCGCCCAGATCGGAGTGCCGAGCACCAGCGCCGCGCGGTCGGGTCCGGCGAGGGCGATGTTCTTCGGGATCATCTCGCCGAGCACGACGTGGAGGTAGACCACGACCGCCAGACCGACGGTGAACGCGATCGGGTGGATGAAGGACGAGGGCACGTTCAACGCCTCGAGCGGAGGCTCGAGGAGGTGCGCGACGGTCGGCTCCGCCACCGCGCCCAGGACCAGCGAGCACACGGTGATGCCCAGCTGGTTGACGCCGATCACCAGCGACATGTTCTCCATCGCCCGGAGGGTGGTGCGGGCGAAGCGGGACCCCTCCTCCGCGCGCGGCTCGATCTGCGTACGACGCGCCGAGACGAGGGCGAACTCCGCGGCGACGAAGAACGCGTTGCCGAACAGGAGCAGGATCGCGAGGACGACCGCTGTCGTGCTGCTCATGCGCCCTCACCTCCGTTGGCTGGCCCATCGGCGTCGGGCCCGTCGAGCACCCGCAGCGTGAGCCGGTCGATACGCAGGCCGTCCATGTGCTCGACCGTGAGGACGGCGAGCTTCTGACGCTCGGGCTGGTCGGGGTCGGTGCGGTCCGGGACCGGGACCTCGGCCACGTCGCCGCGCTCCGGCACCCGGCCGAGCACCTGGAGCACCAGCCCTGCGACCGTGTCGTAGTCCTCGTGGTCGGGCAGCTCGATGCCCGTGAGGTCCTCGACCTCGTCGGGCCGCAGCAGACCGGACAGCGACCACGAGCCATCGGGACGTGGGCGCGCCCGGGCGCTGAGCCGGTCGTGCTCGTCGGCGATGTCGCCGACGATCTCCTCGATGACGTCCTCGATGGTGACGATGCCTGCCTGGTCGCCGTACTCGTCGAGGACGACGGCGAGCTGCCCTTCTTGGCGGAGGAGGGTCAGCAAAGGGTCCAACCGGAGAGAGTCGGGCACCACGATCGGGCGGGTCATCAGGTGCTTGACGCGCGTGGTCTGCCGCTCCGCGATCGGCAGGGCGACCGCGTGCTTGACGTGGACCGTGCCGACCACGGCGTCGTCGTGGTCGAGGACCGGGAAGCGCGAGTGGCCGGTCTCGCGGGCGAGCTCGATGATCGACCAGGCCCGGTCGTTGGTCTCGAGGCTGACGGTGTGCACGCGGGGGGTCATGATCTCGCCGGCGGTCCGGCTGCCGAACTCCACCGACCGTTCCATGAGCTCGGCGGTGTCGGGGTCGAGGGTGCCCTCGTCTGCGGAGCGCGAGATCAGCGACGCGAGCTCGGTGGAGGAGCGCGCCGAGCGGAGCTCCTCCTGCGGCTCCATGCCGAGTCGCCTCACGATCGCGTTGGCCGAGCCGTTGAGCAGCTTGATCGGGAGCCGCATCACCGCGGTGAACGTGCGCTGGAACCCCTGGGTGGCCCGGGCGGTCTCCATCGGGCGGGCGATCGCGAGGTTCTTGGGGACCAGCTCGGCGAACACCATCGTGGCCAGCGAGCTCACCGTCAGCCCGATGGCCACCGCCACCGGCCGCACCGCACCCTCCGGCACGCCGGCGGCCTCCAGCGGACCGTCGATGAGGTCGGCGATCGCGGGCTCGGCCAGGAAGCCGATCGCCAGGTTGGTGATCGTGATCCCGACCTGGGCGCCGGACAGCTGCGTCGAGAGCGAGCGCAGGGCGCGCTGGACGCCCGCAGCGGGCGCGTCACCGGCCGCCGCTGCCTGCGCGACCTTGTTGCGGTCGACCGTCACGAAGGAGAACTCGGCGGCGACGAAGAGGCCGGCGGCGATCACGAGGAGCACCGAGACGCCGAGCAGGATCCAGGCGGTCAGCACGGGACGTCACCCGTGGGGCAGGGGAAGCATGGATGAGGGCGACTGTCAGAGCCGTCCATAGGCGGGTCAGGGTCCTTCGGACTCGGAGATGCTGGGGCCGACTCTACCGAGCCACCCCTGGGTCAGCAGGAATCGGCGGGGCCGGTCATGGTGCTGCCGGAGACTCCTCGCGTGCCGGGACCAGGCCCTGGTCGACGGCCCACTGGAGGAACGTCGCGAGGTCGGCATCGTCGACGGGCACGCCGAGCTGGTCGGCGAGGCAGGCCCGCATCTGGTCGAAGGTCCAGTCGTCGGGAAGCGTGCCCACACACTCGAGCCAGCCGTCGTCGATCGCCTGGATCTCGGCCGCCGTCAGGTCCGCCAGGGCGGTTGGCACCGGGTCGGGGATGACCGGCTCGTCGGTCGGGGTCGAGGTCGGGCTGCTCGTGGGGTCACTCGTGGGATCACCCGTGGGGCTGCCCGTCGGGTCCGTCGTGGGGCTCGAGGTCGGGCTCGACGTCGGACCACCCGACGGGCCGGTCGTGGGGCTCGACGTCGGACCGCCCGAAGGGGCGGAGGTCGGGTGGCTGGTCGGGCTCGAGGTCGGCCCGCCGCTCGGTGAGGGGTGGGACGTGGTGCCGCCCGACGGCTTCGGGTGGCCGGGCCCGTGCTGGTGTGCGGGCGGGAGCGGGACCATGGGCGTGGTCCCGGTGTCGACCGTGGTGAAGAGGTCGGTCCCGCGGAGTGAGTGGGCGACGGCCATCACCCGTGCGACGTAGGCGTGGCTGTGGTTGTAGCGCAGCAGGGCGGCCCGGGCGCCGGCCGGCGTCGACAGGTCGCCACCGCCGGCACACAGGTAGACGGCCGATCCGAGGGCGGCGTCGTCGATGTCCTCGACGTTGCGGGTGCCGTTGCCGTCACCGTCGACCGCCACAGCGGCCCAGGTCGCCGGCAGGAACTGCATGGGTCCGACCGCGCGGTCGAACCGACGGTCGCCGTCGAGACGGCCGGCGTCGGTGTCGCGCACCAGTGACGTGCCGTGGCGGCCGTCGAGCCGGACACCGATGATGTCGGGGTGCGCCACCCCGTTGCTGTCGAGATGGCTGCCGTCGACCTGGCCGTGGTCTGACTCCACCTGACCGATGCCGGCCAGCAGGGTCCAGTCGAGTCGGCACGTGTGGTCGGCGGTGTCGATGACGACCGCGGCTCGCTGGTAGGCCGTCAGGGCGGGCAGCGGGATCGACTGGAGGCCGAGACCCGCGGGGAAGGTGTCGGGCGGCGAGACGGAGGCCGGCGACCGCACGACCTTCGCCCCGGGCACCCGCACGCCGGGCGGCACGGTGGCAGGCGGAGTCACGGTGGCGGGCGAGGACGCAGCGACAGGACCGGCGGCCAGGACGGCCCGCTCCGGGACCTGCCCGTCGGCCACCATGAAGGCGGCCACCACGGCGACCACGCACGGCGTCGCCAGGGCGCGCATCCGCGCCCGACGCACGCCCGCAGCGGGCGACAGGTCCCGAGTACTCGATCTCCCCCAGATCACCATCACGACTTTAACAAGCGGTGCCCGGGAGCGCACCCGCCGGGAGGAGGACATCGTGCGTCCGGCCGATGAACGCGGGATGGCCAATCTGGGCGTTTGGTGGCCGCGTCCACGAGCCAGGCCCTACGGTGTCCTCGACCTCTGAGACACGAGCCGCGCGACCTGGGGGGCTCCACGCGGCACACGCACGACGGGAGAGCCCCACCATGGCTGGTGCCGAGACTCCGGGACATCCGCCCGCGCGGCGGACGGTCCTGGCCGGCGCGGGACTGGCAGCCGGAGCCGTGGCGGTCACGGGCCTCGAGGGCGCGGCGTACGCCGGCACCGCTCATCACCCCGGAGACGTCCTGCTGTCGACCCAGGCACGCCACCTCGTCGGCCGCTTCTCCTACGGCGTGACGCCGGCGCTCGCCAAGCAGGTCCGGGCCCACGGCGGCGCCCAGAAGTGGTTCGCCTGGCAGCTCACCCCCGGTCGGGTGAAGGACCCGGCCGGCGATGGCCTCGCCTCGTGGTTCCCACACCTGAGGTGGTCACCGGCCAAGGTCGCCGCCGAGAACGACAGCGGCAGGGTCGGCGGGTGGGAGGTGATGTCGGACTACCAGAACTCCCTGCTGCTGCGCCGGATGAAGAGCCAGCGTCAAGTGCTCGAGACGATGGCGGAGTTCTGGGAGAACCACTTCAACGTGCCGGTGAGCGCCGACGGCGTCTACACCTGGCGGGTCCGCTACGGCAACGCCATCCGCGCTCGGGCCCTCGACTCCTTCGAGTCGCTGCTGCAGGCCGTCAGCGTCCACCCTGCGATGGGGATGTACCTCGGCAACGCCGTCTCCGACAAGGAGCACCCGAACGAGAACCAGGGGCGAGAGCTGCTCGAGCTCCACACGGTCGGGCTCGACGCGGGCTACAGCGAGGCGATGGTGGTCGACTCGGCCCGGATCCTGACCGGGTGGCGGGTCGACATGTGGGACACCTGGGCGGCGTTCTACGACCGTGGCTCGCACTACAACAAGCCGGTGCGCGTGCTCGGCTTCCGCAGCAAGAACCACTCGACCGACGGCCGCCAGGTCACCCGCGACTACCTCCGCTACCTCGCCCACCACCCGTCGACCGCCCAGCACATCGCCGGCAAGCTGGCCCTGGCCTTCGTCAGCGATGCACCGTCGAAGTCGCTGGTGAAGCACCTGGCGCGGGTCTACCTCCAGCACGGCACCCAGATCCGTCCCGTGCTGAGCGCCCTGGTCGCCTCGAAGGAGTTCCGCGACTCCGTCGGCGCCAAGATCCGCGACCCCGAGAACGACCTCGTCGCCACCTACCGGCTGATGAACGTCCACGTCGCCAAGCCCGCCACCCAGGACCGCGCGGCTCACCAGCTCATCTGGCAGGCCAGCAGCATGGGGATGATGCCGATGTCGTGGCCGGCGCCCAACGGCCAGCCGATCGTCGGCGCGGCCTGGGCCTCGCCGTCCCGGGTGATGGGCTCGATGAGCACCCACCTCACGATGTCCGGTGGCTGGTGGCCCAACCAGGGCATCCACTACCCGGCCCCGACGGCGTGGCTGCCCAAGGCCTCGACCCGGTTCGACCACCTGGTCGACCACATCGCTCAGCGGGTCCTGCATCGGCACGCGAGTGACGCGTTGCAGAAGGCCTGCCGCGAGGCCGTGGGAGTGAAGGCGCACGAGCAGATCGACAAGGACCACCCGGTCATGCGGTGGATGTTCCCGCGCCTGCTGACCACCTTCTTCGACTCCCCCGACTTCCTCCGGCGGTGACTCTCCGATGACTGCGATGGACCCGATGACCACTCCCCTGCCGGACGACGCCTGCTGCCCCGAGTTCGCAGCGCTCAACCGCCGCAGCGTGCTGCGCGGCGCCCTCGCGCTCGGCGGTGCCACCTTCATGGTGGGATCCGCCACCGTCTCTGCCTCCGCCTCGTCGCCGACTCCCGCGTCGTCCGTGCTCGTCGTGCTCTCGCTGAGGGGCGGCGCCGACGGGCTGTCGCTGGTGGTTCCCTACGGCGACCTCGGCTACTACTCGGCCCGTCCCAACATCGCCATCCCACCGGACCAGCTTCTGGCCGGGACCACGGACGGTCACTTCGGTCTGCATCCGAAGCTGGCTCCGCTGTCGAGCATGTGGGCCTCCGGGAAGCTCGCCGCCATCCACGCGACCGGTTTGAGCACACCGGACCGCTCCCACTTCTCGGCGATGGAGGAGGTCGAGGAGGCGCACCCGGGCTCGAACGCCCGCGTCGGGTGGCTGAACCGCCTGGTCGGGACGCACACCGACGGCTCGCCCCTCCAGGGCGTCGGGGTCGTGAACGGGACGCCGCCCACGGAGATCTCGGGTCCGGTCCCCCTGATGACCATCGGCTCGCTGGACGACGCAACGATCGCGGGCGACGACGCCAACGACCCCACCCACGGCCGGCGCCGCTCGCTGCACACCCTCTGGGACCACGACCACAGCGCGATGGGCACCGCCGTACGGGCCACCCTGCAGGCGACGGCCGACATCCAGCCGGCCATCGACGCCACGGACAACAGCGGCAACAACGTCTATCCCAAGACGAGCCTCGGCAAGGGGCTGGCCGCCGCCGCACGGATCATCCGCGGCAACGTCGGTACCGAGGTGATCACGGTCGACCAGGGCGCCTGGGACATGCACGTCAACCTGGGCACCCTCAGCAGCGGCGACATGATCGGCAACGCCGACGACCTGGCGAGGTCGCTGGCCGCCTTCTTCGGCGACATCCCGGGGTTCGAGGACAAGGTCACGCTCGTCACGATCAGCGAGTTCGGCCGCCGCGTCGTGGAGAACGGCAACCGCGGGCTCGACCACGGCTGGGGCAACGTCATGTTCGTCGCCGGCGCAGGCGTCGTCGGCGGCAAGGTCTATCTCAAGGACGACAAGTGGAACGACCTGAGCGGCCATCTCGAGTCCGACCTCGTCGTGACGACCGACTACCGCAACGTGCTCGCCGAGATCGTGAAGACCCGTTTCGGGGGCGGTTCCCCGATCTCCACGGTCTTCCCGGGGCTCACCTACCAGCCGACGGGCTTCATGTCCGCCTGAGGGCGCCGCGTCACGTCTCTCCGTCGTCGGGGCGGAAGCGGTAGCCCATGCCGGTCTCGGTGAGCAGGTACGCCGGCCGGCCCGGGTCGGGCTCCAGCTTGCGCCGCAGCTGCGCGAGGTAGAGCCGCAGATAGTTGGTCTCGGTGTCGTAACCCGGTCCCCACACCTCGTGGAGCAGGTGCTGCTTGGTGATCAGGCGGCCCGGATTGCGGACGAGGATCTCGAGGATCCGCCACTCGGTCGGCGTCAGCTTCTGGTCCTCCCCCTCACCCGACGCGGGCCGGACCCGATGCGAGGCCAGGTCCACCACCCAGTCGCCGAGCCGCGCGCTCGGCGCGTGCTGCGCCGTGACCCGCCGCGACACCGCTCGCATGCGGGCGAACAGCTCCTCGATCCCGAACGGCTTGGTCACGTAGTCGTCGGCGCCCGCGTCGAGCGCCGCGATCTTCTGGGTCTGCTCGGTCCGACCGGTGAGGACGATGATCGGGGCAGTGGTCCATCCGCGCAGCCCGGCGATCACCTCGGTGCCCTCCATGTCCGGCAGGCCGAGGTCGAGGACGACGAGGTCGGGCGGGTGCAGGCCGGCCTCGCGCAGCGCGGCGGCTCCGTCGCCGGCGGTGTGGACGTCGTACCCGCGGGCGCGCATGTTGACCACCAGCGCCCGCACGATCTGCGGCTCGTCGTCGACCACCAGGACGCGGGTCATGACGGTCCTCCACCACGGGCAGGGTGACGGTCATGGTCAGGCCGCCCCCGGGGGTGTCGTCCGCGGACAGCGTCCCGCCCATGGCGTCGGTGAGGCCGCGTGACAGCGCCAGCCCGAGTCCGACGCCCGTGGACGTGTCGCGGTCGCCGAGCCGCTGGAACGGCGCGAACATCTGCTGGCGCTGGTCCTCGGGGACGCCGGGACCGCGATCGACGACCCGGAGCTCGATCCGGCCGTCGTGCTCGCTGGCGGAGACCAGGGGCGGCGTCCCGATCGGGCTGTAGCGCAGGGCGTTGGCCAGGAGGTTGACCAGGACGCGTTCGAGCAGTGCGGCGTCGGCACACACCTCGGGCAGGGTCTCGGGTACGTCGACGAGCACCTGCGCAGCATCGGCGCCCAGGGCGTCGAGCGCCAGGGGTACCAGCTCGTCGAGCGCGGCAGGAGCCAGGTGGACGCCGAGCGCGCCGGCCTCGAGCCGGCTCATGTCGAGGAGGTTCTCGATCAGCGCCGTGAGCCGGTCGAGCGACTCGTCCGCTGTCAGCAGGAGCTCCTGGCGCGCCTCGTCGCTCCACCGGATGCGGTCGCTGCGCAACGACGTGACGGACGCCTTCGCCGAGGCGAGAGGACTGCGCAGGTCGTGGCTCACGGCGTGCAGCAGCGCGGCCCGGGTGCGGTCGGCCTCGGCGACGACGGCGGCCTGGGATGCGCGGTCGGCGAGCTCCTCGCGCTCGCGGACGGCGGCGGCCTGAGCGGCGAAGGCGGTGAGCAGCCGCCGGTCGGAGGCGCGGACCGGTCCGGTGACGCGCAGCCGGAGCTGCTCGCCCAGAGGGAGCTCGGTGGGCGGCTCCTCGTCGGGTGCGCCCACCTCGGCGACCGTCAACCAGGCGGCGCCTGCCTCGTCACGCTCGAGGAGCGCGACGGACCGGAGTCCGAACGTCTCGCGGGCGCGACCGAGGAGCTCGGGCAGCGAGGTCTCGCCCCGGAGGATGCCCCCGGCGAGCCCGGCCAGGATCGACGCCTCGGCCGCTGCGCGACCAGCCTCCGTCGTACGCCGGACGACGCGCTCGACGAGCGCGGAGACGAGGGCAGCCACCGCGATGAACACCAGGAGCGCCAGGGCGTTGTTCTTGTCGGAGATCGTGAACGTGTAGAGGGGCGGGGTGAAGTAGTAGTTGAGCAGCAGGCTCCCCACGACCGCTGCTCCCAGCCCCGGCCAGAGGCCGCCGACGAGGGCCACCACGATGACCACGGCCAGGTAGAGCAGGATGTCGCTCGGCAGGTTCAGCTCGCCGCGCAGTCGGGAGAGGACCAGCGTCAGCAGCGGCAGGAGGACGGCCGCCAGGGCTGCACCCTGGAGCCGCCGCCGCACGCTGAGCGAGGTCGTCAGGCCCGCCACCGGGAGCCGCGGGAGGAGTCCCGGGGTCGAGGCCGCCTCGTGGGTGACCAGGTGGACGTCGATGTGGCCCGAGAGCCGGGTGACCCGGGCGCCGACCCCCTCCCCCGCCAGGAACGACTCCCAGCGGCCCCGGCTGCTGGCGCCGACCACGAGCTGGGTGGCGTTCTCGGCGCGGGCGAAGTCGAGCAGTGCGACGGCCACGTCGTCGCCCACGACCTGGTGCCACGTGCCGCCCATCGACTCGGTCAGCCGACGCTGCCGCCCGACCTCGCCGGGGTCGACCCGGGCCAGACCGTCGCTGCGGACGACGTGCACGGCGAGCAGCTCGGAGCCGGTCGTCCGGGCGGTGATCCGCACCGCGCGACGGAGCAGGGTCTCGCCCTCCGGCCCGCCGGGCAGCGCGACGACGATCCGCTCCCGGGCCTCCCACGGCTGCTCGATCCCGTGGGCCGCTCGGTAGCGCTGCAGGCCCTCGTCGACCCGTTCGGCCACCCAGAGCAGGGCCAGCTCCCGCAGGGCGGAGAGGTTCCCGACCCGGAAGTAGTTCGTCAGGGCCGCGTCCACGCGCTCCGGCGGGTAGATGTTGCCGTGGGCCATCCGCCGCCGCAGTGCCTCGGGCGAGATGTCGACGATCTCGATCTGCTCGGCCCGGCGGACGACCTCGTCGGGGATGGTCTCCCGCTGCGGGACTCCGCTGATCCGCTCGACCACGTCGTTGAGCGACTCCAGGTGCTGGATGTTGACCGTGGTGATGACGTCGATACCGGCGTCGAGGAGCTCGTCGACGTCCTCCCAGCGCTTCTCGTTGCGCGTGCCCGGGGATGTTGCTGTGGGCGAGCTCGTCGACCAGCGCGACCTCGGGCCGGCGCACCAGCAGCGCGTCGAGGTCGAGCTCGTCGAACGTCGTACCCCGGTAGTCGAGGTGCCGGCGAGGAAGGATCTCGAGTCCGGCGAGCTGCTCGGCGGTGTGGGCCCGGCCGTGGGTCTCGACGACGCCCACCACCACGTCGGTGCCCCGGCTCTGCCGACGCCGGCCCTCATCGAGCATGGCGAAGGTCTTGCCCACCCCGGGCGCCATGCCGAGGTAGACGCGCAGCCGTCCGCGACTCACCTGCTCATCCTCCCGCGTGCGCCGCCAGCGCGAGGTTCAGGTCCAGCACGTTCACCCGTGGCTCTCCCAGGAAGCCGAGGATCCGGCCCTGGGTGTGGTCGTCGACCAGCTTCTGGACGTCGGCCACGCTCATCCCGCGGGCCTGCGCGACCCGGGCGACCTGGAGGTCGGCGTACGCCGGAGAGATGTGCGGGTCGAGACCTGAGCCGCTGGAGGTCACGGCGTCGGGGGGGACGTCGCCGAGGGCGACGCCGTCCTGTGCGGCGATCCGGGCGCGGGCCTCCTGGACCGACGCCAGCAGATCGGGTGAGTTGGGACCGAGGTTCGTGCCGCCCGAGGCGAGCGCGTCGTAGCCGCCCGCGGAGGAGCGCGAGTGGAACCACTGCGTGCCCTTGAACTCCTGACCGATGAGCGAGGAACCGACGTCCTTGCCTTGCATCTGGACGACGGAGCCGTTGGCCTGGCTGTGGAAGGCGACCTGGCCGATGCCCGTCATCAGGAGCGGGTAGCCGAGGCCGAGCACCACGGTGAACGCGAGGAGGAGGAACAGACCGGCGAGCGTCTGTCGAAGCATGGTCATGAGGTCACCTGATTCCGGGGATGAACTGGACGAGAAGGTCGATCAGCTTGATGCCGACGAACGGGATGACCAGGCCGCCCACGCCGTAGATCAGCAGGTTGCGGCGGAGCATGTCGGCCGCCGACGACGGGGTGTAGCGAACACCGCGCAGCGCGAGCGGGACGAGCGCGACGATGACCAGGGCGTTGAAGATCACCGCCGAGAGGATCGCCGACGACGGGCTGTACAGGTTCATCACGTTGAGGCGGTCCAGGCCCGGGTAGACCGGGGCGAACATCGCCGGCAGGATCGCGAAGTACTTCGCGACGTCGTTGGCGATCGAGAACGTCGTCAGCGAACCGCGGGTGATGAGCAGCTGCTTGCCGATCTCCACGATCTCGATCAGCTTCGTCGGGTTGGAGTCGAGGTCGACCATGTTGCCGGCCTCCTTGGCCGCCGACGTACCGGTGTTCATCGCGACCCCGACGTCGGCCTGTGCGAGGGCCGGAGCGTCGTTGGTGCCGTCACCGGTCATCGCGACCAGCCTGCCGCCCTCCTGCTCCTGCCGGATCAGCGCCAGCTTGTCCTCGGGCTTGGCCTCGGAGAGGAAGTCGTCGACGCCCGCTTCGTCGGCGATCGCCTTGGCGGTCAGCGGGTTGTCGCCGGTGATCATCACCGTGCGGATCCCCATCTTGCGCAGCTCGTCGAACCGCTCGCGCATGCCGTTCTTCACGATGTCCTTCAGGTGGACGACGCCGAGGACCCGGGCACCGGCAGCGCCGTGCTCGGCCACCACCAGCGGCGTACCACCGCCGCCCGCGATCGCGTCGACCATCGGGCCCAGGTCGACCGGCGGGGTACCGCCGCTCTCGCGGACCCACTCGCGGACGGCGCTGGTCGCGCCCTTGCGGACGCTCCGCGACCGGCCGTTCTCGGCCAGGTCGCAGCCGCTCATCCGAGTCTGGGCGCTGAACGGGACGAAGGTGGCGTGGGTGAGCTCACCGGGGTGACGGTCACGCAGGCCGTACTCGCGCTTGGCCAGCACCACGATGGATCGGCCCTCCGGTGTCTCGTCCGCGAGGCTGGACAGCTGCGCGGCATCGGCCAGCTCGGCCGCCGTCACGCCCTCCAGCGGGATCAGCTCGACCGCCTCGCGGTTGCCGAGGGTGATCGTGCCGGTCTTGTCGAGCAGCAGGGTGTTCACGTCGCCGGCTGCCTCGACGGCGCGACCCGACATCGCCAGCACGTTGCGCTGGACGAGCCGGTCCATGCCCGCGATGCCGATCGCGCTCAACAGTGCGCCGATCGTGGTCGGGATCAGGCAGACCAGCAGGGAGACCAGGACGATCCCGGTCTGGGGTGCCCCGCTGTACGTCGCGAGAGGCTGGAGGGTCACCACGGCCAG